>NZ_CBDRLS010000004.1:0-596854 GCF_965344965.1 Gordonia jacobaea | reverse complement strand
GCCACCGGCCGTCGGGGACCCGCAGTTTGGGTTCCGACCGGCGGACCGGCTAGATTCGTGTGTTGACGCGCGAGGCCTCCGGCCCGACGACGCGTCGAGCGCGTATAGCTCAGCGGTAGAGCTCTGGTCTTACACACCAGCGGTCAGGGGTTCGAATCCCTTTGCGCGCACCACATAACAGCAGGTGGTCCGCTCACGTCGGCGTCACCGCCCCTCGGCCAGCGCCCGCCGCGCCTCATCCGGCGTCGGCATCGGCAGCGCCCTTCGCGCGATCTCCCGACGAGTAATCACGTGCTTCGAAGCCCAGTAGGCAATCGGTCATCCACTCATCGATGGTCGCACGATCGCGCACCGCACCTTGCTCCCTCCACCGGCGCCGGTGTCGCTGTCGGTACCGACTGATACGTTTCCGCCATGCTGATCAACGACGCGCCGCTCAACGGTAGCCAGTACGACGACGCGCGGAACGTTCGCGCGTCTCGACGCGCCGACATCGTCTGGCCCATCGCGGTGACCGTTCTCGCCGCCGGGGCGCTTGTCCCCGCCGCGACGGCACACGCCGCGCCCGCGCCGGTCACCCCATCTCAGGTGGCGGAGTCGAGTGCACGCACGATGCTCGAGTCACTGGCAGTGAAGGGCCGCGCACCGAAGACCGGTTACGAGCGGTCACAGTTCGGACAGGCATGGTCCGACGACGTCTCGGTCGCCGACGGCCACAATGGGTGCGACACGCGCAACGACATCCTCCGACGCGATCTGTCCGACGTGACCCTCAAACCCGGCACCAACGGATGTGTGGTGCTGTCGGGAACGCTCGACGATCCGTACACGCGAACGTCGATCGCATTCACGCGAGGCTCGGCGACGTCGTCAAAGGTCCAGATCGATCATGTCGTCGCGCTGTCCGACGCGTGGCAAAAAGGCGCGCAACAGCTTTCGGCCGAACAGCGCCGCAACTTCGCCAACGATCCGCGCAATCTACAGGCCACCGATGGCCGCACGAACCAGGCCAAGGGTGCGGGCGACGCCGCGACGTGGCTGCCGCCCAACAAGTCGTATCGATGCACCTACGTCGAGCGGCAGATCGCGGTCAAAGCCAACTACCACCTGTGGGTGACGGCGGCAGAGAAGCAGGCCATGATCCGCATCCTGTCGAATTGCTCTGCACCCGAGACTGATTCACCACAGCCCGCCCCGGCCCCGACCGCGCCCCCGCAGGCCGCCCCATCACAGATCACACCGTCGAGCACCACCTACGCCAACTGCACCCAGGCCCGCGCGGCGGGCGCCGCACCCCTGTACCGCGGGCAGCCCGGCTACTCCGCGAAGCTAGATCGCGACGGCGACGGGGTCGCGTGCGAATGAGCTAGGTTTCGTCGCCGCGATCAGTCGGGCGCGCCCAGGTTCATCTCGTCGGGGTGGATCCCTACCCGCTTGCCATCGTCGAGAGCAGCGATCCGGGCGACGTCCTCGTCGTCGAGTTCGAAATCGAAGACGTCGATGTTCTGCTTGATGCGATCGTCGTGCACCGACTTCGGGATCACGATCAGTCCGAGCTTGATGTGCCAGGCGAGAACCACCTGGGCGGGTGACCGTCCGTACTTGATCGCGATCTCGCCGATCGTCGGGTCGGTCAAGACGGTGTTGGGCTTGGAGTTCGGACCCCACCCCGACCCCGACGTCCCGCCGAGCGGGCTCCACGACTCGATCGCGATACCGTGCTCGCCCGCGAACTCCCGCAGTTCGCGTTGCTGTAGGTGCGGATGCAGTTCCACCTGGTCGACGGCTGGCAGCACTCCCCCGCGATCGATGAGCCATTGCAGGTGATGTGGCTCGAAGTTGCACACACCGATCGAGTGCGCCTTCCCGTCGGCGAGGATCTTCTCCATCGC
This sequence comes from Gordonia jacobaea, assembly GCF_965344965.1. Taxonomy (NCBI): domain Bacteria; kingdom Bacillati; phylum Actinomycetota; class Actinomycetes; order Mycobacteriales; family Gordoniaceae; genus Gordonia; species Gordonia jacobaea. The sequence continues at coordinate 594,962 of NZ_CBDRLS010000004.1, read as the reverse complement.
GTCCCAGGTACGCAGCAGTCGGTCGCGATCCTGCAGCGGCCAGTGGATCAGGTACAGGTCGACGTAGTCGGTACCCAGCGCGCGCAGGCTGGTGTCGATCGCCGCGAGAGCGCGGTCGTATCCGTGATCGGAGTTCCAGAGCTTCGTCGTCACGAATACCTCCGAGCGCAGCACCGACGCGGAGGCAATACCTTCGCCGACGCCCGACTCGTTGCCGTAGGCCGCAGCGGTGTCGATGTGTCGGTAACGGGCCTCGTCGATCGCGAACCGGACGGCGCGCTGCGCCTCCTCCGGAGTCGACTGCCACACCCCCAGTCCGAGCTGTGGGATCTCGATGCCTGAATTCAGTTCGATGAGGGGAGCGCTCATGTCTCCGGTCTACCAGAGGCGCAGGCCCGGTCGGCACGGCTGCCGCACCCGCTCTGCTCCCGTATCGTCACCGTCAGCGTCGCGCGATCGCACAGCCGCGGTCGTCTCGCCGCTCTCACTCGACGAGAAGGGGCGTTGATGACCGGGACCATCTCCCCTGGAGACCCGTCGATCCTCGGAGCAACCGTCACCGACCACGGAACCAACTTCGCCGTCAGTTCGGGCGGGGATGCGGTGTGGCTCTGCCTTTTCGACGACGCAGGCACCGAGACCCGACTTCTGCTCCCCGGACGCGAGATCGACGTATGGCACGGCGTCGTCGACGGCGTGGGTGCCGGAACCCGTTACGGGTTCAGGGTCGACGGCCGCTTCGCACCGGAACGCGGTCGGCGCTACAACCCGGCCAAACTCCTCCTCGACCCCTACGCCCGACGCATCGTCGGCGACGTGGAGTTCTGCGACGCGCTCCTCGACCACGACGTCGACGATCCCGTACGTCCCAGCGCCCTCGACTCCGCTCCGTTCGTGCCGCGCAGCGTCGTCGTCGAACAACCGCCGCAGGCAACGACCGCCACCGCACCGGGTCCACGCCATGCGGCGTCGGAGCTGGTGATCTACGAGGTGCACGTCCGTGGGTTCACGCAGTCCCACCCCGACATTCCCGCCGAGCTCCGAGGCACCTTCGCCGGACTCGCCCACCCGGCGGCCATCGACTATCTGACGTCACTCGGGGTCAACGCCGTCGAGCTGCTTCCGGTGCATCGCAGCGTGGCTGAACGCGAACTCGCCCAGCAGCACCTGACGAACTACTGGGGTTACAACACCATCGGCTTCTTCGCTCCGCACAACGCCTACAGCGCCGCGGACCGCGCCGGCCGGGGCGAGGATTCCATCGCCGAGTTCCGCCACATGATCGACGCTCTGCACGGCGCCGGGATCGAGGTGATCCTCGACGTCGTCTACAACCACACCGCGGAAGGCGACGACTCCGGCCCCACCCTGTGCCATCGCGGCCTGAACAATCGCGCCTACTACGTGCTCGACCCGGACGACGGCTCGTACGTCGACACCACCGGATGCGGCAATTCCGTTGCGGTTGCCCATCCGACGACGCTGCGCATGGTCACCGACTCCCTGCGCTACTGGGCGTCGCTGGGCGTCGACGGATTCCGCTTCGACCTCGCGCCCACCCTTGCCCGCCAGGGCACCGACAGCACCCGAAACGACTGGGGCGGTGGACCTTTCGACCCCACGGCGACCTTCCTTCGGGTACTCGGCCAGGACGACGTGCTGTCGCGAGTGCGGCTGATCGCCGAACCCTGGGACGTCGGACGGAACGACAGTCACCAACTCGGCGCATTCGGTCCGGAATGGGGCGAGTGGAACGACCGCTACCGCGACTGCGTCCGCGACTTCTGGCGCAGCCACGAGGGCTTGCTCGCGCCGATGGCACGACGCCTGACCGGCTCGGCCGACATCTTCGGCGGCCGTCATCACGACCCTGCGACGGTCATCCGACGCCGCGCCGCGTCGATCAACTACGTGACATCCCACGACGGTTTCACGCTGCACGACCTCGTGTCCTATGAGCGTAAACACAACGACGACAACGGTTTTCACAACTCGGACGGAACCGACGACAATCGGTCGTGGAACTGCGGCGTCGAAGGACCCACCGACGACCCGGCAATCGTCGCGCTGCGTCGACGTCAGATGCGCGCCATGCTCACGACGCTGTTGCTCTCTGCGGGCACACCGATGCTGCTCGGCGGCGACGAACGGGGCCGCACGCAGCGCGGAAACAACAATCCCTACTGCCAGGACAACGAGATCAGCTGGTTCGACTGGACCTCGGGCGACGACGCGCTCGTCGCATTCACCAGCAGTCTCATCTCACTGCGACGCGGCCACGCCGCCCTGAGCCGATCGGCCGTCGAACGATCCGGCGTGACCGACTGGTTCACGCCGGACGGCACGCCGATGTCCGGCGAACACTGGCAGGACCAGGGGGCGCGCAGCATCGCCTGGTTGCTCACACCACCGCGATCCGCCAGCGCCCGAACACCTCTGGCCGCCAATGATTTCGTGGTGCTACTGAACTCGTGGTGGCACGGAATCGACTTTGTGCTGGCACCTGTTCTCGCAGAACAGAAATGGGACGTCGTGGTCGACACGTTCGCACCCGACGCGCCGTCGCCGATCGTCGGCTCCACATGTCACGTGCGGGCGCGATCGATCGTCGTCCTGCGTTCCGCGGCTCCACGCTCTGCCGGATAACGACCGTCCGCAAAGTCAGTCGCGCGCTCACTGTGTGGCTGCCGCGGCGAGCGCGATCTCCCAATGGGTTTCAGTACGCGCCTCACCGGGCCCGACGATGTCGCGAAAGACAACCCGGCCGTCACGCCCGACGAGGAAGGTCCCGCGCTGAGCGAAGCCTCGGCTCTCGTCGAACACTCCGTAGCTGCGTGCAACGTCACCGTGCGGCCAGAAGTCGGAGAGAATCGGGAAGAGGAAGCCCTGCGCCGATGACCACACCTTGTGCGTGGGCGGCGGTCCGACCGAAACAGCAACTGCCGCAACCTCATCGTTGACGAACCGATGGTAGTGGTCGCGAATGAAGCCGAGCTCTCCCTGACACGTTCCGGTGAAGGCGAGCGGAAAGAACACGATCAGCACCTGGCGCTCCTCGAGCAGCCGCGACAGCTTCACACGCTGATTGTTCTGATCACGCAGCTCGAAGTCGGGTGCGACGTCGCCGACCGACAACACGGTCTGCGACTGAGCCGGAGCAACATCGGTCGTCGCGACATCGGTGGCACGAGCAACCGAATCGGCCCCGGAGGTCGAGTCGCTCATGCTCGCTTTCCGGACCGCGCCTTCGGCTGCACCAGGCGCGAACCCGACCACTCACCAAGACTCACGACGTTGGTCTGAGTGAGCCCGGCCGTCGGTGCGGCCTCGGCGATCTCACTGGGATCGACGTACCCGGGGTTGCCGGTCTTGGGCGATACGACCCAGACGTACCCGTCGTCGGCGAGCGGTGTGATGGCGTCCATGAGGCGATCGACAAGATCACCGTCGTCGTCGCGCCACCACAGCCATACGACGTCGACCACGTCGATCGCATCCTCGTCGAGCATCTCGGCGTCGATCGCGTCCTCGATGTCGGCGCGCAGGTTGTCGTCGGTGTCCTCGTCCCAACCGAGTTCCTGCACCACCATTCCGGGTGCGAACCCGAGTTTCTGGGCGTTGCTGCCCTCGGAGCCGTTGCCCCCGCTGCCCTCGGAGCCATTGCTCCCTGTGGCGGCTACCACCGCGTGTCGACCTCCTACCGGTACGTTTTCAGATTTCATTGCGCTTCTCAGCTTACGAGACAGCGTAATGGACCTCAGTGCAACACGAGGAGACTCCACGCGCCAACTATCGACACGAACTCCGACCGTGCATGAACGGACGACCGTGCATGAACGGACGACAAGGCATGAACGGACGACAGCGCATCAACCAAGGGCAGGGCACGAACACCCGACCCGTCAGCCCGTCGGTCGCGGCGCGGTCGTGGCCGGTGTCGACGAGTCCGGTGTCGACGAGTCCGGACTCGGCTGGGGCGTCGTGGTGGCCGATGTCGCGGGCGGCGCGGGGAGGTAGGTGCGGCACACGTCGAGAACCGCTCGCCTGTCGCCGGTCCACCGGGTCGATGCCGCGTTGAGTTGAGCCGTCTGTCGGCGGCCTATCACGTCGCCCAGCGCGCTGCTGCTACTCACGAACGATGCGACGACGGTCCCGAGGTCACCGGGAACCTCGGCTGTCTGTTTGGGCTTGACCATGTCGGTGCCCGCGATCATCGCGGCGCGGGCTTTGTCTCCGAGGTCCCCGACCTTGTCGTAGGACTGCACATCGTTGAGCCGCGTGATGAACGCGTTGTACCCGCGCAGCATCACGACCATCGACTTCGTCGACGCCTCGCAGAGCTCGGCTCCGGCCTTCGCCGACTGCGCCTGTCGGGACGTCGACAAATCAGAACGATAGGCCGCGGCCTCGCCCGGGGCAGGCCCCGCGCTGCCCCCGACCGCCGAACAGCCCTGCAGAGCGAACGTCGCAATTGCTGCGGCGAGCAGCATCAGACGCGTGCCCGATACACGGCACATCGCTCGTCTTGTCATGTCTCCCCCACGGCTGTTTCCCCGACGGCCGTTTGCCCAGATCTGGCACCAAACACCGAAACGCTACCGCAGGCGGGGTCGACGATCCGGGGCAAGACCGCCCAGACCGGTGCCAAGCGACGTGACATGGGGCACGATATGGATGGACGACGGAGTCCGCACACCAACGCGACCCGTCGCCAAATTGTCGTCATGCCGGGCACCACCGTGCCCAGGCCAAACGAGGGAGTGGGCATCACCGTGACCGAAGAGGCAGCCAGCACCAACACCGGAACCACCGACGTTGGAAGCGGGACCGCAGACGCGTCGAAGAACGCAGCCGCGTCGAATCAGGTCGGCAGCCAGCAGAGCCAGCGAGTACGCGTCATCCGCGAGGGCGTGGCGTCGTATCTCCCCGACATCGACCCGGAGGAGACCAGCGAGTGGCTTGAGTCCTTCGACAAGCTCGTGGAATCCGAAGGCCCCCAACGCGCCCGGTACCTGATGCTGCGTCTCCTCGAGCGCGCGGGCGAGAAGCGGGTCGCCATCCCGTCACTGACGTCGACCGACTACGTCAACACGATCCCCACCGAGGGTGAGCCGTGGTTCCCCGGCGACGAGGACGTCGAACGTCGGTTCCGCAACTTCCTCCGCTGGAACGCCGCGATCATGGTTCACCGCGCACAGCGGCCCGGCGTCGGCGTCGGCGGGCACATCTCCACGTACGCGTCATCGGCAGCGCTCTACGAGGTCGGCTTCAACCACTTCTTCCGCGGCACCGACCATTCGGGCGGTGGCGACCAGATCTTCATCCAGGGCCACGCGTCGCCCGGAATCTATGCACGCGCATTCCTCGAAGGCCGAATCAGCGCCGACCGCATGGACGGGTTCCGTCAGGAACACAGCCACGCAGGCGAGGGTGGCGGCCTGCCCTCGTACCCGCACCCACGGTTGATGCCCGAGTTCTGGCAGTTCCCGACGGTCTCGATGGGCCTCGGACCGATGAATGCGATCTACCAGGCGCGATTCAACCACTACCTGCACGATCGGGGAATCAAGGACACCTCCGACCAGCACGTCTGGGCATTCCTCGGCGACGGCGAGATGGACGAGACAGAGTCGCGCGGATTCGCCAGCTTCGCCGCAACAGAGGCCCTCGACAACCTGACCTTCGTCATCAACTGCAACCTGCAACGTCTCGACGGACCGGTCCGCGGCAACGGAAAGATCATCCAAGAACTCGAGTCGTTCTTCCGTGGGGCCGGATGGAACGTCATCAAGGTGATCTGGGGTCGCGAGTGGGATGCACTGCTGCAGGCCGACCGCGACGGCGCGCTGGTCAACCTCATGAACACCACGCCGGACGGCGACTTCCAGACCTACAAGGCCAACGACGGCGCCTTTGTTCGCGAACACTTCTTCAATCGCGATCCGCGGACCAAGGAACTCGTCAAGAACATGTCCGACGCGGAGATCTGGCGACTACGCCGCGGCGGCCACGACTACCGCAAGATCCACGCGGCATATGCCGCAGCGCTCGCACACAAGGGTCAGCCGACGGTGATCCTCGCGCACACCATCAAGGGCTACACGCTTGGCAAGCACTTCGAGGGTCGCAACGCGACCCACCAGATGAAGAAGCTGACTCTCGACGACCTCAAGGCGTTCCGCGATTCCGTCCGCATCCCGGTCAGCGACGCCGAACTCGAGAAGGATCCCTACCTCCCGCCCTATTACCACCCAGGGATGGATGCGCCGGAGATCCAGTACATGCTCGATCGTCGCAAGCAGCTCGGCGGCTTCCTCCCGACCCGCAGCTCGGCGTCGAAGGCACTCAAACCCGATCTCAGCGGCGCGATCAAAGCGACGGCCAAGGGGTCGGGCAAGCAGCAGGTCGCGACGACGATGGCACTGGTGCGCGTCTTCAAAGAACTGTTGCGCGACAAGGAAGTCGGCAAGCGGATCGTGCCGATCATCCCCGACGAGGCGCGCACATTCGGCATGGACTCCTGGTTCCCGACGCTCAAGATCTACAACCGCAACGGGCAGCTCTACACCTCGGTCGACGCCGAGTTGATGCTCGCGTACAAGGAGAGCGCGCAGGGACAGATTCTCCACGAGGGCATCAATGAGGCCGGATCGGCGGGTTCGTTCACCGCGGTCGGCACGTCGTACGCCACCCATGGCGAACCGATGATTCCGCTCTACATCTTCTATTCGATGTTCGGCTTCCAGCGCACGGGCGACAGTTTCTGGGCTGCGGCAGACCAGATGGCACGCGGGTTCGTCATCGGCGCGACGGCGGGCCGCACCACACTGACCGGCGAAGGGCTCCAGCACGCCGACGGCCACTCGCCACTGCTCGCGGCGACCAACCCCGCGGTTGTGTCCTACGACCCCGCGTTCGCCTACGAGCTCGCGCACATCATCCAGGACGGGCTTCGTCGCATGTACGGCGACGAGCCGGAAAACGTCTACTACTACCTCACCGTCTACAACGAGCCGATCAGCCAGCCCGCTCAGCCGGAGAACCTCGACGTCGCCGGCGTGCTCAAGGGCATGTATCTCTACCAGCAGGCCCCGTCGAACAAGGAGCTCTACGCCAACATCCTCGTCTCCGGCGTGACGATGCCCGACGCGCTCAAGGCCGCGGCGATGCTCGCCGACGACTGGAACGTCGGGGCCAACGTCTACTCGGTCACCTCGTGGAACGAACTGGCTCGTGACGGCATCGCGTTCGACCGCGCCGCCGTACGTGAACCAGGTGTGACGCACCCCCAGCCGTACGTGACCGAGGTGCTCGCGCAGACCTACGGCCCGTCGATAGCGGTCAGCGACTACATGCGTGGAGTGCAGGAACAGATACGCGCGTACGTGCCCGGGACATACCTGACCCTCGGCACGGACGGATTCGGGTTCTCCGACACGCGTCCCGCTGCGCGTCGCGTATTCAACGTCGACGCCGAGTCGATCGTCGTCGCGACACTTGTCGGTTTGGCACGCGACGGCAACATCCCCTTCACCACCGCGGCTCAGGCGGCGGAGAAGTATCGGATCACCGACGTCAACGCCGCCGAGGTGTCCTACGCCGATACCGGCAGCGCGTAGGGACGTCTGGTCCGTCGACTCAGGTCCGTCCGTTAATCGGGACCCTGAGCTAGTCGGACCATGCCCTAGTCGGACCCTGAGCGCATCGAGCCCGACTACATTGAGGATGTGTCCGAGCCCAACATGACGCCCCCGCCCGTCGACGTCTTCGGCGCGCGGGGCGCTCATGTGCCCGCACCGGCAACCGTCCACGACGCACTGCCCGACACTCTGCTGCGCCGCGTCAAGCAGTACAGCGGACGACTCGCGACCGAGGCCGTGCATTCGATGGCCGATCAGCTGCCGTACTTCTCCGACCTCGACGCGGCGCAGCGCGCGAGTGTGCAGTTGGTCGTCCAGACCGCCGTGGTGAACTTCGTGGAGTGGATTCAAGACCCCGAGGGCAACGTCAAGTTCACGGTCCAGGCGTTCCAGGTGGTTCCCCAGGATCTCGCACGACGCATCTCGCTGCTGCAGACGGTCGAGATGGTTCGCGTCGCCATGGAGTTCTTCGAGAAGTGGCTACCGTTGCTCGCGCGCAACGACACACAGCTGCGCGCCCTCACCGAATCGGTGCTGCGCTACGGCCGTGAGATCGGTTTCGCGGCGGCATCGATATACGCGTCAGCCGCGGAATCGCGCGGTGCCTGGGATTCGCGACTCGAAGCCCTCGTCGTCGACGCCGTGGTCCGCGGCGACAGCGGGCCGCAGTTGATGTCGCGCGCTGCCGCCCTGAACTGGGACTCTGATGCGCCTGCGACCGTGATCATCGGGGCGCCGCCGCCCGAACAGAACGTGTCGGTGCCCCTCGCCATCCACAACACGGCCAAACAGCATGATCGCGCAGCGCTGTCGGTCGTACAGGGCTCGACGCTCGTGGCCATCGTCAGCGGTCCGATAGTCACGAGCGACGCTTTCAGCGCCGCGCTCCTCAATCACTTCGCCGACGCTCCCGTGGTCATCGGGCCGACGATGCCCAATCTGACCGCCGCGCATACGAGCGCCAATGAGGCGATGGCCGCGATGGCTGCCGTCGACGGCTGGCCGAATGCCCCACGTCCGGTGCACAGCGTCGAATTGCTCCCCGAACGCGCCCTCAACGGAGACCCGTCGGCAATCACTGCACTCATCGACACACTCGTTCGACCTCTCGCCAAGGGTGGCCCGACTTTGTCGACGACGCTCGAGACCTATCTCGACACCGGAGGGTCCGTTGAGGCGTGCGCACGCGAACTGTTCATTCATCCAAATACTGTTCGGTATCGCCTGAAGAAGATCGCCGAACTGACAGGACGTGACCCAACACACTCCCGTGATGGCTATGTCCTACGAATCGCCGCGACAGTAGGTCGTTTGACACACTTCAGGAACGAATCATCGTCACGAGCCACATGAGAAACACTGTTAACAGGACCCCCGTACCGTTTTCCCAGGCAGACGCTTTATGGGCACATTTGTGTAACGAATCTCAGAGTGGTGACGATGGGGTAGCCACTGAGGTCACCATTGTAGGAACTCCACAAAAACTCTCGTGAAGGTTCATCGACCTCAACACCCACAATTTCGTGCCAGAGGGTGTTCTCTGGTCACGTGCTTTCCTTGCTAGCGCCCGGACAGGGCTCACAGACACCCGGCATGCTCGCTCCATGGCTAGAGCTTCCCGGCGCGCGTGACCAGCTGGCCATCTGGTCCAAACTCGCGGGACTCGACCTCGAACGGCTCGGGACGACCGCCACCGCAGACGAGATAACCGACACCGCGATCACCCAGCCGCTTGTCGTGGCGAGTGCGCTGCTGTCGTTCAACGAGTACGCCAAGAACCACGAGCTGCCCGCTGATGCCGTCGTCGCGGGCCACTCCGTCGGCGAGCTGACCGCGGCAGCCATCACCGGTGTCATCAGCTTCGACGAGGCTGTCACGCTCGCCGCCGTCCGCGGCGCTCAGATGGCCAAGGCATGCTCGCTGCAGCCGACCACGATGGCCGCTGTCCTCGGAGGCGACGAGCAGGAAGTCCTCGCACGTCTCGACGAGCTCGACCTTGTCCCCGCAAACCGCAACGCCGTAGGCCAGATCGTCGCTGCCGGCGACGTCGAGGCCATCGACGAGCTGATCGCCAATCCACCCGAGAAGGCACGCACCCGCAAGCTGGCTGTCGCGGGCGCCTTCCACACGCGCTTCATGGCACCGGCACGCGACGCCGTCGCCCAGGCGGCCGCGTCGATCACACCCGCCGACCCCACGCGCACGTTGCTGTCCAACTCCGACGGCCAGCCCGTCACGACGGGCACCGAAGCGTTGAGCAAGCTCGTCGAGCAGGTGACCTCGCCGGTCCGCTGGGATCTGTGCTCGGCCTACATGCGCGACGCGGGCACCGACAGCATCATCGAGCTGACACCGGCCGGAACACTGGTCGGAATCGCCAAACGCGAACTGAAGGGCGTCGGATCGGTGGCCCTCAAGGTCCCCGCCGACATCGAAAAGATCTGACCGCGAAGGTCGACAGGCTTGGATAGCGGTCGCGCTCATCCGCGACCCCCGGAAACCGGATGAACCGGTTGTCCAAACATCAGTGAGCACCACGTGCCCGCGATGTTCCGGAGTTCACATTCACAGCACAACGAAGGGAACCACACAGTGGCTGCCACCCAGGAACAACTCATCGCCGGCATCGCCGAGATCATCGAAGAGGTCACCGGCATCGAGCCGTCCGAGGTGACCATGGAGAAGTCGTTCGTCGACGACCTCGACATCGACTCGCTGTCGATGGTGGAAATCGCAGTGCAGACCGAGGACAAGTACGGCGTGAAGATCCCCGACGAGGACCTCGCCGGACTGCGCACCGTCGGCGACGCCGTCTCGTACATCCAGAAGCTCGAAGCTGAGAACCCCGAGGCCGCGGCCGCGATCCAGGCACAGGTCGCGTCCGATCAGAAAGCCGGCTCGTGACCCCATCGCTACGCGATTACTCCACGCTGGGGGGCAACTTCCCCAGCGTGGTGGTCACGTCGATGGTCGCTTCGACTTCCCTCGGTGAGGACCTCGATTCGACCTGGAAGGGTCTTCTCGCAGGCGAAACCGGCATTCGTGAGCTGACCGACGACTTCGTCACGAAGTACGGTGAGCTCCCCTGCCGCGTCGGTGGCCGCATGGTCAAAGACCCCGCAGAAGAGGTGACCCGCATCGAGGCACGCCGCATGGCGTACGTCGAGCGTGTCGCCCACGTCATGAGCAAGCGCCTCTGGGCGCAGGCAGGCGAGCCCGAGGTCGATCCCGACCGGTTGGCCGTTGTCATCGGCACCGGACAGGGTGGCGGCGACGCGATGGTCGACGCCGTCAAGGCAATCGAGGAGTCGGGCAACTACCGCAAGGTGTCGCCGCTGGCCGTCTCGATGGCCATGCCCAACGGCCCGGCAGCGGTCGTCGGACTGAACATCGGTGCCCGTGCGGGCGTCATCACCCCGGTCTCGGCGTGCTCGTCGGGCGCTGAGGCGATCGCCCACGCATGGCGACACATCGTGCTCGGCGACGCCGACATGGTGGTCGCCGGTGGCGTCGAAGGACACATCGACGCGATTCCGATCGCGGCGTTCTCGATGATGCGTGCCATGAGCACCCGCAACGACGACCCGGCAGGCGCTTCGCGCCCGTTCGACAAGGATCGCGACGGCTTCGTCTTCGGTGAGGCCGCGGCGATGCTGATCATCGAACGCGAAGATCACGCCAAAGCACGCGGTGCGCATATCCACGCACGCATCCTCGGTGCGGGTATCACGTCGGACGGCTTCCATCTGGTCGCACCTGATCCCAGTGGTCAGGGCAACTCGCGGGCGATGACCCGCGCGATCCAGACGGCAGGCCTGCAGCCCTCCGACATCACCCACATCAACGCTCACGCCACCTCGACCCCCATCGGCGACACCGCCGAGGCAGCGGGTATCGCGGCGGCGGTCGGCACTCACGCCGCCATCTACGCACCCAAGTCCGCTCTCGGTCACTCGATCGGCGCGGTCGGTGCGCTCGAGTCGGTGCTGACCATCAAGAGCGTCGAAGAGGGCGTGATCCCGCCGACGCTGAATCTGGAGAACCTCGACCCCGAGTGCGGCGACATCGACGTCGTACACGGCGAGTCGCGGTATGGGCAGATCGACTACGCCCTGAACAACTCGTTCGGATTCGGTGGACACAACGTGGCGCTGGCCATCGGGCGCTACTGAGCCGCAACCCGACTGGGCCGGTTTCGACCGACCGCGACGTCGACGATGCCGATGTCCTCCTTGACATCGGATCGTCGACGTCGCGGCCAGCGGCACCACACCGCGCCAACTCGCACCGCAGCAGTAGGAGGACAGCGATGACCACAATGGCCCCCGTCACCGGCCACGAGGACTCGGTCGATCCCCGCGATCCGCTACTGCGGTTGACCAACTTCTTCGACGAGGGCACGGTCACCCTCCTCCACCCTCGTGATTCCTCGGGTGTGCAGGCAGCGATCGGACTCGTCCACGGCGTGCGCACCGTCGCCTACTGCACAGACGGCACCGTCATGGGCGGCGCGATGGGCATCGTCGGATGCGCACACATCGTCAACGCCATCGACACCGCGATCGCCGAACAGGCCCCGGTCGTCGGAATCTGGCACTCGGGCGGAGCCCGCCTCGCCGAAGGCGTCGAAGCACTACACGCCGTCGGCGGAGTGTTCGAAGCGATGGTCAGGGCGTCCGGCTACATCCCGCAGATCTCCGTGGTCGTCGGCTTCGCCGCAGGTGGCGCAGCGTACGGGCCGGCACTGACCGACGTCGTGATCATGGCGCCCGCCGGACGTGTCTTCGTGACCGGCCCCGACGTCGTCCGCAGCGTGACCGGCGAATCCGTCGACATGGAGTCGCTCGGTGGTCCCCACACCCACGGCAAGAAATCCGGCGTCAGCCACATCACTGCCGACTCCGAGCCCGACGCGTACTGGCGCGCACGACGACTCGTCTCGACGTTCGGCAAGCAAGGCCATTTCAACCGCGAGCAGGCCGAGGCAGGCGACTCGGACCTACAGGCACTGCTCCCCGAATCACCACGACGCGCCTACGACGTACACCCCATCGTCGCGAAGCTCCTCGACACACAGCTCGCCGCCGACGGCGAGACCGAGGTCTCGAGTTTTGAAGAGCTGCAAGCGAAGTGGGCCCCGAACATCGTCGTCGGCTTCGGCCGACTCTCCGGCCGCAGCGTCGGTGTCGTCGCCAACAACCCACTGCGGATGGGCGGCTGCCTGAACTCCGAGAGCGCCGAGAAGGCCGCCCGATTCGTGCGCCTCTGCGACGCCTTCGGCATCCCACTCATCGTCATCACCGACGTCCCCGGCTACCTGCCCGGCGTCGACCAGGAGTGGAACGGCGTTGTTCGACGCGGCGCAAAACTGTTGCACGCCTTCGCCGAATGCACCGTCCCACGTGTGACGCTGGTGACCCGCAAGATCTACGGCGGCGCCTACATCGCGATGAACTCACGCTCACTCGGCGCGACCGCCGTATTCGCCTGGCCCGGCTCAGAAGTCGCCGTCATGGGCGCCAAGGCCGCCGTCGGTATCCTCCACAAGAAGGCACTCGCCGCCGCGCCCGAAGACGAACGCGACGCACTCCACGACCGCCTCGCCGTCGAGCACGAACAGATCGCAGGCGGACTCGACCGTGCACAGTCGATCGGCGTCGTCGACGAGGTCATCGACCCCGCCAAAACCCGCAGCATCATCGCCGAAGCGCTCGCGTCAGCTCCCGCGCGGCGCGGCAGGCACAAGAACATACCGCTGTGATCTGCGGCGACTCCGTCGCCGAACCCAGACCGACACGATTCGGCCCCGGCAGTATTCTGCCGGGGCCGAATCAGTGTGTCGGGTCGGTGATCGGAGGTTGGTCACCAACTCCGATGTGGTTCAACCGACGCGTTGCGTCAGCCAGGTCACCTCGGCGCCCGCGCCGCCCATGCGGTACGCCTCGAGGGCGTCGTCCCAGGCCGTACCGAGCGCGGCTTCGAGTTCGCCTGCGAGTCCAGCGCTGTCCGGCTGAGCCTCGATCAGGGAGCGCAGTTGCATCTCGCCGATGATCACGTCGCCGTTGGCGCTCGTCGATCCGCGCCACAAGCCAAGTCCCGGAACGTAACTGAATCGCTCGCCGTCGACGCCCTCACTGGCATTCTCGGTCACCTCGAAGCGCAGCGACGACCACTCGCGCAGCGCATTCGCCAGCCGCGCAGCAGTACCTACCGGACCCGTCCAATCAACGGTTGCCCGTTGCATGCCGGGTTCGGCATCCTGGGCGGACCACTTCAGGTTGGCCCGCGCATTAAGGGTCGACGACAGAGCCCACTCCACATGCGGGCACAGCGCAGCCTGCGCTGAGTGGATGTACACCACTCCGGTCGTCATGTCCGCAAACTGATTCAGGTTGCGCACCTTGTTCACCTCCGTTGTCGACGAGGAACGTCTTCCCCAACACACCTCGCGACAGCGGATATCACACTCGTGTTGTTTATTGTGCCTGATGTTGTACGTGTTGCGCTAGTTTCCGAAGGTGATTGGTGTGAATTACTGATTCACCCGCCCGACCGTCGCGTCAGTCGTCTGCGACGAGCGTGTCGACGACGGCGTCGTTGAACTCGGTCCACAGCGGCTTGGCCCAGGCACCGAATGGCCGGTCCGTCAGCACGACACAGGCTGCGGCGAGCTCCGGGTCGACCCAGAGATAGGTTCCCGACTGTCCGAAGTGCCCGAACGTCGACGGCGAGTTGCGTGTGCCCGTCCAGTGCGGCGACTTGTGCGATCGGATCTCGAATCCGAGGCCCCAGTCGTTGGGCTTGTGCTTGCCGTAGCCGGGCACAAAGCCGTCGAGACCCGGAAACCACACCGAGTGCGCAGAGTCGGCGAGGTCGGACGAGAGCAGTCGTGGTTGCAGCAGCTCCGCAGCGAGAGCGGCAAGATCGTCGACACTCGATCGCGCTCCGTGGCCGGCGGGTCCGTCGAGCGTCGTCGACGAGAGTCCCAGCGGCGCACAGACCCCCTCGGCGAGGTAGTCGGCGAACGCGATCTCTGTTGCGGCCTCGACGGTCTCGGCAAGCACCTCGAATCCGGCACTCGAGTAGATCCGCTTCTCCCCCACCGGCGCCTCGACTTCTCGTTTGTCGAAAGCGAGTCCCGATGCGTGTGCGAGTAGATGAGCGATGGTCGCGCCGGGCGGCCCGGCCGCGTCGTCGAGTTCGACGGCGCCCTCCTCCACCGCAACGAGAACCGCCTCGGCCACCAGAAGTTTGGTGACCGAGGCGAGCTCGTAGATGCGGGCGGTGTCGCCGTGCGCGACGACCCCCTCGGTGGTGACGATTGCCGCGGCGACGTTGTCGACCGGCCAGGAGTCGAGGGCCTCGAGAACACTCACGGGGACCTACGTTACCGGTCGACGATGATCAGTGATCGTCGTCGGTGTAGCGGATGACTCCGCGAATGTTCTTGCCGTCGAGCATGTCCTGGTAGCCCTGGTTGATCTGATCAAGCCGGTACTGCCGGGTGATCATGTCGTCGATGTTGAGTTTGCCGATCTTGTACATCGAAAGCAGTTGCGGGATATCGAGCTTGGGGTTGGCACCGCCAAAGATGCTGCCCTGCAGGTTCTTCTGCAGCAGGGTGAGCATCGACAGATTGAGCGTCACCTCGGTGTCGAGCATGTTGCCCATACCGGTCAACACGCAGGTGCCCGCCTTGGCGGTGATGCCCATCCAACTGTCGACGTCCTTGCCGTTCACCTCTCCGACCGTCACGATGACCTTGCGGCACATCGCACCGTGAGTGGTCTCGGCAATCGCTCCCGCGGCTTCGTCGATCGACGCAAACGCTGCCGTCGCACCGAATTTCAGTGCCTGCTCACGCTTCCACTCGACCGGGTCGATCGCGAAGATGTTGCGCGCTCCCGCGATGACCGCCCCCTGCAGTGCCGCGGTTCCGACGCCGCCGACACCGACGATCGCGACGTCTTCGCCCGGTCGGACATCGCCACTACGCGTCGACGACCCGTAGCCGGTGGGAATGCCACAACCGACGAGCGCGGCGACCTCGAACGGAATGTCCTTGTCGATCTTCACCACCGATGCCTCGTGCACCACCATGTACGGCGAGAAGGTACCGAGCAGCGTCATCGGATAGACGTTCTCACCCTTCGCGGTGTGGATACGGAAGGTGTGGTCCGACACCGCTTCTCCCTGGAGAAGCAGCGCGCCGAGGTCGCACAGGTTCGCCAGCCCCGACCGACACGACGGACACTTGCCGCAGGACGGGATGAAGGACAGGACCACGTGGTCGCCGACCTCGAAATCGGTGACACCCTCGCCGAGTTCCTCGATGACACCCGCACCCTCGTGGCCGCCGAGAATCGGGAAGCCGCCCAGCGGAATACCACCGGTCATCAAGTGATGGTCGGAGTGGCACATCCCGGCGGCTTCCATCCGGATCTTGATCTCGTGCGCTCGGGGCTCGCCGATCTCGATTTCCTCAATCTCCCACGGCGAGTTCAGTTCTCGCAGCAGGGCACCCTTGGTCTTCATCATGTCCTCCGCTTGTCGTCGTACACGCCGACCGCGCCGCATGTGACGGCACGGGCCCGGCGTCCTACTGAGACGATAGTCACTTTTAGTCGAAAATGGAACGTGTTCTACTTCTTGTGGCGCGATCAGTTCGCGAGACCCGCGTCCTTGCTGCCGTAGCTTTCGCGCAGACGCGGCTTGACGACCTTGCCGCCCGCATTGCGGGGCAGTTCTTCGACGAGAACGATGTCCTTGGGCTGCTTGAACCGCGCGAGGTTCTCGTTGAGGTACGGCTCCATCTCCTCGAGGGTGAGGTCGGCACCGTCGACGGTCACCACCACGGCGACCGGCACCTCGCCCCACTTCGCGTCGGCCCGTCCGATCACGGCCGCCTCGGAAATCCTCGGATGGCCGTAGAGGACATTCTCGACCTCGGCGCAATAGATGTTCTCGCCGCCCGAGATGATCATGTCCTTCGCGCGGTCGACCACGTAGAGGAAACCCTCGTCGTCGCGGCGCACGAGGTCGCCGGAGTGGAACCAGCCCCCGCGGAAGGCATCCTGGGTGCCCTGCGGGTTCTGCCAATACCCGAGCATCATGTTCGACCCGCGGTACACGATCTCCCCGACCTCGCCGTCGGCGACGTCGTTCATCATCGGGTCGACGACGCGTGCGGTGACCGCCGGAACCACCTTGCCGATCGATCCGAGCTTGCGCAGCGCGTCGGCGCCGTCGAGAACGCATGTGATGGGCGACATCTCGGTCTGTCCGAAAACCGCGACGTTGAGCGCATCGGGGAAGGTCTCGTTCATCGCGTTCAGCACGGTGTCCGAGGCGGGCGCAGCGCCCCAACTGATCACGCGGAACTTCACGTCGCGTGGTTGTGCCTGCTGCGCCGCGCACACTGCCTGCCACTGGGCGGGCACCAGGAAGATCGACGTGATGGCCTCGCGTTCGCACATGTCGAGCATCTGGTCGGGATCGAACGCGCCGAGCGGATGGATGACCGACGTCGCGCCCATGTAGAACAGCGGCGCCATCGCTCCGATACCGGCGATGTGGAACATCGGCGCCACACCGGCGCCGATGTCGTCGCGGCTGGTATGCAGCGCCTGCAGGCAGGTGAGTGCCTGGGACTGCATATTTGTGTGAGTCAGCATGGCGCCCTTAGGTTTTCCCGTGGTGCCCGACGTGTACATGATGAGTGCGACGGTCTCTTCCGGAATGTCGATCTCCGGGAGGTCGGATGCGTCCTCGGCGACGAGAGCGGCGTAGTCGAGATGGGCCTCGTTGTCCGAGCCGCCCACCACGATCACCTGATCGACGTCTCCGGTCGCAGCCACAACAGCATCGGCAAGTGGGGCGAGCAACGTCTCGGTGATGATCGTCCGCGCACCACTGTCGGTCACCAGATAGGCGATCTCGGCGGGGCTCATCCGCACGTTCACCGGCACCGGGATGGCGCCGATGATGTTGGCCCCCAAGATCGCTTCGACGTACTCGGTCCTGTTGAGCAGGACCATCAGCACCCTGTCGCCGAACCCGACGCCACGACGACTCAGTGCCGCCGCGAACGCAGTGGTGCGCTCGTCGAGTTGCTTCCACGTCGTCGTCTCACCCAGGTACTTGAGCGCGGGGGCATCTGGCTGCATCAGGGCATGCCTGCGGACCTGGTTGTTCCAGTGGTTGCGGCGGGACCGCAGCGGTTCTGTGTTGAGATCTTGCCCCGAGTCGACGGTCGCGGTCATGGAACTCTCCTTGAATTTCTCGACGTTGATTTCGAAACGTCAGTGTCGGCGTGCGGTGGTGAATGCGGCGATGGCCGCCTGGAATTCGTCGGATTGCAGCAGTTGAGTCTGTCCGCTGGTCTCCCGTTCGAGGGTCGACTCGAACCCCGCGAGCGTGTTCGCGTCGAGCGCAGCCTTCGCCAGACGCAACGCCTGCGTCGAACTCTGCGCGAATCGCTTGGCGACGCCGGCGATCTCGGCGTCGAGTGCGGCCCTGTCGTCGACGAGTCCGCTGATCAGGCCGGCGTCGAATGCCTCTGCCGCAGGCAGCTTTTCGCCGAGGAGGACCATCCGGTTGGCGCGCGGCCGCCCGATGGCGGCCGAAACCGTCGCGGTCGCGCCGCCGTCGGGCATGAGCCCGATGTTGGTGAACGCCAAGAGAAAGTAGGAGCGTCGGGTAGCGAAGATGAGGTCGGAGGCGAACGCCAGCGATGCCCCGATCCCGACCGCGGCGCCATCGATTGAGGCGACAACCGGAACCTCGACGGAACGAACGGCACGAGCCAACGCCGAACCCCCACCGATCACGGAGGCGGCACTTCGTTCGTCGATGCCTCCGTTCTCCGACGCCCGGGCCGCGATGTCGCGAATATCGGCGCCGGTACTGAAATTTCCCCCTGCGCCGTCGATGATCACCGCGCGTATATCGGCCTCGGGGCATCGGGTGGTGAGGAAGTCGATCAGCGCACTCGAGGCGTCGCCGTTGAGCGCATTCATCCGCTCCGGGCGATCGATCGTGATCCGGGCGATCCCGCGGTCGTCGACCTCGGTCCTGATTCCGGTGCTGACCGACGTGCCAGACGCCGCGCCGCCGGTCACCCGACTGTCAGACCCAGTCACCCGACTGTCAGACACGGCCTGCCCCATCGCTTGCCCGTCACGTGATTCATGCCGCAACCATACATGTCAGTGAGACGTACAACACAGGAATCGGGATTAACTTAGTGCACTGCCACACCGCTACTACCACCAGTTTTAGACGATTTGGCAATTTCTTCTCTGGCGAAGACGATCACGCCCTACTCTGGACCGATGAGCAGTCAGCCCTCGACTGACAACCGCCTGACCGACGGAGGCGCACCCCCACGTCGACGACCCGCCGACCGGCGAGTGTTGATTCTGCGAACCGCGGCTCAGGAGTTCAGCGACCGCGGGTACCACGCGGTACGCCTCGAGGAGATCGCCGTGATCGTCGGAATCTCCACTCCCGCGCTCTACCGTCATTTCCCGACAAAGTACGCACTCTTCGCCGAGGCCACAGGGTTACTCGCCGACGCGCTGACCGCGGCGCTCGAGGCGTCGGCGAGCGATCTCGAGTCGGCATTGACCGCCCTTGCACAGTCGGCCATCGACCACCGCAGGACCGGCGGCCTCTATCGCTGGGATCAGCGCTACCTTGACGGCGACGACGCCACAAAGGTGAAAACCGTTTTGGTGAACCAGCATCGGCGAATCCGCGCAGCACTTCTCGATACGCGTCCGAGCATCCCCCGTCCCCACGCCGACCTTCTCGTCGCGGCGATGATCAGTGTGGTGGCGAGTCCCACCACGCATCGAACTACGTTGGCAGACCGCGACATTCGCCGACTTCTCGTCACCAGCGCGCTCTCTTTGGCCGACATCGCGCCGACAAGCGTCACCGACTCACCCGACCATCCCCCGCAGCGCGGGTTGGCACCGGCTTCCAAACGCGAACTCGTACTCTCCGAATCGATCTCGCTCTTCGCCACCAAAGGCTTCCGAGACGTCACGATCGACGAGATCGCTTCTGCTGCAGGCATTCCCGCATCCGGCGTCTACCGCCACTTCGAGAGCAAGGCCGCGATCCTCTCGGCAGCATTCTGGCGAGCTTCCGACCGCGTCAGCGCCGCCAATTCCGACGCACTTGCGGCGTCGACGACCAATCGCGCCGCGCTCGAGTCGCTCGTCGCACGGTATGTCCGACTCTTCGTGCACGACAACGCACTTCTGACGGTGTACCTGAGCGAATTCGGACACCTGGCCCCGGCCGAACGCAGCGCGTTGCGCCGCCAACAACGCGCCAACGTCGACGAGTGGGCCGCATGGGTCACCCGCGATCGCGGCGATGCGATCACTCGCGGACAGGCGCGCTTCCTCGTGCACGCGGCGCTGAGTGTCATCTCGGATCTGCTCCGACTACGCCGCCCGCCAACCGCCGAGCAGGTCACCGCGATCGGCTGCGCCATCCTCGTAGGCTCCCAGCAGCGGCGTTGACGTGCCGGCTGCCTGATGTCAGACGGTCGCCAGATCGTCGAGCAACCAGGTGCCGTTCCTCTTGGCGAGCGTGACCTCGACACGCGATTGGTACGGGATGCCGTCGGGAACCTGCGCGGCGATTTCCGTCGACTTCACCGTCTGGTCCAACGCCACGAGAACCACCGCACGGTCGGCGGTCATGGATTCGATCCCCGCGCGCTGCGCCTTCGCCGTCGACACTCCCTTGGCGTTCGCGTTGCCCTCACGCGCGTCCTGCGACGACGCTATGTAGGTCTTACTGAACTCGGGAGTGGATATCTTGCTGATCCGACGATCGAGATCGGCATAGTCGGCGGGATCGTAGGTGGTCAGCTCGACGGCGTAGCGACGCGCGGTGTCGAGCACCGTAGTGCGATCGGCCTCCGACGGCCCGGCGTCGGACACTCGGCGATCTGCCTGCGCGTACAGGTACGCGAGAACTCCGGTCGAGATCGCGAGAACCACCACGAGCGCTGCCAGTACTCCGACGAGTACCCGTCCACGACCCGGTCGCTTCACTCGTCCGGCGGCCTCCTCTGCATCGGCTCGCGCGCCGCCTCTCTTCGTGGTGTCGAGTTTGCGCGGCACCCGGTCGGCGGCCTCGGCGCGCAACTGCTCACGCTTACTGCGATTCGCCGCGAGGAACTCATCGCCGTCGAGCGGCGAAACGTCGGCGCCCGACGTGCGCGCCACGTCGGTCTGCACGCCGTCGTCGGACGGGATACGCGATTTGGGCATGGCAACCAATCTAGCCATCGATTATGTGGTCCAGACCACGGCCCGACATATCACATATATGATCTTGCCCAGGCCGCCTACAGGCTTCGCCAATCGAGAGGACAGCAGTGAACTTCACTGAGGAACAGCGCGCATTCGCAACGTCGGTCGCCGATTTCTGCCAGCGCGAGGTCGGGACCCGCGACCAGCGCAATCGCTACACCAAGGTCGGGACGGAGTTGCACTCGCGCGAGCTCTACCAGAAGATGGCCGACCTCGGCTGGGCGGGCATCATGCTGCCCGAAACCTACGGCGGGTCGGGCGCGGGCAACGTCGAGATGTGCATCCTGCTCGAAGAAGCGATGCGTGGCATGGCACCCATCGGCGGGATCGGCCCCACCTTCATCACCGCCCTGGCCTACAACCGGTTCGCCGACGACCAGCTCAAGAAGGAAGTGCTGACCGGCGTCGTCAACGGTGACGCGCTCTCGATCTCGATGTCGGAGCCCGAGGCGGGTTCCGACGTTGCCAACCTCACCTGCCGTGCCGAGAAGGTCGACGGTGGGTGGGTCATCAACGGACAGAAGACCTGGTGCTCCAATGCGCACTTCGCGCGATCGATCTTGCTGATTGCCCGTACGTCGACCACCGGCAAGAAGCACGAGGGAATCACGCAGTTCCACATCCCCGCCAACACACCGGGTTTGGAGATCAAGGGCATCGACACGCTCGGCGGTCGCGAGGTCAACGACCTCTACTTCACGGACTGTCGGGTGCCCGACTCCGCGGTCGTCGGCGAGGTTGGCAATGGCTGGAATCAACTGATGGCCGGACTCAACACCGAGCGGCTCATCCTCGCAGCCATGCAACTCGGTGTGGCCGAGCGCTCATTCGCCGACACCCTGGCGTTCATCACCGAGCGCAAACAGTTCGGACGTCCCATCGGGTCGTTCCAGGTTCTGCGGCATCGCATGGCCGATCTCGCGACCGAGATCGAGTGCACCAAGCAACTCGTCTATTCGGTGGCTCAACTCGCGGACGACAACCCCACAAAACTCTTCCCCCGCGAGGCGTCGATGGCGAAACTCAAAGCCACCGAAACCTCCAAGCGCATGACCATCGATGCCATGCAGATGATGGGCGGCTACGGCTACGCAACGGAATTCGACGCCGAGCGCTTGATGCGTGGTGCGATCATCTCGACGGTCTACGGTGGCACGAATGAGATCCAGCGCGACATCATCGGCAAGACCTTCGGACTCTGACGGGTCGAGGGCGCCGCGGCGGATTCCTCGGCGCCCTCAACTGTCCGAAGAGGTCGCCGCACACCTGCGCCACCGCATCATGACGGCCGACATCAGGCCGGGTGAGTTCATCAGACTCGACGACGTCGCGGCCGAGTTGGGTGTCAGCGTGACCCCCGTGCGCGAGGCGCTGCTGACCCTGCGTGGCGAGGGCATGGTCGACCTCGAGCCGCATCGCGGATATCGCGTGGGCCCGCTGGACCGCGTCGACGTCGACGACCTGTTCTGGTTGCAGGGCGAGATTGCGGTGCGGCTCGCGCTGCGCACCGCGTCCGCCGTTACATCCGACGATCTCGACGAATTGCAGTGGTGGACCCGACGACTGCGCGCGGCTGTCGCGAGTGGCGACGACGACGGCGTCATCGAGGCCGAGTTCGAATTCCACCGCGCGCACAACGTCATCGCGGGAGGCACCAAGTTGGCATGGTTCCTCCTCGCGGCCACTCGTTACACACCGGCGCGGCTTTATGCCAACGACCCCGAGTGGGGCCACACAGCGGTCGACAGCCATGAACGGCTGGTCGACGCCTACCGTTCGGTCGACATCGACGAGGCAGTGGTGCAGACGCGTCGCCAGTTCATTGATGGCGCAGCACGTTTGACGCACCACCTCGAACAGAGCGGCATCTGGGGTACGACCGACTCAGATCGAACCCAGGTCTGAAGCGACCCACTGCTGCGGCCGCACAACGACTTTCGTTTGTGAACCATGCTCGGAGGAGGCGAACTCGACGTAGCCCGCGACTTTGTCGGCAGGCAGATACCGCGCGGCCATCTCGGTGAGATCGTCCTTGGTTCCGTCGACGATATCGATCACCGGACCCGACGCCGCGGCGTACGCGATCGTCGGAGACAGCACCTCGGCCATCACCGTGCAGCGCCCCGCAGCACGCAGTAGCGAGATCTTGCGTGACTCCGCACCTGTCAGGAACCACAGGTCGCCGCCGGGACTGTACTGGTACCAGATCGGCACCACGAGAGGCGCGCGGTCGGCACCCGCCTCGATCGAGAGCGCGCCGATGTGCGGCTGCGCGAGAAATGCTTGCCGTTCTTCTTTGTTCATCGCCATGAACCCGAGGCTAGTGATTTCCTTCGCCGAGCGTCGGCACCCAGCTTTGCGGACCAGCACTCAGTGGGCGAGCTTGAGCCCGACCACTGCGACGATGATGAGAAAGATCAAGCCCGCCTTGACAAGTGACGCCGATTCCGCGCCGGTCACCATCGCGTATGTCACGGTCAACGCGGCACCGATACCCACCCAGATCGCGTAGGCGGTGCCAGTTGGCAACTCCCGCAACGCATAAGCCAGACCGGCCATCGATCCGATCAGCGCAACGGCAAAAGTAATTGTGGGAACAATTTGGGTGAACCCCTGGGACTTGCCGAGAGCAGTAGCCCAGACAGCTTCCAGCACACCAGAAATGATCAACACGATCCACGACACGAGACGTCGAACCTCCGAGCGCCGTCTTGTCGCTGGCCGGGTACGGCGCGCCTCGTCCGGGTGTCAGCATTGACTATGTCAATAGTAGCAAATCGGACACCCGCAAAATTCCCGCCGGGCGGGACGCTACTCCGACGAACCGCCCTTGCCGACTGCGACCACGCCGGCCCCGACGACCACGACCGCCAAGCCGAAGATCGTGTACAGCCATGCGGCGACCCCGCCACCATAGTTGGCGATGTCGCCGATACCTGCCGCGGCGAAGATGAGTCCCATTGCGATTGCCAAACCGGGAAGGACATAGAAGAGCGGTGAATGCGCTGACATGGCGTTGACCTCCTCGACAGTTCCGTCGCGCTTCGACGGAAGCTTGGTCGCGATCTACGTTAGAACGAGCACAACGCCGGTGCCAGGGTCTTTGGTCGAATCCGGCGATACCGGAGGAAAACAAGAAAGTCCCGGCGGATGCCGGGCATTTCCGGCTCTACCTCTGTTCGCCAACTGGACTCAGACCGCTGCGCGACCGAGATGAGTATTGAAGCGGTGTGGCCTTCGCGTAGCCTGATCGGCCGACACCCAGACCGGGAACTCCTCGCGTATGCTCCGCGAATGACGCAGCAGCAGCCAATGCCGCCGGGTTGGTATCGCGACCCGCAGACGCCTCAAGTCGAGCGGTGGTGGGATGGCCATGCCTGGACCGCACAAACCCGTGCTGCGCCGGTACCGCCGGCGAAGCAGAAGCGCTCCACGGGCGTGGGCTGGTGGCTTGCGGGCGCCTTCGCCTTCCTGCTAGTCGCGCTGGTGGTCGCCGTGGTGATTACTTCGCAAGCGCCAGCGCCTGACAAGACGAACAGCGCGACGACCAAGTCCACGCCGGCGGAGCATGAGACTCCCACGACCAGCACCCCCGTCGACGCGGCCGAAGCCTCACGGTCATCGGCGGCGATGTCGTCGGCGATGGCCGAGGCCACCGCGCGAGAACAGGACAAGACTCAGTTCAAGAACATCGGCGATCGCGACTGGCAATTGATCGCGAAGAACCCCGACGCACACCTCGGCGAGAAGGTCGTCATCTACGGCAAAGTGACGCAAGCCGACTCGGTGACCGGCGACGACTACATCCGCGTTTCCACCGAGGCGCAGCCTGCCGATTACTACACGATCAACACCATTGCCAAGGAGGGCGTGAACGGCGTGTTCGCCAACGTCGTCGAGGGTGACATTGTCACCATGTGGGTGCGTGTGTGGGGAACAAAGACTTACGACACCACCCTCGGCGGATCGACGACCGCCCCCGAAGTCAAGGTCAACGTCATCGAGGTCACCGGGCACGAGTGAGCGTCTGACTGCGTGGGCCGGAGAATGAGTCCGTATCGCGCACTGGCGCTGCTGTCGTTCACCGCGACCGCGCTGCGCCGCCGGATTGGCCGCGGCCTGCCGACCAACAATGATCTCGTGTTCCCCTCCCGGGATTTCCGGTGGGTATTGGGTGGGTGCGGCCGGAACGAAAAATCCCGCCACCTGTTTGTGCAGGTGGCGGGCTCTTCAGTGCTCCCCCAACTGGACTCGAATTAGTTTCGACGCCGCGCCAGAATATCCCGCCTACCTGGCCATTCAACGCTCTGAACAGCCTAGACATGCCAGATCTCGTTCTAGCACTGGAGGTTTCGCGTGGGACTCCGGGGAGACGACAGCGGCGTCAGTATCGGCTGCGTGTTCGACAGCGAGATGACCTCGCACGGCTCGGGACTTGATCGTCTTTGCGTCCGTCGCACGCCTCACCGAATCTCGGTGGGGCGTTCGTCGTTTGGCTACTCGGTTTCGTTGTCCCCGATCGGATCATCGACGCCACTCTCCCGCACCTCAATGATGCGGAGCACGGCGCCGATAGGCCCGTAGATGTTCACCCGCACCACCGGGTCCTCGTCGTCGTGGAGGTCGTCCCCGCGCTCGTCGCGGTACCGTCGGATACGCTCCCGCGCCCACGCGATGGCCGCTCGGGCCGTGGCCTTGGTGCCGTCCCACACGGCCCCGCCAATGAACCCGGCTGCACCGCTGGTGACGACGAACAGTGCGATGGTTTCGAGACCGAAGCCCATTCCTCCGGGCTCTCGAAAATAGACGGCCTCAGTCCCGACGCCCTCCGCGTGGAGATAGGCGGGGAGCTCTTCAAGGATCGCGGCCTGTCCGGGCGTCAGGTAGTCGCTACGCCCGAGAACTTCCACACGGACGGTTCCCAGATCATTGGTCTGCGGGTCGGTCGTCATGTCCTCCAGCTTGATCGTGTCTGTCATCGCGACCACGGCCAGCGCAGCCACTTCGCCCCGGAACTGATCAGTTCCGGCATTCCGTCGTCAGTTCGTCGCCACTGAAAGCCCGCCTCATCCTCGAACGAGATTGTCACTGTCAGTGTGCGCACCGCCTCGACGGCCTGCACCGCCATCGAAACCTCACGGGTTGGTGTGAGTGTCGTCGGCCACTCAGAAGTGAAGATGGCGCCGATCGCCTGCTGTAGCTCGGCCTTGGGGTTGGGTTGCTGCTGGGCCGCGAGCATGTGCGCGGGAAATGGCCCTCGCCTCTGCATGGCGGCGAGCTGCTCCGAGCTGAGGACCCGGCTAGGGTCCATCGCCGGCATCGGGTTCAAGACCATATCCATCAGCTTGGCGAACCCTGGAGGCATTGCCTTGGAGAACGCTTGCGACAGATCCACCTTGTCGTCGGCCAGTTCGGTCGCGTTCTCTACGATCTGGCCCTCGGCGTCGTAACCAACGACCTCGACGCTCAAGTGGCGAACCATAGCCTCGGATCGGTTGAGGACCGCGAGGACCCACATTCTCGCCCCGAGGATCTCGGAGTGAGTAGCCGCCGGAACTACTTTGCGGGCCTGGGCCGCACGCAACTCCTCGCGCTCCCTCCGGTTCCTGCTGACATTCCAAAAGGCGACGAATAACGCCACGAGCACGCCGACCGTCGTCGCCAAGGCAACTGAATAGGCCAGCCAATCCGGGAGTTGGAAAGCGTGCTCGGCGGCGACGGGGCTCTCGTTGGTCATGAGCCGCAGCATAGGACTGGGGACCGACATTCTGGACCCTCCCAGGAGCCTCGGAAGGGCACCCCAGGGCATGAAACAGGAAAAGCGCCCTAAAAGGGCGCTTGACCTGCATATTTTCTGCTCCCCCAACTGGACTCGAACCAGTAACCGTTCGATTAACAGTCGAATGCTCTGCCAATTGAGCTATGGGGGATTGCTCGTGATCCGGGCGCCGCGAACAGCACCAGAACCGAACGCTGACTCTAGCGTATCGACTCGCGTCAGGACAAAACGACTGGTCACAGGGGTGCCGTGCAGGGCCGCCTTGCCACGCCTCAGGGCGTTTGCGGGTGCTTGAGCGAGGCGAGATGCTCGCTCACCGCGGCGCGGGTCTGATCTCGGGAATCGGTGCCCGCGAGCAGGAGGTGCATGGCGAGGCCATCGATGAGGGCGTGCAGTCGTAGGGCTTCGGCGTCCAGATCGCGATCGCCGTCGACGAGACCATGTTCGCGCAGATCTGAGAGCACCCGCACGCAGAGTGCGCGCAGACCCTCGTGTGCCTCCACCGCCGCAGTCGCCAGGCCGGGATGGGCCACGGACTCCGTCACCATCGCGAGGTTCACATGCATCTCGACGCGCCGATTGTCGTCGAACGGCAGTAGCTCGGCCAGGATGGCATCGGCACGGCGCAGCGGATCGCGGATGCGTGCCCGCTCCTGAATCCGTGCGGCGACACGGTCGTAGATCAACCGCATGGAGAATTCGAGCAACTCCTCCTTGTCGGCGAATACATGACGCAGCGAACCCGTAGAGATGCCCGCCTCGGCGGCAACCTCGCGAATCGAAACGCCAGATACCCCTTCCCGCAACGCAATCCGCCAGAGCGCCTCAGCTATTTCGGAGCGCCTCTCGGTGTGGTCGATCAGCTTGGGCATTGACTTATGCTAGCTCACTCGTGTTAGCTTATCCACCAAGCCTTGGTAGCACACTCGTATCACCTACTCCGACGACTGGAGCACAGCATGGGCGACACACGACGACACGTCTCCCTCGATGTCCTGCGCGGCATCGCGATCCTGGGAACCCTCGGCACGAACATCTGGATCTTCACCAATGTCGACGGCCTGATCGGCTACATCCTGGGCGCCAACGAGGCGTCGGGCACCTGGGGCACCGTGCAGTCCGTGCTGCAGCAGATCACCCAGGGCAAGTTCTTGGGATTACTCACCATCATGTTCGGCGTCGGGCTCGCCATCCAGCAACGCTCCGCCGTCAGACGCGGGCACAGGTGGCCCGGCAAGTACTACTGGCGCGCAATCTTGCTCTTCATCGACGGCACCGTGAACTACTTCCTCTTCACCGAGTTCGACGTGCTGACGGGATACGCGGTCACCGGGCTCATCGTCGCCTATCTCCTCGCGATGAGCATCCGTCGCCAACGGATCGCGCTCTTCACCGCAGCGGGCATACACGTTGTGCTACTGACGCTAGTGGTGTGGGCGCTCGCCACCACTACTCCTACTACCGTTGCGCAACAACAACTCTCACCGAATCCGTATGCCGATGGCTCCTTCTTCGAACTCGTCGCCTTCCGTGCCGAACACCTGGTGCTGTTCAGAAGCGAAGTGATCTTCATCCTGCCGATGTCCATCGCGCTGTTCCTTGCGGGAGCGGCACTACTGCGCGCAGGTGTGCTCGAACCGCATGGTGCCGCGCTCCGGAGTCGACTGATGATCGCAGGCGCGATCGCGTTGCCACTCGACTTTGCGGCAGGCCTCTTCGGAGGCGATGCCGGGCTCGTCCTCGGCCGCTACGGATTTGCCCCGATCGTTGCGTTCGGCATCCTGGCATGGGTGGCACAGTTCTACGTCGACGGACGTGCACCCGGTGCTATTGGTCGTGCACTCGCTCCCGTAGGACGCACAGCCCTGACGTGTTACGTCCTGCAGAACGCGCTCGCAGGCGCGGTCTGCTACGGATGGGGACTCGGCCTTGCGGCCAAACTCGACTCCACCACGGTTGTCCCGGTCACCGTGATGCTGTTCCTCGTGATCGCCGGACTGCTGATGGTGGGATCGCGCCTGTGGCTGGCACATCACGAGCGCGGGCCGCTCGAGTGGATGTGGCATCGCGGGTATGACGTTCTCAGTGGTGCTACGCGCGAGCGGGTGCGCAACTGAATCACCAAATGTGGTGGGGCGGGCGGGGCTCGAACCCGCGACCTACGGATTATGAGTCCGCGGCTCTAACCAACTGAGCTACCGCCCCGTTCGGGCACGTGCCCGGTGGCAGATTACCCCACGGCCTCCTCGCCCAGGCTCGCGCGGGTCGTCTCCGTCCCCCTGCTGCCGTTACCAGGAGGGGTTCTCTCCCCCACTTCCTGCGGGGCGCCCGGCGCCGAGCAGCACCGGCGCGGCGTCGAGCAGCTGAGGTCCCGGGGCGCAGAAACTAGGGGAAGCGTTCTTTCCGCGGGTCTCTTCGATTTCCCCGCGCAACTTCTGGCGCAAAGGTCAGCAACTGCGGGAAGAGTTCTTTCCCCTACTTTCTGCGCGCAGCCCAGCCTCAGCACCCCAACCGCCCGCCCGGTGACACGACCCACATTCGCGCAACCACGAGTGAAACCTCGCGTCAACTGGCCGACCGGTCAGGTGTCGCCCCATACTTTCGGTAGGCCATCGAGCCGAGAATCCCGGTCGCTTCGCTGTCGCAGCGCCGCCGTCGCCCACTGTCCGAGCCCGAGGAGGCGAGCCGATGAGTGCAGACCATATCTGGGGACGCCCGCGCCCAACACCCGACCGCTGCCAAGGCACCCACACGTACTCCGGTGGCTGCCGATACAACTCCGAGGACCCCCACCGGCCGATGTTCCCCGAGGAACTGCGACCCGGCGGCAGGCTCAACGCCGCCTGACCACCGTCATCCGACGTCGACGACAGGGTCGACGGCCTGCTCGAGCAGACTGCGTCGATACGCCTCCAACGCCACGAGATCGCCGAATACCGCGTGATATCCGTCGGGGTCATCGCCCGGGGCCATGCGTCGCAGGCGCGACTTGATGTCGGCGATCTGCGCGCCGACCCAGACCTCCTGCAGTCGGGCGAGCACGCTGCCGATGTAGCGCGAGATGTTCTGCTCGCTGACCGGCATCGGTTCGACGGCGAGTTCGGTCACCATCGGCCCGACCACGGGGTTGTCGACCTCGTGGTTGACGGCGTCGATCCACTCGGTGCCGCCCATCCCCGACGACGTGCCGCCCAACGCCGACATCGCATTTCGGACGACGGTGTACGCGGGTTCGGTGAAGCACTCCTCGGGCAGCGAATCGAAGACGGTGCCCGCGATGGCCGGGTATTGCAGTGCGGCCTTGAGCGCCTCGCGCTGCGGCCACAGGCGGGGGTCATCCGGGTTGGGTCGCCCGGGTCCCGGCGCCTTCTCCGCTTCGGGCCGATCACGACGCATCTGTCGTCCGCGCCCGGATGCCGTCGCACGTCCGTTCACCCGGGCGACGCGCGCGCCCTCCTCACGGACTCGCGCGAGCACCTGCCCGACTTCTTCCCAGCCAACCCAGCCTGCGAGCTGACGGGCGTACTCGTCGCGCAGCGCCACGTCTTTGATCCGGGCCACCACCGGCACCGTGTCGCGCAGGGCGTGAACGCGACCCTCCGCGGTGTTCAGATCGAACCCGGCCAGCAGTGCCTTGATCGCGAACTCGAACATCGGCACACGACGCGCGATCAGATCACGGACAGCGGCGTCTCCCCTGTTCTGCCGCAACTCGCACGGGTCCATCCCCTCCGGCGCGATGGCGACGAAGGTCTGGCCGGCGATGGACTGCTCGCCTTCAAAAGCCTTGAGCGCCGCGGCTTTTCCGGCCGCGTCGCCGTCGAACGTGTAGATCACCTCGCCGCGAAAGTACGAGTCGTCCATCATCAGTCGACGGATCAGCGCCAGGTGATCCTCACCGAACGCGGTGCCACACGATGCGACCGCCGTCGTCACCCCGGACAGATGCATCGCCATTACGTCGGTATATCCCTCGACCACGACGACCTGGTGACTCTTGGCGATGTTCTTCTTGGCGTGATCGAGTCCGAACAACACCTGAGACTTCTTGTACAACATGGTCTCCGGCGTGTTCATGTACTTGCCGAGGTTGTCGTCGTCGAACAGCTTGCGCGCGCCGAAACCGATGATGTCTCCGCCGAGATTGCGGATCGGCCACAGCAGACGGCGGTGGAATCTGTCGATGGGACCCTTGCGGCCCTGCTTCGACAGGCCGGCCGCCTCCAGCTCGGCGAACTCGAAGCCCTGCGCCAACAACGCCTTGGTCATCGTGTCCCAGCCTGCGGGTGCGTACCCGCAACCGAAGGTCGACGCCGCAGCGGCGTCGAAGTTCCGTTCGGTGAGGTAGTCGCGCGCGATCTGGGCGTCGGGGGTTCGCAACTGCTCGGCGTAGTACTTCTGCGCGGCGGCGTTGGCGGCCACCAGGCGTGCACGGGTACCGCGATCTCGTGCGACCGACGTCCCGCCACCCTCGTAGTGGATCTGATACCCGAGCCGGTCGGCGAGTTGCTCGACGGCCTCGACAAAGCTGACGTGCTCCTGCTTCTGCAAGAAGCTGTAGACGTCGCCGCCCTCGCCGCAGCCGAAGCAGTGGAAATGACCGTGATGCGGACGGACGTGGAACGACGGCGTCTTCTCGTCGTGGAAGGGACACAACCCCTTGAGCCGGTCCGCACCTGCCGGGCGCAACGCTACGTAGTCGCCGATGATCTCCTCGATACGTGTCTGTTCACGGATTGCCGTGATGTCACGATCGGGAATTCGGCCTGCCACGTCCCCAGTGTAGTGACCTCGGCGGTTCGGCCGTCCGCTACATCCACAAGCACGCGGACCGGCGCCAACCCGCCCGGCTTGCGACGACGGATCGGCTACGGTCGAGACCGGGGGGCACGAGTCGTCGCACCGAGGAGTACCTATGGCTACACCGTCGTTGTCCACAGCAGAGCAGGCCCGACTCACCAGCGGCAAGAACTTCTGGCAGACCAAGTCCGAAGGCGGCCTGCCGTCGATCGCGATGACCGACGGCCCGAACGGACTGCGTAAACAAGAGGGCTCGTCGGACGCCCTCGGGTTGTCGGAGAGCGTTCCCGCGACCTGCTTCCCGCCGGCTGTCGGACTCTCCCAAACCTGGAACCCCGACCTCGCCGCCCGCATCGGCAAAGCCATCGGCACCGAGGCACTCGCCCGCCAGGTCTCGGTTGTTCTCGGCCCCGGTATCAACCTCAAACGCTCCCCACTCGGCGGCCGCAACTTCGAGTACTACTCCGAGGATCCTGTTCTCTCGGCAGCATTCGGCGAAGCGTGGGTATGCGGCGTGCAGAGCGTCGACGTGGGTGCGTCGCTCAAGCACTTCGCGGCCAACAACCAGGAGACCGATCGCATGCGGGTGAGCGCCGCGATCGACGAGCGCACACTGCACGAGCTGTACCTTCGAGCGTTCGGCCACATCGTCCGCACCGCCCGACCGTGGACGGTGATGTGCTCGTACAACCGCATCAACGGCGTCCACGCGAGTGAGAGCCGCGAACTGCTCACCGACATCCTGCGAGACACATGGGGATTCGACGGCGTGGTGGTCAGCGACTGGGGCGCAGTTGTCGACCGTGTCCGCTCGGTGGCCGCCGGACTCGACCTGATGATGCCGTTCGGGGGCGACGAACTCGACGACGACGTCGCGGCTGCCGCAGACGACGGCCGCCTCGACCCGCAGGCACTGCGGGAGTCTGCCGACCGGATGATCGCGCTCGTCGAACGAGCAGCACCGCACATCCGTTCGGAGAACGGCACATTCGACGTCGACGCCCATCACGCGCTGGCACGCGAGGCCGCTGCCGAGGCAATCGTGTTGTTGCGCAACGACGACAATCTTCTCCCCTTCGACACCTCCGAATCGCTGGCTGTCATCGGCACGATGGCCTCGCAACCGCGCTATCAGGGCGGCGGGTCGTCGAAGGTCAACGCCACCAAGGTCGACATCCCGCTCGACGAGATCAAGAGCCATGCAGGCTCGGAAGTCGTCTACGCCGCCGGCTACACCACCGACGACAACGATTCCCAGAACCGCAGCGACCTCATTTCCGATGCCGTCGCCGCGGCGCGATCGGCCACCAACGTCGTGCTGTTCCTCGGGCTCGCCGAGCACCAGGAGTCAGAGGGATTCGACAGGACCACCATCGACCTACCCGCCGATCAACTCGAACTCGCCGAGGCGGTTCTGGCAGTGAATCCCCGTACGGCCGTTGTGCTCTCACGCGGCGGAGTGCTCCGCGTCGCGCCGCTCCTCGCACCCGCGATCCTCGACGGTGCGCTTCTCGGCCAGGCAGGCGGAGGCGCCATCGCCGACGTTCTGTTCGGTAGCGTCAATCCGTCCGGGCGACTGTCGGAGACCATCCCGCTGCGCCTCGAGGACAACCCGAGCTACCTGAACTTTCCTGGCGAATTCCAGCACGTCACCTACGGCGAGGGACTGTTCATCGGCTACCGCTGGTACGACGCACGCAAGATGAACCTCTCCTATCCGTTCGGACATGGCTTGTCCTACACCGACTTCGACTACCGCGACCTCGCGGTCACCGAGACCGCCGACGGCCTGGCCGTCGAGGTCACCGTCGCGAACGTCGGCAGCGTCGACGGACGCGAGGTCGTGCAGGTCTATTCCGGCATCGAGACCTCGTCCGTCTCGCGACCGGTGCGCGAACTGAAGGCCTTCGCCAGCGTTGACGTCAAGGCCGGCGAAGAGCAGCGCGTCACCATCAGCGTGCCGCGGGATGTGTTGGCGTACTGGGATATTCGCGTCCACGATTTCGTCGTCGAAGGCGCGACGTATCGGATCGACGTCGGAGCGTCGAGTCGCGATATCCGCCTGCACACCGATGTCGAGGTCAAGGGAGACGAGATCACCATCCCACTGACCACCAATTCGACCATCGCCGAGGTGGTTTCGGTCCCCAGCGGCAAGGATGCGTTGACCGACCTGGTCAAAAGCTCGTTCCCCGACGTCACCGAGGCCGACGGACCGGGACTGCTGGCCATGATCGGCTCGGTTCCTGTCGACAGACTGCCCGAATTCACCACGGGCGCGGTCACCAAGAGGGCGCTGGCCGAGAAGCTCGACGCCGTCAACGTCGACGCCGGAAACTCATCCGACGAGTAGTCGCCGATCGACGGCTACTCGCCACCTGTCGCTGAGGCATCCGCCGCACGGGCAGGAGCTTCGGACGGCGCCCCAGTCGTCGCGCCCTCAGTCGTCGCACCCTCGGAGCCGGTCGACCCCTCCGTTCCGCTCGGCACGGTCGGACTGCTCGGCACAGTGGGTTCGGTGGGCACCGCGGGTTCGGTGGGCACAGCGGGTTCGGTGGGCACCGGTGACGCGGGCGGCGACTCCACGACGCTCGATTCGGTTGCAGCTTCGGAT
This sequence comes from Gordonia jacobaea, assembly GCF_965344965.1. NCBI lineage: Bacteria > Bacillati > Actinomycetota > Actinomycetes > Mycobacteriales > Gordoniaceae > Gordonia > Gordonia jacobaea. Next base: position 560,792 of record NZ_CBDRLS010000004.1, on the reverse strand, counting down.
GTTCCAGAGCTGTCCGAGGATTCGGTCGTGTCGACGGATTCGGGGGCAGTCGCTCGCGGTTCGGATGTGGCTGCGGCTCTCGACAGACCCGTGGTCGTGCGTGCCGCTGCAGTCGCGGCGCCAGAGTCCGCCGCGTCGGCCGCCGTGGCGGAAGGCGTTTGGGCTGCGACGTCGGAGGAGCTCTGCGGATGGTCGTAAGCGCTGTCGACGATCTTTTTGAGCGGATCGTTGAGCGCGTCTGCGACAAACCCGAGTCCGATGAATCGCAGCGGCTGCAGCAGCGGGAGGTCGTGGGACGGAATCATCACGTAGGTGGTGTTGCCGTCGGTCCACCTGACATTGTTCGGATCGTCGGGATCGGCGTCCACATAGGCGAACGGGTGGACGTACAACATGCCTGCGATGGCGTTCGCGTAGGCGATGAGGTTGAAGTGCGTCGGCCAATCCGCCCACCCGTCGTACTGCCGCCACAACTCGGTGACTTTGTAGCCGGTGTCAGTTGGCGTCTTCGGCAGCCAGGGCGGGCTGTAGGTGTTCTCCGGGTTGCCAACGAGCAGAAACGACGTCGTCGACGGCGGCGCGTACGAGGATGCGTTCTGGCTCAGGTTGCGCAACCAGAATGCGGCGACCTGTCCGCCCTGTGAGTACCCGAGAACCACGACATTCTTGTCGCCGTCGCTACGGAATGCAGCGTCGAGCGCAAAGGCGCCGATCGAGATCGGACCAACCTCGCCGAGCACTCCCCGCAGATGCGACGGGTCAAGCGCTGCCGGAGTCCAGATCTTCGTGCAGTTCGGTCCAGCTTTCAGACACGCTCCCCGCAACAGTGTTTTCATCACGGGAAAAAGGTTGTAGTCGAGTGGTTCGAGCGTGTAAATCGATGTGTCCGACGACGGGGCGGGCAGAACCGCCGCGGTCGCCCGCGGACTACCACTGAACAACGCGAGACTGACCATGCTGCAGGCGAAGAATGCAATGATTCCAGTGTTGCTCAATCGACTCCGGAGGCGGGCCATCCGCGTCATTCCTTTCGACAGCCCCCGAAGGTCTCCCAGAACAAACTGTACGCATAGATAGCTAACCAGACGCGCGTTAACCCGAATTGGAATTGCCTTTTACGTCAAATAGATTTGCCAAAATCAGATACCGTAAGAATCCGCTTGTACAAACCGCGGCGAATCACAATGCACACGCAACTAGTCGATACATTCTGAAACCCTGGCGTATCCCGATTCCGGGCGCATCCGAGTCCTGCCGCTCCCGAGTGCCGGTGCACGCCGAGGCCCGGCCAGTCTGAACCTCAGCCGAGGTGCGCCTGAGCTCCGGAGTTCTGCTTGTCCATGCGCTCGAGGCGCCCCTCGGTCATCGACGCGATCTGATCGACGATGACGCGCAGTCGCGCGGCGTCGGTATCGGCGGCCTGCCAGGTCGGGACGAAGATCGGATCGAGTCCGCCAGGAGCCGCGGCCATCAACCAGCCCGCGACCCGATGGATACGCTCGCGTTGGCGGGCCTGGTGCGACTTGTGGCGTTCGTTGGAGAAGATGAATCGCAGCGCCAAGGTCTTGAGGATCGCAACCTCGGCAGCGATCAGCGGCGGCACCGTCAGATCGGCGTCGTAGCGAGCGATCGAGCGCCCACCGACCTGCTCGCGGGTACCCGTGATGGCGGCGGACGCAAACCTGCCGATGAGTTCGCTCGTGAGTCTCTTGAGCCGCACCGACGCGTCGAGGCTGCCGTCGAACACCCCGACTGCACGCACGATGTCCATTTGCGAGAGCCTGCCCGCGGCGTCGATCAGCGGTTCCGGTTCCAACTCGGGAAACTCTGCGACGCCAATCTCCGCCAGCGTGCGTTGATCGTCAGGATCGCCGAGTGACCGGAGATCGATACGGTTGGCGATGACCCCGTCTTCAAGGTCGTGCACCGAGTATGCGACGTCGTCCGACCAGTCCATGACCTGTGCTTCGATGCACTGCCGATCGCCCGGCGCACCCTTGCGAACCCACGCGAGGGTGTCAGCGTCGTCGTCGTACGCACCGAACTTGCGGGCCGGTGGCCGGCGCAGCCACGGGTACTTGAGCGTGGCGTCCAGCGACGCGCGGGTCAGGTTCAACCCCGCGGAAGCACCGTCGGCGTCGAGCAGTTTCGGTTCGAGTCGAGTCAGGATGCGCAGGTTCTGCGCGTTGCCCTCGAACCCGCCGATGTCGACGGCAACCTCGTCGAGCGCTCGTTCGCCGTTGTGCCCGTACGGCGGATGCCCGATGTCGTGAGCGAGACCGGCGAGTTCGACGAGATCGGGCTCGCAGCCGAGACCGATCGCGATCCCGCGTCCGATCTGTCCCACCTCGAGCGAGTGCGTGAGGCGGGTGCGCGGAGTATCACCCTCGCGTGGTCCGACGACCTGGGTCTTGTCCGCAAGCCGACGCAATGCGGCCGAATGGAGTACGCGCGCACGGTCGCGCGCGTACTCACTGCGGTGATCTGTCCTGGTACCGGGCAGGCTGGCTGTCTTCGCGCCCTCACGAACGATGCGCTCGACAGCCTCCTCGCCGTACTCAGCAGTCGGAGGTATACCGGTCAGGCCAGAGAGCGGGGTACTAGTCAAGCACCCAGCCCCGACCGACCGCGAAGTCGGTGACGCGTTGACGGATGGCGACGATCTGCTTGGCAGTCAGGTCACCGGAGGCGTCGAGGAGCAGTTCGGTGATCTCCTCGGTGAACGCCGCTGCATCGAGTGACCCGCCGCCTCCACGGGGACGTCGACGGTCGGCTCCATGCGAGCGGTCGGAACCGTGCGACCGACCGTGGTGATCGTGTGAATCGCGACGATGTGGGCGCCCCGATCCCGACTCGTCGGCAGGCGCTTCTTCGGTGACCGCGACGTTGACCGCCTTGGCTCCGCGGTCGGTTTCCTCGATGTCGAACGAGACCTTGGCGCCCGGCTTCAGCGAATCCTCGTCGATATCGATGTCATTGATGTGCAAGAACACATCGGCACCGCCGGACTCCGGAGCCAAGAATCCGAAACCTCTGTTCGTGTCGTAATGAACAACTTTCCCGCTGACCGCCACGACTCCACTCACTCTCCTCGCCGCCCGGTCGGACCCCGTGTCCGACCGCGCACGGCAACTCTTCTCAATTGTGACAGACCACCGCAGGTCAGGCCTACCCAACGACCGACTGGCGAACCGTAGACGTCACGCCCCGAGCAGTTTGCTCCCCAGATATTCGACGACGCGATCGAGCGCGATCCGCTCCTGGCTCATCGTGTCGCGTTCGCGAATCGTCACGGCCTGATCGTCGAGGGTGTCGAAATCGACCGTTACGCAGAACGGCGTTCCGACCTCGTCCTGCCTGCGGTAACGCTTTCCGATCCCCTGGGCGTCGTCGAAGTCGACGTTCCAGTACTTGCGCAGTTCCGCGGCGAGGTCCTTGGCCTTCGGCGACAGCTTCTCGTTGCGCGAGAGCGGCAGGACCGCCACCTTCACCGGGGCGAGTCGACGATCGAGGCGGAGCACAGTACGAGTATCGGTGCCGCCCTTGGCATTCGGCACCTCTTCCTCGGTCAGCGCGTCACACAGGAACGCCATCACCGAACGTGTCAGACCGGCGGCGGGCTCGATCACGTAGGGGGTGTACCGCTCGCCCGTTGCCTGGTCGAAGAAGGACAGGTCTTCACCCGAATGCTTGGCGTGGGTGGACAGATCGAAGTCTGTGCGATTGGCAACGCCTTCGAGTTCGCCCCACGGGTTCCCCGAGAAGCCGAACTTGTACTCGACGTCGACGGTGCGCTTGGAATAGTGCGACAGCTTTTCCTTGGGATGGTCGTAGAGCCGCAGGTTCTCCGGATTGATACCGAGATCGGTGTACCAGGCGAAGCGTTGATCGATCCAGTACTGGTGCCATTCCTCGTCTTCACCCGGCTTGACGAAGAATTCCATCTCCATCTGCTCGAATTCGCGAGTGCGGAAGATGAAGTTGCCCGGGGTGATCTCGTTACGGAAGCTCTTGCCGATCTGTGCGATGCCGAACGGCGGCTTCTTGCGCGAGGTCGTCATGACGTTCTTGAAGTTGACGAAGATTCCCTGGGCGGTCTCCGGACGGAGGTAGTGCAGCCCCTCCTCGTCGTCGACCGGCCCGAGGTAGGTCTTCATCAATCCGCTGAACGCACGCGGCTCGGTCCAGTTGCCCGGCTGACCCGTCTCCGGGTCGTTGATGTCGGCGAGCCCGTTCTCCGGAGGATGTCCGTGCTTGAGTTCGTACGCCTCGATCAGGTGGTCGGCGCGGTAGCGCTTGTGGGTGTACAGCGATTCGACGAGCGGATCGGTGAACACCTCGACGTGGCCACTGGCTTCCCACACGGGCCGCGGGAGGATGACGGACGAATCGAGTCCGACGACGTCGTCGCGACTGGTGACCATGCTTCGCCACCACTGCCGCTTGATGTTCTCCTTGAGCTCCACTCCGAGCGGCCCGTAATCCCATGCCGACCGTGTTCCGCCGTAGATCTCGCCGCTCGGGTACACAAGACCCCGACGCTTGGCGAGGTTGACGACGGCTTCGACTTTGGCAGGGGCAGCATTCGACGGGCGGGAGGCCACAGGGATCTTTCTCCACGGACGTTGGGACAGGTCACAAACTTCTCGCCGGCACGCTGGCCGGCAACCCTTACAGCCTAGCCGTCCGCTGACGACGCCTGACCAGCGCCGTCGAGCATCCTCCGGTCCGAGCAGCGCGACCAGTGGGGCGTCGACCACAAATGACAACCACTTCCCTTAAGATGGAGAGATGGGAACTCGCGGCCAGTGTTCAGACGGCCTCGGCTCGCGCGGCGTCGGTGCCCGCGACGTCGCTGCGCGTGAGGCTGCCAGCGACCTGCTCCGGGCACTCGCATCGCCCATGCGGATCGCCATCGTGTTGGCACTGCAGGAAGACGCCCGCTGCGTGCACGAACTGGTGGGCTCGCTCGGCGTGAGCCAGCCATTGGTCAGCCAACACCTGCGCGTTTTGAAGGACGCCGGCGTCGTGAGCGGCGAACGCAATGGCCGCGAGATCATGTACTCGCTGATCGACGACCACCTTGCACACATCGTCACCGACGCCCTCACACACGCAACCGAACCTCGTCCGACGCCGCAGACAAGCGGCCCCGACGCGCCCGCCACGAACACCACGGCCGCAGCGACAACACAGCGATCGACCGCGCACAGCGACGAAACGAAACGATGAGCAGCACCGACACCACTGACAACGCCGCGACCACCGACACCACGGGCCGCGAGCGTCCCGTCACCGGAATCCGTTCCACGCGGCAACGCGCGGCAATCGCCGACGCACTGTCGGAGGGCGACGACTTCCGCTCGGCACAGGAGCTTCACGAGCAACTCAAAGCCCGTGGCGAATCGATCGGTTTGACCACCGTCTATCGCAACCTGCAGGCGCTGAGCCAGGCCGGGCAAATCGACGCCCTCTGGGACGGTTCGGGCGAGATGCGTTACCGCAACTGTTCGTCGGTGCATCACCACCACCTGGTGTGCCGGGTGTGCGGCACGACGGTCGAGGTGCAGGCAGATCCGGTGGAGCGCTGGGCGTCGAAGATCGCGGCAGAACACGGCTTCAGCGACATCCACCACACCGTCGAGGTGTTCGGGGTGTGTGCCGACTGCCGCGCCGCGCGCTGACTTGAGTCGGCGCGAGTATGTTCGGCGGGGTTCAGCTCGCGTCGACGAGCTTACGGGCGATGTCGTCGCCGCCGGACAGTACGATGTGCAGCACCGTCAGCAATGGGATGTCGGTGAGGCCGTCGGCCGGAAATGTGTAGTACTGCAACACATCTGTGGTCACGCCGGTCAGATCGGAACGTCGTAGGTTACCGAAGCTCAGCGTCGCGTCGAGTTCTTCGACGTCGGAACGGAGCGCGTCGGTGTTGGGAAGGTTGAGCGCGAGCAACTGTGTCACCGAGACCACCTGAAGGTCGTCGGCCAGCGCGATGACACGAACCGACGCCCGCGTCGAGCCGACAGCGACGACCACTGATTCGGCGTCGGCGTCGGTGACGTCGCCGATCTCGGTCAGGAGCGTGGCCACTCTTTCGAGTAGAACCTGTTGCGCGGCAGAGGAATTGGGGCCCGACTCATCACTCATCGACTCATCGCTCACCGACCACTCACGCTCACTCCGTCGTCATCACGCCGCCGAAGCGGCGGTCGCGTGATGCGTACTCGACGCACGCTGCCCACAGGTCGCGGCGATCGAAGTCGGGAAACAGCTTCTCCTGATAGACCATCTCGGCGTATGCCGACTGCCAGAGCAGGAAGTTCGAGATGCGCTGCTCCCCCGACGGACGCAGGAACAAATCGACGTCGGGCATGTCCGGCTCGTCGAGATACTTTGCGAACGACGCCTCGGTGATCCGCTCGGGATCGAGCTCGCCCGCCGCGGCGCGTCGAGCGATCTCCTTTGCCGCATCAGCGATTTCGGCCCGCCCACCATAGTTCACACACATGGTGAGGGTCATGACCGTGTTGTCCTTGGTCAGTTCCTCGGCCACTTCGAGTTCTTTGATCACGCTGCGCCACAGGCGTGGTCGGCGTCCGGCCCAGCGCACGCGCACACCCATCTCGTTCATCTCATCGCGACGGCGGCGGATCACGTCGCGGTTGAAGCCCATCAGGAACCGGACCTCATCCGGACTGCGAGACCAGTTCTCCGTCGAGAACGCGTACGCCGAGAGCCACGTGACGCCCATCTCGATGCAGCCGCAGACGGTGTCCATGAGCACCGCCTCGCCACGCTTGTGCCCCTCGGTGCGTGGCAGCCCTCGCTCGGTGGCCCACCGGCCGTTGCCGTCCATCACGAGCGCGACGTGGCGAGGGATCAGTTCGGCGGGCAATGCGGGTGGTGTGGCTCCGCTCGGATGCGGGTCGGGTGGACGAACCGCGCGTCGTTCCTGTGCTGCGGCTTGCTTTGCCCGTTCATCCCGAGCCGCGGACCGCGACCGTAGCGCCATCGCCGGCTCCTCTCACATTCGGTGAAACCAGACTATGAGGGGTTGCGCGTTCGATGAGCGGCAGGGTGCGCAATTGACGCTCGAGATGCCATTGCAGATGCGCGGCGACCAATCCGCTGGCTTGACGTCGTAGCGACTCGGTCGCGTCCGTGGTGTGCTCCCACTGCCCTCGGTACAGCGAGTCCATGAGATCGAGGACTCCGGGCGACGGGGTCGCGGCTCCCGGCGGACGACAGTGCAGGCATACCGCACCGCCGGCAGCGACGTGGAACGCCCGATGCGGGCCAGGCGAAGCGCAGCGTGCACAGACATCCAAGGCGGGCATCCAGCCGGCGCAGTGCATCGCCCTGAGCAGGAAGGCGTCGAGGATCAGCCCTCCCGGGCGCCGATCATCTGCCAGCGCCTCGAGGGCACCGACGGTGAGCCGGTGCAACTGTGGGGCGGGAGCGCGTTCCTCACCGGCAAGGCGTTCCGCGGTCTCGAGGACGGCGCACGCCGTGGTGTAGCGGGCGTAGTCGGCGACGATCGCGTCGGCGAACGCGTGGATCGAATGAACCTGTGTGACGACGTCGAGGTTGCGTCCCGGATAGAGGTGGATGTCGACGTGGGCGAACGGTTCCAGCCGGGCACCGAACTTCGACCTCGTCCGACGCACACCCTTGGCGACCGCACGCACCAATCCGTGCTCCGCGGTCAGCAATGTGATGATGCGGTCGGCCTCGCCGAGCTTGTGCTGACGCAGCACAACCGCTTCATCCTGGTAGAACCTCACCGTGCCATTGTTCCACCGGGCACCGACATGGTCCGTCGAGACATGCCGCTAACCGCTGCCACTTCCGGAGTCGTCCGGTTCGCGCTCGTGGGCACCGACGTGAGTACCGGTCGACGCCTCGCGCTTGCGCACGCTGGCGCCCGCGACCCCGGCCACATGCTGTGGTGCCGGCGTGGTGATCGTCGGGAGACTGCCGCTACCGCCGTCGAAGATCTTGGCCATCCGCGGCGAGAGCCGCATGCCACCGGGGAAGCGATGCCAGCCCTTGTGGTCGTAGTACTTGGTTCCCACCCAGCCCAGCAGTCCGCCCACGATCAGTCCGACGATCGTCTGGATCACGGCGCGGCCGAGGCCCGCATCCCAGTCGGCATCGAAGTACAGAATCGACCGAACCCCGAGGTACACCAGATGCATCGGCTCGACGGACGCGATCCAGGCGAACAGTCGCGGGCTGGCCTCCAGCGGCACGGTGCCGCCCGACGACGGCAGGCCGAGAATCACGAAGAACACCAGATTCAGGATCAGACCCGGGTTTCCGAAGACTGCCATCGCCGACGCCGCCGACACACCGACGGCGAAGATCACCAACACCGAATACGTCCACAACACAAACGCATTCGGTAACGAGGTCCCCACCGCCGTACACACCCCGACATACAGCGCCGACTGGATGAACGCGATCAGCAACATGATCGTCCACTTGGCGGCGAGAGTTCCCCAGCGCGAGATCGGCAGTCGCAGACGCAGTTGGTAGAACGGGCCGAACTCGATGGGCGTCTGGCCGAGCGCGGCGTCGACCACGATGCTCACCATCATCGCACCGGTGAAGCCGGCGAGAATCAACAGAAGTGTGTAGTAGAAGGCCGACAAGCCGTTCCCGGAGCCCTCGGGCAGCGGATTGGGTTCGACGGTCCGCACGTCCACCGGCTGCGAGAGAGCAAGCTGAGCCGCACCACTGAATGGCACGTTTGCCTTCGCGAGTTGTTCACTCACCGACTGCGTGAGTTGGTCACCCACCTGCTTGTTGACCTGCGTCGACACGCGTTCGGAGAACTGTGTCGTGATGGCTGAGGCGAACGTTCCCGAGCCGCGATTGATGTAGATGTCGATCGGCAGCTTCTCGGGCTTGGCCTGCAGCACCGCCGATTGGCCAAGTGCCACAGCCCGATTGGTGAAGTTCGGGCTGATGATCACGACGCCGTAGACCTTGCCCGTGTTCAACTCGTTCAGCGCGGTGGTGCGGTCGGTCTTGTGCACCGCGATCCCGCTCTTCGCCGCCTCGTCGATGATGCCCTTGGCGATCTGGTCGCCGTAGTTCTGCTTGTCCGTCCCGCCGTCGGCGTTGGGAACCTCGCCACCGTTGTCCTGGTTGGCCAATGCGATCGGGAAGTCGTGCAGATTGCGTTCCGGATCGGCGATAGCGCCCATGTACAACGCCGCCATGAACGACATGATGACGACGACGAGCAACACCGGTAGGACCCAGAACTTGGGCGCACCCAGCACCTCTGAGATCGTGCTGACCGCCTGCTCCTCGTGCGGGTATCCGTCAGCGCCGGTCTGCGCGGACCCACTCTCGTCGGTGAGAGTCTCCGTGCTGTGACCGTCTTGATCGTGACCGTCTTGATCGTGACTGTCGTGATCGTGACCGTCTTGATCGTGACTGTCGTGATCGTGACCGTCTTGATCGTGACTGTCTTGCGTCGAATCGACCGCGTCGGCTGGTGCCGATTCGTCCGATCCCTCGTGCTTGCCCACCGTCGTACCTCCTGAAGAGATCGGCCGTCAGAAGCCCATTCGTCCCAGCTGTTTGGGGTCTCGCTGCCAGTCCTTTGCCACTTTCACGTGCAGATCCAGGTAGACCTTCACGCCGAGCAGGTTCTCGATCTGCGCCCGAGCAGTGGTACCCACCTGCTTGAGGCGCGAACCCTTGTGTCCGATGATGATGCCCTTCTGGCTGTCGCGCTCCACGTAGAGAATCGCGTGGACGTCGACCATCGGTGCCTGATCGGGGCGTCGGTCCTCGCGCGGGATGACCTCCTCGATCACGACCGCCAGCGAGTGCGGCAACTCGTCGTGCACACCCTCGAGGGCGGCCTCGCGGATGAACTCCGCCATCAGGACCTGCTCGGGTTCGTCGGTCAGCTCTCCGTCGGGGTAGAACGCGGGGCCCGGTTCCATCAGCGAGACGAGGACGTCTGTGAGTACGTCGAGCTGCGCGCCGCTGGTCGCCGACACCGGAACCACCTCGGACTCGCTGCCGAGCAGGTTGCTCAGTGCGAGCAGTTGGGCCGCGACCTTGTCGGGTGTGACACGGTCGATCTTTGTCACGACGCCGAGAACCGTCGTCTTGGGTGCCATCTGTCGCACCTGCGACACGATCCACCGGTCACCGGGACCGATCGCCTCGTCGGCCGGGATGCAGATCCCGATGACATCGACCTCCGAGTAGGTGTCGCGGACGAGATCGTTGAGTCGTTGCCCGAGGAGTGTGCGCGGTCGGTGCAGACCGGGGGTGTCGACGATGATCAGCTGAGCGTCCGGCCGGTTCACGATTCCACGAATGGTGTGCCGTGTGGTCTGAGGACGATTCGACGTGATCGCGATCTTCTCGCCGACGAGGGCGTTCGTGAGCGTCGACTTTCCCGTGTTGGGCCTGCCGACGAAACAGACGAATCCTGAGCGGAACTCGTCGCTCATGAGTCGACGCGATCGACGACGGCGCCGCTTCCGTCGGCGACGATCAGAGGCGCCGACGGGCTGATCTCGTGCAGCGTCGCCAGGCCGGGATCGTCTGCGCGGCCGCCGACGACGACGGCACCCTCGAACTCGGCCGCTCCGCTGCCGAGTGCCGTCGCGAGCGCGACCTGAAGACCCGTCAACTGCAGCGAGCGCGTCTCGACGTCTGCCCCGGCGTAGGTACGCCCGTCACCGTCGCGGACTGCCGCCCCCGATGCGGTCTCCGCGCGGGCGCGCGCTCCCCTGGCGAGCACGACGAGTTTGTTGTCCTCGTCGTCGAGTGTCTGGGTCACCTGTGATCCTTGCCGTTGCGTGCGTGAACCGACGTGCCGCGGTCCGAGCCGTTCCGCTCAGAGTATTCCCCATCGGTGTCGGTGTCGGCGTCACGCACTCGGCGCAGCGCGCCCGCGTCGGAATCCGCACGGGCGTCACCGCGTCGTCGATCACGCCGTGCGTCGTCGTCATCCCGCGAGGTAGCGTCTGCGTCGTCATCATCGGCAGATTCCAACTTGGTCACCAACACAGTGGTGATACGTTGACGCCCTTGCTGATTGGGGCCTCCCTCTGCGACCAGCCGCAGTCCGTGGGATTCGACGTCTGCACCTGGCAGCGGCACGCGGCCCAACTCCAGCCCGACGAGTCCACCGACGGTTTCCACCTCGTCGTCGTCGATCTCGATGTCGAAGAGTTCGCCGAGATCCTCGACGGGCAGCCGTGCCGACACCCGAACACGGCCATCACCCAGATCTTCGATCGGAGCGACCTCGTCGGTGTCGTACTCGTCGGTGATCTCACCCACGATCTCCTCGAGTACGTCCTCGATGGTGACCAGGCCTGCGATGCCCCCGTACTCGTCGACCAGGAGCGCCATGTGGTTGCGGGTGCGCTGCATGTCGGCGAGGACCTTGTCCAGTGGCTTCGAGTCGGGCATGAACTCGGCCGGACGCATGAGGTCTCGCACCCGGATGACCGTGATCGGTTCTCCCGCATTCAAAGTCGACGCGAGATCTTTGAGATATACGACGCCGAGCACGTCGTCGGGATTCTCACCGATCACGGGTATGCGCGAATGCCCGGACCGCAGTGCGAGATTCAGCGCCTGCGCGACGGTCTTGTCGTCCTCGATCCAGATCATCTCGGTGCGCGGGACCATCACCTCACGGGCGTTGGTGTCTCCGAGGTCGAACACGGATTGGATCATCCGGCGCTCATCTGCCGCGACCACACCGCTTGCCTCCGCGAGGTCGACGACCTCTCGCAACTCGACCTCGGTGGCGAACGGCCCGTTGCGGTAACCGCGTCCGGGGGTCAACGCGTTGCCGATGAGGATGAGAAGTCGGGTGACCGGTGTCAGCAGCACACCGAGGGCCTGCAGGAACACCGCCGAGGCCAGCGCGACGCTGTAGGCGTGTTGCCTGCCCAGCGTGCGAGGTCCGACGCCTGCCGCGATGTAGGAGAGCACGGTCATGCCCGCGATTGTGACGACGAGCCCCCAGCCGACCCCGAGCGCATCGACCGCGGCGACAGCGGCGAGTGCGACCGCCGCTGTCTCGCAGGCGACGCGAAGGAACACGGCGAGACCGACGTAGGTGGCGCGCGCATCCAACACCGACACGAGCCTGCGCGCACCGGCACGCTGCTCTTTGACCATGTCTTCGACACGAGCGATGGACACCGTCGACACCGCGGTGTCGACCGCGGCGAACACGCCTGCGAAAGCGAGCAGTACCAGAGCGACGATGAGGAACCAGATGTCTTGCGACAAGGTCACGTGTCCTTGGCCGGGGTCTGACCCGAGTCGGGGGCGTCGGGAGCCGCGTCGACCGACGCGACGTCGGAGAAGCCGATGTTGGTCAACAGCTTGGTGTCACGATCGGACTGTCGCTGCACCTGCGCGACGCGGTGACGTTCGGCGTAGAACTCCTCGAGGATGCTGTTCTGCAGCCCGAACATCTCCTTTTCCTCCTCCGGCTCGGCGTGGTCGTAGCCGAGCAGGTGCAGGACACCGTGGATCGTGAGCATCGCGAGTTCATGGTCGAAGGAGCGTCGTGCCTCCTTGGCTTGACGCTTCGCGAAAGCGGGACAGATCACGATGTCCCCGAGGATCGCCGGACCGGGTTCCGCGGCGTCGGGGCGGCCGCCGGGTACGAGTTCGTCCATCGGGAAGCTCATGACGTCGGTCGGGCCGGGCAGGTCCATCCACTGGACGTGCATGTCGGCCATTGTGTCCTCGTCGACGAGAAGCAGCGAGAGCTCGGCTGCCGGATTGACATCCATCGCCCCCACGGCGAACCGCGCGGCGCCGATGATCAGTTCCGCCGGGGCCTCGACGCCCGACTCGTTGGCGAGTTCGATACTCATGAGCGTCGTCCCTGTCCCGCGGCGCGTCGAGCCGCACGATTGCCACCTTGGGCGCCGGCGTCACGCAGCCGACCCGACGAACGATGTGCCTCGTCGTCGCGACCGTATGCATCGACGATGTCGGCCACCAGCCGATGACGCACGACGTCGGAGCTGTTCAGATGCGAGAAGTGGATGTCGTCGATGCCCTCGAGAATGCGCGTCGCGGCGTTGAGGCCGCTCTGCGCTCCGCCGGGCAGGTCGACCTGCGTGACGTCGCCGGTGACGACGACCTTCGACCCGAACCCGAGACGGGTCAGGAACATCTTCATCTGCTCGCTGGTCGTGTTCTGCGCCTCGTCGAGAATGATGAAGGCGTCGTTCAACGTGCGTCCACGCATATATGCCAGCGGCGCGACCTCGATGACGCCCGCCGCCATGAGTTTCGGTATCGACTCCGGATCGATCATGTCGTGCAGAGCGTCGTACAGCGGCCGCAGGTACGGGTCGATCTTCTCGCTGAGGGTTCCCGGAAGGAAGCCGAGCCGCTCCCCTGCCTCGACTGCCGGGCGCGTGAGGATGATGCGGTTGACCGCTTTGCCCTGCAGCGCCTGGACCGCCTTGGCCATCGCGAGGTACGTCTTGCCGGTTCCCGCTGGTCCGAGCCCGAACACAATGGTGTTGTTGTCGATGGCGTCGACATACTTCTTCTGGTTGAGCGTCTTGGGCCGGATCGTCTTTCCGCGGCGGGAGATGATGTCGAGCGACAGCACTTCTGCCGGCGACTCCGACGACCCTTCGCTCAACATCGACACGCTGTGCCGCACGAGATCGGGGGTGAGCGGAGTCCCGCGTCCCACCAGGTCGACCAGTTCGGCCACAACTCTTTCCGACGCCGCGACGTCGGTCTGCTGACCGCTGAGCGTTACCTGGTTGCCGCGAACATGGATATCGGCGGGGAGCAGCTTCTCGAGGGTGCGCAGGTTGATGTCACTGGCCCCGAGCAGGCCGAAAACCACCTCGGGAGAGATTTCCACGTTGGAGGTGACCACAGGTCTGCCCCCTGATGTTCCGCTGCTCGGCGCGTTCACGTCGGGGGTGCCGTCACTCACGTATGCAATCACTCCTGGTGTCTGGGGCTTTGGGCTCTATGCGTGCACTCGGATTCGGATCGAAACCGTGTCCGATACGAGTCTATCGCGCCACAACGGCCGATCAGCAGGCAATATTCCGGGCACGGTGGTGCCACGCAACACCGCTCCCGGCACTCAGATCCCGAGAACGCGCAGTGTCTGCCGGTTACACACGCTTCGCGGATCGACGAAGGCATCGTGCCCCTCGTCGGGCACCACGATGAGCTCCGCGGATTGCCCTCGCGCACAGACTGTTTCGACGTAATGCCTGCTGACGTCAACGGGGATCGCGGTGTCGAGGGTGCCGTGAATGGCGACGACGTGCGCGTCGAACGGCTCCTGTTCGATCGGCGACGCCTGCCGGTAGCGCTCTGGCATGGCGTCGTACGGGCCTCCCATCAACCCCTCGACGGAGGGTCGCGCGGCACGACCGGCACCCACGAGATCCAGTGCCGATGCCTGCGCGACGACCGTGGTGATCGTCGTCGACGCTGTCTTCGCTCCGAGCTGCGCCACCGACCAGAGCGCGAGTTGCCCACCTGCGGAATGCCCGACGACGGCCACGTCGGTCCAGTCGACGCACGCCCGCAGGTCGGGTTCGAGTGCGTCGGGAATCTCGGTATCGAGCGCCTCGATCGCGGAGCGGACGTCGGTTCCCGTCGCGGGCCACCCGGCACCCGCTTCACCGATACGTCGATACTCGACGTTCCACACCAGTGCGCCCCGCTCGGCGTACTGCCGCGCGATCGCCGATTCGATGGTCAGGCTGAACTCGGTTGTCCAGTAGCCACCGTGCACGAGGATCACCGGGCGCATCCGGTCCGGACGGTCGTCGGCGCTTGCGACGTGGTAGAGGTGACCGAACTGCGACGGCTCGGGTCCGTACGCGATCTTCGTGCGGTGCACCGCGCACCGCTTCACCGCTCCCACCTATCGGTGAGAACGCCGATCGCTCCGAGCGCGACAGCGGCGGCGGCCGACGTCCGCAGAACCTCGGGACCCAGGACCACCGAGGTCGCCCCCAGCGCCGTCAGATCGGCGATCTCGGCGTCGTCGAGTCCACCTTCCGGCCCCACCACGAGGGCGATCTCGGAGGCACCTGCCAGCGGTAGCGACCGCAGCGGCACTGCGCCGTCCTCGTGCAGCACCGCGACCGCGCCACCGTCTGCCGCGACGCCCGCGCAGATCGCGCGCACATCCATCGTCGTCGCGAGGTCGCCGATGTCGGGAATCCATGGGCGTCGACTCTGCTTTGCCGCCGCGGACGCCGCAGCCTTCCACTTCGCAATTCCCTTGTCCGCCTTGCCAGTCCATCGCGCGACGCACCGCGCGGACTGCCAGGGCACGATGCGATCCGCACCCGCCTCCGTCGCAAGGTCGACGGCGAGCTCCGAACGCTCGGCTTTCGGAAGCGCCTGGATGACCGTGACGGTCGGGCGCGGACGGTCGATGAAGGTGTATCCATGAGCGCGCGCGACAAGCGTGTCCTTCGAGCGGATCGCCTCGACAGCGCAGTCGGCGACAGAACCCCGGCCATCACCGACGAGAAGTTGCTCGCCGACTCCGAGGCGCGTCACGGTCACGGCGTGCCTTCCCTCGCTACCGGCGAGCACGACTTCACCGCCCACGCGAGGCACCTCGTCGACCCAGAACAGCGGAGGACTCACCGACGTCGACCCTTCAGCTCACGATCCACTCGTCGCGCCACTCCGCTGTGACCTGTCAGCGTCCGGCGAAGGCGTTACGAAGCCGCGAGAACAGACCGCCAGGCGCTGCGGCGGCAGTGGTGGTGACCAGATCGATCTGCTCCCCCGACGTCTCGCGATACGCCGAGAGCGCCGCCGACTGTCCGGCGTCGAGCTTCGTCGGTACATGCACGTCGAGGTGCACGTGCAAGGTGCCACGCACACCGCTGTTCACATGCGGCATACCCTGCCCGCGAACCTTGACCACCTGGCCGGGCTGAGTACCCGGCTCGATGGCGACGGTGATGTCGTCGCCGAGGATCGATGCAACCGTGAACTCCGCACCGAGCGCGGCGTCGGCCATCGGCACCCGCAGCGTGCAGTGCAGATCGTCCTTGTCGCGGATGAAGACGTCGTGCGGACGCTCGGAGACCTCGACATACAGGTCGCCTGCGGGTCCACCACCCATACCGACCTCGCCCTGACCTGCCAGGCGGACCCGCATACCGCTCTCGATACCCGCGGGGATGCGCACCGTCATGGTGCGGCGCGAACGCACGCGGCCATCGCCACCGCACTTGTGGCACGGATCCGGGATGACCTCACCCGTGCCGTGGCAGGTCGGGCATTCGCGGACGGTCATGACCTGGCCGAGGATCGAGCGCTGCACGGCCTGGATCTCGCCCGCACCCCTACAGGTGTCGCACGTGACGGGCTTGGAGTCGCCGTTGGTGCCCGAACCCTGGCACACGTCGCAGAGGATGGCCGTGTCGACGGTGATCTCTTTGTTGACACCGGACGCGCACTCTTCGAGCGTCAGCTCCACCGACACGAGGGCCGGTTCGCCGGGCTGCACGCGTCCCTTGGGTCCGCGACTTCCGCCGAAGCCGCCGCCCCCACCGAAGAACGCCTCGAAGACGTCGCCGAGGCCGCCCCCACCGAAGCCTCCGGCGAATCCTCCAGCGCCGGGCCCGGCCAACGGATCGCCGCCCGCGTCGACGATTCGACGCTTCTCCGGGTCACTGAGCACCTCGTAGGCGGTGGTGACCTCTTTGAAGCGCTCCTCCTCGTTGGGGTTCACGTCGGGATGCAGTTCTCGGGCCTTCTTGCGATATGCCCGCTTGATCTCCTGGTCGCTGGCACCCTTCGCCACGCCAAGAACTCCGTAGTAGTCAGTTGCCACGCTGTCGTCCGGTCCTCTGTGTCCGGGCCGGTCTATCCGGCCCCGCTATGTACGGTCTCGATTCCCAGCATGCGCCGGGGGTCGATTCCCAGCATGCGCCGGGACTGGGCAGTCCGGCTCGGTGCCGGGAATGTGACGGGATGGTTCGCTGCGCGTCGCGCCGATCAGCGCTCGGCGAGGACCTCACCCACATACTTCGCAACGGCCGCCACCGAGGCGATTGTTCCCGGGTAGTCCATGCGGGTCGGGCCAACCACGCCAACGCTGCCGAATATCGTTCCCGATGCACCGTACCCTGTGGAGACCACCGAGGTTCCACGGAGGTTCTCGGTTTGCGTCTCCTCGCCGATCTGCACGGTGACGCGGCCCATCCGCTGTGTCGTCGCCAACAACTTGAGCACGACGACCTGCTCCTCGAGCGCTTCGAGCACCGTGTCCATGCCGCCGTTCATCGGAGCAAAATCGGCGGCAGAGCGCGCCAGATTCGACGTTCCGCCGAGCACAAGACGGTCGACGCCGCGTTCGACGAGGGTCTCGACCAGGACGGTCGCGAGCCGGATGACCTCGTCGCGAATGTCGCCGGGGGCCTCGTTGGCGAGTTCGGCGACTGCCGCGGACGCCTCCTCGAGACGCTTGCCGTGGAGTGCCGCCGAGAACATGTCACGCAGCCGTGAGATGTCGTCCTCGGAACGGTCGGCACCGAGCGCCACCATCCGCTGCTCGACGCGACCGGTATCGGTGATGACCACCAGCAGCAGACGCGACGGCGACAACGTGACCACCTCGAGGTGGCGGACCGTCGCCGTCGACAACACGGGATATTGGATGACCGCGACCTGCCTGGTCAACTGTGCGAGCAGGCGCACAGACCTCCGCAGCACGTCGTCGAGGTCGACGCCGCGGTCGAGGACGGACAGGATGGCCCGACGTTCCGCCGCCGACAGCGGCTTGACCTCGCTGATCCGGTCGACGAACATCCGGTAGCCCTTGTCGGTGGGAACACGACCCGAGCTGGTGTGCGGCTGCGCGATGTAGCCCTCCGCCTCGAGCACGGCCATGTCGTTTCGGACCGTCGCACTCGACACACCGAGATGGTGTCGTTCGACCAAGGCCTTGGAACCGATGGGTTCCTGCGTGTCCACGTAGTCGGTCACGATGGCACGCAGCACCTCGAACCGCCGATCGTCGGTCGCCGACACGTCCGCCACACCTCCTCGGGGCCTACTGTGCAATAAGCTTCAGGGCAAATGAGCTCTGGGCAATAAACTCAGGGCACATACAGTCTGGTCAATCCAGTTCGCAGACTCCATCCTAAGCGACGGCCGACGACGAACCGGGGCCATCGCGCGGGCGTAAGTCGCCGTGAGCCGGCCCGGACTACTCAGGAGCCGGGACGACTCGAAAGAGAAAGACAGTGAGAGCGTCGGGATGATTTTCAAGGGTGTGCGGGAGGGGAAGCCCTACCCCGACCACGGATTGTCGGTCCGCGGGTGGGCCAAGATACCTCCTCGCCAGCTACGACTCGACGAACTCGTCACCGTCACCACAGTGCTGGCTCTCGACAAACTCCTCAGCGAGGACTCCACGTTCTACGGCGACCTGTTCTCCCATGTCGTGCGCTGGCAGGGCGACCTCTATCTCGAGGACGGCCTGCACCGCGCGGTGCGTTCGGCGCTCCGGAACCGGCACATCATCCACGCGCGGCTACTCGACCTCGACGCCTACGACCTCTCACCTGGCGCTCTACCCCTCGAGGAACAACTCGACGACACCGCCGAGATTCCGACGACGTCGAGCCGTCCGACCCGACCGGTCGAGCCACCTCGAAGCCCCTCCGGCCAGGGCGGCGCGCATCGTCGACCGACCCGCGGCACGGGCTGGTCGACGCCGCCGCGCCGGCCCTGATCCGACGCTCCCCTACCTACCAGCCCTCACACCTCCATCGTCTTCTCGGTCGGCAGGTCGTAGACGGGACACTCCGCGACTCCGATCGTGTCGCGGGTGATCGCCTCCACGGCCGCCTGCGTTGCCTCGGCGTCGTTGACCCAGTTCTTGTAGAAGTCGAACGGGCAGTCGGCAACCCCCTTGTCGCCGTCACCACCGGCGAGCACACCGGTGTAGCCGCGATGGAGAAGTTTGAAGAGGTGATTCTGCGACTGGTCGTATTTGCGGGCATCCCGGATGGTCGACAGTGACAGTTGCGCGAACTGGATGCCGTAGTCCTCCTCGCCGCACTCGCCGAGTGTCCGACCGTCGAATCCGATGATCGAGCTGTGACCGAAGTAGGTGTAGACGCCGTCCCATCCGGTGGCGTTCGCGACCGCGACGTAGCAGTTGTTCGCCCACGCCATCGCCTTCGCCATCAACACCTGCTGGTCCTTGGCGGGGTACATGTATCCCTGGGGACGCACGATGAGTTCCGCACCCTTCATCGCGCAATCGCGCCAGATCTCCGGGTAGTTGCCGTCGTCGCAGATGATCAACGAGATCTTCATGCCCTTGGGTCCGTCGGTCACATACGTCTGACCACCGGGGTACCAGCCCTCGATGGGCGTCCACGGCAGAATCTTTCGATACTTCTGCACGATCTCACCCTCGTCATTGATCAGGACGAGGGTGTTGTACGGCGGCTTGTTCGGGTGATCTTCATGGCGCTCACCGGTGATCGAGAAGACACCCCAGGTCTTTGCATCACGACACGCCTTGGCGAAGATGTCGGTCTCGTCGCCCGGGATGCTCGCGGCCGTCGCGTACATCTCGTCGTTGTCGTACATGATGCCCATCGTCGAATACTCCGGGAACACAACGAGATCCATGCCCGGGAGGCCGGTCTTCATCCCGACCACCATGTCGGCGATCTTGTGTGCGTTCTCGAGAACCTCGGCCTTCGTGTGTAGGCGCGGCATCTTGTAGTTCACCACCGCGACGCCGACCGTGTCCGGACTCGATGAGATGTCTCCGTGCCGCATGTTGCCTCCTCCAGCCGCGTGGGCTTCGACTTTTCGCTTCCACTTGGAAGTACTATCACCGCCAGAGTAGGAGGCAGGGCATTACCGTCGGATTGCGTCGATGTTCGAAGATGGTTACCCGGCAACAGTTGTGGGCTGTCTTCGACAGCAACACACTGCACGACGCCCGCACATCTGCTTTCATTCGAAAGTAGGTGTGGATCTACGAGACCGAGCGAAGCGACGAACGACGAAGGGACCAACAGTGTCGGGATACCTGTCGCAGAAGGTCGACGACCTCAACTCCGGTCACCTCACCACGGGACGCGCGCGATCGTTCCGCATGGGCCGAGCGTCGTCGCCCGAGCAACTCTCGGCGTCGCTGCGAGCCGCGATCATCGGCCAGGATCACGCCATCGACGCCGTCGTCCGTGGATTGACGATCGCCGCCGCGGGAATCCGGGATCCCCACCGGCCCATCGCCTCCCTGCTCTTCGTCGGACCGACGGGAGTCGGGAAGACAGAGCTCGCCCGCCGACTCGCCGCCGAGATAGCAGGCGATCCGGACCGACTGTGCCGCATCGACATGAATTCGCTTGCCCAGGAGCACTACGCCGCGTCGCTGTCGGGCGCACCGCCCGGATACGCGGGCGCCAAGGAGGGTTTCACGCTCTTCGACCGAGAGCTGGTGGAGGGCAACATCTCCCGACCGGGCATCGTGCTGTTCGACGAGGTCGAGAAAGCGCACACCACCGTGTTGCGCTCGCTACTGCAGATACTCGACAGCGGCACACTGCGATTGACCGCGGGCACGTCGAGCATCAGCTTTCGCAACAGCGTGGTGCTGCTGACGTCCAATCTCGGATCCGCGGAACTCGCAGCGAAGACCCGCACCCAGAATCCCTCGACATTGCGACGTTTCCTGTCCGGCGTCGGCCGGTCTCCCGACACGACGCACTCCGACGGTGAGCTCGTCGATCGAGCCGTCGAGGAGTTCTTCGATCCCGAGCTCTACAACCGATTCGACGAGATCGTCCGGTTCACCCCGCTCGACGAAGAAAACGCGGGAGCCATCGTCGACCTCGAGCTGCGGCGACTGACCGAGACGCTCGGCGACCGCGGAATCACTTGGGCAGCAGATGATTCCGTGCGCCGCCATCTGCTCGCGCACGGCTTCGACAGGGTGTACGGCGCGCGCAATCTCAAGCGCGTGATCCGACGTGAACTGCACGCGTCGGTCGCGCAGGTCATCGTTCATCACGACGCCGACGGTCCACTCTCGATGAGCAGTACGGTTCGTGGCGGCTCGATCATCACGTCGCAGCAATGACGACGCAGAGACGACAACGCGGGAATCACGCAACGTGGATACGTTCGAGCACGTCGAGGTCGAGATGACGCGCCGCGGCCACGTAGACGTCCTGATCCGTATGACCGGCGCCGAGGCGCAGGGCACCGCGCGAGCCGTCGATCGTCGCACCGCGAGCCGCGGCCTCGAGCGCCGGAACCGCGAGCGAGCCGGCACGCGTGGCGATTTCGCCGAGCACGTTGATCGCCTCGTAGCAGGACTGACCAATGCTGTTGAGCATCGGTGCGTCGACACCGTGGAATCGGTGGTAGCGGGCACCGAAGTCGAGCGTCGACGTGGTGGCGAGCGAATCGAAATAGCCTGCGGCAGAGTACATGTTGGCAGTTGCCGACGCCCCCATGCCGAGTACCTGGTTCTCCTCGAGAATGGGACTGAATCGCAGACTGATCTCGTCGAGGCCGCGACGAGCGAACGCGCGGCCGAACCGGACGGCGTCGTCGCCGATCAGCAGTACGAGCACCGCGTCGGGACCATGCACCTCCAGCCAGTCGAGTGTCTCGGTGAAGTCCGACGTTCCCAGCGGCGTGAAGGTCGATCCCAGGTGCGACATGCCCGCACCGGCCAGGTGCGCCTCGGCGCGCGCCGCGATCTGCCTCGGCCACACGTAGTCGTTGCCGACGACGCACCACGTGTGCGCTCCGAATTGGCGGCGCAACCAGTCGAGTGCCGGCAATACCTGTGCGCCCGGCGACTCGCCGGTCATGAACAAACCCGGTGTGCGAAACTCGCCTTCATGCAGTGCCGCATACACGTAGGGCAACTCGCCGCCGACGTACCGGAGGATCTCCTTGCGCACCGCGGAGATGTGCCAGCCGACGACGGCGTCGATCGCACCTGCTCGCCACAGAGTCGCCA
Source organism: Gordonia jacobaea (assembly GCF_965344965.1). Lineage (NCBI taxonomy): Bacteria > Bacillati > Actinomycetota > Actinomycetes > Mycobacteriales > Gordoniaceae > Gordonia > Gordonia jacobaea. The sequence continues at coordinate 538,756 of NZ_CBDRLS010000004.1, read as the reverse complement.
CCTCCTGCGCGACGACTGCGGGACGTCGGCCCCCATCGACGATCACCAGTTGGATTTCACGGCCCAGAACTCCTCCGCCGCAGCTCAATTCGGCGACGGCGAGATCACCGCAGGCCTCACACGACGGCCCGAAGATGCCCGCGGATCCCTGCACGGGAACTACATAGGCGATGCGTATCGGCAACTCGCGATGGGTCATTGGACTCCCCTGACATCCGCGATCGCGGCCTGCGTATGAGCGGCAAGACTACACGCGCATCGACGCAGCGGCGCGCGAACGAAGCCGAGCTCCCGCTACTCCTACGCCTGCTCAGCGCGGCGCGCAGCGTCGAATCCGGCATCTCGGAGGCGCTGGCGGCGGCGGGTGTGACGCCCGAGCAGTGGCGCGTCCTCAGCGTCCTCGAGGCGGGTGGGGGCCGCACCATGAGCGATCTCGCGCAGACCGCGGTGGTGCCGGCGGCCACCGCGACGCGCATCGTCGATCAGTTGGTCTCGAAGGGCCTGGTCTATCGCCGCGCCGATCCCGCCGATCGACGTCGGGTCGTCGTGCATCTCAGTGCTCGGGGACGTCGCACGGTGGCGCCGATCCTCGACGCCGAGGCCACGCTCGAGCGTGCGGTTGTCGAGGAATTGGGACCTCGTGGGTACCTCGGCGTTGCGACGTCACTCGACCTGATCGCTCACATTCGACCCGACGACCACGCGGGCACCCCTGATGCGGCCGTCGCACCCCCGGGTTCGCTCAACCGTCCATGAGCAGGATGTCGCGAATCACGCCGTCGGCGAGGAGCCTGCCGCGGTCGGTCAGCACCAGTCGCTCTGCGTCGTCGTCGCGCAACAGCCCCGCCGCGCGTGCGCGCTCCGCCGCCACCAACTCGCCCTCGCTGAGGGCCTCGGTGGGCAGTCCCTCACGGCAGCGCAGCGCGAGCATGACCTGCTCTTCGTGCCTATCGGTCGCCGTGAGCGTCTCGGAGTCGTCGACGGCAAGACCACCCATCTCCAGGGCCCGCGCATAGCGCGCGGGATGCTTGACGTTCCACCAGCGCACACCGTTGACGTGCGAGTGGGCGCCGGGACCGATTCCCCACCAGTCGTCGCTGCGCCAGTAGCCGAGGTTGTGTCGGCACTCGCCCGCCGGTGTGCGCGACCAGTTGGAGACCTCGTACCAGTCGAACCCGGCGTCGTGCAGTCGTTGATCGAGCAGAACGTAGCGGTCGGCGAGCACGTCGTCGTCGGGCGCGGGCAGTTCGCCGCGGCGGATTCGACGTGCGAGCGCTGTGCCGTCCTCCACGATCAGCGCGTACGCCGAGACGTGGTCGACAGGGGTGTCGAGGACGGCGTCGACGCTGCGATGCAGGTCGGCGTCCGTCTCACCGGGCGTGCCGTAGATGAGGTCGAGGTTGAGGTGCTCGAACCCCGCTGCCGACGCCTCGCGCGCGGCTGCGACCGCCCGTCCCGGCGTGTGGGTGCGATCGAGTGTCGCGAGCACGTGCGGAGCGGCCGACTGCATGCCCAGCGAGATCCGGGTGAATCCCGCCTCGAGCAGACCGTCGAAGAACGCAGGCGACGTCGACTCCGGGTTGGACTCCGTCGTGATCTCGGCGTCGGCATCGAGGTCGAAGCGTCCGCGCACCGCGTCGAGCAATCGACGCAGACCGTCGGCTCCGAGAAGCGACGGCGTCCCACCGCCGACGAAGATCGTCGAGACGGGGCGCCGGGGACTCAGCAGAGCAGCCGCCGTGTCGAGTTCGCGGCCCACCGCCGCGAGCCACGATTCCGGCGACGACGACGAGCCGAGCTCCCCCGCCGTGTAGGTGTTGAAATCGCAATACCCGCAGCGCGTGGCACAGAACGGCACATGCAGGTACAGGCCGAATCCGGTATCCGGATCGACCCGAGAACACGCATCGACGATCGGTTCGGTCACGCGAGCGGGCGCATCGCCCCGCAGCTCGACAATCGTCTCGACATCCACCCGTCCATGATGCGCGTCGCCTCACGTCGACTTCTGTGCGGGGCAGGCCGTCGGCCGACTTTGCCTCAGCATGACGCAAAATAAGTGCAAGTAGACGACGGGTGCCCTCCCGTGGCACTATGGATGGCGTGAATTTCCCCGGGGTGTGGCTCGCAGCACGACGCCACGTCGATTTCAAGCGCGTCTGTAGCGCTAGCTGTCGTCCTTAGACGACGACCGGCCCCGAGAGTTCCCCGCACGCTGCGGGAATGCCGGCAGATACCCGGTGGAACACCGACGGTGTCGCCCGACGGAACACCACCGTTGCGCCCACACGGAACCGCCCAGTCACAGCCAAGACCGCGCGAAAGCCGGTGCCCGTGCGCCCGGCATCAGGAGACTTCATGACGTCCACGACAGACATCACGCCCGACAGCGGTGCAGGCTCGAACGAGCAGCCCGGTGACGGCGCGTCGGGTCAGAACGGCGATCGCCGCACGACCCGCGAACGTCCTGCCCGCACCCCCCGTGCGCAGAACGGCGACCGCCCAGCTCGCAAGCCTCGCCCGACCAAGCGTCGCGCGGAGGGCCAGTGGAAGCTCGGGTATCGCGAGCCGCTGAACCCCAACGAGCAGGTCAAGAAGGACGACAACCCGCTCAACGTGCGTGCCCGCATCGAGAACATCTACTCCAAGCAGGGCTTCGACTCGATCGACAAACAGGATCTGCGCGGCCGGATGCGCTGGTGGGGCCTCTACACGCAGCGCGCGCAGGGCTACGACGGCACCTGGACCGGCGACGAGAACATCGACATCCTCGAAGACAGCCACTTCATGATGCGCATCCGGTGCGACGCAGGCGCGCTCAACGTCGAACAGCTCCGCACGCTGGGCCGGATCTCCACCGAGTTCGCCCGCGACACCGCCGATCTGTCCGACCGTGAGAACGTCCAGTACCACTGGATTCGCATCGAGGACGTCCCGACGATCTGGGAGCGCATCGAGGGCGTCGGCCTCAAGACCACCGAGGCGTGCGGCGACTGCCCGCGCATCATCCTCGGGTCCCCGCTGGCGGGCGAGGCCATCGACGAGGTCCTCGACCCGACCCCCGCGATCGACGAGATCGTGCGCCGCTACATCGGCGATCCGCAGTATTCCAACCTGCCCCGCAAGTTCAAGACGGCCATCTCAGGTCTGCAGGACGTCAGCCACGAGACCAACGACATCGCATTCATCGGTGTCGAGCATCCCGAGCACGGCCCCGGCCTCGACCTCTGGGTCGGCGGCGGACTGTCGACGAACCCGATGCTGGCCCAGCGTGTCGGCGCCTGGATTCCGCTCGACGAGGTCCCCGACGTCTGGGAAGGCGTCGTGTCGATCTTCCGCGACTACGGCTACCGCCGTCTGCGCGCCAAGGCCAGGCTGAAGTTCCTCATCAAGGACTGGGGCATCGAGAAGTTCCGCCAGGTGCTCGAGGACGAGTACCTGCACCGCAAGCTGATCGACGGCCCCGCCCCCACCCCGCTCACGCAGCCGCGTGACCACGTCGGCGTGCAGAAGCTCAAGAACGGCCTCAACGCAGTCGGGTTCGCCGCCATCGCCGGGCGCGTGACCGGCACCAAACTCACCGCCGTCGCCGACGCCGCCGAGCGCGTCGGCTCCGACCGCATCCGGTTCACGCCTTACCAGAAGCTCGTCGTGCTCGACGTCGCCGACGACAAGGTCGAGGAGCTCATCAGTGATCTCGCCAAGCTCGGACTCGTCGCCCGTGCGTCGAACTGGCGTCGAAACCTGATGGCGTGCAGTGGAATCGAGTTCTGCAAGCTCTCGTTCACCGAGACGCGCAAGCGCTCGCAGGTCCTCGTTCCCGAACTCGAGGAACGCCTGGCAGACATCAACTCCGAGCTCGACGTCCCCATCACCGTGAACATCAACGGCTGCCCCAACTCGTGCGCGCGTTCACAGATCGCCGACATCGGGTTCAAGGGCCAGCTCGTCGAGGACGCCGACGGCGGACAGACCGAGGGCTTCCAGGTACACCTGGGCGGCAGCCTCGGCCAGGATGCGGGCTTCGGCCGAAAACTGCGCCAGCACAAGGTGACATCCACCGAGCTCGGCGACTACATCGAACGCGTGGTCCGCAACTTCGTCGACCAACGCGAAGAAGGAGAGCGGTTCGCACAGTGGGCAGTGCGGGCCGACGAGGAGGCATTGCGATGACGACGAGCACCCAGAGCAGAACCGGACGGCGGTTCAACGAGGACGAGTTGCGTGAGATCGCTGCGCGCGGCGCAGCCGAACTCGGCGACAGCGCGACTCCCGAGGAGTTGCTGCGCTGGACGGCAGAGACGTTCGGCGACAACTTCGTCGTCGCGTCGAACATGCAGGATGCCGCGCTGGTCGATCTCGCCGTCAAGCACGTCGACCGCGCCCTGCTCGACGGCGACCCGGTGAAGGTGCTGTTCCTCGACACGGGCTACCACTTCGCCGAGACCATCGGCACGCGCGACGCCGTCGAGCAGGTCTATGGCGTCGACATGATCAACCTGACACCACAGCACAGCGTCGCCGAACAGGATGAACTGCTGGGCCGCAACCTTTTCGCCCGCAATCCCGGCGAGTGCTGCAGGCTGCGCAAGGTGGTTCCGCTGAAGGCAGGCCTGGGCAACTACGACGCGTGGGTCACGGGCATCCGACGCGTCGAGGCTCCGACACGCGCCAACGCGCCGCTCATCTCGTTCGACGAGGGATTCGGTCTCGTCAAGATCAACCCGATCGCCGCGTGGTCGGACGAGCAGATGCAGGACTACATCGACGCCAACGGCGTCCTGGTCAATCCCCTTGTCGACGAGGGCTATCCGTCGATCGGCTGCGCTCCGTGCACCGCGAAACCCGAACCCGGATCCGATCCGCGCAGCGGCCGCTGGGCCGGTCGCGCCAAGACAGAATGTGGGCTCCACGCATGACCATCACCGAACCCTCAGCGAGCGCAGGACGTGCTGTGACCGAACCGGACGATTTCACCACTCTCGACGCACTCGAGTCCGAGGCCATCCACATCTTCCGCGAGGTGGCAGGCGAGTTCGAGCGCCCGGTGATCCTGTTCTCCGGCGGCAAGGATTCGACGGTGCTGCTGCATGTGGCACTCAAGGCCTTCTGGCCTGCGCCACTTCCGTTTTCGCTGCTCCACGTCGACACCGGCCACAACCTCCCCGAGGTTCTCGAGTTCCGCGACCAGGTCGTCGAGCGGCACAATCTGCGACTGCACGTCGCCAAGGTCGAGGACTACCTCGCAGACGGCAGGCTCACCGAGCGCCCCGACGGCGTGCGTAACCCGTTGCAGACCATTCCCCTGCTCGACGCCATCACCGAGAACCGATTCGACGCGGTGTTCGGCGGAGGCCGTCGCGACGAGGAGCGTTCGCGCGCCAAGGAGCGGATCTTCTCCCTGCGCAACGCATTCGGCCAGTGGGACCCCAAGCGTCAGCGCCCCGAACTATGGAACCTCTACAACGGTCGCCACGCTCCGGGCGAGCATGTGCGCGTCTTCCCGCTCTCCAACTGGACCGAGCTCGACGTGTGGCGCTACATCACGCGTGAGCAGGTCCTGCTCCCACCGATCTACTACGCACACGAGCGTGAAGTCTTCAATCGCGATGGCATGTGGATGACATCCGGCTCGTGGGGCGGTCCGCGCGAAGGTGAAGAGGTGCAACGACTCTCGGTGCGTTACCGCACCGTCGGCGACGGCTCGACGACCGGCGCGGTGCTCTCCGATGCCGCAACCAACGACGCGGTCCTCGCAGAGGTCGCCGCCTCCCGACTGACCGAACGCGGCGCAACCCGTGGCGACGATCGCGTCTCCGAAGCCGCCATGGAAGACCGCAAGCGCGAAGGATATTTCTGATGGCATCGACCACCCAGCACGTCCCCGACCTGCTCCGCATCGCGACCGCGGGCAGCGTCGACGACGGCAAGTCCACGCTCGTCGGCCGGCTCCTCTACGACACGAAGTCTGTGCTGGCAGACCAGATCGACGCGGTGACCAAGGCATCGGTCGACCGCGGCCTCGAAGGACCCGACCTCTCGCTGCTCGTCGACGGACTGCGCGCAGAGCGCGAGCAGGGCATCACCATCGACGTCGCGTATCGCTACTTCGCCACGCCGGCACGGTCTTTCGTGTTGGCCGACACCCCGGGCCACGTCCAGTACACCCGCAACACGGTGTCCGGCGCGTCCACAGCACAGCTCGTCATGCTGCTCGTCGACGCCCGCAACGGGGTCGTCTCCCAGACGCGCCGTCACGCCGCGGTCATGGCGTTGCTCGGTGTGCCGCAGCTCGTGTTGGCGGTCAACAAGATCGACCTCGTCGACGACGCCGCGTCGGTGTTCGCCGAGATCTCCGCCGAGTTCGGTGAGCTGACCCGCACGCTCGGCTGGTCGCCCGAGCAGGTGACCTCGATTCCCGTGTCGGCACTGCACGGCGACAACGTCGCCATCCGTTCGGAGAACACGCCGTTCTACGACGGCCCCACGCTGATCGAGCATCTCGAGACCGTGCCGAACGCCGTCGAACGCCACGACGAGGTCGGACTCCGCTTCCCGGTGCAGTACGTCATCCGACCGCGCACCCCCGAGTACCCCGACTACCGCGGTTACGCCGGACAGATTGCTGCCGGGCGTGTGTCCGTCGGCGACGAGGTCACCGTTCTGCCCTCCGGCGTGCGCACCACCGTGACCCAGATCGACACCGCCGACGGCCAATTGGCAACGGCACACACCGGCCGCAGCGTCACCCTGCTGCTCGCAGACGACGTCGACATCTCGCGCGGCGACCTCATCGCCGCCGTTGCCGACGCCCCGGAGCCGATCGCTCAGTTCACCGCGACGGTGTGCTGGCTGGCCGAGAAGCCACTGCGTCCCGGCGCGCGGCTGCTCCTCAAGCACGGCACCAAGACCACGCAGGCCATTGTCGGTGGGCTCGACGCCCTGTTCGACGAGCAGAACCTCACACTCGTCGACGCCCCGGACACCGTGGAGCTCAACCAGATCGGCCGCATCACGGTGCAGACCGCGGAGCCGATCCCAGCGGACGACTACCAGGTGAGTCGCGAATCGGGCAGCTTCCTGCTGATCGATCCGCAGGGCGGCAACACCCTCGCGGCAGGCCTGGTGGGCGACGCGCTGTCGACGCTGCACCTCAAAGAGTTGGTGTGACAACGACACTGCTTCTCGTCGCGCACGGTAGCCGCGATCCACGCTTCGGCGACACCGCACAGCGCGTGCGGTCAGTCGTGGCACGCAGACTACCGTGCGTCGACGTCCGGCTCGGCTTCCTCGATCTCGATACCCCTTCTGTCGCAGCACAACTCGCGGCACTGCGGGGCGAGTGCGTCGTCGTGCCGCTACTTCTCGCGCCCGGCTACCACAGCGAAGTCGACCTGCCTGCCCTGGTGGCCGAGCACCGTCGGGCGAGTGTGACGACCACACAGGTCGTCGGATCGTACCGACTGACCGACGCACTCGCGGATCGACTCGACGAGGCGGGCGCACAACCCGGCGACGGCATCGTCGTAACGGCGGTCGGTTCGACGAATCCCACTGCCGCGCATGTGGTTCGACGCCGCGCCATCGAGTTGTCGACACGCCTGCACCGTCCGGTCGACGTGGTGTTCGCGACGAAGCTGGGCACCGGAGACATCATGCTGCGCAACGCGATTCGACGACTCCGGACTGCCGGAGCGGAACGCATCGCGCTGAGTCCGTACTTCTTGTCGGCGGGACTGCTCACCGAACGCGTGGAGACCGCGCTCGATCGGCTGGTCTCCGACGCCGTCGTCGCAGGTCCGATCGGAACGCATCCGGTGCTTGTCGACGCGGTCGTCGACAGCTATCGCCGCGCATGCGCCGACGCGGCGGTCGACATGGACTCTGCCGCAAGCTGAGTCGCCAGCCGCCGCGCGCTCACGCTCTCACACCTCGCTGAGTGCAGGCACTTTCGTCGCACGGGCGTAGATGGTCTCCCCCTGCTGCAGGTGCAGCGCGTTGGCGTCGCCGCGGGTGATCTGCGCCTGGAACTCGTCACCGGTCGCAGCGGCGACCAGCTCCACCCTGGTCTCGAATCCGAGGTTCACCACGCGCTGAACCGTCGCCTTGATGACGCCGGTGTCGAGTGAGGCATCGGCCGCGGGAAGCGCGAGTTCGGGGTTGCGTCCGATACGAATGTCGTGCGGGCGCACCAGTTCTCCGTTGAGTCGCACGGTAGAGCCGAGGAACGACGCAACGAACGGGTTGATCGGGCGGTCATAGAGATCATCGGGTGCGCCGATCTGCTCGATCTTGCCCTTGTTGAGGACCGCGATCCGGTCGCTCACGTCGAGCGCCTCCTGCTGGTCGTGCGTGACGAGGACCGTCGTCACCTGCATGTCCTCATGCAAGCGGCGCAACCACTTTCGCAGATCCTCGCGCACCTTGGCGTCGAGCGCGCCGAACGGCTCGTCGAGCAGCAGCACCTTGGGGTCGACGGCCAGCGCGCGCGCGAGCGCCATGCGCTGACGCTGTCCGCCGGACAACTGCGCGGGAAAACGCTTCTGGAAGACCGTGAGTCCGACGATGTCGAGCAGTTCGTCGACCTTGGCGTCGATGTCCTTCTTGGCACGCTTACGGATCTTGAGTCCGAACGCGATGTTGTCGCGCACCGTCAGGTGCTTGAACGCCGCGTAGTGCTGGAACACGAAGCCGATGTCGCGCTTCTGCGGCGACGCGCCGGAGACATCGTCACCGTTGATGACGATGGTCCCCGAGTCGAGGTCGTCGAGACCTGCGATCGCGCGCAGGAGCGTCGACTTACCGCTGCCGGACGGACCGAGCAGTGAGGTGAGAGAACCGGCCGGGATCTCGATCGAGACATCGTCGAGTGCGGCGAAATCGCCGTATCGCTTATTGGCACCAACCACCGAGATGGACATGTCAGACTCTTTCTTTCTCGTGAAGCACCTGTTGCGAATCGATGGACTCGGGAGCATACGGCGGGGTCAGGTGGATGTCGTCGGGTTCGACCTCGTCGTCGCCGGTGGTCGTACTCGCCTCCGCGTAGCGGTTCCGTGCGCGTCGATCGACGAACGACATCGCGACCAGCACGAGCACCGCGACCAGCATCAGGAGTGTCGCGGCGGCGTAAGCGCCGTACTCGTTGTAGTCGTCGGTGTAGCGGGAATGCACGAGCAGCGTCAGCGTCTGCGAGATGCCGGGGTAGTTCGACGACACCATCGTCACGGCGCCGTACTCGCCGAGCGAGCGTGCGACCGTCAGCACGATGCCGTAGGTCAGTCCCCAGCGGATCGCGGGAAGCGTGATCCGCCAGAAGGTCTGCCACCCGCTCGCGCCCAGGGTCGCGGCCGCCTGTTCCTGCTCGGTACCGATCTCACGGAGGACCGGCTCCACCTCACGCGCAACGAATGGCAGTGTGACGAAGAGCGTCGCCAGAACAAGGCCGGGGAAGCCGAAGATGACGCGGAAGCCCAAGCTCTCGACACCGCCGAACCACCCCCCATATCCCCACAGCAGGATCAGCGCGACACCGGCGACCACGGGTGACACCGCGAACGGGAGGTCGACGACGGCCTGCAGAACGCCCTTGCCGGGGAATCGTCCTCGGGCGAGCGCCAACGCGATGATGATGCCGAAGATGACGTTCAACGGCACGACGATCACCACGATGAGCAGGCTCAGCTGCAACGCCGAGATCGCGGCCGGCGTGGTGATCCATTCCCAGAACTGGCCGAGGCCGTGTTCGAAGGACCGCCAGAAGATCAGTGCCACGGGAACGATCAGGAGAACGAACAGGTACACGAGCGCGATGGTGCGGAGCCCGTAGCGGGTCGTCGCCGATAGTTTCATCGGTCCAGTTCCTCACGCTTGGTCTGGCGCCGACCGACGATACGCAGCACCAGAAGTGCGACGAAGGCGATCAGCAGGAGTACGACCGAGATGGCTGCGGCGTTGACCGGCTCGTCGATCTCGATCTGCTGCTGGATGTACTGCGAGGCGACCTGGGTGTCGCCGGGGATGTTTCCGCCGATGAGGACGACAGAACCGAACTCACCGATCGCACGGGTGAATGCGAGGCCCGCACCCGTGAGGATCGCGGGAAGCAGCGAGGGCAGCACGATCTTGCGGAAGATGGTGCCGTTCCGTGCCCCGAGAACCGCCGCGGCCTCTTCGACGTCGGTGTCGAGTTCGATCAACACCGGCTGCACCTGGCGGACGACGAACGGCAACGTGACGAACGTCAGCGCGATGATCAACGCGGGCTTCGTCGCCGCGAGATGGATGTCGATAGGACTGTTCGGCCCGTACAGCGAGAGCAGCACGAGGCTGGCGACGATGGTCGGCAGTGCGAACGGTAGATCGATGATCGCGTTGACAAAGCCCTTGCCGCGGAAGTCATCTCGCACCAGCACCCAGGCGATGATGGTGCCGAACACGACGTTGATGAGAGCGGCAACGATGGAGACGAGGACGGTGATCCAGATCGCGTCGATCGCGTTTTCGGCGGTGACCGCATCCCAGAAGCCGCTCCAGCCGTCGTCGAAGGACTGAACGGTGATGGCGGCCAGCGGCAGCAGGACGATGATGCTCAGCCAGAGCCACGCCGTACCGATTGCCGCGGGACTCACACCCGCGAAGGTCCGTGAGCGACCGAGAAATCCCTTGGGCGGCTGCGAATTCGACGACGCTGCGTGCTGCACCGACGCGTTGTCGGGAGCGCTCGCGACCTCTCCCGCGGCGGTCATTGCTTGCCACCTTCGTTGTAGATCTTGGTGATCGAGCCCTTGGTACCGAAGAGTGCGTTGTCCACGGCTTTCCACCCCTTCAGGTCTTTGCCCTTATTCTTGGCCGCGGTGCCTTTACCCAGGGTCTTACCGAGTTCGTCGATTGTCCATAGTTTCGTGATGTCGCCGGGAAAAAGGGGTTTCGTCTCGGCGATCACCGAAGGCACGACCGGACGGAACCCCTGCTTTGCCCAGATCTGTTGTGCCTCATCGGTGAACAGGAAGTCGACGAAAGCCTTGGCCGCCGGCAGGTCCTTCGACGTGTTGACCACGGCGACAGGATTTTCGATCTTGAACGTCTGTGGCGGAATCAGGTACTCGACCTGTGAACTCTCCACCGCTCCGGCGTTCTTGCGCTGCAGCATGATCGCTTCGTTCTCGTAGCTGATCAGCACGTCGCCCTGGCCCTGCTGGAACGTGGTGGTCGCCTCACGTCCCGACTTCGGGCGCACCTTGACGTGGTCGCGCACGAGGTCGCCGACGTAGTCGAGTCCGGCCTGCGGATTCTTGCCGCCCTCGCTCTTCGCCGCATACGGCGCGAGCAGGTTCCATTTCGCCGAGCCGGAACTGCCCGGGTCGGGGGTGATCACCTGAACACCCGGCTTGAGCAGGTCGTCCCAGTCGTGGATGTTCTTGGGATTGCCCTTGCGAACCACGAGTGCGACGACCGAGCCGAACGGGATGCTGTTGTGCGGTTCGGCCTTCTTCCAGTCCTCGTCGACGAGTCCCGCCTTGACCAGGCGCGTCACGTCGGGTTCGACGGAGAAGTTGACGACGTCCGCCGGCACGTGCCGAGCGACCTTGCGCGACTGGTCACCCGATGCCCCGTACGACGCCGAGAAGCCGATGTCCTTGCCCTCGGGAGTTGCGCGGAAGGCCGGGATGATCTTGTCGAATCCAGGCTTGGGAGTCGCGTAGGCGACGAGATCGAGGTGACGGCTTCCGCTGGAGATGTCGACACCGTCAGGCGTGTCCGTCGAGCCGCCACCACACCCGGCGACCAGTGCAACAGTTAGCGTTAGTAAGCACGCCACAACTGGTAGGCGCCATCTGCGGGCCAGACTTGGACTCACGGATCCTCCACGATGATTCCCGGCTTCGCGGGACGTCGCGGCCGGAGCAGGATCACGCTAGCAACGCCGAGCGCCTCCCCCAAGACGAGATCCGACGCCTCGCAGTCGGTCCGGGCCGATCAGCGCGTGAGGAGCCAGGCGAGCACGACGAGAACGATGAGCGCCAGCAGCGCCCAGGTCACCCGTGACTTCATCATTGCGGTCACAGCCCCTTTCCGTCGTCGTCGGCGAACCGTCGACGATCGAACACGTTCATCACCGCTTCGACCAGCACATTCAGGATGAGTGCGATGCCGATTGCGACTGGGACCACCACTGCGAGAGTGACCAGGAGCTGCGGGACGAACGACAATCCGGTGAGCCACTCCTCCACCGAATCCCACCACGCGAGGAAGCTGTCCATGCCTGTCTCCTCGCGTCTGCCCGGCCTCCGCCGAGTTTGGATCAGTGTGATTCGAATTCCGCGCTCGAGGCTTCACCATCGCATCGCGAAACCAGCTCGAGTCGAGAGCCGCGTTCACGCGGCCACTCGATCGTATCGAAATGCGCCGGACCGGCTCGCTCCCCCTCTGCCCGAGTGGGTCAGCTCGCGGCCGCGGCGTCGGCGTCACCAGACGCAGGCGCGGCCTCCAGGCGCAAGCTCCGGTGCGTCACCTTCCGATACACGATCTCCACGACGAAGCTCGCAATCAGTACGACGATGAGGGTGATCCACGTACTCGCGGGTCCGGTGTGGATCGCGTATCCGAGCAGAAGGCAGAACAACGCGAGATTGAGGGTGACCGCCGCGATCAACAGCCATGCCTTTGCGCCCGTCTGGTGCCGGACCCGCATGTGACCGGCGCTGACTGCCCCGTACACGATCAAGAAGGCAAGACTCGCCATCTGCCCGACCGACGACAGCGGAAAGAAGACGACGAATGCGCAGGTGAGCGCACCAGCCATCAAGAGTCCCCACGTACCGCTCCGCCACACCCCACGCGCGAAGTCGGCAGGCATCTCACCGGACTTGGCGACGGTGAAGGCAAGGTTGGCGTCTCCGAACAACGTGGCGTTGACGCCGGACGCGGTGGCGAGCAGCGCTGCGGCACCGATCACGATGAACCCGACCTGTCCGAGCACCGCGCGCCCGGCGTCGGAAAGCACATGGCCCTGGTTCGCCTCGATCTCGGGGAGCGTCATCACCATGACGATCAGCGAGCTGATCACGACATAGATGACGATCACAATGAACAGCGCCTGATACATGGCACGCGGAAGCTCTTTGGCGGGGTTCTTCATGTCGCCTGCGGAGTTCGTCACGACGCCGAATCCCTCGTAGGTGACGTAGAGCAGACCGGCAGCGAAGAAGATGCCGATCACACCTTCTCCACCGCTCTGCTCGAAGTTCGACCCGTCTGCCTTGAACGACGCCGCGACCACAAATGCTACGAGGATGGCCACCTCGATCGCCACGACGAGCATCTCAGATCTGCCAACGAGTTTTGACCCGATTGCGTTCACACCGATCAGCACGATGACCAGCCCGACGCCGATGGCCTTGCCCGACCAGTCCGGGGTATCGAAGGGCAGTAGGTGCCGTGCATAGCCCGCGAACCCGGAGGCGTACAGGGCCATCGCGATGATCCAGCCGAGGAACTGAAAGATGTTGAGCCCGCCCGCGATGACACCGTCGCCGAAACAGCGGATCAGGAATTGCGCCGCGCCGCCGCGACTCGGAAACCGAGCGCCCAGTTTGGCATACGAGTACACGCTGAACAGTGAGACCAGACCACCGACGAGGAATGCCACCGGAATCCACACGCCCGCTGTGGTCGCGGCGAGTCCGACGAGTGTGTAGAGACCGGCACCCATCATCCCGCCAACGCCGATGGCCGTCGCCGACGCGACCGTGATGGACGCCTTCTGCGAGGAGCGGTTCTGTGACGAACCTTTTTGGGAGGAATCCTTGTGGGTCATCGACGTAGGTCCCGCCGCCGATCAGCAGTGACGCGGGCAACACTGCGAGTCATGCGATGCAGTATTGCACAGCTTATTCTCACTGGCAGGGCCTTGCGGGAACGGTTGCGCTAGTGGGGGTTTGAGTCCAACCTCCACGACTCATATGCGCGCGGATCCTCGATCGGCTCGATATGAATGCTCACCCGCAGATGATCGAGAGCCGCGTGCAGTTCGTCTTCGACGCGCTCGGATACGTCGTGGGCACGGTCGACGCTCCACACCCCCGGCACCAGCATGTGCATCTGGACGTACCGCTCGTGTCCCGATTCGCGTGTGCGCACATCGTGAAATGCCACCTCGTCGGTACGGAACCGGTCGAGGACGTCGTTGACCGTCGTGAGGTCGACGGCGGGAAGCGCGGCGTCGAGAAGCCCGTCACCCGAGCGCCAGATGAGTCGCGCCCCGACGACGATGATGTTCACCGCCACGAGGATGGCAACGATGGAGTCGAGCGGCAGCCAGCCGGTGACAGCAACAAGGAACACGCCAACGATGACGCCGACAGTGGTCCAGACATCGGTGAGGAGATGCTTGCCGTCGGCTTCGAGCGTCATCGAGCGATACCGCCTACCCGCCCGGAGCAGGATCACCGCCACGGCACCGTTCAGCACGGTTGCGGCGACGGAGATGGCGAGTCCGAGTCCTACCGCCTCCAGTTCGGCGGGATGCAGGAGCCGGTCCACCGCAGCCACGATGATCGCGATGGCCGCCACGACGATCAGGATGCCTTCGAACACCGCGGAGAAGTACTCGGCCTTCGCGTGCCCGAAATTGTGTTCTGCGTCAGCGGGTTTCGCGACCACCCGCAGTGCAAAGAACGCGGCAATCGCGGCAGCGAGGTTGACCACCGATTCGAGTGCGTCGGAGAGCAGACCAACCGACCCGCTGACGCGCCATGCGATCAGCTTCATCACGATCACGACCAAAGCCGTGACAATACTCAGGAGCGCGTACCGCGTCAGATCGGGACGCGAAGTCGCGGATGCATTCGCCACTGACCAATTGCACCACAGGACGGGTGACTCGCGCCGCCATTGAATCGGGCAGCGACGTCAGATCTCCGCAGCGACCATCCCGTCGAGGGCGCCGTAGTACGCCGACGTCAGCAGACGCATCGTCTGGTCCAGCGACAGGCCGCTGGCCAAGAGATCGAGTACCTCGCGTGGATCGAACATCTGGTTGTAGAGAAACAACGCGTGATCGAAGTGGGAGTCGTCGATTCCCTTGCTGCGCAATACCGCCCGAATCGGACGCTCCCAGGCGTCACGTACCGTCTGGATCGTCGGGTCGCCCTCGCGAAGTCGGGTGAGGAAGCCCACCGGCCGACGCAACCGGACCATTGCAGGACCGTTGATCACAAGAAGCCGACCGAGTTGAGCGACGACGTCCTCGAACAGCGCCGTGCCGGTTTTCGTCGAATCCTGGCTGTAGTCACGCAGTTCGACGATCACGCCCTGCAGATACTCACGGACGAGCGTCTCCAACGAGGGAAAGTAGCGGTAGACCGTCGCGGTGCCGACCCCGGCGCGCTCCGCGATCACCGGAATGCTGACGTTCTCATAGTCGTCGCGCAGCACTTCTCCCGTTGCGACAAGAATTTTCTTACGATTCCGTACGGCGTCTTTGCGCGTCGGCATGGGAGCAGCGGTCGCCATCGCGATACACCTCCCGCCGCATCAACACCCGTCGAACCCCAACCTACCCCAGCTCACGCAACCGATTCTCCGGGTCAGATCAGTCGGCGAGCAAGCGCCGTCACAGCCCACGCCGCGCCAACAACGGCTCGATATACGGCTTGCGTCCGATCAATTCCTCGTGCGCGACAAGCGGGTCGACGCTGTCTCCCCGAGACAGCGTCGACTGTGCAAATCGTCGACCGTTCTCGCGCTGCAGGCCACCCTCGGACAGGAACCACTGCTCGGTGTCGGCGTCGAGGACCTCCGACCAGATGTACGAGTAGTAGCCGGCCGAGTAGCCGCCGCCGAAGATGTGGTTGAAGTAGGTGCTCCGGTAGCGCGGCGGGATCAAGTCGGTCCCGATGCCCGCCGCACGAAGCGCCTGCGCCTCGAAGCCTGCGACGTCGGTGATCGCCTCGGCCTGCGCGGTGTCGAGTTGGTGCCACGCGAGGTCGAGGACTGATGCCGCAAGGTATTCGATTGTGCCGTGGGCAGATTCGGTTCCCGCCGACTCGCGTGCCGCCGTGGCGAGCTCCGCGGGAATGGGTTCGCCGGTCTCATGGTGGCGCGCGTAGTTGGCCAGGACAGACGGGTGCAGCGCCCACATCTCGTTGACCTGCGACGGGAATTCGACGAAGTCGCGCGGTACCGACGTACCCGACTGCGACGGATAGTCGACGGCCGAGAGCAACCCGTGCAGGGCATGACCGAACTCATGGAACAGGGTGGTGAGCTGATCGACGGTCAGCAGGCACTTCTCACCGTCATCGGGCTTCGTCAGGTTCAATACGTTGACCACGACGGGCTGTGTCTGCAGCATCGTCGACTGGTCGACGATGCTGTTCATCCATGCCCCACCGCGTTTGGACGGGCGTGCGAAGTAGTCGCCGAGGAACAGGCCGATGCTGCGCCCGCTCTCGTCGAGTACGTCCCACACACGAACGTCGGGGTGGTAGGCGGGCAGTTCAGGACGCTCGACGAAACGCAGCCCGTAGAGCACGTTGGCCGCGTAGAACACCCCACGGGTCAGGACCGTCTCGAGTTCGCAGTAGTCCGCGAAATCATCAAGCGGGACATCGGATTTCGACCGCGCCGCACGCGCGAGCCAGTACGTGTAGTCCGCGGCACCGATCTCGGCGTCACCCGCGAGGACCCGCAAGTCGTCGAGTTCGCGCTCCCCCGCTCGCATCGCCGACTCACTGAGTTCCCGCAATAGGTCGTCGACGGCCTCGGCCGACGGTGCGGTCTGTTCCGCGATCACGTAGTCGGCGTGATCGCTGTATCCGAGCAACTCCGCACGCCTGGCGCGCAGCCGCACGATCTCCAACACCAATTCGGTTGTGTCGTTGTCGTTTCCGCGAGCGCAGCGGTTGATCGATGCCTCGAAGACGCGGCGTCGAACAGCGCCGTCGGTCAGTTCGGTGAGGACACTCTGACTGGTCGGCAGTTCGAGGGCGATCAGATATCCACTGTCGTGTCCCGCTTCGGTGGCGGCGCGACGCGCGGCGGCGATCTCACCGGCCGACATACCGTCGAGCGCGGATGCGTCGTCGACGAACACGGCCGAATCGTTCGAGTCGTCGAGGATCTTCTGCGAGAAGGTCGTGGTGAGGAGGGCCAGTCGCGACGAGATCTCGCGCATCTCCTGTTGTTGATCGGGCGACAGACCCGCACCGGCGCGCACCGCGCCGCGATAGTGCTTGTCGAGTAGCCGACGCCGCGGCTCGTCGAGGTCGAGGTCGTCGGCGTCGCCGTGGACCTTCGAAATACGCTCGAAGAGAAGGGGGTTCATCGCGATGGTGTTCTGGTGATCGGTCAGCAGCGTCGAGAGCTCGCGGCTGATCTCGTTGCGTTTCGGGTTGGTGTCCGGACCGACGAGGTTGAAGAAGATGCCAGCGGCGCGAGCGAGATCGCGTCCGGAGAACTCGACCGCTTCGACGGTGTTGCCATACGTCGGCGGCTCCGCGTTGTTCGCGATCTCGTCGATCTCCGCCAACTGCGATGCCATCGCGTCGGTGAACGCGGGCAGGAAGTCGTCGTCGGAGATCGAGGCGAAGTCGGGCAGGCCGTGCGGTAGATCGCTCTGCGCGAGAACGGGATTCACGTTGTCTGTACCCATGACCTCACTTGCCCTTCGGTTTGTCGCCCATCGAGTCGGTGGAGAGTGCGGCGACGAACGCCTCCTGCGGGACGTCGACCCGACCGATGGTCTTCATCCGCTTCTTGCCCTCCTTCTGCTTTTCGAGCAGCTTGCGCTTTCGGCTGATATCGCCGCCATAGCACTTGGCGAGCACGTCCTTGCGGATCGCCCGGATATTCTCGCGCGCAATGATTTTCGATCCGATGGCCGCCTGCACGGGCACCTCGAACTGCTGCCGCGGGATGAGTTCCTTGAGCTTGGTGGCCATCTTGTTGCCGTAGCCGAATGCGGCGTCGCGGTGCACGATCGCGCTGAAGGCGTCGACCGCCTCGCCCTGGAGGAGGATGTCGACTTTCACGAGGTCGGCTTCCTGCTCGCCCGCCTCCTCATAATCGAGGCTGGCGTAGCCGCGGGTGCGCGACTTCAAGGAGTCGAAGAAGTCGAAGATGATCTCGGCCATCGGCATGGTGTAGCGCATCTCGACGCGTGTCTCCGAGAGGTAGTCCATGCCGCCGAGCTCACCGCGCCGTGACTGACACAGCTCCATGATCGCGCCGATGAACTCGCTCGGCGCGATGATCGTCGTCTTGACGATCGGCTCGTAGATGTGGCGTGCCTTGCCCTCCGGCCAGTCGGACGGGTTGGTGACGATCGACTCGGAGCCGTCTTCCATGACCACCCGATAGACGACGTTCGGTGCGGTGGAGATCAGGTTCAGGTCGAACTCGCGCTCGAGCCGCTCACGGGTGATCTCCATGTGCAGCAGTCCGAGGAAGCCGCAGCGGAAACCGAAGCCGAGCGCGACAGACGTCTCCGGCTCGTAGGTGAGCGCGGCGTCGTTGAGTTGCAGTTTGTCGAGAGCGTCGCGCAGCACCGGATAGTCGGAGCCGTCGAGCGGGTAGAGACCGGAGTAGACCATCGGACGCGGTTCGCGATAGCCGGTCAGCGGCTCGGTGGCGCCGTGGCGCGCGGTCGTGACGGTGTCGCCGACCTTCGACTGCCGCACGTCTTTCACGCCGGTGATGAGGTAGCCGACCTCGCCGACGCCGAGCCCCTTGGTCGGCTTCGGTTCCGGCGAGACGATGCCGACCTCGAGCAGCTCGTGCGTCGCCCCGGTCGACATCATGGCGATCTTCTCGCGCGGGACGATCTTGCCGTCGACCACGCGGACGTAGGTGACCACTCCGCGGTAGGTGTCGTAGACGGAGTCGAAGATCATGGCGCGGGCGGGCGCATCGGGGTCGCCCTGCGGCGCGGGCACCAGCTTGATCACCTCGTCGAGCAGTTCCGTGACGCCCGCACCCGTCTTGCCGGACACGCGCAGCACGTCGTCGGGCTCGCAGCCGATGATGTGCGCGATCTCCTCGGCATAGCGGTCGGGGTCGGCGGCGGGGAGGTCGATCTTGTTGAGCACCGGGATGATGGTCAGGTCCTTGTCCATCGCCAGGTACAGGTTTGCCAGGGTCTGCGCTTCGATGCCCTGCGCGGCGTCGACGAGTAGAACGGCACCCTCGCACGCTTCGAGCGCACGCGACACCTCGTAGGTGAAGTCGACGTGGCCCGGAGTGTCGATGAGGTGCAGCACGTAGTCGGTCTGCGGGCCGTCGGGACCGTCGGACTTCCAGGGCAGGCGCACGTTCTGCGCCTTGATCGTGATGCCACGCTCGCGCTCGATGTCCATGCGGTCGAGGTACTGGGCGCGCATGTCCCGCTCGGCGACCACGCCCGTGAGCTGCAGCATCCGGTCGGCCAGCGTCGATTTGCCGTGGTCGATGTGCGCGATGATGCAGAAGTTCCGGATCCGGCTGGGATCGGTGAACGTGGTGTCGGCGAAGGTGGGAATCGAACTGCTCCTACAGGTGCGCACCAATACTCGAGTGCGATGCGGGTGTGGGTCGTCGTATCCAGTTTCTCACGGCGGGCCGTCGGCGGGTCGGGGCCGGGTTGCGAGAGAAGTGTCGGAGCGAGCCAGTCCACTCGATCCGGTCAGCTCGCGCTGGTCGGATTCGGTCACATACCCGCTGCGGCGCCCCGAGCGCGGTGCGAATCCCTGCGTGCGCGCACGGCGAGATGAGCCGTCGCAACGACTATCGATGCGACGAGCAACACAAGCGCGCCGAACGAGAGCAGAAGCCAGAAGTCAGCCCAGTTCGCGACGCCGACGAACACCAGCACGGCCATCGCGGGCACGACGAGCCATGAGACCCAGACGCGCAGCGCGACCGCGGCGATCAGTGGAGGTGATGCCAGCAGCACCCCCATCGCGATCAGCCTGCGCGGACCGAGCGCAGCGAAGATCGAGTCCTCACAAGTGGCGCCGGCGTGCGCACCGGCGACCGACAGTTCGCCGCTCTTGCCGCAACTCACCGTCACCTCGCCCACCGGCATGAACCCGCACGCCACCGCGTAGCCAACTGCCGCCACTGCCATCGCAAGCCACGCCACTCGTATGGCTCTCATGCCTGCAACTTATAACGTGGACGCCGTGAGTCCCGAGACCTTCACCGGCGACGGCGTCGTCGCAGACATCTACCGTCCGGACGGCCCACCTCGCGCGGTGCTCGTGTTGGCGCACGGCGCGGGAGGCAACCGACAGACCGCGATCATGCGGGCCTACGGCGCCGAGTTCAGCGCCCGCGGGCTGTTCGTCGCCTGTATCGATCTGCCGTACCGGCAGCGCAGGCCCAAGGGCCCGCCCAGCCCGTCGGGTGCGGCGGGCGATCGGGACGGCATCCGAGAGGCGGCCGCGCTGTTCGCATCCGAATCCGACGGTCCACTCGTCCTCGGTGGCCACTCGTACGGCGGCAGGCAGGCGTCGATGGTCGTCGCGGAGGATGGTGCCGCCACAGACGCGGCAGGGCTGCTGCTGTCGTCGTATCCGTTGCATCCGCCCGGCAAACCCGAACGCGCACGCACCGAGCACCTCGGCGACATCACGGTACCGACGGTGATCGTGCACGGAGCGTCGGATCCCTTCGCGACGACGGAGGAGATCACCGAAGCCATCGCGCTCATTGCCGCGCCGACCCGGCTCGTCGAGATCGAGAAAACGGGGCACGACCTCAAACCCGACAAGAAGCCGACTGCTCAGCTCGCGGCCGACGCCGTCGACGACCTGATCCTGAACGGACCGACGCGATGACCGCTCGCACGCGGGTGCGCCCCACCCATGAGGCGGCCCGCGAGATCGTCTACTCCCCCGACCTCGACGGCGCGGCCGATCCCGGCGAGATCGTCTGGACCTGGGTGCGTTACGAGGACGATCCGAGCAAGGGCAAGGACCGTCCGGTGCTGGTCGTCGGACGCGACCGCGGCGAAGAGCACACGCATCTCCTCGGCCTCATGCTCTCGAGCCAGGACTACCACCGCGACGACCCGAACTGGGTGGAACTCGGGGCCGGCGTCTGGGACGACGAACACCGCGAGAGCTACATCCGCCTCGACCGCGTGCTGTACGTCCTCGAACACGGAATTCGACGTGAGGGCGCGATCCTCGACGAGGAGCGTTTCAACGCCGTCGCCGACCGACTGCGGCGCGACTACGGCTGGCGGTAGATCGCTCGCGGTAGATCGGCGACCCGTCGAGCTATAGATGTGTGTCGAATCGAAGAATGTGGTTGCTGCAGCACCCAATTCCTTAGATTCGACACACATTCAGCGGCGGCGGCACGGGCCGGTCACGCCAGGCGCGTGATCTCCACGACGACGTCGAGGTCCGTCGCCTTGCCGCCGGTGTAGATGCCCTTGAGCGGCGAGACGTCGGAGTAGTCGCGGCCGACGCCCACCGAGACATGCTGCTCGGTGACGGGGGTGTCGTTGGTCGGGTCGTAGCCCCACCAGCCGCCGGTCCACACCTCGATCCACGCGTGGCTCTGCCCCTCGACGGTCTTGTCGATCTTGGCGTCGGGCTTCGGGTGCAGATATCCGGAGACGTACCGGGCGGGCACGCCGAGACCGCGCAGCATCGAAAGGCTGACGTGCGCGTAGTCCTGACACACACCCTTGCGCTCGTTCCAGGCGTCGACGGCGGTGCTGTGCACGCCGGTCGTTCCCGGTACGTACTCCATCTCCTCGTGCACGAACTTGCAGATCGCCTCGACGGCGTCCTCGGGCTCGAGCCCCTTGGCGATGCGACGCGCTGTCGCGCCCAGGCGCCCGTTCTTCGGCACATACGTTGTGAAGGAGAGCATTTCGTCGTAGCGGTCGGCGACGTACTCGCTCTCCAATTCCTCCCACGTCACGGCTTTGTCGGGGGCGGGACGCTCGCCGGCCTCGGTCTCGACGACCGACATCCCCGACACCTCCAGCTCCTCGTGCGGTGCATGGAGATCGAAGGCGGTGACCGCGGTGCCCCAGTAGTCGGTGTAGCGGTACGCACGGGTCGCGGGCACTGTCTCCACACGGTTGACGATCACGTTCTGCCGAGTGTCACTTCGCGGAGTCAGCCGGGCCTCGTTGAAGGACGAGGTGACCGGACTCTGGTAGGCGAAGCCTGTCGAATGCACGACCCTCAGACGCCAGCTCACAGTTCACTCTCCTCGATGAAGTGTTCTTCACCATCGCTGACCCGGGCGTCTGCCCACGACACATACGGTGACACATGGAAGTACTGACCCGTGACCGCCTCGTTGACGGCACGGCAGGTGTCCTGCAGATCGAGAAGTCGTTCCTGCAGTCCGTCGAGCAGTCGGCCCGGTTCCAGGAACTCGAGCGAGCTGCGCGCTCGACCCAGCAGCAGCAGCGCTTCGGCCTGCTCGCCGACGCGGCTCGGGCGCTTCTCGATCTCCGCGAGATTCTGCTCCGCGACACGAAGTGCGTGGAACACCGATCGCGGAAAGAGCCTGTCCAGCAACATGAACTGCACGATGTTCTCGGCGTCGAGCAGACCGCGATAGGTCCGCAGGTAGGTGTCGTGTGCACCGGCGGACACCAGAACATTCACCCACGCAGGCGAGTTGATCGGATCGTTGGCGCGCGAGAGCAGCATTCGGATGGTCATGTCGACCCGCTCCACCGAACGACCGAGCAACAGGTAGCGGTAGCCGTCGTCGTGACTCATCGTCGCGTCGGCGAGTCCGGCGAACATGGCGGCCCGGTTCTTCACGTACGAGAGGAACTCGTGAGGTCCGAGTCGACGCCCCCGACGCTCCGCCTCGGCCAGTCCGTTGTAGGTGGTGTTCAGACACTCCCACATCTCGCTGGACGTGACTTCCCGTGCGCCACGGGCATTCTCGCGCGCCGCACGGATGAGGTCGACGACCGATCCGGCCGACCCCTTCGCATACGCCACATGCTCGGTGAGCGACCACACGTCGAGCGGCCCGTCGGTGTCGGGCACCTCGAGTCCGAGAACCTGGATGACCATCCGAACCGCACCGTCGACGTCGGCGGAGGTGTCCTCGAGGAGCTGATGGATAGCGACGTCGAGCAGACGCGCCATGTCGTCGGCACGTTCGACGTAGCGGCCGATCCAGTAGAGGGATTCGGCGTTGCGGGCCAACATCATCGGGGATCACCGCTTTGCTGTTGCTGCTGTGTCTGTTCGAAGACCGGGTCGGGCGCGCTCTCGGCGGGCCTCGCCGCCTTGGCCGCCTTGGAGGTGACCACCTTGCCGCCGCCGAGTTCGCGCTCACTCTGTGTGGCCCTGCTTGCGAGCACCCACGTGTCCTTCGAGCCGCCACCCTGACTGGAGTTGACGACGAGTGACCCTTCGGGCAGTGCGACGCGGGTCAGTCCGCCCGGGAGCACCCAGACCTTCTCACCGTCGTTGACGGCGAAGGGACGCAGGTCGACGTGCCGCGGTCGTAGCGAGTCGCCGACCTTTGTCGGCACCGTCGACAGCTGCACCACGGGTTGGGCGATCCATCCGCGGGGGTCGTTGCGCACCTTGCGGGCGAGGGTGTCGAGCTCGGCCTTGGTGGCGTCGGGACCGAAGACGATCCCGTAACCACCCGATCCCTCAACAGGTTTCACGACGAGTTCGTCGATCCGATCGAGCACTTCGTCGCACTCCTCGGGGAGCCAGCAGCGCAGCGTGTCGACGTTGCCGATGATGGGCTTCTCGCCGAGGTAGTAGTTGATGATGTCCGGCACGTAGGTGTAGATGAGCTTGTCGTCGCCGACACCGTTGCCCACCGCGCTCGAGATCACGACGTTGCCCGCGCGCGCGGCGTTGAGCAGACCTGCCACGCCGAGCATCGAATCCGGACGGAACTGCATGGGATCGAGGAAGTCGTCGTCGATGCGTCGGTAGATCACGTCGACGCGTTGCTCGCCCTCGGTGGTGCGCATGTAGACGACGTTGTCGCGGCAGAACAGGTCTCGACCCTCGACGAGCTCGACGCCCATCAGCCGCGCGAGCAGCGAGTGCTCGAAGTACGCCGAGTTCGCGACACCGGGAGTGAGCACGACGATGTTGGGGTCGGCCTCGTTGAAGGCGGCCGAGGCCCGCAGGGCCCGCAGCAGGTGACTCGGGTAGTCGGCGACAGGGCGCACCTTGTGCGTGGAGAACAGGTCGGGAAAGACCCGCGCCATGGTGCGGCGGTTCTCCATCACGTACGACACACCCGACGGTGATCGCAGGTTGTCCTCGAGCACCCGGAAATCACCGTTGGCGTCGCGGATCAGGTCGATGCCCGCGACGTGAATGCGAACTCCGTTGGGAGGACGGATGTTTGCCGCCTGACGGTGAAAGTGCTCACACGAATGGACCAGCCGCTTGGGCAACACACCGTCGCGCAGGATCTCCTGCTCGCCGTAGACGTCGTCGAGGAACAATTCCAGCGCCTGCACGCGCTGGGTGATACCCGCTTCGAGCTTGTTCCACTCGCCGGCCGAAATGACCCGTGGCACAACGTCCAACGGGAACGGGCGCTCCATACCCGAGAGCGAGAACGTGATGCCCTGGTCGATGAACGCGCGCCCGAGTGCGTCGACGCGGGCTTCGAGGTCGGCGCGGTCGGACTCGGCCATGACCTTGAAGATGCCCCGATACGCGGGGCGTACCTCGCCGTCGGCGTCGAACATCTCGTCAAAGGCCTTGCCGTACGGCCCTTTCGAATATCCCTTGAAAATTCCGGTCTCGGTGGGGAGTGTCTCCCTGACGACCTTGGCCTTGGCGCTCTTGGCAACCTGTCCCGGTTCGGCACCCTTGCCGTTTGCCGACTTGGCGGCGGTGACTGACTTCGACGACGACGGGGGCGCGGTTTTGCGCGATGCCTTCTTGGCTTGCGCACCGGTTGACGCGGGACTCATAGACACACATGGTGCCTCAGATCGCCCCACTCGGCACGACGTCTGCGTGGGCGCGTCGCGGTGACCTTCTCCTGGCCCCATTCCTCGCTGCAGGCCGAGGCCAGCCCTAGCCCAGGGTTCGACGCAGCGAAACGACGCGCCGCCCGACCCGCCGAGCCACGTTCGCGGCGCGCGTCTGCAATCGGGCTCCGGTCTCGGGGTAAGGCATCGTCTTCGCGATTCCTGCGATCGCGTCGAGTGAGGCGTCGAGAATTTCGTCAACCGTCGGCGGCTGGGCGTCGTCGCCTGCCGTCGTGCTCACCGCGAGATCGCCGAGATCACCGGTCACGGGATATCCGGCCACGCGCACGGCGTCGATCATCGACTCGGCTTCGTCTGCGGCCCACGCACGCTGTTCGGTTGACAGTCCGAGAGGGGTGCCGCCGGTCTGTGCGAAGAGGACCTTGGCGATGATGTGACCCTTGACGACACGCTCGTACCGATCCCACTCGATGTCGTCGGGCTGCAGGCGCGAGTTCAGCCGTCGCAGGAGTTCTGCCTGCGCTGCCGAGAGCGAGGTGTTGTTGTTGGGAACGTCGATCGTCATCGGAGCCGGATCGACGTCGAGCACGGAGAGAAATCTCTCCCACAACGACGATGCGCCGGTTCCTGACTTCGCCACGGTGACCAGGTGAGCCCGTTCCGGTCCGACGAACTTGGCCCACCGTCCGAGGATGCCCACGTAGTCCTGGAATTCCCAGAAGGGCTCCTCCTCCATGTCGCCACCCCAGGACCCGGTTCGACGTGGCGCGTGCCGACGCACCGAGGTCACGAAATCGTCGAACGACGCAAGACGCTGGTTCTTGACGTTCTCCTGCCACACCGACGGCAGTTGTCGGGCCAGATCGCGAACGGTCACGATCACATGGACCTCGTCGGCGAAGGAGAGGTCGTTCACCAACGACTCGATCTGTTCCTCACGCGCCGTCGCGAACAACTCGTGCGACACCAGCGACGCCCCCGGCCACGCACGCATCTGCGAGACCATCGTCGACCAACTCCCGGCGAAGGCCGGGTCGACCCAGTCGAGATACCTGCCCGGCTGCAGATGCGTTGCGGCGTGAAAGTGATCGGCCATCTCGTTTCCCGGGTAGAGCAGCCCGGAGTGACGAAAAGCGAGGTCGCGGTTCCACCACAGGCGATCCTGGAGGTGCGTGGTGCCTGTCTTGGGTAATCCGACGTGAATGAAAACAACTGACATGATGGATCGAGCTTAGTTGCGCTAGGGCACATATCTGCGACCTCGTCACATGCCGCGTGGATTCACAGGAGATCGGTGACGAGTCGGGCCTGCGCACGCCGACGCCTGCGGATTTGGGACCCCTGTTTCCGGCTGGTAAAGTAGACCGCTGTCGCAGAGTCGACGGCGGACACGTGCTGTCCACCCGTCTGACCTGCTCAGGAACACCCAGCAACAATCACCAACAACTGATAGGTACAAACGCGTGGCAAACATCAAGTCCCAGGTCAAGCGCAACCGCACCAACGAGATCCGTCGGCAGCGCAACCAGTCCGTGCGCTCCTCGCTGCGCACCGCGATCCGTAGCTTCCGCGAAGCTGTCGACGCCGGCGACAAGGACAAGGCAGCCGAGCTCGGACAGACGGCAAGCCGCAAGCTCGACAAGGCAGCCAGCAAGGGCGTCATCCACGCCAACCAGGCAGCCAACAAGAAGTCGGCCATCGCTGTGGCCGTCAACAAGCTCTGAGGTAACAACCTCCGGCATCAGCCGGAACTGAACGAGTCAGAGCGCGCACCCGCGACGCGCCCCGTGCCCACGGGAGCACGCCGGGTCGCAGCGCCGACCGTTTCCCTTTCGAGACAACTCACCCCGGCGACTTCCACGCGGTCGCCGGGGTGAGTTGCGTGGTCGTGCACGCTTCAGTCCTGCAAGCTCCGGTCCTACAAGGCTTCGGTCCTACAACGCTTCGGTCGCTCGAGCTCAGCCCAGCGCGCTTCAGCGTCGACGCGATGACGGACGCAGCGAAGCCACGGCGTCGACCGCGTGCAGGAGCGCATAGTCTGCGTCGGCGGCCTGTCCCTTCACATCGCCGTTGAGCCCGGCGACCACCACGACCGCCTGTGCGATCGACGACGAATCCCATGCCCGTGCCTGCGACTGCACCTTCTTGACACGCGACGGCGGCATACCCAACTCCGACGCGGCCGCGTACTGGTCCATCGACCCGATTCCGCGTACGCGAGCAATCGCGTGCACCGCCTCTGCGAGCGCGTCGGCAAGCAGCACTCGCGGCACCCCGTGATGCACCGCCCACGCCAACGATTCAAGCGCCCCGGCCCGATCACCGGTGACGGCTTTGTCTGCGACCTCGAACCCGGTCACCTCTGGTCGCCCCTGGTAGTACAGCCGCACCGCATCGCGGTCGATTTTGCCGCCGGTGTCGGCAACGAGCTGACTGCACGCCGCGGCAAGCTCACGAAGCTCCGCACCGACCCCTTCGACGACCTGCTCGACGACCTCGGCGCTGACCTTGACGCCGAGCTCACGAAACTCCTTGCGGACGAAGTCCATTCGTTCCGACGGCCAGCGCGGCGCCGCGCAGTCGTGCTCGACCGCACCCGCCTTGCGGAGTTCGCCGACCATCGACTTCGTACGACCGCCCCCGGTATGGATCACCATCAGCGTGATGCCGTCGGGAAGCTCGCGTGCCGCCCGCGTGATCAGCGCTGCGGGCTCTTTGCCCGCCTCCGCCGCCGACTCGACGACGACGACGCGGTCTTCGGCAAACAACGACGGACTCAACAATTCGGCCAGTTCGTATTCGCTGACGTCGCCGGCTCGCACACGCGTGACCGGAATGTCGGCGCCTGCGTGGTGGGACAGCTCGCTCGTCACACCCGAGATCACACGTCCGGTGAGGAAGTCGTCGTCTCCGAGGAGCAGATGCAGGCGATCGGTCACGTCACTCATGGTGCCAGAACACCCCGACAGCGCGACGGCCCACCGGACACCTCCCCTACTGCCGACTGTGCGTCTCGTCGTGCCGACTGTGCGTCTCGTTGCGCCGACCGTGCGCACGACGCCGCGCCCACCCGATCACGCGCCGATTCAGCAGCGCCGCACCCAGGGCGGTGAACGTCATGACAAGCGCCATCCCGGCAAGCCCGTCGGGTACTTCGATTGCCGCCCAACTCAATCCGCCGAGTACGCGCGCAACGGTGATCATCCACCACAGTTCTGGCGACATCGCGCGTAGCAACACTTGCGCAACCACAGAACCCACGTCTCCGGCGAGGCCGATCAACGCGGCGAGTGTTCCCACCACACTGATCACTCCGACGACCGGCGCCACGACGACGTTGGCCAGAATCGAGACCACATTGAATGTCCCGCTGATCATCGCGATCAGCGGCGCTGTCACGACCTGGGCGGCGATGGCGATAGCGAACACCTCGGCCACGACAGGTGGGATTCTCCACTCGCGCAGCGTGTCTCGGATCGACGGCGCGATCAGCACGAGTCCGGCCGTGGCCACGACCGACAACGCGAACCCCGGCGCACTCGCAAGCTCCGGCCACCACAGGAGACCCCCGATCACGGCGACACCGTGCGCTGGCACCGCGCGGGCACGCCGCGTCGACAACAGCGCGAGCAGACCGACTCCGCCCATCATCGCCGCGCGCAGCACACTCGGTGACGGCCGTACCAGGACGACGAATCCGACGATGACGACCACTCCGCTGACCGCCGCCACCTTCGGTGATCCGCCGATCAACCGGATCAACGCGATCGCCGCACCGCAGGTGAGCGCAAAGTTGGCGCCGGAGACGGCGGTCAGGTGACTGAGCCCGGCCGCGCGGAACTGATCTCGGACATCTTCCGACAATGCACTCTCATCGCCGATGACCAACCCCGGCAGCAGTCCCGCCGATTCGCCGCTCAACGCCTGAGCCGAGTTCTGCTGCAGCGTTGATCGCACGACACCGGCTCCCCGCTGCAGCGGAGGAGGACGCCCCAGCAGCGTCGGCGGGCCCGACGCCGCCAATCTCGCAACACTCAAGTCACCCCCTCGAGGTGCGCGGATACTCACCAGGACGCGCACATGCTGCCCCGGCAGCAACCCCACCCATCCGGGCGCACGCGCGACGACGTCGGCGATGGCGGAGGGAACTCGACGCTCCCCGACGGCCAGCACCGTCACACGCGTGGTCACCTGACCCCGTTGTGCCGGTCCGAAGTTGCGCGGGTCGTCGCGGATCGACATCGTCACCGTCGCCTTGCCCGACATCCCCGACAGTGGATGTGCGTCGCGGGTCTCGAGCCGGAGCCACAGCGCCAGTGCGCATGTCGCCGCCATCCCCGCTCCGATCACCACGACGCCGACCACCTGCCAGGCAAGATTCCAGCGCCGTTGTCCGAACAGAGCTGCAGCGCAGATCACTCCGCCGATGACCAGCACGACAGGCATCGACCACGACGGCCCGAGCAGCCCGAGCAACGTGACAAGCCACACCACGAGAGCGGGCGCGACGAGTCGTAGATCCACCGCGGTGTCAGCCGGCGGTCACGAGGTCTCGCAGCTTCGCCAGCCGCGCGGGTCCGATGCCGTCGACCTCGCCGAGTTGGTCGACAGACGTGAACTTTCCGTGCTGCGACCGCCAGTCGATGATGGCCTTCGCAGTGACCGGGCCGACCCCGGGGAGAGCGTCGAGCTGCTCGGCACTCGCGGTGTTCAGGTCGACCTTTCCTCCCGCACTGTCCGACGCTCCCGAATCCCTTGCGCCGGAGCTCGTCTCGGAAGCGTCACCGGCCGTCGGCGGCGACGAAGAGTCCGACCTCCCCGCACCCGACGCGACCACCGCACTGCGAAGCGAGGCGTTCCCGTCCTTGCTCGCGTAGCCGACGAGCACCTGATCGCCGTCGCCCAGCACCTGAGCGAGGTTCAGCGACGTCGTGTCGGCTCCCTCGCGGGCACCTCCGGCACCCGACAGCGCATCGGCCACTCGGGACCGCGGTGCCAACCGCACCAGCCCGGGCTTCCGCACCAATCCGACGACGCTGACCACGATCTGGGCTGATGCAGCCGACGGCGCGGCGGCAGAAGGCACCGCGGGGGCGCCGGCCGACGGCACTGCAGCGACGGAAGGAATCGACGCGGACGGTCCCGCCGACGCGGGGAAGGCGACGGCCGGCACGACGTCGTCGCTGCGGAGTAGCCCGAATCCCGCTATCACACAGGCGATTACGCCCACAGCAATCAACGCTATGGCACCGGCAGGCGCCACTGCGAATCGACGACGTGGGCGGTACTCGTCCTCATCCGAATCGACATCTGCATCGTGGTCGAGGTCGAAGTCTTCTCGACGATCGTCGTCGAATCCGTTGGCACGTCGTCGTTCCCGACCATCGAGAGGGCGCCTGCGTTCCACCTCGGGAGCCAGCCAACCCGGCGTCGTGTCGATGCCCCAGGAACTCGACGACATGTCGTCATCCACAGGCGACGAGGTGGCGTCGAGTTCGGGCGTCCGGGTGGCGCCGGGTGCGGGGGCTGACAACCGGTCGAGCGGCGAGCGTCCGACCGCGGTGGGCGCGGTTCGCGAACCGCGCTCGACAACACCTCGCGCGGCGAATCCGCGGGCCGTCCGGGTTGGTTTGTCGCTCATAGCCTCTGACGCTACGGCGGACGCACCATCACACCGGCTCGTCGACTGTGCATCGACGCCGCCCTGTGGACGACGGTCAGGGTGTGGACAACCCCTCGGCCTCCGACTGTCCCCTGGTGATGGGATCGAGTTGGGTACCGATCACCACGCCGACCGCGCCGGGACCGACGTGACAGCCGAGCACAGGACCGAGATCGACGGTGATGCTCGACGTCACGCTCCGCAGGTTCTCCCGCAACCGGACGACGAGATCGGCTGCGGCAGCGGGAGCTTGGCAATGCTGCACTCCGAGAGTCACCGCGCGGCCGTCGGCGTAGTCGACGGCCGCTTCGGCCATCTTGTCCAGCGCTTTGGAGAACGTGCGCGTGCGTTCACGCAGAGTCAGCGTGCCGTCGACGACGTGCAGGATCGGTTTGATCGACAACGCGGACCCGAGCATCTTGCTCGCCGCGCTGATTCGCCCGCTGTTGCGGAGATTGTCGAGATTCTGCACGCAGAGCAGCGATTCGACAGTCGCGGCCTGGCGGATGGCGGCTTCGTACGCGCGATCCCGATCGGCCCCGTCGCGAGCGGCTTGCGCTGCTGCGATGGCGACGAATCCGACTGCCAGCCCGACCGACCGCGAGTCGACCACCCGCACCTGCCCCGAGTAGTCCTCCGCGGCCAGGCGCCCAGCGCTCCACGTGCCGGACAGCTTTCGCGACATGTGGACCGCGACGACCCCGTCGCCCTGACTGCGTTCGATGGCTTCGCCGTACGCCTGCACCAGATCATGCGGAGTGGCGCCCGCAGTCGTGACGCCCGGCGTCGACACGATGTCGGCGGGAACGTTGTCGTCGTCTTCGAGGTAGTCGACTCCGTCGAGCGTCAGATGCAGCGGAACCTGGATGATGTCGTAGCTGTCGGCGACGGCAGCGGGCAACCGCGCAGAGGAATCTGTGACGACGACAACAGGCACCCGTCTACGTTAGCCGGTGCGCCGTCCGGTTCGGACATCCGGATCGTCGAGCACCCGCAGAACCGGCGCCGCGACGACGTCGGCGACCGCCCGGTGGCACGCGAAGCCCCAGTGGATACCGTCGGGGTTCATCGCAGCGTCGGGGTTCATCACAGCGTCAGGGTTCGCAGCATCGGGATCGTCGTACGCATCGCGGGTCGGCGGATAGAAGTCGGCGTAGGAGACCCCGCGTCGCTCACACCACGCCCGCATCGCCGCGGTCGTCGGTATCCGCCCGCTGTGGACGTACCCGTAATAGGGGCTCCGATGCGTCGACGGCAGACACACGACGATCGGCAGGTCGGGGCGCAACTGGGTCAGCGCCTCGTAGATCTTGTCGAGGTAGTCGACGGTCACCGACGGCGGCAGGGCCACCGGCCAGCCGATCTTCGACGCACGCGGCTGGACCCACTGATACGCCGACCGGACGACCTGGCGGAGTCGGCCCGGCCGCACGTACCTGATCTGCTCACGCAACGCGGTCGGAAGCGGCGACGGCAACGAATCCATTCCGCCGAACGCGAGGATCACCGCGCGTGCGTGGGGTACCGCGGCCCAGATGTTCGGGTCCTGGGTCATCGCCCACCAGACGTCCCGGCTGGTCCAGCCGATCCGACCGAAGAGCCGCACCGGCAGACCACAGCGCGCCCCGACGATGTTCGGCCAGATGCGAGCGTCGTCGGCGGGTAGCCCGCCCTGCGGCCCGAAGTAGGCGAGCGAGTCGGAGAGGATGAGCAGGCAGTCGTCAGGCGTGCTCGCGACAACCGCGTCGGTCACTGCACCCCTGCGTCGGCGACCTCGGCCGAGGCGTTCCACACGTCCAGCCGCCACCGCGGCTTCTCACCGGGGAGTCCATGGCCCGACAGTTGCACCCAACTCGTGTTGGCCAGTCCGCCGAACACCGGCCAGTTGGCGACGGGAAGGTCGAGGAGCGCGGCGGTCATCGCGGCGATCACACCTCCGTGCGCGACGAGCACAACGGGCGACTCCGGGGTCGCGCCGCTCCCCCAGTCGTCCACACTCGCGAGCAGTTCGTCGACGACCGGTAGGGCGCGGGCCGCGACGTCGACGCGGCTCTCCCCGCCCGGCGGGCGCCACGTGGCGTCGTCGCGCCACAGCGCGCGCGCACCGGGCATGACGTCGTCGACCTCGTAGTGCGTCATACCCTGCCACTCACCGAGATGTGTTTCGCGGAGCCGTTGATCGGTGTCGACGGGCAGGCCGGTCAGCACAGCGAGCGCCTCCGCGGTGTCGCGAGCACGCCGCAGATCCGACGATCGGATGAGCATCGGATTACGTTCGGCGAGCGCGGCGGCGGCCGACTTCGCTTGCCGCACACCGAGATCGGAGAGATCGGTGTCGAGTTGGCCCTGCATCCGGCTCGTCGCGTTGTACTCGGTCTGCCCGTGCCGCAGCAGGATCAGCCTGCGGACCACCGGGGTGAGTCGTTCGACGGAGGTGTCGTGGTCGTCGGGCGCTCCACTCACGCCTGCGGCTCCAGGTCGATGACCGGGCAGTCCTGCCACAGCCGATCGAGCGCGTAGTAGGCGCGCTCGTCGGCATGCTGGACGTGCACGACGATGTCGACGTAGTCGAGCAGCGCCCAGCGACCCTCACGTGTGCCTTCGCGTCGGACGGGCTTGTAGCCCGCCTCGCGCATCTTGTCTTCGATCTCGTCGGTGACCGCGTTGACCTGACGCTCGTTGTCGGCCGACGCGATCACGAACAGGTCGGTGATGACGAGTTGTTCGGACACGTCGATCACCGTGACATCGGTGGCGACCTTGTCCTGCGCGGCAGCGACTGCCACCTTCGCCATGTCCAGTGACTCGGCTGCTGCTGTCACGTTCGTCCTTTCGAGCGTTGCGTTTCCGCACGGTGTGTTGAGGTGTCGGAGGTTGTCGGTGTGTCGTCGGCGTCGCTCTTGAGTGGCGCCGAGACACCCGGCGAGTTCACCCGCGGCCTGCGGTAGAGCCTGCGCTTGGCGATGTACTGGACGACGCCGTCTGGCACCAGGTACCAGACCGGTCGTCCCGTCGCCGCGCGTGCCCGACAGTCCGTCGAGGAGATCGCCAGGGCGGGAATCTCCATCAGATGAAGCGTATCGGCTGGCAGATTTCGCAGGTGCGTGGCCAGATGACTGGCGTTCAACTCGTATCCCGGTCGGCTCACCCCGACGAAGTTCGCGAGCTCGAACAGTTCCTCCCAGTCCTGCCACGACAGGATCGATTCCAACGCGTCGGCGCCGGTGATGAAGTAGAGCTGCGCGTCGGGAAGGGTTTTGCGCAGATCCCGCAGCGTGTCGACGGTGTAGGTGAATCCCTCCCGGTCGATGTCCACTCGACTCACGCTGAACTGCGGATTCGACGCCGTCGCGATGACCGTCATCAAATAGCGGTCCTCGGGGGGACTGACCTGCTTCGTCCGGTCGGGAACCGCCCCGCCGTCTTCGGTCAGCTTCTGCCATGGCCGTCCGGTCGGGACGAAGATCACCTCGTCGAGCGAGAACCGGTTGGCGACCTCACTGGCGGCCACGAGGTGCCCGTTGTGGATGGGATCGAACGTTCCGCCCATCACACCGATCCGTCGTGCACGCGGACGGTCATGTGCCATGAGGGGTCAGTTTACGCGAGCGATCACACCGGCAGGAGGTCGGCGATGACCGCGGACAGCTGGGTGGCGTTGCGGCACTCGAACATGTCGATGATCTCC
This sequence comes from Gordonia jacobaea, assembly GCF_965344965.1. Classification (NCBI taxonomy): domain Bacteria; kingdom Bacillati; phylum Actinomycetota; class Actinomycetes; order Mycobacteriales; family Gordoniaceae; genus Gordonia; species Gordonia jacobaea. The sequence continues at coordinate 504,454 of NZ_CBDRLS010000004.1, read as the reverse complement.
GCGTAGTCGTCGGCCGCGGAATCGCCGGTACCCCAGTCGCCATGCGCCTCGGGGTTGAGCCAGTACGCGTGGCGCGCACGCTCCACCAACTCGCGCAGCGTGTTCTCGGAGGCGTCGTGGTAGTTGTTGCGGGCATCGCCGAGGATCAGCAGCGCTCCGCGATGTGTCAGCGTGTCGCCGTAGGCGTCGACGAACCCGCGCAGCATGTGCCCGTAGTCGGAATGACCGTCACGCGTGATGAGCCGGGCCTGCGTCAACATGCGATGCATCGCCTCACCGATGTCGGTGCCGCCGAACCCCTCGTCGTCGGTGAAGTACTCGGTGACGTCGTCGACGGTGTCGACGAACGCGAAGATCCGAACCTTCGCGAACTGCTGGCGCAGCGCGTAGACGAGTTGCAGCGTGAACTGCGAGAACCCGGACACCGAACCCGATACATCGCAGATGATCACCAGTTCGGGGCGACCGGGGCGCGGCTTGCGGTTCTTGAGTTCGATCGGCACCCCGCCCGTCGACATAGACGCGCGCAGCGTCGCCCGGACGTCGACGGCACCCCGGTGGGCGCGGCGTCGTCGAATCTCCAAGCGAGAGGCCAACAGACGCGCGAGCGGTGCGACGGTCCGTCGGATCTCGGTGAGATCCTTCTTGCCCGCCGAGAGGAAGTTGATGTTCTCGGGCAGCGTCGGCACCGCGTAGTCGCTGACCTTCTCGCGTCCGTTGCGGTCGGCCATCCGACGCTGCGTCTCCACCTCGATCGCGGTGCGCAGGCGGTTGGCGCGTTCGCGGGCGGCCCGCCGGAACGTCGGATCGTCGCCGACGCTCAGGTCGTCACCCGATCCGCCTGCCATCGCGGCGGCGATCCGTGCGATCAGTGTCTGGGGATCGATGCTCGAGAGCGCCTGATATGCCGAGTACGCCTCCCCGCGGCTCGACTGGTAGCGGCCCATCTCGTCGACCACCTGCGCCACCGCGGCGGACAGGCGTCCGTCGGCGTCGGCCGACTCGTCTGCGAGTAACTCTGCGAGCATCTCGCGCACGGCATCGACGTCGACCTCGCCGGACTCGTCGCGCGGCAGCTCCTCCTCCGCGCTGCGCGCGCCGATCGCGACGGGAAACCAGAGGTCGAAGATGCGGTCGAAGGCCGGCCGGTGCATGTGATCGTCGACGAGGGTCGCCGCGAGTCCCTCGCGCAGACTGCTGCGGTCGAGCAGGTCGAGGACCTCCATCGCCCGCGCGGCGTCGATCAGCGCCGACGGACCGACCGCGATCCCCCGTCGCCGCAGCGCGTCGACGAAGTCGGTGAGATGAGCGACGAGCGGCACTGCCGTCGCGATGTCGCCCGTGGCGGGTCCGGCCCCGGACATCAGCCCAGCTTGAGTTCTTTGACGGCGGTCTTCAGGTCGGGACGATGTTTGAGCACGACGCCCAGGGTGCGTGCGATCAGGCCTTCGTCGAGTCGGCCGCCCTTCGAGCGTTCCTCACCCGCGCCCAACGCGAGCAGTGTGTTCGCCCAGTCGATGGTCTCGGCGACCGACGGCTTCTTCCGAATGTCGAGGGTGCGCAGCACGCCGACGATGCGCACCAGTTCGGACGCGAGAGCGTCGGGCAGGTTCGGAACTCGTGATGCGAGAATCTCCTTCTCGCGCGCTGCGTCGGGGAAATCGATGAAGAGGTAGAGGCAGCGACGTTTCAGCGCCTCCGACAACTCCCTCGTCGCGTTCGACGTCAGGATCACGATCGGCCGACGCGACGCGACGACGGTCCCCATCTCCGGGATGGTCACCGCGAAGTCGCTGAGCACCTCGAGCAGCAGCCCCTCGACGTCGACGTCGGCCTTGTCGACCTCGTCGATCAGGAGCACGGTGGGATCGGTACGCGAGATCGCTGTCAGCAGTGGTCGCGGGAGCAGGAACTCCTCGGAGAAGATGTCGGTCTTCGCCTCGGCCCAGTCGCGCGTGCCGGTCGCCTGGATGTGCAGGATCTGCTTGGCGTGGTTCCACTCGTAGAGTGCACGCGCCTCGTCGATTCCCTCGTAGCACTGCAGACGCACGAGCTCTGCGTCGGTGGCCGCGGCGATGGCACGCGCCAACTCCGTCTTGCCCACTCCCGCAGGACCTTCGACGAGCAGTGGCTTACCGAGCCGGTCGGCGAGGAAGGTCGACGTCGCCGTCGCGTCGTCGGCCAGATAGCCGGTGGCGCGCAGCCTGTCGACGACGTCGGGCACGGCTGCGAACGAGGGAACGATAGGAGCCGCGTCCTGTGTCGCCGGGCCGTTCGTCGTTGTGGAGTCGGTCATCACGCGGGCCGGATCTGGCCGTCGCCCCACACGATCCACTTGGTGGAGGTGAGTTCCGGCAGTCCCATGGGTCCGCGGGCATGCAGCTTCTGCGTCGAGATACCGATCTCCGCACCGAAGCCGAACTGCTCGCCGTCGGTGAAGGCGGTCGACGCATTGACCATCACGGCTGCTGCGTCGACCCGGTTGGTGAACTCCTCGGCCGCGGCGAGGTCGGTGGTCACGATGGCCTCGGTGTGGCCGGTCCCATAGGTGTCGATGTGTGCGACAGCGGCGTCGAGTCCGTCGACCACCTTTATCGCGATGTCCATCGAGAGGTACTCGTCGGACCAGTCGGACTCGTCGGCCGGCTCCATGCCCGGCTCGTCGCCGTGGATCACGACACCCTGTGACTGCAGCGCCTGACTGATCTTGGGCAGCGCGTCGGCGGCGATCGCTTTGTCGACGAGCACCGTCTCGGCCGCGTTGCACACGCTCGGTCGTCGGGTCTTGGCGTTGAGGATGATGCGTGTCGCGACGCCGACATCGGCGAGCGCATGCACGTAGACGTGGCAGTTTCCGGTTCCGGTCTCGATCGTGGGGACCGTGGCGTTCGCGACGACCGCGTTGATCAGGCCTGCGCCCCCGCGCGGAATGACGACGTCGACGAGCCCACGCGCTCGGATCAAGGCGGTGACACTCGAACGGTCGTCGCTGGGCAGCAGCGACACGACATCGGACGGAATGCCCGCGCCTGCGACGACGTCGCGAAGAATGCGGACGAGCTCCGCGTTCGACGACGCCGCCGACGACGAACCGCGAAGCAGCACAGCGTTTCCGGACTTGAACGCTATTCCGAAGGCGTCGACCGTCACGTTCGGCCGCGCCTCGTAGACGATGCCGACCACACCGAGTGGCACGCGAACCTGCCGCAGGCGCAGACCGTTGGGGAGCGTCTTGCCCGCGACGATCTCGCCGATCGGATCGGGGAGGATCGCAACCTGACGCAGTCCGTCGGCGATCCCCGCGACGCGCTCCGGGGTCAGACGCAGACGGTCGATCAGGTTCGCCTCGGTTCCGGCCTCCTCGGCGCGCGCGACATCGTCGGCGTTCGCGGCCAGGATGGTCTCGGTATTCGCGTCGACGGCGTCGGCAGCGGCGAGCAGCGCAGCATTCTTGGCTGTCGTGGTGAGCGCTGCCAGCGCTCGGGAGGCGGTACGGGCGGCGCGGGCCTGCGCGTGCACGACCTCTTCGACGTCGGGCCCGGTCGCGGCCTGCCTTCCGGTCACGGTGGGTGCGCTCATCAATACCTCGGTTTCGAGTTCACGGCAGACGATTGGGTCCTGCGCGGCACTGCCGGTGGACAACATGTCCAGGGTACGTCCCCGCACCATTCCGCCCCAAGATCGCCCACCCGAGAACGCCACCGCGGGCCGGACGTCGAGATGCCGCATGTCAGCAGCGGTTGAGTATTCCGGCGAGCACACGCCGCGACGCGGCATCCACCGCCAATCCGTATGCGCGGCTCACCACGACGAACTCGATTGCGTATTGACAGTGGAAACCGCGATTGGGCGGCAGCCACCGGGCGGGTTCGCTGTCGCTCTTCTCCTGATTCGACGCCGCGTCGACCGCGACCAGGTTGGGCGGGTCGTTTGCCAGCTCGACGCGACGCCGAGCCGACCACCCGAACGCACCCATGTCCCACGCGAAGGCCAGCGGCACGATGTGGTCGATCTGAACCGCGGTCGCATTGCGATCACGCCGAAACACAACGGTCTTGCCCGTGTACGGACTGCGCAGTTCGCCTGCGAGGACAGCGCGCGGACACGACGTCACCGGCCCGACGCGCACATCTCCGAGGTCGCGGGTCAGCACGTCGTTTCGGGTATCGCAGCCGTTTCCGCCTCCCGTCACGCTCGCATCGTCGGTCCACGACGCCCCGAACGCCGACCGCTCGTAGTCGTCGCGACCGGTACGCGCCGCGACGACGGGCACCCCTGCGAGTTCGCGCAATGCCTGCTGAGCAGCGGCGTGCCACTGCCCCGATCGCGCGCGCGGGACGTCGCGGTACACACCCACGGCCACGACGACTGCCGTGAGCACGAACGCGACCGTGACCGCCCACCTGCGCGCAGGCCACTGCGCGTCGCGTCGAGCGTGCCGGTAGCGCATCCGCAGCCGGTACAGCGGCACCGCGATGACGGGATTCACGCCATCTTCGACGCCGCGCGACGGTCCACGGTTCCCCTAGTTGGCAGCGGCGTCGCAAACGCGGCTCGATCTGGTGAACGCGGTCGGTACACCAGCCGCGTCTGCGGGTTCGGGCCGCGTGTGGCGCGCGGCCGCGGGGGCGCGGGCGGCTCGGGTCAGGATTTGTCGAGGTAGCGCACCTTGTTGGGCACGAGAATGGCGTCGACGAGGTCGGCGAGTGGCCGGTGGTCGGCCAGCGGGAGGTCGGTTGCCACCACGGATTCGGCCAGCTCGCGAGCGTCGGCAATCACGTCGACGTCGTCGAGCAGCGAGAGGTGACGCAGCGACGACACCCCACCCGACTGCAGCGAGCCGAGCAGATCACCCTCGCGGCGCTGCAGCAGGTCGACGCGTGCGAGTTCGAATCCGTCGGTCGATGCCTCCACGGCCCGCAGCCGTTCCATCGCCTGCGACACCGGCTTTGTCGACGTCATCAGCAGGCACAAGCCGGGATGACCGCCACGACCGACACGTCCGCGGAGTTGGTGGAGTTGGCTGACCCCGAATCGCTCTGCGTCGACGATGATCATCATCGACGCATTGGGGACGTCGACACCGACCTCGATCACGGTCGTCGCCACGATCGCGTCGATCTCACCCCGCCCGAACGCGTCCATGACCTCGTTCTTCTCATCGGCGGGAAGCCGCCCGTGCAGGACCGCGAGCCGATGGTGGCCGAGCGGTCCGACGAGCAGCTCGTCGTAGAGGTCGAGCACGGAGGTGGTCTGCTGCTGCGAGTCGGCTTCCTCGCCTGCTGCGCGCTTGCCCGCGCCACGCTTGGGGGCGGCAGGCTCGACGTCGCCGATGCGCGAACACACGATGTACACCTGCCGCCCGGCGTCGATCTCCTCCGCGGCACGCCCCCACATGCGTTCGATCCATTGGGGTTTCGCCGTCGGCACCACCGTCGTGGTGATCGGTTGACGTCCCTTGGGGAGTTCGGTGAGCACCGACGTGTCGAGGTCGCCGAACGCCGTCATCGCCACCGTCCGCGGGATCGGCGTCGCCGTCATCACCAGGAAGTGGGGCATGAGATGGTCGCGGCCACGGCCCCGCAACACATCTCGTTGTTCGACACCGAAGCGGTGCTGTTCGTCGACGACGACCATGCCGAGATCGAAGAACTCGACCCTCTCCTCGAGCAGCGCATGCGTTCCGACGACGATGCCCGCCTTACCGGTCACGACGTCGAGCAGCGTCTGGCGTTTGCCCTTGGTCTTCATCGATCCGGTCAGCAACACCACACTCGTCGCGCCGTCGGCTGCGCCGAGTTCACCAGCAGTGCCCAGATCGCCGAGCATCGAGGTGATTGTCCGAAGATGCTGCGCGGCAAGAACTTCCGTCGGCGCGAGAATCGCGCACTGGTGACCGTTGTCGACAACGCGCAGCATGGCGAGCAACGACACGAGGGTCTTGCCCGAACCCACCTCACCCTGCAGCAGCCTGCTCATCGGCGTCGGGTGGCCGAGGTCGTCGGCGATCTCGGCGAGCACCAACTGCTGCCCATCGGTGAGAGTGAACGGAAGTCGTTGCAGCAGGCGGTCTTCCAGGCCGCCGGGAACGTGCGGGCACGCGGGTGCCGACTCTGCACGACCCGCGAGGCGGCGCTGCGCGAGCACGGTCTGGATCGCAAGCGCCTCGTCGAATTTCAGCCGTTCGTTCGCGGCGGTGACGTTCGCATCGGAGTCGGGGACATGGATGGTGCGGATCGCCTCGTCGAGCGGCATCAACCCGCGGCGTTCGCGTTCGTCGTCGGACAACGGGTCGACGAACGGCTCGACGTCGTCGAGGACCTGACGAATCGACGCCCAGATGTCCCACGTCTGGATCTCACGGTTCGCGGGATACAGCGGCACGATTGCTCGATCGAAGGCGGCGGCGATGTCGGCCGACTGCGCTCCCGGGCGCCGCTGCTCGCCGGTGATCTCGGCCTCTGCCGCGTACATCTCGGCGAGCATCGCCGATCCGACGACACGATCGACCTCGACGTCGCCGTCGGGCAGGACCATCCACTCGGGATGGGAGAGTTGCGGCTGCTCGCGGAAGAACTTCACGGTTCCCGCCACCATGAGCCGAGTGCCGGGTTTCAGTGCGTTCTTGATGAAGCGCGGGTTGAAGAAGCTGACCTCGTAGGAGCGGTTGCCGTCGTCGACGGTCACCTTCAGGAACTGCCCGTGACGCTTCTTCATCCGGATCAGGTCGGCACGCGTGATGCGTCCGACAACCGTGACCCACTCCCCCTCGGTCAGGTCCTGCTCCTCCGAGGGTTGACCATGCGTGAGATACCGACGCGGTGCGTAACGCAGCAGTTCCCCGACGGTCGCGAGCCCCAACGACGCGAGACTCGCCGCACGTTCGGTGTTGAGGACATCGGACAGAGAGTCGGATGCACGGACCACTATTCGATACCCACTTGCATCAGATCGTCGGTCTGACCGGTCTCGTACACAACCATTTCGACGCCTGGATATGCCCGCCGGATCTGCGCCTCGAGCGCCGCCAACGCCTCGCGGTCGACGCTCGAACCCGCAAGGACGGTGACCATCTCGCCACCTGTCGCCAACATGAGATCGACCAGCGACACGACAGCTGCTGTCTGCTCGGGCGCGATGACAAGGACATCAGAGCCGATGAGGCCCAACACATCTCCGACGTCGCAGGTTCCGGCGAGGGTGATCATCCGCTCGTCGGCGAGCAGCAGCGAACCCCAGCGTGCACCCGCGGCGGCTTCGGCCATCGCGTAGGCGTCGGCATCCGGCGACTCGGAGGGGTCGTGGACCGCGAGGGCCGCGAGACACTGCGCCATCGATGAGGTCGGCAACGAGATCACCGACCGTTGCGCAGACCGGACCTCCGCTGCGACGCTCACCAGATCCTGCGACGTCAACGACCCGTTCGCCATGACCACCACGTGTGCCGAATCGGTGGCGCGAATGGCGGCGGCAAGCGCTTCCGGCGTGACACCGTCGTCGGCGCGGACAACGGCTGCCCCGGCCTCGGCGAAAAGCTCCGCAGCGCCGTCGCCGCGTACGACCGCGACGACGGCGCGCCGGTGACGAGGCGGCGGCTCCATCGAATTGGCTTGTGCACGAATCGAATCGAGAGCAAAGCAGGAGATCCGGATGTCGGAGACGTTGCCGTGCGCTATCGCTGCCTCGACCGCGGCGCCCGGGTCGTCGGTGTGGACGTGCACCGAGAACCGTTCACCCGACGGCGAACTGTCGCCGACGATCACCACGGCGTCGCCGAGTTCGCCGAGTTCGGATCGCAGCGTCGCGATGCTCTCGCCCGCAGCCCCGGTGAGCAGATACATCACCTCGAAGTCCATGTCGCCCGGGCCGTCGCACGTCTCGTCGACGGGATGTCCGGGCTGCCCTCCCCCGGTGAGGATTCCGCGGTACCGACGACGTCGCTGTGTGACACCGGTGAGCACCCCGACCATCGCGTCGAGCATGGCGAGGAAACCCCGACCGCCGGCGTCGACGACGCCCGCCGACGCCAGTTCGGGGAGCTGTTCGGGAGTGCGCTCCAGACCATCGGCCACATCGTCGGCGATCGCGCGGGCCTGGTCGGCGGCGGTCTCGCCGGAGTGACGCGCCGCAGACTCCGCGGCGATGGTCAGCAGCGTCAGGACGGTGCCCTCCCTGGGGTCGCTCACCGCGCGCTGCGCTGCCAACGATCCAAGCCTCAGACCCGATATCGCGAGCTGCGAAAACGTCAACTGCCCGTCCGGTGCGCCGATCTCCACGGCGTCGGCGAGGCCGACCAGGATCTGCGACATGATGACGCCGGAATTGCCGCGCGCGTTGGCCACAGCACCTTCTGCCATGGCCCGCGTCACGGCGACCACGTCGGCGTCGACAGGAAGGGCGGTGACGACGTCGGCAGCAGACCGCATGGTGAACAGCATGTTGCTGCCGGTGTCCGAGTCCGGAATCGGGAAGACGTTGAGGTCGTTGATCTCACCGCGCAGTTCCTCGAGCCGGGCAACACACTCCTGCGCCCAGTCACGCAGAACCTGCGGATTCATCACGCGAACGAGTCCACCGTCAGTCGACATGGGTCCTCCTTCACCGCGGGGGCTCACGTGTGTCTCCACGCCGTCGAAAATCCACGTCGTCGAGAAAGTGCCACGACACGCGCTGCCCAGGATGTGTGAGAGATTACTCGGAGTCGCCGACACGGTCGCCGTCGGCGGGTCCGGCGCATTCGCCCCAAGCCCTGCGGCAGATCACGCTCGGCCCGGATTTGGTGGTGACGCACCCGGACGGTTACCCTTGCAGGGTTGCCTTGCCGCCGCCGTGGATGACGTTGCGTTTCCGCGAGTAGCGAGCTGGCGTAACCGCAAGATCATTCCATCTATCAAGGGAGTTCGACAATGGCTGCCGTCTGTGACGTCTGCGGCAAGGGTCCGGGCTTCGGCAAGTCCGTTTCGCACTCGCACCGCCGTACCAACCGCCGCTGGAATCCCAATATCCAGTCCGTGCGTGTCGAGGTGGCCCCGGGCAACCGCAAGCGTAAGAACGTCTGCACCTCCTGCCTGAAGGCCGGCAAGACCACTCTCGCCTGATCGCGAGAACTGACAACCCGATCCCGACCGAGCGAACGCTCGGCCCCGGGGTCGGGTTGTCTGCATCTCCGGGTTAGGGTGTCGTCCATGACCTCGACCACAACGTCCCCAGCAGACTCGGCTGTGACACAGGACGGCGACGTCCTCGTCCTACGCATCTCCGATGCGAGCAAGGGCGGCGCACTCGACGACGCCTCACTGAAATCGGCAACAACCGCCCTGCGTGAGATCGCACGCGGCGAACGCGAAGCCGGCGCGATCCTGTTGCTCGGCGCTGGCCGAAACTTCTGCGCGGGCGGCAACGTGCGCGATTTCGCCGCCGCCGAGCACCGCCCCACCTTCATCCGCGCTCTCGCCGACACCTTCCACGACTTCGTCACCGCCCTGCTCGACGCCGATCGGCCGGTCGTCGCGGGTGTGCGTGGTTGGGCTGCGGGGGCCGGGCTGAGCATCGTGCTGCACGCAGACATCGCGATCGGTGGGCCGTCGACCAACCTGCGTCCGGCCTACACCGGAATCGGCCTGTCGCCGGACGGCGGCATGACGTGGACCCTCCCGCGCACCGTCGGAGCGGCCCGCGCCCGCGACATAATCCTCACCGACAGAGTCATCACCGCCGACGAGGGACTCGCGTGGGGCATCCTATCGCGCCTCGTCGACGACACCGAGATCGACGACACCGCCGCCGAGATCGCCCGCACACTCGCCGCGGGTCCGCGCGCCGGACTGGCCGCGACGCGCGCACTCCTGAGCGGGTCGGCCACCGCAACCCTCCGCGATCAGCTCGCTGCCGAGGCGCACGCGATCTCCACCAACAGTGGCTCCGCGGAGGGTGTCGAGGGCGTCGACGCGTTCGTGGGCAAGCGGACGCCCGACTTCGCAGCGGCACGCGAGCGGTGACGACGTTCGACGCCTCGTTCATCGACGACCTCGACACGTTGTTCGCGTGGCGTCGTGACGTCCGACATTTCCGCTCCGATCCACTCGAGCCAGAGTTGCTCGACGAACTGCTGGCACGAGCCGAACTCGCGCCGTCGGTCGGCAACAGCCAACCGTGGCGGTGGGTGCGCGTCGACTCGGCCGAGGCTCGCGCTCGCATCCGCCGTAACTTCGTCGAGTGCAACGCCGAGGCACTCGACGGGTACGCGGGCGAGCGCAAGCGTGCGTACGCGGAGCTGAAGCTCTCCGGACTCGACGACGCTCCGATCCAGCTCGCCGTCTTCACCGACCACGCGGGCACACAGGGACACGGCCTCGGTAAGCGGACGATGCCCGAGACCCTCGACTACTCGACGGTCACCGCCGTCACGACGCTATGGCTGGCCGCACGGGCGCGCGGCGTCGGAGTCGGCTGGGTGTCCATCCTCGACGGACCCACCGTGGCAACCGATCTCGGTGTACCCGACACGTGGCGACTCACGGCATATCTGTGCCTTGGTTATCCCACCGAGGCCGACGACATTCCCGAACTCGAGAGGGTCGGCTGGCAGGAGCGCACCGACGCCGATGCCCGACGCTTCGTCCGCTGACTCGACGGGCCTGTCCCCTCATTGAGGACGTCGCCTCGGGAGAGCAGGGGCCTCAGGAGAGCAGGGGCTTCAGGAAGGCAGGCGCCAGTCGATCGGTTCGCCGCCGAGGTCTTCGAGTTCGGTATTGGCCCGGCTGAACGGACGCGAGCCGAAGAAGCCTTTGCTCGCCGACAACGGCGAGGGGTGTGGCGACACGATCACCGGGACGTCGGGCATCCACTGCTGCAGGCCGGCGGCGTCGCGTCCCCACAGGATGGCCACGAGTGGCTCGTCGCGCGACACGAGCGCTTTGATCGCACACTCGGTTACCGCCTCCCACCCCTTATTGCGATGCGACGCGGGCTCGCCGGGAGCAACGGTCAACACTCTGTTGAGCAGTAGCACACCCGATTTCGCCCAGGGTGTCAGATCGCCGTTGGCGGGCTTGGGATACCCGAGGTCGGAGCAGTACTCGGTGTAGATGTTCGCCAACGAGCGCGGGATGGGCGAAACATCCTCTGCAACAGAGAAGCTCAGCCCCACCGCATGGCCTGGCGTCGGATACGGGTCCTGCCCGACGATGAGCACGCGGACGTCGTCGAAAGGTTGTGTGAACGCGCGCAACACATTTCGCCCGGCCGGGAGGTAGCCGCGGCCCGCGGCGTTCTCGTCGCGCAGGAACTGCCCCATCTGCGCGATGTCGTCTTCGACCGGCGCAAGTGCGTGCGCCCAACCGGGATCGATGAGTTCGCTCAACGGTTGTGGGGTCATGATCAGTCGAGTCTCCTGAGCTTCGATCGGTAGTACAGCGAATTCTGGTAGTACATTTCGACGTTCAGGTCGACATGGTCGGCGGGCACCTCGAATCCCTCACGGATGCGCGCGGGCACGCCGAGTGCCATCGCACGCGCGGGAACCGAGAACTTGAATGGCACAACGGCTCCCGCTCCGACAATCGCGCCGTCGCCGACCGTCGACCCGTTGAGGACAACAGATCCCGACGCGATCAGACAGTTGTCGCCGATCGTCGAACCCTCGATGTGGGCGTTGTGTCCGACGACGCAACCGGCGCCGATGACCGTCGGATCGATCGGCGTGCAGTGGATGACCGTGCCGTCCTGGATGTTGGTTCGCCGGCCGATGGAGATGGTCCCGTAGTCGCCGCGCAGTACGGCTCCGGGCCACACCGACACCCCGTCTGCCAGTGTCACGGCGCCGATCACCGTCGCGTCGGGGTGGATGTACACGTCGTCACCGAGGACCGGTTCACGATCGTCGAGTGCGTAAATCGCCATGTGACGATCTAATCACCGCCGTGACGGCCGCCACCTACTGGTGTCAGAAGGACTGCCATCCGCGCAGGTCACCCGCCGCAATGCCGTCGAGAGACACCAGTGCGCGATCGCCGGTGCGTTCGCGGACATCTCCGATGACGACCCACCCCGACGGAACGTCGGATGCCGCGAACGCGGCCAGCAACTGGTGATCCTCGCCCCCGGTGAGTGCCCAGACGTCGTCGGACTCGCCAAGTTCGGTCGCGGCGCGCGTGGTCGCCTCCGTTCGCGGAACTCGCGAGACATCTACTGCGAGAGCGACATTCGACGCCGCCGCGAGGGTCTCCAGCTCCTCGACGAGCCCGTCGGACACATCGGTCATGGCGTGAGCACCTGCGCGCGCCGCCACGACACCCGCCGAGAGGTCGGGGTTGGGCAGACGGTGCGCATCCACCACCTCGGCATGCTGTGCGAGTAGCCGGTTGGAGCGCTCCGAATCGTCACCATCGCACTCGTCCGCGTCGCGGTTATCAGTGGCGAGCAGGACGGCGAGCCCGGCGGCGGCGCTGCCGAGCGGTCCGCTCACAGCCAGCACATCGCCGACCTGCGCGCCGGTCAACGCCACCGGGGTGAGTCCGTCGAGTGCGCCCACCGATGTGACGGTCAGCACCACCTCGTCCGCTGCGACGAGGTCGCCGCCGAGCACGCGACCGCCGAGACGATGGGTTGCGGCGAGGATGCCGTCATTGATCTCGGTCAGAGTGGCTGCGGGAGTGCTCACCGGACATGCGATCGATACGACGACGCCGACCGTACGTGCTCCCATCGCCGCGATGTCTGCTGCACTCTGGATCACCGCACGCTCGCCTATCTGGCGCGGCGTTGACCAGTCGAAGCGAAAGTGGCGGTCCTGCACGGCGGTGTCGGTGCTGATGACGGTCGGGCCGCCCGCGTCGAACACGGCGGCGTCGTCGCCGGATCCGACGACGATGTCGCCCGACGTTGCGGTCGTCGCCGCCGAGGTGAACAGCGAGATGAGTGCCCGCTCGCCCAGGTCACCGACGGTGACGTCGGCGGGATGGGCGTGGTCGGGGGTTGTGGCGCTCCCGTCGCCACCTGCCACTGTCAACTCCTCGTCGGCTCCACGGTTATTCGTTTCGGTTCGCGCTCTCGCGGCGTTGTGGTGACAATATCCCCACAGTGTAGTGACTTCGTGTGGCGCTTCGACGCGCGAAGTGGTTTCCGGGAGACCGGAGCCGGATGCCTTCGGCGGCTTGCCGCGGGCGTCGACTCGCCGCTCCCCAGCCCGGGGCCGACGGCACAGTGGATACGAGAGGATGGCCGTGGTTCAGGCATACATACTGATCCAGACGGAGGTCGGACGAGCCGCATTGGCGGCGGCGACGATCGCAGAGATCTCCGGAGTTGCCTCCTCCGAGGAGGTCAGTGGACCCTACGACGTGATCGTGCGGGTCGAGGCCACCGATGCGGGCCACCTGACCAACGACGTCGTACCTCAGATCCAGAAGGTCGACGGCATCACACGCACCCTGACCTGCCCGGTGGTGAACGCGGCGCACTGACCGGCACGCCACAGGAGCGGCGAGGCGATGTCCTAGGGTTGTCGTCGTGACCCCACCCGGACCGGACGAACCCGACAACAACGCCGACCGTGCGGAGAAGCCCGACACCGTCAGCGCGGCCGACTCCGCCGAAAGCGTCGAGAAGCCCGACGACGCCGACGCCACCGAAAGCGCCGAGGACACATCGCACGCACGCTACGGCGACTCCGGCCCGCGGCTGAATCCGGCGCTGATCGCCACTCTGGTGACGATCCCGGTGATGGTGATCGTGGGCTTCATCGTCTTCGCGGCGCTCCGTCCGGACTCCTCGGACTCGACGCCCGTCGAGTCGTACACCGCGGAGTCGTCGACTCCCGCAGAATGCGCGAAGTTCCTCGCCGCGCTGCCGCAGACCTTCGAGGGCTACGGCGACAAAAAGGTCTCGGACACGCAGGCGAGTTGGCCTGCGGACAAAGAGGGTGATCCGGTGATCGTGCGGTGCGGCGTCTCCCGCCCGGCGGAGCTCTCACCCACCAGCAACCTGCAGGTGGTCAACCCCGTGCAGTGGTTCATCACCGATTCCATCGAGGGTTCCGGGCAGGCGTTCGTGTGCGTCGATCACCGCCCCTACGTCGCGCTGTGGGTTCCGGTGAACGCGGGCAACGGACCGATCACCGACGTGTCGGCCGCCATCGAACGGACACTACCCCGGGGACCACTCGACTTCGGCTGAGTGGCAACCCCTCTCGCGCGGCTCGAGCGCGAGTGGCTTATGCGTGGCCGGAACGGAACTCCGGTTTGGTCTTGCGACCCAGCAATGAGCTGACCGCGTCCGCCACGGGCAGTCCGTCGTGACAGACACTGTTCACCGCTTCGGTGAGTGGCATGGAGACCTGGTACTTCTCGGCGAGTGCCGTGACGGACGTACACGATTTCACGCCCTCTGCGACCTGACCCGACGCTGCAGCCTGCGCCTCTTCCATCGTCGCCCCCTGCCCGAGATGAGCACCGAAGGTGCGATTGCGCGACAGTGGCGACGAGCAGGTTGCGACGAGGTCGCCGATACCCGCGAGACCGGCGAGGGTCTCTATCTGCCCACCGACCGCGCTCGAGAGTCTGATGGTCTCCGCGAGGCCACGCGTGATGATCGTCGCGAGGGTGTTCTGCCCGAATCCGACGCCGCTGGCCATACCGCACGCGAGCGCGATGACGTTCTTGACCGCCCCGCCGATCTCGCACCCGATGACGTCGGTGTTGGTGTAGGGCCGGAAGTACCCGGTGTTGAACATCTGCTGCAGTTGCTCGGCACGTGAGAGGTCTGTGCACGCGATCACCGTGGCCGCGGGCTGGCCCTCGGCGACCTCACGGGCGAGGTTCGGCCCGGTGAGCACCGCGATCTGTTCGGAGGGAACCTCCGCGACCTCCGCGATCACCTCGCTCATCCGCATCAGCGTCGACGTCTCGATGCCTTTGGCCAGCGAGACCAATGTGGCGTCATCGCTCAGGTGCGGACGCCAGTCGGAGAGGTTGTCGCGCAGTGACTGCGCCGGGACAGCGCACACCACGAGATCCGCGCCGGTCAGTGCGTGCGCGATGTCACTCGACGCCGTGAGATTCGAGGGAAGGGTGATTCCCGCCAAATAGTCGGCATTCGTGTGCGACTCGTTGATCCGATCGGCGAGTTCTTCTCGCCGACACCACAGAGTGGTGTCGGTCCCCGCGTCGCTGAGCACCTTCGCCGTCGCCGTGCCCCAAGACCCGGCACCCATCACAACCGCCCGCACAACTCTCCTCATTCGCCCGACATCGCTTCGGTCAAGGGTAGACCGCCGATGATGCCCGTCCGGTCGATTCGAGAACCTGCGGCGCCCAGCACCCCGGGCATCCACACGTGCTCTCCCGCATGGGTCATCATGTCTACATGACCCTCTCGTGTGTACGCGGTCATCCGAACGAGCGACGACGCATGCCTGCCGACGCTCCGCGACCCGCCGATCGCGGTCAGCACTGCGACGACTCCGGCGACGAGTGCACGCTCGGCACCATGGTCGCGGTCCTCGCGGTCAAGCGCCTCGGCGACGCCAAATCACGCCTCGTCTCCACCATGAGCGACGACGCGGCGCATGACGGGCAGACGAGCGACGGGCAGACGAGCGGCAGGGAGATCGCTGCCGACAGTGCTCCGGCAACGCTCTCGCCCGCCCAGCGCGAGCGCCTGCGCGCCGACCCCGGTGCGTTCGTGCTCGCCATGCTCGCCGACACCATCGCCACCCTGCACGAAGCGGGGATTCGCGACGTCGTCGTCGTGACCCCTGATCACCGTGTTCGCGAGCGGGCGCAGCAGCTCGCGGCACACGTCGTCGACGAGCCCAGCGACGTCGCAGGCGACTTGAATGCCGCGTACGCGCTCGGTGCCGCCACGGCTCGGACCAGGTGGCCTGCGCATCGGCAGGTCTTGATCGTCCAGGCCGACCTTCCCGCCGCGCAGCCGACGAGTCTGCGCGAGATCGTCGACGCCGCGGTCGAACGAGGCGAGTCGATGGTGACCGACCGTGCGGGCACCGGCACGTCGCTTCTGCTGCGGCCGATGACGGCACACGAGTTACCGCGTTTCGGGCCGGATTCGGCTGCGGCACACCGTGCCGCGGGAGTTGTCGAACTCGACCCCGAGCATCTCCTCTGGCCCGACGTGCGCACCGATGTCGACACCGTCGGCGATCTCATCGCAGCACTGCGACTCGGCGTCGGCGAGCACACGAGGTCGGTACTCGGAGATGTCCGGATTCCCGGCGCGACGGCCAGCGGTGTCGGCGAACAGTCCGATGCGTCATGATTGAACGGTGAGCACAGCCGACGACACCACGACGACTCAGGTCTCAACACAACCGATCAGTGCGATTCCTGGTGCGCCGCCCGCGGCAACTCTCGAACCGGGCGAGTCAGCCGATCTTCCTGAGGACAGATATCTCAATCGCGAGCTGAGTTGGCTCGACTTCAATTCGCGTGTCCTCGCCCTCGCCGAGGACACGTCGATCCCGCTGCTCGAACGCGCGAAGTTCCTCGCCATCTTCGCGTCGAACCTCGACGAGTTCTTCATGGTCCGCGTCGCGGGTCTCAAGCGCCGTGACGAAACCGGCCTGTCGGTCCGTTCAGCCGACGGACTCTCCCCACGCGAACAATTGCTGCGCATCGCCGGCCGCACTCAGACTCTTGCCGACCGGCACGCCAGAGTGTTTCTCGACTCGGTGCGTCCTGCCTTGGCGGACAACGACATCTACGTCGTCGGGTGGTCGGAACTCACCGAGGCCCAGCAGGCCCGGATGGTCGAGTACTTCCACGATGACGTGTTCCCGGTGCTGACGCCCCTCGCCGTCGATCCCGCCCACCCCTTCCCCTACATCAGCGGACTGAGCCTCAACCTCGCTGTCACCGTGCGCGACGCGGGCGAAGGCGGCGAGCACTTCGCGCGAGTCAAGGTGCCCGACAACGTCAATCGGTTCGTCCGTGTCGATCGACTGATGCCGCCGAGCACAGAGAAAGACGGAAAAGGACATCGCACCGCGATCTTCCTGCCGATGGAAAATCTGATCGCCGCCAATCTCGGACATCTGTTCCCCGGCATGGAGATCGTGGAGCATCACGCGTTCCGCATCACGCGCAACGCAGACTTCGAGGTCGAAGAGGATCGCGACGAAGACCTGCTCCAGGCGCTCGAACGTGAACTCGCACGGCGCCGGTTCGGTTCGCCGGTCCGACTCGAGGTCGCCGACGACATGACCGAGCACATGCTCGAACTCCTCCTGCGTGAACTCGACGTCAACCCCGCAGACGTCATCCAGGTTCCCGGGCTGCTCGACCTGGCGTCGCTGTTCGAGATCGGCTCACTCGACCGGCCACAGCTCAAGGACCCGCCGTTCGTTCCGTCGACGCATCCCGCCTTCGGCGAGCGGGAGACACCCAAGAGTGTGTTCTCGACGCTGCGCGAAGGCGACGTCCTCGTCCACCACCCCTACGATTCGTTCTCGACGAGCGTGCAGCGCTTCATCGAACAGGCCGCTGCCGACCCGCAGGTTCTCGCGATCAAGCAGACCCTGTATCGCACCTCGGGCGACTCGCCGATCGTCAACGCGCTCATCGACGCTGCCGAGGCAGGCAAGCAGGTCGTTGCGCTCGTCGAGATCAAGGCGCGCTTCGACGAACAGGCCAACATCAAGTGGGCGCGACAGCTCGAGCAGGCAGGCGTGCACGTCGTCTACGGCCTCGTCGGACTCAAAACCCACTGCAAGACATGCCTTGTGGTGCGTCGTGAGGGATCGTCGATCCGACGCTACTGCCACATCGGCACCGGCAACTACAACCCGAAGACCGCGCGGCTCTACGAGGACGTCGGGTTGTTCACTGCCGCACCGGACATCGGCGCCGACCTGACCGACCTGTTCAACACGCTCACCGGTTACTCCCGCAAACGCGAGTACCGCAACATCCTGGTCGCTCCCACCGGGGTTCGTTCCGGCATCGTCGAGCGCATCAACCGTGAGATCGAACTCAAGCACGAGGGCGATCCGCGCGCCCGAGTTCGGTTGAAGGCCAACGCTCTCGTCGACGAGCAGGTGATCGATGCCCTGTACCGCGCATCACAGAACGGTGTTCCGGTAGAGATCGTCGTGCGTGGAATCTGCGCCTTGCGTCCCGGGATGCCGGGCGTCAGCGACAACATTCATGTGCGCTCGATCCTCGGCCAATTCCTCGAACACTCACGCATCTTCCACTTCGGGGCGCAGGATGAGTATTGGATCGGTAGCGCCGACATGATGCACCGCAACCTCGATCGACGCATCGAGGTGATGGTGCAGGTGCGCGACGACCGACTCACCGCTGAACTCGGCGACATCTTCGATTCGGCACTCGACCCCCGCACGCGATGCTGGGTCCTGCAGTCGGACGGTAGCTGGCGGGCCTCACCCGCTGCGGGCGAGGAGGTACGCGACCATCAGCGACAGATGATGCGGCGTACCCGACGTCGCGACGCGGGCATGTGACGAGGCCACCCTTTTCGTAACCTTCGGCCACTAACATCACAGGCAATGTCTAAGACACACAAGACGATCTGGGCTGCTGGCGGCGTGCTGTGGCGGCCGCGGGAGAACAACAGTGTCGAGATCGGTGTGATCCATCGACCTCGCTACGACGACTGGACGCTTCCCAAGGGGAAGATCGAAGCCGACGAGACACTGGTCATGACCGCGGTCCGCGAGATCGGCGAGGAGACCGGCTACCGCGTACGCGTGGGCAGGTATCTCCGCGACGTCAGCTACAACATCTCGAGCGGCCGAAAGCGCGTGCGCTACTGGTCGGCTCGAGCCGTCGGCGGAGATTTCGTCGAGAACCATGAAGTCGACGAGATGGAGTGGCTCGGCGTCGACGCCGCCGAGCGTCTTCTGAGCTACTCGCAGGATCGCCGCGTACTACGTGAATTCTTAAGGCTCCCAGCCGATCTCGATACACTGGTGCTGGTTCGCCACGCCAAGGCGGGCAGTCGCTCCAGGTATCACGGCGACGACAGGCTGCGTCCACTCGACGCCGAAGGACGCGCACAGGCCGACGCGCTGTCGGTGATGCTTCCCGCGTTCGGTACCAACGAGATCCACAGCGCCGACCGGACCAGGTGCGAACAAACCCTTGCACCGACCGCGCGTGCGTTGGGGGTGCCGATCATCATGGAATCGACGCTGTCAGAAGAGGCTTTTCGCGACGACCCCGTTGCCGCGCAACGACGCATCGTCGACCTCGCGACCGACTCGGGACCCGTCGTGCGCGCAGTGTGCAGTCAGGGCAAGGTGATTCCGCCCCTCATGGAGTGGTGGGGCAAACAGGACGGCGCCTCGTTGCCTGCCGCGCGCAATCGCAAGGCGAGCGCGTGGGTGGTGTCGACACATCAGGGCAAGCTCGTCGCCGCCGACCATATCGACAGTCCACTCCCCCACCGCGACGTGGAATGACCTGTCACACGGGTTAATCGGTCCGGATACACCTCACCCCCGACGGGGGAAGGCCATCGGGGGTGAGTTGAGGGTGTGTACTCGACGCTGCTGACTCTCAGCGACGGGTGGTCTTCTTGGCGGCTGTCTTCTTGGCCGTCGTCTTCTTTGCCGGCGTGGCCGTGGTCTTCTTGGCCGCGGTGGTGGTCTTCTTGGCCGGCGTGGTCTTCTTTGCCGCGGTGGTCTTCTTCGCCGCGGTGGTGGTCTTCTTGGCCGGCGTGGTCTTCTTTGCCGCGGTGGTCTTCTTCGCCGCGGTGGTGGTCTTCTTGGCCGGCGTGGTCTTCTTGGCCGCGGTCGTCGTCTTCTTCGCAGCGGTGGTCTTCTTCGCCGCGGTACCTGTCGACTTCTTTGCCGCAGTGGTCTTCTTGGCCGCAGTGCCCGTGGTGGCCGCGCTGCCACGCTTCACGGCAGGACCCGACGAGGCGAGCTTCTGCTTGCCGGAGACGACTGCCTTGAACTGAGCGCCGGGACGGAACGCGGGCACCGATGTCGCGCGGACCTTCACGGTCTCACCCGTGCGCGGGTTGCGCGCGACGCGCGGTGCGCGACGACGCTTCTCGAAGACACCGAAGCCGGTGATGGTGACGCTCTCACCCTTGTTGACTGCGCGCACGATCGAATCGACCAACTGCTCGACCGCCTGGGTCGCGGTCTTTCGATCCGTGTCGAGTTTTACTGTCAGCTCATCGATGAGCTCTGCCTTGTTCATTGGATACCTCCGCAAGCCGATCTGGCCCTCTTATCAGGCCAGCTACCACCACACGGTAAACGTCGACGCCGAAAACTTCCATCTTCCACGCCAATTAGCGCGACGTGTCACCAATTCGTCACGCTTTCGGGCACTTCCGTCGTGGTATCGCGGAAAGGCTTATGCAGAGCCTTAAATCAGAGCGGCAATGTTGTCGGCTTCCATGACGGGCGACGCTGCTCATACTCAGAAATCGCGTCTACCTGCCGTAATGTCAGGCCGATGTCGTCGAGGCCCTCCATCAGACGCCACCGCGTGTAGTCATCAATTGTCAACGGCACCACGAGGTCTCCCGCGGTCACGGTCCGATCTTCGAGGCTCACAGTCAGTTCGAGACCCGGCTGCTCTTCGAGACGCTTCCAGATCAGTTCGACGTCGGATTGCTCGACCTGCGCGGCGACGAGGCCGGCCTTTCCGGCGTTGCCGCGGAAGATGTCTGCGAACCGCGACGAGATGACGACGCGAAACCCGAAGTCCGACAGTGCCCAGACGGCGTGCTCACGTGACGAGCCGGTGCCGAAGTCGGGACCCGCGACCAGAACCGAGCCGCGGTTCCAGGGCTCGACGTTGAGGATGAAGTCGGGGTCGGTCCGCCAGCCGGCGAACAGTCCGTCCTCAAAACCCGTGCGGGTCACGCGCTTCAGGTAGACGGCGGGGATGATCTGGTCGGTGTCGACGTTGCTTCGACGCAGCGGAACGCCGATGCCTGTGTGGGTGATGAACGGTTCCATGGTGTGTGCCTCTTGCGATCTGGGAGTTGGCTTCGGTGATGGCGGAGTCAGACGGCGCGTCGCGCGCCCGTCACAGATCCGCGGGCGACGACAGCGTGCCTCGCACAGCCGTTGCCGCGGCAACGGCGGGTGACACGAGATGTGTACGGCCGCCCTTGCCTTGTCGCCCTTCGAAGTTGCGGTTCGACGTCGACGCGCAGCGCTCGCCGGGCGCGAGCTGATCTGGGTTCATTCCAAGACACATCGAGCATCCGGCCTGACGCCACTCCGCGCCTGCCGTGGTGAAGATCTCGCCGAGACCCTCCTCGTCGGCCTGCGCACGCACCCGCATCGAGCCCGGGACCACAAGCATCCGAACACCTTCGGCGACCGTCCGACCGTCGAGGATCTCGGCGACGGCACGCAGATCCTCGATCCGACCGTTCGTGCACGAGCCGACGAAGACGGTGTCGACGCTGATCTCGCGCAACGGGGTTCCCGGGGTGAGGTCCATGTACTCAAGGGCTTTCGACGCGGCGCCGGCCGCGTTCTCGTCGCCGAAGTCGGCCGGGTCCGGGACCGAAGCCGAGAGTGGCGCTCCCTGGCCGGGATTCGTACCCCATGTGACGAAGGGACTCAACGACGCGCCATCGATGTGCACTTCTTCGTCGAATTCGGCGCCGTCATCGGTGCGCAATGACTTCCAATACTCGACGGCCGCATCCCAATCCGCCCCCTTCGGAGCATTCGGACGGCCCTTGAGGAATTCGAAGGTGGTCTCGTCGGGAGCAATCATGCCCGCACGCGCACCCGCCTCGATCGACATGTTGCAGATCGTCATCCGCGCTTCCATCGAGAGATTCTCGATGGCGCTACCGCGATACTCGAGCACGTAGCCCTGTCCGCCACCCGTACCGATTTTGGCGATAACAGCCAGGATCAGATCCTTACTCGTGACACCGGGCGGCAACTCGCCGTCGACAGTGATGGCCATCGTCCGAAATGGTCGCAACGACAGCGTCTGCGTCGCGAGTACGTGCTCGACTTCCGATGTCCCGATTCCCATTGCGAGGGCACCGAAGGCACCGTGGGTCGACGTGTGGCTGTCACCGCAGACAACCGTCATTCCGGGCTGGGTCAGTCCCAGCTGAGGACCGACGACGTGAACGATGCCCTGTTCCTTGTCGCCCATGGGGTGCAGGCGGATACCGAACTCTTCACAGTTGCTTCGCAGGGTGTCGACCTGCGTGCGCGACACCGGGTCGGCGATGGGCAGGTTTGTGTCGACCGTCGGCACGTTGTGATCCTCGGTCGCGATCGTCAGGTCCGGCCGGTGGACGGGCCTGCCCGCGAGCCGCAGACCCTCGAATGCCTGCGGACTCGTGACCTCGTGAACGAGGTGGAGATCGATGAAGATCAGATCGGGGTCGTTGCCACCGTTCGCGTCTCCGCGTACGACGACGTGGTCGTCCCACACCTTCTCGGCGAGAGTACGAGGCTTACTTGCGCTGTTCGTCATCACTGCACTCATTCTGGCTGTAGCACTTGTGGTTTCGGGTGGGGTGCGGCGAGGGTCGGCGGGCTGTGCCGTCTCTCGCGTGCATCTCACGATGTGGACCGCTAGTATCGTCCTATGGGAAAGGATAGCGCACCGGAACCGCAGAGCGGAATCGGTGTCCTCGACAAGTCCGTGATCGTATTACGGGCCGTCGCGCAGGCTCCGGCCAACCTCACGGAGCTCTGCGAGCGCACCAACCTGCCACGGGCAACGGCCCATCGGTTGGCAGTCGGCCTGGAGACGCATCGCCTGCTCGCACGCAACGCCGCCGGACGGTGGTACCCCGGGCCGGCTCTGGGCGAATTGGCGTCGAGCGCGCACGATCCCATCCAGGAGGCCGCACTCATGGTGCTCCCCCGACTGCGTGAGATCACCGGCGAATCCGTTCAGGTCTATCGCCGTGAAGGCTCCGAACGCGTCTGCATCGCAGCCATGGAACCGCCAACGGGACTGCGCGACACCGTACCTGTGGGCACCCGCTTCCCGATGAGCGCCGGCTCGGCGGCCAAGGTCCTGCTCGCCTGGGCCGAACCGTCGACTCAGCGGGCACTTCTGCACGACAGCGTCTTCAGCGAACGTGCGCTCTACGAGATCCGCCGACGCGGCTGGGCGCAGAGCGCCGGCGAGCGAGCCGCGGGTGTCGCCAGCGTCTCGGCACCGCTGCGCGACGCCAACGGCGATGTCGTTGCGGCGATCTCGGTCTCCGGGCCGATCGATCGCATGGGCCGACGCCCGGGCGCGCGGTGGGCGGCCGATCTCCTCGCCGCCGCCGAGGCCATCCAGAAACGGTTAGTGCCAACCGCGCGAGGCTGATTCGGTTAGCGTCTGGGCATGGGAACAAACCAACGTCAACAGATCGTCATGTCCGACGCCGAGATCACCGACTTCGTCGAACGCAGTCGCACAGCAACTCTCGCGACCCACGGCGCCGACGGCGGCATCCACCTCGTCGCCATGTGGTACGGCGTCATCGACGGCGAGATCTGGTTCGAGACAAAGGCCAAGTCGCAGAAGGCGGTCAACCTCGGCCGCGACGCACGCTGTTCGGTCCTCATCGAGGACGGCGACACCTACGACACTCTGCGCGGCGTCGCATTTGAAGGACATGCGGAGATCTACGACGATCCCGACCATTGCCACCGCATCGGCGTGAGCGTCTGGGAGCGATACACCGGCCCCTACACCGACGAGATGAAGCCCTTCGTCGACCAGATGATGCACAAGCGCGTCGCCGTGCGGCTCGTCCCGTCCCGCGTTCGGTCCTGGGATCACCGGAAGCTGGGCCTCGACCCGATGCCGGTCGCCGGGTCGACGGCCGTCGTCGACACCTCATCGACCTCACCAGCCTGACTGGCGCATTCTGATTGACGCATTCTGATTGACGCATTTCGATTGACGCTCTCGATGGTGCGCAATAAAGGGCGGCAACGAAAAAGTGCACCTCTCCGAGGAGAGGTGCACTTTTTGTTGTAGCCCCGACGGGATTCGAACCCGCGCTACCGCCTTGAGAGGGCGGCGTCCTAGGCCGCTAGACGACGGGGCCAAGACTCGATATTCAGTTGTAAAAGCCAGGGTTTGGTGTCCCGGCTTTCGCTGGGGTACCAGGACTCGAACCTAGAATGGCGGTACCAGAAACCGCTGTGTTGCCAATTACACCATACCCCAAAGGTCTCGTTCTCCGTGAGGAAAACAACCTGCGATAGCCTAGCAGAGGCCGACCGGGTTACTACAAATCGCCTGGTCAGACCCGCTAACTGGCCACCTGGCCCACCGCCGAGCGGAGCCGCGCGAGGCTCTTGTCGCGTCCGAGCAACTCCATCGACTCGAACAGCGGCGGGCTGATGTGCGATCCGGTGATCGCCACCCGCACGGGTCCGAATGCCTTTCGTGGTTTGAGCTCGAGTCCGTCGACGAGCGCGGTCGTCAGGGCTTCCTGGATGGCATCGGTATTCCACTCGGCAAGCGAGGACAGCGTCGAGATCGCGGCGTCGAGGACCGGCGCGGCGTCGGCTCCGAGGTTCTTTGCTGCCGACTTCTCGTCGATCGCGAACTCGTCATCGCTGACGTAGAGGAACGAGATGAGCGGCCATGCCTCACCGAGAACCTGGATGCGGGTCTGGACCAGTTCTGCGATCGTGGCGAACTGCTCGTCGTCGATCGGATCGGTGAACAATCCCTGGGTGACCAGGTATGCCTTGAGCCTCGCCGCGAAGTCGTCGAGTTCGAGCATGCGGATGTGCTCCGCGTTGATCGCGTCGGCCTTCTTCTGATCGAAGCGTGCCGGGTTGGAGTTCACGTCGCGGACGTCGAATTTGTCGATCATCTGCTCGAGCGTGAACACGTCGGTCTCGTGGGAATAGCCCCACCCGAGCAGGGCGAGGTAGTTGAGCAGACCCTCCGGGAGGAACCCGCGGTCGCGATGGTGGAAGAGGTTCGACTGCGGGTCGCGCTTGGAGAGCTTTTTGTTGCCCTCCCCCATCACGAATGGCAGATGCCCGAATTCCGGGACGCGCTCGGCGACTCCGATTCGGATGAGCGCCTCATACAGCGCGATCTGACGGGGCGTCGACGAGAAAAGGTCTTCACCGCGCAGCACGTGGGTGATCTTCATCATCGCGTCGTCGACGGGATTGACGAGTGTGTAGAGCGGGTCGCCGTTGGCGCGGGTGAGTGCGAAGTCGGGAACGGTGCCGGCCTTGATGGTCGTCGGCCCGCGTACGAGATCGTTCCAGGTGATGTCGTGGTCGGGCATCGGAAGGCGGACAACAGCTTTGCGTCCCTCTGCGCGATAGGCCTCACGCTGTTCGTCGGTGAGGTCGCGGTCGAAGTTGTCGTAACCGAGCTTGGGGTCACGCCCTGCCGCGCGGTGGCGAGCCTCGACCTCCTCGGGCGTCGAGAACGCCTCGTAGGCCTCACCCGCGTCGAGGAGTTGCTTGACGACGTCCTGGTGGATGCCGCGACGCTCCGACTGTCGATAAGGCGCGTACGGGCCCCCGACCTCCGGGCCCTCGTCCCAGTCGAGCCCGAGCCAGCGCAGGGACTCGAGGATGGCGTCGTAGGATTCCTGGCTGTCGCGCGCGGCGTCGGTGTCTTCGATCCGGAAGACGAAGGTGCCCTTGTCATGACGCGCCTGGGCGAAGTTGAACAGCGCGGTCCGCACCATTCCGACGTGCGGTGTGCCCGTCGGCGACGGACAGAAACGGACACGGACTCCCTGCGCGCTGCTCATGGAGGTCAGCGTATCGAATGGGTACCGACCGCCGACCGCCTGCTCAGTCGCGGTGGCGACCGAGGAAGTCGACCAGCAGTCGATTCACCTCGGCCGGCTGCTCGAGATATCCGAAATGCCCGGCCTTCTCGACCTGCGCATACTCCGCTGTCGGGATCGCGTCGGCCACTTCGCGAGCGAGCTCGACAGGAAGCCGTCTGTCGTCGCTGAATCCGACGACCAGCGACGGGACGGCGATGCGTCGGTACGCGTCGAGTCGGTTGGGCTCGTTCGTGTGGATTCCGAGTTGCGCACGCATACCGGGCGTCATCTTCTGCTGCGAGAACATCATGACGTCGAGCCAGTCGCGGGTCGTGCGATCGTCGGCGAGTGTGTGTGCCGAGAGGTTCAGTTCGGCAGTGATCGCCGCCTCGTACTCGGGCGGCAGCTCGACCCCGTTGTCGTAGAGCGCACGCTCGCCCACCGAGAAGGTCTCCTGCAGAACGGTGGTGCGCCCATAGGTCGCCATCATCACCGCGCCGCGGACGAGATCCGGTCGCGCAAGCGCCAGCTCCTGCGTGATCCGTGCGCCGAGAGAGGTTCCGACGACGAATGCCGGTGCAATGCCGAGCGATGCGATCAGGCTCGCGGTGTCGGCGACCATGTCGTCGAGGGTGAAGCCGTCGGCACACTCCGACGATGGCGCGATCCCGCGATTGTCGAATGTGACGACCTCGTACCCCGCTTTCACAAGCGCGGGAACCTGATTGGCCTTCCACACCCGCCCGGGGCCGCCGCTGCCCATCACCATCACGACGGCGGGACCCGTCCCCGTGCGCTCGTAGGCGATCTCTATTCCGTTGACGCGTGCGACGCCCGATCCACTCACGGCTTGTCGACCACCGGATTGCTCAAGGTGCCGATGCCCTCGACCGTGACCGAAACACGTTGTCCGGCAACCATCGGACCGATTCCCTCGGGAGTTCCGGTGAGTATCACGTCGCCCGGGAGCAGAGTCATCACGCGTGAGACCCATTCCACCAGTGCGCCGACGTCGTGAAGCATCAGCGACGTGCGACTGCGTTGACGTACCTCGCCGTCGAGCTCGGTGGTGATCGCAGCGTCGGACGGGTCGAACGTGGTCTCGATCCAGGGTCCGAGCGGGCAGAAGGTGTCATACCCCTTGGCGCGCGTCCATTGGCCGTCGATCTTCTGCTGATCGCGCGCGGTCACATCGTTGGCGACGGTGTAGCCGAGGATCGCAGAGGCGGCGTCGGCAGCCTTCACGTCCTTGCACGGGCGTCCGATCACGACCGCGAGTTCGCCCTCGAAGTCGACACGTTCCGACGACGGCGGACGCACGATCGGCACCTCGGGTCCGACGATGGAGGTGTTGGGTTTGAGGAAGATCACAGGACTCTCCGGCGCTTCCGAGCCCATTTCGGCGGCGTGTGCCGCGTAGTTCTTCCCGACGCAGATCACCTTGGACGCGAGGATCGGCGCCAGCAATCGAACGTCGGCCAAAGGCCACGATCTGCCCGTGAACGTCGGTGTACCAAAGGGATGTTCGGCGATTTCCTTGGCGATCGAGGAGCCACCTGACTCTTCGATCGAGACGAAAGCCACACCATCAGGACTCGCAATTCGGCCAAGACGCATACCTAGAACACTAGCGCACACATCGCGTCCACTCTGTGGGACGTGAAATTGAGCCGACGTCGCATCAGTCTTAGAATGTGAACTCTGCATCTCATTATTTGAGAGCTTCGAGATGCGCGACGACGCCACCTGGCCACCGCTGCCAGGACACACCCGAGGGAGGTCCGCGATGACGACCACGTCCACCATCACCAACACCAGGCGCTGGACCATGCTCGCGTGCTCGCTCATCGCCGCGATGACGACTGCTGTTGTCGTGGGAGGTGTCGCCTACCTCATCCCCGCGCTACACACCCAGCAGGGCATGTCGCTCGCCCAGGCCTCTGTGCTGGCCACGATCCCGACGATCGGCCTCATGATCGCGATCGTCGGCTGGGGCACGCTGCTCGATCGATACGGCGAGCGGACGATCCTGCTGATCTCGGTCTCCGTCACCCTTGTCGGCACATCCGCTGCCGCAATCACCGCGGCCGCCCAGGCGTCGTACGTCGCGATCGCGGCCTGTCTGTTCATCGCCGGAGTGGGTTCCGGTGCGGCCAACGGCGCGAGCGGACGCATCGTCGTCGGATGGTTTCCTCCCGAATTGCGTGGCACGGCAATGGGAATCAGGCAAATGGCACAGCCGCTCGGCATCGGCGTCTGCGCACTGACGATGCCAGTGATCGCCGCACGACACTCCGTCGCGGCCGCGCTGGCGGTGCCCGCTGTGGTGACCGCAATCGGTTTGGCTGCCGTCGTGTTCGGTGTGATCGATCCGCCCACACCGTCGACAACCGGCGCCACCGCCGCAGCGCAACGTCGAAACCCCTACCGCGAGAGCTGGTTTCTGGCGCGGGTCCACGCGGTCAGCGTCTTGTTGGTGATCCCGCAGCAGATGCTGTGGACATTCGTACCGACCTGGCTGATCGTCGCGCGGCACTGGTCACCCGCCGCAGCGGGCATTTTGGTGACGATAACCCAGGTGATCGGCGCGTTGGGCAGGATCGCGGCCGGTCGCTGGTCGGATGCCTGGTTGTCACGGATGCGGCCGATTCGGCTGATAGCGCTCGGCGCGGCGGCGGCGATGGCGCTGCTCGCCGTCACCGACTGGCTGCACACGCCGTTGGCGCCCGCATTGATGATGATTGCCTCGGTGATCACGGTTGCCGACAACGGTCTCGCATTCACCGCGATCGCCGAATATGCAGGGCCGCAGTGGAGTGGCCGCGGACTCGCTATTCAGAACACCGCCCAGTACCTGGCAACGGCGGCGACCACACCCCTCTTCGGACTTCTGATCGGCGCCGCAGGATTTCCGCTCGCCTTTCTCGTCAGCGCTGTCGCTCCCGCCGTGGCGACCCCACTCATCCCGAAAGACGCAGTGCCGCAAGAGGAGTTGGTCGCCTGACTGCGCGACACATTTCACCACCGGGTGAGACACTCATCGATGCGAGGATGCCTGCGCGAGACTCGCATTCACCAACCCTGCGGCCTGCTGCGCATCGGGAACGACGACGAGTTGACGGCTTCCGTCGGTTCGAGTGATCAACAGAGCCGGGCCTGACCGCAGGACGATCCCGCGTACCCCACGCAACCGCCCATGCACACAGAGCCGCTCGCCGTAACCACCGAAGTCGCGCAACGCTTTGACCTGAGTGACCTCAGCGCGCACGACGTCACTCATCGGGACGGTCATCCGAGGCCATCCGACAACGCCTCGCACGGCGATTCGCTCCCGATCAACAGTCACGCGGGCAGACCACAGGATCGCGCCGGCCAACGCGGCGATGACACCCGGCAGCAACAACCATGGCTCCCGCAGGAGCACCGCGAGCATGACGATCGACACCAGCACAAGGCCGAGGACGACCAGCGAACCCGCCGACGTCGATACCCGACGCTGCCACAAAAAGCGCTCTCCCACTGCGAGTTCGGCCATGGGTAGTTCGCCGACCGGCACAGGTGCTGCCTGCTGGGTCGGGCGCACCAGCGCAGCGGTGATCAGACCCACGACCAGTCCGATCACTCCCGCGACGGCGAGTTCGATTGCCGGAATACCGATCTCGTACACCGTGGCGGTACCGCGTTGGGAGCCAACGCTACCCACGATCCCGAGCACCATGAACACGGTCAGTCCGTTGACGAGTGCGAGCGCCAGTCGTAGCAGCCTACCGTCACGTATGAACCATCCTGCCGCACCTCCGAGAACCGCGCCGAGAACCGCAATCACCACCACGGAGGCGACGACGCCGATCACACTCATCGTGCCGTCGACTCCGTGTGAGTTCCAATGCGTAGCAATCTCTTTCGGCAGCTCCGCACACCAGATCCGCAAGAGCACCAGCGCGACGGCGAGCACCGCGATCGACGGCAGCGTGCCCAACAGGACGGCTGCCACCCTCCCCGAACGGCGTTGAGACGACGGATGGTTCATGACATCCTCCTGGTGATTTCGACGTTCAGTTCCGCTGGCCCGACTCCGAGGCGGCGGGCCGCGTCGACGAGTCGGTCCAGCGCATCAGCGAGTTCGGCATTGCGCGGCGCATCGCCGGAGACCACAGCACCTCGGCCCCTGCGGAGCTCGACCAGTCCTTCGTCGCGCAATTCCTGGTAGGCGCGCAACACGGTGTGGATATTGACGTCGAGCGATGCAGCGAGGTCGCGAGCGGACGGAAGCCGCTCACCCTGGGTCAGCTCTCCCCGCGCGATGCCGCCACGTACCGACGCGGCGATCTGGGTGAAGATCGGCGCGCGATCTGCGGTATCGATGCGGATGAGCACGCCCCAATCATATAGTTCTAGTTCAAATAGAACAACTATCGTCGCCGGGTCGATCTGCTGCGCGCTGCGCTGCGCAGAAAGTTACGTCCCGTGGGTCGCTCGTATGTACCGGTACATGCGGATGTCCCGAGGGAGGTCGTTTTCTGCGGGTGAAAGTAGCGGGTGAAAGTATCTGCGGGGGTTGAGCCAGTGCCCACAAACGACTCGGGCCGGAACCCGAAGGTTCCGGCCCGAGAAGTGGACAGCTGACTAGAGACGATCCAGGATGCGCTTGCCGATCTCGCCGGTCGACAGCGTCGCGCCGTCGCGGTCGAGAAGATCGTCGGCGACGGCCTTTTCGACGCGGCGCGCCTCGTCGGCGTATCCGAGGTGATCAAGCAGGAGCGCCACCGACAGGATTGCCGCGGTCGGGTCGGCCTTCTGCTGCCCGGCGATGTCGGGAGCGCTGCCGTGCACCGGCTCGAACATCGAGGGGTTGGTGCCCGTTGCGTCGATGTTGCCCGACGCCGCCAGGCCGATGCCGCCGCTGACCGCTGCCGCGATGTCGGTGATGATGTCGCCGAACAGGTTGTCGGTGACGATCACGTCGAACCGGCCCGGATCGGTCACGAGGTAGATCGTCGCGGCGTCGACGTGGCAGTAGTCGACGCTCACGTCGGGGTACTCCGCGGCGACGGCGTCGACGGTGCGACTCCACAACGATCCCGCGAAGGTCAGCACGTTGGTCTTGTGGACCAGCGTCAGATGCTTACGACGGTTGGTCGCACGCTCGAAGGCGTTGCGCACCACTCGTTCCACCCCGTAGCGGGTGTTGACGCTGACCTCGGTCGCGACCTCGTGCGGGGTGTCGACGCGGATCGCTCCACCGTTTCCGGTGTACGGCCCCTCCGTGCCCTCGCGGACCACGACGAAGTCGATGTCCGGGTCGCCCGCCAACGGCGAGGTCACCCCCGGGAAGCGATGCGACGGCCGCAGATTGACGTGATGGTCGAGCGCGAACCGCATCTTGAGCAGCAGGCCGCGTTCGAGCACTCCCGAGGGCACCGACGGATCGCCGATGGCGCCGAGGAGGATCGCGTCGTGCTCACGTAGCGACGCCAGATCGTCGTCGGTGAGCAGTTCTCCGTTGCGGTGGTAGCGACGAGCACCGAGGTCGTACTCGGTGACCGCCACGTCGGGCACGAGCGTCGTCAAAACTCCGAGTGCCTCGGAGATGACCTCCGGGCCGATGCCATCTCCGGCGATGACCGCGAGTTTCATGACAGATCCACCTGCTCGATCAGAGTGGAGTCGACAGCGTTCGAGATCTCGGCGACCACGGCGTCGTCGACCTTCGTGCTCACGCGCAGCATCATGGTCGCGCCGCCGCCGTCCGCGTCCTGCGAGAGCGCCGCGGCGAGGATGTCGATACCCGCGTTTCCGAGCAGCGTACCGATCTTGCCCAGCGAACCGGGCTGGTCGACGTAGCTGACGAGCAGGTTGAGGCCCTCGGCCCGCAGGTCGAAGTTGCGGCCGTTGATGTTGACGATCTTCTCGACCTGGCGCGGCTCTGTGACGGCACCCGAGACGTTCTGCACCGAGCCATCGGCGTACACGGCCTTGACGTCGACGACGCTGCGGTGGCTGGGGCTCTCGGTGTTGGTGACGACCTCGCTGGTCACGCCACGCTCGGCAGCAACCGTGGGCGCGTTGACGAAGGTCACGGGCTCGTCGAGTGCGGCGGAGAAGAGTCCACGAAGGGCAGACAGTGCGAGGACGTCGACGTTGCTCGACGCGAGCTCACCGCGAACGTCGACGACGATCGACGACGGCAGTTCGCTGCTCAGGGCACCGATCAGCACGCCGAGCTTGCGCGACATCTCCAGCCACGGAGCGACCTCTTCGTCGACGGCTCCACCGGTGATGTTGACCGCGTCGGGAACGAAGTGACCTGCCAGCGCGAGACGCACGCTCTTGGCGACGTCGGTACCTGCGCGATCCTGCGCCTCACTGGTCGACGCACCGAGGTGCGGCGTGACGACGACCTGCGGCAGCTCGAACAGCGGCGAATCGGTGCACGGCTCGGTGGCGAAGACGTCGAGGCCCGCGGCACGCACCTGCCCCGAGGTGATCGCGTCGGCGAGAGCCTGCTCGTCGACGAGCCCACCGCGGGCGGCGTTGACGATGATCACGCCCTTCTTGGTGCGCGCGAGCTGGTCGGCGCCGATCAACCCGAGGGTCTCCGGCGTCTTCGGCAGGTGCACGGTGACGAAGTCGGCACGCTCGAGCAGTTCGTCGAGGCTGACCAATTCGATGCCCAGCTGCGCCGCACGCGCGGGCGAGACGTAGGGGTCGTAAGCGATGACGTGCGTCTCGAACGCGGCGAGACGCGCGGCGACGAGCTGGCCGATGCGACCGAGCCCGACGACGCCGACCGTCTTGTCGAAGATCTCGACGCCGTTGAACGACGAACGCTTCCAGGTGTGCTCACGCAGGGTCGCGTCGGCGGCGGGGATCTGACGGGCGGCCGAGAGCAGCAAGGAGACCGCGTGCTCGGCGGCGGTGTGGATGTTGGAGGTGGGGGCGTTGACAACCATCACGCCACGCGCGGTCGCGGCAGGTACGTCGACGTTGTCGAGACCCACGCCTGCGCGGGCGATGATCTTGAGGTTCTTGCCCGCCTCGAGCACCTCCTCGTCGACGGTGGTGGCGGACCGCACGAGGATTGCGTCCGCGTCGACCACTGCCTCGAGGAGCTTGGGACGGTCAGGGCCGTCGACCCACCGCACCTCGACGCCATCGCCGAGCGCTTCCACGGTCGAGGGGGCCAGTTTGTCGGCGATCAGGACGACCGGACTGCCAGCTGAGGTCACAGTGAATTCTCCGTAGATCGGTTACACAGGAATCGAGACGCCGAAGACGTGTCGACATGTCGAGGGACGTGATCGAAGCGCCAAGGACGTACGGGACTCAGCTTAGAGGGGCGTCCGAGGCGCCTGAACAGCCGGTCTGCGTCGTCGAAGCACTTACTCAGGAAACACCTGTACATTGTGATCGTCATTACGCGGCTGGCGATCGTCAACACGAGTCATCACGAGCAGGTTGCAAAGCAACCGCATCTGGATTCCATGTGCAGATCGTCTTGGCCGCTGACCGTTACGGTGTGCATGACCCGCCGCTCAGGCGGGACCGGTGTTAACAAGAGTGGAGCATGTGAATGATGAGGAAGCTGACAGCGATGCTGGCTGTTCTCGCAGCGGTATTGCTTGCCGGCTGGGGGTCCGGTAGCGCCACTGCTGCCCCGGCAAAAATCTATCTCGGCGGCGGCTCGGGAATCCTGGTCCTCAAGGGAGGCAACAGCGCGGCCGCCTGCACCCTCACCACGATCGGCAACGCCAAGACCGGCGAGTTGATCGGTATCACCGCGGGCCACTGTGGCAAGCCGGGACAAAAGGTGGTCTCCGAGACGTTCCAGAGCCGCGGCCAGGCGGGCACCATCACCTATTCGGATCCCAAAGAAGACGTGGCGATCATCGAGTTCGACAGGAGCCGCGTCGTACCGCTGCGCACCGTCAACGGTGTGACGATCAACCGCATCGACCCCACGCCCCTCAGCTTCCCCACCATCGCGTGCAAGCAGGGTCGCACCACCGGTAACACCTGCGGCATCGCGTGGTTCTCCGACGGTGACGCTCACTTCTCACAGATCTGCGTCATCGAAGGCGATTCGGGCAGCCCCGTGGTTGTCGGCGACCGGCTCGTCGGCATGGTCAACGCGTACTACTTCGTCGGCTGCATCGGACCGGAGACCGGAACGAACATCGGCCCCGTGCTCGATTACGTGAAATCGACCCGGTACAAGGGTTTCTCGCTGATCTGATCGACTGACCCCAGAACCGACGCAACACCCCGAGGCAAGCAATTTGCCTCGGGGTGTTGCGTTTTCGCGTGAACGACTTCAGGTCGACGCCGAGCACCACCGCCGACGCGCACCCGCACAACGACACCCGCATAACGACACCGGCCCGGCTCCCTGACGGGAACCGGGCCGGCGCTGAGTGCTTGGTTATCAGGCGGTTTCGGTGATCGGACGATCCACCCAGCTCATCAGGTCGCGCAGCTTCTTGCCGGTGACCTCGATCGGGTGCTCGGCGTTCTTCTTACGCAGATCCTCGAGCTCCTTGTTGCCGCCCTCGACGTTGGCGACGAGGCGCTTGACGAAGGTGCCGTCCTGGATGTCGGAGAGGATGGCGCGCATGCGGTCCTTGGTGTCGGCGTCGATGACGCGCGGGCCCGACAGGTAGCCACCGAACTCGGCGGTGTCGGACACCGAGTAGTTCATGCGGGCGATGCCACCTTCGTAGATCAGGTCGACTATGAGCTTGAGCTCGTGCAGCACCTCGAAGTAGGCCATCTCGGGTGCGTAGCCCGCCTCGACCATGACCTCGAAGCCGGTCTTGATCAGTTCCTCGGTGCCACCGCAGAGCACAGCCTGCTCACCGAAGAGATCGGTCTCGGTCTCTTCCTTGAAGGTCGTCTTGATGACACCGGCGCGGCCACCACCGATGGCCGAGGCGTACGACAGTGCGAGCGCCTGTCCCTCACCCTTGGGGTCCTGGTCGACGGCGATGAGGGCGGGAACGCCCTTGCCGTCGACGAACTGACGACGCACGAGGTGGCCGGGGCCCTTCGGGGCAACCATCGCGACGGTGACGTTCTCCGGAGCCTTGATCAGGCCGAAGTGGATGTTGAGGCCGTGGCCGAAGAACAGCGCGTCGCCGTCCTTGAGGTTCGGCTCGATGTCCTCGGTGAAGATCTTGGCCTGCGAGGTGTCGGGTGCGAGCAGCATGATGACGTCGGCCCACTCGGCGGCCTCGGCGTTCGACATGACCTTGAGGCCCTGCTCTTGCGCCTTCTCGCGCGACTTGGAGCCCTCACGCAGGCCGATCGCCACGTCGACGCCGGAGTCGCGCAGCGACAGCGAGTGCGCGTGGCCCTGGCTGCCGTAGCCGATCACAGCAACCTTGCGGCCCTGGATGATCGACAGATCGGCATCGTCGTCATAGAACAATTCGATCGCCACAGTTGGATTCCCTTCGATATCTACTTGTGCCCCAGTCGAAGTGGTCTCGAGGCGGGGGCTCGTATGTTGTCTTACGACAGGTTGTTTTCTTCAGAACGTCAGCGGTTGGCCGACATGCTCTTGGGTCCTCGACCCAGTGTGACCGCGCCGGACTGCGCGATCTCGCGGATGCCGTACGGATCGAGCATCCGCAGCAGGGCCTCCAGTTTCTCCGACGTTCCGGTCGCCTCGACGGTCAACGACTCGGGCGAGACGTCGATCACCTTGGCGCGGAACAGATTCACGACCTCGATGACCTCACTGCGCACCGAAGCGTCGGAGCGCACCTTGACCATCATCAGTTCGCGGGACACCGACGACGCCGGGTCCTGCTCGACGATCTTGATCACGTTGATCAGCTTGTTGAGCTGCTTGGTGACCTGCTCGAGTGGGAAGTCCTCGACGGAGACCATGATGGTCATTCGCGAGACACCCTTCATCTCGGTCGGGCCGACAGCAAGTGATTCGATGTTGAATCCGCGGCGCGAGAAGAGCGACGACACGCGTGCGAGGACACCGGGAAGGTCCTCGACCAGAACGCTCAGGGTATGAGTACTCACTTCCGACCCTCCTGGCCGAGATTGGTCTGCTGGTTGACGATTTCGTGGATGTCGGCGACGTCCTCCGCGGCCGACTCGTCGTCGTCGAAGAGCGGCCGGATGTCGCGTGCGGCCATGATCTCGTCGTTGCCGGTACCCGCTGCGACCATCGGCCAGACCTGGGCGTCGGCGCCGACGATGAAGTCGATGACGACCGGGCGGTCGTTGATCTCACGCGCCTGGGCGATCACGTCGTCGACGTCGGCTTCGTTCTCGACGCGGAATGCCGCGCAGCCCAACGCTTCCGCGAGCTTGACGAAGTCGGGGATGCGTCGCGAGTGGGTCGAGAGGTCGGTGTTGGAGTAGCGCTCCTCGTAGAAGAGCGTCTGCCACTGACGGACCATGCCGAGGTTGCCGTTGTTGATCAGCGCCACCTTGATCGGGATGCCCTCGATCGCGCACGTGGCCAGCTCCTGGTTGGTCATCTGGAAGCAACCATCGCCGTCGATGGCCCACACCTCGGCGTCGGGATCGGCCATCTTGGCGCCCATCGCCGCGGGAACGGCGTAGCCCATCGTGCCGAGACCACCGGAGTTCAACCAGGTGCGCGGCTTCTCGTAGGAGATGAACTGCGCTGCCCACATCTGGTGCTGACCGACGCCCGCGCAGTACACGGCGTCGGGGCCCGCGAGCTGCCCGACGCGGGAGATGACGAACTCCGGCGACATCGAACCGTCGGCGGGACGGTCGTAGCTCACCGGGTAGGTGCGGCGGATGCGGTCGAGGTATGCCCACCACTCGGTGAGATCCTGCGACGTGTCGCTGGTGGCACGCTCGTTGCGCAGCGTCTCGATCAGATCGGAGATGACCGCCTTGCAGTCGCCGACGATCGGGACATCGGCAACGCGGTTCTTGCCGATCTCGGCGGGATCGATGTCGGCGTGGATCACCTTCGCGTCGGGCGCGAACGACGCCAACTGTCCGGTGACGCGGTCGTCGAAGCGTGCGCCGAGAGTGATCAGCAGGTCCGAACGCTGCAGTGCCGCAACGGCTCCCACAGTGCCGTGCATGCCGGGCATGCCGAGGTGCTGCTGGTGCGAATCCGGGAAGGCACCGCGAGCCATCAGCGTGGTGACAACGGGGATGCCGGTCAGCTCGGCAAGCTCGAGCAACTCGGGCGACGCGTTGGCCTTGATCACACCGCCACCGACGTAGAGCACGGGGTGCTTCGCGGCGTTGATCAGTCGAGCTGCCTCACGAACCTGCTTGCCGTGCGGCTTGGTGACCGGACGGTAGCCGGGCAGATCGATCTGCGGCGGCCACGAGAAGGTGGTCTGCGCCTGCAGGATGTCCTTGGGGATGTCGACGAGAACCGCTCCGGGACGGCCACTCTCGGCGATGTGGAACGCCTCGGCCATGACCCGGGGGATGTCGACGGCATTGCTCACCAGGAAGTTGTGCTTGGTGACCGGCATCGTGATGCCGGAGATGTCGGCCTCCTGGAACGCGTCGGTACCGATCAGTGCCCGGCCGACCTGGCCGGTGATCGCGACGACGGGCACCGAGTCCATCTGCGCGTCGGCCAGCGGCGTGACGAGGTTGGTCGCACCGGGACCCGACGTCGCCATCATGACACCGGCGCGGCCGGTGACCTGTGCGTAGCCGGTGGCAGCGTGACCAGCGCCCTGCTCGTGACGAACGAGAACGTGGCGCACCTTCTGCGAGTCCAGGAGGGGGTCGTAAACCGGCAGAACAGCGCCGCCCGGAATACCGAAAACAACCTCGACGCCGAGCTCTTCGAGTGATCGAACCACCGACTGCGCGCCGCTGACCCGCTCGGGTGCGACGGTGTTCTGCGGCACGGCGCGGAGCGTGCCCGCCGCCGGTGATTGTTCGCGCAGCACGTTGGCTGCGGTGCCATTACTCTTGGCTGCGGGCTCGGTTGTGGCATCGGCCCCGCTGGCGGCGCGTGCTGTTGGTGCGCTCACTGCACGGTCCTCACATCTTCTGTTCGGCGTCCTGCGACGGACTGGGATTCGATTGATTTGTGATTGCGCATGGAGATCGGTTCACCATGTCGTTGACAACAAAAAACCCCCGACAGCAAGGCTGTTCGAGGGTGGCGCGTCGATGCTTGTTGGGTCTACGAAGTGACCGATCAGGCGACGACGCGCCGGCCGATTACTACGAGAAGATCCTTGTGCATCACGTCGTTCACGGTAGGGCTGTGCACATCACTGAGTCAAACTACGGACACTTGAGTCCCACATCGTGGGAATGCACTGCATGAAGGGCAGTCTCGCGAGGATGTCACAATGGGGTCGTGCCTTCGTCTGACCAGCCGACTTCCAGCGACCTCCCCGACGACGTCCCCCCGAGCGAGGACCTGTCTCGCGAGGATCACCTGTCACACGAGGACTCCTCGACAGAGGACGCAGTCGAGTTGCCACAGGCATTCCGGGTACAGAAGCTGGCGTACTTCGCAGTGCCCGCGGCGTTCGTCGTGGCGATCATCCTGGCGGGCACGTCGCTGGTGTGGCT
Source organism: Gordonia jacobaea (assembly GCF_965344965.1). Taxonomy (NCBI): domain Bacteria; kingdom Bacillati; phylum Actinomycetota; class Actinomycetes; order Mycobacteriales; family Gordoniaceae; genus Gordonia; species Gordonia jacobaea. The sequence continues at coordinate 466,150 of NZ_CBDRLS010000004.1, read as the reverse complement.
CGGCTGGACGCTGATCATCCCGATCCTGCTCGCCCTGTGGATCGGACGAATCCGGACCGTCGTCACCGAGGACGGGATCACCGCGGTCGGCACGTTCCGCACCAGGCACATCGCGTGGTCGGACATCGCGGGCCTCCAGTTCTCCAAGTGGGGACCCGTGCGCGCGGTGTTGTCGGACGGATCGAGGGTCCGGTTGCCCGCGCTGATGTTCCGCGACCTCCCGTTGCTGTCGGCTGCGAGTCGCGGCCGCATCCCCGATCCGTACGCCGCGGCCGCAGCAGCAGAATCCTGACATCACCAGCGCTGCTGGCCCGGCCGGATCCCGGCCTTCGCGTTAAGGTTCTTCAGGTGGCAAGCCCCACTGTTTCCGCCCACGACATCGACGACCTGATCAACGCGGGCGAGCTGGCCCAGACGTCTGAATACCTGGCCAGCCTTCCCCACCACGACGTTGCGGCCATTCTGGACAGACTCCCCCGCGAGCACAGCGGTATCGCGTTTCGACTACTGCCCAAGGACGTCGCCGTAGACGTCTTCGACGACCTCAGCCCGCGGTCGCAGCGTCACCTGATCGACGACCTCGGCACCACGGCGGTCGCCGAGGCGTTCGACAACCTCGATCCCGACGACCGCGCAGAGCTGCTCGATGAATTGCCCGCGGCCGTCGCCAAGACGTTGATCGCGGACCTGACGCCAGAAGAACGTGACGCGACCGGCGTCGTCCTCGGCTACCCACGAGGTTCGGTCGGCAGGCGGATGAGCCCCGAAATAGTCCATGCCTACGTCGACGAACCGGTGGCCGCGGCTCTCGCGCGCGTCAAGGAGCGCGGCTCCGAGGTCGAGACGATCTACACGATCCCGGTGATCAATCGCCATCGCGTCCTCGAGGGCGTGGTGAGCTTGCGCGATCTCCTGCTCGCCGAGCCCGAGACCCCTGTCGGCGACCTCATGCGCAAGCCCGTCGCGGCCAACGCCGACGACGACGCGGAGTCGACCGCACAGCGCTGCGTCGACCGCGGCATCCTCGCGATGCCGGTCGTCGACAGCGAGAACAGGGTCGTCGGGGTGCTGACCCTCGACGACGCCGTCGAGGTGATCGAGCAGGCCCGCGACGTCGACGAGGCACGTGCGGGCGCAAGCGAACCACTCGACGAGCCGTACCTGCTCGCCTCGGTCTTCTCCATCACGCGATCACGGATCGTGTGGCTCTTCGTCCTTGCCATCTCGGCGATACTCACCGTCAACGTGCTCGAGATCTTCGAGGCGACGCTCGACGAAATGGTGGCTCTTGCCCTGTTCATCCCCTTGCTGACCGGCATCGGCGGCAATACCGGTTCGCAAGCCGCGGTGACGGTCACCCGAGCCCTGGCCGTCAACGACGTCACACCTCGCGACGTCGTCCGGGTCGTCGGCAAGGAGTTCCGGGTCGGACTGACACTCGGCGTCAGCCTGGGGCTCGTAGGATTCGTGGTCGCGGGCCTGGTCTACGACTTCCGGATCGGCACGGTCATCGGCGTGACCATCGTGTCGATCTGCACCATGGCCGCGACGGTCGGCGGACTCATGCCGCTGATCGCCAAATCGATCAAAGTCGACCCCGCGGTGTTCTCCACTCCGTTCATCTCGACCTTCTGCGACGCAACGGGCCTGCTGCTCTACTTCATGATCGCCAAATCGGTACTGGGTATCTGACCGCTGCAGCTGAAGCGCAGGGCGGCCGGGCCGTCGGCCGACATCTGTTTTGTTCCCGCACGTCAGCGGGGAGTACCGTTGACGAGCGAACCCGCTTCGCCACGCCCATCGGAGTGACGACGCGAGTTGGCTCAGCCCAGTCGAACCCGGTGCGGACCCGCCGAGGTGTCAGGCCAGACGAACGTTTCCGATCGCACACGAAGACGGTGAGCGAATATTCGCGTCTGGTGTGGCGTTGACACGTCACAGCGCCGTAGTCGGCGCGCGAGTCCACACGGTCCGCCTCGCGCGGACACCGAACGATCGAGGAATTCCCATGCCAGCCCTGAGGTCGCGAACCACCACCGTCGGACGAGAAGCAGCCGGAGCCCGCGCACTGTGGCGTGCCACCGGTATGACCGATGACGATTTCGGCAAGCCGATTGTTGCGATCGCGAACTCGTACACGCAGTTCGTGCCGGGCCATGTGCACCTCAAGAACGTCGGCGAGATCGTGGCCGATGCCGTGCGCGCCGCAGGCGGCGTTCCCCGCGAATTCCACACGATCGCCGTCGACGACGGCATCGCGATGGGTCACAGCGGCATGCTCTATTCGCTGCCGAGCCGCGAGATCATCTCCGACTCTGTCGAGTACATGGTCAACGCGCACACCGCCGACGCCCTGGTGTGTATCTCGAACTGCGACAAGATCACTCCCGGCATGCTCAATGCCGCGATGCGCCTGAACATCCCGACGGTCTTCGTCTCGGGTGGCCCGATGGAAGCGGGCAAGGCTGTGATCGTCGACGGTGTCGCGCAGGCGCCAACCGACCTCATCACCGCCATCTCGGCGTCGGCGAACAACGACGTCAACGATGACGGCCTCACCGAGGTCGAGCGTTCGGCCTGCCCGACGTGCGGTTCCTGCTCCGGTATGTTCACCGCCAATTCGATGAACTGCCTGACCGAGGCACTCGGTCTGTCGCTGCCGGGCAACGGCTCGACGTTGGCGACACACGCCGCGCGTTACGACCTGTTCAGTCGCGCAGGCACCACCGTGGTCGAGGCGGCCAAACGCTACTACCGCGACGACGACGATTCGGTCCTCCCGCGCAGCATCGCGACCACGACGGCCTTCCGTAACGCGATGGCGCTCGACGTCGCGATGGGCGGCTCGACCAACACCGTGCTGCACATCCTCGCCGCCGCTCAGGAAGGTGAGGTCGCCGACTTCGATCTCGATGTCATCGACGAGATCAGCCGCAACGTGCCGTGCCTGTCCAAGGTTGCGCCCAACTCGGACTACCACATGGAAGACGTCCACCGCGCCGGCGGCATCCCCGCCATCCTGGGCGAGCTTCGTCGTGGCGGACTGATCGACGACACCGTCTCCACTGTGCACTCGAAGACCATGGCCGACGCCCTCGACGACTGGGATATCCGCGGCGGCAAGGCCACTGACGCCGCGATCGAACTGTTCCATGCCGCACCGGGCGGCGTGCGGACCGTCGAACCGTTCTCGACGAAGAACCGGTGGAGTTCACTCGACACCGACGAAGAGGGCGGTTGTATCCGCGACGTCGAGCACGCGTACACCGCAGAGGGCGGATTGTGTGTGCTGCAGGGCAATCTGGCCGAGGACGGGGCCGTGCTCAAGACGGCAGGCATCAGTGAAGACCTCTGGCATTTCGAGGGTCCCGCACGCGTCGTCGAAAGCCAGGAGGAGGCCGTGCAGGTCATCCTGTCCAAGACCATCCAGGCCGGCGAGGTGCTCGTCGTGCGCTACGAGGGTCCGTCCGGCGGCCCGGGCATGCAGGAAATGCTGCACCCGACGGCCTTCATGAAGGGCACCGGCATGGGCAAGAAGTGCGGGCTCATCACCGACGGCCGGTTCTCCGGTGGCTCGTCGGGTCTGTCGGTCGGCCACATCTCGCCTGAGGCCGCCGCTGGCGGCGTCATCGGTCTGATCGAAGACGGCGACCCGATCCTCATCGACGTCAAGACCCGCGCGTTGAAGGTGCTCGTCGACGACGACGTGCTCGCCGAGCGTCGCGCCAAGATGGAGGCTTCCGAGCGTCCATGGCAGCCCAAGGATCGCCAGCGCACGGTGACGACGGCGCTGCGCGCCTACGCCAAGCTGGCCACGTCCGCTGACAAGGGCGCTGTTCGCCGGGTCGACTAAGCGTCCGGCGAAGAACGCCGACGAGAAGGGCCCGACCAACTGGTCGGGCCCTTCTTCATTGCGTTCTGTAGTTGTAGCGGGGCTGTCTCAATTGCGGGGCCGTCAGCTCGGGTTGCCCGGAGAGGTGAACGGGTCGGTGCCGTTGCAGAAGATCCAGATCACGCAGGCGACGGCGATCCCGATGACCAGCCACAACACAGAGCCGACGAACGGTCTGCGAGCCCAGCCACGCGGATAGTCCAGCGAGTAGAGCCCCGGCCCGGTGAGGATGATGGCTGCGGCGGCAGCGGCCATCGTGAGCTCGAACTCGACGCCGTTTGCGCTCGCGAAGAACTCGAATCCACCGGCGATGGTTGTTTTGAATGCGGCTGCCAGCAGCGCCACGGCGAGAATCGCCGACGCTCCGATCGGCGTGAGCAGCCCGACGATCACCATCAGACCGCCGATTGTCTCGGCGAGCGCGATGCCTGCCGCCAGCGGCTTGGCGGCATCGGCTGCGAACCCGATCGCGGGGTTCGCGGGGTTGAGGAGTTCGTTCTGAAACCCGTCGAGGCCCGTGCCGTTCCACCAACCGAACAGCCGCGACAAGCCGTGCGCCATCGCGACGACACCGACGGCCACGCGTAACAGCAGCAGCCCGAGGTCGAGGGTGCCGCGTCGCGCGCGTGGCTCGGCGACCGCGACCGAGTCGTCGTGGTCGGCGTGCACCTGCGCAGGCGCAGCGTCGGCGTGGGCAGAGTGGGCGTGCGCACTGTCGAATCCAGCCGTATCGGCGGGTTCGGGGGTGGCAGGGTCGGACCCGGGGTTGCCCGTGTCGATGATGGCCGTGTCGTGGCGCTCCGACGAACTGTCGGCCGAGGGATCGGCGACCTCCGCGTACCCGCGCGTGGGCTCGGACGTTGCAGGTACAGGTGTCGCGGGCTCCTGCGCCGCGGCGGGACTCTCGAAGCGCTCGGTTGTGGCGTCGTCGCGTTGCGGCGCGGGCCTGCGGCGCCGTCGCTGTCCTGTCTCCCCCGCGGGCGGCGGCGTGGACGACGCCACCGAGGGCGGCGTCGACGTGCCTGCCCGTGGCGTCGTCTTCCCGGTCGGCATGTTCTTCGCGGCCGGCGGGGTCGCAGAGAACGGGCGGGTGTGCACCTCGTCCGGATCGAGATCGTCAAGTTCGTCGACGCGGGTCATACGTCCGCGAGAATGCCTGTCGTAGAAGGCATCTCGGTCGTCGGCCGGGCGTTGTTGGATGGGTATGCGTCCGGTCGTCTCGTCGTACGGACTCGCCGAGTCGCCGTCGGAACCAACGTAGGGTTCACTGCTGCCGGTCTCCGCGTTACCGGCCGCCACGCGCCCGGTACCGGTGCCGCGCCCGTGATCGTCGGAGCCCGACGCCGCTCCGGAGACGTCGTCGGCAGGAGTCCGGTCGTCTCGTTCAGTCACACAGTCGACTGTAGAGCGTCGTCAACGGGCCACCTCCCAACAGCGCGCGGTGAGTCGTCGACCATCGCCTACTGTGGTGTGCATGCGAGAGGGGCGGAACGAGCGGCACCGAACCGCCAGATCCCGGCGGGTGCGCCTGTGGGCGCTGCTCACGGGCGCAATGATGCTGGTGGCCGTCGCACTCACCGGGTGCGCCGATTTCTCCGCTCAGGACCGCGACCGCTCGGCAGGCGAATTCTCGGCCAACAACGACTCGCCCCGCAAGCAGCAACAGACGCCGACACCCGAGCCCAGCACACCGCAGAATCAGGGTCCGCCGCCGACCGGCCCGTGCGTCGACCCCGACCCCCAGGTCATCGCCACATGTCTCGCGTCGACCGGAGGACTCATGCCCGGCGACGATCAGGCAACCACAACGGTCGTCGCCGAACGCACGACAGGCAAACTGATCACCGCCAAGCGCTACGGACCGCAACGAGCGATCGCGTCGTTCGACGTCGACGGTTCGGGCGACGGCGGACTCGTCGACTTCGCGTTGTCTCCGACGTACAGCCAAGACCGCCTCATCTACGCGCTCATCACCACCCCGTCCGACAATCGCGTAGTCCGAATCGCGCCGGGCGACGTCGCCAAGCCGATTCTCACGGGCATTCCGAAGGGCGCCACCGGAAACATGGGGGCACTATACTTCCGCTCCCCCACCGAGCTCCTCGTCGCGACGGGCGACGCGGGAGATCCGTCGGCGGCAGCAAACCCCGCGTCGCTCGCGGGCAAATTGCTCTCCGTCACCTCGTTCGGGTCGGGTGCGAATCCGCCTCCCAAGGTCGTCGCGTCCGGCTTCGGATCGAACGTGGCACTGTGCCACAACGACAGCGGAGGGCTCTACGTCGCTGATCGCACCGCGACCGAGGATCGGCTGCAGATCGTCGAGTCGGGCGGACCGAAGGTGCTGTGGACGTGGCCGGACAAACCCGATGTCGCGGGTTGCGCTGTCTCGTCCGGTCAGATCTTCGTGACCACCACACGCACCCAGCAGATCCTCGCCCTCACCGAACCGACTCGCGACAAGCCGACGATCACTCCGCCCGCTGTCGTTCTCGAGAAGCGTTACGGCGCTTTGGGCAGGATCGTCAGCTCTGCAAGTGGCGCAATGCTTTTCGCCACCGTCAACAAGGCGTCGGGTAACCCTGTCGGCACCGACGACCGCGTTGTGCGCTTCATCCCGCCCGCGTCGTCGGAGAACCGGACTTAGGGTTACGAGCCGCGTTCACCGTCACCCGTTCGTCGTACGGATTTCGCGATACCGCCGATGAGCGGCGTCGGCGCACTCTACGCTGCCTTCACCACTGATCATTCAGCGAAAGGCACGGCCCATGCGTCGTCGCGGTCTGGTTCTCGTACTCTCGTTCATTTTCACCCTCGCCTTTGGGTCTGCCGGTGCAGCGGCCGCGGCGCCGGGATTGGGGTCATCCGACTTCGGCAGCCTCGGAGGCATTCCCGGCCTGCCGGGCACCTCGGCCGGCTGTTCGGCGGAACTCTACAGCCCTGGCGATTGGCGCCTCGGCCCGAAGGAGTTCGCGACGGAAGCGCCCGTCGGACCCCAATTGGCCGGCTACAAGCGCCTCGGCAACTTCACCGACGGCAAGGACTTCCTGACCAAGTGGTGGGACCCGGACGCGAAGCCCAAAGCAAACTGGCGCTATCCGGAACAACAGGGTTACGTCATCAGGAACGGCAAGCCCATCAAGCACCGCGCCGCGCTGGACGTCGGCAAGAGCATCGACCGGTACGGCGGTGAGGGCGGCAACTTCTTCGCCCCCACCGGCACGAGTTACATCAAACGGTCACTGCCGCCGTCGAATCTCGTCAACAGCTCCAGCCCACGGTATTGCAACTACCACGTGTACCGCGTGGTCAAGCAACTCCCGATCTACACCGGCCCGATCGCACCGGCCTTCGAACAACCTGGTCTCGGCACTCAGTACGAAGTGGTTCCACAGCTTCTGCCGAGCCGCCCGGAGTGCGGGACCGATGTCAACGTCGGCTGGCTGCTGTGCGCCGGATACCTGCTGCAGACGTTCCCGCCGGTGACCACCGGATGACCGGTATCGACAGCGGGCTCGGCGAGTCGATGACGACACGAATCGTCGAGCTCGGCCGTCGTATGGGGGCGGTCGCCGACGACCTCCCCGAGCTGTCACATCTGCGCGACGACGGTGTTCCGTCATGCTGGCAGCAGGACGGCGTGTGGCATCTGACGGTCAGAGAACGTGCACGCATCCTCTCCGACCGACAGACCACTTCTGCCGACGAGTTCCTCTTCTTCGTCGCCGAACAGGTATCGGAGGCGATGTCGCGGCGACTGCACCCGCCCGGCACCCCTGATTTCCGCAGGGTGTCGTGGCAGGCGCAGTACGACATCCTGCACGGCGTCGACCCTGAATGGGCCGACATGTGGCTCACTCAGACGCGCTCACGACTGGTCGACGCGGGCGTCGACGACGATGTGCTCGCCCTTCTTCCGAACGCGAGCTGATCGGCCCGGACCTCGTCAGGAGCAGGCAGCGATGACCAGCTCTTTCACCCGGGCCGGGTCGGCCTGACCACGCGTCGCCTTCATGACGTCGCCCACGATCTTGCCCGCGGCCGCAACCTTGCCGCCACGGATCTTGTCGGCGATGTCGGGGTTGGCGGCCAGTGCCTCGTCGACGGCCTTCTGCAGTGCGGAGTCGTCGCGCACCACCTCGAGCCCACGGTCGGCGACGATCTGCTCGGGCTCGCCCTCGCCGTCGAGCACCGCGACCGCAACCTGCTGCGCGAGCTTGGTGGTCAGCTTGCCCTCGTCGACGAGTCCGATGACTGTGGCTACCTGCGCCGGGGTGATCGGTAGGTCGGCCAGCTCGGCGCCGCGCGTATTGGCCTGTTGCGCGAGGAATGACACCCACCAGCCGCGCGCGGCCTCGGGAGCGGCACCCGCGTCGACGGTCGCGATGATGAGGTCGACGGCGCCGACGTTGACCAGGTCACGCATGACCTCGTCGGACACGCCCCACTCGGTCTGGATGCGCGCGCGTCGCACCCACGGCAACTCAGGCAACGTGCCTTGGATCTCGGCCACCCACGCCGAATCCGGTTGCACGGGAGGCAGATCGGGCTCCGGGAAGTAGCGGTAATCCTCCGCAGTCTCTTTCCGACGTCCCGCCGACGTGGTGCCGTCGGATTCGTGGAAGTGGCGCGTTTCCTGCACGACCTCGCCGCCCGACTCGAGAACCGCTGCCTGCCTTCGCATTTCGTAGGTAACAGCGACCTCGACACTCTTGAGCGAGTTGACGTTCTTGGTCTCGGTGCGGGTGCCGAACTCCACGGCATCCTTACGCATCAACGACACATTGGCATCGCAGCGCAGCGACCCCTGATCCATACGGACGTCCGAGACGTCGAGTGACTTGAGTAGGTCGCGCAACGCCGTGACGTAGGCGCGGGCGACCTCGGGGGCGCGTGCCCCGGCACCGGTGATCGGCTTGGTCACGATCTCGACGAGCGGCACGCCGGCGCGGTTGTAGTCGAGGAGTGAGTGGTCGGCGCCGTGGATGCGGCCGTCGCCACCCACGTGCAGCGACTTGCCCGTGTCCTCCTCCATGTGGGCGCGCTCGATCTCGACTCGCCACGTCGTTCCGTCGGAGAGCGCGACGTCGAGGTATCCCTCGTAGGCGATCGGGTCGTCGTACTGCGAGATCTGGTAGTTCTTCGGCTGGTCGGGATAGAAGTAGTTCTTCCGCGCGAAGGTGCTCGACGGCCGGATCGAACAGTTCAGCGCCAGCCCGATGCGGATCGCGTATTCGATGGCCTTGGCGTTTGCCACCGGGAGAGAACCGGGCAGGCCGATGCACACCGAGCACACCTGGGTGTTGGGATCGGCGCCGAACGTCGTCGGGCACGCACAGAACATCTTGGTGTCGGTACCGAGCTCGACGTGTACCTCGAGTCCCATCACGGGATCGAACTTCTCGATGACCTCGTCGTAGTCCATCAGTTCGGCGGTCGCGGCAGTCATGGCGTCCAGTTTATGCGTGCGCGCATCGCCGGGTCGGTCGGGTCGTGTGCATCGATAGGCCGCGCGGGGCCATCAACCGAAGATGACCCGCATTTCCTGATACTGGGCTGCCGGGACCTGCTTGTGGTTGGCCAGCGCCTCGTCGAATGTGGTGCGCTCGATCTCGGTGCCACGCAGCACCACCATCTGACCCCAGCCCTTGTCGGCGACGAGATCGGTCGTCGCCATGCCGAGTCTGGTGGCCAGCACACGGTCGAAAGCCGTCGGCACCCCACCCCGCTGCACATGGCCGAGGACCGTTGCGCGGGTCTCGATCCCGGTGCGCTCCTCGATCATCGGCGCGAGCACCTCGGCGATGCCGCCGAGTCGGGGGCGGTTGAAGCCGTCGAGCCCCTTCGTCGAATGTGCGGTCTCCATCTCGGGCAGCTTGAAGCCCTCGGCGACGACGACCATCGGCGAGCGACCGCGGTTCTTCACGCTCGTCACCCAGGCGCAGATCTGATTGAGACTCTCGGGGTGCTCCGGGATCAGAATCGCGTGTGCGCCGCCCGCGATGCCCGAGTGCAATGCGATCCACCCCGCGTGACGGCCCATCACCTCGAGCACCATGCAGCGCTTGTGCGAGTTGCCGGTGGTACGCAACCGGTCGATGGACTCCGTCGCGATCTCGACCGCCGTGTTGAAACCGAACGTGTAGTCGGTCGCTGCGATGTCGTTGTCGATGGTCTTCGGCACGCCGACGATGTTGATGCCGTCTTCGAAAAGCCGCTGCGACGCGGCGGCGGTGCCGTCACCGCCGATGGCGATCACCCCGTCGATCTCGAGGTTCTTGAGGACCTTCTTGATGTTCTCCGCGCCGCCGTCCGGCTCGGAGTACGGCCCGAATCGACTGGTACCGAGGATGGTTCCGCCCTCGTGGCTCAGACCACGCACACGCGCGCGGTCTAGCTCGATGATGTCGCCGTAGACCAGTCCGTACCAGCCGTCACGAAATCCGACGAACTCCTGCCCGTAGACGGTCTCTCCCTTGAGAACCGCGCCACGGATGACCGCATTCAAACCAGGGCAGTCGCCTCCGGAGGTGAGAATGCCGTATCTCTTCGCCATGTCTCTTCGTGCCTTCCGCCGTCCGAGGTCCCGCTATCGGTCTGGGTGATCGGTGTCCAATCTAGTTGGCCGTCGTGCCGTGCGCCGAGCGACAGCGAATGCCGCACAGTTGGGGTTCGTCACTTCACACCATGCTCGTAGGCGTAGACGACGGCTTGGGCACGATCGCGCAGGCCGAGTTTTCCCAGCAGCCCACTCACGTGCGTCTTGACGGTCTGCTCGGTGACGAACAGCTCGCCTGCGATCTCGGCGTTCGACTTTCCCTCAGCCACCAATTCGAGCACTTCACGCTCACGTGGAGTCAGCGATGCGAGTTCCGGTGACCTGGTGCGTCGCTCGCGACGCGACGTCACCTCGGCGATGAGTCTGCGGGTGATCGACGGCGCGAGCAACGCATCACCCGCCGCGACGACCCGCACAGCACGCACGAGTTCGTCGGCCGGCGCGTCCTTGAGTAGAAAGCCCGACGCCCCGATCCGCAATGCCTCGTACACATAGTCGTCGATGTCGAAGGTCGTCAGCATCAGCACACGCGTGTTGCCCGCGGCGCCGTTGGCCGGAATGCCTGCACCAGTACCTGATTCGGCACCCGTCTGGCTCGCAAGGATGCGCTGCGCCGCCCACAGTCCGTCACGCCTGGGCATCCGCACATCCATCAGCACGACGTCGGGGGTCACCCTGGCACACAATTCGACGGCCTCGACGCCGTCGGCGGCGTCGCCGAGCACCGAGAAGTCGGGTTGGGCGGCGAGTAACGCCGAGAATCCCTGTCGGACCATCGCCTGGTCGTCGACGATGACAAGCGTGATCGGCACCGGATGCACGCTACCTCTCTGTACCCGACGAATCGATGGGGTCCGACGAACCGGTCGCGTCCGCTGAGCCGATCGCACGCTGGTTCCCGGTGGGAATCCACGCGCGGACGGCGAATCCGCCGTCCGGGGTGAGCGCGGTGACAAGTGATCCGCCGACGCTGCGCGCTCGATCGGTCATACCGGGGATACCGGCGCCGTTGCCGACTAGGTCCAACGGCGGCCCGGTACCCGGACCATTGACGATCGCGAGTTCGAGCTGGCCTGCGGCGCCGTCGCGCAGCCAGATGTCTGTACGCGCCCCCTGCGCATGTCGGGTCGCGTTGGCCAGGGACTCCTGCACGATCCGATACACCGCCAGACCCGACGCCTCGCCGACCTCTGTTCCGAGAATCGCCTGATGCAACTGCACGTCGGCGCCTGCACGACGTGTCGCCTCGACCAACGACTCGATGTGTTCGAGGCCCGGGTTGGGCGCTGTCCGCGCGCTCGCTTCACCCGACGTGTCGTCGGGTTCACGCAGCACGCCGAGGAGCTGACGCACCTCGTCGAGGGAGGTGCGCGCTGCGACGGCAATCGCGTCGAATTCGGCGGCAGCGGCGTCGCCGACATCTGGCAGTCGATACCGAGCGGTCTGGGCCATCACCACCACCATGGACATCCGGTGTGCGACGACGTCGTGGAGGTCGCGCGCGATGCGTGCCCGCTCCTGCAGTACGGCCGCCTCGGATTCAGCGACTTTTGTCTCCTGCGTGCGCTGGGCGAGCTGTCTGCGCGACGCCAGCAGCCCGCGCAGCAGCGCGATGACGATGGCACCGAACGTCAGACCGAATATCCATCCTGGGCGTTGGTCGTCGGGGGCCGAATTGACCATCACCAACGTCGACGCCAACCAGATCACCGGCAACCACCGAAGCGGGCATCGGAGTGCGGCCATGAACGACAGCACCAGGATCGCGATGATGTGCGTCACCTGGATCGACCATGGCCACCCGTTGACGGTGGGGACCACCGACCCGATAATCATCGCCGCGAGCAGCGAGATCGCCCATCCCACAACGGGAGCCGACCATGCCAGCGCGACCGGCCATGCGATTGCCGCGGCAACCGCCGGCATCGCGTACGCCGGGACGTCGTGCGTCAGGCTCGACGTCGGCCACGCCACCGCGAACAGCACTGCGGCGCACAGGAGGAAGAAGACATTCGTGCGCGACGAGAAGTAGCGTCGTACATCAGGATCCGACAGCGCTGGAGTAGCGCGCACCTCGTCGACGAAGGCGGAACCGGCCTTACGGAGCCCGGTCCGCACGTGCTTCATCATCAGATCACCTCGACGTCCACCGTAGGCGAGCACGTTCCCGATGTCCTCATACCTAAGAGGGAGATCGGGATCGCTCCGCGGTAGCAGGTCGACGACGGCGGGCACTGCGAATGGACTGTGCGACAACCCCACTCGCGGCCGATGTGGGGTTGTGCTCTGCATTTCTAGCGTCGATCACATGACTTCGAGCCACCGACTCCCCCGTAACACCCAGAGACGTCGACGCTGGTCAGCCGCACTTCTGCTCGTCGGCGTCGCCGCGTTCACCGCACTGCCGATGACGCCAGCAGGCCACGCGACCGCGCAATCGTCGACCATCCGGTCCACGTCGAACAGCGAAGCCTCCGAGGGCAGAACCGAGTCCACCGGAGATCCCGCTGCGGCTGCGGTCGTCCGACAGCTTCTCGATCGCAACGGCGCGGGAGCGATAGCGGCGCTCCCGTCCGACTTCGCATCCAGGATGGGGTACCGGCCGGTGCTCGACGGCGACGATGCGAGCAATCCCGGCGGCGATTGCTCGTCACCTGTACCCATGCCCGCGAGGTTCGAACCACTGTGCCGCACACATGATTTCGGCTACGACATGCTGCGCTATGCGGCACGGGTCGGAAATCCGTTGGGCCCCTGGGCGCGACTGGGTCTCGACACCGCCCTGGTGACGCGGATGCGCGAAACCTGTCACGATCCGCTGTGTATGGGTGCGGCGGAGCTGGCACGGGTGGGGGTAGGACTCAACACCTGGCATGAAGGCGACGGCCCACCACAGGACCGCGGCAACGTGCTCGCCGCAACGTCGTCGGCTATCGGGCACCTCGTCCACGACGATCCCGATGGCAACAGCGACGCCGAACGCGATGGCACACAGGCATCGTCGGAGGCGACACGATGACGATCCCGGGAACCGATCGAGCACTCAGCGCACCTGCACCTCCTCACCCGGCGATCGCCTGGGCGATTGTGCTCGCCACCGGGATCGGGCTCTGGCCGTCTCCGCTTCCACGGACGCCGTGGCTCGCGGGTGTCGTCGTTGCCGGGTGCGCAGCCATCGTCGTGGGTGCCACGCTGGTCGGACTGAGACTGTGCCATCGTTCCCGGAGCGCGACTCGATGGTCACCGCTTGTGGCAGCGTGCACGTTCCTCGTGATCGCGGCTACGGCGAACATGTGGTGGCAGAACGGAATTCGCGGCGAGCTCGGCTATGCCCCCGTCGGCATCGAGTGGGTGGCGTTGCTCGTCGGACCGACAGCCGCGGTTGTCGCCGCGATCGTCTGGCTGCCACGCCTGAGCGCGCTGGCCGTCGCAGGCGCTGTCTCGGTTGCCGCCGGACTGCTCACGCCCGTCTCGGGCTCAGCGTCGGCGTCGACGTTGAGCGCACCGGTATCCAGCGCACGCGACGCGAATACCCTTGTCCAGCAATGGGTCGACGCGGGCGGCCGCGGTGACGACGCGGTGTTGATCGCGGTCCCGACGGGCTCGGGGTGGATCGACGCCGGTGCGGTCACGGCGATCGGTGAGCGCGTCGGCCGGATGCGCACCATCACGCCCCGCTACGCGTCGTCGCAGTCGTGGCGGGCATTCGTCACCGACCGGGGTGCGGCCGGACGCGCGTCTGTCGCGGTGGTCGCGGCAGTAACAGCAGCACTCGATTCTGTTCCCGCACAGCATCGTCCGCGCATCATCCTGTACGGCCAGAGCCTCGGAGCGATCGGCGCAGAGACGGCGCGGGTCTGGGCCGACGACCATCGCCCCGGCGCTGTCAGGGCCACCGTTCTCTCCGGGGTTCCCGCGGACACCATCGCGACGCGCGCGCACGGATCGCCACGCATGGTGGTCGCCAATGCAACCGACCCGGTGACCACGTGGTCACCGGCGGCGATCTGGCGCGCTCCGTCCCGACCTTCCGAGACGGTCACGGTCGGCAGACCGACCCGACGCGTTCCGTGGCTGCCCCTGGTCACGTTCGTGCAGAACTCCGCCGACCTGCTGGGGTCGCTCGACGGCCCCGCAGGCGTCGGCCACCGGTATTCCGGTCCGGATCAGGCGCACGGCCTACCCGAAACCGATCAGACGATCGGACCGCGGGCGGCCTCGTACGCTGCGCCCACCCGGTAGAGCCGGTCGTCGGCGAGTGCGGGAGCCATGATCTGCAGCCCGACGGGCAGCCCGTCGTCGACCGACAGACCGGACGGCACCGACATCGCTCCGACACCAGCAAGATTCACCGGCAGGGTGCACAGGTCGAACAGGTACATGCTCAGCGGATCGTCGACCTTGTCGCCGATGGGGAACGCGGTGGTCGGCGTCGTCGGCGAGACGAGGACGTCGACGCTCTCGAAGGCCGTGGCGAAGTCGCGCGCGATCAGCGTGCGGACCTTCTGCGCCTGGCCGTAGTACGCGTCGTAGTAGCCGGACGACAAGGCGTACGTACCGATCATGATGCGGCGCTTGACTTCTGGACCGAATCCGGCCTCGCGTGTCAGTGCCATGACCTCTTCGGCGCTGTGCTTGCCGTCGTCGCCGACGCGCAGCCCGTACCGCATGCCGTCGAAGCGAGCGAGGTTCGACGACACCTCGCTGGGGAGGATGAGGTAGTACGCGCCGAGAGCGTAGGTGAAGTGCGGGCAGGAGACCTCGACGACCTCGGCGCCACGCTCGGTGAGCGTTGCGACCGCCTGCTCGAACGACGCGAGCACGCCGGGCTGGTAGCCCTCCCCCTGGAGTTCGGTGACCACGCCGACCCGCACACCCGTCAGATCGCCGGACGCGCCCGCGCGTGCAGCGCCGACGACATCGGGCACGGCCACGTCGATCGAGGTGGAGTCGCGCGGGTCGTGTCCCGCGATGACCTCGTGGAGCAGCGCGGTGTCGAGGACCGTGCGCCCGCATGGGCCACCCTGGTCCAACGACGACGCGCAGGCGACGAGTCCGTAGCGCGACACCGTGCCGTAGGTCGGCTTCACACCGACCGTCGCGGTGACGGCGGCGGGCTGACGGATCGAGCCACCGGTGTCGGTGCCGATCGCCAGGGGCGCCTGGTACGACGCGAGCGCCGCAGCGCTGCCACCACCGGAACCGCCCGGGATGCGTGAGGTGTCCCAGGGATTCCGGGTCACCTGGTAGGCGGAGTTCTCGGTGGAACTGCCCATCGCGAACTCGTCCATGTTGGTCTTGCCGAGGATCGGGATACCCGCGGCACGCAGCCGCGCGGTCACGGTGGCGTCGTAGGGCGGGACCCAGCCCTCGAGGATCTTCGAGCCGCACGTGGTTGGTGCGTCGGTCGTCGTGAACACGTCCTTGAGCGCGAGCGGCACGCCGGTGAGCGGCGATGACGCCTCTCCCGCCGCGACGGCGTCGTCGGCGGCCTTGGCGGCGACGAGCGCCTCGGAGCTGCTCACGTGCAGGAATGCACCGAGTTGGTCGTCGATCTCGGCGATGCGGTCGAGGTGCGCCTGGGTGACCTCGACAGACGAGAGTTCACGGGAAGCGATCTTCTCGCCGAGTTCTGCGGCGGACAGTCCGGTGATGTCGGTGGCGGCGCGGGTGGCCGGTGTCTGAGAACTCACTGTTCCTCCCCCAGGATCTGCGGAACGGCGAACCGGTCCTGCTCGACGGCAGGCGCACCGGAGAGCGCCTCTTCGGTGGTCAGGCCGGGCTTGACGACGTCTTCGCGCAACACGTTTGCCAGCGCCGCCGGGTGGGCGGTCGGTGGGACATCGTCGGCAGCGACCTCGGAGACCTGCGCCACGTGCGCCAAGATCGAATCGAGCTGTTGCGCATAGAGATCGAGCTCGTCGTCGCTCAGCGCGAGTCGCGACAGCCGCGCCAGGTGCGCGACCTGTTCACGCGAGATCGTCGACCCTGCGTCCTCCGACCCAGATCCGTCAGACATTTGAAGAGATCACGTCCTTCCTCACCAGCAAAACCACCGGCATCGGCAACAGCGCACCGACAACCCCATCAAGCCTAGGCGACGACGGTCTCGGCCGAGTCGACGCGGTACTCGACGACGATCTGGCACGGCGAGGCCGGACCCCGACGCTCCTCAGTGGAGCCACCTCTTGAGGCGACGGGTGATCCACGGCAGCACCAGGTACACCATGAGCGGGGTGTTGATCAGCGTCGCGATCAACGTCTTGAGCACCAGTGGCATCCCACCGAGATGGGGAATCACCAGGAAGTTGATCAGCAGCGACATCGGGAAGAATCCCAGCCAGATGGTGACAGCCTGCTTCCACCGCGGCGGCGGCGCACCCATCACCCGGACCGCGTTGGTCAGCGTCGACTGTGGTTCGAACCACCCCTCGATACCCGAGAGGCGATGCGTCGCGTACTCGACGGCCACACCCTCACCGCGCGACAACCACGCTTTGCGCACCGGCGAGGAGTTCCAATCCTCGAGCGCATCGTCGTCGGCGAAGCGGTAGACGACGTAGTACTCGTCGGGCTTGCTGCTCGACCGCAACCATCCGCCGCCGAGAAAGCCGGGGAACGTACGGGCCAGCGCGATCCCGGCGTCCGTCCAGGTGACGAAGTCGTGTTCACGCCCGGACTCGATGCGTCGCGCGACGGACGTCGTGACGTGCTGTGTGCCGGGCGCGTCGTCGTGATCGGGAACCGAAACCATGTCCTCCATCGTGGCGGCAGCACGCGGCCGATGCCATCCGAGCACGCCCGCGGCCACGGTGCGACAATGTCGCACGTGTCATATCTGCTGCGCGTGTACCTCGAGGACCGCCCCGGCAGCCTCGGTCTGCTCGCCGTGCAGCTCGGGTCCGTCGGCGCTGACATCCTGTCCCTCGAGGTCGTCGAACGAGGTGACGGCTACGCCGTCGACGACCTCGTCGTCGACGTCGCGCCCGGCTCACTTCCCGATGCGTTGATCACCGCGGCCGAACGAGTCACCGGTGTGCGCGTCGACTCCATTCGTCCCTACAGCGGACTACTCGACACCCACCGCGAACTCGAGCTCGTCGACCAGGTGGCCACCGCCGACCACGACCGCCTACAGGTCCTCGTCGACAACGCGCCGCGCGTGCTGCGTGTGTCGTGGGCGATGGTCGTCACCCGGGCGGCGGGTGGTGTCCTCGCGCTCTACGGCAGCTCCGGCGCACCCGAGACGCCGCTGACCAGTGCTGACTGGCTTCCGCTCAGCGAGGCCGCGCAACTCGATCCCGACGCCGACTGGGTCCCCGGCGCCTGGCAGGACATGGACACCCGAATGGCAGCAGCCCCGCTCGGCGACGGCCGAAAAGCAGTGCTGCTCGGCAGGATCGGCGGCCCCGACTTCCGACCGTCGGAGATCGCGCGCCTCGGTTACCTCTCGGGCATCGTCAGCACTGTGCTGCGCACCGAGTCGTAGCCAGGCGGCACTCGGCGGGGATGCCGCCACCGTAGCGACGACGCGTCACTCGCGAATTGTCATGCGCGACAGCTTGTCTCCGCTGACTGTGTAGGTGAAGGTCGACGGACCGTTGAATCCGTCTCCGCCGACAGTCGCGATGACGACGGTGTCGGCACCCGCCGTCGTAGCCTTCGTGACGTCGAGAGTGACGTTCTCACCGATGAATTCGTTGTCGCTCCAACCGGTGATCGCGTCGGGTCCGGTGAAGACCCGCCCCCAATCGTCGACGGAACCGTCCGGCGTGAAGGCGTCGAGGAATGCATGCAGATCACCGGCATTCGTCGCGTCGATCGACGCGGCGACGGGCGCGGGTAGCGAGGTGGTCATGTCATCTCCCTTGATGAATCGGGTCGGGCAGGCACCCGGATCCGCAAGCAATCCGTCGGTGCCAGGTGAGGAAGTAGGGCCAGAATCCAGTCTGACCGGGTCAGCGCGTGGTGTACCCGCCGTTCGCGAAGATCGTTTGTCCGGTGATCCAATGCCCCTCTGTCGCAAGGAAGGTCACGATCGGCGCGATGTCTTCGATTCGGGTGAGGCGGTTTCCCATCGCCTGTGACTTGTGGAATTCCACACGCTCCGGCGTCTCTTGCGGATAGAAGAACGGCGTGTCCATCGGTCCGGGGCCGATGTTGTTGACCGAGATGCCGCGATCGGCGAACTCCTTGGAAGCCGCGCGGGTGAAGTGCTCGACAGGCGCCTTACCGCCGGCGTACGTCGAGTAGCCGTCGGTGTAGGCCGCGAGCAGAGAGGTGACGATGGTGATGATCGCACCGTCGTCGTTGAGCCGCTTTCCTGCTTCCTGCAGGAAGAAGTACGCAGCCTTCGCATTGATGTCGAACATCGAATCGTATTCGGCCTCAGTCGTTTCGACGATGGGCTTGCGCAACACTTTGCCGACGGTGTTGACCGCGATGTCGACGCCACCGAATGCGCCGACGGCCTCGTCGAAGAGCGCGGCGACCGCGGCAGGAGCGGTGAGGTCTCCCTGGACGATGATCGCCTTGCCGCCCAGCTCTTCGACCGCGGCCGCGGTCTTCTCCGCCTCCGGCCTGCTGGCATCGCTGTTGTAGTGGACGGCGACGTTGGCGCCGAGTCCCGCGAGATCGCGCGACACGAGTCCACCGAGATTCTTCGCACCTGCCGCCACGACGGCACTCTTTCCGTCGAGAGGGCGAGTGAGAACGGATGAGCTCTGATTCTGCGTCATGCCTTCGACGCTAGAAATCCCGAAACTCCAATTCAATCGGATCTTCCTGGACCTTACTCAAGTAAGATTTGCGCTATGGCTGAGCTGGACGACGCTGCCGCGCTGGACACCCGGCGACTCGAACAGTTCGTCGCGGTCGCGCAGGCCGGGACTCTGGCTGCGGCGGCGGAACAGATGTTCCTCACCCAGCAGGCGCTGTCGACGGCGCTGAGACAACTCGAGCGCGAGGTCGGCGTGACGTTGTTCGACCGGACAGGTCGACGCCTCGTATTGACCGCCGCAGGCGAGAATCTGCTCGAGGGTGCGCTTCCACTGCTCGCGGGCGCGCGCGAACTCGCACGATCGGTCCGACGTCGAGCCGCGGGCGTCCCCGACGCATTCACCATCGGACACTCGCCCGCCCTGTCGAGCGACGAGGTCTTCGCGCTCGTCGAACCCGCACTGCGGCTGCATCCCGCTGTATCGGTGACGCTGGTCAAGACATTTCCCGATCGATTCACCGACCAATTACTGTCGGGCGAGCTCGATGTGGTGTTGCGCCGAGGCGTCGAGACACCACCGCAACTGACGTCGTCGATCGTCACCTACCACCCGTTGCGGCTGGCGATGGCGGCGGACCACCGCTTGGCCGACGCGGACACCGTCTCGGTGAGCGCGCTCCTAGATGTACCCATCGTGGTGTGGGCACCGGAACGGCATTCCTTCTACACCGACTTTCTGGTCGCGCACCTGCGCGGCGGCGGCTTGGAGCCGACGTTGCGCATCTGCCGCGTCCAAGGTGCGCCGCCCGCGACGGCGGTGCTCGTCGACGACGACGCCGTCGCGTTCGTGACCGATCCGGTGGGCACGAGTCACGAAAATCGAGTCATCGTCAAGGATTTCGACGATCCGCCGCTGACCCCGGTGCAGGCGCTGTGGCTACCGCACACGGTTTCGGAGTTCAGGACCTCACTGCTCAACTCGGCTCCGCGTCGGACTCCGGAAGGGCGGCCGCCGGCCCCTCCCCCGTCTCCAGCAGGTGCTTGAAACCGTCTTCGTCGATCACAGGCACCTCGAGTTGTTCGGCCTTCGCAGCTTTGCTGCCCGGGGAATCGCCGACGACGACGTAGTCGGTTTTCTTCGACACCGAGCCCGACGCCTTGCCGCCGCGCACCAGGATTGCTTCCTTGGCGCCGTCGCGGGAGAAGTCCTGCAGCGAGCCGGTGACGACGATGGTCTTGCCCTCGAGCGTGCGCACGATGGACTCATCGCGCTCGTCTTCCATCGAAACCCCTGCGGCACGCCACTTCTCGACGATCTCGCGGTGCCAGTCGACGGCGAACCAGTCGTGAATACTCTGTGCGAGCGTTCCGCCGAGTCCCTCGACGTCGGCGAGTTGCTCGGGCGTCGCGTCTTCGATGGCCTGCAGCGAGCCGAATTCGGTTGCGAGAGAACGCGCCGCAGTGGGTCCGACGTGGCGGATCGACAGCGCGACGAGCACGCGCCAGAGCGGAACATCCTTGGCGCCTTGCAGATTGACGAGCAGACGCTTGCCGTTCGCCGAGAGTTTGCCGTCCTTGGTGGTGAACAGGTCGACCTTGGCGAGGTCGTCGGCGGTCAGTGAGAAGAGGTCGCCCTCGTTGACGATGACTCCGGAACCGAGCAGCGCTGTTGCTGCTTCGTACCCGAGCGCTTCGATGTCGAAGGCGCCGCGGCCGGCAAGGTGGAACAGCCGCTCACGCAGTTGTGCGGGACAGGATTTCGCGTTGGGGCAACGGATGTCGGCGTCGCTGTCTTTCTCGGGCCGCAGCGTGGAGCCGCATTCGGGGCAGCGCTCCGGCATCACGAACGCGCGTTCGCTACCGTCGCGCAACTCCACCACCGGGCCGAGCACCTCGGGGATCACGTCGCCTGCCTTGCGAATGGTGACAGTGTCGCCGATCAGCACACCCTTCCGGCGGACCTCGGACTCGTTGTGCAGCGTGGCACGCGAGACCGTCGAGCCTGCGACCAACACCGGTTCCATGAAGGCGAACGGGGTGACGCGGCCCGTCCGGCCGACGCCGACCTTGATGTCGAGTAGCTTGGTGGTGGCCTCCTCGGGTGGGTACTTGTACGCGATCGCCCAGCGAGGTGCACGCGAGGTGGAGCCGAGCCGACGCTGCTTGGCGAAGTCGTCGACCTTGACGACGATGCCGTCGATCTCATGCTCGACGTCGTGGCGGTGCTCGCCCCAGTACGCGATGCGGTCGAGGATCGCGTCGGCTCCCGACACCTTGGTTGTGTGCGTCGACACCGGTAGTCCCCACGCCCCGATCGCGAGGTAGGCGTCGTGCAGAGACTTCGGTTTCCAGCCCTCGGTGTGGCCGAGTCCGTGACAGATCATCCTGAGCCGACGCTTCGCCGTGATCTGCGGATTCTTCTGCCGCAACGAACCCGCCGCCGAGTTGCGCGGGTTGGCGAAGGGGGCCTTGCCGTCGTCGACGAGTGATGCGTTGAGCGCCTCGAAATCCTCGACGCGGAAGAAAACCTCACCGCGGACTTCGAGCACGTGCGGTATCGGGTACTCATCGGTCGCGGTCAGCCGCGCCGGGACGTCTTCAATGGTGCGGGCATTGAGGGTGACGTCTTCACCGGTGCGTCCGTCGCCGCGGGTGACGGCGTGGTCGAGCACGCCGTCGATGTAGACGAGCGCGAGCGCGACGCCGTCGATCTTGAGTTCGCACAGGTACTCGGTGCCGACACCGACTTCTTCCTCGACCCGCGAGACCCACGTACGCATCTCGTCGCCGTCGAAGACGTTGTCGAGCGACAGCATCCGCTCGAGGTGGTCGACCGGGGTGAACGCCGTGGAGAATCCGCCGCCGACCAGCTTGGTCGGCGAATCGGGCGTTGCGAGCTCGGGATGCGTGTCCTCGAGTTCTTGCAACTCACGCAGGAGACGGTCGAACTCGCCGTCGGAGATGATCGGCGCGTCCTTGACGTAATAGCGGAACTGGTGGTCGCGAATCTCTTCGGCGAGCTTCGACCACTGCTCACGCAGGTCTGCGCTGGGGTCCCTCGTCGTGGGATCCGTGGTTCCGACGTCTTGTGCCACCCTCAAAGACTATCGAAGGGCACCGACACGCCCTCCCATTCGGTGACGGTGCCCTATCGTCGACTCATGCCGCACCCCATCGTCTTCGACGACGCCGATCCGCTGCTCGGCCGGGTGCGTGCGATCGCACTCGCGCTACCCGACACCACCGAGGTGGTCGCGCACGGCCGTCCGACGTTCCGCTGCGGGAAGATGTTCGGCACGTACGGCGGCAGCATCAAGGGCGGCGAACGCCACGACCAGTCGTTGCTGTTCATCCCCGACGACGCCGAACGCGACGCCCTCGTCGACGATCCGCGGATCTTTCTGCCCGCGTACGTCGGCGTATACGGCTGGCTCGGAATGCTTCTCGACAAGAAGACCGACTGGGACGAGGTCGCCGAGCTTCTCGATGCGAGCTACCGCCACGTGGCGCCGAAGAAGTCGTTGGCCAAGCTTCCGCCGCTCTGAGGCGTCGACTCGGCTGTCGGACCGACCCACCGAGCTGAATGTGTGTCGAATGCGAGGATGTGTGTGCTGCAGCACCCACATCTTTCGAAACGACACACATTCAGGTGAGCGCCCGGCCGCCCACCAGTCCCAACGCCGCCAGCCCCCACGCAGCCGTCACAGCGCAGCCGTCACAGCGCCTGCGGGTCCTCCGACAGCAGTTCCCCTGCGCGTGCGCAGATGCCGAGGGCCGTGCGTGCCCAGGCTGGCGAGGCTCCGGCCAGGCCACACGTCGGAGTCGCGATCACGTTATCGGACAACACTTTTCGATCCAGTCCGATCCGATCGGTGATCGCGGCCAACCCGCTGGCGACCGTTTCGGCGCGGGCGCGTCGGTCGGCCCGCTGAGCCGACACCACACCCGCGACGAGGACATCGCCGCGTTCGATCAGCTCACCGATCCCGTCGAGGGTCTCGGTGTCGAGTACGTCTGGCCCCGAGGAGATCGCGGCGTCGAGCACCACCGAATGTCCGACGCCGCGCAACCGTCCGATCAGATCCCAGCGTGGCGCCGCGCAGTTGTGCACGATCGCCGGTCTACCCAACTGTTCGACGATGCCCGCGAGCGCGTCCACGACCTCGGGGAGTGGGATCGCGCGGATCGGATCGAGTCGGGTCAGCGGAGTCACCGTGCCGTCGAGGACTGCTCCAATCAGAGGTTCGTCGAGCTGCACGGTCACCTGCGCGCCCAGACGTCGGGCAACCTCCGCGGCGTGCTCGCGCAGTCCCTCGGCCGTCGACTCGACGACGTCATGCCACGCGCCGACGTCGCGGAGCACCTTGTGCCCATTGGGCAGCTCGACCGAGGCGGAGAAGGTGAACGGTCCACACACCGCCACCTTCACCTGACGCCCGGTACCGATGAATCCCGCTGTGTCCCAGAGCTCTTCGAGCGCGTCGAGGTCGAATCGCAGGTAGTCCGACGCCGCGCGGGTGACGGCGGAGGGGCGTGCCGCGAGCCGGTAGCCCCACGGCCCCGCGTCAATCGGCATGTCGACGAGCAGCGTACCCATCCGGCCGACCATGTCGGCTCCGATCCCGCGTGCGGGCAACTCCGCGAGGTAGGTGAAGTCGAGTTCGCCGCCCACGATCGCCGCGGCCTCAGTCGGATCGGTGCCCGGCATCGAGCCGACACCCGTACCGACACCGGTCGGCAGCGACGTCATCACATCACCGGTCAGTGCACACTCGACGACGCACCCGCGACGGCCTCGTCGTGGCGACGCACGTGCGAGGTGCCCGCGATACGACCCGAGCCGACGACCAGATCGCCTCGCTCGGCGTCGGGCAGGTACAGCACGGCTGCCTGGCCACGCGCGACGCCGGTCAGCGGCTCACGCAACTCGATGTCGATCCCGGGGCGTCCGTCGTCGCCGGTGACCGGTGTCGCGACCGCCTGCGCGAGTCCGCCGTGCGCGCGCACCTGCACGGTGCACTCGATCGGGCCGCTCGGCACCTGTCCGGACGTCCACACGGCCTTGGTGGCGGTGATCGACCAGACCTGCAGGTTCTCCGCGGCCCCGACGGTCACGGTGCCGGACTCGGGGTCGATGTCGGTGACGTAGCGCGGACGCCCGTCCGCGGCAGGTGCCTCGATACCGAGTCCCTTGCGCTGGCCGATGGTGAAGCCGTGGACGCCCTCGTGGTCGGCGAGACGTTCGCCGGAGTCGGCGTCGACGACGGCACCGGGACGCACCCCGATACGTGCGCCGAGGAACGCTCGGGTGTCGCCGGTCGGGATGAAGCAGATGTCGTGTGAGTCCGGCTTCGACGCGACCGACAGACCGCGTCGGGCGGCCTCGTCGCGGATCTGCGGCTTGGAGGTGTCGCCGACCGGGAACATGGCCCGCGACAACTGCTGCTGGGTCAGAACCGCGAGCACGTACGACTGGTCTTTGTCGTCGTCGACGGCACGACGCAGCTCACCGTCGGAGAGTCGCGCGTAGTGACCGGTTGCCAGTGCGTCGAAACCGAGCGCAACCGCCTTTTCGGCGAGCGCGGAGAACTTGATCTTCTCGTTGCAGGTCAGGCACGGGTTGGGCGTCTGCCCGGCGGCGTAGGCCTCGACGAACTCGTCGATCACGTCGTCCTTGAACTTCTCCGCGAAATCCCAGACGTAGAACGGGATGCCGAGAACGTCCGCAGCGCGTCGCGCATCGTCGGCGTCTTCGCGCGAACAACATCCGCGAGAGCCGGTGCGCAGCGCTCCGGGGGCCGTCGACAGAGCGAGGTGCACGCCGACCACCTCGTGGCCCGCGTCGACGGCACGTGCCGCGGCGACGGCCGAATCGACTCCTCCGCTCATGGCTGCCAGTACGCGCATCAGTTCCCCTTACCTGCGGGAGTCGAGACCAGTCCGGCGACGCGGGCGCGGTCGACGACCTCGCCGATGATCTCGGCGACCGACGCGATGTCGGCGTCGGTCGTGGAATGGGAGAGGGAGAAGCGCAGCGACCCGCGCGCGTCGGCCATGCTGACCCCCATGGCCAGCAACACATGGCTGGCCTGGGCAACGCCTGCGGTACATGCCGAACCCGTCGAGCACTCAACACCGTTGGCGTCGAGGAGCATCAGCAGCGAATCCCCTTCGCAGCCCGCGAAAGACACGTGCACGTTGCCGGGCAACCGACGATCGTCGCGAGGCCCGTTGGCGCTGGCTCCATCGATGGACAACAGCACGTCGAACAGTCGATCACGCATCGCTGAAACCTGCGGCAGCGTCTCGTCGAGAGTGTCGACCGACCGTCGCAGTGCAGCAGCAAGGCCGACGATCCCCGGCACGTCCTGGGTGCCCGATCGCAGATCCCGCTCGTGTCCGCCACCGTGCTGCAACGGAACACACTCGACGTCGCGCCCGAGAAGCAGGGCGCCACATCCGTACGGACCACCGAACTTGTGCCCGGCGATACTCATGGCGGAGAGCTTGCTGCCCGCGAAGTCGACGGGGACGTGACCGGCCGCCTGCACGGCGTCGGAATGCACGGGGACGCCGAACTCGATGCCGAGAGCCGCGATCTCGCTCACCGGCTGGATCGTTCCGACTTCGTTGTTGGCCCACATCACCGAGATCAGCGCCGTCTGCGCCGCATGCTGCTCGAGCTCGGCACGCACGTGCGCAACCGACACCGCACCCTCGGCGTCGACCGGGATCACGACGAGTTCGGCGCCGTCGTTGTCGGCCAACCACTGCGCGGCGTCGAGCACGGCGTGGTGCTCGACCGCGGAGACCATGATTCGACGACGCTGCGCGTCGCCTCTCCTACGTGCCCAAAAAATGCCCTTGACCGCCAGGTTGTCGGCCTCGGTGCCGCCGCTGGTGAAGATCACCTCCGACGGCCGCGCACCGAGTGCCGACGCGACGGTCTCGCGGGCTTCTTCCAGGTGACGCCGGGCACGACGACCCGAACCGTGCAACGACGACGCGTTACCCGGCTGGAGATAGCAGGCGGTCATCGCCTCGAGTGCCTCCGGCAGCAGGGCTGTCGTCGCGGCATTGTCGAGGTAGACCGGGGCGCGGGATGACGTGGACATACGCACCCCAGGATAAACGCGCGAACACCCGTGACCAATTCCGTCGTGCGGAGTCGGGTTACACCGGACCGGGAATCACCGGACGACTTGGCCCACAGCGAGCACGCCGGCGGGGTCGTGCTGGAGTGCCAGCGCTGCCAGCCAGGCCGCCGTCTCCTCGTCGTAGCAGGACCGGACACGTTCCGGGTCGGTGCTGGCGGTGAAGTTGGGAAGTCGTCCGCCGGTCGCCCACTCCGACATGTCGCCGAGCAGCCGGTCGGCGTGCCCGGGCACGATGTCGGCGATCGGTGGCACCAGGACGCCGACGACGTGCAGATTGAGCGCGGCGTCGCGGTGGCAGACCGCACTGTCGGGTCCGCGTTGCTCGGCGAACGCCCCTCCGAGCAGCCTCAGTTCCACCAGCAGTAGCGGCGAAGCGACCTCGGGTCCCGCGTGGTCGAGCAGCGTGCGCACCGCGTCGTCGGGCAGCCCCGACAGCAGCATGCCGTTCTCGTATGCAGGCTTCGGGTCGGTGGGGTCGGCATGGATCATGCCGACGGCGGCGTAGGGCATCGTGCCCACCGCGTCGAGAATCGGGGTCGCCACCGCGCGCATCGGCGCGAAGGTCGACGCCGCGGTGTCGGCGTCGGCGACGCTGGCGTAGCGCACGGCGACAGTGAGCTTGCCCGCGAGCATCGGCGGAACCCCCGGCATGTCGGGCAGCCGCAGGAGCGCGATCGACGTCGACGCCTCGCGGGGAAGATCCTGTGTCCACCGTTGCCATGCCGCGAGCACCGCCGCCGCGTCAGCTCCGTCGAAATAGACTGCGCCGCCATAGAATTCCGCGATCGGCAGTAATTCGATCTCCAACTCCGTGACGATGCCGAGCGTGGCCTTCCCGCCGCGGCAACCCCAGAACAGATCGGGATCTGCATCGGCGCTGACCCGCCGGACGAGCCCGTCACCGGTGACCATCTCGATGGCGCGCACATAATCCGACGACACCCCGACCGACCGGACGAGCGGCCCGATACCGCCGCCGGACAGAAATCCCGCTACGCCAACGCCAGGCGCCGATCCGCACAGCGGCGCGAGTCCGAACTGCGCTGCCGCCTCGATGACCCGCTGCCAGCGGACGCCTGCACCGACCCGCGCTGTCCGCGTTGCTGGATCGATCTCGCACGTGTCGAGCGCACCGGTCCGGATCAACAACGACCGTCCGTCGGTCGGCGTCGCGCCGTGTCCGGTGGCATGGACGGCAACCGTCATGTCGTTTGCCGCGGCGAACGCGACTGCCGCGGCAACATCGTCGCTGCCTGCCGCGTCGACGACCGCCCACGGGCGCCTCGACACCGAGGCGTTGAAGCTCACTGTCGCGTAGCCCTCCTCGGTCGGACGGAAGACATTTCCGCGAATCCTGGCCCGCAGGCCCGCGATGTCGGCTTGGTCGATCCCTGTCGGTGTCTGGGTCATGGCGATGCTCCTCGAATGTGCACGTGGCGACCGGCTGATCCGGCCGCACTCACACGATGTCGGCACACCCTTGGGATGATCTTGCGGTCTTCTTGGAGTGCACACCAGCCGATGTCCATCGTTTAGCGCACACCAATTCGTGCAGGTCAGACAATGCGCCCAGCGGTCGCCGCCGAAGCGAGTGCGCTCATGCCGGCAGCAGCAGCGAGCGCGGAGATATCGGCGAGCTCGCGCTCACGCCGCGCTCCTGCGGGCGCGCGGGATGCCGCGGCCATCCGACGCCGCAGGACCCCTGGTGTACTGGCCTGGGTCTCGGACAATTCTCGCGCACGCCCGAGCGCTTCGATGGCAGCGTCGTCGTCGCCGATCAGGAAATACAACTCCGCGAGGGCGAGGTCGACCGGGCCGATGCACCCGACCTGCCCCACGGTGGCGATGCACCGCGTGAATCGACCGAGGTACTCGATGAAGGGCTCTGCGCGATCGGTCAATTCGAGTTCGACGACGACGCCGGCCAGGATGACTGCCTGCGCGAGCGACGTCCACATCATGGGTTCTCGCTCCCCCAGCCAGGCGTCGATCATCGTGATCGCGAGGTCGACGTCTCCGTGGATGCCCGCAACGGTGGCGACGCCCGAGGCCAGCAGCGTCGCAACGGAATTGCCCGGCGCACCGGACACCACGGAGCGCACCCACTCCAGGCGGTCGCTTCCATCGATTCCCAGGACGTCGTCGACGATCTGCTCGAACATTCCCTCCTGCGTTGCCATCGCCATCATCGCGAGCGCACCACTACCGGCGACGTAGAGTTGCGTCTGCTGGTGGACCGCGTACGCGGTCTCGAAATGCGTACGCGCACGGTCGAATTCACCATGCCACACCGCGATGGCCGCCTCCATCCATCGCAGTTGTGCGCGCAGTATCGGTAGGCGCATCCGTTCGCTGCCGACGATCCCGCGCCGTAGGTGCCGTTCGGCGGCATCAAGGTCGCCGAGTTTTATCGTCGCCATCGACAGCACGGAATCGACGATCACCTCATCGAGCGCCGATGACGCATGCGGAAGTTCGCGAATGGCGACACCGAGTGCGACCGCCTCCTGTGCCCGATCGGCGACACCGGAGTACGTGAGCAGGCGCGCGACCATGACGTCGGCGAGCACGTCGGAATCATCGAGCCGGCGCGCGAGCACCTCCGCACGGGCGAGAAGCGTCGCAGGAATCGCGGCGTCGCGGTTGTAGCAGGTGCCAACGGCCAACGCGCCCAATACCCGTGCGCTGCTCGCGGCGTCGCCGTCGGTGAACTCACCGACGGTCGTCAAGATGTCCTGGAGCGGGCCGGTCTCGGTTCCCGGCGCAACCCACGGCCATCCCCCGCCGGACCTGATCAACGTGGCGGCGAGACGTCCAGCCGTCTGCGGACTCCCCGAACGCATCGCGTCCGTCAGCCGTTCGCCCACCATCTCGAGCACCGTCGCGACATTTCCGGCACGCAGATGGGCGTCGAGCAGGTCGACGAGCAGGGCATCGCGCACTGCGACATCGGCCACGGCCTGATCGGACGCCTCATATGTGCGTAGGGCGGCATCGAGCCAGTACGCGGCGTTGATCGAATCCCATCGTGACGTCGCGTCGGCCGCGACTCGACGACACGCCTCGATCACGTCGGCGACCTCGGCCAACGGCAGGGCTCGCAGGAGATGACCGGCCCGCCGCGCCAACGAAGCCGAATCCGTCGACGGCGCAAGCACGTCGGCTGTCCGCAGGTGAATTCTGCAGCGCCGCAACGTTTTGATGCCCGCCATCGCTTCTTCGCGCAGCAACGCGTGCCCGAACACGGCACGCCCGTGTCCAGCGTCGGTCACCACTATCCGCTCGTCGACGGCGTCGTCGATGCAGTCGGCAACCTCGTCGACATCACGGTCCATCACCTGAGCGAGAAGAGGGACGTCGATGTCGCCGCCGCCGATGACCGCGGCATAGCCGACGACCTCACGTGTCGCGGGGTCGAGCGAGGCGAGGCGTCGATCGAGTACCGAACGGACGGCAGCCGGAACGACTTCTCGGCGTTGCGAATCCGGCAGCCGCGCATACTCTGTGACGAAAAGTGGGTTACCGCCGGTGCGCTCGACGAGCTCGTCGAGCTCGCCCTGCGAGAGCTCGACGTCGGATATCTCTCGCACCAATGCCGTGACCTCGTGGCGTGCCAACGCGGGAACATCGACGACACGACCCCCTGCCCGCACCATCGCCGAACGCAGGCGAGCGATCGCAGGCCCGCCCTCCTCGTCTCGCACCGTGACGATCACCCGCACCGCCACCCGCTGCAACGCCGTGGTCAGGTAGACCAGCAGGTCTATCGACATCGGATCCGCCCACTGCGCGTCGTCGACGATGACGGTGACCGGTCGCGATGCAGCGCGCGACTCGAGGAGAGCCTGTACACGTTCGTACACAGCGAACCGTGCGGCGTCGGCGTCGACGCCGGGTGGAACCGACAACACCGAGTCGGCGTCGGCGTTCAGCCCGCGGCACAGTTGACGCATCGGCCACCACGCCGGAATGCCCTGGGAATCAGGACATCTCACCCACACGACGACGTCGCCGTTGGCCGACGCCATTCGAGCTGCCTCTTCGGCGAGCCTGGTCTTCCCGATCCCTGCCGCACCCCACAGCGCGAGCCATCGCGTGATCGGACCCCGGTCGTCGACGAAAAGCGTTGCCAGCGTGCGCCTCTGCGCATCACGTCCGACAAGGGCGCCTTCCGGCTCGGCCGCCACTCCTTCGACGGCGGCAGTGACGTCCGGAGCCCGGGCGTATGCGTCGCGTGCGTCGACCCCTGGCGCAGCAGGATTGTCGGCATCAGAGTTGTCGGCATCGATCCCGGTGATCGGCGAGGCCACCGTGCCGGCCCCCGACCAGCGGGGCGCGCGCGGCCACGCGGCGATTTCGGCGTCGTGGCGCAGAATGGCGCCCTGCAGATCGCGCAGTTCGTTGCCCGGTTCGAGGCCGAGTTCGTCGTCGAGTCGTCGAACATGCTCGGTGTAGGCCGCGAGCGCATCGGCACCTCGGCCCGCACGGTAGAGCGCCATCATGTGCAACCAGACAGCACGATCGCGGAGCGGGTCGAGCGCGCGCAACGCCGCTGTCTCGGTGAGCGCCTGACCGGTGTCGCCGTGTGCGAGCAGCGTCGTGATGTACGCCTCCGTGACGGAAAGTCGAGTCTCGGACGCCGCAACGGAATCGGCGCCAACCCACTTCTCGTCGGCCATATCTGCCAACAAGGGTCCACGCCATAGTCGGCGTGCCTGTTCGCAGAGTTGCAGTGCGTCATGCCAACGAGCGCCGTCGACCTCGTCGCGAATCCTGCGCGCGAGCGCGAGGTACTCGACAAGGTCGACGGAGTCGTCGGCGATGGTCAGTCGATATCCGGGATTGACCCTCTCGATGGGCGACGGCCCACCGGACTCGCCCCGCAGCGCGCGCCGCAGATTGGAGATGTAGGCCTGCAGGCTCGTCGTTGCGGCGGGCGGCGGATGCGTGCCCCACACCGAATCGATCAGCCGATCAACCGACACCACCGCGCCGCGCGCAAGGATCAACGCGCCCAGGACGATTCGCTGCTTGGGCGATCCGAGGTCGACTGTCTCGCCCGCGCGACGCACCTCGAGGGGACCGAGGATCAGATACTCCCGCATCTCTCCCCTCACACCTGTGGACCGGAATGTCGGAAAAACGGCGATTTCGAGTGTACGACCGGCATCGCAACGATGTTGGCTGTCTGAGCCGGATCGACCGACCCGACAGCATCGACACTCGCACGTGCCGACCGCATTGCCACGATCACCACGACCGCACCGAGTGCCGCGATCGCGGCA
This sequence comes from Gordonia jacobaea, assembly GCF_965344965.1. NCBI lineage: Bacteria > Bacillati > Actinomycetota > Actinomycetes > Mycobacteriales > Gordoniaceae > Gordonia > Gordonia jacobaea. The sequence continues at coordinate 434,541 of NZ_CBDRLS010000004.1, read as the reverse complement.
CTGATCCACAACGCGCGGCCGAGCGCGTCGACGTAGGCGGCGGGCTGTCCGCCGTTCAAGACAGACACCGCAGGAAATACCGCACCCAGTGCTGCCACGCCTAGCGCGATTCCCGACTGACGGAAGACATCGTTGACACCGGCGGCAAGACCCGCGTCGTCGTGCGCTGCCTCGGCCAACACGACCCCGCTCATCACGGGATTGAACACACCCGCGCCGACGCAGGCCACGAGGAAGCCGGGCACCATGATCCAGCCACTGCTGTGCTCGCCGGCACGCGTCATCCAGACCAGTCCGGCGGCGACCGCGACCAGGGCCGTCGAGAGCAGCACCCAGGGCGCGATGCGTCCGACGACGCGATCGGTGAGACCCGCGACGACGAGCATGACCATCGTCCCCGGCAGGTACACGAGGCCCGCGGCGATCGCCGACATCCCGAGCACCCCCTGCAGGTAGATGGTCACGTATACGAACACGGCGAACATCGACGCACTGATCGCGAACGTCGCGACCTGAGCTCCCGTAAAGGCAGGGTTGGTGAACATGCGCAGCGGCAGCATAGGTTGCGCGACAACGGATTCGACGACGATGAGCGCAACGAGCGCGATCCCGGCGATGCCGAATGCGCTCAGGGTGACCGCATCCGCCCAACCGCGCGCGTTGGCTTCGACGAGTCCATAGGTCAGCGCACCCAGCGCGAGAACAACGCTGAGCTGACCCCAGACGTCGCCCCGTCGCGGACAACTACTCGCGGACTCGTCGATCCAGCGTGTCGCGTAGACCATTGCAATCCCCAGCGGAATGTTGACGACGAAGATCGCGCGCCAGTCGATCCAGTCGGTGAGGACGCCGCCGAGCAGTGGCCCCACAGCGAACGACGCTCCGATGGTCGCCCCATAGGCCGCCAATGCCTTGGTCCGTTCTTCTTTCCCGGGAAATGCGTTCGCCAGCAACGCAAGTGACGAGGCGAACAGCAGCGCGGCGCCGAGCCCCTGGCCGACACGAGCGGCATTCAAGGTGCCGATGTCACCCGCAGCCGCACAGACCGCGGACCCGATGGTGAACACCACGGCACCTACGACGAAGACGCGGCGTCGGCCGATGCGGTCGGCCCATGCACCTGCGCTGAGAACGATCGTCGCCAACGCCAGCGTGTATCCATCGATCACCCATTTGAGCGAGGTCATCCCCGCGTCGAACTCGCGTGCCATCGCGGGGAGCGCTGTGTTGACCACCGCGATGTCGAGCATGAGCATCGCGGTTGCCACACACACCACGGCGAGCGTCACGCGCTGGACCGGGGTCCACCTCGGCTTTGCAACGTCGGCGGGGCTGTCGGGCAGCCGGCCCGGGCCGGTTGCGTGAGCGTGTGCTGTGCGAATGTGTGGCCTGTGACTGCGTTTCGTCTGCGCCATGACTTCTGCCTTTGTGTCGATCCTTCAGGGACGACGACAGAGTGCGATGACGCGCTTGGCGATCCCTTGTCGACTTCTTGACGCGGGTGGTCAGGGCGCAGGTGTGGTTGGAGCGTCGACGCTCAGAACTCAGTCACGTTCGAGGTAGAAGTAGAAATGGCGGCCGCCGATGAGGCCGCCGGTGCCATTCATGATGCCCATCACCGTGGTGTCGTCGACGCGCTTGAAGTGGTCGATCACCGGCTGGCCGTCGTAGACCATCGACGCAGTGGCCTCGCCGCGGAACTCGATGGTCCACAGCGACGCTTCACCCTTACCGACGCGGGTGTTGGAATACAGCTCACCCGATTCGTTGCGACATACCAGCGGTTGCACCTCACTGAGCGAGATGAAGTTCTTACCGTGCCAACCGATCTTGGTCAGTAGCCCGTTCATCGCATGCCCGGTGGCGAACTCGCCACCGCGCCAACTCCCGAGCATGTCTGCCGGTCTGAGTGTCTCCAGGTCTGCCCAGACCGCGTCGAGGTCGGCGTCGGCGATGGTGCTGCGAGCCGAACGCAGCTCGACGAACCGCGCCCGTGCGGCCTCGCGGCGTGCGTCGACAGCGTTCTCGGTAGGTGTCTGCGAACTCAAGGTCACGAAATCTCCCCGACGGCTGGGCGCACCGATACACACGGCGCGGCTTTTTTCTCACCGTATCGGATCGAGCGATCGGGTGTGTCCGCAGTCACCGGCGCGAGTGCCGCCGTTCGCGCCCGTCGCCTACTCACGGATGAGCGTGCGCGGGAACCCCTCCGACAAGTTCGGCGCAGCGTTCGGCGAGTTCACGGCGGTCCGAACCGGGAAGTTGGGACTCGTGCACCTGGACGCGCACCGCGAGACCGCGGGTGCGCAGCACGCGTCGCAGCGTGTCTGCGGGCGAATCGTCGCCGATGAAACCTGGTGCGGACGTGACCATTCCGGAGACCTCGAACTCCACGTGAAGCGGAATGACAGGCACTCCGGCGTCGATCGCCGCCTGGAAGAACGCGGGTCGGAAGTCACCGCGGGCACGTCCGCACCACGTGGTGCCCTCCGGGAAGACCGCCACCGAGTTGTCGGCCTGCAGTTCTGCCACCGCCCTATCGACGGTTGCGGGCAGGGTACGCAGCGAGCCGCGATCGATCGAGATGATTCCGAGCCGCCGTGCGAGCGTCGACACGACGGGCATCGACATCACGTCGCATTTGGCGACGAACCGAGCCGGGTTGACGACGGCGACGGCGAGGATGTCGAGATACGAGATGTGATTGGAGACCACGAGCCCACGGGTGCTCGCGGAGAACGGTCGACGATCGTCGATCACCACTCGAACCCCCACCGACCACAGCAGGGTTCGCGCACTCGTGCGGATGTATGCCCGACGCAGGAGTCGTGGCAGGAACACCATGAGCGATCCCACCAGCAGGACGACGGCCGTCGATGCCGCGAGCAGCGCGACCCGAATCGCGACGACGAACACATTCGCCGGGGCGAATGGATTGTCGGCGTGGCAGAGGTCACCGCACGGGCTGGCCGGGTACCACGCGTGACGGTGGCTCTCGGTCCTGATCGTCGCAGGTGACGTGGAGTCGTGGGCGGGAGCAGGATGCACTGTGGGTGCCACTGTCTGCGTTGACAGTTGTCCGGCGGACGTCGGAGGGCTGATGATCGCTGCGGCCGTCATACGAACCTCACTCTCGGGGAGATACTGCGAGTCGCGCGCCTGTCGCACGAAGTCTGTCGAGGTAGCGGGTGTTGGCGTGTTCGCGGTCGATGATCGTGACGAAGTCGCCGACGTCGAAGATCTCGTCGACCGCCGGGTCGCCGCACACCGTCGCGCCGAGGCGCAGGTAGGCACGCAGCAGCGGCGGGAGGGTGAGCGTCGACGGTGGCTCGATCTCGCCGAGGGTGCGGCCGTCGATCAGTGGGGTGTGCAGCGGGAAGGTTCGCCACGGCGCCCGGTGACGCGCGAGCACGTGGTCGCGGACGCCGCGCAGCGTCGAACCCCGCAGTTCCTCACCGGGACCACTGAGCGGAACCGAGACGCAGCCCATCAGGTAGCGGTAGTCCGCATCGTCGAGGTATCGCAGCACCGCGGCCCAGAGCAGCGCGGTGATCGCCCCATGGCGATGGCCCGGCGCCACGCATGCGCGACCCATCTCGACGACCGACCCGCCGATCTCGTTGATCTCGGTCAGGTCGAACTCGGTTGCCGAGTACCAGCCGCCCGCGGCGATGGCTCGCGGCGGTGCGAGCAGTCGGGCGCAGCCGAGGACGCCGTACACGTCGTCGATGGCGACGAGGTGCTCGGCGAAGTCGTCGACGTGGTCGGCGTCGCGGCGGGTTGTCGCGTCGCCGATCTGATCGGAGAAACCCGGCTCTGCGGCGAAGACGTCGTAGCGGAGCCGTTGGACGGCGTCGATCAGCTCCGGGGACTCGGTGAGGACGATCCGCAGGCGCCCGGCATCGACCAGGGTGCGGCTGTGTGCAACACCGCGGGTGTCCAGTACGTCTGTCATGCCCCAGATGAAAGCCAGTCGCAACGACCGGCCTGCTACGTGCGCGTGACGTGTCGGGGCGCGCTCGGTGAACAGAAAGCAGCGATCCCCGACCCAGGTGGGCCGGGGATCGCTGTGGGTGGTTTCGACAGGCTCAACCAGCGGCGGGCAGCTCAACCAGCAAGCCCGATGATCGAGCGATTAACCGCTGATCGAGCTTGTCGAGATCACTTGCGCTTCTTGACCTCTTCGGTCAGCTGCGGTGCGACGTTGAAGAGGTCGCCGACGATGCCGAAGTCAGAGATCTCGAAGATCGGTGCTTCCTCATCCTTGTTGACGGCGACGATCGTCTTCGAGGTCTGCATGCCTGCGCGGTGCTGGATGGCGCCCGAGATGCCCAGTGCGACGTAGAGCTGCGGCGACACGGTCTTACCGGTCTGACCGACCTGGAACTGGCCCGGGTAGTAGCCCGAGTCGACGGCGGCACGCGAGGCGCCGACAGCGGCACCGAGCGAGTCGGCGAGTTCTTCGACGACGGAGAACTTCTCGGCGCTTCCGACGCCACGACCACCGGAGACGACGATCGACGCCTCGGTGAGCTCCGGACGGTCGCCACCGACGTTCGGCTCGACCTTGGTGATCTTCACGCCACCCTCCTGCGCCGGGACCTCGACGTCGACGCGCTCGCCCGCAGCAGCCTGCGGTGCGGCCTCGACGCCACCGGGGCGCACGGAGAAGATGGGGGTGTCACCCTTGGCCTGCGCGTCGACGGTGAACGCGCCACCGAAGATCGAGTGGACGCCGACAGCGCCTTCCTTGACGTCGACGACGTCGGCGAGCACGCCCGAGCCGAGACGCACGGCAAGACGACCTGCGATCTCCTTGCCGTCGGCGTTGGCCGCGACGAGGATGCCCGCGGGCGATGCCTGCTCAGCGACCGACGACAGGACGTCGACCTTGGGGCTGATCAGGTAGTTGGCCGCGTCGTCGGACTCGGCGACGTAGATCTTCTCGGCACCGGCGGCCTTGAGGTCGTCGATGATGCCGTCGGCGCCACCGGGTGCGCCGACCACGACGGCCGACGGCGTACCGAGTGCACGAGCGGCGGTGATCAGTTCGTTGGTCACCTTCTTGAGGGCGCCCTCGGCGTCCTGTTCGACCAGAACGAGTACTTCTGCCATTGTTTTGCTCCTGGATGTCTGGTGGCCTGCGGCGAGTCTGTCGACTGCGCGGGCCGGTGAGGTGGTCTCGGTGCGTTCGGCGCCTAGATGATCTTCTGGCCGACCAGGTACTCGGCAACCTTCACGCCGCCGTCGCCCTCGTCGGTGACACGCTCACCCGCGGTCTTCGGAGGCTTCGGGGTCGAGCTGGTGACGGTCGTGCCCGCATTCTCGAGGCCCACATCGGAAGGCTCGACGTCGATCTCGGCGAGGCCGACGACCTGAACTTCCTTCTTCTTGGCGGCCATGATGCCCTTGAAGGACGGGAAGCGCGGCTCGTTGATCTTCTCGTTGACGCTGACGATCGCGGGAAGCTCGGCCTCGACGTGGTAGATGCCGTCGTCGGTCTCGCGCTCACCCTTGAGGGACTCGCCCTCGACGGTCAGCTTGCGCAGATGCGTGAGATGCGGCAGTTCGAGGTACTCGGCGATCATCGCGGGGATCGCACCGACGCGACCGTCGGTGGCCTCATTACCTGCGATGACCAGCTCGACACCCTCGACGGTGCCGAGTGCGCGGGCGAGTACGTACGCGGTCTGAACCGCGTCCGAACCGTGCAGCGCATCGTCCTTGATGTGGATGGCCTTGTCGGCACCCATCGACAGTGCCTTGCGGATGGCTTCGGTGGCACGCTCGGGACCTGCGGTGAGGATGGTGACCTCGCCTCCGTTGGCCTCCTTGATCTGCAGCGCTTCCTCGACCGCGCGCTCGTTGATCTCGTCGAGCACAGCGTCAGCGGCCTCGCGATCGAGCGTGTAGTCGGTCTCGGAGAGCTTTCGCTCGGACCAGGTGTCCGGAACCTGCTTGATCAGAACGACAATGTTTGTCATGGGTCTACGTCGACCTCCTGCGTCGGGTTCGGCAACTTACCGGCGGGTAAGGCCATCGGTCTCCACCCACTTTAGCGTCTCCTATTTTGCCTTAGAACATCGCCTACCTCACACTATGGCGGCGTTCGAACGGGCGGGATGCGACGAGTGCGGCCGGGCGAAGCGACTGCGGCACGTTCTTGGGACGGCCCCGGGTACTAGTCTCATGGGGATGATCGACGCACAGGGCTCGACAACGGACCGTCGGCCGACGGCAAACCTGGACGCATTGGACACCGATGCCCAACTCGCACTGACCGGCGAGCGGACGGTTCCCGGCATCCCGGCAGAGAACTACTGGTTCCGGCGCCACGAGATCGCCTACCGGTTCATCGCGGAGTCGTGCAGAGGGAAACAGGTTCTCGAGGCAGGCTCCGGTGAGGGCTACGGCGGCGCGATGCTCGCCGCCGCGGGCGCGACGGTCACCTGCGTCGACTACGACGCGTCGGCCGTCGAACACACCCGCAGGCGCTACCCGGAACTGACGATGATCGCCGGCAACCTGGTTGATCTCCCCCTGCCAGACGAGTCGGTCGACGTGGTCGTGAACTTCCAGGTCATCGAACATCTGTGGGACCAGGCCGCCTTCATCGCCGAGTGCCGTCGAGTGCTGCGTCCCGGCGGGCGTCTCCTCATCTCGACGCCCAATCGCATCACCTTCTCGCCCGGCCGCGACACCCCGCTGAATCCGTTCCACACACGCGAACTCGACGCCGCCGAGCTCACCGATCTGCTGACCGACGGCGGGCTGGAATCCGTTGTGATGCACGGCGTTTACCACGGCGCGGGCTTGGCGGAGTTGGACGCGAAGTGGGGCGGATCGCTGATCGACGCACAGATCGAGCGAGCCTTGGCGGGAGAGGACTGGCCCGCCGACCTCGTCGCCGACGTCGCCGCGATCTCCGCTGACGACTTCGTCATCCTCGAAACCTCCCCCGACAGTGCAACCGCAGACATCGACGCGTCGCTCGACCTCTTCGCCATCGCGGTCCGACCCTGACGACCCCGGCACACCCGATGACTGTCTCCTCACCCCGCACTGCGGCGCACCCACAGAGCAGCGGTAGCGCCGTGCCCGGCCAGTTCACCCTGGTGCTGCACTCTCACCTGCCGTGGCTTGCCAACCACGGTCGCTGGCCGGTCGGCGAGGAGTGGCTCTACCAGTCGTGGGCGGCGTCGTACCTTCCGGTCTTCGCCATGCTCCGACGTCTGGCCGCCGACGGATTCACCGATCAGCTCTCGCTGGGCATCACACCCGTGTTGGCCGCCCAACTCGACGACCCGCACAGCCTTCGCTCGATGCACGAGTGGCTCGCCGACTGGCAACTGCGGGCGGTGGCGGCCGCAGACAATCCGGACCCGATCCGACGCGAGCTCGCCGGGCACGAATTCCGGTGTGCGGCAAGGGCGGTGGGCGACTTTGAACGCCACTGGCAACACGGTGCGAGTCCACTGATCCGAACACTCGCCGACAGCAACGTCGTCGAAATCCTCGGCGGCCCGCTCGCCCATCCGTTCGCGCCGCTGCTCGATCCGAGGTTGCGTCGATTCTCCCTCACCGAGGGGCTTGCCGACGCTCGATCACGGTGGGGTACTGCGCCGCAAGGGATCTGGGCGCCCGAGTGCGCGTTCACGCCGGGAATGGAGTCCGAGTATTCGGCTGCGGGCGTACGACACTTCATGGTCGACGGCCCCGCGCTGCACGGCGACACGTCGCTCGCCCGACCCGTCGGAGACTCCGACGTCCTCGCCTTCGGCCGCGACCTGACCGTGAGTTATCAAGTGTGGTCGCCCAAATCGGGATATCCGGGCCACTCCGCCTACCGCGACTTCCACACCTACGACCACACGACCGGCTTCAAGATGTCGCGCGTGACCGGCAAAACCGTTGCAGCGCAGCATAAGAAGCCCTACGACCCCGACCGCGTCGCGCCCGTGATCGAGCGCCAGGTCGACGACTTCGTCGAACACGTTCGCGCACGCCTGATCTCGGAATCGGAGCGGATCGGCCGACCCGCGCTGGTCGTCGCAGCGTTCGACACCGAGTTGTTCGGCCATTGGTGGCATGAGGGACCCGCGTGGCTCGAACAGGTGCTTCGACGCCTTCCCGAAGCCGGGGTGCGGGTCGGGACGATGGCATCGGCAGCGGCCGATGGCCTTGTCGGAGAACCGGTTTCCCTCACCGATAGCTCGTGGGGTTCCGGTAAGGATTGGCGTGTATGGAACGGGCCGCAGGTCGAGCACCTCGTCGAACTCAACGCAGAGGTCGTCGAGACAGCACTCGACACCGTCGACAAACTTCTCGATGCGGGGTCGGGTCGTGATCGCGTTGCCGATCAGATCGTCCGGGAGACACTGCTGACCGTCTCGTCGGACTGGCCCTTCATGGTCTCGAAAGACACCGCGGCCGAGTACGCGGTGCGTCGAGCCCACACCCATGCGCACGCCATGCGTGAGATCGCCGACGCCGCGTTGCGCGGACGCACCGAGCAGGCAGCGCGTCTCGCCGCCAATTGGAATCTCGCCGACGGCCTGTTCGCCGACCTCGACGCCCGTCGGCTCCGCGGAGACGAGCGCGCATGAGAGTTCTTCTCGTCTCGTGGGAGTACCCGCCCGTCGTGGTAGGTGGCCTCGGCAGGCACGTGCATCACCTCGCCACCGAACTCGCCGCCATCGGGCACGACGTCGCGGTGCTGACCCGCAAGCCGTCGGGTACCGACGCACTCACTCACCCGACCACCGACACCGTCGTCGAAGGCGTGCGGGTGATCGCCGTTGCGGAGGACCCGCCAGAGTTCGAATTCGGGCAAGACATGATGGCGTGGACACTCGCCATGGGTCACGCGTTCGTCCGCGCCGGACTGCGCATCCTCAGTACCGGCATCCTCACTGCAGACTCGGACACGCGCTGGACGCCCGAGGTGGTGCACGCCCACGACTGGCTCGTCGCGCACCCGGCGATCACGCTCGCCGAACTGTTCGACGTCCCGCTCGTCTCGACGATCCACGCCACCGAGGCGGGCAGACACAGCGGCTGGGTCAGCGGACGAACCAACCGTCAGGTGCACTCGGTCGAGTGGTGGCTCGCCAACGAGTCCGACGCTCTCATCGCCTGCTCGGCGTCGATGCGTGACGAGGTGACCAGACTCTTCGGGCCTGGGCTGCCCGACGTCCAGGTCATCCACAACGGCATCGACGTCGACACCTGGCCATACGCCGAACGGACACGCACGCAGGGACCCGCGGAGTTGCTGTTCGCCGGGCGCCTCGAATACGAGAAGGGCGTGCAGGATCTTCTCGCCGCGCTCCCCCGCATCCGACGAACCCACCCGGGCACCACGCTGACCGTTGCGGGCGACGGCACTCAGTACGACTGGCTCGTCGATACCGCTCGCCGACACCGGGTGTCGCGCGCGGTGCGGTTCCTCGGCGGCGTCGGGCACGACGAACTCGTCGACCTGATGCACCGGTGCGACGCGATCGTGTTGCCCTCTCGGTACGAGCCCTTCGGCATCGTCGCGCTTGAAGCCGCCGCCACCGGTGCGCCTCTCGTGGTCTCCACTGCGGGCGGACTCGGCGAGGCCGTCGTGGCGCCGGTGACAGGACTGACGTTCACGCCCGGCGACGTCGCGGGTCTGACCGCTGCCGTTCGGTCATCCCTGTCCGATCCGGTGCAGGCCGCTGCGCGCGCACGACGCGCCCGGGCGCGCTTGACTGCCGAGTTCTCCTGGCGGGAGGTGGCCGAACGCACCAGCGGCGTCTACCTCTCCGCAAAGCGTCGAGTCCGCCATCCCGTGGGACGCCCGTTCATCGCCGAAAGGCCGCTCCCGGAACGCGATCCAGGGCAGGCCTGAGCAGACGTGTCAGGCGCCAGGCCCCTGGCGGGCTTGCGCCTTCTTGCGTTCGATGTCGGCAAGTGCGCGTTCGAGTTCGGCGCGCTCCTCGGCATTGGTAGCCCAGTCGTCCTTGCGGTTCTTCACGACTCGCGCGGGCGCTCCCACGGCGATCGAATAGTCGGGGATCACGCCCTTGACCACGGCGTGCGACCCGAGCACGCACCCTCGCCCGACGATCGTGTTGCGCAGGACCGAGACCTTCGCGGCCACCCAGGTGTCGGCGCCGATGCGGACCGGACCCTTCACGATGCCCTGATCTTTGATGGGCAGCGTGATGTCGTCGGTCTTGTGGTCGAAGTCGCAGATGTAGCACCAGTCGGCGACGAGCACCGACCCGCCGATCTCGAGGTCGAGGTAGGAGTTGACCACGTTGTTGCAGCCGAAGACCGTCTTGTCGCCGATGCGCATCGTGCCCTCGTGGCAGCGGATCGAGTTGCCGTCACCGATGTGGACCCAGCGTCCGATCTCCATCCTGCTCAGCTCCGGCGTCGCGTGGATCTCGACGTTCCGGCCGAGGAAGAGCATTCCCCTGAGCACGATGTGCGGGTTGGCCATCCGGAACCGCGCGAGCCGGTAGTACCGAACCAGGTACCAGGGCGTGTACGCCTTGTTGCGCAACACCCAGCGGAGCGAATCGAGGGTGAGGAATCGTGCCTGGCGCGGGTCGCGGCGTCGACCTGCTCGCCACCGCGACCGATACGAGGCGTTCCACATCGTCGTCATGACGACTCACCATAATCGACGGCGCTGCCGGCTTCGGCGGCGGAGCCGCGGCTTCAGTGGGCAGCGGAGCCGCCGTGCGAACCAGCGGCGGAGCGTCGCACGATAGGCTCAACTGCTGGCGTCCCGGTGCAGTGCCGGAGACCGAACATGACGGGAGCAGGATGGCTGTGGTTGGCCCCCGGATTCGGGTACCGCGACGGGTTCTGGCGCCGCTGGCGCTCCTGCTCGGTGCCGTGGTGGCACTCAGCGCCTGCTCGGACGGGCACATCGACGTCCGTTCGGTGGCGAGCCCCGGCTGGGCCAGCTACGGCGGCAACGGCGCGAACTCGAACTACACCTATCCGTCGATCCCCGACGACCTCACCCTGAGCTGGACCCGCCCGACAGGCGGCCCGGTGACCGCACCTCTCACGCTGTCCAACCAATCGAACGTCAACGTCACCGCGAATACCGCCAACGGTTGCAACCTGCTCGCCCTCGATCCCAACTCGGGGCGTATGAACTTCTGCAAACGAATGCGTGCGGGCATCGAGGGAAACTCCACCCTGCTCGACCAATTCGATCAGCCCTACGTCGGCGAGGAGACCACCTTCGTGGCGTTCAACGCCGGCGGCGCGATCCGCTGGCGGATGCCGGTGATCGGGGTGCCGCTGTCGGCCAAGTTCGCCGCCCCCGGCGAGGTACTCGTGGTGACCACGCAGGGTCAGATCCTGATGCTCAACACCCAGAACAGCGACTTCACCGCACCCGAGGTGCGCCTGCGACCCGAGGCCGACCCCGGCGACCCGCTCTGGGGCTACGGCGACTGCGTCAGCAACGGCCCACGCTGCGCCGTGCCCGCGCCGCCCGCCGTCGACGAACAGCACAGCCGCTTCTTCCTGAACTTCTGGCCGACCGGCGCGATCGCGTCGCAGATCCGCGGCTTCTCGTACGCGAAGCAGAACGACGGCCGTGTTGTCCGGGAGGTCTGGCATGCCGACGTTCCCGGTGGTGTGATCGGCGCACCGACGCTGTCGGCCGACAGCAACACGCTCTACACCTTCAGCCGCCTCGGCCAGATCGTCGCGCTCGACGCCGCGACCGGCAAGACCAAGTGGACCTACGACAACGGCGGGTACGGATTCGCGTCCATGACCGTCTCCCCCGACGGCCTGATCATCCCGACCGGTGTCATCGGCGCCCCGCTGACCCTGCTTCGCGACCGCGGCGACAAAGCTGAGCAGGTGTGGCAGCGCAAGGATCTCGCCGCCGTGAGCCTGTCGACCCTCACGTCATCGAAGACCGCGTGGACCGTCGTACGCGATCAGGGCAAGAACTCGCTGTCGCTCATCGAGGTCGACACGTCGAACGGCTCCACGAAGCGCACCGTGGCGATGCCCGGCGCAGAGGGCTTCACGACGGGCGTCGCGGTGTCGCCGTCGGGACAGATCGCCACGGCCACGAACATCGGCGAGGTGTTCTTCTTCGACTCGAAGAAGAACATCGACTGATGACAGCCACCACGCCGAACTGGGTCGCGACGTCGATCTGGTGGCACGTGTACCCACTCGGTGCACTGGGCGCCGACACCACCGGCGTCGACCGGACCTGCCGACGCCCACTGTCGGCACTCATCGACTGGCTCGACTACGCAGTCGCGTTGGGAGTCAACGGGATCGCGCTCGGTCCGATCTTCCAGTCCGCAACCCACGGCTACGACACCCTGGACTACTTCACCATCGACGAACGTCTCGGCGACAAAGCCGATTTCGACGCCCTCGTCTCCGCATGCCGGTCGCGCGGCATCAGGATCATGCTCGACGGCGTGTTCAATCACGTGTCACGCCAGCATGATCGAGTTGCCGACGGTTCGAGCTTGGTGCGTCGCCAACGTGACGGCACCGTGCGCACCTTCGAAGGTCACGACGATCTGGTCGCGCTCGATCATCGCAATCCCGACGTCGCCGATCTGGTCGTCGACGTGATGTGTCACTGGCTCGACGCAGGCGCCGACGCGTGGCGTCTCGATGCGGCCTATGCGGTCCCGAGTGTCTTCTGGCGCACCGTTCTACCCCGCGTGCGTGAGCGATTCCCCGACACCTATGTGCTCGCGGAGGTCATTCACGGCGACTATCCCGGATTCGTCTCCGACAGTGGGGTCGACTCGGTAACCCAGTACGAGCTGTGGAAAGCCGTGTGGAGCAGCATCATCGATGCCAACATGCACGAACTGCAGTGGGCGCTGACACGACACGACGAGATGCTGACCACGTTTGTACCGTGGACGTTCGTCGGCAATCACGACGTGACCCGCATTGCGACCCGACTCGCCCAGCGTTCCGCTGATCTCGCCGTCGTGCTCCTGGCCACCCTGCCCGGCACCCCGGCGATCTACTACGGCGACGAATTGGGTTGGACCGGAACGAAAGAAGAACGCGTCGGCGGCGACGACGCGATCCGACCGACGCTGCCGCAGACACCTCCCGACGACGCGTCGCTGCCGAAAATCTACCGACTCCACCAGCGGCTGCTGGGACTTCGACGCCGCTTCCCCGACATCGAGCACGGGCACGTGCAGACACTCGACGTGAACCAGGGCCTACTGGTCTACCGCGTCCACACCGAACAGCCGATCACTGTGGCGCTCAACGCCGCTCAGGAACCTGCTGACGTGACTGTCGAGCTGGGTACCACCGGGCACCTCGAGTCGGAAGCCTCGCATCGCGAGGGCGACTCGATCCACCTCGAGCCGGGCGGCTGGTACATCGCCGGTACCGAGCTCGCGCAGGACTAGTCGTAGTCATCTGCCCGGGACTGACTTCGGGGGCGCTGACCACATCGCCGGCCGCGCAGAAAGTTACGCCTTGCGGGTGGCTCACATGTACCGGTACGTGCGGAGGACCCGAGGGGTGTGGTTTTCTGCGCGCGACTAGCGCGCCCTGACGCCGGCCTCGCACAGGAACCCGACGCCCTTGCGGCCAATGCGGGTGAGCACGAGCGCCAGTGACCGCGATCCCTTGAGGCGCAACCGCTTCCGCAACGCGTCGGGGTCGACGTCGAGTCCGCGGACGAGGATCTCCAACGTTCCGCAGTCGTGCGCGGCGAGGGTCTTGCGCAACACCTTCTCCGACGTCGAAACCTCCTCGATGACCTCGAATCCCCTCTCCCCCAACGGCACCTGCTCGCCGGTGAGGTAGGCGATCTGCGGGTCGAGTTGCCGCAGCCCGTGCCGCGCGGCGTACTGACGCACCAGTCCCGCGCGGACGACGGCGCCGTCGGGGTCGACGATCCACCGACCGACCGGACCGTGTTGGTCGACGTCGTCGGGCTCGTCGTCGGTGACCTCGAAACCGCTCACAACGCCGTCGCTACCGGTACGCAGCACCGTTGCTCGTGTTCGGTCGACGATCCCCGGTCCGCTCCAGAGGCAGGCTTCACGGACACCACCGTCGAGCGAGGTGATCTGCACCTCTCCGGTGAAGCCGAAGCGGTTACGCAGCGCCCGATAGTCAAGGCCCGGAGCACATTTGACGATCACGACGCGGCCCGCATAGGTCATCAAGACGTCGGGAAGCGGCGGCGTGAGTTGGTCGAGCCGAAAGACCCGTCCGGCGCCGGAACGTCGGGCAGGGTCGGCGATCACCACGTCGGCCGTCGACGTGGGGGTCAGTGCATCGGCGACGAGAAGCGCAGTCGGAGTGTGCAACTGACCGAGGACGTGCTGATTGTGTTGCGCCATGGACAGTCTCACGTGGTCGAGGTCGCTCCCGATCACGCCGGCGATCCCATCCTGTGATGCGAGTTCGACGACCTCACCGCCTATTGAACACGTGATGTCGTGGATCACCGCACCGGGGAAACGCTGCGCGATCTCAGCAGCGCGATGTGCCGCAACCACACTCGGCGTCGCCTGCTGAAGAGCATCGTCGGTGAGCAGCCACTGATCGGCGTCGCGCAGTTTGCGCGCAGCTCGGCGGCGATCACGCACCGTCTCGATGAGCGCGGCGTCGTGAGGCGCGTAGCGTCGTCGCGCCGCTTCGACGTCAGCGATCATCGACGACGGCGTCAACGCCATACCCGAGACGACGTCGAGCGCCTTCTCGCCGTAACGACCACGGAGGAAGGCGACATCGTCGAGCGTGAATTCGTATCCCACAGTCGCAACTCCCCTGGCGCGTGCCGGTTCCACAGACACCTTGGCACACGAGCGGTGAGCACAGGCGCTCGGGCATGCCCGATATTGACTACTAGGTAAGGCTAAGCAACTATGAGGCCGTGAACACGAAGAGAATGGTCATGGTCGGCACGCTCGTCGGGGCGGCGGTCGTCATCGGAACCGCAGTCGGTGCAGCGAATGCGGAGGCCGAGGTCGCCGACGGGCGCTACAACTTCTGCGTGAAGACCCAGTACGGAAGCTCCGTCGACGAGCGATGCAACGAATACCGCGTAGTGGGCAACCAACTGATCGGCCCGGCCAATCAGCCGCTGCAACTCATCGACACACCCAACGGTGCCGTCGCCGTGATCCCACCCGCCAGCGGGCTGGTCATCACGAAGAACGCCAACGGATACAGGGTCGTCAACACGATCCTCGGCGTCCCGGTCGCGACGTCGCAGTTGACGCCCCTGGGCTGATCCGCCACGCCGCGCCGGGAACCCGAGCCGCAGTCCGCAGATCACCCGCCGATCACTTCGGCTTGTACCCGCTCACCACGACGTTGTAGAAGAACTTCGGCGGCACGACCTTACGCAGCACGTTCTCGTCGAGCCAGGTCATCCGCTTCCACCCGCCGAAGGCGAAGCCGGCCCAACCCCAACCGAGCTTCTCCGACGGCACGGCGGCCTCGAAGGTGCGGACGGGCCAGCCGAGCATCGCGGCGGCCAACTCCTCGGTCGCGGTCTCGACCCGGGCTGCCCCGGCCGAACGCGCGATGTCTGCCAACTCGTCGGGATCGAAGGTGTGGATGTCGACAACGGCCTCGAGCGCTGCTGCGCGCGACGACTCGTCGAGCTCCTCCTGCGGTCGACGCCACGCCTTGAGCGGGCCGAACTTGGTGACGTGGGTGGTGGCCCACCAGGTGGCCCGGCTCATCCACCGCGCGTAGAAGTCGCCGATCGTCGAAGGCTCGCCTGCGAACACGAAGCGTCCGCCCGGCTTGAGCACACGAAGCACTTCGCTCAACGCCTGCTCGACGTCGGGGATGTGGTGCAGCACAGCGTGGCCGACGACGAGGTCGAAGGTGTTGTCGTCGTAGGGAATCCGCTCGGCGTCGGCGACACGGCCGTCGACGTCGAGGCCGAGGTTCTCCGCGTTACGCAGCGCGACCTTGACCATTCCCGGCGAGAGATCGGTGACCGAGCCCTTCTTCGCGACACCGGACTGCAACAGGTTGAGCAGGAAAAATCCTGTGCCACAACCGAGTTCCATTGCACGCTCGTAGGGCAGCGACTCGTCGGCGGCCACGGCGTCGAACCTGCCGCGCGCATAGTCGATGCACCGTTCGTCGAAGCTGATCGACCACTTCTCGTCGTAGGTCTCGGCCTCCCAGTCGTGGTAGAGCACCTGCGCGAGCTTGGTGTCTTCCAGCGCGGCCTTGACCTGCTCCTCGGTGGCATGCGGATTGGGTGCCGGATCGACGTGGTCTGCTGCCGACTCGTTCTCCGTGGTCGTCATGTCTCCTACTTTCGCCCTATCCTGTCTCGTCGCGACGGCTCTGGCTGCCGCGACAGCGATTCCTACTCGCCGGTAATGGCACGTTGCCGTTGAACCCTACCCGCCGTCGAATGCAGGACCAGCGGTCACTTCCCGGTGAACTGCGCCTTGCCCGGCCCGTTGGCGATGAACGAATCCATGCCGATCTTGCGATCGTCGGTGGCGAAGAGCGCCGCGAACTGCTGTCCCTCGATCTTCAGTCCGGTCTCGAGGTCGACGCCGAGCCCCTGGTCGACCGACCTCTTCGCCGCTGCCAGCGCCAGGCTCGCGGCATTGCGGAACTGCCCTGCCCACGCCAGTGCTGCGTTGTAGACCTCATCGGGCGCGACGACCTCGTCGACCAGGCCGATCCTCAGTGCCTCCTCTGCCCCGACGAAGCGGCCGGTGAAGATCATGTCCTTCGCCTTGGCGGGGCCGACGAGACGCGCCAGTCGCTGCGTGCCGCCGCCGCCGGGAATCACGCCGAGGAGCGCCTCGGGGACGCCCAGCTTCGCGTTGTCGCCCGCGATACGACGGTCGGCGCCGAGCGCCACCTCGAGCCCGCCACCGAGTGCGTATCCGGTGATCGCGGCGACGGTCGGCTTGGGGATCTCGGAGATCGATCCGAGCGCACGCTGCAGGCGACCGGCCACCTTCGACATCTCGGCGAACGTCATGTCGGTCATCTCTTTGATGTCGGCGCCTGCCGCCAACACCTTGGGTCCGCCGTAGACGACGACGGCCTTGATGTCGGAACGGTCGGTCGCCTCGTGTGCCGCCGCCTCCAACTCGGTCTGGACCTGCCGGTTCAGCGCGTTCATCGGCGGGCGGTTGAGCAGGATCGTTCCCACTCCTGGATGGTCGTCAGAGGTCTCTAGGGTCACGAACTCAGGCATGTGTCGAAGGCTACCGTCCAGCGACGCCCAGCCGTGATGTGGGCCACCGCCGAGACCCGACGACCTACAGTTGGTGCATGGCACCTTCGCCGTCCTCGAAGTCGTCGGCCGGCGAACCCGTCGAACTGTCCGTCGGCGAACGCACGATCCGACTCTCGAGTCCAGACCGCATCTACTTCTCCGAACGCGGCGAGACCAAACGTGACCTCGCCGACTACTACATCGCTGTCGGCGACGGCATTGTGCGGGCGCTGCGCAACCGGCCGTGCATGTTGCACAGATTCCCCAAGGGCGTCGACGGCAAGAAGGTCCACCAGAAGCGGGTACCCGCGGGCGCTCCCGACTGGCTGCAGACCACCGAGATCTACTTCCCGCGCTTCGGCCGCACCGCCGACGAGCTCTGTGTGACCGAACTGGGCAGCGTCATCTGGGCGGTGCAGATGTCGACGGTCGAGTTCCATCCCTGGAACTCACGATGTTCGGATCCCGAGCTGCCCGACGAATGGCGCATCGACCTCGACCCGATGCCGGAGTGCACCTTTGATCGCGTGCAACGGGTGGCGCACGTCGCGCACGAGGTGCTCGACGAACTGGGTGTGCGAGGCTTTCCCAAAACGTCCGGCGGACGTGGCATGCACATCTACGTGCGAATCGAACCGGAGTGGAGTTTCAACCAATTACGCCGCGCCGCATTGGCTTTCGCGCGCGAGGTCGAGCGTCGAGCACCCGACGAGGTCACCACGACGTGGTGGCGCAAGGACCGCGACCCCGCGGCGCTGTTCGTCGACTACAACCAGAACACGCGTGACCACACCATGGCTGCCGCCTACTCGGTACGCGGCAATCCGCGCGCGACGGTCTCGGCGCCGATCCTGTGGTCGGAGGTCGACGACGTCGCACCCGACGACTTCACCATCGCGACGATGCCTGCGCGCTTCGCCGAACTCGGCGACCTGCACGCGGAGATCGACGACGTCGCCTATCGCATCGACACCCTGCTGGAATGGGCCGACCGAGACGAGGTCGACCGGGGAGAGACCGATCAAGAAGAGACCGACGCCACCGACGACCCGGATGTCGTCGACCTCGACCGCTGAGACCCCGCACGCAGGCGGATTCAGGCAGTAGCTCTCAGAGCGTGATGTCGGGAATCGGTTGATCGGCGAGCGTCGCCATGTATGCGTCGGAACCGGAGAAACTCAAGCCGCTCAGCCCATGCCCTGCGCTCACCTCGGGTTCGATCGTCTCGATCGTGCGCTCCGCGGCCAGCAGCTCGTCGACGGTGTCGAACCGGGCGACCTCGGTCAGCTGAGACCAGGTCGGCGGCAGCAGGAAGTGCTTGCCGTCAGACCAGGCCGCGAGAGCGTCGGCCGCGCCTGCCCACCGCGCGACGTCGGCTTCCGACGTCGCGTCGTCGGCGACCTGCCCCTCAGGCATGGCTGCGAGGAAGAAGCGGGTGTCGTAGCGTCGCTTCTCGTTCTTCGGTGTGATCCAGTGCGCGAGCGGACGCAACAGGTCGGCACGCAGCGTGAGATTGTGGGCGCGGAGGAACTCGGCGAACGAGATCGTCTTGTCGACCAGCTTGCGGCGTTCGTCACGCAGCGTCGCCGGGTCGGCGAACGAGCCGTCGGGCCGCGACGCGAGCAGCACACCGCACTCCTCGAAGGTCTCGCGAACCGCCGCGCAGACGAGGGCCTGGGCGAGTTCTTCCGTGGTGCCCAACTGCTGTGCCCACCAGGCCGCGTCGGGGCCGGTCCAAGCGAGATCGGCGTCGGCGTCACGGGGATCGACGCCGCCGCCGGGAAAGACCGTCATCCCACCGGCGAACGCCATCTGCTTGACCCGACGCTGCAGGAAGACCTCGATACCGCCGTCGGCGTCGCGCGCCAGCACGACCGTCGCAGCGTCGCGCAATGGCGCGACGGTCTCCGCGTGGGCTGTCGCGGCCTCTGTATCGGTCATGTCGATCTCCTGCTCTGTGCCAACTCCTACGTGGGCCACAACCTGTGGTCCGCGTCACCGAATCGACACTATCGCTGCTACCCGGCGGCCCGTCGGTGGGATCCGGCACGACGCGAACGACGCGCGAAGAAGCGGGAGCCGTCCTTGGTCAACGTGATCTGCTGACGGAACGTGTCGGAGAGGTTCTTGCTCGTCAGTACGTCACCGAGCAGCCCCTGCGCGACGACGCCGCCTTCGGAGAGCAGCATCGCGTGGGTGAAGCCGGGCGGGATCTCCTCGACGTGGTGGGTGATGAGCACGGTGGCGGGGGCGTCGGGGTCCTGCGCGAGGATCGACAGCCGGTCGACGAGCTCCTCACGACCGCCGAGGTCGAGGCCCGCGGCGGGTTCGTCCAGGAGCAGCAACTCGGGGTCGGTCATCAACGCGCGCGCGATCAGCACTCGCTTACGCTCGCCCTCCGACAGGGTGCCGAATCTCCGGTCGGCGAGATGCTCGGCACCCATCGACTCGAGCGATTCGACGGCCTGCGCGCGATCGACGTCGTCATAATCCTCACGCCACCGACCGATCACCGAATAGCCCGCCGAGATCACGACGTCACTGACGACCTCGTCGTCGGGAACCCGGTCGGCGAGGCCGGGGCTACTGACGCCGATTCGCGTCGACAACTCACGCACCTCCACTCGGCCGAGTGGCTCGTTGAGCAGATACGCGGTGCCCGACGACGGGTGCAGTTCGGCGGCGGCCATACGCAAGAGCGACGTCTTGCCCGCACCGTTGGGGCCGATGATCACCCAGCGTTCGTCGAGCTCGACTTGCCAATCGATCGGCCCGACAAGCGTCTTGCCACCGCGCACGAGTGTGACGTCACGAAAATCGACGAGCAGGTCCGGGTCCGAGGATGCAGTGTCACTCACCCGTCCCATCGTGCCCTACCGGGCGGCCTCCCGGATGCTCGGACGCGAGAGAACATGTCGAGGTTTTCCTCGACGTGTTCGCCCACACCGAAACGGCCCACAAGAGGGAATACCTTCGACGCCGTACTCCTTGCCCTAGGTATGTCCGTTGATCTGTCCATCCTCGACCTCGCCCAGGTCGGTCGCAACGAAACCGTCGCCCAATCCCTGGCTGCCTCAACAGAAATGGCCACCAAAGCCGAGCTGTGGGGCTACCGGCGAATCTGGTACGCCGAGCATCACAACATGCGCTCGATCGCGTCGTCGGCACCCGCCGTTCTCATCGCGCACGTCGCCGCACACACCTCGACGATCCGCCTCGGCGCGGGCGGCGTGATGCTCCCCAATCACGCACCGCTGACGATCGCCGAGCAGTACGGCACACTCGCCGAACTGCACCCCGGCCGCATCGACCTCGGCCTCGGGCGGGCGCCCGGCAGCGACCAGCAAACCTTCACCGCGCTGCGTCGTGACATGGCGTCGGCCGACCGCTTCCCATCCGATGTGCTCGAACTGCAGGGCTATCTACGCGGCGAATCGCGCATTCCCGGAGTCGGCGCAACACCCGGTGCGGGCACCGACGTCCCGCTTTACATCCTCGGTTCGTCGTTGTTCGGTGCACAACTCGCCGCCGCGCTCGGCCTGCCGTATGCCTTCGCATCGCACTTCGCTCCGCAGGCCCTCACCGAGGCCGTCGCGCTCTACCGTGACCAGTTCCAGCCGTCCGAGGCACTCGCCGAGCCGTACGTGATCGCGGGTGTCTGCGTGATCGCCGACGACGATCCGGATGTCGCGGCAGCGCAGCTCCGCCAGGCCAAGCGCCAGCGAGTGACCGCGCTTCTCGGTCGAGGCCGTCGGCAGTTCACCGACGACGAGGCCGACGCGATCCTCGAGATGCCGCAGGGCAGGCAGATCGACTCGATGCTGACCTATGCGGGCGTCGGCACTCCCGCAGAGGTCCGCGACTACCTCGACTGGTTTGCCGGGCACGCCAACGCCGACGAACTCATCGTCGCGTCGATTGCTCCCGACCGTGATGTGTGGCTGAGCACGCTCGGCCACCTCGCGCCTGCGGTGCAGCCCTCCACGCAGCCGGTCTGACCGGAGCCGATCACTTCCGTTTTGGTCATACACACAATCGGTATATGTATGATCAACCTCATCACGCCGAGGCCGAGCCCGGCCCGGCGGGCGATGAGGAGTCAGGATGTCCGACCTCAAGGTCCGCAGAGTCAAGTTCGACCTCGCCGGAGACGACATCCCGTTCAACTGGCACCCGCAGCGACCCGCCTTCGCGATGCAGTGCAACGTCGTGTCGTTCTTCGCGCCCGGCTTCGAGAAGCTGATCGTGCAGTCGACACGCGAAGCTCTGCCGTTGATGCGCGATCCGGAGATGGTCGACGAAGCGACCGACTACATCAAACAGGAGGGGCAGCACACGGCCGCTCACCTGGCCCACCTGCGAGCGCTCATCCGTCGGTGGCCCGGACTCAAACACACGATGGACGAGGTCATCGCATCTTACGATCGGTTGCTCGCGACCAAGCCGCTCGCCTGGCGTCTGGCCTACGCCGCGGTGGTGGAGGCGACCTTCACGCCCTACTTCCGCGTGTTCCTCGACCACGACGACAAGCTGTTCGAACCCGGTGATGAGCGCATTTCGTCGCTCTTCATCTGGCATTTCGTCGAGGAGATGGAGCATCGGAGCTCGGCGCTGAGGGTGTACGACGCCGTCCACGACAGCTACCTCTACCGGCTCAAGACCCTCGCGGGAGTGGTCAGGCACATGAACGAGATGCTGCGGATCGTCGGCGACGGCTTTCGTGAGCACGTGCCCGTCGGTGAAGGCGGCGAATTCGCCGACCTGGTCCCGGCCGGGGTGACCCTGCGGTCGATGGCCGCCGTGTGGCGATTCAACCGGACGCATACGGAATACGACACGACCTACGCCGACGTGCCAATGCGCGAGATGATCGAGATGTTCGTCGGACTCGTGCGATCACAGGCACCCGACCACGATCCGCTCTACGAGCGACTCCCCGACTTCGCGGCCCGCTGGTTCCGACGCTACGACGAGGACCCACGGGCAGCCGCCCGCTGGTATTCGATCGGCGTCGGTGAGATCGCCAAACGTGTCCCCGACGGCCAGGGCGACGTCGTCGACGTAACGTCGACGGCCTGAACCCCTGCTTACCGTCGCGGTTCGAGTAGCGCGAAATCCGCGAAGTCGAAACCCGGCGCGACGACGCAACTGACGAGCGACGCCTCGTCGCCGACTGCACGCGCGCGTTGCCAATTCCCAGGCGGGACAAGGGCTTGCGGACGCTGCCCTATTTCGACGTCGGGTCCGACGACCACGGTCTCGACATCGTTCGGCGCCTCCCCGTCACCGCCGAGGTCGAGTTCCACCGGGGCGCCGCGATGGAAGAGCCACATCTCCGCGCCGCGCACCGTATGCCACGACGACTGCTCGCCCGGCAGCAACACAAAATAGATCGCTGTCGCAGCGACGCGCGTGCCCTCATATCCCAAAGGCAGTGCGCCACCGGGGATCTCGACGCCGCTACGCCAGGTCTCGCGATACCAGCCACCCTCGGGGTGGGGCTGCAGGTCAAGTGTTTGTGCCCACTCAGGTAGCCGCGACGCGTCGCTCATTCGCCGACCACCTCCGCGATCACGGTCACCGACCCGGGCGCGATCTCGGTGAAGCCGGCGTCACGCACCGCAACTGCCCGCTGCTGAGCGTCGGCGGCGAGCAGATCCTTCCATCGATCTCGATCAGCCAGGCACACCGACAGCGGACATCCCGCGTCGCGCCATTGACGCGCCGCCTGCTCGTCGAGGAGCTTCACGGCGAGCATCGACCCGTGGCCGACCTGCGCCGCCAGTTTGCCGACGGTCATCTCGAGATCGGGATTCACCCAGAGGCATACGCCTGCCCCACCGGGCGTCGATGGCAACGACCCGTCGACGTCGGTGCCGCCGATCTGCAGGCGAGAGATGCGGCGGTCGACGTCGCCGACACGTCCGGGGACGAACGCCCGCGCCTGCGCGTCACCCTCGGTGGCCGTGACACCCCACACCTCTTGTGCCGCAAGCCAATGCGTGCCTCGGGCACGGCGCGCGATCTTCCGGATGCGCGCATCACACCACGCCGTCATCGGCTCCGACCACGGGCCGTCGGAGCCGGATCGGTCATCGAGGCAGAGCAATGCGACCGACCGCGCTGCCGCGGTGAGCAACTCGGTGCGGTCGGGCGGGTCGGACTTCTCGATCCGCAACACCATCTGCATCGCGAGGACGTCGGCAGGATTATCGGGATCGTCAGCGCCGCCGACATAGCCGACGAGACGTCGATAGGCGTCGTCGAAGGGATCGACGACGGACTCCGTAGACGTCATGGCAACGGGACGCGCCGCAGGACTCCGTCGGCGGCGTCTGCGGCCTCGATTTCGTCGCGGGTCACGCCGAGGATGAACAGCACCGCGTCGAGGAACGGATGGTTCAACGCGGCGTCGGCGACCTCGCGAAGCGCGGGTTTGGCGTTGAAGGCGATTCCGAGGCCCGCGACCGAGAGCATGTCGATGTCGTTGGCTCCGTCGCCGACGGCGATTGTCTGTTCCATCGGCACGCCTACCTGGTCGGCGAATGCCCGCAACGCACGTGCTTTGCCGGGGCGATCGATGATCTCGCCGATGACCCGACCTGTCAGCCGGCCATCGACGACTTCCAGGGTGTTGGCACGGACGAAGTCGAGTTCGAGGTCGTGCGCGAGGCCGTCGATCACCTGACGGAACCCGCCGGAGACCACACCGCAGCGATATCCGAGGCGGTGCAGCGTGCGGATTGTGGTGCGCGCGCCGGGTGTCAGTTGCAGCGAACCCGCCACCTCGTCGAGGACGCGCGCATCGAGACCCTCGAGTGCCGCGACGCGTTCGCGCAGCGATTCGGCGAAGTCGAGTTCGCCGCGCATCGCAGCCTCGGTCACCGCGGCGACCTCGGCCTCGCGACCCGCATGTGCGGCGAGCATCTCGATGACCTCGCCCTGGATGAGCGTCGAGTCGACGTCGAAGACGACAAGTCGCTTGGCACGCCGTGCGAGTCCACCTCGCTCGATCGCGATGTCGACACCGTGCTTGGCCGCAACGCCCGCCAAACCCTTGCGGAGGTCGGCGTCGGCAGCGACGCTGTTGCGCCCACCGACGCTGACCATCAATTCGAGGCCGGTCACCGGATAGTCGGCAACACCCCGGATCGAATCGATGTTGCCGCCCTGGCCTGCGAGTTCGGCCGCGACCGCGCGGAAGGCTCTGGCGGTCACCGGACTTCCGAGCAAGACCACCGCGTGAGTCGACGGACGGTGCCCGGCCGGCGTGCCGCCGACCTCGACGATCACATCCATGCCGATCGAGCCCATCGCCTGCTCGACGACGTCCTGAACCTCTTCGGGGTCGGTGTCGACCGAGACCATGACCCCGAGCGTCAGGCGGTCGTTGATGACCACCTGCTCGACGTCGAGCAGACTCACCTGCTGCGCCGCGAGCGCTCCCATGAGGACCGAGGTGACGCCCGGCTTGTCCGGGCCGGTGACCGTGATCAGGACCGGTGTGGATTGCTCCATCGAGGCGTTGTGAGGGACGTGATCAGCGATCGCGGTCGCCGGATGCCTCGTGGCTGCCGGTGGTCAGCGGATCGCGGCGAACGTCCTCGGCCACCCTGCTCTCATGCCCGTGGCCACCACCGACGTGCGCTTCTTCACGCATTCGGTCGACCATGTGCGGGTAGTGCAGCTCGAACGCGGGACGCTCCGAACGGATGCGGGGAAGCTCGGTGAAGTTGTGACGCGGCGGCGGGCAGCTGGTCGCCCACTCGAGCGAGTTGCCGAAGCCCCACGGATCGTCGACGGTCACGACCTCGCCGTAGCGGTAGCTCTTGAAGACGTTCCACAGGAACGGCAGCGTCGACAGGCCGAGGATGAACGCACCGATGGTCGAGATCTCGTTCAGGCGGGTGAATCCGTCGGACGGGAGGTAGTCGGCGTAGCGGCGCGGCATGCCCTCGTTACCCAGCCAGTGCTGGACCAGGAAGGTGGTGTGGAAACCGATGAAGGTCAGCCAGAAGTGCCACTTGCCCAGTCGCTCGTCGAGCATGCGTCCGGTCATCTTGGGGAACCAGAAGTAGATACCCGCGTAGGTGGCGAACACGATCGTGCCGAACAACACGTAGTGGAAGTGCGCGACGACGAAGTAGCTGTCGGAGAGGTGGAAGTCCAGCGGCGGGCTGGCCAGCAGAACGCCGGTGAGGCCACCGAAGAGGAACGTCACGATGAAGCCGACAGAGAAGAGCATCGGCGTCTCGAACGTGATGTTTCCCTTCCACATCGTGCCTATCCAGTTGAAGAACTTCACACCGGTCGGCACTGCGATCAGGAACGTCATGAAGGAGAAGAACGGCAGCAGAACCGCGCCCGTGACGTACATGTGGTGCGCCCACACGGCCACCGACAGTGCAGCGATCGCGAGCGTTGCGTACACCAGACCGGAGTAACCGAAGATCGGCTTCCGGCTGAAGACAGGGAACACCTCCGACACGATGCCGAAGAACGGCAGCGCGATGACGTACACCTCGGGGTGTCCGAAGAACCAGAAGAGGTGCTGCCAGAGGATCACACCACCGTTGGCCGGGTCGTAGAGGTGCGCGCCGAACTGTCGATCGACCTCGAGGCCGAGCAGTGCGGCGGTCAGCAGCGGGAAGATCAGCAGGATCAGGACACTGGTCACCAGGATGTTCCAGGTGAAGATCGGCATGCGGAACATCGTCATGCCGGGTGCGCGGAGACAGACGACGGTCGTGACCATGTTGACCGCGCCGAGGATGGTGCCGAGACCCGACACACCGAGACCCATGATCCACAGGTCGGCGCCGACGCCGGGCGAGTGCACCGCGTCGGTCAGCGGCGTGTAGGCGGTCCAGCCGAAGTCGGCAGCGCCGCCCGGGGTCAGGAAGCCGCCGATGGCGATCGTCGAACCGAACACGAACAGCCAGAAGCCGAAGGCGTTCAGACGCGGGAACGCCACGTCGGGCGATCCGATCTGCAGCGGGAGAACGAAGTTGGCGAAGCCGATCACGATGGGCGTCGCGTACATCAGAAGCATCACGGTGCCGTGCATCGTGAAGAGCTGGTTGAACTGCTCCGTCGACAGGAACTGCATTCCGGGACGGGCCAGCTCGGCGCGCATGAGCAGCGCCATCAAACCGCCGATCAGGAAGAACGCGAAGCAGGCGGTGATGTACATCATGCCGATCAACTTGTGATCGGTCGTGGTGATCAGCTTGTAGATGAAAGAACCCTTGGGCTGATAGCGCGCAGGGTACGGGCGCGCTGGCACAACCTGGGTTGTGGGCTGGTCTACCGCGGTCACAGATCCTCCTCTAACCGACCGTGAGCTCGGGACGGCAACGAACGAAAAACTACCGCTGGCAATCACACACCGAGCGCTGGTTACCGATCGTAGCCCCTTCACCCCGGCTGGGCCGAGTGGGTCCTACGATCTGTCGTACAAATTCTCCAGACCACCCCAAAAGGGCACGTCAGTGACCATATTCGGGCGCCGACACGACGTGTCGCACGGCTAATTCCACACCCTGCACCGACGTCGCGCGAACCCGCACGGTCTGCCACGAAAGACGGCCACGCAGCGGTGCTAGGTTGATCTGCGTGTCAGGCGGTAAGCAGAGTGCGGTCGGTCGAGGTCGTACGCGCAAGGTCAGCGTCACTCTCGGCGCCTTCGTCGTGGCGGGTGCGCTCGCGGTGGGGTTGTCGGGGTGCTCCGACGACAACACGGCCTTGACCACGCCCGACGGCAAGACCATCAGCACCTCGACGACGCGCATCGCCGACGTCAACGTGGTCTCACCCGACCGCGATTACAGCAAGACGTGCCTTGCTCCGACGGCGTCGGACGACCCGCAGGCCGACGTCAACCGGATCGTCGTCACCGATCCCTCGCTCCTCGACGCGATCTGCGCACTGGGCATCGGCTCCAAGGTTGTCGCGGTGACCGCCGCACCCAACAGCATTCCCGCCTACCTCGGCCCACAGCTGACACCGGTACCCACGATCGGCACCTCGCCCGACGCCGCGACCGTCGGCACAGCCGCACCCGACGTCGTACTGACGACACCCGAGACGGCTGCGTCCGCCAAGGCATTCGGGTCCACCAGGGTGGCCACCATCGAGCCCGGCGACTGGCGCGCACAGTTCACCGAGGTCGCAGACGCACTCGGCAGGGCCTCGCAGGGACCACGGCTGCTCGACGAATTCGACACGGAAGCCCGCAAGACCGGCAAGCGTATGGATGCCGCCCACTCCCAGGTGTCGCTGGTCCGGTTCGGCAACAACTCGGAAGTGATCGCGGGAACCGACAGCTTCGCAGGCCAGATCCTCTCTACCGTGGGGGTGCAGCGGCCGGCGTCGCAACGCACTGCAGGCACCACCGTCCTCACCGACAAGAACTTCAAGGATGCCGACGCCGACCTCATCTATGTTTCCTTCGAGGGTTCGGCGGGTCTCGCACATGGCAAAGAGGTCTTGCTCAGCGACCGCTGGCTGGACATGGGTGCGCCGACCTGGAAGCGGGTCCTCATCGTCGACGACGACGTGTGGTACCGCAGTTCAGGCCTTGCCGCCGCGTGGCTCGTGCTGAACGACGTGAAAGGTTCACTCAATGGCAACTCCGGAAGCTACTGACTCCTCACCCGACGCTCTGACCGCCAAGGCGCAGGCGCTGCTCGCACTGCACCAGCCCGGTAACCCCGTCGTGCTGCCGACAGTCTGGGATGCATGGTCGGCACAGATCGCCACCAACGCCGAGTTCTCCGGCCTGACCGTCGGCAGTCATCCCGTCGCCGACTCGATCGGCAAGTCCGACAACGAGGGAATGACGTTCGACGACCTCCTCACCCGTGTCCGGCAGATCACCGCCTCCACTGATCTTCCGGTGTCGGTCGACGTCGAATCGGGGTACGGCGAAAGCGCGTCCCGGCTCATCGAGGGATTGCTCTCGGTGGGCGCCGTCGGGCTCAACATCGAGGACACCGTGCATTCCGAGGGCAGGCGTCTGCGCAGCGCCTCCGAGCACGCCGCGCTCATCGGCGAGTTGCGGGCCGCCTCCGACGCCGCAGGAGTTCCCGTCGTGATCAACGCCCGCACCGACCTGTTCATCCGCGCCGACGGCGACGAGTCCGACCGCGTCGAACGCGCAGTGGCACGCCTGTGGTTGTGCGCTGACGCGGGCGCGAGCTGCCTGTATCCCGTCGGCCGCCACACCGATGACGTCCACCGCACGCTCACCGCCGAACTGCCGCTTCCGGTCAACGCGATCGGTAACCCTGCGGCCGATTCCGGACGCGCCTACTACGCCGAGCTCGGCGTCGGCCGCATCAGTTTCGGACCGTTCTGGCAGGCCAACCTCGCCGAACGTGCCGCCGAGCTGTTGACCGCGTGGCACTGAGCGCGTCTCTCGCATTCGCGCCCGAGATCGACCCAGACTGATCGCAACTGTTCCCGCCGGTGCGTGGCGTCGGCAAGGCTCGTCGCATGACTGTCACCGACGAGTACCTGGCCAACAACGACGCCTACGCCGCAACGTTCACCGGCCCGCTGCCCCTGCCGCCGAGCAAGCACGTCGCCATCGTCGCGTGCATGGACGCACGCCTCGACGTCTACCGCGCGCTCGGCATCAACGAGGGTGAGGCACACGTCATCCGCAACGCCGGAGGCGTCGTCACCGACGACGAGATCCGTTCGCTCGCCATCAGCCAGCGGCTGCTCGGGACAACGGAGATCATCCTCATCCACCACACCGACTGCGGCATGCTGACGTTCACCGACGATGAGTTCAAACGCGAGATCCAGACCGAAATCGGTCAGAAGCCCGAGTGGGCGGCCGAGGCGTTTCCCGACGTCGAGGAGGACGTCCGACAGTCGCTCACGCGCATCCGGAACAGCCCGTTCATCACCAAGACCAGTTCGCTGAGGGGATTCGTCTTCGACGTCGCGACCGGGCGGCTCGCAGAAGTGGACTGACGGCCACTCACGGCCAGCCGGGCGCCGACTCGACCGTCCCATCGTCGATCGCGGCGACCAGTTGGGCGTGGTCTCGCTCGGTTTGGTCGGCGTATGCCTGTGCGAAAGCGACCACGGATTCCTGGGTCTTGTCCGACTTGCCGAAGTACTCGTTGATCGCCCTCGCGTCACCGCTGCGTGCGTGGGCACGGGCGAGAACATGGCCACACGCAGTGGCGAAGGTCGCGAGCCGTGGCGCAACCGATTTGCCGTCGGGAATGACCTTTCCGTCACGGAACTGCCTGATGTAGAAATCCCAGTCGCGGATCGTGGACCATCCGAGAAAACTGTCCGACGCACTCTGGATCAGTCGCTGCCCGTTGACCACTCGCTGTCCGTGATTGGGGTACACGCTGGGGCCGAGGAACTTCTCGTACACCGACGGCGCGGCCTGTTTGATCTGGAAGAACAGCGGGTCGCCGGTCTGGTGCTCCTCGTTGAGGGTGAGATAGACACGCATCCCGACGCTGCCGACGCCCACCACCTGCTGCACGACGTCGACGAGATCGAAGCGACGCAGCAACGCCGCGATGTTCTCCCGGATGGAGCCGTAGTAGCCCAGCAGGACGTCGTTGAGTACATCGTCGAACTGCTCCAGCTCGTGCGTACGGTACGGCGGGTCCTCGGTGATGGTCCGTCTGCCGTCGACGAGGTGGGTGAACTTCTTCGACGCTCCCCTGTTGCTCCGCTTCGCGGCGCGTTTGGTGAGGTACTTGTCCAACTGAGCGCCCTCATCCGGAGCCAGGTACCCCACCAGGTCGTCCGCGGAGACCTTTGCCGACCACACGTCGAGGATCGGCCACGTCGCATAGGTGCTGATCGAGTCGCGGTAGCCGGTGAATCCTGCGCGAACCGCCTTGACCGCCGTCTTCTCGTCGATGCCGTTGTCCCGAGCGAGGACGACGAGGCTCGCGACAAAGCGCAGCAGGTCCCATTCGAACGGCCCCGGCAGCGTCTCATCGAAGTCACGGAGATCAAAGGCGAGTGTCCGCTCGGGCGTGTTCCACATCCCGAAATTCAGCACATGGGCGTCGCCGCACATCTGCACGTGGATGCCGGTGTTCGGCCGCGATGCGAGGTCGGCCGCCATGACGGCCGCGGCTCCCCGGTAATAGGTCCACGGCGACGCCGCCATCCGGCCGTGCCGGATGGGGAGCAGTCGTTGATCGCGAATCTCGTTCTGCGACAGGATGGTGTGCAACGCGTCGTGGCCGCGTGTTGACGGGTCCCACTCCCCCAGCGACGTCCTGGGCACCCTCTTGCGCGCCGCCTTGCCCACCGAGCCCTCCGTGGAGGCGTACTCGGTCGGTCCGGCTGCCAGCGCCTCCGACTGGGTGGCCGGTCCGGCGTCGGTGGTGGGTTGAGACGGGAAGTGTGGCGAGTCGGACCCGGGCGATCCGGACTCCTGGGTGGAAGCGTCGGCTGCGTCCGTCGGAGAGGTCATGCGACCAGTGTGGCGCGTGAGGCGGCACCTCGCGCAGCTTCCACCACTCTCGACCACGACGTGTCGTGGTCGGCCGCTAATCTCGAACCATGTCCGCCATTCCCGATGGATACTCCGACCTGCCCGAAAACCCCGCCTTCTCGACCACCCTGTCGCGTCTCGACCACGCGTGCGCATCATGCTGAATTTGAATGTCCATCACGGCGACACGACGTAGCGCGCCACAGGCGCCCGGCTGGCACACACTCTGGCGGCCGGGTATCGGCATGGCCATCTGGCTCGATACCGACGCGGAGCTGCCAGAAGAGCTCGCACAACTGTTGGCGGGCAAGCGCTTTCGACGTGACATCGGGATGGTCGCGGCGACCGGACGCCGTGAGTTCGTCGCCGCGATCACACTGGGAACGTCATCGGCGGTCGCTGCGCTCGACGCATCCCGTTCGACGCCCGTGGCGGGCGACGTCCGCTGGTACCGGATGATGCTCGACGGCGTGCGCCGGTTCGTCGCCGCAGGTTCGGTCGCGCCGGTTGTCACTGACCTGGGCGGCGAGACCGTCGTCCGCTGGACGCCCATTCCCACTGCGGCATGGCGCAGTTGGATGACGGTGATCACCGCCGGGGCACCGGATGCCCTCACCCATAACGGCGGAGCGGAGGCGCTCGCCGACTTCGCGGGCGAATTGGTCGACCACGCATGCCGCGCACGTCTCGCCGACTCGGCAGCACGGCTGGGCCCCGCACGGCCGTCGACACCCGTGCTCGCAGCGCTGGTCGACGACGCCGCGGCACCCGACGCCGCCCGCAGACCCGCCGCGCACACAGCGTGGAACCAGTGGGCGGGCAGCGCACCCCAGGACGAGTCGCTGCTGGTGTTCCGGCTGTTCGAACCCGCGGACCTGCCCGATCCCGACGACACCTTCGGCGCATGGGACGACGAACCCCCTCCCGATCCGCGCTGGCGACTCCAGGTGTGCCGCCGCGCACCCGACGGCCACACCGAACCCGTTGCGCCACACCGCCTCGACGCACACGAGCTCGACCAGGTGACCACCGAACTCGCGTCTGCTGTCCGCGCGTTCGGCGAACTCGCCAAGGCCGACCCCGACCGCAACACCCTCGACTTCCTGCTGCCGACAGACAGCGTCGAACACCTGCTGGCGTCCGGCACCGCGCTGCTCGCCGATGCGGGTTTTCCCGTACTCCTGCCGCGCACGATCGCCGATGTGCGGCCGTCTCTCGGACTACGCGCGGCACCAGTATCGGGCGGCGGCGCACCCGCACGGATGGTCGGGCTACGCGAGATGCGCGAGTTCGAATGGCGCCTCGCTCTGGGCGACGGTCCGGACGCGATCACGCTCACCGATACCGATCTCGACGAATTGTCCAGGCAGAAGGGCGATCTCGTTCGAGTGCGCGGCGTATGGATGCGCGCGGAAGGTGCGGCGTTGACGCGTGCCGCCACCTTCATCCGTACCCAACGGGCGTTGCGCGCGTCCGGCGAGCCCGCCGACATGGGAGAGCTGTTCGGACTCGTGACGGGCACCGCCGACACCCTCCCCATCCCAGTGGGTTCCGTCCGCGGCCTCGGCTGGCTCGACGACGTCGCCGCCGGCTCGACGCTGCGAGCCGACCCGGTCCCGGCACCACCGGAACTACGAGCGGTTCTCCGCCCCTATCAGCAGCGCGGACTCGAGTGGTTGGCCCACCTGAGCGATCTGGGCATCGGAGGCGTACTCGCCGACGACATGGGACTCGGCAAGACCATCCAGGTCATCGCCCTGCTGTGTGCCGAACGCGACGGCGCGCCGACCGACCACACCCCGACGCTCGTCGTGTGCCCGATGTCGTTGGTGGGCAACTGGTCTCGCGAAGTGAACCACTTCGCACCGAGCCTGCGGGTGCATGTCCACCACGGCGCCGATCGTGCCCGCAGCGCCACATTCGCGTCGACGATCGCCGACGTCGACGTGGTGATCACCACCTTCGCGATCGCCACCAGGGATCGTGAGCTGTTGGCCGCGCAGCAGTGGCGACGCGTCGTGGTCGACGAGGCGCAGCATGTGAAGAACGTCAGAACAGCCGCCGCAAAAGCGTTGCGCGCCATCCCCGCCCGTCATCGGCTCGCACTGACCGGCACGCCCGTCGAGAACCGTCTCGAGGACCTGCGCGCCGTGATCGACCTCGTGAATCCCGGCCTACTCGGCTCGGCGTCGATGTTCCGGGCGCGGTTCGCCGAACCCATCGAACGCGACCGGGATCCCGATGCACTCCGACGACTCAACCGCGTTACCAGACCGTTCATCCTGCGCAGGGAGAAGACCGACCCCTCGATCATCAGCGATCTCCCGGAGAAGACCGAGATCACCGTGCGCGCGAACCTCACCGTCGAACAGGCTGCGCTCTACCGCGCGATCATCGACGACCTCATGGTCGCGCTACGCGACAAGCAGCAGCGTGCCATGCGCAGGCGGACCGTCCTCGCCGCGCTGACGCGCCTCAAGCAGGTGTGCAATCATCCGGCACACTATCTCGGCGACGGTTCACCCATGATGCGGCGAGACCGCCACCGCTCGGGGAAGCTCGAACTGCTCGGCGACATCGCGACCACGCTCGTCGACGATGGCGACAAAGCGCTCGTCTTCACCCAGTTCGCGGCGTTCGGAGAGATGCTGGCGACCTGGTTGTCCGAGCAGCTCGACACTCCGATTCCGTTGTTACACGGGGGTATTGGCCGCGCTGATCGCGACCGGATGGTCGCGCAGTTCCAGGGCGACACATGGGGTTCCACACAGGAATCGGCGGCCGACTCTCCCCCGATCCTCGTCGCCACGCTGAAGGCGGGCGGCACCGGATTGAACCTCACCGCCGCCACCCACGTCGTGCATGTCGACCGCTGGTGGAACCCCGCCGTCGAAGATCAGGCGACCGATCGCGCCTACCGCATCGGCCAGCACCAACGAGTCCACGTCCGACGATTCGTCTGCGTCGGCACCCTGGAGGAACGCATCGATGACATGGTCGCCAAGAAACGCGAGCTTTCGCGACTGACCGTGTCGGCGGGCGAGAACTGGATCGGCGACCTCGGCGACGACGAACTGTTCGACCTCTTCCGCCTCCGCGACGAGGCGGTCAGCGAATGAGAAAGCACGTCTCCACACACGACCGGTTGAGGCAGACGCGATGAGGCGCGGGACGGTGCCGGTCCGCGGCTACGCGGTGACCCGCTGGTCGCGCGCCTTCGTCGACGTTGTCGAGGGCCGCACCGACATCGCCGACGCCACCGTGGCGCAGCGCTCCGGCTCGGTTACCGAGTCAGCGGACAGCCGACGAATCAGCAAGGCGCGACGATACTTTCGCGACCGCCACGTGCATCGCCTTTCCATCCGCCCCGGCCAGGTGACGGCGTCGGTCGAGGGCAGCCAACTCGACCCGTTCGACGTGATCCTCTCGATGCGTACGGTCGACGTCGACACCGTCGCCACACTGCTCCGCAGCCGTGCGGGCGTCGCAGAGGTGATGTCGGTGGCGCGTGGCGAACAACCGCCGATCGTCGGAGAGTTGCTCGGGCCGACGGAGTCAGCCGACGTCGCCTCGCAGTGCAGCTGTCCCGACGAGGCGGTCCGGTGCATTCACGTGCTGGCCGTCGCCTACGAGGTTGCCGCGGAGATCGACCGCTCCCCGCTCGCCCTGTTCACGGTCATGGGCACCGACCTACCGTCCCTGCTCGACGCCCTCGGCAACAACAGCGACACGGATTCCGACGAGTCTGCCGCCCAGGGCACGTCAGGCCTCGGAGATGAAAGCGACGGCGATGGGAGCGACGGCGATCCGAGCACCGAGCACGAGACCCTCAGCGCCGTCGACTTCTTCGGGACGCATGCGCCGCTGCCGCCGCTACCTCGGCCGACACGCAGCAACCCGCTCACCGACCTCGACGGCACGGCGTTACGCGCGGCCTTACGGGCGTCAGGGGTGGCTCCCGGCGACATCGCCGAAGCCGTCGACGAACTCGGCGATCTCTACGACAGGCTCGTACAGGAATAGCCGCTGTTCGGCCGGCCGCGGGCATTCATGCCTGGACGTAGGCGTCCGCGTACTCCTCGCTGGGGGCAACGGGCTCGATGATGTCGAGCAGCACGCCGTCGGGTGCGGCAATGATGAAATGTCGCTGACCGAAGTCCTCGTCGCGAAGAGGCAACACCACATTCACCCCCGCCGAGCCGGCCAGCCGATTGTGGACGCCGTCGACGTCGCTGACTTCGACGTTCACGATCACTCCTCGCGGAAGCTCACCGTATCCGCTCGGAACCGTCGGGTGATCGTGAGCAAGGATCGCCAGTTCGTAGTCGCCCAGGCGCAGGCTGACATACCAATCGGATTCGAAGGTCGTCTCGAAGCCGATGAGGTCGCGGTAGAACGACGCCGCAGCCTCGACATCGCGCGACATGAGAACTGGATACAGGCTGGTGACGGCCATGGAGCACTCCTATACATACAATGTGAATGTAACGAGATCAGCTTACATACTCTCTGTACGTAAAGGAAGAGCGTCATGCCCCGTGCCTCCGCGGCCGCCGCTGCTCAGACGGCCCAACGCATCCTCGACTCGGCGACTGAACTGTTCGCCACCCGAGGCTTCAGCGAGGTGTCCCTCGACGACGTCGCCCGCGAAGCCCGGGTTACGCGAGGAGCGGTCTACCACCACTATCGAAACAAGGCCGGGTTGTTCGGCGCGGTCGCCGCTGCGCTCCAGTCCGACGTCGCACGGGCTGTCGTCGCGGCGGCGCAGGATGCGGGCACGCAGCCGAGCGAGCAGCTCCGGGCAGGATCACACGCGTTCCTCGACGCGATCACGGACGGTTCCGCCGTACGCATCCTGCTCATCGATGCCCCGGCGGTGATCGGCTGGCAGGAATGGCGTCGGCTCGACGCAGCGAACTCGGCAACACACCTGCGCGAGGCGCTCCGTGACGTCGGAGTCGCAGACGACCTTCTCGATGCGTCCACCGCACAACTCTCAGGTGCGATGAACGAAGCGGCTCTGTGGACGGCGCAGCACACCGACACCGACCTGGCACGCGAGCAGTCCCATGTTGCGCTGGACAGACTGCTCGCCGCCTACCTGCCCTGAGGCCATTGCAACCCCGCAGCGCACGCCACGAAAAGAGGCCCGGATCTGCAGAAACTGCAGATCCGGGCCTCTTTCCGGTCTTTGTGGACCGTCAGCCAGATCAGGGTGTCAGAAGTCCCAGTCCTCGTCCTCGGTGTTGACCGCCTTGCCGATGACATACGAGCTACCCGAACCGGAGAAGAAGTCGTGGTTCTCGTCAGCGTTGGGCGACAGCGCCGACAAGATCGCGGGATTCACGTCGATGTCGTCGCGCGGGAACATCGCCTCGTAGCCGAGATTCATCAACGCCTTGTTCGCGTTGTAGCGCAGGAACTTCTTGACGTCCTCGGTGAGCCCGACCTCGTCGTAAAGCGCCTCGGTGTAATCGGATTCGTTGTCGTACAGGTCGAACAACAACTCGAAGGTGTAGTCCTTGAGCTCCTGTCGACGCTCGGGGGTCTGCGTCTCCAACCCGCGCTGGTACTTGTACCCGATGTAGTAACCGTGCACGGCCTCGTCGCGGATGATCAGGCGAATGAGATCGGCGGTGTTGGTGAGCTTGGCCCGACTCGACCAGTACATCGGGAGGTAGAAACCGGAGTAGAAGAGGAACGACTCGAGCAGCGTCGAGGCGACCTTCCGCTTGAGTGGATCGTCGCCACGGTAGTAGTCCATGACGATCTGCGCCTTGCGCTGGAGTTGCTCGTTCTCCTCCGACCACCGGAACGCCTCGTCGATCTCCTTGGTGGAGCACAGCGTGGAGAAGATGGAGCTGTAGCTCTTCGCGTGCACCGACTCCATGAACGCGATGTTGGTCAGCACCGCCTCCTCGTGCGGCGTGGTCGCGTCTGGGATCAGCGACACAGCACCCACGGTGCCCTGGATGGTGTCGAGCAGCGTGAGGCCCGTGAACACGCGCATCGTGAGTTGTTTCTCGTACTCCGTCAACGTGTTCCACGACGGGATGTCGTTGGAGACAGGAACCTTCTCGGGCAACCAGAAGTTACCGGTCAGGCGATCCCACACCTCCGCGTCCTTCTCGTCGGGCACCCGATTCCAGTTGATGGCCGATACCCGGCTCACCAGCTTGATGGGTGCGCCGTCTGCGGGACTGTGCGTGCCTGCGGTCATGATGGTCGCCTCCTGCGGCGGTGTTGAGGGTTGTGGAGGTGTGCGGGGTGTGGTGGTTACAGCATGCAGCTGACGCAGCCCTCTACTTCGGTACCCTCCAACGCGATCTGACGCAGACGGATGTAGTAGAGCGTCTTGATCCCCTTGCGCCAGGCGTAGATCTGCGCCTTGTTGACGTCGCGGGTGGAGGCGGTGTCCTTGAAGAACAGCGTCAGACTCAACCCCTGGTCGACGTGCTGGGTGGCGGCGGCGTAGGTGTCGATGATCTTCTCGTAGCCGATCTCGTACGCATCCTGGTAGTAGTCCAGGTTGTCGTTCGTCATGTACGGCGCCGGGTAGTAGACGCGGCCGATCTTGCCTTCCTTACGGATCTCGATCTTCGCCGCGACCGGGTGGATCGAACTCGTCGAGTGGTTGATGTAGCTGATCGAGCCGGTCGGGGGCACCGCCTGCAGGTTCTGGTTGTAGATGCCGTCGCGTGCCACCGCGGCCTTCAGCTCACGCCAGTCGTCTTGCGTCGGGATGTCGATCTCGGCCTCGGCGAACAGCTCCCGCACCCGGTCGGTCGCGGGCACCCACGCCCGATCGGTGTACTTGTCGAAGAACTCGCCGCTGGCATACGTGGACTTCTCGAAGCCTGCGAACGACCTACCACGTTCGCGCGCAATCGCATTCGACGCCCGCAGTGCGTGGAACAGCACCGTGTAGAAGTACATGTTCGTGAAGTCGATGCCCTCGTCGCTACCGTAGAAGATGCGTTCGCGGGCAAGGTAACCGTGCAGGTTCATCTGGCCGAGGCCGATGGCATGCGAATCGTTGTTGCCCTTCTCGATCGAGGGCACCGAGGTGATCGCCGTCTGGTCGCTCACCGCGGTCAAGCCGCGGATGGCCGTGTCGATCGTCTGCCCGATATCGGGAGAATCCATGGTCTTGGCGATGTTGAGTGAGCCGAGGTTGCACGAGATGTCTTTGCCCACATGGGAATACGAGAGATCATCGTTGTAGGTCGACGGAGTCGAGACCTGCAGGATCTCCGAGCACAGGTTGGAGTGGGTGATCTTTCCGTCGATCGGGTTCGCCCGGTTCACCGTGTCCTCGAACATGATGTAGGGGTAACCCGACTCGAACTGCAGCTCGGCGAGGGTCTGGAAGAACTCACGCGCCTTGATCTTGGTCTTGCGAATCCGACGGTCCTCGACCATCTCGTGGTACTTGTCCGTCACGTTGATGTCGGCGAACGGCACGCCGTAGACGCGCTCGACGTCGTACGGGCTGAACAGGTACATGTCGTCGTTGTTCTTGGCGAGCTGGAAGGTGATGTCGGGGATGACCACACCGAGGCTCAGCGTCTTGATGCGGATCTTCTCGTCGGCGTTCTCGCGCTTGGTGTCGAGGAAGCGGTAGATGTCGGGGTGGTGGGCGTGCAGGTACACCGCGCCCGCACCCTGCCGTGCGCCGAGCTGATTGGCGTACGAGAACGAATCCTCGAGCAGCTTCATGATCGGGATGACACCCGAGCTCTGGTTCTCGATCTTCTTGATCGGCGCGCCGTGCTCACGGATGTTGCTGAGCAGCAGCGCGACGCCACCGCCACGCTTGGACAGTTGCAGCGCCGAATTGATCGCTCGCCCAATGGATTCCATGTTGTCTTCGATGCGAAGCAGGAAGCAACTCACCGGCTCGCCGCGCTGCTTCTTGCCCGAGTTGAGGAACGTCGGTGTCGCAGGCTGGAATCGGCCCTCGATGATCTCGTCGACCAGCGCACGCGCCAGCGACGTGTCGCCGTCGGCGAGCGTCAGCGCGACCATGCACACGCGATCCTCGAAGCGCTCGAGGTAGCGCTTTCCGTCGAAGGTCTTGAGCGTGTAGCTGGTGTAGTACTTGAACGCTCCGAGGAACGTGGGGAAACGGAACTTCTTGCCGTAGGCGTGACCGAAGAGCAGCTTCACGAACTCGCGGTCGTACTTGGCGAGCACCTCTGGCTCGTAGTAGTTCTCCTCGAGGAGGTAGTCGAGCTTCTCGTCGAGATCGTGGAAGAACACCGTGTTCTGGTTGACGTGCTGCAGGAAGTACTGATGCGCAGCCTCGCGGTCTTTCTCGAATTGGATCTTCCCGTCGATGTCGTACAGGTTCAACATCGCGTTGAGCGCGTGGTAGTCGAGCTCGCCCGGGTCGTGATCGGCCGGGCCGGCGTGTACGCCCGACACACTCGCCGACGTAGTGGTGTCTGGGACTGTGGATTCCGAGACGGATGCGGTAGGCGACACGAAGAGACTCCTCGGAGATGGGGTGCGTGTGGAGGTGGTGGAAGGGTTGCCGGATGGTCGAGACGATAGCGGGCGCTACCGACACTCAGGCGCGGACGTTGACGGCCGTCTCGGGGTCGACGAAGGCGTCGCTTCGCGAGAAGTCGGCCAACCCGCTACGGACGCGGTCGACGTCGTCGGAAGTGCCCATGAGCTCGAATCGGTAGAGGTACGGAACGGAGCACTTACGGGAGATGATGTCGCCCGCGAGGCAGTACTCCTCGCCGAAGTTCGTGTTCCCCGCGGCAATGACGCCACGGATCAGCGAACGATTGTGTGTGTTGTTCAGGAATTTGATGACCTGCTTCGGCACGAAACCGTTGCTTCCCGTCGACGACGGTTTGCCGCCACCGTAGGTGGGACAGATCAGGACGTAGGGCTCGTCGACCTCGAACACCGCACCCCCTCGCCGCTCGCCGTCGAGAACCGGGATGCGCGCGACGCGCATTCCCAGCTTCTCGACAAACCGATGGGTGTTCTCCGACACCGATGAGAAATAGACGATCAGCGGTGACTCGAGAGACGTTTGCGGACTAAGAGATGGTGCTGTGAGAGACATTCGATCCGGCTTCCCCTTCGGATCGTGATGCGGAGGCTTCAGGCTGCGCGTGTTGCCAGAGCTTTGATGCGATCGAGACGGAAGCCCGACCAGTGCTCGTCGTCGGCGACGACGACGGGGGCCTGCAGGTAACCGAGAGCCATGACGTAATCGCGAGCGTCCGCATCCTGGGTGATGTCGACGATCTCGTACTCGATCCCCTGCTTGTCGAGAGCCTTGTAGGTGGCATTGCACTGCACGCAGGCCGGCTTGGTGTAGACGGTGATGGCCATCAGATTGCTCCTCGGTCGTGGTGACGTCGTACTGCCTCAGGTGATTCTCCAGTGTGAAGATAGTGATCTGGGTCACCGACCTCACCGCCGTCGCTGAGGGTTACAAGCGATCCCCGTCGTCGGCCTTGCTGGTGTCCCAAACACTACACCTTGTGTCTGACATTTGGTTGCACCACTAGAGCTTGTAATCACATTGATGAAAGTCGCAGGTCGCGGGCCTACACGATCGTGAAGTCCGGCGTGTCGCCTCGCGAAACGCAACGGCCGCCCTGGTCGGGACTCACACATTTGTGATTCTTCCGACACGGGCGGCCGCCACAGGCTCTCGCCGATCAGCACCTCATACAGCTACGGCAACCTCGGATCCCAGTACCCGCACGGCGTCGACGGCCCCGTCGATGACCTCGGCGGGAAGTCGGCCCGAGTCGCCGAGCTGGCTTCCGGATACTCCGAACTCCACCTCCTCGACGACCTGGCCACCCGCGATCTTCACCGACTTGCGAATGTCCTCACGCGACCACGCGCCCCCGAAGCGCCCCAGCGCCACCCCGATGACACCGACCGGCTTACCGGTCAGCGCGCCCGAGCCGTAAGGCCGGGACAGCCAGTCGATGGCATTCTTCAGCACCGCGGGAGCCGACCCGTTGTACTCGGGCGTGACGATCAATAGGGCATCCGCGGCGGCGACCCGCTCCCGAAGCGCGACGACCTCGGGATCGAGTACGCCATCGCCCGAACCCGGCGCGTAGTCGATGTCTTCGTTGTAGAACGGCACACGACCGATGTTGTCGACCACCGAGAACTCGATGCCCGCGGGGGCCTTGCCGACGACGGACTCGGCGAGCTGCCTGTTGATCGACGCCGACCTCAGGCTGCCGACCAACACCGCGACCGTGACGTTGGCGTTCTGTGCTGTGATGTCGTGATCTGGCACGAGACTTCTCCTTTACATGGCGTTACACTTGCTTGGTAAACCGGACCGCGGTCCGATTTGTTCCACCAGATTCGATCCGCAGTGCGGATCCGTCAACCGTTAGGCTCATCACATGCGTAAAGAGGTCGAGGGAGGACCACGGTCACTGCAGTTGACCCAACCCGACAGCGTCGAACGCGCTGACGCGGCGCGTAATCGGCGATTGCTGCTCGCCGCAGCGAAGAACCTCATCGACAATCACGGCGCCGCCGCGGTCACGATGGATGCGGTCGCGCGCGAGGCAGGCGTCGGTAAGGGCACCGTGTTCCGGCGGTTCGGTAGCCGAACCGGGTTGATGTTCGCCCTCCTCGACCACTCCGAATCGGAGCTACAGCAGTCCTACCTCTCGGGTCCCGCGCCACTCGGACCGGGCGCCGATCCCCTCGAACGCCTCCTCGCCTACGGTGCCGCGCGGTTGAAGATGAACGCGGCTCACCTCGACATCCTGCTCGAGGCAGACCTACCGGGCACCGAGTTCTGGAGCCACCCGGTGTCCCAAGCGTCGAGCATGCACGTCCAGATCCTGCTGCGGCAGTTGGGTTTCCCGGATCCCGTCGAGGTGACGGCGATCGCCCTGTTGACTCCGCTCGGCGCCACCGCCGTCAAGCACCTGACCGAGGTCGTCGGCCTCGACCTCGAGACGATCATCACGCAGTGGCAAACGATGGTGACCTCGATGGTCGGCGGCTTGCCACTCGACTGACGATCACACGCCGACACACAATCGACCTCGCCGCGCGCGACGCCACGTTCGGCCCTAGCCTGTTCATGGTGGAAGGGAAGACAACGTGAAGGCAGTCATCATCGGTGCAGGCATGGGCGGCATGAGCGCCGCCATCGCCCTGAAGCAACTCGGATTCGACGTCGAGGTCTACGAGCAGGTGACCGAGAACAAGCCGGTCGGCGCCGCGATCTCGGTGTGGTCCAACGGCGTCAAGTGCCTCAATCACCTCGGACTCGAGGAAGAGACCGCGGCGCTCGGAGGCATCGTGGAGACCATGAGCTACATCGACGGCCACACCGGCGAGACGATGTGCCGGTTCAGCATGCAGCCGCTGATCGACGAGGTAGGCCAACGCCCATACCCCATCGCGCGGGCCGAGCTGCAGCTCATGCTCATGAACGCCTACGGATTCGACGACATCAACTTCGGCATGAAGATGGTGTCCGTTGAAGACGGACCTGACGCGGCCACAGTGCATTTCGCCGACGGCACCAGTGCCAGCGGCGACATCGTGATCGGCGCCGACGGCGCGAAGTCGCTGACTCGCGAATATGTTCTTGGTGGCCCGGTCACCCGACGCTACGCGGGATACGTGAACTTCAACGGCCTCGTCGCCACTGATCCCGCCATCGGTCCGTCGACCGAGTGGACGACGTACGTCGGTGACGGCAAACGGGTTTCGGTCATGCCGGTCGCGGGCGACCGCTTCTACTTCTTCTTCGACGTCCCGATGCCCGAGGGGCAGCCCTTCGAGCGGGGAACCGCCCGCGAGGTGCTCACCAAGGAGTTCGACGGCTGGGCACCAGGGGTGCAGACGCTCATCGAGAAGCTCGATCCCGCAACGACGAACCGCGTCGAGATCCTCGACCTCGACCCTTTCGACACCTGGGTCAAGGGCCGCGTGGCGGTACTCGGCGACGCCGCGCACAACACCACTCCCGACATCGGGCAGGGCGGCTGTTCGGCAATGGAAGACGCCGTGGCCTTGCAGTTCGCCTTCCGCGATCACCCCGACGACGTGTACGCCGCGCTCGACGACTACCAGGCCGCGCGTGCCGAGCGAGCGGGCGACCTCGTCCTGCGTGCCCGCAAGCGCTGCGACGTGACACACGCGAAGGACCCCGAGAAGACAGCGCAGTGGTACTCCGAACTCCGAGAAGAGGACGGCACCAACATCATTCGGGGCATCGTCGGCAACATCGTCGGCGGTCCGGTCACCTGAGCACCCAGTAGCGGGTAACCGCGGGGCGCTCTAGCCGCCGGTCTGCTGCGCGCTCTCCGGCGGGTTGACCGCGATGCCTGCCGGGTCGGGAGCCACGCCGTCGTGCGCGACGAGCGCGTTCTCGCGCGAGAGCGTCGGCCCCGCGACGAGCAGTGAGATCACATCCCACGGAGCGGGCGTCGGCGATGCGCCGAGTCGCAGAACCGACCCCGTCTTCGCGTCCGGCACGCCGTAGCGCACACCGGTATCGGCGACGTAGAAGCGCGATTCCGCACGCGCA
Organism: Gordonia jacobaea; assembly: GCF_965344965.1. Classification (NCBI taxonomy): domain Bacteria; kingdom Bacillati; phylum Actinomycetota; class Actinomycetes; order Mycobacteriales; family Gordoniaceae; genus Gordonia; species Gordonia jacobaea. The sequence goes on along the minus strand of NZ_CBDRLS010000004.1, from coordinate 391,266 downwards.
CTGTCTGATTCGTTGCCGGTGACCTGAACGTAGGCGCCCGACCCCGGTCGCACGTACACCTGGTCGACGCCGGGGCCCGATCCGTCGGCGCTCGCGACCCGCACCGGTTTCGACCCGTCCGGCAGCGGCAGCGCGTCCCCGACGAGCAGCGTTGTCCGAGCGGCGTCGGCGTCAGCACCGCGCACCCATGCCCGGCACACGGTGCCCTCGCCGGGTGTGACGAGATGCGTTGTCGTCGTGGGGAAATCGGCGATCGGCAACTCGTCGCGCATAGGTGTCGATGCGACGACGCCCGGCGCGACGGTTGCCACGGGCGCGGCGTCGTCGCGCTCCGCGAGTCGGAGAATCTCTGCCGCGGCGGCACTGATGGGTTGCACACCGCCGCGCAGCACAACGTAGTACTCGACGACACCGTTGGCCGCGGACGTCTTGATGACCGAGCCGACGCGTGCGCCCCCGGCCCACGGTGAACCGACGCCCGCGGGTGAACTCACGCCACCCTGACCCGGAATGTCGGGGAGTGTCAACGGGTCGACTTCGGGAAAGGTGTTGAGTAGTCCGCGACTGATCGGCCGAGGCGTCCGGCCCTCGAGTCCCAGCGCCCGCAGCACCGGAACACTGGAGGTATCCACCTGCGCGCGAACGGGTGTCGGGTGGCCGTCACGGTCGAGTTGGTAGATCAGGAACGCACCCGAGCCGTCGGTCACGTACAGGGCGTCGTCGGCGCCTGCGGCGCGGATGTCCGTCCCGAGTACCGGTTCGCCCGCGACGACCGACAGCGCTCCGGCCGCCGCGCGTCCCGACCCCGCACCGATCCCCGACGTCCCATCGGCCGCACTCGCATCGATACTGTCGCATACAGTCCACGCGGAGACGCGCGAGACCGGCAGGGCCGACGGCGCACCGGGAATGCCGAGCAACGGACCGCGCGGGTAGCGGGCCAGCTTCTTCTCCGACGCCGACGCCGGCTTCTCGTCGCTGCCCGTGATGAGTCGTGCCGACGCCAGGTTGAATACCGGGTGCACGGTGCCGTCGATGACGACGTAGGTGCCGCCGGTTTTCGCCGCGATGATGGTCGACTTGCCAACGGAGCCTTGCGGACTGACAAGGCCCCATACCGCGAATCCCGCGAGCACGAGCACGCCGAGTACCGCCCCGACCGCCAGCGCACGCCCCTGTGATCGCATCGGATCGTGCAACATGCGCACATCTCGACGGATCAGCGCGTGATCGAGGCGCCGCAACACGAATCTGTATCCGTTGACCTGCGCTCTGGTGGTCAGTTGACGCGCCATCGCTTCCCTCCCCCACTTCGTCACCCGCGCACTCCCGTGGCACCGCCTGCGTCAGGGGACTTCTCACGTGACACGTAGCGGCACAACGTCGCGACGGCTGACCGGCGCGGTAGTAGCCTAACCGAACCAGACCCGCACAAAACCGACAATCCGACGTTGCACCTCGGCTGTGGACAACGCCCGATTCGACGCACAGCGGCGTGGAAAACGCTCTACTACTGGGTGATACGTATACGGGGCCTGCCGGTGCGCGGGCTGGTACCGGGTGTGGCGAGAGGGGAGCGAGTACATGGCGTTCGACACGGGGCCGTCCGCACGATCACGGCTACCCGGATTCGCGACACTGGTCGGGATCGAGGCGCTGCTGGCAGCCGGGTTCGTCGGCTGGTGGGTCGCGGGCGGCCGAGCGGGGGTCGCCGCACTCGGCGTGGCAGCGCTCGTGGCGTTGACACTTGTCCCGATAACCGGCCGACAGTCTCTGGCGGGCAACATGATCCGTCGACTCGGCTTCTACTGGTCCCGAGCCAGGCGTCGACTCCCCGAACTCGCACCCGCCCCATTCGACGTACCGACATCCGGTCGCCAACAGCGCGTCTCGCCGACTGGTCTATCCACAGAAGATGGCCCTCTCGGTGTCCGCTGGGCAGGGGGCACGATGATCACCGTCCTGAGGGTCTCCCCCGCACGCTGCACCCCGACGTTCCTGTCCCCGTTCGGATGCGAGACGGCCGAACCAGAGCTGCCGCTGGCGACCCTCGCCGGGTGCATCAACCCCTTCGACATCCCTCTCTCGTCGATCGACGTGATCAGCCACGGTGTCCGAGTCGGCGGAGCGGGACAAGCGGCCGCGATCTACGAACGCACCCTCGGCCCGCTTCCCGCGACGACGCACCGCAGCACCTTCGTCGTCCTGCGACTCGATCCGACCCAATGCCCCAGCGCGGTTGCCCGCCGCGGCGGAGGCGCGACCGGCGCGCTGCGGACCGCGACCATCACCACGCGCCGGGTGGCGCGTCGACTTCGCGAATGCGGCCTCGTCGCCACCCCGCTCACCGCAAGCGAGATGGACTCGCTCACAACGCAATTGACGCATGGCTCGGAGCTCAGCTCGATGAGAGAAGAATGGTCGCAGGTCATGGCGGGACGAATCCGCTTCCGCACCGCGACCATCGACCCCCGCGAGCTACCGCGCGTATTCGGTACGCCCTGCCCCGCAGCGCTCGCGACGACGCTCACCCTCACTCTTTCCCACGGACAGGACGGCGACCTCCGGGTGCGCGCGCTCATGCGCGTCGACGACGTCCCGGACGCCGGACGCGTCGTCGACACCTGGCCGACAGGGGCGACCCCGCTCGACGGACGGCAGTTCGACGCCCTCGCGGCGTCGCTTCCGTATGCCGCCGCGCATCGGGTGCACCGCGGACTGCACGCGACATCGGGCGCACAGGCCCACACCCTGCTCGACGCCCTGCGGATTCAGGTGAGTGGCTGCGGGCAGTTGATCGGCGCCGATCACACCGGTCGTGCCGTCACGTCGCGACTGTTCGGCCCCGGCATATCAGAGGTCTCCCTGGTCGGCGATGCACGCCTTGCCGCACAGGTCGTGCTGCGGATCGTCGCGACCGGAGGTCGAGTCGTGGTGCACACCTCGCGTCCGGATGGATGGCAGCACCTCGTCGAGCGCGTCGGCGATCATCGAGTCCTGACATTCGCCGACCCCCACGGTGGTCGCGACGACAGCGGCCGGATTCACCTCTTCGACGGTGTCGCGCCGCGCCCCGTGTCGGCGGGTGCGACAAGGATCGTCGTCACCCACGATCAGGGGTCGGACAACGAATCTGCCGCCACCGCAATCGAATTGAACGCGGTCGAAGTGAGACAAGATCGGACACAACCGCACGACGTGACGCTGCGAACATCCGATGCCTGCGTCCGCGTCACGATGGTCGCGACGCCGGAGGAGTCGAGCTTCAGCGGCCCGCTGCCCGGGCAGCCGGCGCCCTACCCCGGCCGTCCCGAACGATCCGGACTACTTGTCTGAGAACAGCTTCGCGTCGGGCAGCGGTTAGTGCCGCAGCTATCCGCGCCGCAGCTATTCCTCCGTGAACGACCCCACGGGGTCGTTGACCGGAACTCGTGCGCGGAAGAACAGCGCCCGACTCGACGACGCTCGCACGACGACGTCCGGGTCGTCGTCGGGAATCCATGCCGCGTAACCCGACGGGACCGACAGTGGCGTGTCGCCCGGTAGCCGTGCCTCGATGGTTCCCCCGAGCGCGGCAAGGATCTGCGGACCGGGCATGTCGAAGCAGATCGACGACGGTTGGTGAAGGCCCGTACCCTCCAGCTCGACACGCGAGAGCCGGAATTCGGGCGCAGGCGTCAAGTAGATCCGCTCGGTGCCGACAGTGCGGATTCTCGGCTTGAGATCGTCGGCGTCGACCGGGGTGAAGTCGAGGACGCGCAGCAACTCGGGCACGTCGATGTGTTTGGGGGTCAGGCCACCACGCAGCACGTTGTCGGAGTTGGCCATGATCTCCACTCCGGTACCACTTAGGTAGGCGTGGAGTACCCCGGCGGGCAGGTACAGCCCTTCGGTTGGCGACAGGTGAATCCGGTTGAGCAGCAACGACGCGAGGACACCCGGGTCGTTGGGGTAGATCTCGCCCAGCTCGAGTGCCGTACGCAGTTCCGGGCCGAACCGCGATCCCGCGTTCAGCGCATCGACCGCTCCCGCGAGTACGGCGGGAACCACGGTGCGCAACCGTGATTCGGGCAAGGTGAGCCACGTGGTGAACACCGCGCGCAGCCCTTCGGCGTCCGGTTGGCCTGCCAGCAATCCCAGATACGGGTCGAGCTCTGAGACCTGCAGTTCGCGCAACAAGTCGATCGTCTGCGCGGGATCACGGAAACCGGCCAGAGCGTCGAACTCGGAGATCGCGACGATCAGCTCGGGCTTGTGCGAAGCATCCTTATAGTTGCGCGTCGGCGCATCGATGGGTATCCCGGCGGCCTCTTCACGCTCAAATCCTTCACGGGCCTGCTCAGCACTGGGGTGAGCCTGTAGCGACAACGGTTCGTCGGCGGCAAGTACCTTGAGCAAGAAGGGAAGTCGGTTGCCGTACCGATCTGTGGTCGCCGCACCGAGCGCCTGCTGCGGATCGTCGTCGATCACGTCGAGCAGCGTGCCATCCGGCCCGCCGTCTGCGCCGATGACGGTTGCAGGCCCCTCCGCGTGCGCGCCGAACCAGAGTTCTGCCTCCGGATGCGGCGAGGGAACCGGCTTCTGACGCAGCGACGCGATAGCCGTTCTCGACCCCCAGGCGTAGGGGCGGACCACCCCGTCGAGCAGTTTCATCAGTCTCCGATTCCGGTCAGGCGCAGATACACCGCGGCGATGTCGACACGCAAAGCGAGAAGCACATAGCCGACCAGGTCGGCGGGTCCGTCTGCCAGATCCTCGGGACCGACAGGGCCTGCGGGATGCGTCGCCGGATCGGCACCGTCGACGTCGCCGAACACCGCCTCCGCATCCGGAATGCCGACAATTCTGCGCTCGGCATACCACTGCCTCGACGCCGTCGTGACCGCGAGCACCCGCGGCGGCTCGGCCGCCAACGGTCCGTCGATCTGTGGGTCGTGAAAGATCGAGTCGACGGCGGACGCGCCCCCCGCACTCCACGACTGCAGCGAAATGCTCGCCACGGCGTCGATATCGGCTGTGCCGCAAACCTTTCCGGATAATGCGAGCAGCGACTTCGCGTTGCGGGCGGCGACCACCGAGGCTGCCGGGCCGTCGCCGGTCCACACGACCCGACGATCTGCCAGCCGAGCTGCCAACATCTTGGCGCGGTTGTGGAACGTCTCGCGGGCGGGATGGTCTGTCGCCGCCTCGTCGTCGAGTGCGTCGGCGATGTCGCTCACGAGCGGCGCCGGACCGGTGAACCGCACATCGGACAGCGATGCGAATACCGCCAGCAACGTCGCGACGTACGCCGCGAATCGAAAGCGCGGGTCGACGCGCAGACGAGGCGAAAGGTCGATTCCGCCGCCGCCCAACGCATCTCGTAACGGCCCCTCGATGGGTGCTGCGACGACGACCTCGGCGCGTCGACGCTGTGCCCGCGCCGCGGCATCGGCGAGCGCCATGTCGCCCGCGTCGTCACCGGCGACGACGACCACGTCGAGCGGGCCGACCCAGCCCGGCAGGGCGGGTGCAGACACGATGGGCACGTCGACACGGGTTGCCACGCAGGCCACGACGAGCGCGACCGCATCGCGGGCAACACTCGACGTTCCGTGCACGATCACAACGCTTCGGGGCCGCAGTGCCGCCAACGGCTCGAGTACGCCCTCACGCATGGCCTCGGCAACGGCACGCACCTGCGCACCGGTCAACGCCGCCGCCTGCAGTAGACCCTCGGAGTCGCCCGCAATCAGGTCGTCGACATCATCGAGGTCGGCGGCATCCGTACGCATAGAGTCAGCCTAGCGACGCATGGCGTCGCTGCCCACACACAGCCATATTCTGATCCACCAGATCTCGCGGGCGCGTCAGTCGACCGGGTCTGGCAGCACACGAAGGTGCCCCCGCCTGCCAGGACGCGGCTTCACACCCCCGCTACGACGCGCGGCGTCGGACCCCGAACGCACGTCGGGGCTCGGGCGGAGATCGGTCGTAGACGTACCTGCGCGGTGTCGGCCTGCCCGAACGTCGTCGAACGCCTCCTGGTCGAAACCCGGCGCACGGCCCACGGCACCCGCGATGCCGCGCGCACCGACCTCGCGCCCACCGACTTCACGTACAGCCTCGGCAAGGGCCGTCAATTCGTAGTCTTCGGCGACCGGCGCCGAGAATCCCCGCTCGCTGCGGAGCATTTCCCACCCGCGCGGCACGGTGATGCGTCGTGCATGCTCGTCACACAGATCCCACGAGTGCGGCTCATCCGACGTGGCGAGAGGACCGATGACCGCCGTCGACTCGGCGTACACAAAGGTCAGGGTCGCAACCGCCGACCGGGAGCAAGCCGGGCGGCAGCATTGTCGGGGAAGCTTCACAGCAGAAAGATTAGTCCCACGCCCCGGCGAACGGTGTTTCGACACGCGGCGCGAGGTCTGACATGGGGAGCGAGGGCCGACACGCGGCGCGACGCCTCCGAGTCGACACCGGTGGGTGGAGACTTACAATCTCGGCATGCGTATCGAACGGCGGCGCGCAACGCGCGATCGAGGCCAGGGTTCGCCGGTGCGCTCCTCGGAGAACCGGGTGTCCGATATGCGGCTCTCGGCTGTGCACGCAGCGCGTCGAGCACGCCGCGACCGACGGGGCCGGGGGCTGCGCTCCCCGCTGTTGCCGCAGGGCGTGCCTGCGTGGCGCAGCAAATCGGACGAATTCGACACGGTTGTCCTCGAGGCGTTCGCGGAGATAGATGCTCGCTGGCACGACGAGCTCTCGGGACTCGACATCGCCGTCGACGAAATCCCACGTCTGCTGCCGCGTGACCCCGAAACCGTGCAGTGGCCCGACGAGGTGACCGCCGACGGAGCCGTCCCGCTTGCGCGTCTGATGCCCGCGGGGGTCGATGTCCACGGAGCGCCGACGAGGGCGCAGATCATCCTGTTCCGCCGGCCGCTGGAGAGCAGGGCGAAGAAGGGCGAGGACCTACTCGATCTCGTTCACGAGGTCTTGGTACAGCAGGTCGCAACACACCTGGGTCTCGACGAGGACATCATCGACCGGGGACCCGAGTAAACCGTCAGATGATGCCGCGCTTGAGGCGGCGACGCTCACGCTCTGACAGGCCGCCCCAGATCCCGAAACGCTCATCGTTGTGCAGGGCGTACTCGAGGCACTCGGCCTTCACCTCGCAGCCCTGGCAGATGCGCTTCGCCTCGCGGGTGGAGCCGCCCTTCTCGGGGAAGAACGCCTCCGGATCGGTCTGCGCGCACAGCGCGCGATCTTGCCATTGGTCTTCGATTGCGTCGAACAAGCCCTCGAAGTCGTTGGGCACCAAGGAAAGATGACGACGCTGCGAGTTCTCGTCAGCGCCGAGCGAAACCTCAGGTGTCCCGATCAACGAATCATCAACGGGCCCAAGGGTTGTGTAGTTCGCATCCCCACTCAACGGGGACGCGATCTCTGAATGTCCGTGTGGTTCAAGGGGATTGCCGATCGCGTTGTCGAATGCCATCGTCGGCGCCTCCTGCCTGGGAAGTCGTTGTTCTCTGTCGTCACAGCGGCGCGGCATCGGTGCCACACCACCACTCATACCCGTACATTCTCGATCTTCACCAAGTGTCCGGCGCGATCTGGCACCACCACGGTGTCCGATCAACCTTTCCGAATTCGAACAAGTGATCGAACTTCGTTGCGATGCACCGATTCTCGATCTCGAACCAGAAATGACACTGATGTGATTAGACACGCCAGAGACGTGTCCGGTCAAGTTGAATCAAAATATTCCTTAATACCATCGACCGACAAGAACTCCCCGTAAGACACGAGTTGTGTTGCGCGGACGCATCAATGTCACATCAGATGCGAATGGCGGGCGCGGCGTCGTGGTCCATGATATCGACTCGATCCCGACTCACTAGAGTGGGTCGTTGTGAAGGTGACGGTACTCGTCGGCGGTGTCGGCGGCGCACGATTTTTGTCCGGGGTCCGCGAACTGCTCGGTCCGACGCCGTTTCCGGTCGCCGCGGGCGACTCGGCATCGAGCAACGGAAACGAGATCACCGCGGTGGTCAACGTCGGTGACGACGCATGGATGCACGGCGTGCGCATCTGTCCCGACCTCGACACCTGTATGTACACGCTCGGCGGTGGAATCGACCCGGAACGCAGTTGGGGTCGAGCCGACGAGTCGTGGCACGCCAAGGAGGAACTGGCCGCATACGGCGCAGACCCGGACTGGTTCGGACTCGGCGACCGCGACCTGGCGACGCATCTGATCCGCACCCAGATGCTCGATGCGGGCTACCGGCTCGCCGATGTGACCGCCGCACTGTGTCGGCGATGGCAGCCCGGCGTGCGACTACTGCCCGCAACCGACGAACGTCACGAGACACACGTCGTCGTCGCCAAACCCGATGGGAGCGAAGGCGAACGCGTCGCGATCCATTTTCAGGAATGGTGGGTCAAACACCGTGCGCAGATCCCGACCTTCGGGTTCGCACAGGTCGGGTCGGACGACACCGCACCGGCACCAGGGGTCGCCGAGGCAATCGCCGACGCCGACATCATCCTGCTCGCGCCGAGCAATCCCGTGGTCAGCATCGGGGCGATCGTCAGCGTTCCCGGCATCCGGAGCGCGTTACGCACCACGTCGGCGCCCGTGGTCGGCATCTCCCCGGTGATCGACAATCGTCCGCTGCGGGGAATGGCCGACGAGTGCCTGTCGGTCATCGGCGTCGAGTCGTCCGCTGAGGCGATCGCCGCCCACTACGGCGCCCGCAGCGGCAACGGAATCCTCGACGGGTGGCTGATCGCCGAGGGCGACACCGCACACGTCGACGGCATCGCCATCGGGACGGCGCCTCTGCTCATGACCGACCCGCAGACCACTGCCGTGATGGTCCGTGACGCGTGCGCCCTCGTCGGCGTCGACATTCCGCGGGCTGCGCACCCCGACGCGGCCGGAGACGCTCGATGACGGCCGACGCCGGCGCAGCGTCGCGAGGCGGAGCACTCCGCGACCACCGGGCCCCCGCGGCTCTGGAGATCATCCCGGTCACCGGTCTGCCCGAGTTCGACACCACGACCGACCTCGCAGCGGAGATCACACGCCGCGCCCCGTGGTTACGCGACGACGATGTCGTCGTCGTCACCAGCAAGGTGTTCTCCAAGACCGAGGGTCGGATGATTCCGGCGCCCACCGACCTCGACGAGCGTGATGCGCTGCGGCGCAAGCTGATCGACGCCGAGTCCGTGCGCGTCCTCGCGCGCAAGAACCGCACGTTGATCACCGAGAACAAACTCGGCCTCGTGCAGGCCGCCGCGGGCGTCGACGGCTCCAATGTGCCGACCGACCAGATCGCTCTGCTCCCCGAGGACCCCGACGGCAGCGCACGACTGTTGCGCGAAGCCATCGCGAGACTCACGGGTCACCACGTCGCTGTCATCGTCACCGACACGATGGGCCGCGCCTGGCGTACCGGACAGACCGACGTCGCGATCGGTGCGTCGGGAATCGCCGTGAGCCACCCCTACGAGGGCGGCGAGGACTCGTACGGCAACCCGTTGATCGTCACCGACATCGCCGTCGCCGACGAGATCGCGTCCGCCGCAGATCTGGTGAAGGGAAAGCTCGACGGCGTTCCGGTTGCGGTGGTGCGCGGGCTTCGCGTGCACGACGACGGATCGACTGCCGCGCGACTCGTGCGACCGGCCGACGAGGACCTGTTCCGCCTCGGCACCGCCGAGGCCATCACGCAGGGCAGGGTCGAGGCGATCCTGACCCGACGATCTATCCGCGACTTCTCGTCGGAACCCGTTGCGCCCGAGGATCTCCGGGCCGCATTAGCCGACGCGCTGACAGCGCCGGCGCCCCACCACACCCATCCGTTCCGTTTCGTCTGGGTGCGATCTCGTGAGCGTCGAGTCCGTCTGCTCGACGCGATGGGACACGCGTGGCGAGCCGACCTCTCGTCGGACGACAAGTCACCCGAGTCGATCTCCAAGCGTGTGCGGCGCGGCCAGATCCTCTACGACGCACCGGAACTGGTGATCCCGATGCTCACCGGCGACGGCGCGCACACCTACCCCGACTCACGTCGCAACGCCGCAGAGCACACGATGTTCACAGTCGCCGCAGGCGGCGCGGTCGCGAGCCTGCTCGTCGCGCTGTCGGTCCGCGGGCTCGGTAGTTGCTGGGTGGGATCGACGATCTTCGCACCGGACGTCGTGCGTCGCGAGCTCGACGTCGACCCCTCGTGGGAACCGTTGGGCGCCATCGCGATCGGATACCCCGCCCAGCCGCAGCAGCTACGCGAGCCGGCTCCGACCGACGAGTGGGTGATCGAGAGATGAGCGCTGAATCCCTTCACTCATCGGCCGTCGAACTTCTTCGGTCATGGAATGTGCGGGCGCCCGAGCAGGATTCGCTGCGACACGCCTATCTCGCATTTCTCGACGCGCAGCCGGATGCGTGCCTGCGCCGCAACGTTCACGGACATCTCACCGCGTCGACAATCGTGTTCGATGCCACGCACACCCACGTCCTACTGACGCTGCATCCGCGTGTGGGCAAATGGATTCAGCTCGGTGGGCACTGCGAAGAGTCCGACGACTCGATCGCCGACGCCGCACTCCGCGAGGCGCGCGAGGAGTCGGGAATCGACGACCTCACACTCGGCGCATTGGCCCAACTCCACACCCACCCCATCACCTGTTCTCTCGGCGTGCCCACCCGACACCTCGACGTGCGCTTCGCCGCGGTCGCGCAGCCGCAACCGGGTGGCGCCCTCCCCGACTTCGATATCAGCTCGGAGTCGGACGACCTGCGCTGGTGGCCGGTGAACGCGCTACCCGCCGACGACGGCACCGAGATCGAATCCCTCGTCGCCGCCGCGCTGGCGCAGCTCGCGGCCCGACAGCAGCGTTGAGAGCAGAGGGTTGAGAGCACCCTGCCGCGGGCATGCGCTCTAGATGCGGATGCCCTTGCCGACGGTGACCACCTCGCCGTTGCTGACGGCGAAACGATCGCGGTCGGCGGCGATGTCGACGCCGACCTGCTGGCCATCGGAGACGACGACGTTCTTGTCGAGAATCGCGTGCCGCACGACGGCGCCCTTGCCGATCCGCACACCGGGCATCAACACACTGCCCTCGACGATCGCGCCGTCTTCGACGTGCACGTTCGCGGAGATCACCGACTGCGACACCGTCCCACCCGAGATGATGCTGCCGCCACCGACGACCGAATCCTGCGCGGAGCCACCCTGCACGAACTTGGCGGGCGGGACGTTCAACGACTCGGCGCGGATCGGCCAGTTCTGGTTGTAGAGATTGAAGACGGGGTGCACCGACACGAGATCCATATGGGCGTCGTAGAACGCGTCGAGCGTTCCGACGTCCCGCCAGTAGCCCTTGTCGCGTTCCGTGGCCCCGGGAACCTCGTTGTCCTTGAAGTCGTACACGTAGGCGGCCTTGCGGTCGACGAAGCTCGGGATGATGTCGCCACCCATGTCGTGATCGGAGTCGGCATCGGCAGCGTCCTTGATGATCGCCTCGACAAGCGCATCGGTGGTGAACACATAGTTGCCCATCGAGGCAAAGGTGACGTCCGGATCGTCAGGTGTCCCAGGCGGATTGCTCGGCTTCTCCAGGAAGCGGGTGATCTTGCCCGAGTCGTCGGAGTCGATGACACCGAAGGCCGACGCCTCGACGCGCGGCACCCGGATACCGGCGACTGTCACCTCGGCGCCGGACGCGATGTGCGCCTCGACCATCTGCGACGGATCCATTCGGTACACGTGATCGGCACCGAACACGACGATGTACTCCGGCTGTTCGTCGAAGATCAGGTTCAGCGACTGGTAGATCGCGTCGGCGCTGCCCGTGTACCACCGCGGACCGAGACGCTGCTGCGCCGGAACGGGCGTGATGTACTCGCCATGAAATCCTGATGTCCACCAGGTTTGCGAGATGTGACGGTCGAGTGAGTGCGACTTGTACTGTGTCAGCACGCAGATTCGTTCGTACCCCGCGTTGACCAGATTCGACAGCACGAAGTCGATCAGCCGGTACGCACCACCGAACGGAACGGCCGGTTTGGCGCGGTCCTTGGTCAACGGGTACAGGCGTTTTCCCTCGCCACCGGCGAGGACGATTCCGAGAACGTGCGGCTGCGATCTCACACTCCCAACTTAACCGCCAACCACCAGTGGGGCCATACGAATCGCGGGTCCGTTCTCGAGCGATTCCACACGCGAATGGCGAAGTCTGACGCATGGCACTAGCGTCAGGACCCATGAGGGTGGCGATGATGACGCGGGAGTATCCACCCGAGGTCTACGGCGGCGCCGGAGTCCATGTCACAGAACTGGTCCGGCATCTCCGAAGTCTCGTCACCGTCGACGTGCACTGCATGGGCGTTCCGCGAGACGACGCCTTCGTCTACTCCCCCGACCCCGCGCTGGCCGACGCCAATCCGGCGCTGTCGATGCTCTCGACAGACCTTCGGATGACACAGGGAGCGGCCGACGCCGACATCGCGCACTCGCACACCTGGTACACCGGTACCGCCGGGCACCTCGCGGCTCGCCTGTACGGCATCCCACACATCCTCACCGCCCACTCCCTCGAACCGTTGCGGCCATGGAAGGCCGAACAACTCGGCGGTGGCTACCAGGTGTCGAGTTGGTCGGAACGCAACGCCGTCGAGTACGCCGATGCCGTCATCGCGGTCAGTTCGGGCATGCGCGCCGACGTGGTGAACGCCTACCCGCGGTTGGACCCCGAGCGAGTTCACGTCGTGCGCAACGGAATCGACACGACGCTGTGGTACCCGGTCGAGGAGCCCTACAACCAGGAGTCGACGCTGGTACGGCTGGGGGTCGATCCGTCGCGTCCCGTCGTCGCGTTCGTCGGGCGCATCACGCGCCAGAAGGGCGTCGGGCATCTCATCGCCGCCGCACATCACTTTGATCCGGCGATCCAGCTCGTCTTGTGCGCGGGCGCCCCCGACACCCCCGAGATCGCAGCACAGACCGAGGCCGCCGTCGCCGAACTGGCTGCCGCACGCGACGGAGTCCATTGGGTGCGCGAGATGCTCCCGCTACCCCGAATCCGCGAAATCCTCACCGCAGCAGATGTTTTCGTGTGCCCTTCGGTGTACGAGCCGCTCGGGATCGTCAATCTCGAGGCGATGGCATGCCAGACGGCCGTCGTCGCGTCGGCCGTCGGTGGAATCCCGGAAGTGGTGCGCGACAACGTCACCGGACGCCTCGTCCCTTACGACCCCACCGACGCTGTCGGCTTCGAACACGGAATCGCCGAGGCCGTCAACGACGTCGTGGGAGATCCGGCGGCCGCCACCGCGATGGGCATAGCAGGACGCGAACGCGCAGAATCCGAGTTCTCCTGGGACTCCATCGCCGAACAGACGCTCGACGTCTACCGGTCGACGCTCGCCTGACACACCGTGACCGTCACCGCGACGGTGACCGGGGTCGTCGTCGATCCCGGCGCGAATGTGCGTGCGGCTCGCTCGATCTCGTCACGATCACGATGAAAGGCCGTCGGCCCCATGGACACGAGGTCGGCGATGGTCGACGCCGTCACGTCGCGATGCTCGCGAACCACCGTCTGCTCGACGATCTCGAACCGCTGACCGACCGCGGCGGACACGGCGTCGGACTTGTCGGCAGACACCGACAGCATCGACATCGGCTCGATCAGTTCGGCGAGATGGTCCGGTTGCGGGGTGACGATGATCCACCGCCCACCGTCGCGCAGGATACGGGCGGTCTCGTCGACATTGCGCGGAGCGAACACCGACAGCACGACGTCGGCACAGTCGTCGACGAATGGGAGGTCGCGCCAGACGTCGGCGACGACGGCACCGGCTCCGGGAACTCTGCGCGTCAACGCGCGGGCACAGTATTTCGAGAGATCGACACCGACACCGCGAGCGTGTTCGACGCCGCCGAGTGCGGCCGACAGGTAGTGCCCCGGCCCGGCACCGAGATCGACGATCACCGGTGAACCCGTGTGGACCGACTGCGCCTGGGTGCTCCGAGTTGCAACCGCCTCGGCAACCGCGTTCACGACAGGATCGAGGACGCCTGCGTCGTGCACGCGCAGACGTGCTGACACCATGTCGGCGGTGTCGGACTTGAGCGACCCCGATCGACCGTCGAGCAGGGACACGTACCGCTGCTTGGCGATGTCGAACGAGTGCCGGAGCGGGCAGAACAGGCGTCTGCCCGGTTCATCGAAGGTGAGGGACTCGCCGCAGACCGGACAACGGAGCAGGTCGACAAAGTCGGTGATATCGCCGTCGGGCCCCGTGCTCGATGGTTCGGCTCGCGACTCCTGAGTCAGCCGGTGACCCCGCGCAGTTCTTCGCCGAGCGCTGCGGCTTCGTCTGCGGTCAGTTCGACGACGAGACGGCCGCCACCCTCGATAGGAATGCGGACAACGATCCCACGCCCCTCCTTGGCTGCTTCCAGGGGTCCATCCCCAGTACGTGGCTTCATCGCCGCCATTTCGCAAACTCCCTTCAGAGTTCTCTCGCCGTGGTGGATTCGACGACAGCGCACGGCTGCCGTGTTAATGATACGTGTTCACTGAATCGGCCCGACCGACGGACGCGAAAACCCCTAGTCGCGGTCGTTCTCCGACGGCGAGTCACCGGCGTGCGTGGAGTCGTAGACCGACCTGCTCTCGGTCGACACCGGCTCCGCGCCGTCACGTGCCTGCAGGGTGAGCACCACCGCACGCAGCTCGTCGATCTCCGCGGCAAGCCGCTCGAGCGCCCAGTCGACCTCACGGGGCTTGTAGCCGCGCACGGTCTGGGCGAACACTAGTGACCGCACATCGTCGCCCGCGATGCCCGCGGCGGGCAGGCGGGTCAGGGTCGTCTCGTCGTCGATCGGTGGCAGCTCTTCTCCACGACCGAACACGAACCACACGACAGCGAACACGGCGGCCACGACCACCACCATGATCAGCAGGTAGAGCAACAGCGTCTGCATGGAGAGAAGTCTATGACCGCCGTGGCGACGCTCAGGTCAGCTGGCCATCTCCTCGGCCGTCGCGTCGTCGCCGCGAATGGTGTTCATCGGCGGACGGTCCTCGAGATAGAGGTCGGTGGTGTGCGGAGTGAAGGTGCCGTCGGGCTCCGCGGTGAACTGGGTGAGCCCTGCGCCCGAGTCCTCGATGCCACATCGTCGCATCAAGGTGCCGACAATCTGCCTGCTCATGACGCCCAACTCGATCAGCGGGCGGTTGCGATGCGTGCGGACGCCCAGATTCACCTGGCCGATGCCGGAGAGTCCGTAGAGGTCGTAGGTGTCGATCAGTAGCCCGATCTCCACTCCGTACCCCGGCGCGAATGGGACGGCCGAGAGCAACTCCCTCGTACCCGCGTATTCGCCGCCCAGCGGCTGGAGCACGGCGGTCAACTCAGGTTTCTGCGATGCGAGCAACGGCCGGGCCACCAGTTCGGTGACTCGCCCGCCACCATTGGCGTCCTGGGTGGCTCCGGTCCGCAGCGGACGTCGGTAGTAGCCCTTGACCAGGTGGATGTCCGGGTTGACGAGCAGCGGTCCGAGCATCTTGGGCACGAACATCGGATCGGGATCGATGAGGTCGGAGTCGACGAAGGCGATGAGGTCGCCGGTGACCGCGGCGATGGACCGCCACAGCACCTCCCCCTTGCCCTTCACCGGCTCGAGTTCCGGGACGGCCTCCTCGCGACTGATGACCCGGGCGCCGGCGGCGATGGCCCGCTCCGCGGTGGCGTCGGTTGACCCGGAGTCGAGGACGACGAGTTCGTCGACCAGCGTGCCGAGGAGGGGCCTGATCGTCGCGATCACATCGGCGACGGTCTCCTCCTCGTTGAGCGCCGGCAGTACGACCGACACCGTGCGTCCCTGCTTGGCCGCCACGAGTTCTTCGATGGTCCAATCCGGCTGTTCCCACGTGTGCGTACTCGACCATGATTGCTCCTCGCCGATCGCGTCGGCGGGGGTCGGCCACATGGCTGTGCGGTCGCGATTGTTTGAAGCGGTCGCCCTGTGGCGAGCTTGGGTTCGACGTACCTGTTCGGTCATGCGAGTCCCCTGACTGTTCGGGCGGGTGGCCGTGTTCCCGCTATTGCAGCGACCATGTCGACGACTCGACGTGTGGCGGCGACCTCGTGGACGCGGAAGATTCGAGCTCCAGAAGCGGCGCTCAACGCTGTCGCGGCCAGTGTCCCCTCCACGCGCTCGTCGAGGTCCACACCCAAAGTCTCCCCCACGAAATCCTTGTTACTCAGTGCCATCAGCACTGGCCAGCCTGTATTAACAAGATCTTTTACGTGGCGTAACAGGAGCAGCCCGTGGTGAGTGTTTTTGCCGAAGTCGTGTGTCGGGTCGATAACGATTGAGTCGCGAGCCACGCCCTGCGCTTCGGCCGCTTCGGCCGCCCGGGTCACCTGTGCGATCACCTCTGCCACCACATCGGTCGGTTTCTCGCCGTAGGCGACGCGATGTGGACGCGTGCGGACCTCCATGCCGCCGGTGTGAGAACACACGATCCCGGCACGCCGTGCCGCGGCGACCTTCACCAGATCGGGATCGGCACCCGCCCAGGTGTCGTTGATGAGGTCGGCCCCGACAGCGCACGCGCGATCGGCGACTTCGGCGCGCCAGGTGTCGACACTGATCAGCAGATCCGGGTAGCGCTCACGAATCCACTCGACCATCGGCACGACACGCTCGGTCTCGGTCGCGGCGTCGACTTCTTCGCCGGGCCCCGCCTTCACGCCACCGATGTCGACGAAGTCGGCGCCCTCGGAGACGACCTGCCGGATACGAGCCTTGGCCGCGTCGTCGGAGAACGACGATCCACGGTCGTAGAACGAATCGGGCGTGCGATTGACGATGGCCATCACCAAGGCCCGATCGGCGGGCACCGGCCTACCGCACAGGGTCGCGTTCATGGGAGCCAGCGTAGCGATCGCCGCGCGTCACAGATCGACGGCGACCGCCGGCACTGGCGGTTGTGCGCCTGTTCAGTTCTTGGGCACCGTGGCGTTCGCCACCTCGTCGGCGTAACCGTCGTAGTACTTGACGTAACCCTCCGAGCGGCCCTTGAGCACGTAGAGCGGATCGTCGCCGGTGTCGGAGTAGCTCTCGTCGCGAAGTTCGACCTTGCGGTTCTTGAACGTCGACGTGGCCTCGAGCTGGTCGACGACGCGGACGAACAGCGGAATCGCGTACGGGGGCAGGGCGTCGTAGAGGTGCGCCGCGAGCTCCTTGCCGTCGAGCTCACCTCCGTCGCGCAGGGTGATCGCCCCCATGCCCGCCTTGCCGTCGGTTCCGGGGACCTCGGCACCGAACACGACGGACTGGCCGACCTGGGAGAACCCGTCGAGTCCCGCCTCGACCTGGGTTGTCGCCACGTTCTCACCCTTCCAGCGGAACGTGTCGCCGAGGCGATCGACGAAAGCAATGTGGGAGAAGCCCTGATCGCGGACGAGATCGCCCGAGTTGAACCACTCGTCGCCGTCCTTGAACGCGTCGCGGATGATCTTCTTCTCGGTCTCCGCCGGGTCGGTGTATCCGTCGATCGGGACGCGGTCGTTGATGCCGGAGATCAGCAGTCCGATTCCGCCACGCTTGACCTTGGTCAGTCGGCCGTCGGCATTGCGCTGAGGCTTGCCCTCGTCGTCGTACTCGACGATCGCGTACGGCAGTGGGCAGAACCCGGCGGTGCGCTCGACGCTGAAGGCGTTGACGAAGACCAGGTTGAGTTCGCTCGCGCCGTAGAACTCGACGATGCGCTCGATGCCGAAGCGTCGCTGGAACTCGTCCCAAATATCGGGGCGCATGCCGTTGCCGACGATGAGCCGGACGTCGTGCGAGCGATCGGTTGGCTTCTCGGGCTGGGCGAGGAGGTACCGGCAGAGCTCACCGATGTAGCAGAACGCCGTCGCGCGATTGCGGATCACGTCGTCCCAGAATTTCGACGCCGAGAAGTGCTTGCCGATCGCGATACACGCGCCGGCCGCGAGGACAGAGGAGAGCGAAACGCTGAGCGCGTTGTTGTGGTACAGCGGCAGCGGCACGTACATGGTGTCGCTGTGCTTGAGCCGAACGGCAAGCCCACCGATTCCGGAAAGGCTTGCAAGCCAACGGTTGTGGCTCATCACGCTCGCCTTGGGCATGCCCGTGGTACCCGACGTGAAGATGTAGAACGCCTCGGTGGATGCGGGCAGGTCCGCGGTGATCGAGGGGTTGGTTTCCGGCTTCTGGTCGGCTTCCTTCTCGAACTGCTCGAAGTCGTAGACATGCGACGGCAGCACGTCGGCACTGATGGACTCGAGTGCCTCGCTGCAGTCCGGGTCGAAGACCAGGACGCGCGCGCCGAGAAGCTCCACGCTGTGTTCGAGTACGTCGCCGCGCTGGTTGTAGTTCAACATTCCGGCGATTGCGCCGAGCTTGACCGTCGCGAGCATGAGCATCAGGTCGGTCGGGCAATTCTTCGACAGGATCGCGACGACGTCGCCTTTGGTCACGCCGTCTTCTTGAAGCACCCCGGCGTACCTGTTCACGTGACGATTCGCTTCGCCGTAGGTGATGGTCTTGCCCTCGAAGCGGATGAACGGGCGCTCCGGATGGTCTGCAGCACGCTTGGCGAAGATCGACCCGATCGTGCGCTTGGCGTCGGGCGGGCGCCTGATGAGGCCCGGCGCGGCCTTGATCATGCCGACGGCGTCGGGAGCCATCTTGGCGACACCCTTCAGCAAGTCTGAGATTCCGACGACCTTGGTGGCGTCACCTGACATCTATTTCCACCCTCCGCTACGTGTGCCAACACGCGTCAAAACGTGTTCTTCGACACCTTACCGCTCAGTAGCAAACGCGATGGCGGCCGGCACCGTGTCCGCCACTTTCAGCCTCGCCAGTGACCGCTCTGACACAAACCCCTGGCCCTGCAAACGCCGCAGCCAGTCGAACAGCGGCGCATAAAAATCGAAGGGATCGCAGATGATGACCGGTTTGGCATGCATCCCGAGATAGCCGCCCGTCCAGGTTTCGAAGAACTCTTCCAGGGTGCCGACGCCTCCCGGCAACGTGATGAATGCGTCTGCACGGTCGTCCATCAGTTGCTTGCGCTGTCGCATCGTCTCGGTGACGACGAGTTCGTCGGCATCGAGGTCGGCGACCTCGCGCTCCATCAGCGCCCGCGGGATGATGCCGATCGTCGAGCCGCCTGCCGCGCGTGTCGCCGACGCGACCGCGCCCATCATCGACACGTTGCCGCCACCCGAGACCAGGGTGTGTCCCGCGGCGCCGATGGCGGTCCCGAGGTCTGCGGCGAGGTCGAGGTAGCGCTCGTCGACCGGACCCGACGCGCAGTACACGCAGATCGCGGTCATCGGGTGGGAGTCGCGTCGACGATGATCTTCACCGCTTCCTCGGGGGTGTCGACGACGTGGAACAGGTCGAGGTCGTCGGAGGAGATCATCCCGCCCGCGAGGAGACGGTCGCGCATCCAATCGACGAGCCCCGCCCAGTGCTCACGTCCGAGCAACACGATCGGGAAGCGCACCACCTTCTTGGTCTGCACCAGGGTGAGCGCCTCGAAGAGCTCGTCGAGCGTGCCGAAGCCGCCGGGCAGGCACACGAACGCCTGGGCGTACTTGACGAACATCGTCTTGCGGACGAAGAAGTACCGGAAGTTCATCCCGAGATCGACCCACGGGTTGAGATGCTGCTCGAACGGCAACTCGATGTTCAGGCCGATGGAGCGCGAATCAGTATGTGCGGCACCGCGGTTGGCGGCCTCCATGACACCAGGACCACCTCCGGTGATGACCGCGTAACCCGCCTCACCGAGCGCCTTGCCCAGTCGGACACCGAGGTCGTACTCCGGCGTTCCCTCGGGGGTCCGGGCCGACCCGAACACCGTCACCGCCTCGGCGACGTCGTTCATCGCGTCGAAGCCCGCGACGAACTCGGATTGGATGCGCAGCACCCGCCACGAGTCACGCATGGTGCGTTCTGCTCGAAGCGTCTGATCGCGGGGGTTCACCCACTGCAGCAGCCGCCGATCGGTGGTCTCCGGTCGCTGCAGATCTCGTCGGATGCGCATCGGTCCGACGTAGCAGGCACCCTCCTCGTCGATCACCACCTCGCCGCCCGGCATGTCGCCGCTCGCGTCGGAGTCGGTGGCGCCTTGCGGCGTGCTCGGCACAGCGTCGGACGAGGCATCTTCAGGTACGGATGACATGCAGGTCACGCTAGCAAGCCTTCAGGTGTCACCGATGCTCACTCGCGCATGCGCACTACCGCCGCGAGCGTCGATGACGGGTGGCGTGGCCGGCTCGAGACCGCACCTCATCTGTGACGATCTACCTTCTGCACTGCCGAAGGTGCCGAGTGACAGATGAGGTGCGGATCATCGATGGTCGCGTCGAATGTGGCGCCGACGAATCCGCGACCGCCGTCAGACCAGCGGCGGCGACAGTTGCGCGAAGCCCTCCTGCCGCCGGTACGGGAAGTAGGGATAGGGCGCCTCGCGCTCGGAGACCGCGTCGAGGCGGGCCACCTGGGCGTCGTCGAGTGACCAGCCGACGCTGCCGAGGTTGTCGGCCAACTGCGTCTGCGTGCGCGCCCCGACGATCACGCTCGACACGGTCGGCCGACGCAGCAACCAGTTGAGCGCCACCTGCGGAATGCTCCGGCCGGTCTGCTCGGCGATATCGGCAAGTACATCCACGACGTCGTACAGGAGGTCGTCGTCGACGGGAGGTCCCGCGTCCGCGGTCACCGACAACCGGGACGGTCCGGACGACGTCACCCCGCGACGCAGCTTGCCCGTCAGCCGACCCCAGCCGAGTGGACTCCACACGATCGCGCCGACACCCTGGGCCACTCCGAGCGGCATCAGCTCCCACTCGTAATCACGACCGATGAGTGAGTAGTAGACCTGGTGTGCGACGTAGCGGGCACGCGCACGCCGCTCGGCAACCGCGAGTGACGACATCAATTGCCACCCACTGAAATTCGACACTCCCAGATACCGGATCTTGCCCGCACGCACGAGGTCGTCGAGGGCGTCGACCGTCTCCTCGATCGGAGTGCGGGCGTCGAAGGCATGGAGTTGGAAGAGGTCGATGCGATCGGTGTCGAGGCGTCGAAGTGCTGCGTCGACCGCGCTGATAAGGCGTGATCGCGACGTTCCGGCATCGGTCGCCCGCGCGCCGGTCGGAAGTGCGGCCTTGGTCGACACGATCACATCGTCGCGTCGCCCCTTCAACGCTGCGCCGAGGATCTCTTCCGACGCCCCGTCCGAGTAGACGTCTGCGGTGTCGAACAGTGTCACGCCCGCGTCGAGGCACGCGTCGACCATCGCTCGCGCCTCGTCGACGCCGACACTTCCCCACGCGCCGAAGAAGTCGCCGACCCCGCCGAACGTCGCAGCCCCGAATCCGACCTCAGAGACGACGAGCCCGGAGTTCCCCACGGTGCGATATTCCATATTTCCTCCTTAACGGAACCATTTTCCCGTTAAGAAAGTAGCGCATGCCGACCCTTAACGGAACCCCTGTTCCGTTAAGGGTCGCCGGTGAGTACGCTCCACGAATGGTCGACACCACGACACCGCGTCCGGAAGGTCGCACAGCACCACCGCGTCCGGAAGGTCGCACAGCACCACCGCGTCCGGGCGGTCGCACAGCGGCGGTCCGGACCGCGGTGCTCACCGCGACGGAGGATGCGCTCATCGACGCGGGCTTCGCGGGTATAGACCTCAGCGCGATCGCCGCTGCGGCTGGTGTCGGCAAGACAACGGTCTACCGACGTTGGGGTACGCCCGAGGCGTTGGTGGCCGATCTACTGGGAGAGATGGCGACACAGTCCGTATCTGCAACGCGCACAGGCAATCTCGCCGACGACCTACTGGCAAACGCACGGCTCGTCGTCGACACGCTGCGCGATCGGAGGCAGGGCCCGCTGTTCGGCGCGCTCATCGCGGCGGCCACCGGTGACGACCGCACGCGCGAGGCGCTCGCCGAGTTCTACCGCACGCGGGTGAGAGAATGGGTGAGCTGCGTCGACGACGCGATCGGCCGGGGCGACATCCCCGACGACACCGACACGTCTGCGGTGATCCGATCCGTGTCGGCGCCGCTGTACTACCTGATGCTCACGGGCGTCCGCACGCCGACCGAGCACGATGCGCGAATGGCGGTCGACGCGACACTCGCCGCACTCGACGCCGGGGCCTTCACGGCAGACACGGTCAGGACAGATACGCCCTGAGGAGATCGGTGACCTCGGCGATCTGGGCCACGGGCACGCGCTCGTCGACGCGGTGCGCGAGGTTGGGATCACCCGGGCCGAGGTTGACGGCCGGGATTCCGAGTGCCGAGAACCGCGACACGTCGGTCCAGCCGTACTTCGCACGGAACCGCCCGTGAGCGGCGTCGACCAGCGCGGCTGCGGCGGGATGGCTGAGTCCGGGCAGCGCGCCGGGCGCGGCATCGGTCAGTTCGAGTGTGATCATCTCGGTGTCGAGATCTTCGGCGAACACATCGCGGACGTGGTCGAGGGCGTCGTCGACGCTGCGATCGGGTGCGAATCGGAAGTTGATGGTCACCGAGGCGCTGTCGGGGATCACGTTGCCCGCCACTCCCCCGTCGATGCCGACGGCCGAGAGCCCCTCGCGATACTCGCAGCCGTCGATGTTGACGTAGCGCGGCTGATAGTTCGCGAGCGTGGTGAGCACTCCGGCCAGTTTGTGAATTGCGTTGTCGCCCATCCACGATCGCGCAGAGTGGGCACGGGTGCCCGAGGCGGTGAGCCGAACACGCAGGGTGCCCTGGCATCCGGCTTCGATCTGCCCGGCAGTGGGTTCACCGAGGATCGCGACGTCGCCCGAAAGCCACTCGGGCAGTTCGCGTTCGAGAAATCCGAGCCCGTTGTATTCGGCTGCGATCTCTTCGCAGTCGTAGAAGATGAGCGTGAGATCATGCGACGGATCGTCGAGAGTTGCGGCGAGATGGAGGAAGACGGCGTCGCCCGATTTCATGTCGACAGTTCCGCAGCCGTGCAGCACATCACCCTCGGCATCGTCGACGGTGCGTCGACTCGGCAGGTTGCCCGCGACGGGCACGGTGTCGAGGTGGCCCGCGAGGATGACCCGGCTCGGCTTACCGCGATTCGTGCGCGCGAGAACGCGATTGCCGTGTCGGAGCACCTCGAACCCGACCGTCTGCTCGCGGAGAGCCTTCTCGACGGCGTCGGCGATGGCCGATTCGTTGTGCGACTCGCTCTCGATGTCGACGAGCGCTGCGGTCAGCTCGACGGGATCGGCATGCAGGTCGAGGTCGGCGACGGCGTTCTCGGTGGTGCTCACCTCTCCAACTTATCGCGCGTGCGGCCGCCACCCGACTTTCGCATTCCGGCTCGCAACCCGTTCGGTAGCAGGCACCGAGCACCGGTGGCATGGTGGACCGCATGTTGGGAACCGTCATCCACGCGCCGTTCGACGTGCGCTTCGAGGAGCTCGACCGGCCCGCGATCGTCGAGCCGACCGACGCGATCATCCGCCTGTCGGCGACCTGCGTGTGCGGGTCGGATCTGTGGACCTATCGCGGCATCAACGAGATCACGCGCCCGGTCCCGATGGGACACGAGTACGTCGGCGTCGTGGAGGAGGTCGGGTCGGCGGTGACAAACGTGCGGCCAGGGCAGTTCGTGATCGGCTCGTTCTTCGCTTCCGACAACACCTGCGACATCTGCCGTGCCGGATATCAGACCGGCTGCGTGCATCGTGCACCGGTGCGTGGTGCGCAGGCCGAGTACCTCCGCGTCCCGCTCGCCGACGGCACGCTGGTCGCGACACCCGAGGTTCCCGACGACGAGATCGTGCCCGACCTCCTCGCGGCGTCGGACGTCCTCGGGACCGGCTGGTTCGGTGCCACCGCAGCTCAGGTCGGACCGGGCAAGACCGTCGTCGTGGTCGGCGACGGCGCCGTCGGACTGTTGGCCGTGCTCGCTTCGGCGCAACTCGGCGCCGAGCGGATCATCGCAATGAGCAGGCATGAGCAGCGCCAGAAGCTCGCTCTGGAGTTCGGGGCCACCGATATCGTGGCCGAACGCGGCGACGAGGGCGTCGCGGCGGTGAAGGAACTGACGAACGGACTCGGCGCGCACTCGGTGATCGAGGCAGTCGGCACGCAGCAATCGATGACGCAGGCCATCGATTCGACGCGCCCGGGCGGACACGTCGGCTTCGTCGGGGTGGCGCACGGGGTGGAGATTCCCGGCGACCAACTCTTCTACAAACTCGTCCACCTCCACGGCGGTCCAGCGCCCGTCCGTCAGTTCCTTCCGGATCTCATCACGCGCATCATGAATCGAGACATCAACCCGGGCAAAGTCTTTGACCTCACGCTGCCACTGAGCGGCGTGGCCGAGGGCTACGCCGCGATGGACGAGCGACGGGCGATCAAGGCCCTGCTGCAACCCTGAGACCCACACTCTGTCCGAAAGGTTCATGTGTGGCCGGCGGCTGTCGCATAGTGTCGCGCCCATGAGCGAAGACATCACGCCACGACCCGTTCTCAACGCCATCTCGTTCGTCGTCGCCGACATGGCGGCGACGGTCGAGTTCTACTCGCAACTCGGCCTCGAGTTCGACCCCGACGCCGCGAACGCCCCACACGCGCAAGCCACCGTCGCCGGGATGCAGATCATGTTCGACACCCGCGCCGTCGTGCTGTCATTCATGCCCGACTGGTACGTGCCAGAGGGAGGCCACCGCGCAGCTCTCGCGTTCGAATGTTCGTCGCCGGCAGCGGTCGACGCCGAGCACAGTCGCCTCGTCGACCTCGGCTACCGGTCGCTGCTCACCCCGTTCGACGCGGTCTGGGGACAGCGTTACGCGGTCATCCTCGACCCCGACGACAACCCGGTGGATCTCTACTGCGCCCTGAGCTGAGCCGCGTCGGCCACCGGCGGCACGAACGCTGTCGGAGACGCACCGGCCAGCGCGACGAACTCGCGAAACATATGGGCGTAGTCGGCGTATCCGGTGCGATGCGCCACCGCCGACAGATCCTCATCGCCGAGCACACTCATCGCGTGCCGCATCCGGAGAATCCTGCCCAGCGTCTTGGCCCCATACCCGAAGTACTGCAACGACATTCGATGCAGAGTCCGTTCGGTGACCGACAGCTCCGCTGCACAGTCGCCGACCGCGACACGACGACGCAGCAGGTCGACGAGGTGCCGTGACCAGGGCGGCGGGGCCGTGTGCCGATCAGCGGTGCACAACTCGGTCAGCGTGGCGACCTTGTCGTCGGAGGCTTCCAACAGCTCACACCAGCGCTCGACGCGTGGTCGCTGCCAGAGGGTGTCGGCGTCTACCCGCTGATCACGAAGCTCGACGGCCGGTACCCCGAGCAGACCCTGCGCGTGTCCGGGAAAGAATCGGAGCCCGACCATCTCATGCGGTTGATGTGCGACAAAGACATTCGGACGAGTGTCTGGCCCCGCGAACAACAGGCCCTCACCGGTCCAGATGACATCCATGCAGCCGTCGGGCAAAACCGTCGCTTCGCCGACGTCGACGGCACTTCGCCACGCGTGCACTGCTGCGACTCGCTCGGCCGATGACGTCATTTCTCCAGTGTCGCCCACGGCGAGCGACGGTGTCAGCCCGCTGGTCACGCTGCCATCGCTCTGGACACAAGGCCCTGTCAGCTTGGGACGAAAGACCCTCTCCCCCAAGCCAACCGAGGTCGAACATTGGACACGTAGACCACTCGTCGAGGAGATGATGTCCGATGTCCATCCGCCGCACGCACACCGACAACCCCCAGCACCCTGCCGCCATCGTCGGGTTCGCGATCTTCCTGATCGGCTTCGGCGCCGCACCGCTCGCCCTGACAGCGCTCGCGTTCGGGAGTGGCACTGCCGCTCTCGTCGCCGCGATCGTGGCGGTGATCGGAATGGCGATCGGGATCGGCATCGTCTCGGCGATGACACGACGCCTCCAGCACAGCGCACTGTTGCCCGATGCGACGTCGAAAGAGGAGCAGCACTACCTGGAGGTCTACCGCCACCAGGTCGCCTAGCCTGCCGCACGCAAGCGAGGTCGGGGTCCCGGGTTGGGCGGGACGTCGACCTCGCTGCACTTTCTGCGGTTGACCGTCGGATCTTGCCCTAATCAACCACCGGACTGTGACCTGGATAACACTAGGCTGTATGCGTCGTCGAATCGAGGAGATGGCGCCATGACGGCCTTCCACAGATCTCACGTGTCACACGGCAATCATCCGATGGGTGTTGTCGCCTTCGTTCTCGTGCTGGCGGGCTTTTTGTCGCTGGCAATTTCGCTGACCATGTTGGCGACGGGTGAAACCACTGCCGGCATCGTCTGGGCGGTGGTGATGGTGGCGGCATTCGCGGGTGGCGCGGCTGTGCTGATCGCGCTGAGCCGACAGATGTATCACAGCGCGTTCTTCCCGGTGAACACCGAGCACGACCGCGTCGAGTACGACCACATGTATCACCAGCACTGATTCCGGTCGATGCGGGCGACCTGGCCCAGCCCGTGCGGAGGTCGCCGGTAAACTCCTGCCCGTGACGACGAATGGCGCTTTCGCAACAGGCATCGCAACCGTGACCAACGGGGGGTCCGCCGATCCCGGCGTTGTCCTCGACGTCTGGTATCCGGACCCCGAACTCGCAACGCCGGATCTGGCCGATACCAAGATCCTCGAGGGCGACGACATTCCCGCCGACCTGAACGATCTGGTCGGCCTCGACGAGGCACGCGGCGTCAAGATCGTCGCCGTCCGCACCTCCATCGCTGATCTGTCGGTCGCCCCGTCGGATGCCTATGACGTCTACCTGCGCCTGCACCTGCTGTCGCATCGACTCATCGAGCCACACGAGGCGAATCTCGAGGGCATCTTCGGGCTGCTGTCGAACGTCGTCTGGACCAACTTCGGGCCGTGTCCGGTGGAAGGATTCGAGAAGGTTCGACGACGCCTTCGCGCACGCGGACACGTGACCGTGCTGAGCATCGACAAGTTCCCCCGGATGGTCGATTACGTCGCACCGGGCGGAGTCCGGATCGGCGATGCCGACCGCGTGCGTCTCGGCGCACACCTCGCCCCCGGCACCACCGTGATGCACGAGGGATTCGTTAACTACAACGCGGGCACGCTCGGCTCGTCGATGGTCGAGGGGCGTATCTCCGCGGGTGTGGTCGTCGGCGACGGTTCGGACATCGGTGGCGGAGCGTCGACGATGGGCACGCTGTCGGGTGGCGGCAAAGAGATCATCTCGCTGGGCAAGCGCTGCCTGCTCGGCGCGAACTCCGGTTGCGGCATTGCCCTCGGCGACGACTGTGTCGTCGAGGCAGGGCTGTACGTGACCGCAGGCACCAAGGTGACGGGTCCCGACGGCGCGTCGATCAAGGCGCGTGAGCTCTCCGGGCAGTCGAATCTGCTGTTCCGTCGCAACAGTCTCACCGGCGCCGTCGAGGTGGTGCCGTGGAAGGGCGACGGCATCGCGCTCAACGAGGCGCTGCACAAGAACAACTGACCCGGGGCTGCCGAGTCGGCATTGCGGACGCCTTCGTGGTGGCGTGTGATTTCGACTCGGCAGCTCGCTGCGCTCGCGGCCGGCTCAATCAGCGGGTGAGGCCGGCTCAATCAGCGGGCGGGGCCGGTTCGATCGGCGGGTGGAGCGGCTCAATCAGCGGAGCGGCGTCGGGCCGGGTTGTGGATGTGTGTCGAATCGAAGGATGTGGGTGCCGCAGCACCCACATCCTTACGTTCGACACACATTTACCGCGGGAGTGGGCGGATAAGGCGCCGAGCCGGCGGGTCGGGCGGACTTTCAGGCGGTGAGTCGCGCTGCGGCGGCGTCGATGCGCTCGTCGGTGGCGGTGAGGGCGAAGCGCACGTGGTTGACCCCGAGCGGTCCGTAGAAGTCTCCGGGGGCCGCCAGGATGCCGCGCTGGGCAAGCCACGCAACGGTGTCGCGGCAGCCCTCGTCGCGGGTGGCCCAGAGGTAGAGCCCGGCCTCCGAATCGTCGACGCGGAAACCTGCCTCGCGCACCGCGGGCAGTAGGCGCGAGCGGCGCAACTGGTAGCGGGCGCGCTGTGCCTCGACGTGCGTGTCGTCGGAGAGCGCAGCGGTCATGGCTGCCTGGATCGGGAACGGCACGATCATGCCCGAGTGTTTGCGCACGGCAAGGAGTTCGGCGATCAGGTCGCGGTCGCCTGCGAAGAAGCCCGCGCGATACGACGCCAGGTTGGAGATCTTCGACAGGGAGTGGATCGCGAGCAGCCCGGTATGGTCGCCGTCGCTGACCCGGGGGTCGAGGATCGAGACGGCCTCGGTGTCCCAGGACAATCCGAGGTAGCACTCGTCGGACGCGAGGATCGTGTCGTGCTCGCGGCACCACGCAACCACCTTGCGCAGGTGGTCGACGCCCAGCACGCGGCCCGTCGGATTCGACGGTGAGTTGATGAACATGAGCGCGGGTGCCGAGCTGCCCATGACCGGGCCGAGCTGCAGCGTCGAATCTGCTCGTGTCACCGACGCACCCGCGAGCAGCGCGCTCACTTCGTACGTGGGGTAGGCGACCTCGGGGATCACGACGTTGTCGCCAACGCCGATACCGAGCGCGGAGGTCAGCCCGGCGATCGCCTCTTTGGTTCCGATGACCGGGAGAATCGACGATTCGTCGAGTCCTGTTGCGCCGTACCGGCGCGCCAACGCGTCGACGGCAGCCTTGCGCAGCTCAGGTGTGCCGACGGTTGTCGGATAGCCGGGGAAATCCGACGCCGACGCCAACGCCTCGCGGATCAGCGTGTCGACGGGATCGACAGGCGTACCGACGGAAAGGTCGACGATGCCGTCCTCGTGAGCAGCAGCGGTCGCCTTGGCCTCGGCGAGCGAATCCCAGGGAAAATCGGGTAGCGCCTCACTCACACGTGCCCGGCGGGCCGTTCGCAAGTCAGTCCTCGCCCTCGTTCATCGGGGGGAGTTCCTTGATGAACGGCGGGTCGTAGTCGGTCTTGCCCACCTTGCTCGCACCACCAGGCGAGCCGAGGTCGTCGAAGAAGTCGGCGTTCGCGCTGACGTAGGGCTCCCACTCGTCGGGAACGTCGTCCTCGTAGAAGATCGCTTCCACAGGACACACCGGTTCGCAGGCACCGCAGTCAACGCACTCATCCGGCTGGATGTACAGACTGCGGCCACCCTCGTAGATGCAATCGACAGGGCACTCCTCGACGCAGGCCTTGTCCATCACGTCCACACAGGGCTCCGCGATGATGTACGTCACCACTCTCTCCTTCTCCGCATAACGTTCATGTGTCCGCTCGCGCCCGCGTGTGCTCACGCGGCGGCAGACCTTGACGCGAGGGCTGATCGCGTCGCATGCGCACACCGTCGACCTTCCCCGAAGCAGGCGCGGAGCACACACGCATCGTCAACCTTATCTGCCTGGCCCAGCCCGGGCCCACATCGCCCCGTGCTATCGCTCACATCTGTCCCGGTCAGGGCAACTCGGCACGACGAAGATCACAATTTCGACGTTTCCTTCCCTTCGCGAACTCGCATAGTGGGTTTGCGTTCAGCGTGACGCCAACCCTCCCGCGGCGCAGAGGTCGGGAGCATCCTGTCCTGGTGAGTCTGATCATCGCCCGGAACGGGGCCCAGCAGATCAGCGTGGGATTGGCGATCGCGCACTGTCGACGCCGCTGATCACCCGCCGATCCCCGACCCCTCTCCACCTTCGTCCGGAGTGCTCATGACCTCGACCCTCGATCCCGTGCACCGTGCCGCGACACGACCGACGAGTGCCACCCTTCCCACCAGACTTCGACCCGCCGACCTCCTGCGCATCACAGATCAGGGCGTCGCGGACGTTCTCGACGGTCGCTATAACCACCTCCTGCCCTCGAGCTGGGACCCCGTCGAACGCTGGTCGACCCGCCTCGAATCCGACGACGACCTCGACCTCTGGCTGATCAGCTGGACACCCGACAGGTCGACGGACCTACACGACCACGCCGGCTCGCTCGGCGCACTGACCGTGCTCTCCGGAGCACTGCGTGAGTACCGCTGGACCGGCAACGACCTCGCACTGCGCATTCTGTCCGCGGGCGACCAGGCGTCGTTTCCCCTCGGTTGGGTCCACGACGTGCAGCATCACGCCAGCGCACCTCCGCTGCGCGGACTCAACCAGGCGCACGCAACCTCGCACCGCCTCGGCTCGGTGAACGAGCCCGGCCCCACGCTCAGCGTGCATGCCTATTCGCCACCGCTGACGGCGATGTCGTTCTACGAGGTCACCGACGCGAGCCGGTTGCGACGCACGCGCACAGAACTCACCGACGAACCCGAATGACCCCGATAACCTTGCGATGTGCCGATGACGATCAATGACCTCCTGCTGAACGCCCGCGAAAGCCTCCAGCGAGTCGACGCCGCGGATCTGCCCGCCGAACTCGAGAGCGGTGCAGTCCTCGTCGACATCCGGCCGGCCGCGCAGCGCGCCGCCGAAGGACAGCATCCCGACGCCCTCGTCATCGAGCGCAATGTCCTGGAGTGGCGCTGCGATCCCGCCAGCGACGCCCGGATCGACGAGGCAGTCGATCACGACGTGCGGTGGATCATCCTGTGCTCGGAGGGCTACACGTCGAGCTTGGCTGCGGCATCGTTGCAGCAGTTGGGTTTACACCGCGCCACCGACGTCGTCGGCGGCTACCGAGCGATACTCGCCGCGCAGTCAAACGACTGAGCATCCCAGAGCCGCAAGACTTCCCCGCGCCGCAAGCTCGCTCACGCGACGGCGGGCCAGGGGCGACCCGACGGCCGAGTGTCGGCCGCGAGTCCGGTGACCGGGTTGGCGAGCGCGGCCACGTGCCCGGCCAGCGACGCGTCGATCCAGTTCTCGGCGTCGAGCACGTAGGGCGGCTGGGCCGTGATCCGCTCGGCGAGAACGTATCCCGACTCGGCGGTGATCTCGGCGAGCGTGGTGAGGTTCGGCCACGGGCGTTCGGGGTTGACGTGGTCGGGCGTCAGCGGCGACACGCCGCCCCAGTCGTCGATACCCGAGGCGATCAGCGCCGCGCACTCCTCCCCCGATACCAGGTTGGGCGGCGCCTGCACTCGCATCCGCGGTCCGAGCACGATGCGCGCGGTCGCCACGGCCGCGAGGAACTCCGTCATCTCGGCGTCGGGTGTGCCACGCATCGCGGTGTCGGGCTTGGCGCGGAAGTTCTGCACGATCACCTCTTGGATGTGACCGGCACGCGCGATATCGGCAAGTGCGAGTAGCGATTCCGCGCGTTCGGTCAGACTCTCGCCGATGCCGACGAGGATGCCCGTGGTGAACGGAATCCGCAGATCACCCGCATCGCGCAGCACCTGCAGCCGGACCAGCGGGTCCTTATCGGGGCTGCCGTAGTGCGGTTGCCCCTTCTCGGTGAACAGCCTGCGCGAGGTGGTCTCGAGCATCATGCCCATCGACGGCGCCACCGGTCGCAACACCGCCATCTCCTCGGCGCTCATCACGCCGGGATTGAGATGCGGCAGGAGGCCGGTGTCTTCGAGGACGGCAACCGCCGCTGCGCGAACGTAGTCGAGCGTCGACGAATATCCGCGTGCGGCAAGCCATTCGGCGGCCTGCGGCCAGCGATCCTCTGGCCGGTCGCCCAGCGTGAACAGCGCTTCTTTGCAGCCGAGTGCCGCGCCCTGGCGCGCGATCGACAGCACCTGGTCGATCTCGAGGAACATTCCCTCGCCCGCACGGGCCAGTTTGCCCGGCACGGTCACGAACGTGCAGTAGTGACACCGATCGCGGCACAACCGCGTCAACGGCACGAATACCTTGCGCGAGTAGGTGATCTGACGTTCCCGACCCACCTCGGCGAGCCCTTCGTCACGCATCGCCGACGCGACCGCCGCCACTGCGGTCAGGTCGTCGCCCGACGCCGACAGCAGCGCCGTTGCCTCGGCAAGCCCGACGTCGCCGCCCGCGCGCACCACGTCGAGCGCCTCACGTGCAGTCATCGCCTTACCTGCAGTCATGTCAGTTGTCATCCACGCTCACCCCTCGCGGGTCTCGACGACATACGGCTCTACATCGAACGTACCGTTTCTCTCTCGGAACGAGACGGCCGTACCAGGCCACAGCAGCGTCAATCGCCCGCTGTCGGGATCGACGTACCAGCTGTTGCAGCCGGTCAACCACACTGTCGACGATGCGCGGTCGTCGATCTCGGCGGTGTAGGCGGCTTCGGCGTCCGCGGTGACCTCCAACGAACGGATACCGTCGTCGGAGAGCACATCGAGCGCGCCGAGAACGTAGCCGAGTTGGGTCTCGATCATGTAGATGGCGGAGTTGTGACCGAGTGCGGCATTGGGGCCGTCGAGCACGAACATGTTGGGAAAACCGTGAACGGTGGTCGAGGCGTACGACGTCATCCCGTCGGACCAATGCGCGTCGAGCCGTTCGCCGCGGGCGCCGGTGATGCGTGTGGAGACGGGAGGCCGGGCAGCCTCGAATCCCGTTGCCATCACGAGCAGGTCGAGGTCGTAGCAGCGTCCGCTCGCGGCGCGAGCCTTGGATTCGCGCACCGTGTCGAGCGCGCTCGGCTCGAGAATCACGTTGTCGCGCACAAGTGTCGGATAGAAATCGTCGCTCAACAGGATGCGCTTGCATCCGATCTCGTAGTCGGGGGTGAGGATCGACCGGAGTTCGGGATCACCGATCTGAGAATGCAGATGAGTTCTTGCGCGCGAACGGATCTCGTCGATATCCGGGTGCAGGGCGAGTCGCTGACGGAACGCGGCATCGGCGTCGCGCAGAAGCTGATCGCGCACATCGTCCGCGACGGCGGGATCGAGGTAGGTGGCGCGTTCTTCGACGGTGTACTGCCGATCGTCGCGCGGCACGACATACGGTGGCGTCCGACAGAAGACGACGAGTTCTTCGGCTTTCTCGGCGAGATGCGGAGCGATCTGCACCGCGGACGCACCCGTACCCACCAGACCGATGCGCGCACCGTCGAGCGGCAGGTCGTCGCGCCAGGCGGCGGTGTGGACCACCTCGCCGGTGAACGAGTCGAGTCCCTCGATGTCGGGGATGCGCGGCTCCGACAGCCGCCCCACGGCGAGAACCAATGCACGGCAGGTGATCTCGCCTTCCGACGTCATGATCGTCCACCGGGCCGCTGCGGGATTCCAGGTGGCGTCGAGTAGCTCGCAGCCGAGTCGGAGTCGGTCGTCGAATCCCTCGTCGATGACAGTCCGTTCGAGATACTCGCGGATCTCGGCACCGCTGGGATAGACCGACGACCAATCGGCAGGCGGACGGAACGAGAACGAGTAGAGATGTGCCGGAATGTCGCAGGCAATGCCCGGATAGGTGTTGTCGCGCCAGGTTCCCCCGACGGCGTCCGCACGCTCGAGAACGACGAACGACTCGCGGCCACGTCGGGCGAGTCCTGTGGCCATCCCGATCCCGGCGAACCCCGCACCGACGATCACCACATCGACGTCGAGCTCTGCGACAGTTCGACGGTCAGGCGTGCTCGAGAGGTCGGCAGTCACCCGCAGGCCCGCACATTCTCGTTCTGCGGCAAAGCGATTCGACGCCCCTGCGGCGGTTCGCCGTAATCGGTACGTCGCTGCCGGGGCAGCCGACCGACCGTCTGAGCGATCTCCGCGATGTCGTCGACGGACAACGTCCGACCGGCCTCCTGGCCGGATTCGGGTGAGAGCTCGCCGTCGAGCAGCAAGCCACCGATGTCGTCGGCGCCGCCCGCGAGGACGTCGAGGACGACGTCGCGATCAAGCTTGGTCCAGGCGACCTGGATGTGGTCGATGTGTCCGAGCATCATCAGACGCGCAACCGCGTGGACAGCTCGGGTCTCACGCACGCCGACCGAGTGGGTGGCCGCGTCGGCGAGGTGAGGTGGTGCGTTCTCGGGCAGCAACGGCATGACGATCAACTCGTGGAAGCCGCGGGTTTCGTCGGCGATGCTGGCGAGCAGTCGCAGGTGTGCCACCACCTGTTCGGGCGTCTCGACGTGGCCGTAGAGCAGCGTCGCGGTGGAGAACAGCCCTGCACGATGGGCAGCGCGGATCGTCTCGACCCACTCCGCTACCGGCTGCGGCGCACCTGCGGGATGCAACGCGGCCCGCACCTCGTCGTCGAGGATCTGTGCCGCGGTGCCCGGTACGGACCCGAGCCCCGCGTCGCGTGCCAGCTCGAGGAACCCCGGGACGTCGAGGTTCATGCGCTCGGCGCCGTCGCGAATCTCGGGTGGGCGGAAGGCGTGCAGGTGCATGTCCGGCGACGCGGCGTGGATTCTCTCGATGATTCGCAGGTAGACGTCGCCGCGATCGTCGCCCGGTACAGCGCCCTGCATGCAGATCTCGGTGGCTCCGAGCGACCAGGCCTCGGCGACGAGCGCCTCGATCGAGACGGCCGAATCGTCGGCCGCGACCACCGCGGTGTCGAAGTTTCGGTTCACGACGAAGGTCATGACGTCGGGATCGGTGACGCCCCTGCGGGCGGCGTCGGCGACTGCGCACAGTTCGAGCAGTTCGTCGCCATCGGCGCCGAGCAAGGCCGCCCACTCGGCGTCGGTCACCGACGCCGCGTCGGCTCGCACAGCGGCCAACGCCGACCGAACCGATTCGACTGGGGCGGGGCGGTCACTCGCCCACGCGCGCAACACCATGCAGAACACTCTAACGATCACGCTTACCGCTTCCCCGGCGGACGCCACCCAGAAGACTCAGCGGCCGACGCGGGACCGGGTCAGGCCTCGGCCTCAGGCAGCCGCCTCGACCAGACCAACGCGACGGGTGCGCCGAGTCCGATGATCACGAGTAGCAACGTCGCGAGTGTGGTGCTGCCCTGCAACGCGAGCATGACGTCGCCTCCCGGGCCGCCCATGCCTGCCACAGCGAGCACAATCAGCCACGCCACCAGCGGGCCGTACCGCAGCGGGCCGTCGGTGTACTTCGCGGCCAGCCACAGCAGCAGGCAGTTGAGCACGCCTGCGGCGATCGCAGCGACCGGTACGGGTGTTCCGCCGAGGCGCAGGTAGACGAAGCCGACCGAGAGCAACCCGACGATGAATCCATCGAGGATCAGGAATCCGAGGAGCACACGATCGGCGACACGCATCACGCCACTCCGTCAGAAGAGCCCTCAGACGAGTCGTCCGAGGAATCAGCGAAGAAGAGATCCGCAGCACGACGTTCCGACGTGAGGCGGTCACGGCTCGACCGCAGCACGAAGTGTTCGTCACTCATGATCGGTTGCAGGATGTTGTTGCTGAGCGCGTACTCGGTTCCCGACGGCGCAACGGTCACCTGGGTGGCATGCGCACGCAGGCCCTCGACCTTGCGGTCGTACACGGCGCTGATGTCGATCGCTGCGTCGATCTCGTCGTCGGCATAGCTGGGCAACTCCCCCGCCTCGGGCATCCGCCATCCGTCAGGAACGCTGCGCGCAGAGGCCAATCCCTGGTGCAGCGCGCTGTGTTCGGTCACCGACTCCCAGACGATGAGCTCGCGCCCGGTTCGGGCCTCGACAAGCGGGATCGCGGCCATCGACGCCGTGTGGACCATCTTGTGGTCGGGGTGGCCGTAGGTGCCCGCCATGTCGTAGGTGACGAGGACCTGCGGGTCGAAGTCGGCGATGACGTTCGCGAGGGTTGCGACGACATCGTCGAAACGCGCTTGGGCGAGCGCACGCGGGTGCTCTGCCGACGGCGAACCGGCCATCCCCGAATCACGCCAATGCCCCGCTCCGCCGAGGAACTCCGGACGCAGTGGCGGGGCGCCCTCCGGGGTGAGCGCGGCCAGCGCGTCGGTCAGCTCACGGATCCGATAGCCGCCGAGCTGATCGGCACCGCCGTCGGCGACCAACTGTGCCCATTCGTCACCGATCACCTCGCCCTCTTCACCGAGCGTGAACGTGAGCACGCGCACGTCGACGCCGTCGGCGAGATACCGCGCGATGGTGCCACCGGTCATGATCGTCTCGTCGTCGGGGTGCGCGTGAAGCAGCAACATACGACGATCAGATCGCTGGTCGCTCACCGGAGGTTCCATGTGCTCGCCGAGCCGAAGATCGAGACCTGAATCGGTCCGGACAACGGAACGTCGGTCACCTTGCGCGTCACACCCACCATCATGCTGTCCTGATACAGCGGCAGATAAATCGACTGCGCTGCAAGCAGGGGCTCTGCCTCGGTCAGCTGAGGCAGCGGGTCGTCGGATGCCATCGCGTCGCGCGCGAGACCGATGAGCACGTTGTCGCAGACCCCCGAGGGATTGGACGCGTAGACGTCCTGATTCGACGACTGCTGCTGCTGGTCGGGGGCGTCGCTGGTAGGTGTCGGCGGCGTCGAGAGGCTCGGTGCCGTACCCGGCTTGGGCTGATCGCAGTCGACCTGGGACGCCAGTGCAGCGGCAGGCGGCACGCCGAGGCCGGTCCAGCCGACGGCCATGTCGACGCGCGATTCGGTCAGGGCTACCCCGTACAGCTCGTTATTGGGCAGCGAGACCACCGCGGCACGGACACCGGCGTTGCGTAGCTGGTCGACGATGTTGGCGGCGGCCGCGGTCGAC
The DNA here is from genome assembly GCF_965344965.1 of Gordonia jacobaea. Taxonomy (NCBI): domain Bacteria; kingdom Bacillati; phylum Actinomycetota; class Actinomycetes; order Mycobacteriales; family Gordoniaceae; genus Gordonia; species Gordonia jacobaea. The sequence goes on along the minus strand of NZ_CBDRLS010000004.1, from coordinate 354,622 downwards.
CTCGCGTCACCGCTGATCGCACCGACGCGCACGGCCAGGTCGCGCCCGTCCTTCGAGAAACCGGCGACACCGTCGGGTACCGGTGACATCGTCGACGCGGGGTCGGGTGGCGTCGAGGAGGACGGCGCTCCCGACGAGGGGGAAGCAGAGCTGGTGGCCGGTGCACTCGAGGGAGCCGACGAACCGGCGGACGACGTCGACGTCGGGGTGGCCGCCCCACGCCGGTACCCCGCGGAGGCGAGCAACTCGTCGATCTGCTCGGCACCCGGGCGCTGACGGTCGACCGCGAAGTATCCCGAATCCGACGGCGCGAGAACGGTGTTCGCGTACGGCGTGACGACGGTGTCGCCCGCGCCCGCGTAGGTGACGACCGCCGGGTCGATCATTCCCAGGATCGCCCGACGAACCGCCACCGAATTCATCACCGGGGTGCGCGCGTTGACGCTGATGCTCAACGCTCGTGACGTCGCCGAGCGCTGCGTCGCGATACCCGGGACGGCGGCGAGTTCTGCGCTACTCGCAGGCCCGGTGGCCAGCGTCGCGAGCGACGAGTCGCCCGAACGTACGGACTCCACCATCTGCGACGCCGTGCCCGCCCTGCGCAGCACCACCTGGTCGAGGATCGACGGTTTCACCCAGAAACGGTCGTTGCGGATCAGGCGCACCTCGTCGCGGGTGGTGTCGATCGAGAACACCGAGAACGGACCCGCCGACACCGGCTTTCCGCTGTCCATGCCGGTCTGGAATCCGGCGGGCGCGCCCTTCAGCACGTGACTGGGAAGCAACCAGGTGAACATCTCTCGCCACGCCGGGTAGGCACGCGCGAACTTGACCGTCACCACCTTGCCGCCGCTACTCGACTCCACGGAGTCGATCAACCGGTAGCCGGCGGGAGCGACGACGTTGGGCTGTCGCGACATCTGTTGCCACAGATAGCTGAAATCGTCGCCGGTGACGGGCAGGCCGTCGGACCACTGCGCGTTGGTGTGGATCTTGTAGGTGACCGTGAACGGCTGCTGTGACGTGACCTCCGCCGAGGTGAGCAGAGCTTCGGAGCGCTGCCAGACGACGCCGTTCGGCGTCTGAACCGGTTCGAACGCACTCGGCAGCGTCATCGAGGCGATCGCCGTCGTGACCGGGCTCTGATCAGCGGCCAGGTGCGGATTGAATCCCTGGCCGACGGAATCGGTGGCGACGTAGATCGTCTTCTCCGTCGGGTACTCGGCGGGGGTCTGCGGTGGCGCCTCGGTCTCGCGGACCGGAGGCGGCGGGTCGGACATACACCCGGCCATCGTCGCCACCACAACAGCGCTCAGCACCGCCAACAGGAGGTGCCTACGCCGTCGAGAACGGTCAACCGCTCGCGCCCGCATCGGCGGCCTCCTGCCGGTCACCCACTCACCCCCACCATCACGTCCCGATGTTCACCCAGCACTCACCCCGACACTCGCGAGGTCGGCTAGCCGGCCGCCTGATCACGCGACTTGGCCCGCGAACGCTCACGGGCACGCGTCGACGAATCGAGGTGCACCTTACGCACCCGCACGACCTCAGGGGTCGCCTCGACACACTCATCCGCGGCGCAGAACTCCATCGCACCCTCGAGCTCGAGGTGCATCGGCTTGGCCAGCGTCTCCATCACGTCTGCCGACGACTGACGCATATTGGTCAGCTTCTTCTCACGGGTGACGTTGATGTCGAGGTCTTCCGCACGCGGGTTGATGCCGACGACGTGGCCCTCGTAGGTGTCGTCGCCCGGATTGACGAAGAACGTTCCGCGATCGGCGAGCTGGATCATCGCGAACGGCGTCACGCTGCCCGCGCGGTCACTGACCAGTGAACCGGTGTGGCGTGCGCGGATCTCGCCCGCCCAGGCGTCGTAGCCGTCGAACACGGCGTTGGCGATGCCGGTGCCGCGGGTCTCGGTGAGGAAGTCGGTGCGGAAGCCGATCAGGCCGCGAGAGGGAACCCGGAACTCCATGCGGACCCAACCGGATCCGTGGTTGTTCATCTGGTCCATCCGACCCTTACGCGCGGCCAGCAACTGAGTGACCGCGCCGAGGTACTCCTCGGGCACGTCGATCGTCAGGTGCTCGAACGGCTCGTGCACCTTGCCGTCGACCTTGCGCGTGACCACCTGCGGCTTGCCGACGGTGAGTTCGAAGCCCTCGCGTCGCATCTGCTCGACGAGGATCGCCAGGGCGAGCTCACCACGACCCTGGACCTCCCAGGCGTCGGGGCGATTGATGTCGACGACGCGCAGCGACACGTTACCGATGAGCTCGGAGTCGAGGCGGTCCTTGACCATGCGCGCGGTGAGCTTGTGACCCTTCACCCGTCCGGCGAGCGGCGAGGTGTTGGTGCCGATGATGACCGAGATGGCCGGCTCGTCGACGGTGATGCGCGGCAGCGCGACCGGGTTCTCGGCGTCGGCGAGGGTGTCGCCGATCATGATCTCCGGGATGCCGGCGATGGCCACGATGTCGCCTGCGACGGCCGACTCCGCGGGACTGCGCTCGACGCCGACGGTCGCGAGCAACTCGGTGATCTTGGCGCGCTCGACGACGGGCTCAGCCGTGCCGTCCTCCTTGGTGATCTCACGCATCCAGGAGACGGTCTGGCCCTTCTTGAGGGTGCCGTTGTGGATGCGGACCAGACCGAGGCGGCCGAGGAACGGCGAGGCGTCGAGGTTGGTGACGTGCGCCTGCAGCGGAGCATCCGCGTCGCCCTTGGGCGCGGGGACGTGCTCCATCAAGACGTCAAAGAAGGGGTCGAGGTTCTCGCCCTCGGGGACCTCGCCGTTCGCGGGCTCCACCGTGCTGGCGATACCTGCGCGGCCCGACGCGTACAGGACCGGGAGGTCGAGGACCTGCTCGGCAGCGGCGGCGGCCTCGTCGTCGAGGTCGGAGGCGAGGTCGAGCAGCAGGTCGTGGGTCTCGGAGACGACCTCGGAGATACGAGCGTCGGGACGGTCGGTCTTGTTGACCAGCAGGATGACCGGCAGCGATGCGCTGAGCGCCTTGCGCAGCACGAAGCGTGTCTGCGGGAGCGGACCCTCGGACGCGTCGACGAGCAGCACGACGCCGTCGACCATCGACAGGCCGCGCTCGACCTCGCCGCCGAAGTCGGCGTGACCGGGGGTGTCGATGACGTTGATGACGACCTCGGTGCCGTCGGGCTGACGACGATGCACCGCGGTGTTCTTCGCGAGAATGGTGATGCCCTTCTCGCGTTCGAGGTCTCCGGAGTCCATCACGCGGTCGACGAGCTCGGCACGCTCACCGAACACTCCGGACTGGCGGAGCATCGCGTCGACCAGCGTGGTCTTGCCATGGTCGACGTGCGCGACGATCGCGACATTGCGGAAGTTGGGGACAGCGCTCACTGAGCTCTCTTTCATCTTTTTCGACGTCCCGAAGGCATGTGCGGGCCGTCGGCGATCCGGTTTCGGGCACCGGATGTGGACTCTACGACGCTCAACAGGGTATCTGCTCGGACCATGAGAGCGCGATCACACAGGTGGGAGTGGGTTTTGCGGTGCTCTTCGGGGGTCGCCGTCGTCACCGCGACCGACCACCGGCCTGGACCAGGATCGCCCCCGCGACGGCGAGGATTCCGAGCAGCTCTGTGAGTGCGGGGACCTGCCGTAACGCGATGAAGCCGACCACCGCGGCGGTCACCGGCAGCAGTGCGAGCAGCACGGCGAATCGTGCCGGACCCACCGACCGTAGGACGACCTGATCGAGGGCATACGGAACCGCTGTCGACAGCACTCCGAGTCCCAGCGCGAGCAGGATGAGCCACCACACGTTCTCGCCGGCCTTCACCGCCGGCACGACGGTCAGCGCCAGCGGCGACGTCACGATCGCCGCGACAACGAAACCCGTTGTCAGATCCTCGATCCCCGCTCCGCGCACCGCGACGCGACGGCCGAGCAGGATGTAGCCCGCCCAACACGCGGCGGCGACGAGGGCCAGCACGACGCCGAGCACACTCCCCGACCAGTGCACGTCGACGATGAGTGCCACGCCGATCACGGCGGCAAACAGTGCCGCGACATCGCGCCTCGTGCGTGATCCGGCCGCCGCCACCGCGATGGGACCGAGAAACTCCAGCGCGACTGTCGTGCCGAGTGGTAGGTGATCGAGCGCGAGGTAGAACGCGATATTCATTGCGGCCGTCATCAGGCCGAACACGCCCGCAAGGCGTAGGCGCGACCACTGCCACGCTGCGCGGCCGGGACGCACCACGATCAGCAGGACGAGCGCGGCCCCGGCGATGCGCAACCACGCGACACCCGCGGGCGACACCGCGTCGAAGAGGTCTATCGCGATGGCGGCACCGAGGTACATCGACGTGCCACCCGCGAGCATCAGCGCGGGAGCCAGCCAGCGGACGTCACGCGTGGCGCGGAGCCGCTCGACCCGTTGCCGTCGCTGTTGCGTCACAGCCGACGAACCTACTCCGCGCTGCGGTCACCGCGCACGGCGGTTTGTGCCGACGCTGCCTCGGTCAGGACGAGCCGGATGATCCTGCCGAGCCCGTCGTCAGTCCGTTCGACGGCGCCTTCCGCACGCATCCGCTCGCCGGAGCCTTACCGGCGAATCTGTCGGCGAGCCAGTCGTACGCCTCGTTGTACCCGGCAACTCCACCCGCGATGTGGCCCAACGCAGTTCCTCCGAGTACCGGAAAGGCGATATTCCGGTATTCGAGCGACTTCGGGCCCTTGGCGCACCACTCGGCGAAGAGTGTCTGACCTTGCGAAGCGGGGACGGTCGGGTCAACTGGATTGCTGGACAACAGGATCGGGATGTCGGTGGGCTTGTGCATACCGACCTTCTGCTCGTTCACGCGCGCGGCAAGCGCGGGGGTGGAGTCGATCAGCTCTCCGATCGTCTTACCGCTGGCCGTCCACGTACTCGTCTTGGGTGATCCGATCAGGGTCGTCGCCACGATGCATTGTCCGCGAACGAGATTCATCACACGCTTACCCTCCGCGTTCAGTAGCGGGGGAATCTGTTGTGCCATATCCGGATACAGCGCCATCGCCGCGTCGATCGCCCAACCGATCGCTCCCCCGAGGCGCTGACCGTCGAGGTGATTGAGCAGACTACGCAGATCGGTTGGCGCCCCGCCCGCGTAGATCCCGACAACGTGCTCGGCAAGGTCGGGGGCGTAGTCGTCGATCAGTTCTGCCGCGGCGGCCGTGGCGGCACCGCCCTGCGAATAACCGGCGAGCGCAACCTTTGTCGCGGGATCCACGCCCGGCAGTTGCAGTGCGGCGCGGGCCGCGTCGATCTCCGCATCGCCCTGATCGACCCGCATCGCGAACGTATGGACGCCCGGAGTACCCAACCCGATGTAGTCCGTGCTGACAACGCCGTAACCACGTGCGAGCAGGTTGTAGGTGATGAGAGCTTCGATCTCGGCCATCGGTCCGCCGGGAGGCGCCACGGTCGGCGAAGAGATCAAACGTGAAGGCGCACACTGGTCGCCCATACCGTGCGCGCCCGGCCCGTACGACACGAGCGGCCGAGGTCCCGGTCCGGTCCACGGACGCGACGGCGCGAGGTAGTAGCCGCTCACCGCAACTTTCTTGCCGAGAGCGTTCGTCGACACGTACATGATCTTCGTCGCCGACGCCGGGATCTTCCCTGCGCGGTTCGGAACGGTGATGAACGTCGACATGGACTGTGTCCGAAGCAGTGTGCCCGCTGCGGGAAGCGGACCGGCGGGCGGCGTGTAGAACGGGTCGCTGCCGTCCGACGATCCCGCCGAGCCACTGTCGGCCGACCCAGACGACCCGAGGGGGGACGCCACGGCGCGTCCGGCGTCGAGCATTCCGCACATTCCGGCAAGTGCAACGGCCGCCGTCATGGCCAGCGCGCCGCCGATGGTCGCTATCGATCGGCGCCCGCCGCCGCGAAGCCGACCCGTACGCCGATACGACATCGCTCCCTCGATTCCCGGTCTGGAACACCCGATTCGGCCCGTCGCCACCGTGGCGGGATAGACGCAAAGCGCGGCACCCGCCTGCCTCACGACGCAGCAGTGTAGGACAGTAAACCGCGCATTGACTGGGTCCGCTCGGCGATTACCGAATTGTCATCTACCGAGCCGACAGTCGCCTCAATCGCCCCGAAACAGGACCTCAGTCGCGTTTGCGCAGGACCTCGCACAGCTCGGGCACCCACGCGGTATCGGCAGGAACCAACTGGTTCGAGGCGGCCATGTCTTCGAGTTCGTCGACGCTCACCCAGACCAAGCGGGAATGTTCGACGGCCCTCGGCACGCCGTCGACGATCCGCGCCCAGAGCGCGACAAGTGTCAGGTCGTGGGCGAGTTCGACGGTCTCGGCGAGGAGTGCACCGACCTCGACATCGATCTCGAGTTCCTCCCGCAGTTCGCGACGCAGCGCGGCCGCCAGCTCTTCGCCGGGCTCGACCTTGCCACCCGGAAGTTCCCACAGACCCGCAACCTGAGCCGGATAACTCCTCTGCGCCAACAGAAGTCGACCATCGGATGAGGTGATGGCGCCCGCGACGACCGTCCGCATGCTCACGTGCCGATCACCGCAACGTGTTCGGGACGCAACCGCAGCGCGACCGAATCACCCACGCGCACACCGTCCAGTGACACCGCGTCGACCTCTCCCACCGATGTCGACACCCGAACTCTCTGGCCTGCCGGGAGATCGGCTACCACGACGACCTCGCCACGGACCGAAGCGGCGTCACCGGACGCATGCTGCACTCCTGGCCGCTCCGCGACGAGCGACTCTGCACGAAGTCCGAGTTCGCCTGATTCCCAACCACACTCGATGCCCAGTTCTCTCGGGTCGACGAAGCCCAACGGTGTGCTGATGGCGCCGTCGGTTCGTCGCGCCGGAATGATGGTCGTGCATCCGAGGAACTGCGCGGTCCACGCGTCGACCGGCCTTTTCCACAGTCGCGCAGGTGGACTCGTCTGCACGATGTCGCCCGTCCTCATCACCGAGATGGCGTCTGCAACGAGCGCCGCCTCGGTGTGATCGTGAGTGACCAGGATCGCGGGGGTCTCGGTCGCCCGCACCGCGCGGCCGATGTCGACGGCGAGCTCGTCGCGCAATCTGCGATCGAGCGCGGCGAGCGGTTCGTCGAGCAGCAGCAGTCGGGGATGCGGCGCGAGAGCGCGCGCCAACGCGACGCGTTGCGCCTGCCCGCCGGACAGTTCGTCGACAGCACGCCGTTCAAAGCCGGGCAACTGGACGAGTTCGAGCATCTCCGCAACACGCTCGGCGATCTGTGACCTGCCCATGCGCCTGGCCTTGAGTCCGTATGCGACGTTCGCGCCGACGCTCCGACCACCGAACAATTGTCCGTCCTGAAACACCACGCCGAAATCTCTGCGGTGGGTCGGCACGCGGACCAGATCGGTTCCGTCGAGTCGAATGCTTCCTTGCTCAACCTCTTCAAGACCTGCGATGGCTCGGATCAGCGTCGACTTTCCACACCCCGAAGGACCGAGCAGCGCGCTCACGAGCCCGTCTGCCCCGACGCTCCAGTCGAGACCGTCGATCACCGTGTGCGAACCGTAGGAGATGCGCACGCCCTCGAGTTCGAGTTTCACAGCGGTGCCCCCGACCGCGGCCTGAGCGCTTCGACGGCGACCATCGCCACGGCCGTCGCCACGACGAGCAGCATCGACGCGGCCATCGCGGTGGCCAATTGCGTTGCGCCGGGACGGTTCAGCGCGGAACCGATCAATACGGGCAGCGTCGTGGTGTCGGCGCGCGCCAGAAAGCTCGTCGCACCGAACTCGCCGAGCGCCATCACGAACGCGAATCCTCCTGCGGCAGCCAACGACCTGCCGATCGCGGGAAGGTCGATGGTGCGCAGTACCCGCAGCGGGCCGGCTCCGAGCGTCGCGGCAGCAGCACGCGCGCGGCCGGGAACGGCGTCGAGCGCGGGCACGATGATCCCGATCACGACCGGTATGGCGATGAGCGCCTGGACGCAGGGAATGATCAACGGTGAGGACGACGTTCGCGCGGGGAGCTCCGACAGCACGATCAGATAGCCGAAACCGAGTGTGACAGCGCTGATCCCGAGCGGGATGAGCGCCAGAATCGCGCCGACCGTCCGCGCGGCGCCGCGCGCGGTGTGCAGCGCGATCGCGGCCATGACTCCGACGACGAGCGCGATCAGCATCGCGAGCACCGCGGAGAGAAACGAATAGCGCAGCGTCGCAAGTGGTGTGACACCGTTGACCGGGTCGGCCAGCGCGCGATAGCCGGCGAGAGTCCACGCCCCGTCACGGCCCGGGCGAACCGACCGCACGGCGAGCACCACGATCGGAACGACCAGGATCAGAACCGTCCAGGCCCACGCGAGGGTCGCCGACACTCGCGCCCACCCCCGCAGTCGACGACGCCGCGGCGCACGCGTGCTCGTGGCGAAACTTCGCGACCGCGCCGTGACGAGGCGCGTCAACACCAGCGCGACAACCACGACGACGATCTGCAGCAACGACAATGCCACCGCCTCCGGAATCCGGAAGTAGCCGATGGCCTGTTGGTAGATCTCGGTTTCCAGCGTGCGCAGCGTGCCGCCGCCCAAGATGATGATCACGCCGAAACTGGTCGAGCAGAACAGGAAGATCAACGTGGCAGCGGCGCCGACACTCGGCAGCAGGGCCGGGGCGATCACGGTCCGCCACGCACGAAACCGACCGGCACCCAACGTGCGTGCCGCGTCCACAGCACGAGTGTCCAGCCCGCGCCACGACGCACCGACCACCCTGACGACCACCGCGACATTGAGAAAGGCGTGCGCGGCCAACACCGCCCACCATCCGGAACCGATGTGCGCGAACGCGAGTGGACCGTCGAACACTGCTCGGAACGCGACGCCGACCACCACCGTCGGCAACACGAACGGCACTGTCACGACGACACTCAGAATCATCGCCGACGCTCCGTGCAGCCTCGACGACAACCAGACGATCGGTGCGGCCACCAGCAGTGCCAGTACTGTCGACGCCGCGGCCTGGGCAAGCGTCACACCCAGCAGATGTGCCGCGTGCGTTCGCGTGAACAACTCCCCCAGCGACGCCGATCCTGTTGCGGCGTCGCCGTTCTGGCTGATCGCACGCCAGACGAGCGCGGCGACGGGCCACACGAAGAGCACCCCGAGAAACACCACGGGCACCGCCGCGAGTAGCCAGCGGCCGAGGCGGTTGCTGTTCAGCGACCGACTGCGCTGCGCCATTGCTGAAGCCACGTCTCCCGATTCTGCGCAATGTATGCGGGCGGTAGATTCACCGTCGACTGCGGGATCGGTGCGCGTTGCGCCCAGCCGTCAGGCAACGGCGTGTTCTTCTGCACCGGGTACACGAACATCGACGACGGAAGCGCCTTCTGCACTGTAGGACTCAGCATGAAATCGACGAGTTTACGGGCGCCTGCCACGTTGGCAGCACCCTTGAGTACGCCGACGTACTCGACCTGCCGGAAGCAACTGTCGAGCAGCGCACTCGTCCCCGGCGTCGCTGCGGGCGACGAGGCATAGGACAGCACTATCGGCTTGTCGCCCTTGCCTTCTCCCGCGGTGAAGAGCTGGTTGTAGGCGATCTCCCAGCCCGACACGATGGTCGCGCCCCCAGCGGACACCTGCTTCCAATAGTCCTGCCAGTTGTCACCGAAGACTCCGACCGTACTGAGTAGATACGCCATGCCGGGCGACGACGTGCCGGGGTCGATCAGTGCTGCCTGCTTGGCGTAGGTGGGATCGGTCAGGTCGCGCAGACTCTTCGGCGGAGTCTGCCCCTCGCGCCGGTACCACTCATCGTCGATGTTGAGGCAGACGTCGCCACGGTCGACCGCGGTCAGCTCGTTGTTCGAGTCGGGCACCGCGTACTGATCGGCGCCGTCGGCGAGAGCGGGTGACGCGTACGACTCGAGCGCCCCGGCCTGAATGGGACGGGTCGCGAACGTGTTGTCGATCCCGTACACCGCGTCGCCCTTGGGCGAACCGGGCGTGAGTGACACCGTCGACGCCAATTGGCCTGCGTCGCCGCTCTTGACGACCTTGAGCGTCTGCCCGGTCTCCTTCTTGAACTCGTCGAAGACCGATTGCGGGAGATCGAAAGAATCGTGGGTCAGCAGCGTGACCTGAGAACTCGACGACGAATCGTCGCCGCACGCGGTCAACATCGACGCTCCGACGGCGACGACCGCTGCGGCAACGGCACCGGTGCGCATCAGCCTCCTGCGCTTACTCCCCTGCCAGCGGGTGCGTCTCATTACGGTCCGGTCTGTCACCAGCGCTCCTCATCTCCGGGCGATCCACACATCTCCTGGTGCTCCTCGCGTGCGAGATTGGCGCCGTGCGACACACCGCCACCTGACACAAACGGAGGTCGGGCGACACCGCTGAGTAAAGACACACCACCGAGAAGACCGATCTTGATCGAACTTCTGTCGATCTAACCAGGTGCGTCGCGGACGTTCCGAGGACCAGCGGGCAGCGCCGGTCCCTTCGTAACATTCGTAACAATTGCATCACCTGTACCAAGAATGCGGCACTCGCAGCGTTAGGCTCCCCTGGACACCGCCCCATCGCCGGGGCTTAGAATGACGCGCCGGCGTTTCCGGACAGGACGCCCGGGTAGGGTCCCCAGTGCACCGAGATTCAGTGCTCGATATCTATAGCGCTCGATGAGTCCCAGTGCCCGATAACTACACCGACAACCGATAGGACTCCGACAAGTGCGTCTCTCAGCACTGACCAGTCGCGCCCGCATCGCAGTGGCCGCAGCAACGGTCGCCGTCGCCGCTTCGCTCGCCGCCCCGAGCCTCGCGCACGCGGCACCTGCGCCCACCCAGGCCACGAAGGTTGACCAGCGCACGCTGGATTCCCTCGGAGCCTTCGCGCCCGCGATCATCGGCTCGGTCACCACCCCCGGACCGGACGGCAAGGTGAATGCGCAGCTGTTGCAGCAGGCGCGCGCGATGGCCGACCAGCCGGGTCTCCCACCACAGGTCGCTGCCACCTGGCAGAAGATCACCGACTTCCTCGGCGAGCCCGGCCGCCGGCAGGTCGCCCGGATCGAGGCCGCAAAGCCCGGCGACCCGGAGATCCCACAGGGTCCGAACGCACCGAAGATTCAGGAGTTCCTCTACCCGACGCTCGGCTTCGGCTGCATGCCCGGCGGTGGCAACTCCCTCGGTCGCGCACTCGTGACGGCGGGTCCGCAGAAGGCGCCGGCCCCCGGCCCCAAGCGCGGACAGGCCGGGTACGTGTACACCAGCCTCGGCACCGGTCCCGCAATCAACAACCAGGCCCGCAAGCTGCTGGTCAGCTGGATCAACATCGACAACGGCCGCACCGGCCAGTTCCAGCTCAAGCGCAACGCGTTGATCAACGCGACCGACGGACCGGGCACGTTCACCGGGATCGCATCCACCGGTAAGGGACGCGTGATCTCCACGATCTACGGCGACGTGACCACCAAGACCAAGGGCAAGGTGCTCAGCTGCACCATCATCCCGACGATCGGGCTCGCGATCATCTGATCCGATCCGGGTAGCACTCTCGGCAAAGGCCGGGGAAGCAACACATGCTTCCCCGGCTTTGTCGTTTCCGGCACCCGAGATCCGACCGTCGGATCGCATCGCTCGGGGGCGGCGTCGGGGATCGCGTCGGGGTCGCATGCACATCACAGCTCGGACTCGCGACTTGCAGAGCCAACCTCAACCGTGGTCTCTTGTAACTCTAGAAACATCTGTCACATCAGCACCACGCTACGACGCGTGGGCTGATGGTCGTGTCGAGGAGAAGCATGCTGATGTCGGCTCAACCCACCGCAACCGGTCGCCGCGAGCAGAACCGCCGTCGAATCCGCGTGGGCGTTGCAGGAGCGGTCACGGCAGCCGCGATGCTGCTCGTCGTCCCGGCGACGGCATCGGCGGCACCCGCATTGCCCACCCCGCCGACGACGCTGGCTCCCGATCCTCAGGCGCTCGGCAGCGTTCCCCTCGACCACGAGCTCGCAGAAGCAGTCAAAGTACTCAAGGCCGCAGGCGTCGACCAGATGGCACTCAAGGCGGCCGAGGCCGTGAAGTCCTCGCTCGGGCAACTGTCCACCGCCGACATCGAGAGCAAACTCAACACCCTCTCCGTTGCCCTCGGTGGCGCGTCGGCCTCGCGCGACGTGAGCGCCACCGGCGTCGCACCCTATCCCGTCGCCGGTTCCGACGTCGGGTCCGTTCTCAAATTGCTCGGCATCCAACCGTTCTCGCCCGCCATCGCACCGTTCTGCGCGACGCCCACCGAAGACAACCCGCTCGGGCTCGTGACAGGCGCTGCCGGTGCGGCACCCGGGCCCTGGCCCGCCAAGGATGAGCCGATGAAGGTCGTCGAGCCCCTGGCGCCGCTGCTGAAACTCATCCCCGGCATCACGTTGCCGGAGAAGCTGAACCTCGTCGACAAGGGTGAGACCGCATTCGCATTCGTCCCGGCCACCATGGGCACCGGCACGGCCGACGACGGCCAGATGCAGGTCGCGTGGTTCAACACCTCGACGCTCCAGGGCGGCTTCGAGAAGCTCGCCCCGGTGACGGATGCGCGCGCGAAGGCCCTGCAGCCGTTGCTGTCCGGTGTGCGCCTCGCACCGGTCAAGACCGGAAGCGGCACCGTTCTCGCCGCCATCTACGGAACCTCGAACAACGCGGGACGCTCGTGCTTCTTCCTGCCCGCAGTCGGCGTGGTGAACGCCAAGTGACCACGTCATCTCGGCGTCGGAGGCCACGGAGGCGAAATCACGCATCGGACAGATCACTTCGGGTAGCGACGTGCGCAGCCTTGGTCACCGTGAGCCTCGCAGCAGCACCTGCCCTGGCATCGGCCGCGCCACCACTGTCGGGCGGTAACACGCAGTTCTCTTCGGACACCGCCAAGACTTCCGGCGCCACAACGAGTGTCGATGCCACCACGACCACCGGGGCAACCACAGCCACCGGGGCGTCGGCAGGTTCGGTGTACTCGCGCCGGTCGATCCCGCAGCCGGATCTGGTGCCCGGCGCGGCGAATGGCACCGTGTTCACCTACGCGACAACCGGAGCAGATCACAAGCCTCGACAATCCAGTGGTGTGCTCCTGGCCCCCTTCGGTTCCGTTCCCGCAGGCGGATTCCCGGTGATCGCCTGGGCACACGGCTCGCGTGGATTGGCGGACGGGTGCGCACCGTCGGTGCGGCCGACCGTCGCCGATCTCGACCAGGCACGCACATGGCTGTCGCGCGGATACGCTGTGGTGAGCACCGACTACGCAGGACTCGGAACCGCCGGCACGCCACAGTATTTCGACACAGACGCAACCGCCCGCAATATCGTCGACGCCGTGCGCGCCACCCAATCGTTACGCAGCGATGTCTCGCGTCGCTGGGCCGTCGTCGGTCAGGGGCAGGGTGCTGCGGCCGCCGTCACACTCGCTCGAATCGGCCAAACACTCGGTGGCTCCACTCTGGACTTCCGCGGTGCCGCCGCATCGTCGATCCCGGCCCAATTCTCGTCGCTGCTCACCAAACTCGGCCCGGGTACCGTCAACCTGCCCGCCGGGCTGACGGCCGACGCCCTCTACACCCTGAGCGCCATCAGCAGCGCACGCCCGTCCGTCGACGTCGTCGACTACCTCACCGAGAGCGGCAGAAGCTGGTTGAACCGCGCCGCGCAACTGTGCGTCGCCGATCTGACCCGCGAGGTCGACGGCATATCACTGGGATCGCTGTTCTCCAAACCACTTTCGGGCAACCGCGAGCTCGCAGGCGTTCTCGAGGCAGCCTCGGTGTTGCCGGTCCGTGGCTTCACCCGACCGGTGATGATGACGCAGGGCCTCGTCGACCCGTCCGTGATCGTGCCCCTGACACTGAACTACATCAACGACGCCCGGATGGCCGACAGGCAGGTCTCCCCGCGACCGTATCTGACCCTGTCTGCCGACAGCGCAAACCGGATGGCCGACAACGACATCCGGTCGTTCATCGCCACCACCATGCGCTGATGGCGGACCGACAGCGAGCCGCGTCGGCGAGGTTTCCTCTCGCCTACGCGGCGGCGTCGGCTGCCGCGAGCGCCGCGGGGGCATTCGGGACACGACGCACCGCCGCGCTCACCAAGCCGATCCCGCTCGTGCTGCTCGCGGGGCGAGCACTACTGCGTCGACAGCAACGACAACACACCGGTCTCGGCATCGACGACGCGCTACTCGCCTGCGCGATAGCGTTTTCTGCGGCAGGTGACCGCGCGATGCTCGTCGAAGAATTCACGCCGACCGACACCGAAGCCGATCGCGTAACAAAGGATCGTCGACTCGCCACGGGTGCAGCGCTTTTCGGCGTCGCCCAACTCAGCTATTGCGCACTGCTGTGGCGCCGCGGTGCCCGGCCGACGGTCAAGGCGTTCGTACCGAGGATGGCGGCGCTGGGCGAGTCGGCCGCGATCCTGGCCGCCAACCGACCTCGCCCCCTGCTCGTGCTGGCGCCGTACGGCACCTCGTTGGCGTCGATGTCGACCCTCGCGGGCACTGTCGATACCCCGCAGCCTTCGGCTCGCATCGGCGGGCTGTTGTTCCTCGCATCAGATTTCACGATTCTCAACCGCCGCCACCTGATCGCGGGCGCCATGGCGCGACGCCTCAGCGAAGTCTGGGTTCTCGCAAGCTATTTCGCGGCACAGTACCTGCTCACCGATGCCGTCGACATCGCCAGGTCAGCCGAGACCGACTGAATTCAGACCTAACTCGACTGACCTAACTCGACTTGGCCCGCTTCGTCGCCTCGAAGCGCGAGAGATCGTCTGCCGCAACGGCATCCATCTCCTCGAGTTCGAGACCCTTCGTTTCACGCACCTTCGCCCTGACGAAGAAGTACGACGCCGCGGCACAGAACGCGAAGAAGCCGTAGACCCACCCGAGTCCGAGGGTCGAGCTGGCCTCCGGGAAGAGCATCGAGATGGTGAAGTTCGCCAACCAGTTGAAGGCGGTACACACACCGAGCGCGACCCCGCGGATTCGGTTGGGGAACATCTCGCTGAGCATGACCCACATGACCGGACCCCACGTGGCGGCGAACGCGATGACGAAGAGGTTGGCTCCGATCAGCGCCACGACACCCCAGTGCCCGTTGAGCGTCAGGCAATCGGAATTGGTGTTCCCCGGGGTGCACTGCGTATCGCCGACAGAACCGGTCTCCTTGTAGTGCGACTGCGTGAACGCAACGCACGCCATGATGAGCCCGATGAACATGCCGACCGAACCCCAGAGGAGCAGCACCCGCCGCCCGATGCGGTCGACGAACAGAATCGCCACGAACGTCATCACCACATTGATCGCCGACGTGATGACCGACGTGGTGAACGCGGAGTCGGTGCTGAAGCCGACAGACGTCCACAGGCTCGTCGAATAATAGAAAATGGCGTTGATACCGACGAACTGTTGGAAGATCGCCAGCCAGATACCCACCCAGACAAGCGGATGCAGACCGAACGAGGGACCGCGCAGATCCGACAGCTTGGCCGACGATTCACGCTTGACGGTCAGCTTGATCTCTTTGACACGGTCGAGCGGATGCTGCTCCCCGGTGACCTCCTGCAGGATGCGGGCGGCCTCCTCGTCGCGATTGTGCCCGACGAGATACCGCGGAGATTCGGGGATCAGCAGCGCGAGAATGCCGTACACCACCGCGGGAATGACGCCGACCAGGAACATCCACCGCCAGGCCTCGAGCCCCCACCACAACGTGTTCATCGGGTCACCGCCGGGCGCGGCCTGCTGAAAGAGCTTGTCCGACAACAACGCGGCGAATATACCGAGCGTGATGGCCAACTGCTGCATCGACGCAAGCGCTCCGCGATAGCGCGCCGGTGCGATCTCGGCGATGTAGGCGGGAGCGATCACCGACGCGATACCTATGCCGAGTCCGCCGATCACACGCCAGATGAGCAGATCCCAGACCGTCTGCGTGTAGGCGGTTCCGATGGCCGATGCCGCGAACATCACCGCACCGAGAACCATCACGCGTTTGCGACCCCAGACGTCGGCGAGACGACCGGCGAACCACGCACCGACAACGCAACCGAGAAGCGCGATCGCGACGGCGAAGCCCTTGAACAGCGATCCCAGCCCGAAGGTGTCCTGGATGGAGTCGACGGCGCCGTTGACCACGGAACTGTCGAAGCCGAACAGGAATCCGCCGACGGCCGCTGCGACGCTGACGCCGATGACCCGCGCAGTGTGTTGATCAGATGAAGGGGCAGAACGAGCTTGTGACATTGCCTGACCTCGCCTCGATGCTCGGTTCGCGGGGCCCCAGCGCCCCAGACGTGATTTTCACGTTACCCAATGTTGTTCAGCGTGAAGGCGTTTTGCACGGCACCACACCCGAAACCGTGACAGGGCGACGAGATCGAGCTCAGATCGTGACAGTCGGGCGTTCAGAAAGCAGTTGCAGTGCCGCGGCAGGTCGAGAACTGCGGGTTGACCATCGGCAGGAACGCAATGGCCCCGATCTTCTGTCGAATGACGAACGAGACCGGCCCCGCACCCGGATGAATGTCGATCTGCCAGGAGATGTTTCGTGCCCGGCTCGGCGCACTGACCACACCCGTGCGTCCTGTCGCCAGGTTCCGCCACGAGACCGTGACGTCCATGGAGTACTCGACGAGTCCTGCCTTGCTGCGATCGGTTCCGATGAGTTCGATGGCCGGGGGCGGCAGACCGTCCGACGGGAAACGGATGCCGTTGAAGACATCGACGTGGATGCGCAACGGCCCCAGTGGCCACGGATTGGCGCTATCGCACCTCAACGAGGTCACGAAGTTGGGGTTGCTGGACTCGGGAATCGCCTGCGCACCGCCGACACCGACCGTCGTCAGTCCCGTGACGGCGAACACTGCTGCACCCACGAGCGTCGCGACCCGGCGCGTCGCGACCTTGCTTGCACCGACTACCCCTTCGCGCATGGCGCAAGTGTAGAAGTCCCTAGGATGAAGCCATGGCAAAACTGCAGATTGCCCAGGACCCAGCCGCAGACGAACTGCTGTCGACCGACCCATTCGCACTGCTCACCGGTACGTTCCTCGATCAACAGATTTGAATACGATTGAAGCGTGACGAATTGGCGACCCCTACGCGCCATCGTTGGCGCCCGTGTTTCCGTAGTCCAAGGGCCGCAAAACGTCTCACAACTGATACTGATCGAAACGGCCACCAGGTTGGCCGAGACTAAGGGATACGAGATCGTCGAATCATTCGAGGATCTCGAGGTATCCGCGATGAAGTGTTTAGCGGGTCGTCCCGACCTCGGACCTTGGCTGACCGAGGAGGGTTCCGCCAAGTGGGACGTCATCGTCTGGTCGAAGATGGACCGATCGTTTCGCTCGACTCAGCACTGCGCCGACTTCGCTCGTTGGGCCGAGGGCCGTCAAAAACTCGTCGCGTTCGCCGATGACGGGCTAACACTCGATTACCGGGTTGGGCGTTGAGAAGAGCATCCACTCAATGGCCGAGCTGTTCTTCTAACTCGGATCGTCTTTCGTTCAGCTCGAACTTGACCGATTCAAGAGCCGTACACAGGATTCGCTCCGCGCGCTACGGCAGATGGACCGATGGGCTTAGGAGTCGCGCCGCTCGGGTTCAAGGTGGTCGACCATCCCAGTGGCAAGGGGCCGAGGACTCGACACAGACGACGTCTGCAAGATGCTGCTTCACGCAATGGCCGATCGTCTTCGCGACGGCTGGTCGATTATCCGCATCGCGGCGTGGCTGAACAAGGTTTACACCGACCCGCGATGTGGTCGCGCACATGTCCACGGCTGTGGGTGCCGCGGCTGCAGCACGCACAAACATGGACTGGGCGGGCGTTGCCGAAGGCAATCCCGCCAAGTCCCGGCCCTAGACTGTGAACAATGTGATCGACGGATTAACCTCTTCGCGAAATCAGGAATTCAAGATGACCGGCCGCGGTAAGCAAGCGATGGGTCGTGCCGGACGCCATGTCGAGCCGATCCGGCTCGCCCCCCGACGGTTGACGCTGCCACTTCGAAACAGGTGCAGGATGCTGCACGGCTTCGAAAGCTCAACCGACGGACCTCCAAGTGCCTCTGTGAACCCGATGCTTGGCGTCGGCGTGCGCGGCTGTCAGGGGTGCACCGCGTGCGGAGAAGGTCCGTTAGGAGTCTCTCTGGCCCAGGAGATATCTAGGAACGCCACGAAGTCTGGTCACGTTAACGAGCACCACTACTACCGATGCGGTCGGACCCCGGTCAGTTGCAACGGCGTAATAGCGCAGGGCGACGACGTGGGCTTTCAGCTGATGCATGAATACAACTACAACCTTGGTCACGAGCCAGCGACCCGGCGTGTGTTCGTCGAGGGTGAGGACAACGCCCCGGATCTGGAGCGGGTGAACGCAACCATCGAGCGGTTGCGGATGGAGTCCGACGCGGGGCTGCTGACCACGCCGGATGATGAGCACCAAAGGCTCGAACACATAAAAGTTCAAGTCGCCAAGCGTGACCAGCTAGCGGCGATCTCGGCGTGTGCGTCTGGTTGGCTGAGCGATAGAGACCGACCAGACAAAGCGCGAAGTGTGGCTGTAAGCAGACGACAAGGCGCGTCGACAGCTACATATCGACGCGGGGCTGACTTACATCCTTTGCCGCAAGCCCGAGCTTGGCTATTTCGTGCGGAAAGTAGATTGAGGCGCGGACCGTACTCGCCGCGCGAACATCCATAGCCGCGACACGCCGGTGCGCTTCAAAAAAGGCTTCGGCCTGCAAGTTTCATCAATGTGATTACTAGTTCTAGTGGCGACACCAAATGTCAGACACAAGGTGTAGTGTCCTTCATGTCCGGAAAGCACGATGCCCCCGACTGGGGGCAGATCCGCCAGACGGGGTGACATCGAGTTGCATTTCTGAGGTGCATGCGAGACGTTACACCGACTCCAGCCGAATAGCCTCAAAAGGAGGGTATTCGTGTGTGGCGGGTCACAAGTGTCCGGAGATCGGAGAAGCCGCTATGGCCTCTCGTCAGACGCGTACGCGTCGTGTCACTGTCCGCATGCCTGTCAGGCGGGTCACCCGTGTGACCCGTGTGACCCGCACTATCACCGTGAAGCCTTCCAATGGCTAAGCGCGGAGGTAAGACCTCCACGAAGATCGGGCGCAACGCGAAGACTGGTCATTTCGTGACCGTCGCCTACGCGAAGAAGCATCCGAACACGACGGTCATCGAGACCGTCAAGAAGTAACCTGAGGTCGGGAGAGGGACACGGCTAGCACCGACCCTCTCCCGATCGCAGACGGTACGTTTACGTGCCGACGCTACATTCCGATTGAACCTCGGTAGGTGCCATAGTTCTCCGACATGAGACCGTAGGAGTTGCGTGGAACTCGTGCGAGCGCCTCACCTTCGACATCGACGACTTCGGCACAGTCTCCGGCACCTATGCACTCGAGCGGATGTTTCGGCGGTCTTCACTCACCGTCCTCGACGACCGAATAGAACCTCTGCTCTCGGATGACTCGTTACACCGCGATCTGCCAGCGGAACGTACGCGTGATCTTGCCCTTGTTGGCGGATATCGACGATCCCGACATGTGCCCCCAATGCAAACACTGGATAGATCTTCGGATAGCGGACCCTGCAGAGTACCGGCGCCAGCGCGACTCATGGACCCAAGATCGCCAGGAGCGCGATGAAGAGAGAAAAGCCTTCGAGGAGTGGAAACGACGCAACGGCACCTGGTAGGGCACTTTCCGCGGCGATCGGCTGAGGTTCCGGGCAGGTTCTGAGCCGCTTCCGATAAGTTCCTCGCCATGACTCGTGTGCATAACTCCGAAGGAATCCGTCTGGCGGCCACCTTTGACGTCGAAGTACTAGACGACGAGCTATCGCTCGTTATGGCCAGCGCTGGAGGCACAAGCGGCTCTAGCGTCTCCCGCAACGCTGACTACGCCTTGGGACTCGAGGTCCTTCTCCGAAGATTAGCCGAGCTTCGCGCAACCATTAAAGATGCCTACGTCGACTCGAGTCGAGTGAAGAGGTTGCCCCTCGAGGAACGGAGGCTTGAGATATCGGGTTCGCGATTTCCAATTCGACTAGTTGATCTCGACGACTATGAAACGTTTCGAAAACGTCTGACTCGAGCTCAGAAGTCTATAGGAAGGTCACCGGGCGATACCCGACCCGGCGGCAATGAGCGTAGGCGAATCCGACTCAGCTTGGCTATTCCAGGATTCTTGCCGACATTGGAGTCGGCTGAGCGTCTTGCGCTCGTTCTTTCAAACTCGACTACTCCGCCAGATGCAAACTCTGATTCCCGAGAAGCACTCGCCGAAAATGCACATTCGGGCCAAGGTTTCATCACCGATACGGCTACCAAGCTTGCCATCGAAGAGGCCGCTATGAGGGCCGCGATCGCCCACTACTCCGCGCTTCATTGGGAAGTCGAGGATGTGTCGCGAACAGCCAGCTACGACATTCACTGCACCCGAGGTAGAGAAGAGTTGCGTGTCGAGGTCAAAGGAACCACTGGACTAGCAACCGCGGTCCTGTTGACACCAAACGAGGTTTCACATGCCCTCGAAAATGCTGGACGTGTGGCGCTATATGTATTGAGCAGTATTGAAACATCGATGCAGGATGGTGTAGTTTTTGCAACAGGCGGCATTCCGCAAATACGTGAACCGTGGGAACTTGACATCCGTCAATTGTCGCCTACCGGCTACAGCTACAGCCTTTGAAAAATCAGCCGATTAAGGCGTGGACGCGCCGACGAATGTCCTATCTCGCGGAAGAATAGGAGCTACGGTTTGTTCATGAAGAAACGATTGAGCATTGCGGAGACCGCCGAGTACCTCGGCATCTCAACCAAGACCGTGCGACGCTACATCGCGTCGGGACGCCTCAAAGCCCACCGGCTCGGCCCACGAGTGATCCGTATAGACGTTGAGTCGATTGAGGCTTTGCTTCAGCCGATCGGCAATTGGGAGTCTGGCGGGAGCGTCGGGTAGGCAAGATAGGTCTGACCTCCCAAGCGGCCACCCTCTGGATCGATCCATTCAGGCGACCGCGTCCGTAAAGCGGGTTGCTCAGCCACTCCCGGCAGGGCGGGCGGCGACCAGATTGCCAAATACTGTGGAAGGTGTTGAGTCCAAGCAAGGCAACCAAGCTCGCGTCGGTATCCATCGGCAAGCTGAAACCGTAGGCTGCTTCGCATGGACGCGACCCTATGCATAGCCCAAGATCCGGCCGCAGACGAACTGCTGTCAACCGACCCATTCGCACTGCTCACCGGCATGTTGCTCGATCAACAGTTTCCGATGGAACGTGCCTTCGCCGGACCCGCAAAGATCCGGGACAGGTTCGGTTCGCTCGATCCCGAAGCGATCGCCGACGCCGAACCAGAGGCCTTCGCCGACCTGTGCGCCACACCGCCCGCCATCCACCGTTACGGCCGCTCGATGGCCGGCCGGGTGCAAGCGCTCGCCCGCGTCATCGTCGACGAGTACGACGGGGACACCGCGCGGCTGTGGACAACGGCAACGACCGGCAAAGAACTGTTCGACCGCATCCGCGCGCTGCCCGGGTTCGGCGATCAGAAGGCGAAGATCTTCACGGCACTACTCGCAAAGCAACTCGACGTCGCCCCGCGAGGCTGGACCACGGTCGTCGGCGACTACGGTAAGAAGGGATTTCGCTCGGTCGCAGACGTGACCGACCCCGACTCACTGCAGAAGGTTCGGGACTTCAAGAAGGCCGCCAAGGCAGCGGCGAAAGCAGGCGATCAGGCGTCGTCGAAAGGCTAGGGTGTCGTGGTGGTCGAAGAACGTGGCACCGACGCCGACATCGTGCCTGTGGACATCCGCTCGGCCGTCGACCTGCCGTTCCGCCTGGGATTCGCGATAGCAGGTGTGGCACTGACCGCCGCGGAATCGGCGGTCACCATTGCGCGAGTGACCGCGACGAGTGTCCAGCACGAGATCGGACAGGCCATCGGTGTCTCCGGCGCCGAACTCGGCGGCGCACGCGCTCCGCTCGCGCTGCTTGCTCAACTGAGCGATCTGATGTCGCCCGACCGCCCACTTGGCAGGCTTATCGCGCCGGGAGGTCCGCTCGAGCGGCTGGTGACGCCCGGCGGCGTCGTCGATCGCCTCACCGCCAAGGACGGACTTCTCGAGAAGTTGACGGCCCCGGGCGGGATCTTCGACCAGATCACCGACGAGAACGGCATCCTGGTCCGGCTCACCGCCAAAGACGGGCCACTCGACCGGCTCACCCGAGAGGGCGGAGTCGTCGACCAGTTCACCGAGAACGAGGGCATCCTCGAGCGCCTGACGTCCGAGGGTGGGATCGTCGACCAGCTCACCGCTCCCGGTGGCGTGCTCGAAAAGGCGACAGAGCCCGGTGGCGTCCTCGACCGGCTCGCGGCCGACGGCGGTCTTCTCGACCAGCTCGTCGGCGAGAACGGAGCGGTCGAGCGAGCTATCACGCCCGGCGGCACGCTCGATCGCATCACCGAACTGACCGAGGTCATCGCAACGCTCGCACCGAATCTCATCGCGATGCAAGACACCGTTCACGAACTCGCAGAGACCGTCGACCTTCTCAACCAGACGGTGGCACCGCTCGGCGGGCTCGCCGACCGGCTGCCGAAGCGGCTCACACGTGGCTCGCGGAATTCCCTTCCGAGCGGCCACGATCCATCGCGGGCGCCGCACGACCAGCTCTGACGCCGCTGGTCCTGACGGCGTCGAGCTGGTCTATCGCTTCGGACAGCAATGTCAGGTAGTCGTCGACGTCGGGAGCGATTTCCGGCGACGTCGTCACCGAGATGGTGACTCGATCGGCGATTCCGTGCACGCCGTGCGTCAGCCCCTGCACAGGAGAGAGCGCAGGGAATCCCGTTGTCGCGAGGACGGGTCTGCCATCGAGCATGAGGTCGCCCGCACCACGGTTCACCGACGACACGACGGTGACTCCGGTGATGCGCTCGGGAACTGCCGTCGGGTCGAAATGGCCGATGCCCCAACGAGTCAACGCGGCGGGAGTCGCGGCGGTGGCCGCACGCGACGCGACGCGCGCCGGGTCCTCGTCGGCGCGGCGGGCGGCGTCGATCTCGCCGGCGATCAGGCGAGCCCGCTGCGCAAGATCCCGCTCGTCGACGTGGAGGTCGACGCCGACGTTGCGGAAGTTGTTGCGGCGAGAGCCTTTCCGGAGGAAGTTGTCGCGTGACGGCCGCTTTGAGTTCCTCGCAACGGTGAGCTCGACAACGAGGCGGCCGTCTGGGTCACCGAGGAACGTCGGCAACGCCAGCGAAATCGCAACCAACGCGCCGACGGTGACACCACGATCACCGATGCGCAGAGCATCACGCTCGACGGTGAGCGTGCGCAGGGTTCGGCCCGTGCCCGGTGCACGGTTCAGCCGCGAGAGCGGCACTCCTGCGGCCTGTTGCGGTGGAGCCGCCCGATATCGTTGCCAGGCAACGAATCCGCGGGCGATCATCCACGCGAACTGCGCGGGTAGACGCGCCGCACCGATGACCGCACCGGCGACGCGCAACGTCGAATCCGGAAGTGCGCGTATCGGATACGCGCGGTTCGCCCGTATCGGCGCCGCTGGTCCGAAGAGGTCGCGTGTGATCGCCGCGGTGCGTCGACCGTCCCCGAGCGCGTGTGAGACCTGCAGGGCGACGACGACCCCGGCACGAACGCCGCCGCTCGGACCGGCAGAGGCGTCAGAAACCTCGACGCCAGAGTGCTCGGTTCCCGGAACGCCCGACACGTGAGCGAAAAGATGTACCCGCCAAGCCATCTCAGCCAGATCGAGCTGCTCGGACATCCGGTCCGCCAAGATGGCCAGGCAGTCCTCCCAGTTGCGCTCGGCGTCGTGGACGACGAACTGACTCGGCAGAATGTCGGCGTGCACCCAGTAGGGCCGATCGAGAGTGAACGGGATGTCGAGGACGCGCAGGCTCAAGTCTGCGACGCCCGCCGCCCTCGTCGCGATCCACGCTGCGAGTTCACCGGCGTCGCCCGGACGGTCGTCGGCGAAGACGTAGACGACGAACTGGTCGTTGGGGATGATCGGTGCCATCCAATACGGCACCACATCCGCGGCCGACATCCGTTCCATCCGGCGAGACCCGGTCAGCTCGTGGGTGTTTCGAAGTGGACGAGACCCTGGACGTGCACGTCAGAACCGTCCACAGCCGACCGGATCAGCTCGATCTCGGGTCCGAGCACGGCGGCGACCTCGTCGTAGGAGTAGGTCGGAGGAGCCGTCACGGTGACCCTGATGAGTTTGCGACCCCTGTCGTCGAGAGCCTTGGCCGAGACGTCGTCGAACATCGTGTGTGTCGCGAGGTCGGCGGCGACCGCGTTCGCGATCAGTTTGGGTGCGACGACCAGGTCGCCGTCGTCGTTGCTGCCTGCGAGTTCGAGGTCGTCGACCTTGCTCGGGCGAATGGCCGTGGAGATCAGTGACCATCCCCAGATCAATCCGATGAGGACGATCCCGAACAGCACCAACGTCCACCAATCGGTGCCGTCGAGGCGTGCCGGCCAGCCCGAATCGAGGTGGTCGGCCCACTCCCGAACCTTGGGCACGTCGAGTTGCCACAGCACTGCACCCACTCCGACGACGAGGCAGATCAGACCGATCAGCCCTGCCGTTATCCGATGAAATGACGCGGGTCCGCGGTTCATCGCGATGCCCCCTTCTTGTGTCGGGTGACAACCTTGAGCTTCACGCGCAACGGCTTCTCCAACGACGCCGCGACACCATCGAGCGTGTCGTGCAGCGCCGCCTCGTCGACCTCGGAGTCGGTGGTCACGAGCACCTTGGCGCGCCGTCGTCCGACGACCGTGGTCGCATGTTCGACGCCCGGCACCGACAGCGCGGCCGTGCTGAATCGGCGTGCAACATCGCCTCGTCGAGTCCACAGAACCTCGAAATCGCCGAGACTGACGTGCGTGCGCCTGCGCGGTGCCAATGCCGTCCACAGCAGGAGAAGGCCGACGATGATGAAACCGATTGCGGCAGCCCACATCCAGTCCTGCCACGTCGCGCCGTCGAGCCAGTCGGCAGCGGCCTGAAGCCACCGGGTGCCCGAGATCCAACCCACTTCGACGAGCAGGTCGTGGATGGCGACCGCGACCAATGCAAGCAGTAGGACGCCGATGATCACCCCGGACACAACGGATTTCGGCCCTGCCGAGGGATTGAAGACCTTGCCCTTGTGCGTGTCAGCGGTATGAGCGCGGATCACGGCGCGTACATCCTTGCCTTCTGCGTGCTTACCTTCTGGGGTCTTGGCCTCTGGCGTGGCGTCCGGCGCGGCCGTGCTCATGACTCCTCCTCGCTGGGTTTGGTGTCCTGGTCTCGATCGCTGTTCTGGTCCACACGATCCGGCGAATCCCCGGACTCAGCCGACGGATTCGGGATCTCGACGAACCCCGACTGGCGACGCTTTGCCTGCGTGGCCGTCACGATCTCGGCGACCGTCACATCGACGCGTCCGGGACGCACTCCGGTCAGTCGGGTGACCTCGGCGGCGACGTGATCACGAACCTCCGCGCACACCGCGGCAACCGCACACGGCCACTGCAGTGAGATGGTGAGCTTGATGACCGGCGCGGTCTGTGACATGTCGGTCGACGCGGACGGATAGCCGCCCGCAAGCGGGTTGAGCGAATTCAGTACCGACGCACCCTTGCCGTCGGATTCGATCACACCGTCTACCCCGAGTGCGGCCCGCTCGGCAATCTTCTCGCCGACGCGGTCGTCGAGAATCAGACTGCCGCGCGCCCCTGGGTCGGTCGAGTCGGCGGCCTCTGGAGACAGTGCGGGCGCTGCCGTGCCGACCGCCGACTTGCCTAGGTCGCCGCGGGTGACGGTGACTGCATCAGCCACGGTTCCGACTCTTCAGCACATGGCCGAGATCGAGCACACCGTCGCGGTGCAGCCCGATGACCAGTCCCACCGCTCCGAGGACGATGGCCAGGATGAAGCCGGTGAAGCCTCCGGTCGTTGCCGCGATTGCGAGGAGCAATCCGACAATGAGACCGACGACAGCGTTGTTACTCATCGTTGTTCACCTCTGTTGATCGAGTTGGATTTGCCTGCGCCGATGTACTCCCGACGGGAATGTCGCGAACGGGAATGTCGCCAACGGGGATCTCCCCTGCGGCCGTATCCCCGCCTGATGTGCTCTCGGGGGCGTCGTGGGACTCGGCGGGTCCCACCGAAACGTCCTCGACGACGACAGAGACCGGCACGCCTGCTGCTTGCGACGCGGCAGTGACGACGTCGTCGGCGACCGCGCGCAGGTCGTGGTTGATGTCGACGATGATGTGCACCTCGCCGGAGTCGTCGGACATGCGCACACCGCTCACCCGGCTTCCGGGCAGATAGGTGGCTACCTCGCCGAAAACTCCGGCGTGCAGACCCGTGACGCCAGGCACCGCCTGCGCAGCCGCGGCGACCTGCTGCGCAACCGATCCCGCTTGCGAGGACTCGGATTGCGAAGACTCAGACATCACTGGACCCGCGGCGTGCTCGACGAGTCGTCGTCGTCATCGTCGCCGAAGTGGATGTCGTGCACGGTGACATTCACCTCCGTCACTTCGAGACCGGTCATCTGCTCGATCGAGGTGATCACGTTGCGTCGGATGGCTGCTGCGAGTTGGTGAATAGCGACGCCGTAGTCGGCGACGATCGAGACGTCGACGGCGGCCTGCCGCTCCCCGACCTCGACGTTGATGCCCTGTGTGGTGCTGGTGCCCGTGCCCGGGATCACCTCGCGGACCTTGCCGACCATGCGCTCGGTCGCGCCGCCCACGTCGTAGACGCCGTTGATCTCGCGGGTCGCGATGCCCGCGATCTTGGCGACAACCTGGTCGGCGATCGACGTCTTGCCGCGCTCTCCGGCGGGCGCCACCTTCTTGGAGGCATCAGCCAGTGCGACGGCGCTGCTCTTCGCGCCCTCGGTGCCGGTGGTGCCCGACTGGTTGGTTGCGGTTCCTGTGGCTGCGTTCTCGGCCATGACGCTCCTCTTTCCTCATTCTCGTCCCATGTGGACGGTCAGACGACGGGTCCCGACGACCTCGAACGCTCGCGCCGACCTTTCGGCGCGCCGTCCGGCGGTAACCGGGACGGGGGCGATGACGGCGGGATCTTTGACCCGCTTCCTCATCGCGCCCGTATAAGGTCAGTCGTAGTGAATCCGATATCTGCACGCGTGAATTCGCGTGACGCCGGACACAGTGACGAGTCACCTACAGCGGCGGGCCGACACACGGGCGCGCCGGGTCCGACGCTGCGCTCCGCACCCGGTCCGTCAGCGCCCGCTCCTGCCGCTGCGTTGAGCGACTTCTCCGAGGATGAACTCGCTGCCGCTGCGGCAGCAGGCGACGCCGAGGCGTTCTCGGTACTCGTCGCAAAACTCTCGCCCTCGCTGCTGCGCTACCTACGCCGCATGGTCGACGATCCGCAGACCGCCGAGGATCTGGCGCAGGACACACTCCTCGACGCATGGCGCGGACTACCCGACTTCGCTTTTCGCAGTTCGTTCAAGACGTGGATGTTCGGGATTGCGCATCGCAGAACCGTCGACCACTGGCGTCGACGCCGAGACATTCCGACCGCGGAAGAACGGTTCGCCGACCTCACCGACCCTCATCCCCTCCCTGCCGACGACGTGCTGCACACATCTCTCGTCGATGCGCTGCGTCGAGAATTGACGACACTTCCGGAGACATCGCGCGCCGTATGGTGGCTGCGAGAAGCCGAGGGACTCTCACTCACCGAGATCTCACGGGTCTTGCAGATCTCTGTCGGCTCGGTCCGCGGGCACCTACAACGAAGTAGGCGGTACCTCGCGACCCGCCTTGCCCCCTGGCGGCCCGACGCGACCAACGACGAGCAAGCCAGCACAGGCACGACCAGCACAGGGGCGGGTCCGATGAGAGGAGGACAACGATGACGCGAACAGGCAGGACGACCCGCGGCGCGGGTTCTCCCGGCACCGAATTCGACGACCGCTACGAGATTCTGGACGACGACTCCGACGAGACCGACGCCTGGCTGGTGGAGGCCAGCCGCCGACTCGAGGAGCCCGACCGTGACATCGCGCAGCTGATCTCCTCGATCACGGGAAAACTCGGTCGGGTACGACGCAACGGCCGCCTCCTCGACACCGATGAGAGCACGGTGCGTGTCAACGACCGCGTCGTCAAACAACTGCTCGCCACACGCATCCGACATACGCTCGGCCGACTCGTCGTGCTGGTGGAACTCGACGGCCCCGACGGCATCGAGGCCACCCACAGCGCCGAGAGCACCGACGGCCAGCAAGCAGAGGGCAGCCCGAAAAACGGAGTCAGCCGGGTGCGTATCGGACTCATCGCCCGCTACCACGACGATCTCGTCGCCGATTCCGATCGCGTACGCGAGGTCGTCGCAACCGTGCTCGCGTCCGTTCTCGGCCCCTCGACCACCACGACCGCACGCCAACACATCGACGTCCGGTGGCAGGATCTGTACACCAGGAATTGGATCGACTGACCCCGGGCATGCGCGTGTTTTTCTCTCGCGAGTGGCACGAGCGTCTATATGCTGAGCGCGACGGGTTTCTTCGTCACGACCGTCACAGGGAGCGCTGCGTTCTGGGCAATCCCGTTCTAGGTAGTCCCGTTGTAGGGAAAACTGCTCTTTAGGCAGTGCTGCTGCGTCATCGAGATTGCTGCGTCACACGAGATATCTGCGGGGGCCGACGCCGACAGAAAGGTCGACATGGCGGACGAAGACACTGGTTCGGACGAGGTAGCCGCACAGAAGCCGACAGCGGAGAAAGAAGGGGTGACCGGCGACACGGCTGTCGACGATCCCGGTTCGCCGACCTGGGCACTGCCTCGAGGAACGGTGGTGCTGCTGACCATCGCGGGCATCGTTGTCGCGGTCTTGGGTATCAAATCGATCGGATCGATCGTCGGGCCCGTGTTCCTCGGTTTGATCATGACTGTCGCTGTCGCACCGGTACCCGGCTGGTTGCGGCGCAAGGGCTGGCCCAAGTGGGCGGCGTTCCTCGCGACGGTCCTACTGGTCTACGGGATCATCCTCGGACTCTTCGGTTCGGTCATCTACTGCGTCGCACGGCTCGCGACGATACTTCCCCAGTACAGCGACAAGTTCAACGACCTCATCGACGATGTCCAGAAAGCACTGTCCGACCACGGCATCGGAGAAGACAAGGTCAACGACATGCTCTCGCATATCGACGCGGGCAAGGTGTTCGACGTCGTCGGCGACGTCGTGTCGAGCACGGCGAACGCGGCGTCGGCCCTCATCCTGGTGCTCACCGTCCTGCTGTTCATGGCCGTCGATTCGATCAACGCCGACGAGCGTTACGACGTTCTGAAGAAGGTTCGCCCCGACGTGGCGCACGCATTCCAGACGTTCGCCTCGGGCACGCGAAACTATCTCGTCGTCTCGACGGTGTTCGGCCTCATCGTGGCCGTGTTGGACACCGGCGCCCTGTGGCTGATGGGCATTCCGCTACCGCTGCTATGGGGCCTGCTCTCGTTCATCACCAACTACATCCCGAATATCGGCTTCGTTCTGGGAGTCATCCCGCCCGCGATCCTGGCGCTCCTCGACGGAGGCTGGACCCTCGCGCTGTGGGTGATCGTCGTCTACTCGGCGATCAACTTCGTGATCCAGTCGGTGATCCAACCCAAGTTCGTCGGCGACTCCGTCGGCCTCACCACGACGGTCACGTTCTTGTCGCTGATCTTCTGGGCCTGGGTGATCGGTCCGCTCGGTGCGCTTCTCGCCATCCCGCTGACGCTGCTGTGCAAGTCGCTCCTGATCGACATCGATCCGTCGACCCGCTGGGCCGACGTGCTGGTCTCCTCGGGCCGACCGACCACCGACGAGGTCGAGGACGCGCGACGGCACAATGATCGGGAGGAACGAATCCGCGAGGCAGAGGAGCAGACGCTGCGTGCGGGCGACGGCGGCGAGAGCACGGCCTGAGACAGGGTCATCTGCAGGTCACCGATCTGACCACACCGGCTCTCGCTTGGCGAGAAAGGCCGTCATGCCCTCCTGCGCATCGCACGTCATCGCGTTGGTGGCCATCGTCGAACTCATCGAGCGGTACGCCTGCGGCTCGGACTCGTCGATCTGCCGGTAGAAGGCACGCTTGCCTATCGCCAGGGTCGACGCGCTCGACGACGCGATCTGCAGCGCGAGATCGCGAACAGCGGCGTCGAGAGCATCGGGTTCGACGACGTCGTTGACCAGTCCCCAGTCCGCGGCTGTCGCTGCGTCGATCGGTTCTCCGGTGAGCAGCATTTTCATCGCCCGCTTGCGTCCGATCGCCCTGGTCAGGGCAACCATCGGGGTCGAGCAGAACAACCCGATCCGTACTCCCGGCGTGCTGAACGAGGCAGTCGTGGACGCCACCGCGAGGTCACAGGTGGCCACCAACTGGCAACCTGCCGCGAAAGCCGGCCCGGCGACCTGCGCGATCACCGGTTGGCGGATCTCATGAATGGTCGTCATCAGCTCGACACACGTCGCGAAGACCGCTTCCTCGTCGTCGAGCGTTCTGTCGACGAGTTCAGTGAGGTCGTGTCCAGCGGAGAAGGCCGGCCCTTCTGCTCGAACGACGACCACCCGCACGCCCTGGTCCCTATCGAACTCGCGCAGCGCGGTTGTGGCTGCCTGCATCGTCGACGTCGACAGGGCGTTGCGTCGACGCGGATCGGTCAGCGTGAGGTAGCCGATCGGTCCGTCGTGAGACACGGTGACCGTCGTGGAATTGATTTCCGACATTTCGCCCTCATTTCTCTACACGCATTATTGAGCAACTCGACGATATCTGTGCGCCGGACCACAATATGGAGGTGATCTGTCTCACAGTATAGGCGACCGCTAAACTCGCTAAATAACACAGCAAAACGCCGCAGTGCGCAGGCATTTCACATGAAAATGTCAGATTTATCTTCGCTAATCCTCGCTGCGCAGGTCAGAAAGTCGATGTGACCTTTCCGTGATCACTCCGTAAGGTCGCCGTTGGTCCAAATTCGAGTCACCCGACACCCACTCAATTCGTCCTTACCGGGTGACTGATAGGAGGAACAATGACCACGCGGATGAAGAAGACCGCCCTTCGTGCCGGAATCATCGGCGCGCTCACACTTGCTCCGTTCGGCGTCGCGACCGCGACCGCCTCCGCAGACGGACACGACTGGGATGCCGTCGCCAACTGCGAGAGCAGCGGCAACTGGGCAACCAACACCGGCAACGGCTACTACGGCGGCCTGCAGTTCTCGCAGAGCACCTGGGAGGCCAACGGCGGTAGCGGCAGCGCGTCCAACGCGTCGCGCGACGAGCAGATCCGCGTTGCGGAGAACGTGCTCGCAACTCAGGGACCGGGCGCATGGCCCGTGTGCGGCCAGTACCTCTGATCCTGAGGTCTGCCCACCTGCTGTGAGGACCTGATCGGTTCTACGGTTCTGTAAACGCCCCGCGATTCTGCGGACGCCCGTGGTGTACCACGCGCGTTTGCCAGATCGCGGGGCGTTTGCGCGTCCGACAGCACGCCAGCCACCGTCAAGGCGGCTACGATTCGCGACATGGATGCCGGGCACGGGTCGTCGGAGAGCACTCATCACGTGTCCGACGCCGACCATTCGACGCTGTCGATGTCACTGCTGATGACGCCCGACATGGCCAACTTCACCGGAAACGTCCACGGTGGCACGCTGCTCAAACTGCTCGACGAGGTCGCCTACGCGTGCGCGAGCAGGTACTCACGTCGATACGCGGTCACGTTGTCGGTCGATCGCGTCATCTTTCGTGAACCGATACGCGTGGGCGAATTGCTCATTCTCTCGGCCTCGATCAACTACACCGGGCGTACCTCGATGGAGGTCGGTATCAGGGTCGAGACCGAGAACATCCATACCGGGATTCGCCGCCACACCAACAGTTGCTACTTCACCATGGTCAGCATGGGCGACGACGGACGTCCGCACGAGGTGCCACCTCTCACGCCCGAGACCGACGACCAGAAACGACGCTTCGCCGAGGCAGAACTCCGCCGCGCCGCTCTGCGCTCCGCGCGCGACGGATGACCGCGACGGCCGCCGACAGCACCACCATCGAACGTACGGTGCCCAGCGGTTGACGCTCACTGCGAGTGGCCATAGCGTCGAAGCCAGGTCGGGTCGTAGGGAACACCGACCACCAGCCCTCAGGTTGTAGCCCCCAACCCGAGCCCCCAGCCCTGGCGGTGATCAATGCACCACAGCAGAACCGAGAACAGCACGCGATGAGAGTCGCGCTGTTCGCAACCTGCTTCAACGACACGATGTGGCCGAACACCCCACGGGCAACCGTGCTGCTGCTCGAACGCCTCGGTATCCGAGTCGAGTTCCCCGTCGAGCAGACATGCTGCGGGCAGATGTTCACCAACACGGGCTACGCCGACGAAGCCATTGGCGGTGTACGACAGTTCGTCGACGTCTTCTCCGGATACGACGCGATCGTCGCCCCGTCGGGGTCGTGTATCGGATCGGTCCGCCACCAACATGCGGCAGTTGCCGCGCGAACCGGCGACACCCGGCTATGCCTCGAAGTCGACGAGATCACACCACGATTCTTCGAACTCAGCGAGTTCCTCGTCGACGTCCTCGGCGTCACCGATGTCGGTGCCTACTTTCCCCACCGGGTCACCTACCACCCGACGTGTCACTCCCTACGGATGCTGCGCGTCGGCGACAAACCACTTCGGTTGCTGCGCAACGTACGTGGCATCGACCTCGTCGACCTGCCTGCCGCCGACCAGTGTTGCGGCTTCGGGGGCACCTTCGCGATGAAGAACGCCGACGTCTCGGTGGCGATGGGGGCAGACAAGTCCAGGCATGTCCGCGACACCGAGGCCGAAGTTCTTGTCGCCGGGGACAATTCGTGCCTTGCGCATATCGGAGGGCTCCTATCCCGCGAACGGGCGGGTGTACGCACCATGCACCTCGCAGAAATCTTGGCGTCGACCGAGGAGCACCCGGCATGAGCGAGACCGTTGAGTCCGATCGGCACGCCGAGCAGGAAGCGTTGGGCCGGCACGGTTTCGGGCTCGGACATCCGCACGTCGGGGTGACCGCGACATTCGTCGGGATGCCGAAGTTCCCGAAGGCCGCCCGTCACGAACTTGCGAATACCGTCCAGCGCCGCAATCTCGAACACGCGACGTCGACCATCCGGCACAAGCGCGCAGCGGTTGTCGACGAACTCGCCGATTGGGAGGAGTTGCGGCTCGCGGCGGAGGCGATCAAGAACCGCACGCTACGCCACCTCGACGACTACCTGTTGGAGTTCGAAGAGAAGGCGACGGCCGCTGGCGCACAGGTGCATTGGGCGCGCGACGCGGACGAGGCCAACCGCATCGTCGTCGAGCTGGTCCGCGGCACCGGCGCCTCGGAAGTGGTCAAGGTCAAGTCGATGGCCACCCAGGAGATCGAACTCAACGAGGCGCTTGCAGCCGCCGGCATCGATGCCTGGGAGACCGATCTCGCCGAACTGATCGTACAACTCGGCAACGATTGGCCGAGTCATATCCTCGTGCCGGCAATCCATCGAAATCGCAGTGAAGTCCGCGAGATCTTTCTGCAGAACATGGCGAAGGTGGGACGTCCCGCGCCCGACGACCTGACCGAAGAGCCTGCGCGACTGGCCGAAGCGGCACGAGTGCATCTGCGTGAGAAGTTCCTGCGCGCCAAGGTCGGCATCAGCGGAGCCAACTTCGCGATCGCCGACACCGGGAGCCTCGTCGTCGTCGAATCCGAGGGCAATGGACGTATGTGCCTGACGCTGCCCGAGACGCTCATCTCCGTGGTGGGCATCGAGAAGATCCTGCCGACGTGGGCCGACCTCGAAGTATTCCTGCAGGTACTTCCCCGCTCCAGCACCGGCGAACGCGAGAATCCGTACACGTCGGTGTGGACAGGCGTCACCCCGGGCGACGGTCCGCAGAACGTACACATCGTCCTCCTCGACAACAACCGCACCGGCGTCTTGGCCGACGAGGTCGGGCGCGCCGCGCTGCGCTGCATTCGGTGCTCGGCGTGCCTCAACGTGTGTCCGGTGTACGAGCGCACCGGCGGGCACGCCTACGGCTCCGTCTACCCGGGTCCTATAGGCGCGATTCTCACGCCCCAGCTCCGCGGCACAGCGTCGAAGATCGATCAATCGCTCCCCTACGCGTCGAGCCTGTGCGGCGCATGCTTCGACGTGTGTCCGGTCCGAATTCCCATACCCGACATACTCGTTCATCTGCGCACCCGCGTCGTCGACGAACATCGGAAGGGGCTACCGACCGCCGAGGCCGCAGCGATGAAAGCCATGGAGAAGGTCTTCGCCGATCACCGCAGACTCGAGGCCGCCCAGAAAGCTGCGACGGTGAGTCACCGCTTCTTCGGCAACCGGCGCACGCTCGGCGCGCTGCCCTGGCCGATGACTCCGTGGTCGAGTGCGCGTGACACCCCGGTTCCACCCGCTGAGACGTTCCGCGAGTGGTGGAAACGCGAGCGCGACAACACTTCTGGAGATGAAGCACGATGACCGCCGCCCGTGAGGAGATCATCGGTCGGGTCCGCGCGGCCCTGGCCGACGTACCTGTCGACGACGTCACACCCGTCGACTGGGCCTACGGCCGACCCTCGAGCACAGGCGATCTCGGCCTCGTCGACCGATTCGCCGAGCGTGTTGCCGACTACAAGGCCGTCGTCGAACGCGTCGATTCAGCGCACCTATCGGATCACGTGAGCGTCCTGCTGGAGAACCTCGACGGTCCGGTCATCGCCGACGCCGTCGTCCGCGACCTGCTGTCTGGGGTAGACCCGGTGTGGCTGTCCGATGACGATCTCTCCCCCAGTGAACTCGACGCCGCGTCGGCGGTGATCACCACCGCGGCGGTCGGCATTGCCAACACCGGCACCATCGTGCTCGATCACAGTGCGGGACAAGGTCGTCGGGCCGTGTCACTCGTACCCGATGTTCACCTCTGCATGATCCGCACCGATCAGATCGTCAGCGACGTTCCCGAAGCAGTGGCCCGCCTGATCGAGCAGGGTTCGGCGACCCGCCCCCAAACCTGGATCAGCGGACCGAGCGCGACGAGCGACATCGAACTCGACCGCGTGGAGGGCGTCCACGGCCCGCGAACTCTCCACGTCATCATCGTCGAGGCGTAGTGGCCGGCAGCGAGATCGGTTCCTGCCCGGAATCCATGGCCGGTCGCGGCGGTTGGTACTAGGCATGTCGCCAGATACGCGAAAGATCCGTTTCGGAGTCAACCTGTTGGGAACCGGCACGGGCGATCAGTTCCGTGCGCAGGTGCAAGCAGTCGCCCATTCCGGCGCCGACGTCGTTCTCGTACCCGACCACCTCGGCCTCATCGGGCCGATGCCAGCACTCGTCGCGGCTGCCGCGCAGGCACCGGAGCTGCGGATCGGAAACTTCGTACTCAACGCGCCCTTCTACAGCCCCGCGCTGCTCGCGCGCGACCTCGCAACCGTCGATCAACTCAGCGGTGGGCGCCTCGAGATCGGTCTCGGAGCAGGCTATGTGAAAGCCGAATTCGACGCCGCGGGAATCCCGTTCGGCCGTCCCGGCCAACGAGTCGATCATCTCGAGGAGGTCGTCGACCATCTGCACGTCGCCTTCGACGATCCCGCGCAGGCGCCGCCGTTCGTCCAGCCGCATCCGCCGATCATGGTCGCGGGGATCGGTGACCGCGTGCTCTCGCTCGCCGCACGCAAGGCCGACATCGTCGCGTTCTCCAACCTGCCGACCGAAGACGTGCTGGCCGACCGCGTCGCCCATGTCCGCACCGAGGCCGGTGAGCGCTTCGACGCACTCGAACTCAACGTGATCGTCTTCGACCTGGCCGTCGGGCGCGATCCCGACGTCACCGCGCTGCGCGGGGCCAACCCGGACCTCGACGACGCCGCACTCCGCGGATCGGTGAATATCCTCCACGGCAGCGCTGCGGAGGTCGCCGACAGGATCAACCACCTCAACGAGACCGCCGGGATCTCGTACTTCACGTTCATCGAACCCTCGGAAAAGGATCTCGAGGCACTCTCCGAGGTGATCGGTCTCGTGCGGAGCTGACCGGTCAGTCGATGAGTCCCTGACGACGCGCGCTGGCAACGGCGGCGGTCCGGGAGCCGACGCCGAGCTTGGTGAAGATGTGCACCAGGTGCGACTTCACCGTCATCTCGCTCACGTGCAGCGCCTTCGCGATCTCGCGGTTGCTCCGGCCCGTCGCCACCTGTGCGACGACGTCGATCTCGCGTGGCGTCAGCACGGTGTCGGGCGTGGCACGCACCCGCGTCAACAGTCGGGTCGCGACCGACGGCGACAGCGCACTCTCCCCCGCCGCCGCCGCGCGGATCGCGGCCAGCAGTTCCGCGGGTGCGGTGTCTTTGAGCAGATACCCGCTCGCCCCTGCCTCGATGGCGGCGAGAATGTCGGCGTCGGTGTCGTAGTTCGTGACGACGAGAAGATGCGGCGCCCGCGGCAGGCCGTGAATCCTCCGCGTGGCCTCCACCCCCGACATCCCCTCTCCAAAGCGGAGATCCATCAGGACGACATCGGGTTGCGGGGATCGGTCGGTGTCGGCGCACCAGGCCACCGCATCGTCGGCCTTCGCCACCTCGCCGATGACGTCGATATCAGCGGCGTTGGCGAGCAACGCCGACAACCCGGCCCGCACGATCGGATGGTCGTCGGCAAGAAGTACCCGGATCACCGGCCGCTCTCCTGTACCGACCGCGCGGCAGCAGGCGCCACGGTGGGAATTGACACGGCAGGAAATGACACGGCAGGAAATGACACGGCAACGGTGGTACCCCCGTCGTCGGAGGTGATGTCGACCTGCCCGCCGAGAGAGTCGACGCGTCGTCGAATAGTGGTGAGCCCGTATCCCTCCGACGCATCGGCCGGGAAACCCGTTCCGTCGTCGACGATGTCGAGGTGCACCTCGTCGGCGGTGTACGTGAGGGTGAGGTGCAGCGTGCCTGCACGAGAATGGCGGACCACATTCGACACCGCGCCCTGTGCCACGCGGACCAGCGCCGCCTCGGTGGGCATGGCGAGTGGTTGGGCGTCACCCTCGATGAGCACGCTGACGTTGATGCCGTGTCCGGACGCGTCCGCGGCGACTCGTCGAAGTGCATCTGCCAGCGAGGCGCCGTCGAGCGGCGCCGGCGACAGCTCAGCGATCAGGCGTCTGGTCTCGGTCAGTGCGTCACCAGCAGCGTTGCGCGCCAACGCGATCGACGACGCCGCTTGTTCTCCGGTCGACTGTTCGGCCGCGTGCAACAGGAGTTGGATACTCGACAGGCTCTGCGCGACGGTGTCGTGGATTTCGGCAGCGAGCCGTTCACGTTCCTCGGCCCTGCCGATGGCCTGTTGCTGATCGCTGAGATCGGCTCGCGCAGCGACCAATTCGTCGATGAGTCGCTCACGCTGTCGTGCCTCGGCAAAGAGCTGTGCGTAGCCCGCGGAGATCACGACGGCAACACCTGCACCGAGGACTGGTCCGATGATCGCGGCTGCCGACCATCCGTTGTGCATCGCGTAACCGACCACCGCGACACCGGTCGCCAATGTGACGGCCACCAAGCCGATGCGTCGACCGAGCAGGTGCAGGTACAGGAAGAACAGGACGAAGACGAGATACGTGGCCTCCGCGGTGAGGGCCAGTTCGACCAGCCACACCGCGGTGAGTACGGCCAGCCACACCAGCGCACGCCGACGATTGCGCACCATGAGACCGCCCGCGAAATAGACCGCGAGCCAGACCGCAGCGACGATCGCCGCCACGACGTCGGTCGGAGTCGCGATCAACGCGCGCACCATCACCACCACCGTCAGCGCGACGGCGAGCAGGTGCAGACCCCACCGCAACGCAGCGACAACGGGGGTGAGTGGGGACGGGTGCATGTCGTTCAACGATAGCCGCGCTCGGTCTCCGCGCATCCATCGAAAGGAGGAGAGGGCACGTACGGAGGACGGAACCGATGCCATCCCGACAGGCGACGCGCGGGCGGCGTGTGCGGCCGAGCATGAAGTTGTCACCACACATCGACGCTGCGCTCCGGACGATCACAAGGGTCTCGGGTACGCAGCGACGGAAAGGACTTCTCGATGTTTGTCGCGCTTCGCGACCTGCGGCGCGCCCGTGGACGGTTCGCCTTGATAGCGCTCGTCGTCGTGCTCGTTGCCGTACTCGTCACGTTCCTCAGCGGACTCACCGCGGGCCTACGCCACCAGAACATCTCGGCGGTGCAGCACCTTCCGGGCAACTCGGTGGTGTTTTCAGACACCGGAACCGCGCCGTCTTTCGACGAATCCTCGCTCACCGCAGCACAACTGGGCGCTTGGCGCACGGCGCAACCCGACAGTGTCGGAGTCGGGATATCACGGGCGAGGATAGCGCCATCCACCGCGCCCGACTCCCCCGTGCCCGTGGCGCTCATCGGTACCGACCGCGAATCACCTACACCGGGGAGCGTCGAGTTGAGTTCGTCGGTGGCAGAAACGCTGCACGCTAGTGCGGGCGCTCGCGTCGAACTCGGCGGTCGACCGTTCACGGTTGCGCAGATCGTCGGCGACGACTGGTACGCACACAGTCCCGTCGTGTATCTCTCGCTCGACGATTGGCAGCAGTTGTCACCGCATGCCGGCGCCGCCACGGTTGTCACCTTCACGGCGTCGAACGGTGCTGACACATCGGTCGCACGGGCGACACAGACGACGGTCACGAGTTCCGACGATGCGCTCTCGGCGCTGGCGTCCTACAAGGCCGAGAACAGTTCACTCACGTTGATGACCATCATGCTGTTCGTGATCTCGGCGTTGGTGATCGGTGCCTTCTTCACGGTGTGGACGGTGCAGCGCATCCCCGACATCGCGGTCCTCAAGGCGCTGGGTGCGTCGACCGGTTCACTCGTGCGCGATGCGCTGGGGCAGGCCGCGATGGTGCTCGTCGTCGGGGCCGCGATCGGAACGGCTATCACTGCCCTGGTCGGTGGATTCCTCGGCGGAATACCGTTTGTGCTGACCACGTCCACGACCCTCCTGCCCGCTGCCGCCATCATCGCGCTCGGCCTGATAGGCGCCGCACTGGCGCTCCGATTCCTTGTCACCACTGATCCACTGACCGCACTGGGAGGTGCTCGATGAGCACTATCGTATCGACCAAACCTGTTCGCGCCCTTGATATGTCTGCAGTGACGCTGACCTTTCCCGACGGCTCCGGGCGTGTGCGAGCGCTCGACGATGTCAGCCTCGCGGTAGCGCCCGGCGAGATCGTCGCGATCACCGGACCGTCGGGTTCTGGGAAGTCGAGCCTGCTCGCCGTTGCGGGCAGTCTGATCCGGCCGGATTCGGGGCGCGTTTCGGTTGCGACCCGGTCCGGTGACACCATCGAATTGAGTGGCCTCTCCCGTAGGGAGGCCGCGCGTGCTCGTCGCGAGCACCTGGGCTTTGTGTTCCAACAATCCAATCTCATCGCGTCGCTGACCGCGGTCGAACAGTTGGAGGTCACCGCTCATCTCGGCCAGCGATGGTGGTCGGGACCGAGCCGACGCCGCGACGTGCGTGAGCGCGCCCGACTACTGCTCGACCAGGTCGGGTTGGCCGATCAGTCGCACAAGCTTCCCGCTCAGCTCTCCGGCGGCCAACGTCAGCGCGTCAACATCGCGCGCGCACTCATGAACACGCCGTCGCTCCTGCTGGTCGACGAGCCGACGTCAGCGCTCGACTCGGCACGCGGTGCCGCGATCGTCGAACTGCTCGCCGAGATGACGCGGACCCACGGCGCGGCGTGCGTTCTGGTCACCCACGATCCGACGCACCTCGACCGGATGGACGCCGTCTACGAGATGGTCGACGGACGACTGCGGAGAGTGACCGGCGATCAGGACAATCAGGACGTGGAACCGGGCGTCGGGTCGTCGGAAGCGGGACCGTCATCGCTCAACGGCGTGGGGCTTGCGTCGTTGCGCGGGACAGCGATGTCGAGTGCACTCACCGCGATGCCGTAGGGCAGAAAGCGGACCCGACGGGTGGGATCGGTGTTGTGTTGGTTTGCCCGCAGGGCGTCGAGTTCGTTCGCGAAGACCTGCTCGACGCGTGCGCCGCCGTCGGCGTCGGTGACGAAGACCGCCCAGACGCCCGAGCCGGACTTTCCGGTCGTCTCCGGTTCGGGTGCCGCACGGCGCGCGGGCTGCTCGAAGACGGTCGACCACGCCACTCCCGACGACGGTGAACCGAGGAACTTGCCCACCATGTCGCGCAGGCCGTCGCCGGCCTCGCGTGCGAATCGATCGAAGTCCTCCGGATCAATGCCGAATGGATTGTTGCCTGCCATCGTCTACCTCCCTGCGAGCACCCGGGGAACACCGGACTGCCCTCCAGTGTGGCGACGATGCCGGTTGCGCGCCACAACCCACCGCTGATCGAGCTACCCCTCGCTGATCGAGCTGCCCCCCGCTGATCGAGCCGACCCCCTCGCTGATCGAGCTGCCCCCCTCGCTGATCGAGCTGCCCCCCCGTTGATCGAGCTTGTCGAGATCACCCGCCGACCGAGCCCCACCCGCCGATCGGGCCCCACCCGCTGATCGAACTTGTCGAGATCACCCACCGATCGAGCCCCACCCCGCTGATCGAGCTGCCCCCGCTGATCGAGCTTGTCGAGATCACCGCGGCGCGAGCGCCTCGATCGTCCAGGAGAGGTCGCCCGTGGTCAGCGTGGAGCGCAGCCGGACGTCGAAGGCGGAGTGGAGCAGCTTCCAGACCTGGCGGGCCTGGGGAAGGTCGATCGATTTGTAGTGCGACACCACGATCTCGCCGGTCGGGGCGAGCCACCCCTCCTGCAGGCGGCGGACTGTCGCCAGCGGATCCGGGAGGTAGTAGAGCATCTCGGAGAATACGATCGCGTCGAACCGCGTCTGCGAGGCCGTCGGATCGACATCATCCGGGGTAAACGTGCTGGCGTCGGCTTGCACGAACGCAGCGCGGTCGAGCCCCTTCGCACGAGCCTTTTCGACGGCATCCTCAGCGGCGTCGACTCCGAGGAACTCGGTGTAGTGCGCGGGCGAGAGACGCTGCGCCAACAGCCCTTCGCCGCAGCCGAGTTCGAGCACACGGGGTCGGGGCGTGGTCCGCAGACAATATCCGGCGACGACGTGGAAGCGCGGAGCCTCCTGCTCGTTGGCGAGGTAGTCCCAGTCGCCGCTGCGGTATTCGTCGTCGCAATCGGCGACGCCGTGTGCCGACGTGTACGGCCGCAGATAGCTCGAGACGAGTCCCACGCCGCGGGCCGCCTGCTTCCGCGCACCGCCGACAATTCCCTCGCGCGCCGCACCCATCGCCAGCCCTGCCTTCGTTTGTAGGACAAATCCGACGAAATGCTACCGGTCATCTAGGCGCGACGGATGTGTGCGGCGCCACAGGATCGCGCTCACCAGCGGTAATCGAGGAACTTTCCGTCGAAGGTGACCACCACGCGGTCGCCGTCGGGGTCGGGCCTCCTGGCGATGTCGACCTTGAAGTTGATGGCGCTCATGATGCCGTCACCGAACTCCTCGTGGATGAGCTCTTTGAGCGCGGGACCGTACACCGCGAGCGCCTCGTAGAAGCGGTAGATCGTGGGGTCGGACGTCAGTTCGTCGTCGCGCGTCCGAGCGGGCTGTAGCCGAAGGCTCTCTGCGACGCCCTCACCGAGACCGAGTATCTCGCAGACGATTTCGGCCTTCTCCGCAGGTACAGGATGCTTGCCGAGTAGCGCGGCAACGGTCCACACAAGTGGCGCCTCGATGCGCTCGGCGATCTCGGCCCACGTCAGACCGGCACGCAGTCGCGCTGCGACGATGAGTTCGGCGGCGTCGGATTTGGACATGATCGGTGGGTTCAACGGTCGCTCCCTTGTTGGTGATATGGATGGTTGGTCGATCTGATGGTCGGTCTATTGCGAGGTGCGGTCATGCAACGACGTCGGCGTCGCCCAACCATGCGCGCAGGCGGTCCAGCGGCCATGTCGTCACGATGCGGTCGGCGTCGATGCCGAGTTTCTCCGCGCGCTGGGCGCCGAGTGCTTTGAACTCCAGTTGGCCGGGCGCGTGGGCGTCGGAGTCGATGGCGAACAGGCAGCCGAGGTCACGTGCCAGGGTCAGCAGGTCGTCGGGAGGGTCGACGCGTTCGGGTCGAGAGTTAATCTCGACGGCGGTGTTGGTGTCGCGGCACGTCGAAAACACTTGGTGCGCATCGAATGTCGACTGCGGACGCGTACCGCGTCCGCCGGTGATGAGCCGCCCCGTGCAGTGCCCGAGCACCCGTACGCGAGGGTGTTCGACTGCAGCCACCATCCGTCGGGTCATCGGAGCCGCGTCCATCTTCAGCTTCGAGTGCACCGACGCTGTCACGACGTCGACGCGCTCGAGCATCTCCGCGGATTGATCGAGCGCGCCGTCGTCGAGGATGTCGACCTCGATTCCGGTCAACACGGCCAGGTCGACGTCGCCGCGCGCGTTGAACTGCTCGATGACGCCGATCTGGGCATCGAGACGCTCCGCCGAGAGTCCGTTGGCGACGGTCAAACGGGGCGAGTGATCGGTGATCGCGAGCCATTGCTGTCCGAGAGCGCTTGCCGCCGAGGCCATTTCGTCGATGGACGCACCGCCGTCGCTCCACGTGGTGTGTGCGTGGAGATCGCCGCGCAGCGCCTCGTAGAGCAGGTCGCCTGAGTCCGCTGCGGGGTCGACCATGGGATCGGCTCCGACCTGCAACCCGTCGAGGTAGTCGGGAAGCACCCCTGACACGGCCTCGTCGATCACGGCTGCAGTGGTTTTGCCGATGCCCGACAACGCGGTCAGCGAACCCGCCGCGGAGCGTCGTCGAATCTCGTCATCACCGACCTCGACGACCGTCGCGGCTGCGCGCCGGAACGCCTCGACTCGGTAGCTGCTCTGTCTGTCGCGCTCGAGCAACCACGCGATCCTCGTCAGCGCCTGCGCGGGATCGATCGGCGCGGCGAGCGGGATCAGTGAGCGCATTCCCCGACAGTAGCCTCGCCCGACCCAGCAGCGCACTCTCGAACGAATTCGACGCCCACTCAACCGCTTTCAGCGCACAGTCGACCGGATAGAGCGCACAGTCGGCAGGATAGAGCGCCCAGTCGATGGAAATCTGACGCGGCGCTAGCCGACCGTGATGGCGTCGAGCCGTTCGCGGATGAAGTCGCCGCCGATCACCGGCGGCCGGCCCGCGACCTTGCCGACGGGAGGGTTCAGGGGCGTCACGACGGCGTCGTGGTCGAGTTCGTAGAAGAAGATCAACGAGACGAGATCTTCCTCCGGGGCGTCGGCCTGCGGCGGCAGCACGCGGTGCCTGCCCGCAGGCCAGCGGCCGCCCGACCAGTACTCGAGCAGGTCGCCGATGTTGACCGTCAACGCAGACGGATCGTACGGCGCATCCGCCCAACCGCCCTGCTCGCTGTAGACCTGCAGTCCGCCCGCGCCCGGCTCGCGGTCGAGGATGGTCACGGTGCCGAAGTCGGTGTGCGGGCCGATGCGGTACTGACCGGGCTCGGGCTCGCCGACGTCGGTCATGGGCGGATAGTGATTGATGTTCGACGTCCAGGTGGCCGAGCCCGCGAGGTCGCGGAACGGATTGTCGTCGCCGGAGAGTCCCAGCGATGCGGACATCAGGGCGAGCAGGTCGTCGGAGAGCTTTTTGCACGCCGCGGTCCAGGCGGTGAACAGCTCACGCAGTCGGGGCGCCTCCGCGGGCCAGACGTCCGGCGCGAACCAGTAGTCGTCCACCTCGGGAATGCCGACGCGGGTCTGCGCCCCCGAGTTGTAGGTCTCTTTCAGGTCGGGAGGTGTTTCGGTGCCCTCGGAGTAGCCATTGGCCTCCAGGCCCGGGCCGATCCAGCCTCGACCACCGACGCCGACGGCGTACTGCCCTTTCACCTCCGGCGACATGGCGAAGAACTCCCTGGCGGTGGCGCGCAGCGCTGCTGGCAGCGCCGGATCGATTCCGTGGCCCGTCACCAGGAGGAACCCCGCCTTCTGCAGCGACTCGTCCACCGCGGCGCACACAGCCTCAGCGCCTTCGCCGCCCGCGTGCCACTGCGCGAGGTCGACGGTCAGGATCGGACTCGACGTCTCCCCGCTCACCGCAGACTCCCCGTGTCGGAACGTGCCGCGTTCACTCCGGCGTCGACGACACCGATGTCCTCATTCCAGAGCGCGGGATTCCCGGCGATGAAGTCGGTCATCATCGCGACGCACCGCTCGTCGTCGAGAATCGTCACGTCGACGCCGAGGTCGCGCAGCCACTCCTGCCCGCCGTCGAAGGTGCGGTTCTCCCCGATCACCACCGCACCGATACCGAACTGCCTGATGAGCCCACTGCAGTACCAGCACGGCGCCAGCGTGGTGACCATGATGGTCGACGAGTAGTCGCGTTGCCTGCCCGCGACGCGGAAGGCGTCGGTCTCGCCGTGTACCGATGGGTCGTCGTGTTGCACGCGACGGTTGCGTCCCTCACCGAGGAGGGTGCCGTCGGCGCTGAACAGCGCGGCCCCGATCGGGATGCCCCCTTCGGAGAGGCCGAGTTGGGCTTGTCGGTAGGCGGTATCGAGCGCAGCCACGGCGTCGAACGTGGACGTCGTCCCATGTCGCGAGAGCATGATTCGACTGTGCGCGGCTACGTCGTCGTGTTCAACCGACAGTCCGTCGTGTCGCGCGCCAACCTCAACGTGCATATCGTCTATCCATGCTTCAACGGCCGGCGTCGACGCTCTCGCTCCGACAGATCATCGACGACTACCTCATCGACGCCGATCCG
The DNA here is from genome assembly GCF_965344965.1 of Gordonia jacobaea. NCBI lineage: Bacteria > Bacillati > Actinomycetota > Actinomycetes > Mycobacteriales > Gordoniaceae > Gordonia > Gordonia jacobaea. The sequence continues at coordinate 309,650 of NZ_CBDRLS010000004.1, read as the reverse complement.
CACGTGCTCACCGCGCACGATCGCCTCGAACGCCCCGTGATCTGGGTGCATTCGAGCGAGATCTACGAGATAGGTCCCCTGCTCTCGGGCGGTGAACTGTTGTTGACGACCGGACTCGGATTGGCTGGCCTCGACGCGGGCACCCGCCGCCATTACGTCCGCGAGCTGGCCGAACGTGGTGTGGTGGCGCTCGCCTTCGAGATCGGACGCAGCTTCGACAGCGTTCCCGACGAGATCATTCGGGAGGGATCTGCGCGGCGGCTGCCGATCATCGAGCTACGTCGTGTGGTGCCGTTCATCACGATGTGCCGCACCTCCAACACGGCCATCGTGTCTGCAGAACTCGCCGACCTGCGGTTACGTGGCGAGCTCGACACCACCCTGCACGACGACATGGCCTCCGGCGGTGGCGTCGCCAAGATGCTCGAACACGTCTCCGACGCCGCGCACTGCCCGATCGTGTTGGTGGGCACCGGAGGTGCGCTGATCGCCGCGCACGGCGTCGACGACGATCGATCAGCGTGGCGGGCCGTCGACGGTCAAATCGCATCGGCATCGATCATCGCGCGCGGACGCGAGATCGCACGATTGATCGCAGGTCCGGGCGCCACACCGATCCCCGGCGAACGCGCCGCGATGCTCCTCGGCTGTGCGGCGGGTCCACTGACGTCGGCACTCGTACGTGGAGGCATCGGACGCTCCGCGGTCGCGTCGCGACTCATCGAGGAACTGCTGGCGTCGCGCCCGATTCGACGCGCCGATCTGTTCGCTCGCCTGTCGGGTTCGGGCGCCCCGGTGGCCCAGTCGACGCAGATCGTGCCGGTTGTCGTCGAGTCGCCCGATTCACGCATGGCCGAGAGTGCGCTCAGTCGTGCCGCGGCCACGCTCGGCGGTGTGGTCTTCGAGACCGTCGACGCCACCGTGTACGGCCTCGTCGTGATGCCGACTCCCACCGGTGACCACGACGCCGTCGACTGCGTCCGCACGGCGTTCACCGACATCGGTGCACACGCCAGCCGCGTGACCGTGGTCGTCGGCCAACCGTGTGCGACCGCTGACGCCGGGCCGGGGCCAGGACTGTCGCTATCGATCGGAGACTCGCTGCGTACCTGTGCCGAAAGACTGGGCAGCGCAGTCGAATCCGTGCAGACCAAGAGTGTTGCCGGGCGCGTGTTCACCGCAAGGTCTCTGGCCGTCGACGCCGCGGCAAGCACCATGTCTGCTGCGGCACGCGACGAACTAATCGACCTCATCGATCCGCTCGTCCGCCACGACGCGGCGTCGTCGACACATCTTGCACGCACACTCGAGGTGCATCTGCGCAACGGCTGCAGTGCAACTCGCTCGGCGCAGGCCTTGCACATTGGACGCCAAAGCCTCTATCAGCGTCTCGACCGTGTGCGCGAAGTGCTCGGATTCGACCCGACAGACCCCGAGATGTATGCATCGATTCTGTTGGCATTCAGCGCTTTACGCGCCGACGGCGCCGGAGCTCGCGCGCCCGCCTGACACAGGCGGACCTTCCGCCGAGACCGAATCTCGGCGGAAGGTCCGCGTGTGTGACAGCGAGAGGCTGTGTCGTCAGACGTATGTGCGCTGCGACTCCTCGACGCTCTTCCTGGCCAGAATCACATACCCCACGAATGCGATTGCGAACCCGACGAACGCGCCGATGTCACCCAACTCGGGAACCGCGCGAACCACGTACCCGACGAACTTCTCCTGATTGCAGAACAGCAGAACCGATCCGACGAGCGCGATGACGAACGCGGCGAGTCCACCCCTGTTCACGTAGCGCGTGTCGTACAGCAGGTCCAACGACGGACGCTTCTTGCGCAGCAATCGATCGGCGAAGACCACACCGAGCCACGGACCGATCCAGTAGGCAACCAAGAGCAGGAAGGCCTCGTACGACGCCGCGGCGTCGGCAAGTGCCCACCAGGCCACCAGGAATCCGACGATGCCGAACAGCACTGTGACAAGCGCGCGCTGCGTGTTCATCGGCAGCTTGAATCCCATGGTCACGAACGCCATCGATCCGGAGTAGACGTTGATCGCGTTGGCCGCGACGGCGCCGACCGCGATGGCGAGCAACGTGAGATCCGCGACGAGCGTCGGCAGGTTCGCGGTGAACGCGGCGGTCGGGTTGTCCGACGTCGCCGGACCGATCGTCACCGACGCCGCACCAACGACCATCAGCACGGTGCACGAGACGAACAAGCCGAGCGACGCGTAGAGGCCGGTGTGCACGCGCGACACGGTCGGCGGGAGGTAGCGGGTGTAGTCGGCGGCGTAGGGCGTCCAGCCCGCGGTGTACCCGAACGCGGCACCGACGGTGAGCCAGAAGCCCGCCATCGAGAAACCGCCGCCCGACGACGGGGGCGCGTCGAGGTGCGACTTGCTGAAGATGATCACCGCGGCGATCAAGAAGATCACCGCCAGGATCGGCGCGGCGATCCGCTCGAATCGCTGCACCAGGTTGTGCCCGAAGAACGCGAACGCGGTCTGCACGATGACGATGATGATCAACCCCACGAGCGGGGTGAATCCGAACAACGACGACAACGCGAACGCGCCACTGGCACTGTTGGTCGCGAACCAGCCGACGCCGCACATGACTGCCATGAACGTCGCGGGCAGGATGTTGCCGCGATATCCGAAGGCGAGCCGACCGAGCACCATCTGCGGCACCCCGTGCAGTGGCCCGTCGGCCGACAGCAGGTAGTGGGCGACCGCGGCGAGTCCGTTGCCGAGCACGACCGCGGCGACGGCCTGCCAGAACGACAGACCGAACACGGCCACAGCGAGCACGCCGACGAAGATCGTGGCGAATTCGAGGTTGGGTGCCGTCCACGTCCAGAAGAGCCCGCGCGGCGACCCGTGACGGGCCTCCACCGGAATCGGCTCGTTGCCACCTGGCTCGACGGCGAGGACTTTGCTGCCGTAGTTCAACTGCGTGATTGCGGCATCGTCGTCGGCGGGTGCGTCTGTACTCATGGCGGATACTGTGCTGCGTCGCGTCGGGAGCGGCAACCGACGGATTGTCCGTTGCACCCGCCCGCAGGCGCGACATTTCGACGGTCGAGCATCGATCGACCCGACGCCGAGCTCACTCAGTCGACGCAGGGAATGGCCGAACCGCTGCTCACGGCTCCGCCCGAGTCCGGCGCGGGACCGTCGAGCGACGCCGTCGTCTCGTCGTCGGCGGGATCGCTCGTCGACGTCGAACCGGAAGACGACTCGGCGGACGGTGACGCTGCCGAGGCGCTGGACGTCGTCGACGCCGACTTCATACCGAAGGCTGTCTGGATCTGGTCGCGCACCTTTGCGGTGTCGATGATGTTGACGTCCTGGCCGTCGACCGTGTCGTAACGCTCGACCGGAAGCGTGCGGAAGCTGACGCGCTGGCCGCTCGGTGCGAGCATCTGCTGACCCCACGACATGAGGTCCCACCCGTCGGAGAGCACCACGTCGTTATTGAGCGCCGTGCTGAGTCTGTTGAGTTTTCCGGGGTCGGTCAGCATTCCGGTGCTCTGTACCTGATGCATCACCGAGAGGAGGAACGCCTGTTGTCGGTGGGTGCGGTCGAGGTCGCCGTTGTCGAGTCCGTGGCGCTGCCGCACGAAGGCCAACGACTGCGACGCGTTGAGGTGCTGGCGCCCCGCGGGGAACCGAGCGCCCGAATAAGAGTCGCGGACAGAATGATTCAGACAGACGTCGATACCGCCGAGCGCCTTGGATATGTCGTAGAAGCCGACGAGGCTCACTTCGGCGAACCGATCGATCGGCACCCCGGTGAGCTGACGCACCGTCTCGATGGTCTCGGCACGACCGGCCTCACGTCCACGTGATTCGAGGGTGGCCTGATCGGTGATGCCCTGTGTTGTCAGTTCGTCCTCGACCATCGCCTTCTTGCGGCCGTATGCCTCCTTGATCTTGGCCTGGCTCACATCGAGACCGTCGACATCGACGAGGTCGTCGCGCGGAATCGAGAACGCGACGATGTTCTTCCTGTCCGCCGGGATGTGCACGAGGATCAGGGTGTTGGTGTTGTAGCCACCCTCGTCGCCATCTCCGGCATGAAGCTGCTTGAGGATGTCCGGTGACAGATTGTTGCCGTCGCGGTCCTTGCGGGTGTCGAGACCCATCAGCAGGATGTTCTCGGCCCCGCCGCTCGACGCTGGTCCGCCGGCCAATGCTGCCGACCTGCCGAACCCTCCGGCGACGTGTGTAACAGTGCCCCACGCGAGTCCGACGACGCCAAGGATCGCGACCGAACACATCGCGACCGCGATCCGCCCGATTCGCACTGCCGACGACCGGCGCTGCGGGCCGGCCGCTGGGCGTCGGTGCGTCGAGCGGGTGCGAGACGAGCGGGTGCGGGACGAGGCGCGAGCTTCATCGTTCGCGGCGGACCTGCGCGTGCGGCGCGAGGTGGTGACCTGCGGAATGGGCTGGGTGAGATCGTCGACCGGCTCCCACCGCGTTCGCGGTTCCGGTCGGGGCGGCGCTTGCTGCGGCACAGGCGGCTTCGTAGGGATACGCGACCGTCGTGCAGCGACTTCGCCCGCAGTCAGGCGCCGACCGTCGGAGCCACGGAAACCACGGTCACCGGAGGGTGCGCGGCGCGCGCGATAGCGCGACGTTCCCTCCTGCTCCACCGATTCCGCCCTTTCTCGATAGTTCACTGCCGCGCCCGTGATCGGCATCACAGGATGACATCACTGGTCGGCATCAATGGCCTCGGGCGGACTCCCCCACCTCGACTGGGTCACCGTAGTGACACCGTCTGTGAGAGCCCTGAGTACTCGACGTTCCGGACGGATCGGACACTGAAACACCCCTGGTGAGAACACATTTCCGCGCTCACAGCTACCTGGCAGCGCAGCCTCAGCCGCACCTCAGCACATCGGCCGCACCATCGTGTTCGTGACCCCAGCCTCCCCAGCCGCAGCTGCGTTTCCCAACGGCACCTCCCATCTCGCCGCACCGCAGGGAACAGACGACCTCGAGATCGGCGCCGACGGCAATCGCCTGCCCCGCGCGACAACCCGTGATCGTGTAGCCCTCGCTGCACTCCTCGTCGGCACCGCTGTGCTCTACCTCTGGAACATCACCGTCAACGGAAACGCCAACTCGTTCTACGCGGGTGCGGCGTGGGCGGGGTCGCGCAACTGGGAGGCCGTACTTTTCGGATCGGTCGATCCGTCGAACTTCATCACCGTCGACAAACCCCCGGTGTCGCAATGGATCATGGGGATCTCCGGACAGATCTTCGGGTACTCGTCCGCGAGCATGCTGATCCCCGAGGCGATCATGGGAGTCGCATCGGTCGCTCTGCTCTACGCCACGGTGACCCGTATCTCCGGCAGGACAGCGGGACTCATCGCGGGCGCAGCCCTTGCGCTGACTCCCGTGGCGGCCATGATGTTTCGATTCAACAACCCCGACGCCGCGATGGTCCTGCTGATGACCGCGGCCGCCTACTGCACGGTGCGAGCGACGTCTCGGGCGTCATTGCGCTGGCTCGTACTGGCCGGTGTTGCACTGGGTTTCGCGTTCCTCGCCAAGATGCTGGAAGGACTCATGGTGTTGCCCGCACTGGGCGTCGTCTATCTGTTGGCCGCCCCGACGACGCTTGGTCGGCGCATCTGGCATCTCGGGGCAGCAGCGCTCGCACTCGTCGTGGCATCGGGATGGTATGTGGTGCTCACGCTCCTATGGCCGGCATCGTCGCGCCCGTATCTCGCTGGTTCGACGGACAACAACTTCATGAACCTGGTGCTCGGCTACAACGGACTCGACCGCATCCAGGGTCACAGCCACGCGGACGGTCCCACCGATGCCGCGCTGGATGAATTCATGCGCCAGAACCCCTCTCTCGCACATGGTCTCGGCGGCGGAATGTTCGGTAGCGCCCCCGGCATCGGCCGACTCTTCGCCGGAGAGTTCGGAGCGGAAATCTCGTTCTTACTGCCGTCAGCACTCATCGCGCTGGTGGTGGTGCTCGCTCTTCGCGGCCGTGCACCACGCACCGACCTCGTGCGCGCAGGCGCGCTGCTGTTCGGACTGTGGTTACTGCTCGACGGAATTGTGTTGTCCTACATGAGCGGAACGGTTCACCCCTACTACTCACTCGCGATCGCGCCGCCCATCGCGGGACTGGTCGGAATCGGGGTCGTCGAGGCGTGGCGCGCCCGCGACTCGGCGACCGTGTGGCGCGCAATCACGGCGCGTGTGGGACTGGGAGCCATGATCATCGCGGGCGGCGTCTGGGCATTCGTGTTACTCGACCGCGAATCGTCGTGGCTTCCCTGGTTGCGGTGGGCGGTACTGCTTGTCACCGTCGCGGCCGCGGTACTTGCTGCCGTGCCAACACGCGCTCGTCGGCCCGTCGCTTTCATCGCGGCCGGATGCGGTGTGCTGGCCGTCCTCTCGGCTCCGGCCGCGTTCGCGATCAACGGCGACACCGTGGCACACACGGGCGGCGGGCCGTCGGTACTGCCCGGGCACAACACTTCTGGGCGCGACACCTCTGGCCACGGTACTTCCGGCCACAGCTCTTCCGGACACAGCACAGGCGGCGGGGGTATGGGCACCGCCGCGGATTCGGCCCAACTGGACCGTCTGTTGCAATCGAGTTCCGCGCGCTGGGCTGCGGCCACCAACAGGACGTCGAGCGCGGCGTCGCTCGAACTCGACGCCCGCGTCCCGGTCATGGGTATCGGCGGATTCTCCAACGATCCGACGCCGACGCTCGCGCAGTTCCAGAAGTATGTGGCCGACAAGGAGATCGGCTACTACGTGGTGACCACCCCGCGTGAGTCCGGAACCGAAACACGCAGCGCGACGATGGCGACCGACGGGTTCGGCGGCGGACAACGCGCGAGCGGACGAGGCAGTTCCGTCACCGCACCCATCGGGCAGTGGGTCACAAGCCATTACGCTGCCCGCACCGTCGGCGACTACACGGTGTACGACCTCAGCGCGCGGCCGGGCACAGGCACGACGGCGGCGTCGGCGGACACCACTTCGGCACAACAGAACTCCGGCACCGCACGGCCGGAAACACATTCGACGACCCGTCGTCGTACCCATCACCTGGCACAAAGCTGAGGAGAACACCGTTGTTTTGTCAGCAAATTCAGAATTTCGCACTGACCATGCTCTCAGTAGCGGACGGCAGTGTGGTCTCGTGAACAGCAACACGCCCGACGAGTCCGACACCTCACCGATCGAGGGGCCCCACCCGGATCAGGGACACCACGGAACCGACCCAGGCACCGCAACCGACCCGGGGACATCGTGGCAGGGCGCACCCTACGAGAACCCTTACACAGAGCCTCATCCCACCGCGACCTATCCCCCTGAGCCTCATCCCACTGCGCCTCATCCCACGGCCGGGCAGTTCCCCGGCGCATATGCGAGCGCTCCGACACCGTCGGCGCCTGCCCAGCGATCCCGCGGGATCGCCAAGCCGGTTGTCGCGACGGCGGTGCTGGCCGGACTGGTCGGTGGCCTCGTCGGCGTCGGAGGGTATGCCCTTCTCGACAACGGCTCGTCGTCGAACGCTCCCGTCATCGCGTCAGCACCCGCCGCGGCAACCAATGCCGCTGACGCGCAACCCGGTTCGTTCACCTACGCCGCACAGGTGGCGTCGAAGTCGACGGCAGACATCAAGGTCGCAACCAGCCAGGGCACAGCGGTCGGTAGCGGCATCATTCTCTCGCCGGACGGCTACGTCCTCACCAACAATCACGTGGTGTCGGGCGTCGGCAGCGGCGCGAAGATCCAGGTGACCACCCCGGACGGAAAGACCTATCCCGCAAGCGTGAAGGGCACTTCTCCGTCGTACGACATCGCGGTCATCAAGCTCGACGGCGCGTCGGGGCTCACCCCCGCGAGCATCGGCGATTCCGGGTCGCTTCAGGTCGGCCAGCAGGTGGTCGCCGTCGGCAGTCCCGAAAACCTTTCCAACACTGTGACATCCGGAATCGTGAGCGCACTGTCGCGGACCGTGACCGCGGGTGACGAACAGGGCAGCTCGGTCACCGTCTACAACGGGCTACAGACCGACACTCCGATCAACCCGGGCAATTCCGGTGGGCCACTGGTGAATCTGCAAGGACAGGTCATCGCTGTGAACTCGGCCGTCGACACCGGACAGAGCAGCAGTGGCGGCCCGCAGGCATTCGGCCTCGGCTTCGCCATTCCGATCGACACGGCAAAGCGCATCGCGAATGAACTGATGCAAGACGGACAGGCCACCAAACCTGTTCTGGGCGTGTCGGGTTCGCTCGCATCGAGCAACGATGCGGTCAACGGAGCCAAGGTCACGTCGGTGCAATCACGCGGTCCGGCTGCCGATGCCGGCATCAAGAACGGTGACGTGATCACCAAGATCGGCAACGCCACCATCGGCAACTACGCCGACCTGATGGCGCAGATCCTCACGCACTCCCCCGGTGAAACCGTGCCCGTGACCGTCAGTTCCGGCGGACAGACCAAGACCATCCAGGTGACACTGGGCAGCACCGTCGACAAGGAACAGACAACGATCTCCGAGCGCGGCAACGGCTCCGACGGAGACGGCTCGGACGGAAGCGGTTCCGGTCGGCAGCGCGAGGGCGGTCGCCTGCCGTTCGGTTTCGGGCTGCCCTGATAGCCGCCGCGGCCGGCTGCAGCGTCCCCGCGCTCTGACTGCGCGATGACCCCCACGCTCGATTTCCGGTTGCCCAGACGCGCGGATTCCGCGCCTCTGGGCAACCGCAAGCGACGGGCCGGGTAACTCGCCAGCTGTTCCGCGCCGGTTCGTCCTCCGAATCGGGTAAGTCGTCGGGCTCATCGTGAGATCCTCGGCCCATGCGCCACACGCGGATCACGACCCTGATCGCCGTCATCGCCGCGGCTCTCGGCGTGGGCATTGTCGGAGCGGGCACTGCCGACGCCGCCGTATACCGTCGCGCCACTCTCAGCGGGTGCGGCATGCCTGCCACGCCGGTCGACATGTGGACGCGTGCGGGCAACTACAAGACCGTGATCGCGCTCTCCGGACTGCGCGTGACGGCGTCGGCCAGCGGATGGAAGCTGAGCACCAACGTCGGCGCCATGGCCGATAGCGGGGTCAACGTGGTAGCGCCCGCGGGCGGTCTCGCGAGCTTCTACACCGACTGGAATGCGCGCAACAGTCTCAGCAACATGGGCTATCGCTATCGGTGGACCTGCCGCCTCGACACTTTGGTCGCAATGCTCGACCGACAGGGGCTCGACGTCGGACCGCGACACAAGTACGCGATCATGGGAATTTCGATGGGCGGCAACGCCGCGCTGATCTACGGCGCCTATCACCACGCGCGCATCTCGCACGCGTTCTCGATGTCGGGGTACCTGAATCTGTCGGCACCGGGGATGCGGGAAGCCATCCGGCTCACACTCCTCGACGCCGGGCTCGAGGCGGGCGTCGGCCCGTTTAATTCCGACGACATGTGGGGTCCCCCGTGGAGCACACGGTGGCTCGACAACGATCCGTTCGTCCAGGCTCCGCGCTTGCGTGGACTGAGTGTGCGGGTGGCTGCCGGATCGGCCATCTGGGGCAATCGCGACACCAACATCTCCAACTCGCTCAAGGGAACTCCGCTCGAAGTGCTCGCGCAGGCACAGACGCGCGCGTTCGAATTCGCGGCGAATCGGGCTGGTCTCCCGATCACAGCCGACTATCCACGTGTTGGCACTCACAGTTGGGGGTACTGGGAGGAAATGGCCTGGCGCGCAAAGAGCGCCGGCTGGTTCAGAGACCGTTGACTCGCGAACCTCACGCGGCGTCGCCGGTCGGTGTGAGGTGAGCGTTACCCGAAGACACGCGCGCGGTAATGATCACGCAAAAGTGTTGGGATGAACTGTTTTCGAACCCATTCGGGACCACCTATTCGGAGACACCTCATGCCAGACCTCTTCTCTCCCTTCACCCTCAAAGGCGTCACCCTGCGCAATCGCATCGTGATGTCGCCCATGACCATGTACGCGTCGCACGACGGGAAGATGGACGATTATCACGTGAGCTACCTCGGCGCTCGCGCGTCAGGTGGCTTCGGGCTGATCTTTCCGGAGCAGATCGCCATCACCCCCGACGGTCGAACCACCACGGAGTGCGCGGGAATCTGGTCCGACGATCAGATCGACGGCCACCGTCGGGTGACCGACATCATCAAACGATTCGGAGCCGTGCCGGCCATCCAACTCGGTCACACCGGCCGCAAGGGCAGTGAGGTGGCACCACACAAGAGCTACCCCGGATTCCCGGGCAACTCGCAGCTACCTGCCGATCACCCCAACGGCTGGCAGTGCATTGCGCCGTCGGCCATCCCGTACGGCGGCGACCACTCCTGGCCCGTCCACGAGCTGACCGTCGATGAGATCAAGGCGCTGCATCGCAAGTACGCCGACGCTGCGCGCCGAGCACTCGACGCGGGCTACCAGTGGCTCGAAATGCACTTCGCCCATGGCTATCTGGGTGCCGAGTTCTTCTCGCCGATCGCCAATCACCGCACCGACCAGTACGGCGGTTCGCTGGAGAACCGGGCGCGATTCCACCTCGAGGCGCTCGATGCGGTGCGCGAGGTATGGCCCGATGAGTATCCGCTCACCATGCGACTCGGCGCAGACGATCTCAATCCGGCGGGAACCCAGTTCGACGATTCGCTGGTCGCGATCGGCTGGATGAAGGAGCACGGACTCGATCTCGCCGACATCTCTCTCGGCTTCAACACCGACGAGATGATCGATCCGCCGATGGGCCGCGAAGCATTCATGGTCGAGAAGACCAACCGGGTGCGGACTCAGCTGCAGATTCCCGTCGGTACGAGCTGGAATCTCGGCATTCCCGAGACCGCAGACCAGGTCATCCGCGACGAACTGGTCGACCTGGTGTTCCTGGGTCGTCCAGCGCTGTCCAACCCGCACTGGCCGGTGTGGGCCGCACGCGAACTCGGCCACCCGACGCCCTTCGAACTGGTGCCTGACGACTGGCGGTGGTGGCTCGAGAACTTCCGCGGGTACGACGCGAGTATCGGGCTACCGCCCGCCGCGGAGCCTTCCGCGCGGCTGCGTTCCGCCTGATTCGGTCGGTAGTCGCCGACAGCGTCGACGACGTTGTCGGCGACCGCCGAAAATCACACGTAGCGACGCGCGATCTCGACAACCTGCCCGCGATAACCGCCGCCGAACACCACGGCGTGCATGAGCACCATCGACAGGTAGTGCAGCGGCACGCGTTCGCGCCAGCCGTCTGCCAACGGATACGTCAGCTGATAGCCCTCGAGGATTCGATCGAGATACGGGGCACCGAACAACGCGAGTGCCGCGAGATCGGTTTCCCGATGGCCGACATGCGCTGATGGGTCGATGAGGACACACCCGTCCGGCGACCACATCACGTTGCCCGACCACAGATCGCCGTGGAGGCGTGCGGGAGCGTCGTCGGTGTCAAAGTCGCCCTCCCGCAAACGTTCACAGAGCTTCTCGACGATGCTCGCGTCGCCACCGCGCAAACCACTGTCGGGCAGTAGTGGCATCAGTCGTTCGTCGGCGTACATCTCGCCCCAGGTGTCGTGAGCCACCAACGAGAGTTCGAGCAGGTGCTCGTTGGGCCCCTGATATCCGGGGCCGTCCCATCCGGGAGGGCCCTGCCCCCAGCGGGCGGGACCGTCGAGGCTGTGGGTGGTGGCCAGTCGTCGACCGAAATCGGTTGCGGCGTCGGGGCCTGGCGAACTCGATTCGACGCGGCGCTCGGTCAGCGTCGACTCGTCGGTGGATACGACGTCGACGATGCTCGCGCCACCGGCCGGTACGGCGTCGGCAAGCCACCGCAGGCCGGCCACCTCCCAACGCGCGGGCCGTCCGGAGGTGTGCTTGGTGAATGTCGAGGAGGCCATGACTCCTTGATACCCCGGTATCGCGCGTGCGGAGATCCAGCGGGCATGGAGGCTAATGCGCGCCGCTCGTGTGCCACGCGCCGATGCTCGCCCAGGTGCGGGCGCGCGCGTCGTCACCCACGAGATCTGCCTGCGTGATGGTGAGTTCGGTTGCGCCGGCGTCGAGGTACCCCTGCAGACCGGCGAGAACCGTCGACTCGTCGCCGATGAGGAACAGATCGCCCGCACGCTCGTGCCCGGATGCCGCGATGATGCGCTGATACGACGGGATGCGGTCGTAGAACTCACCTGCGGAATACGCTGCGGTGCGGGCAGCGTCGACGTCGTCGGTGATGACGGCGGGCACAGCGGCGATCACGCGGGGTGCGGCACGACCCGCCTTCCGAGCTGCCGCGGCGATAGTCGGCACGATCACTTCGCGAATTGCCTTGGGACCGGCCAGGAATGGCAGTGTTCCATCTGCGAGTTCGCCTGTCGCCTGAAGCGCCCGCGGGCCCATCGCTGCCACGACGAGAGGAATCTGTTTGTCTACGCCTGCCACGCGAGTGCTGATCGGCGGAGCGGAGATCAGGGGGTCACCGTGAAACGGCTCGTCGGAGCCGTCAAGCAGGCAACGGAGCGCGGTGAGGTATTCGCGGAGCGCGGGGATCGTCGGCCCCGGGTCGACTCCGAATGTCGGTGTGGTGAACGCCGGAGCACCGAGTCCGACGCCGAGCTGGAATCGGTTGCCCGTCGCAGCGGCGGCGGTCTTTGCGGCTCCAGCGAGGTGGATCGGATGGCGCGGGTGAATCGGGACGACCGACGTGCCCACCACGATGTCGGGGATCTGCGTGCCGACGAGCGCGGCGAGTGTGACAGCGTCGTAGCCGAACTGCTGGGCGAACCAGACCGAATCAATGCCGGCTTCTTCAGCTTCCGTTGCCAGTTCGATTGCCCTGTCGATGACGTTGGTCGTCGTCGGGTCAGCGGCAAACGTCGATAGCGACACTCCGATACTCATGCATCGAACAAGCCTCGACTCGTCGGCAAGATTCCGCCTGCCGCCTTATCGCCCAACGTGATTGGAAGCGCTGCTCATCTACGCCGGCTCGCGCAGGATGCCGAAGTGGCGAACCGAACCGGAGACGCCCGGAAGTTCCTTGACCGGCGACCACGTCTGCATTCCGTCGGAACTGTCGGAGTAGAAGTACTTGCCCTGCTTGTAGGCATCCAGATAGATCCGCCATGCACCGCTGGGTAACTGTGTCACGGCAGGACCTTCCACGAAGGTGCCCCAGTTGCCAGGAGTGACGAACCGGTACGGACCGTAGAGCGACGACGACACCGCGTGCTGCACAACCTTTTTGGTCTCGTTCTTGGTGAACGCGTGATACGTCGAGCCGACCTTGACGATCGTCGTGTCGATGTGGTCGGCACCGAGTCCATTGAGTGGAATCGGCGGACTCCACCACCGCAGCGAGGGGTCGAGAGCGGTCATGATGTAGGGCACGAATCCGCCGCCCGTCGACATCGAGAAGACGACGTTGACCCGTCCACCTTCGACGAACCAGTCGGGCGCCCACGCCTTGGTTGTGAACGGCGAGAGCGACGGGCCATCGGACGAACCCGCTGAACCGGACGATCCCGGGCCACTCGACGAACCAAGGCCCTTGCCGTCGCCGGTGCCGGGAAGGAACGCGCAGCACAGTGGCACCGGCACGTTCTGCACGAATGTCCAGTGGACGCGGTCACTACTGCGCGCGAATCCGATGTTCGCGCCGTCGACCGTCGTGTAGGTGACGTAGTAGAAGCCGTCGGTGTGGCGGAAGATGCTCGGGTCACGCACTCGCCCGGTCGGAGGGCGGTACGCGGGCTTCGCCAGCGGAGTGAAGTCGGTGCCATTCGACGATTGATAGACGTCCATGTACAGGTCGCTGGTGTTGCTGAACCCCACCATCGTGTAGCGCCAACCCGCTGCGGCGCTGGTGCCGGGGCCGGAAAGCAGCAGGCCGATCACGGCGAGCAGCACCACCGGCAGAGCGGAGAACATCGATCGCATGCGGAAGTTCACCGGTGCAGTATTGACCAGGTCGTCGCGCGGGTGCACGCGCTCGAGCGGCTTCCGACGAAATCGTTATGGAAACTGCGCTTGGTTGGATACGGAAAGTCGTTGACAGCAGATCGCGGCGGGCGCCGGTCATTCCCGGTTGAGGGCAACCGCTGACTGCACCAGGGCGACGAATGCGTCGTCGTCCAGAGTGTCGTTTTCCTTGATGTCGATGGCGCGGCGAGTCCCTGCGGTGAGGCTGGCGTTGAAAACCTTCGCCGGATCTGGCAGCGACGCTCCCTTGGCGAACGTGAGCTTGATCTTGTCCTTGTAGGTCTCAAGGGTGCAGATCAGGCCGTCGAGCGAAAATGTCGGAACGCCATCCGGATTGGAGGGTTTGCGCCATTTGACCTCTTCGGTGATGTCGGGGTCGGCGCGCATGATCAGGGTGCGCATCTCGTGTGCCCGCGATTCGCGCCAGTCGTCTGCCATGCAGGTCACCGTAGTCGGTGCGCCAACGGGATTCATGTACTCGGGTGTCACTGCTTCGTCAGGTCTTGGGCGAACATGACGATGATTCCGCTCGGCCCGCGCACGTAGGTGAGCTTGTAGACGTCCTGATAGTTGGCGACGCCGCGCAGCGGATGGCATCCGTGCCGCGCGGCGATGGCGAGGGCGTCGTCGATGTCGTCGACGGAGAACGCGACGCGATGCATGCCGATCTCGTTGGGCAGCGTCGGCGAGGTCTCGATGGCGTCCGGGTGGATGTACTCGAAGAGTTCGAGGCGCCCCGCGCCGTCTGGCGTGGCGAGCATCGCGATCTTCGCGTGGTTTCCGTCGAGTCCTACTGCGGTGTCGGCCCATTCGCCGCTGACCTCGTCGCGTCCGAGGACTGTGAGGCCGAGATCGGTGAAGAACGCAACTGCGGCGTCGAGGCTTTCGACCGCGATGCCGACGTTTTCGAGGGAGATGGGCATGTGGTCGAGGGTAGCGGCGGCGCGGCCTACCACCTCACTAATGGGCGATTGTCCTTGCGAGAGCCGCGGCGCGGGCCACGACCTCACCAACGGCGATTACCCTTGCGAGAGCCGCGACACGTCAGCGGCGATGAAGCTGATCACCCAACGATTTTCTGATACTCGTCGAGGACCGACTTGTACTTGGCCGGACAGTTCGCCAGCGCCCAGCTGTTGATCTTTCCGGGGATGTCCTCGATCGCATCGGTGTTACCGCTCTGGTTGGCCGCCTCCATCTGCTTCCACAGCGCCTTGACGTCATTCGGCGCCATATCCATCAACTGGGTACCGGTCACTTCGGCTTCCGCAGCGGCCGACGTCGCAGCGGCCTGGGCACTCGCGACGCCGGAAGCACTTGTCATGTTGATCGAGTTCATCCTGTCGAGAGTCTGCTTGACCATCGTCGCGTAGGAATCGCAGTAGTTGTCACCCGATGCTGCGACAGCGGCGGGTTTGGTGGCACCTGAGGTCGACGACGACGACGAGTCGTCGGAGCATCCGCCGATTGCCAGAAGTGCGGCGGCAGCCGCTGTCACTGCGAAGACAGAACGAGAAGCACGTGTGGACATTGATGGCCTCATCTGAAAAGTGTTGTCAGGGCGACGATTGCCGCGGCTCTCATGTTGGGCTCCGCCGCGCCGCGGTGCATGCGTAGCGAACTACTCGTCAACGGGTCCGCGATACCCGCAGTGATGGTCGACGATGCGTCCGACCATCGGGACACAGCCCGCCGACACTCCCGATCTGGGTAGCCTGAAGCGATGGGCGAGACGTTGGACGATGGTCCGTTCTTCCACGGGACGAAGGCCGACCTGACGACCGGCGACCTGCTCACCGCTGGCTTCCGGTCGAACTACCGACCCGAGGTCGTCATGAACCACATCTATTTCACCGCCCTGCGCGACGGTGCCGGGCTGGCCGCCGAGCTCGCCGCGGGCAACGGTGAGCCGCGCGTCTACCTGGTCGAACCGACCGGCGAGTTCGAGAACGACCCGAACGTGACGGACAAGAAGTTCCCAGGGAATCCAACACGCTCCTATCGGAGCGCGGCGCCACTTCGGGTCGCCGGCGAGGTCGAGGACTGGACGCGACTGACGCCGGACGCCCTGCAGGATTGGCGGGATCGGTTGGCCATACTGCGGACCGAGGAGCGCGGCGAGATCATCAACTGAATCGACGTCGCCCCTGAGTCCATGTCACGCCCGCGATGTGGCGAAAGTCGTTGTCCGACGCGGGTACGGGCGACCTTGGTCGTCCAGCTCACTTCTACCGATGACGGCGAAACCACGCCGAGCATCTCCAGGCTCGCCCCTGACACTCCTGCGAAGCCAACCGCGAGACCGCCCATGTCGGCAACATACACATCGACCCGCGGCAGGTAGTCCAACGCCAAGTGCGATATCCACTGTCACCTCTCCCGGGTGAATCGGATTGATCACATTAGCCTTTGTGGGAGTCAACGATTTCGACATCTACGGCACCTCAATCTAATTAAACGAGAATCCATTCAAACGAAGCAGATTCGCCAATGATGGTGTTACGGATACACATCCCGGCGATGCCGACGTTTTCGAGCGAGATGGGCATGTGGTCGAGGGTAGCGGCGGCGCGCCCGACCACCTCACTAATGGGCGATTGTCCTTGCGAGGAACACGAGGTCGTAGCTCCCGACGTTCTCGCGCTTGAACTCCACGAAACCTTTCCGCTCATAGAGTCGGATGTTCGCGACGCTGTGCTCGCCGGTGAACAACTCGACTCGCGTGACCGATGGAGGCACCCAGTCGTCGACTGCGGCGAGCAACCTGCTGCCGAGGCCTCGCCCTTGCAGATCGGGGACCACCGTCAGTCGGCCGACCTCGGCGACCTCGCCATGCACCGAAAGTCTCAGTGCTGCAACGAGCCTCGCGCCCAGCTTGATTCCCAATGCAGTCACGTGGGGCAGCTCCAGTTCAGCGACGAGGTCGTCGACGGACTGCGTCAGTGCGGGAAGCGTCAGGTCGTCGTGGAGTTGAGCCTCGGTGACGTACGCCGCTCGCTGCAGGGTCAGCAACTCGCCGGCGTCGTCGACGCCGAGTCGCGACACGTCAGCCACGACGAGTTCCGATGTTCGTCTGGAGCTCGCGGATCGTCGAACCGAGAATGCCGCGCGCGAGCAAGCCCTGCCCCAGCGGACCTGCCGAATCAGCGCCGAGCGCCGGGAGCTGACGCAGGGCTGCCCGCTCGTCATCTGTCAATTCAGCTAGCTGCCAACGTATTTCGTCGTCGATGGCTGACGGGTTGTCGCGGTGTGACAGGTCGACTGCCTTCACCGCGTACGCGGCGGCTCCGAGTGCGTGGGCACCCAAGTGTGCCACCGCCGATGCCTGCGCCACTGCTCGTGCCGCAGCGGCGCCAGCCGGCGTGCTCGCTGCGCCCGCCGCCTTGACCGCGACCATCCGCTTGGCGATCTCCTCCGCACTGGTCCCGAGTCCCGCGCTGTAGGCGCGTGTTCGCGCAAGGGCGTCATCGATGTCGGTGCGCGCAGGGTCGTCGGCCTCGAGAAGCGGGAGCACCCGCTCGGCGCATGCGACCGCCCACCTGGCCACCAGTCGACGGTCGGTTTCGCTGAGTGTTTGAATCGATGTCACGGGTTTCCTGATGCGTCTCGGACCATCCGAAGTATCGGGTATGGCCTGCCCTGGTCATCGAGTGCGCTGCGCTCGAACTCGACGAACCCACGGCGACGGTAGAACCCGACCGCGTCGACGTTGTCCTCGTTGACATCCACACGGGTGATTCCGCAGTCGTCGACGGCTTGGGCGAGAAGCACGCTGCCGACACCGGTTCCCCGGTGAGCAGCGTCGACGAACAGCATCTCGAGGGTGTCCCCCGCTGTACCCGCGAAGCCGACGACCTGACCGTCGACTTCTGCGACGACCAGCCGCACGTGCGGAAAGTAGTCGGCCACAAGGTGCTGCTCGATATCGTCTCGGTCCGCCGGCCGCAGAAAGTAATGCGTTGCATCGACGGCGCTACGCCAGACTTCGACGAGCCGCGGATGGTCATCCGGGACCGCGATCCGCACAATCACGAAGCGGCCCCGAGCAGCGTGCGAAAACGTCTGGCGTGCACAGCTATGGGCATGCGTACAAAGTACGCGGCCGGACCGCGCCGCATGCTGCGGCGTCGTGAAATGCCGCGGCGTTTCGAAGCACAGCGCGGCCCAGCCGGTCTCGGTTCGTCGTATTCAGGAAAGCGCGGATCGGACGATGTCCGCGATCCGCTTCTCCGTGAATTCGTCGAGGGTGTCGAAGTACCATGCCGCCGGCATCAGCGTTCCGTCGATGCCGCCACCCGGGTTGAGCGTGACCTTCTCGGTGAGGGCGAGGTTGATGCGTTCGTCGTTACGCAGCGTCACCAGCGCAGGCGAACTCGACGACTTGGCGTACGCGGGCATGCCGTACCAAATTCTCGGCTTCAGCGTTGGCTCGGCGGCCATGATGACCTCGTGCGCCCGCTGAACCAGCGAGCGCTCAGGCTCCTTCATCTTCGCGATCTTGTCGGCAACCGCCGCGAGGTTCTTCTCATCCTTCGATGCCATGTCATGTCCTCTCGTCAACCGATGTCACACATCGGCTGTGAAGTCGGCGCACTGGTGCGCCACACCCCATCCGGACATGTCCCGAGTGAGTCGGGCCTCTCCGCAATGATTCAGGCATCTGTGCCTGGAAGTGCAGTCGGCAGGATCCCCCTGCCGCGAATCAGGCTAACTCACCGCCGCGGGTGGGCGCGAGTAAGTGCGTGGCCAAGCCTGCAACGCAGAGGCACGACGCCACTACACGTTGAACCGGAACTCCACCAGCTTTCGTTTCCGACCACGTCTGCATGCCCGACACAAGCCCGACTGTCGTACCGCTGCTGCACAATCACACAGAATAAGACCTCGACGTACGGAGTTTGAGATGGCAGAAGCAGACGATCAGCCACGACGAGTGCGGTTCTACAGCACACACGACCTCTCTGTCGGCTGGTACGCGCCCAGAGCGGCCCAGATTGCTGAGACTTTCAACTCTACCGACCCGGCCACGGACATCAACGATGTCCTCGAGCTCTATAACGTCCAGCAGTACCTCGAACACGGGCTGATATCCATAGACTTGGACACAGAAGGGCACAGCAATCTCACAGCGCGGATTCCGCTGATTCGGAGCACGGTGGCGCGCTATTTCTCCGAAATCGATGACAAGAACATCGAAGCAAGAGTGGCCGGGGTCGGCCGCGAGTTTCATATCGACCTCCTCGATCTCTTGTCCAGCCACCAAGTCTTCAAGCGCTGCCGAGCCGATACTGTCCTGCCCGCACTCACAACGGCAGGCGTACACCTGGGAGACCAACTCACCAACAAGCCGTTAGTTAATGCCTATGACACCGAACTTCGTGATTCCATTCTGGCATCGCCAAAGAATGCCGAGTACCTTATTCAGAAGTACCTGCAGGGTGACACCAAAACGCGTATCCACCTTCCAAAGAGTCTAAACGCAGACGATATCAAGGCAATTTTTACTAGTTACATCCAGAGCGATAACCCGAATTTGAACTACATCCGACTGCTCGCCACTGCACGGTATAATTCGACTATTGGAATCGATGCGAGACTCAAGCTTGAGGCGAAGCGGCGCAGCACTACGCTAGAAGAGCAGATCTTTTCTCCAGGAATCGGACTCAAGGTTGGGTGGGAGGTAGCAATAGTCGACGACCAAATCGAGCCCGACAAGCTTGAGATCGACGATTCCGACCGCCTAACCTACAGATACACATACTCTCGAAGCTGGCTAGAAGACACACTCGACTATCCAAGCATTCTAAACAACTTTCTCCACCTGTTTGAGTTCGCCGACCACGCTGCGATACTTAGGTTCCCTTACTACCCTGCTCACGTTGGGGTCCTGGAAAGGCTCATCGGCGTCAGAGGCAAGAACGAATACTTGGCGACGCCATCCGCCCAAGTAGTTGACAACGCAACCCAAGTCCAGACGATCTTGTATCGCAACTTCTTGGAAGAGAAAGAAATCGATCTCGAGCAGGTCATCGCGTGGTTCTGCGCATCATACATTACTGAGCAGTACGGCGCGGAAGGCTTCACATTCTCGCCATCCAACGGGAGTAGCTCGTACCTTCAACGCGTTCGCCACCTATTCGCCGAGATGGAAGGCCTGGCAAGCCAGTTCTCCATGTTTGCCAACGAAGGCAAGGTCGATCGGGAGCTCCTGGCGATCACCGAACCAGCTCAATACAAGAGAATTCCGAGCCTTCTTCAAGGCAACTACATCTACGCCACGGAACACGACGAGATCACAAGAATCCTACACCTCTTGTTTTCCGATCAATCAGAACTCACATACATAGATGAGAAAACTAACGCAGAAAGTGCCGCCGCACTTTTAGCGCGACAAAATCAGAAATACTCTGATTTTCATGATTACCAACGCCCGGCCGTTGATTACTTGATCAATCTGGGCGTAATTAAAATTATAGATGGGAATATAGAGTTTTCGGACATGCAGGCACCGCTCATTCTCAAGGCGCTATTCACGACCCAAGCCGCTAGCTATTACCACCTGTCAGCGCATGGGCGAGCAGCCGCGGATTCGATGGTGGAGAAGGGGTGGGCAGTCAGACGAACAACCCTCCTAACAGACGCAGAGTCCAACTATTTCAATTTTGTCCTCAACGCAGTTGACTTCACCAACGGCCCCCAGCTGCGCAACAGATATCTCCACGGAGTGCAGTCCAGCGAGGCTGGCGAGGACACTCACTTCGCTGCATACATAACGGCGCTAAAGTTGGTGATTGCGCTGGTGATCAAGATGAATGACGAGTTCTGCATAGCTGAGGCTGAACGCGCCAAGAGTCAAGACTGGACAGGCATTGATTTTGTATGCGTGATGTAGCCCCGAGAACGGGCTACACGCTAATCCGGAACTCCGCAACGTGACGACGGCGATAACCTCACTCGAGAACGCAATCCACCCCGACATCGACGCATGCTGCTCGCAACCTCTTGTCCCTCGTCCACAGCGTCGCGCCGTCAACAAGAATCGCCGAACCCAGCAGCCCGGCGTCGACCGGGCTCAGCCCGCGGCCCCAGAGCTTTCGACTCTCGACGAGGTGCAGCAGTTCGGCATGAGTCAGGACCGGAAACTGGACGAGATTGCTCAGCAGATCGATGATTACGTCTCGGTTAGCGATCGATCCCAGTGCGAGTTCTTCGACAACCAGTGGGTGACAGCCGATCTCGTCGTCGGCAAGCAGCCTCGTCAGACGCTCGTCCTTGGCGTGCAGATGGTCGATCCAGACCGACGTATCAACCAGGATCATTCGACCGACGACCGACGACGCGGAGCCGCCTCAGCTGTCGGATCGGTGCCGCCGAGCGCAGCAAGGCGGCGCGCACTTTCAATGCGGATCAAGGCTTCCAGCCCATCACGGATGAGCGCCGCCCTTTCATGAACCCCGGTCAGCTCGGCTGCTTTGGCCAGGAGTTCGTCGTCAAGGGTCACCGTGGTGCGCATGCCGCATCTCCAATCGCATCAAAGTATGTCAATAATGATGCCACCGAGGACTCGCTCTCGCCACGTCTCCACACCGCGCACCGTCACCGTGTTTCACGGCGCACAAGCCAAAGAACGTTGAAGCGGAATACGTCAGACGTTGAACCGGAACTCCACGACGTCGCCGTCGTGCATGACGTATTCCTTGCCCTCCATGCGCACCTTGCCCGCGGCCTTGGCGGCCTGCATCGAGCCGGCGGCGTCGAGGTCGTCGAACGAGACGATTTCGGCCTTGATGAAGCCCTTTTCGAAGTCCGTGTGGATGACGCCGGCCGCCTTGGGTGCGGTGTCGCCCTGGTGAATTGTCCACGCGCGCGACTCTTTTGGCCCCGCGGTCAGGTAGGTCTGCAAGCCGAGCGTGTGGAATCCGGCCCGCGCGAGCGAGCGCAGGCCCGGCTCGTCCTGCCCGATGGAGTCGAGCAGTTCCTGAGCGTCGGCCTCGTCGAGTTCGAGTAGCTCGCTCTCGACCTTGGCGTCGAGGAACACCGCGTCGGCAGGTGCGACGGCGGCCTTGAGTTCGGCCTTGCGGGCGTCGTCGGTCAGGATCGACTCGTCGGCGTTGAACACATAGAGGAACGGCTTGGCGGTCATCAGGTGCAGTTCGCGCACCGACGAGAGATCGAACGAATCCTGCTGCGAGAACAGGGTTTTGCCTGAGTCGAGGATCTCCTGGGCCTTCTTCGCGGCGTCAAGCACCTCGGCCTGGTCCTTGTTCTTGCGCGCTTCCTTCTCGAGCCGCGGAATGGCCTTCTCGAGTGTCTGCATGTCGGCGAGGATCAGCTCGGTCTCGATGACCTCGATGTCCGCGAACGGGTCGACACGGCCATCGACATGCACGACGTCGTCGTCGGCGAAGACACGGACGACCTGACAGATGGCGTCGGCCTCGCGGATGTTGGCCAGGAACTGGTTGCCCATGCCCTCGCCCTCGGAGGCGCCTTTGACGATGCCCGCGATGTCGACGAACGACACGGTTGCGGGAAGGATGCGCTCGCTGCCGAAGATCTCGGCGAGGCGGTCGAGTCGCTTGTCGGGCAACTCCACCACGCCGACGTTGGGCTCGATCGTGGCGAACGGATAGTTCGCCGCGAGGACGTCGTTACGGGTCAGCGCATTGAAAAGGGTGGACTTGCCGACGTTGGGAAGTCCGACGATGCCGAGGGTGAGACTCACGGGTGTCCAGTCTACGGTGACGCGTCGGCGTCGTTTGCGTCGCCACCACCGGCGTCGGGTGGCTCCTTGTCGTCGGGCACCCCGACATTCTCGGTCACCGGGGCGCCCTGTGGCGGCAAGGCCTCCCCGGCCCGCTCGGCTATTCGTTCGTTGAGGTACCGCGAGACGACGGTGAATGTCGCAGCGGCAGGCACCGCGAGGAACGCACCGGTGATGCCGAAGATCGAACCGCCGAGGGTGACCGCGAGCAGCACGATGACGGCGTGCAGGTTCATCGACTTGGCCTGCAACCACGGCTGCAGCACGTTCCCCTCGAGTTGCTGCACGGCGATGATGATCGCGAGAACGATCAGCGCGGTGGTCAGGCCGTTCGACACGAGCGCGATCAACACTGCAAGGGCGCCCGCCACGAACGCGCCGACGATGGGGATGAAGCCACCCATGAAGGTGATCACCACGAGCACCCCGGCAAGCGGCACCTGCAGGATGAAGAGGCCGATGCCGATGAACGTCGCGTCGACCAGGCTCACGATGGCCTGCGTGCGGATGAAGCCACCGAGGGTGCTCCACATACGACGCAGCACTTCGCTGATGTGTGTTGCCGACGGGTTCCCGATGGTGCGGTCTATCCACGGGGTGAATTTGGGTCCGTCCTTCAGGAAGAAGAACACCAGGACGATCAAGGTGAATAGGGTGACGAGCACCGAGGTCGCCGTCCCGACCCCACTGAACACGCCCGAGGCGATGGTGGCCGAACTCGACTGCAGTTTGCTGACGATTGCGTGAACGGCGTTGTCGATCTGCTCGTCTCGAACGTTGAGCGGCGGACCCTGCGCCCATTGCTGGAGCCGCTGCACACCGTCGGTGGCGCGGTTGGCCAGCTCGGGCGCCTGCGCAACCACCGACGGAACGATCAGGCCGATCACGGCAGCGACAATGCCGATCGCGACCAACATCATCACCAGAGCGGCCGCCGCTGGTGGGACACCTTTTCGACGCATCCATGCGACGGGCGGCCACAGGACCGTGCAGACGATGATCGCCAAGAGAACCGGCAGAAGGATCACCCACAGCTTGCCGACCACCCACAGCAACACCCACACGGCAGCCACGACGAGCACGGCCTGCAGTGCGACGATCGCCGACTCGCGTAGGCCCTCCCGGATCACCGACATCCGGGTCGGGTGCGTACGTTCGCCAGCCGCTCCGGAGTCGGTCGCGGTCGTGGCGGGCGTCGCCTCAGCGGGTGTGGATTCAGGTGTCGCAGGTACGTTCTCGGACGAAGCGGTCACGCGATGATCCTCACATGAGCCGTCGCCTCACGCGAAAGGCTCCCTCCCTCACGCGGTTCAGTGGCGCGCGAAAGTCCGCTTGAGCCAGCGCAGCAGCGCGTTGATCGCCTCGATCTCGGCGAGCATGGGGGTCAAGATCTCCGGCGGAACCGGAGCGTCGTCGTCCGCGGTTCCACGTCGAGGGCTTGCCGTCGCAGAAGCGTCGCCAGCGGAAGCGACGCCGCCGTCCGCGCGGGCCATGCGGGTCGACGACGTGCCGTCGAGGTGGGCGAGGTCGTCGACGCTTGCACTCGGCTCGGACAGCTGTTGCTCGGCGAGAATGCTGTCGACCGTCTCGGATCCGTACAGTCCGCGCAGTATGTCCAAACCCCACTCGGGATACTCCGCGAGCGGGAGTTCACGGTTGCGACCTCGATGTCGAAAACCGCCGAAGTGTGTGCTCATGCCGATCATGGTGCCACCGAAATGTAATCTACGTCACGTTTTTGCTGGTATTCCGATGGTGTCGTAGCGATGGCCGATTTCCGCCAGAAACCGACCATCGCGCCGTGTCAGAGTGGACGAGTGAGCACCTCGCCGACGACCCCTGACCTCGACTTCGACACCTTCTACCGAGCGTTGTCGGCTCGAGATCGACGATTCGACGGCCAGTTCTTCGTCACCGTGCACACGACCGGCATCTACTGCCGCCCGTCGTGTCCCGCCCGGACACCACTACCCGCCAACGTCTCCTTCGTCCCGACCGCCGCAGCAGCCCAGACGCGCGGCTTCCGCGCGTGCCGACGCTGCGCACCCGACGCCGTGCCCGGCTCACCGAGATGGAATGCCAACGCCGATCTCGGTGCGCGAGCGATGCGACTCATCACCGACGGCGTGGTGGAACGAGACGGTGTCGACGGCCTTGCCGCGGCACTCGGCTACTCCCCTCGCCATCTCACCCGAGTGCTGAACGACGAACTCGGCGCAGGCCCCCTCGCGCTGGCCCGCGCACACCGTGCAACCAATGCACGCATACTCATCCAGCGCACGACGATGCCGATGGCCGACGTCGCATTCGCCGCAGGGTTCTCGAGCGTGCGGCAGTTCAACGACACAATCCGCGAAATCTTTGGCCTCACGCCGACGCGATTGCGCGCACTCCGCGGTAGCGGCGCCACCGATCCCGATGCTCATGCCGAGGGCGGTGTGATCTCGTTGCGGCTGCCCTACCGCGACCCCTTCGACGCCTCCTGGCCCGCAACACTCTTGGGCGCGCACGCCGTCGACTCGATGGAAGAGTTCACCGGTGATCCCGCGGGAGACTGGACGTTCGCGCGTGTCCTCACCCTCCCGCGTGGGAATGCCCTGGTTCGGATCTCACCGGGATCGGGGCCCGAGCGACACGGTGGCTATCTACGAGTCGATCTCTTACACCTCGACACCCGAGACCTCGGCGCAGCGGTGTCGCGTGTGCGTCGACTCCTCGACCTCGATGCCGACGCCGCTGCAGCAGAAGACGTGTTACGACGCGATCCGCGCCTCGCACCCCTCATCGATGCAGGCCCCGGCATCCGGTTGCCCGGGTCACCAGACCCGGCAGAGGCTCTGATCCGCACGATGATGGGCCAGCAGATCAGCGTCCGCGCGGCACGCCATCACGTCGGGGCGCTGGTCTCGGCGCTCGGTGAGACCACCGGGTGGACCGACGGTCCCGAACGCGCGTTCCCGACTGCGACGGCGATTGCCGAGCAAGGTCGGTCGGTGTTGCGCGGCCCGCGTGCGCGCGTCGACGCCATCGTCGCCGCAGCGTCGGCGATCGCGGAAAATTCGGTGGAACTTCACCAGGGGGTCGCTGCGTCTGAGTTGCGTGCTCGTCTCCTGACTCTGCGCGGGGTCGGGGCGTGGACCGCCGACTACGTGACGATGGTCGTCACCGGCGACCCCGACACCCTGCTCCACCACGACCTCGTGGTGCGGCATGCCGCGAACGATCTAGGCATCGACCTCACCGCCACTCAGGAATGGGCACCGTGGCGCTCCTACGCATCAATGCACCTGTGGCGCCATCGGCTCGGGCAGCAGCTCGGCACGGTCGCCTGACCTGCCGATGTCGGCGTGTCCGCGCACCTAACTGCACCGACACACGCCAGGAGGCAACCATGACGACACTCGACGCCGTACCCACCGACCCCGACACGACAGCCACAGAGCCGTCAACAGTTGACGCCCCAGCGGCCGAGTCATCAGCGGCCCACGCGACCGTCGCGACGCCGACGGGTCCCTTCACTTTTGTCGTCGACGACGCGGGCGCGGTGTTGGCGTCGGGTTGGACCGACGACGCCGCGTCACTGTTGCCGTCGATCCACCGCGTGTTGCGACCGGCGTCGTCTCGGTGGTCGCAGGAACTCACCGCCGTGAGCGACGCGGTCGAGGCCTATTACGCGGGGCAACTCGACGCGATCGACGCGGTGGCGGTCCGGCAGCGTTCGGGCCCCTACGTGGAGAAGGTCTGGGAGTCGCTGCGCGCCGTAGCGCCGGGCAGTCCCACGACGTTCGCCCAACTCGCCGAGGCCGCTGGACACCCGACGGCGATTCGCGCCACCGCCACCGCGTGCGCGAGAAATGGGGCCACACTGTTCGTTCCGTGCCACCGTGTACTTCGCCAGGACGGCACGGTCGCGGGTTTCCGCTACGGCAAGCCGCTCAAGCAATGGCTGCTCACCTATGAGGACGGCGGGACCCCGACGTTCTGACCACCACGGCCCCTGAACTTCGAGCCCCCTGACCTGCGACGACGGAGAATTGTCGGTACCGGACGGCACCATCACTGTCATGTTGTCCGTCGCTGTCGCTCTCTTCGTGGGTCTGTTGCTCGGTGCCGTGCTGGGTTGGCTGGCCAACGCGTCACGCTCGGCCGCGGCGGTATCGGCGGCACGCACCGAGGCCGACGCGCTGCGCAGCTCTCAGGAGCTCGCAGCGCGATCGCTGTCGGCGGCAAGCGAAGACGCCGCACGCAGACAGTCGACGGCGATCGGCACACAGGTCACCCATATCGTCGAGCCGCTGCGCGGGGTGTTGGGCCAGTTGTCGGAGGAACTGCGCAGGGTCGAGCACAACCGGATCGGTGCGTATTCGGGTCTCGCCGAGCAGGTGCGCGGCATGCACATTGCCTCACAGCAGCTCTCGAACGAGACCCGCGCGCTGGCCAACGCCCTGCACACACCGCACGTCAGGGGCCGGTGGGGCGAACTGCAGCTCGAACGGGTCGTAGAGCTGGCAGGCATGAGCGAGCATTGCGACTTCAGCACGCAGGTGTCGGCCGAGTCAGACATGGCGGGCCAGGTTCGTCCGGACATGGTGATCCACCTGGCGGGCAACCGCGACATCGTCGTCGACGCGAAGGTTCCGCTGCATGCGTACCTATCCGTCGCGGACTGCAGCGATCCGGACAAACAGGCGGCACTCCTGGCCGACCACGCGCGGGCGGTCAGGGCGCACATCACGCAGTTGGCCTCGAAGACGTACTGGACGGCGTTCGCGAACACCCCCGAGATGGTCGTGCTGTTCGTACCCGGCGACCCGATCCTCGACGCCGCGGTGCGCGCCGACCCAGCGCTCATCGAGTACGGCTTCACGCGCAACGTCGTGGTGACGACCCCGACCAGCCTCATCGCGCTACTGCGCACAGTCGCTCTCGGGTGGCGCCACGACGCCCTCGCCGCCGACGCCGCAACGATCAGAGAGCTCGGCGTCGAACTTCATCATCGACTCGGATCGGTCCTGAGCCACCTCGACCGAACAGGCGCCTCACTGCGTCGGGCGGTTGAGTCGTTCAACTCGACGCTCGGCGCCGTCGACAGCCGCGTCGGGGTGACGGCTCGCAAATTGGCGTCGCTCGAATCTCTCGGAATCTCCTCCGAACCGGAACGGCCCAGCCCTGTCGACGTCGGGGTGCGCCCCACTCCCGGAATGCCCGTATCGCAGTCCGACAACCCGGACCCAATACCCGACGAACCAGACGCGCGCGCAACATCGAGCACTGGTTAAGGGAAATCCGGGGATCACCCGGTACCGTCTAGGAGTGCCTTTCCCGCAGCGAAGCCGCTCCGCGGTGCCCGTCGACCAACAGTCGGTACTGCCCAACGTCAGGGGTATCCCCTGGTGGGGCGCCGTTCTGGTGGCCGCGGCCTTCACCGCTGTTGGCGCGATCATCGACGCCAATCAGAGCGACGCACTGGGTTCGGTCTTCAATTTCTTCTACCTCGTCGGCTGCGTCGTCGCTGTTCTCGCCGTACGCAGACGGGCGCTCTTCACCGCCGTCGCGCAACCGCCGCTGATCGCGTTCGGAGTGGGCGTGGTCACTCTGTACGGCCTCAACGCCGACGAGGCGTCGGGTCTCAAGAGCCTGATCTTCAAGGTCCTCCTGCCGATCGCCAACGACTTCCCGTGGATCCTGTTCACCTTCCTCGTGACGCTGGCACTCGGCGTCGGCCGTTGGTACATCACGCGCGGCCAGTCACTCACCGATTCGCCGGCACCGAAACGTCGAGCACGCCCGGCAGGCACCGAGCACACGTTCAAGAATTCGGCGTCGAAGGACTCGACGCCGCGCACCGCGCAAGCCGGGAAATCCAAGGCCGCGAACTCGAAGGCTGGGAACCCCAAGGCTGGCAACCCCAAGGCCACGCGTTCGACGCAGCGGGGCGCACCGAAGTCAGACGACGGACAACAATCGGACAGCACTCAGCGTCGGGCGAAAGCTGCTCGACCGGAGTCCGACGCGACACCACGCCCACGCAAAGCGCCCGCACAGGCACCGTCGAGCGACGACCCACGTCCCCGCCGCCGAGCCTCCGGAGAGCCGGGCGAGCGCAGCAGGGGTGAGCGAAACCAGGCTGAGCGCGGCGCAGGGCGTGAACGCCAGGCCCGCGACGGCCGCGAGCGTCCGGCCACCGACGACGCCGCGCGCACTCGTCCGCCGCGGCCCGCACCGCCACAGGACCCTCGCTCGCGCGCGACTGCCGGGCAGGTACAGCGCACTGCTGCGGGCGAGCAACTCGACGGTCAGCCCGTCCGTGCTACCGCCGCCGCCGATCTCGATCGGTATGAGCCCGCGACGCGATCGTCGGGTTCCGCTGTCTACCAGACCACGCGCGCCCGCAACCAGCGCTGAGCCTCACGCCCCTCTGTCGGCAAGCCAATCGCCGAGTAGGCGCGCCGCGTCGTCGACCAACGACGGCCAATCCATTGCCTGCTCGTCGGCGCCATCGCTGACCACTTTGACCAATTGGCACCGGACGTCGAATGCGGCCGCGACGTATGCGGCGGCACAGCCCTCCATGTCGACGAGGTCTGCGTGCTGTGCCAGGCTCGCGCGACGTAGCGGGTCGGCAACAAAAGTGTCGCCCGAGGCGAGTACCGAACCGTCGCCGTCCGGAACCTCCCACCGATCGACGATCGGGTATCCCATGGCACGCAGTTCCGTCGCGCTGATGTCGTGTTCGACGACCACCGACGGCAGAAACAACCCCGCGTGATGATCGTGCAGCGCTCCCGCTGTACCGATGTTGACGACGAGCCTCGTCGACGGCGCCGATGGGTCGGCCAGTGCGCGGGTCAATGCGGCGGTCGCGCGCATCTTGCCGATCCCCGTGACGAGCAGCCGCGCACCGGGCGGCACGTACTTCGCCTCGGCGTGGGTGGCCGAGACGATGAGAATCGAGGGATCGAAGTCGGGGTCAAGCGGCGTCGAATTCATCGGTCGCCTCCTGCAAGGGCCAGTGTCGCCCGGGCCGCATCGCCAAGCGCCACACCGTATCCGGGTCCGTGTCGAACCGAATGCACCGCGAGGGGATGCATCTGGTGTAGCGGAATTCGTTGTCGCCAGCCGTCGGTCAGTGGATGTGCCCGCTCATACGATTCGACGACGCTGTCGAGGTGCGGGCAGCCGAACAGCGCGAGCATCGCGAGGTCGGTCTCTCGGTGTCCGCCGTGCCCAGCGGGATCAATGAGGACTGCACCGTCGGGCGTCCACACCACGTTTCCACCCCATAGGTCACCGTGCAGACGTGACGGTGGAGCACCGTCGTCGAACGTTCCGGAGGCGATGAGATCGCAGGCTTGTCGAGTCGACTCTGCGTCACGCTGCGTGACATTGCCTGCGGCGATTCCCGCTTCGAGGAACGGCAGCACGCGCGCAGAGGCATAGAACTCGCCCC
This sequence comes from Gordonia jacobaea, assembly GCF_965344965.1. Classification (NCBI taxonomy): domain Bacteria; kingdom Bacillati; phylum Actinomycetota; class Actinomycetes; order Mycobacteriales; family Gordoniaceae; genus Gordonia; species Gordonia jacobaea. The sequence continues at coordinate 279,426 of NZ_CBDRLS010000004.1, read as the reverse complement.
AGCGGTCAAGCTCGACGGTGGGCAGGGGCAGCTTCCCGATGAATTGCCTGCCGTCGTAACCATCTGGTGGAGAACCGAATTGGGCCGCGCCCGCATCGTGGGTGCGGGCAAGCATGTGGCCGAGATCCTCGGCTGCCGCGACGGTCGGGCGTGTGGTCGTCAGTCGTTCGAGTTCGATGTTGTTCGCGGACACCGAGATCACGTCGACAACCCGCGCTCCCCCTGCGGCCAGCCACCGCAACGACGCCGCTTCGGCTGCGAAGAAATCTGGATCGTCGCCCGTCGCAACGGTTTTGACGAAGGAGTTATTCACCCGCGGTCCGCTGTCGTCCCCGACTGCGCGCGTCCTCTTCCGACCGCGTCTCGAGTGTCGTGCCCGCAACACGCGCGAGGTGGTCGAACTGGTTGTTGGCGATGCGCATGACGATTTCGTACGGCAGCGCGAACTTGCGCGCCCACCAGTACCCGAACCGCGTATCGAAGGACGTGTAGACCATGAATTTGTTCTTCCGTACCCCTGCGAGAATTTTGGCCGCAGCGGTTTCCGGACTGACCGAGATGCGGTGAAAGTGGCCGATGGCCTTGGCAACTCGCGGATCGTCGCGGTCGACTCCGACAATGCTCACGGTGTCGACCAACGGGGTCGCGACGGCACCTGGACACACCAGCGAGACACCGATGCCGTGTCGGCGCAGATCGAACCTCAACACCTCGGAGACACCACGGATACCGAATTTGCTCGCGCTGTACGCGGCGTGCCACGGAAGGGCGAGCAGCCCCGCCGCCGACGAGACGTTCACGAGGTGCCCGCCCTGGCCGCGTCGAACCATCTGCGGCACAAAGGATTCGATGATGTGAATCGGCCCCATGAGGTTGACGTCGACCATTGACCGCCAGTGCTTGTGCTGCAGATTCTCGACGGTGCCCCACACGGAGATACCCGCGATGTTCATCACCACGTCCATCACCCCGACCTCGGCGTCGACCTGACGCGCGAACGCCGACACCCATTCGTAGTCGGAGACATCGCCCGCGAGGTGAAAGAGCACCGCGCCGCCTGCAGCGGTTATCTCCGCGACTACCTCGTCGAGTGGCTCGGCGTGCAGATCGGTCAGCACCAGTTCGGCGCCCTGAGCCGCTGCTGCTTCTGCCGTCGCCCGGCCGATTCCGCTCGCCGCGCCGGTGATCAGCACCTTACGACCACGCAACGACGGCACCGGAGTCTTCATGACGAGATCACGGATACCCATGGTTTCCAACAGTAGCCGCAGGTTCAGCGGACGCGAGTGCGGACCGACCGATCAGCCAAGCGGTGTATCGATGCTTATCCGATGGGCAGTTTGCCGTCGAACAACCCGTAGATCACGTCGAGCATCGCGTTGAGCACCTGCGCTGACACGTCGGGCCCCTCGGACAGCAGCAGTTGGGTGATCTCTTTCGGGTCACCCGACTTCAACAACTGCTGAACGAACGGAATCACCAGCGAAAGTCCGCCATCGGAGCTCGGCGCACCCGACGGCGGGGTCGCGGGCGGCTTGTTGAGCGTGTCGGCCGAAGGCGCTGCGGCGCCCGGGCTCGCATAGTTGAGGATTCCGTTGGTGATCGCCATCGCGTACTTCAACTGTCCGTCACGACCGGCGAGAGATGCTGCTTCGGTCGGGTTCGAGAGGTTACCCATCTCGATGAACACGGCCGGCACCGTCGTCAGGTTCACGGCGGCGATGTCGGACCGGGCCTGGATGCCGTCGGCGACACCCGCGTAGTTCGCAGGCGGGAAACCAGCCTTGACGAACGCGTCGCGCATGATGTTCGACGCCTTGCGCCCCTGCCCGCCCTGCACCGCGTTCGCCTTCGCGTCGGGAAGGGGAAGCGTGGGAACGATCATGTGGAAGCCCTTTTTCGCAGCGTCGGCGCCCGCCGTCGTCGAATCGGCGTGCAGGCTGACGGCGACCGCGGCACCCGATCGGCTCGCGGCGGCCGCGCGCTCGTCGACGCATCCGCCCCACCCGGTGTCGTCGGGCCTGCTCAACACCACTCGTGCACCCTGGCTTTCCAGACCGGCTTTGACGAGCTGCGAGATCTGCCAGTTCACTGTGTGCTCAGCAGCCCCGTTGACGCCGGTGGCGCCGGTGGTCTGGCAGTCTTTCTTGCCGCCGCGGCCGTCGGGCACCTGGGCCGACAGACTGTGGCCCGCGGACCCACCCTGATGTCCTGGATCGAGGAACACTGTTTTGCCGGCAAGGGAGGTGCCGGTCGCCGACGGCGCAGCCATCGCGGTTCCGGCCCCTGTCGTAACGGTGACGGTTGCGGTAGCCGCAAACGCGAGCGCAGCGGCAGCAGCAGACACACGGGTCCGCAGGTGTCGTTTCTGGGTCATCACGGTTTCGGGCACGCTCGGCTCATGCCGGGCGAACCTCACTCCTTCCACACGCAACACTGGTCACAACAGTCACATCTTTAACAGCTAAGCAGCAGAGTGTGCAATGGGGAAATCGGTGACCTGGGACGATGAGATTCGTTAGGCACCTGTGACGTCCCTGCAATCGATGGGACTCGCTCCTACCTCAGGGAGAGTCGATCAGTGAGCGTCGGGCAGGTGACGAGTGATGTGCAAAATGCCGTACTCGTCGTCGGCCGTTTCGGCTGTCGCCAGGATGGACTCGAGTGCCTCCCGTGCGGCAACACGATCCATGCCTGATCCGATCGCGACGATCCTGGTTCGGGGCTCCTCCCCCGACCAGCCGTCGCGCGTAATGCGGACAAAGCCGCCGACGCCGTGGACGACGTAACGCTCGGGATACCCCGGCAGATCGAATCGGACCACACCCTTGATGCGATAGCACCCGGCGGGAGGCTCGTGCAGCAGCGCTGCGAGGCGTCGCGGATCGACGGCGTCGGCGGTGTCGAGTTCGACCGACTGGTAGGCGTCGTGCAGGTGCGTGTGCGCCTCGTGCCCTTCAGGGTGTTCGGCGTGGGCGTGTTCGGCGTCGGGGATCAGCATCTCGTCGAGCGTGAGCTGGCGTGGCTCCGTGACGTCTTCGACTTCGCGCGCAAGTCGATCGAACAGCAGCGCCGGATCGATCCGCCCTTCGGCCACCGCGACGACGGGCGCGGACGAATTCACCTCACGGACCGCGGCCACCAACTCCGAGAGCGCCGCAGCGTCGACGAGGTCACGTTTGTTCACGACGACCAGATCGGCGATGGCAATGTGTGAGTCGACTACGGGGTGCCGCTCACGCAACTCCACAAAACCGGCGGCGTCCACCACGTACACGAGTCCGCCGTAGCGCATTGTGGGGTCGTCGAGTCCTGCGACGAGCCGCACGAGCGCCTTGGGTTCGGCGATGCCACTCGCTTCGATCACGATCGCGTCGAGCCCGGCCTCCGGGCGCGCGAGTTCTACCAGCGCGGCGTCGAGTCCCTCTCGGTCGACCGAGCAGCACATGCAGCCGTTGGACAGCGTGACTGCTCCGTCGGCCTGACCCGCCACCAGGAGTGCGTCGATGTTGATGGCGCCGAAGTCGTTGACGAGGACACCGAGCCGCGCCCTGTCCGCGACTCCCCCATCGGTGGTCTGGCCGGCTCCTCCCGCACGGAGGAGATGATTGAGCACGGTCGTCTTGCCCGCACCGAGAAAGCCTGCGAGCACGACGACGGGCACCGCCTCGGCAGTCATGCGGGCGAGTCGGCGAGTCCGTCGAAGCAGTCGGGGCAGACCACTGCCAGCTCGCGTCCCAGCCGATCCGGATAGTTGTCGACGTTGCTCGTCGGCCTACCACACTCGCGGCACCTGCCGACTACAGCGGCGTCGTCGGAGAAGTCGACGGTCATACGCTTGTCGAAGACGTACAGCGAGCCCTCCCAGAGTCCGTTGTCGCCGTACTGCTCGCCATAGCGGACAATGCCGCCGTCGAGTTGATACACCTCCGAGAAGCCGCGCTTACGCATCAGCATCGAGAGCACTTCGCAGCGCACACCGCCCGTGCAGTAGGTGACGACAGGACGATCCTTGAGGTGATCGAGAGCGCCACTGTCGAGGAGCGGAACGAAGTCACGCGTCGTCTCCACGTCCGGTACGACCGCACCGGCGAAACGTCCGATCTGCGCCTCGATCTGATTGCGTCCGTCGAAGAAGACGACGTCGCCTCGCTCGGCAACCAGACGGTGGACGCCATCGGGGTCGAGTCGTTCGCCGCCCCCGATGACGCCATTCTCGTCGACATCGAGTTCATCGGGCGCACCGAATGTGACGATTTCCGGCCGAACCCGAACGACCAGCTTCGGGAAGTCGTCGCCGACACCTTCTGACCATTTGATATCGACATCCCGGAATGCAGGATATTCACGCAATTTTCTGACGTAGCGTTTGACGCTGTCCAGCTCGCCACCGACAGTGGCATTGATACCGTGCGGGGACACGATGATTCTTCCGCGAAGATCAAGCGATTCGCACACGGCTAACTGCCACAGGCGTATCGCTTCGGGATCCGGGAGTGGCGTGAAGACATAGAACAACACGATCTTGGGGGTCGACACAGTGCAAGGGTACGGTCGGCGCCGCGCGCGTTTTCTAGCGGTTCCCGCATTCGCCGCTGCAGCGCTACTCGCCGTTGCGATCACCTCGTGCGGACTGAACACCAGCACCACTCCCTCGTCGATCGTGTTACCGCCAACTGACAACCTGTTGACAGAATCGGATTACCCGAGCTCATCGACCACGATCGCCACCCAAAGCCGTACTGCGACGTTTCTGCCAACCGGGACAATCGGCCGGGCGATAGCGACCGCACCACGCGCCGACAATTCGCGTTATCACCAAGGTTCGACGACCCCACGTGGTCCGGTCATCGAGACGTCGGGGTTTCACTTCACCAGCCCGGATAGAGCTGTCAGTTGCTCCACGGAGATCAACGTCGACGCTTCTCGTCGTGCTCTGACATGCCGGTCAAATGACGGCCAGTCATCGGCGCCACGCCCGGCACGCACACCCCGTTCCTGTGTATGGGCTGAGGATCTCGTCGTCCTGACGGCCGAGCGCGCCCAACAGGGCGGCTGCGAGAATGAGCACCCTGTTTTGTATCGCAGTGCAATCGTCGACTACGGAACGACCATTTCGGTCGGCAGATTCTCGTGTCTGATCGATACCCCTGGAATCTTCTGCCTGCAGTCGGACTCGCAATCCGGATTCTCGCTCAGCTCAAAGGGTTTCGCTCCACTCAACGCCGCAGACAAGGCTCCCGGATCGCTTTCGAACTCCGCGGGGATCGAATCTCCGATAGCTACGACAACCGAGTCCGAGCAGCCCGACAACGACACCCCCGCGTCTCCGACGAATTGAAGTAGGCATTGCTTGATCAGCAATGCTCAGTAGTGACGCAAACCGCATTTCGACGCATGAAGCCTTGCGGCCACTCATACTCACGGCGTCGGCTCGATTACTGATTCCAAGTATTCAAACAAAAGGTGTATAAAGAATGTATATACGATCGGGGTTCGACGAGTCATGACTTCAGAGTCGAGCCGAACGTACAGCCCGCTCGCCCACAAGAACAGCAGTATGTCGCAGTAAGATCGATCCGCTGCGCCCGTAGGTCCACAGCACAACCCGGAGGGGAAAATGGCAAAGAAGGAAATCGTCCAGGTCATCGATGACGTCGACGGGAAAGTACTCGACGAGTACGAAACCGTCCGTTGGAGCCTCGACGGCAAGAGCTACGAGTTCGATACATCGTCGAAGCATGCCCAGCAGTTCCGGGATGGCCTGGCGAAATACATTTCAGTTTCTCGCGCAAGCGGCTCGCGCAGCCCCAAGCGGGTTGCGCAGAACGGCGCCGGCGCAAGAAGCAAAGAGCAGACGCAGGCAATTCGCGCATGGGCAACCAAGAACGGCTTCGAGGTCAGCGACCGCGGTCGAATCCCGCTGAATGTGCTCGAGGCATTCGAAGCAGCACACTGACGTCGAGCGGCACGTCATATCAACTGGCGCACCGCATTGAATCGACACTTGTAACGCCACTGACAAGTAGGGCGTCTACGCAGCATCGGCTGCGTAGACGCCCTACTTGCGTTGACGGCGGTGAGCCAGATGACCAGCTCGTCGGACGGCCGGCGCGTGACGTGAGCGGGACGTTCGGGAGCGCCACGGCCTCACTGCTACGCATGTCGCGATCCACGGGTGACGACCGAATTTGGTTCCGGATACGCGCATGGTGTAGTTTCGCCTTTGCGCTTGGGACGGATTTCGCCGGGCGAAGATTCACGAATACGGGGCTATGGCGCAGCTGGTAGCGCACCACACTGGCAGTGTGGGGGTCAGGGGTTCGAGTCCCCTTAGCTCCACCGAGAAAACCCTCTCCGACCTGATCGGAGAGGGTTTTTTGCTGATTGGTCGTCGTGTTCGGTGTGCAGTCTGGGGCTTCGCGGTATTGAATCGCCCATATGTCACATGGCGAGACTCCCGCCGAGAGCAGGCGTGGCGCCGTCGTCGTGTTTGTGCTCGTGTCGTTCGCCGTCACGTGGCTCATCTGGCTACCGATTCTGATCACAGCTCGGACCGACGGTCTCGGCTCCATGCCGTGGACGTTCTTCCTCGGATCGGCCGGACCCGCATGTGGTGCCGTCGCCGCAGCGATGTGGGAAGGCGGCACGCAAGGGGTGCGGCAGTGGGCACGGCGAACGTTCGCGGTGAACTTCCGGCCGATCTGGTGGCTCGTCGCCATCGGGATGCCGGTGGCCTACGGAGTGATCGCTTATGTGGTGAGTGCGATCGTTACCGGGGAGTGGCCGGATCTCGACCAGTTCGGCGCCACCGAGAAGTTGCCGGGGCTCGCCTGGCCCATCGTGATGGCGGTGTGGATTCTCACCTTCGGCGTCGGAGAGGAAGCCGGATGGCGAGGTTGGCTGCTCCCAACACTCTCACGCCGGATGTCGATCTTCTGGGTGGCGGCCGTGGTGGCAGTGGTCTGGATAGCCTGGCACCTTCCGGCGTTCTACTTCAATCCGACCTACATGGAGATGGGGGCGGGCATCGTCGGCTGGATGCTTGCTCTTTTCTGCGGGTCGTATCTGCTGGCGTGGATGGCGGTGGGCGCGAACTGGAGCATCATTCCGGTGCTGATCTGGCACGCCGGATTCGACCTGCTCACTGCGGCCGATCAATCGGCCGGGATCATCGCCTCCACGATCAGCGCCATCGTCATGGTGCAGGGCGTCTTCTGCGCGGTGTACCTGTGGCGACGACGACGCGACGCTCACCGGCGCTGCACTGCGTAAGTTGCAGTGGGCCAATGACTCGAGCCCCGCTTAGCTCCACGGAAAACCCTCTCCGACGCGGCTCGGGACGTCGCGTCGGAGAGGGTTTCCGTACGGCTCTGCGCTAGCTGGGCAACAGGCGGATCAGGGCTTTTCGATCAGCTTGTATTCCGAGATCAGCTTGCCGACTTCGTTCTCCTGGAACTTGCCGTACAACTTCTCTCGGAGCAGGTGCGGGCCAGGTAGCTTGACTTCTTCGCCGTCCCGCAGCCGTGAAGTCGCGTTGAGCAACTCCCGGACGTCGTAGGTCGATCCATAGACTTCCGGCACGCCACGCTCGATGTCGAGCAACGTGTAGACGGCCTCCATCGGCGTGCGAACCGAGTACTCCGTGGTGAAGATGCAGTCTCGGCTCTGACTCTCGGAGAACTGACCGATGAACGCGAAGTTCACTGCTCCCTCGGGCACCACGGACGGACGGTCGCCGTGCTGGCGTGGCATGAAGAACGCCGTGACGTACGGCATCATGCACGGCACCGCCTTCGCTGCCGTTGCGGCCAACTCGTCGATCTGATTGGTCGGCACACCCATGTGATAGAGCCACTCGCGCGTGATTTCCTCGCCCGTGCACTCGGAAATCGACTTCTTGACGTAGTCGCCCGGGGTGTCGGAGAACAGCGCGTACACCCACACGACGATCTGGTCGGACGGCTGCTGCTTGAAGTGCGGTTGGCGGTTGACCGTCCAACTCATCAGCCAGCTCGAGTCCCGGGCAGTGACGATTCCGCCGGTGACCACTTTGCCGCTGAATGGGTCGCGTTCACAGATCTTGTGGATGTACTCGGGGATACGTTTGTCCAACGTGGTGACCGTGCACGATTCCCACTTGGTCTTGTCGATATCACCGGCGAAGACGTCCGGGTGGCCGAACGCCGGATCTTTCGCGGCGATGCGCCGCCACAGATCCCAGGCCGGCGCCGGTCCGCGGTCCAGTTTGGCCGGAGTCTGGTGGTCACCCTCGTCGGAGTTCTCGGTGAGAGATCCGATGGTCATGAAGACCAGGTCGTTCTCCCCGAGATCGACGCTGCCCTCCTCACCCTTGGTGGTGTAGTGAATCTTGGTGGCTTGCTTGCGCGTGCCATCGATCGTGAAGTCGACGTCGGTCACGGTGGTGGAGAACCGGAACGTGACGCCGTGATCGAGGAGCCATTTGTAGAGCGGGAGCACCAGCGACTCGTACTGGTTGTACTTGGTGAACTTGAGCGTCGAGAGGTCCGGCAATCCCTTGATGTGGTGAATGAACCTATGTAAATAGAGCTTGAACTCCAGTGCACTGTGCCAATTCTCGAATGCGAACATTGTGCGCCAGTACAGCCAGAAGTTGCTGTTCAAGAACTCCTCACTGACGACGTCCTCAATGCGCTTGTTCTCCATCTCCTCTCGGGTGGCGAGGAAGATGCGAACAATGTCCTTTTGGGCCTTGTCGGTGAGCTTGAACTTGAAGTCCGTGCCTGCGTCGACACCCTGCTCCATGGTGACACGCCGCAGCGAGAAGTTCGGATCGTCGTTGTTCAGCCAGAAGTACTCGTCGAGGACACTGGCATCGTCCTGCTCGATCGATGGGATCGAGCGAAACAGATCCCACAGACACTCGAAGTGGGTCTCCATCTCGCGTCCGCCGCGAATGACGAACCCCTTCTTGGGTTCCTTGATGCCGTCCAGCGCGCCACCAGGCAGATCGAGCTCTTCGAAGATGGTGATCTTGTCGCCGGACATTTGCGCATCCCGGATCAGGAACGCCGCTCCCGACAGGGAGGCGAGGCCGGCGCCAACGAACCACGCGGTCTTGTCCTCGACTCCGTCAGGCTTGCGCGGTCGTGCGAAAGCCTCATAGTTGCCGGCACTGTAGTGCATTCTGAATGCCTTCTCTCTGTTGGTCAGTGGTCGTGACGGCAACATGTTCAGCGGCAGAGCGGTCGATCCCACGTTCTCGAAGAAGCTGTGATCGATGCCATTCATTGTCGTCACTCTTGCGAAATCCCGACAATTTCCAGGACCATTTTTCAGGCTAGCCCCAAACCGAGTGCCGCGGTCGGAAAGGCACGAACCTGTGCCATCCCGTCTCGATTCCCACGTCTCACCATGGCAGCTTTGTGATCTGAAGAGCGATAGGGGCGAAAAGTGTTCTTCTCTGCTATTTTTCGGTCCCACTTCGTCAGTCGCTGAAGTGATCCCGGCAGGTGCTGACTCCTATGCGAACCGACCTCGTCGCCGACACGGACGACGGCGGGACGACCGTCGAGTGCCCCCGAACCCCGGCCTTGCGCGCATCACAGCCGCGCGTTGGCGAAGGGCAGACGCCCATGGCGGTGACGGAACGCAGCAATCATCGCGGTCTCGATCGCGGCGGGATGTCAGTGAACCACCGGCGGTCTGCCGCCACCGTCAGCCCTGGCGGCCCTTGTGCCGAGGGTCCTTCTTGTTGATGACGAAGATGCGCCCGCGACGTCGCACCACCTGGGCGCCGGGCTTGTTCTTCAGCGAGCGAACCGAGTTGCGTACCTTCATGTCGCTATTGTAAACGATAGTCGTTTTCATTAGATCAACGCTCCCGTCGCGTGGCCAAGCCCACGCGAAGACGATCATGCGGATTTCACTATTTGGGATTTCGATATCGCTTAGTGAGACTGTTCGGCTAGTCTTGTGGCAGGCGATCCACCCGATGCACGCCTTCCCGGTGACCATCCGCATCACCTCCCCCGTTCAGTTCCCGAGAACAGGAGCGATGTGCGATGCCGCATTCCTCGACAATGCCCACAGTCCCGATCGAGTCAGCAGCACTCCGAGGAGTTCGAGGCTCGGCGATTCGCGACCTCCTCGCGGTCACCGAGCAACCCGGAGTGCTGAGCCTCGCAGGCGGCCTTCCCGCCACCGACCTCATCCCGGGCGACCGCATAGCCGACGCCGCTACACGAATGATCGGCCACCCAAATGCGCTGCAGTACACAACCAGCCGCGGAGTATCGCTCTGCCGCGATGTGGTTGCGAGCGTCGAAGGCGTCGACCCACACCGAATCCTGCTGACACACGGCTCCCAGCAGGCGTTGTCGCTGCTCGCTCAGGCTCTGGTCGACCCCGGTGACGTCGTTGTCGTCGACGATCCCGTGTATGTCGGTGCCCTACAAGCGTTTCAATGCGTCCGCGCCGAGATCGTGGCCCTGCCGATCACGAGTGACGGTACCAACGTCGGAGCACTTTCGAGGCTCCTCGAACGCGGCGTCCGGCCGCGAATAGTGCATACGGTGAGCAACTTCCACAACCCCTCGGGAGCAACCGCGAGCACTGCGACCCGCAACCGTCTGGCTGATTTGGCCGAGACCTACGGGTTCTGGATCGTCGAGGACGATCCATATGGACGCTTGTCGTTCGACGGGGTTTCGCCCACACCGATCCCCGGCGAACGCACGATTCGACTGGGCTCTGCGTCGAAGACACTGGCACCGGCGCTGCGCGTTGGCTGGCTGAACGCGACACCCTCTGTGGTGGATTTGGTGGAACGACTGAAACAGTCTGCAGACCTGTGCGGATCGACGCTCAACCAACTCATGGTGGCCGACTTGCTCTCCGACACAACGTGGTTCGACGCCCACATCGACATGATCGCTTCGGCATACGCGTTCCGCGCACACGCCCTGATGTCTGCTCTCGACGACGAGCTCGGCGATTCGGTCGAATACACCTCACCCAGCGGCGGCATGTTCTGTTGGGTGCGACTGCCGGGAGTCGACACCAGCAAGCTCCTGAGTGTCGCACTGTCTTACGGCGTCGCGTTCGTTCCGGGTTCGGCATTCGCCGTCGATGCCGACCTCACCGACAGTGCACGACTCAGCTTCGCGACCCTGCAACCCGACACACTTCGCGAAGCAGTTCGACGACTGCGCACAGCCATCGACGACGCGGCCGAGCTTCGCGAATCTCGCGCTACCTCTGGGTCCTGAGGCCGTTCCCGCTTCCATCCGTCGCCTCAACCAGATCTGCTCAACCGCGTCTGCCCCGCCACCGGCTGTGGTGGCGGGGTGTAGACGGGTTGCGGCACAACCAGATTCGACGTTGCGTCCGGATAGTTCAGCGTGTCGACATGGTCGCCGCAGCCGGTTAGGCTGCGTCGGCCAACGGTGGGCCGAGGCTGTCTGGCGGGTCGGCGCCGTGGGGTGCGATGGGGCTGGCTGGTGGGGCCGGGCCCGTTGATGGGTTGGGGTCTGTGGGCGGGTCGGGGTCGAGTTCGAGTGGCCTGGGGAGGTTCCATCGGATGTCGACCCGCCTGCTGAGGGTTGGGGTATCGCCGACAGGCACCCTGCCCGCCAGTGCGCGCTCGATCCGCCCGCTGGGCGGGTTGGGCACCAAGTGCGGCAACACAATCCCGGTAACGGTTGTGTCTGTGTCGAACCCGGTACCAGCCGCGCGTGCTGCGGCTGCAGCAGCGTCGTTGCTGGCGTGTTCGGCCGCGAGGTAGTCGCGGAAGTCGGCTTTGACGTCCGCGATGCGGTTGATGCGTTCGGGATTCTCCGGCATACCCGGCTTGGCGTTCAATCGCCACGCAACCCGTCCGGTGTCGGGGCCGTCGGTGATCATCCGGGTGGTGAACTGGCCGGGTTTCGGACCGACCCGCCGATTGTGCACATCGCACGCCGGGACGAGTTGATCGATATCGGTGAGTCCGCCGTCAGCCCAGTCTTTCGCGGCGTGATGCATCTGCACCCGTGAAGCGGGCTGATTACAACCCGGTGCCGAACACATCTTCCCGCCCGGCGAGGCGAACGACGCCAACCGTTGCCCCAGCGACGCGATCCGTTTCGACCGACCCAGGTAGAGCGGGATGCTGGTGTGGTCACCGAACACCGCCAAATACTGGCTCGCTCCGGTAGAGGCGGCCATGTCGATTACATCGCCGATCGGCAGCAGTGTGCCGGACGTGGTCTGTGCGATCCCCGCCTGGGCTTCGAGTTCGTGCAGGCTGGTGGTGACGATGACCTGGATCGGTAACCCGCGGTGAGTGTTGCCGAGCATGCCGGATTCCAACACCTGGCCGAGTAGTGCGGAGAAGGCGTCGTGGTTGCGTTGCGCAGGCGAGCGCTGATCACGTAGAGCCGCGGCCGCGACTTGTTCAGCATTTGCCGTGGTGATCGGACCGACCGGCGACTCCGGATCATCCGGGTTATTCATGCCCGGTTTGGCCCACGCATCCAACACCGTGTCCAGGCGGGCGCGGGCGATCGGATCGAGATCGGCAGTCAACCGCGACATAAGTTGCGCGTTCTGCCGGTTCACCCACAGGCGGCGTCGGCGTTTGCGGTCTTTCGAGGTGGTCAGCGTCCCATCCGGATCCAGATGGGCAAGTAACCGTGAACCCAAATTGGTGATTTCGGCGGGCGTGAATTGGACCGCATAGCCGGCCATCTGTGCTTCGGCGGCGGCTGTTGTCTCGGCCGACACTTCACTGGGGATTGCCTCCAGCACCTCGAGCACCGCCCGGACGTGCGCGCCCGCGACGCGGCCCTCGACCACATAGCCGGCCAACGTCGGGCATGCGGGTGGTAGTCGGTCGCCGCAGATCGTGGTGAACGAGCCAGTCGCAGCGATCACCCGATGCCGCGCCGCCGGATCGCCAATGTGCAGACCATGCCCCATGAAATTGCGAACATCGCGGAAACCCAGGGCGCGGGGCAGATCCCGGTCAGACGCCTCCACAATCAAGCGATCCGTCACCGCACCCGCAGTCCGCAACGCCAGCCGTTCGGCCTCCACGGTGGCTTCCACCAGCGCGGCATCGGATACCAGCGACACATCGACCGCAGCCAACTCATCCAGCACCGCGGCAAGCCGCGACAGTTTCTCCGCCACCACCGCATCCGCAGAACCCACCGCAGCAGTCGCCAAAGCCGAAGGCGCGCCGCCGGTCCCAAGATCTTTGCTGTTCACGTGCCGCCACCCCCGCCCCACGTCGTGTCGAATATGTGTTCTACACTACCCGACAATACCGACAGCGTCGAGGAAATCTCGAACACAAGATCGAATCTGTGGATACTCCCGCGCCAGACGCAATCCGCACCCACTCCGCTTGTACGACAACATAATTCGTGTGACCGACTCAGCCGACTAGTTGATCGAAAAGTCCATATGCGCTTAAGGCTCCCGCCGGATCGCTCATCTGCACACACCAGGTCGCCGACATCGCCCGCCCGAGGAAGTCCCTACTGCCGCAACACGATTCGCCAATACCCAAACCCGCCACAAACAGAACGAGACCCCTTCGACGCGTCGTCGAAAGGGTCTCGCTCAAGCAGTAGGAGTGTCAGCTCAGGAGAACTTCGCCTTCAGCTTTTCGACGCGCTCTTCGCGCTTCTCCTTCTTCTCAGCCTTCTTCTCGTCGTGGAGCTTCTTACGAGCGGCCTCTGCTGCAGCCTCTGCAGCGTCCTGCTGAGCCTCGAGCTCGGCCAGAACCTCGTCGAGCGGGCGACGCACGATGGCACCTTCGTACTTGGTCACCAGGGCGTCGAGCGCTGCGGTGTCGGCCTCGTCGGTCTGCGCGATGATGGCGTTGCCGCCGGGGCGAACAGTCTTGCCGAACTCCGTGATCGCGTCGTCGAGGTCGTCGGAGCGGCTGGCATCAACGAGCGCGCCGCCTGCTGCACCGAGACCGAATCCGAGCAGAACACCGAGTGGGCCACCGAGCACGCCGATCAGCATGCCGATCAAAGACCCGCCAACCGTGGCGTCGCCGGACTCGACATCGCCACCCTCTGTGATCGTCAGATGACCCGCGTCGTCACGCTGCACGATCGCCGCGGCAACCAGTCCGACCGAAGAGCCGGAGTTGGTGATGGTGTTGTACACCTCGTAGGTCGTTGAGTTCTCCGGAAAACTGATCGCTACGACATATTCGGTCATGTCCTGCCTTCCATTTCACAGTTGTACGACTCGTCCCCCCACGGACGGAACCGTCGGCCCCGCATTTACACCGTAGCGTGAATCGGTGACGGTGGGGTGTGGTTGCCTGACGTCAGAAGTGTGATCGTCCCATCACCACGCGTGATTTTTTCGCACTGGCGGCCGTAAGGTCCTTTCGCATCAACGGTTTGTTCACCTTCTCGGTGAAGGTCTCGATCAGCGGTCCGGTAAAGAAAGCGGTGACCACGGTGCCTGCACCGATCGTGCCGTGGAAGATCACCGCAAGCACAACAAAGACCAAATCCTGACATGTTCGCACCGCGCGATACGGCATTTTCGAGTGGTCGACGATGATCGGCGCCACTGCGTCGTAGGGCGAATTGCCAAGCGCCGAAGTCATATACAGCGATGCGCCGTAACAGAAGAAGGTGATCCCGATGGCAAACATGATCATCTTCTGCCATGCCGCGGGATTGTCGGAAAAGTACGGATCCAGCCACGTGCTGAACCACTGGACGAAGTAGCCGACCAGAATCATGTTCATGATCGATCCGATTCCGATGTACTGGCGTCCCCACAGCAGCATCGGAATGAAAAGCACTGCGTTACTGATCAACTGGTAGGTACCGAGGTCGATCCCGAGCGTGTTGCTGATGCCGATGTTCGCGGCGGTGTACGGGTCGACGCCCACCTGGCCGACGCGCAGCACCGCAGACCCCAGAGAGAGGACCGCGATTCCCACCAAAGCCCAGAAGATGCGCCGGACGTAGTAGCCGTCGAGCAGCGTTGAGTCTGACGGCGTCGTCGACGATGCGGCGTCGGAACTATGTGAGTCCGAGCCGCCCGTCGCCGGCTCGTCAGATCGATCAGACTGCGTGTTGTCCCGACTGTCGTCTGGTCCGGTCATCGCTGAACGTCACCGCCTCGGTCACAGGCCCCCCTGATAACAAGTGATACCCAGGGTGCCACCAAAACGACAGCAATCGCGCGATTTCGCGCCATTGTGCTCTCGCGTCGCGTCGTCGCAACGTGTTTGAGATCTGCGACCGTTGCAGCGGGGTTGCGGCAGCATGGCGCTACCCCGACTATTCACTCGCCTTGCCGAGCAGGGCGTCGAGCCAGCCGGTTCCGTCGAGAATTCCGTCGACAGGCACACCTCCGGAGAGAACTGTCGGTGTGGCAACCTGCCCGCCGGTGGCCTTGGCCAGTTGATTCTCCGACTCCTCGGCCGCCTTCTCCCCCTCGGCGACCTTGGCCCCGTCGGCGATGCATTTCTGCGTCACCCCGTTGGCGCCCTGCTCGGCCGCGACCTTCGCCAGGTCGGCGTTCGACTTGTCGGAGTCGCCACCTTCCTTCGGCTGATCTGCGAACAGCGCGGAGTGGAACTTGAAGAAGACCTCTTTGTTTTCGCCTGCGCCAACACATTGCAGTGCGCCCGCGGCACGACTCGAGTAGCTTCCCGACGCCGACTGACGGTTGAGGAAGTTCAGCATGTGGTAGCGAACCCGAAGCCTGCCCGCATCGACGGCGCTGACAATCGCCTGACCCGACTGCTCCTCGAACTGCTTGCACACGGGGCACATGAAGTCCTCGAAGACGTCAATCGTCGTCTTCGAGTCGGGAGCACCGATGATCAACGCGGCATTGGAATTGAGGACCTGCTCGTTGGCTGTTCCCCCGTGATCCCGGTTGCGGTTCCACAGCACGCCGCCGACGACCAGAGCGATCACCACCACAACGGCGATTCCCAGCAACACATACGTCGAGGTGCTCGACGTCGCTCGAGGCTGGTGTTTTGACGTCGATGTGGGTGGCTTACGCCTGTCAGTCACAGATCATCCTTCGTGTGGTCGCCGTGCCCTCCCATGGAGCAGGTGTGCAACACCGATCAGCAGCGTGGCACCACGGGCGAGCCTAACGCACCAGCAATTGACGACAGCACCAACGAGTCACGACAGTGCGGCGTCGACGACCTCCTGCGCTTGCTCCTGCACCTTCGCGAGGTGGTCGACACCCTTGAACGATTCGGCATAGATCTTGTACTTGTCTTCGGTACCCGACGGTCGTGCGGCGAACCAGGCGTCCGCGGTGGTCACCTTCACGCCACCGATCGGCGCGTCGTTGCCCGGCGCTTTTGTCATCACCGCGGTGATCGGATCCCCGGCCAGATCGGTGGCGGTGATCTGATCAGCGGAAAGGTTCGCCAGCACCGCCTTCTGTTCGCGCGTGGCAGGCGCATCCGTTCTGGCATAAGCGGATTCGCCGTACTCTGCGGCCAGCTCGCGGTAGCGCTCCGACGGCGTCTTGCCGGTCACCGCCAAGATCTCCGACGCCAACAACGCCATGATGATGCCGTCTTTGTCGGTCGACCACGGACTGCCGTCGAACATGAGAAACGACGCGCCTGCACTCTCTTCGCCGCCGAACGCGATACTGCCATCGAGCAGGCCGTCGACGAACCACTTGAATCCGACCGGCACCTCGATCAGTTTTCTGCCGATACCGGCGACGACCCGGTCGATGAGACTCGAACTCACCAGCGTCTTCCCGACCGCGGCATCGGGCGACCAGTTCGACCGATGCGTGTACAGATAGTCGATCGCAACGGCCAGATAGTGATTGGGGTTCATCAACCCGCCGTCGGGGGTGACGATGCCGTGGCGGTCGGCGTCGGTGTCGTTACCGGTCGCGATGTCGTAGGAATCACGCGAATCGATGAGCGACGCCATCGCGTCCGGCGATGAACAGTCCATCCGGATCTGGCCGTCGGTGTCGAGCGTCATGAACGAAAACGTCGGGTCCACAGTGGGATTGACGACGGTGAGCTTGTCGAGGTTGTAGCGGAATCCGATGGCAGCCCAATAGCCGACCGATGCACCACCGAGGGGGTCGGCACCGATGTGAACCCCTGCGTTGCGGATCGCCTCGAGGTCGACGACCGACCCCAGTCCGTCGGTGTAGTTCATGACGAACGAATAGTCGTGCACCAAGTCGTCGCGTCGGGCCTTCTCGAACGAAATCCGTTTGACCCCATCGAGTTTCGCCGTAAGCAGCTCGTTGGCGCGGTTGGCGACCCATGACGTGATCGTCGTATCGGCGGGTCCGCCGGTCGGCGGGTCGTACTTGAAGCCACCGTCACGCGGCGGATTGTGCGACGGGGTGACGACAATGCCATCGGACTCGACACCGGGATTGGCAGCGTTGAAGGTGAGGATCGCACGGCTGACAGCAGGGGTGGGCGTGTAGGTGTCGTCTTCTGCGGTATAGACGGTCACCCCGTTGGCGACCAGAACTTCGAGTGCGGACTTCCACGCGGGAATCGACAGTGCGTGCGTGTCGAACCCGATGAACAGCGGGCCGGTGATACCCGCGCCTGTACGGTACTCGACGATCGCCTGGGTGATCGCGAGGATGTGTGCTTCGTTGAATGCCGAGTCGAGGCTCGACCCCCTGTGCCCCGAGGTACCGAAGACGACGCGCTGCCCGGGATCATCCGGGTCGGGCACCCTGTCGTAATAGGCGCCGACGACAGCGTCGACGTCGATGAGGTCTTCGGGCTGAGCCGGAGTGCCGGCACGAGGAGAAGCCATAGTCCTAGATTGTGCCCGAAACCGGCGCCGCCGTCAGTCCCTTGTTCCGTCAGCGGCATGCTGGAGTCGATGACTCCGCGACTCAACGTGCTCGTCCTGCCCGGTGGCACCGACGAGAGCTACCGACCTTTCCGAGCGACCCAGGGAACAGCACTGAGGATGTATCCGTTCACGTGGTCGATCCGCGCGCGGTTCGGCAGCGCCGTCGACGTACGTCAGGTGCGCTACCGCGTCTACGGCTGGAACGGCGGCCAGGCGAGTCCCCTACCGTATGCGCGGGCAGCGCTCGATTCGATCACTCGCGACAACCCCGACGTTCCCGTCGTGCTCATCGGACACTCGATGGGTGGACGCGTCGCGGCGCACCTCGGCGCCGACCCACGGGTCACCGGCCTACTCGCGCTGGCCCCGTGGTGGCAGCATCGCGACTGGCGTCGGATCCGTCGAAGCGCCCACGTGCGCGCCATCCACGGCGACGCCGACACAGTCACCTCAGCTCGACGCACCGCCGAAGGCATAGCCGAACTGCGCGACGACGGTTACGACGCCACGTTCGTCTCGGTGCCCGGGGGTCGGCACGCGATGCTCGATCACATCTCCCTGTGGCAGGGTTCGGCACTCGACGCCGTCGGTCGCGCGCTTGCCGAGGGCGCGTAAGTCCATCGGCCATCGCGGAAACCCGATGCGCGCTGCGCACCGGGCATCGCCTGCTTGTCCCACGCGGTACCGTGTTGCGCATGCCAAGGGCGGGTAGGCGGAAAACGATGTCGGAGAGTCGAATTCTCGATGCTGCATCGGAAATTCTGGAAACCGGCGAGCACTACGCCGACATCCCCGTCGAACGCATCCTCGAGGTCGCCGACGTCTCGCGGTCGACGTTCTACCAGTGGTTCCCCGACAAGACCGCGCTGATTCTGCAGCTCACCGCTCCCCTGCTCGCAGAGTTCGTGGCCACGGCCGACCGCTATTGGAAGGAACCGTCGCAGGCACGTCCGGAGGCCCTCACCGACGTCATCGTCGAACTCCTCGCCTCAGCCCGCCGCTATCGCGTGATCTGGCGTGCGTATCTCGAGACGACCAGCACCGACACCCGCTTCGGCGACAACTTCCGACGGGGCCTGCAGAACTACACAGCCGACATCGCCGAACGAATCCGCACCGAACAGGCAGCAGGTCTCGTGTCCCCCGACATCGAACCCGACCAGACAGCCCGATTCATCGTCGTAGGCATGCAGGCAGGCTTCTCCGACGTCATGCAACTCGCCGACGACGCCCAAGACCACGCATTCGCCGCAGCCATGGCTCGATCGTTCTGGCTCACCATGTACGGCGACGGCACCGCACAAAAAAGCCTCCCACCTGCGTAAACAGGTGGGAGGCCTTCGTGGAGCTGCCGGGAATTGAACCCGGGTCCTCCGTCGCTTCGGTAGGGCTTCTCCGTGTGCAGTCCGCTATATCTCTACTCGGATCTCTCGGTCACGCGAACAAGCCGAGATGACGATCCCAGTCGCTGTGAGTTGTCCCGTTCACTCCCGCGACCGGAGTGGACGGTGAGCTCCCTGAGATGATGCCGGCACCGGGTAAGGGAGCAAAACCCGGGCCGACAGACACGCAGTCGCTGTCAGGCAGCGAGTGCGTAGTCGCGCTGATTCTTATCGGCGCTTAATTGGTTGCCGCGACGCTTAACGGTGGTCTCTGGCCTGCACCGACACGCTTCCCCCACCTCGACGCACGTAGTCGAAACCGATCAGCCCCGAGATGGTTCCACCGGAAACCGGCGGAAGCTCCAGTATAACAACCTGCGGCTCGCTGTTCATTCCCATTTCTGCGCGGCTCGGTTCAAAGCGCCCTCTCACGCGCCGAGCGCTGGTCCGATCACCCGCCAACTGTCGCGCATCTCGGTGGCGAACAGCGACCACGTGTGCGCACCCTGGTCGAACACTCGGTACGTGTGCGGTACTCCCGCGCCGTTCAGTGCCGCGGCCATCTGGTCGGTGCACCAGCGCGTTCCCATCTCCACCTCGGCAGGTCCGGCCAGCAGCGACGGCGCGCCAACGGGAGCGCCGTCGGTGCGTCCCGGTAGGCCAGACGCCGCGCCCAGGTAGATCGCCTTGCCACGCAGTCGCGTCGGATTCCGCGACGGGTCGTGATCAACCCACGCTGGCGATCCGGGAGGACCGAACATATTCAGCGCGTTGCCACCGCCGATCGAGGTCGTCGCCAAGACGCCTGCGGTCGCGGGCGGCGCACTGATGGCCGGGCAACCGCTGTACGACGCCGCGGCACGATAGAGCGATCCGCCGCGGCCGGCGATGTCGAGCGCGGGACCTCCGGAGAGCGACAAACCTGCGATCGCGTTGCGGCCGTTCGCCCGCAAGGGACCTGCGATGGCGGCCGGGAGTTCGCGCAGCAGATAGGTCTCCCACTTGTTGACGCCGAGCGCAGGGTCCGGCCGCTGCCAGTCGGCGTACCACGAGTACGGCCCACCCAGTGGCGACACCACGGTCACGTTCTTGCGAGCAAAGAACGATCGGTAATCGGTCTGCTCGAGCCAACTGTCACCCTCGACACCGCCTGACCGTCCGTTGAGCAGGTAGAAGACAGGCGCCGAGCCGTCGCCTCGCGGTCGCAACACCTGGTTCGGGATCACCTTGCTCATCGACGGCGAGTACACGTAGACGATCGACAGTTGGTCGTCGACCCGGTCGATCCGCACCACCGCCGCCGAAGCGGGAGCCGCAACCGCGGTACCCGTGAGCACTGCCCCCGCAATCGCCATGACAACGGCCAGCAACGTGGCGACGATCGACGTCCCGCGTCGACGACGCCTCGGCGTCTTCGATGGTCGCCATGCTCGCGTCGCCTGTGACGCCTGTGGCTTATGTTCCGTTTGTGGTAGTCCCCTCGTGATCACCCGGCATGTCTACCGACACTCACAGCAACCTTCCAGACTTGACGCGCCGCTAACGGTCAGTCGTCACCGGATCGCGACCCAAATGAGCGTCCCCAGACACCTTCGAGCCGTTAACGACACCGCACCTCGCAAGGTGATCACACTCAACGGATCTCGAGGACCACCGTGTCGTGCACGCCGACAGGTACGGACAACTCGCCGTGCTGCGCCGTGAAAGAGCGCCCGGTCCACGCGTCCACACCGGTCACCGACGCATCGCCAACGAGTCCGATGCTTCCCAACGACACCGACAGCGTGCGAGCATGATCGGCGCGGTTGGTCAGCGAGATGACCAACCCCTTCTCGCCGATCGCCCGCGACCACACCTCAGGGTCGTCGTCGACCATCGCACCGGCGACGACTCGCGAATCCTGGTCGATCGCAATGATTGCCGCGTTACGCAACGTGTCGAGAGTCTGCTGCGACATGTTCGTCAGGTCGTTTCCCGCGATCAGAGGCGCAGCCATCATCGACCACATCGAGATCTGCGTGCGCTGCTGCGCGGGTGTAAGCCCAGTTGATCCGACGACCAGCATGTCCGGGTCGATGAACGACCCCGGCTTCACTCGCGCGGTCAACGGCCCCGCGGCGTCGACGATGTTGACGATGCCCTGATATCCCGACGATCCATTCGCGGTCGACCATGCGGGCGTGACGTCGTTGGTCACACGCGTCGTGGTTGCCGTTCCGCCCCAATCGAATTCGGCACCGGGTACCGATCCCGCGACGCCGCTGTTGGGATTGATCGCAAACACGATTCGACGGTCCGTGTCGCGCAACGCATTTCGCATCGCGGTGAACGAAGCGACCTGATCGTCGTGAGAAGTGTCGGACGAACACCAGTCGTACTTGAGATAGTCGACGCCCCATCCGGCGAATGTCTGGGCGTCGATTGCCTCGTGGCCACCGCTGCCCGTCGCGCCCGGATACGTGCCCTGGAACTGGGTGCAGGTCTTATCCCGTGCGCCTGAATAGATGCCGAAAAGCAGGCCACGCTGATGGAGGTAGTCCCCAAGAGCGGCCATACCCGACGGAAATCGAACCGGATCTGCCTGCAGCCTGCCGGAGGCGTCGCGCTGCGGAGCAGCCCAGCAATCGTCGACGATCACGTACTTGTAACCGGCATCGCGCAGTCCCGACGACACCAGCGCATCGGCCTGCGCACGGATGATCTGCTCGGTGATCCGACATCCGAAGGTGTTCCAACTGTTCCACCCCATCGGCGGAACCCCCGCAAGCCCGGGGATCGCGGGTCCGTCACCGCCGATCCGACCCTCCTGCTGCGGCGCGCACGCGACAGCCGCCAACACAGCGATCACCGCCACGACGGCGGCAACCACCTGGAAGCGCGCTCCACGAGACGTCGACGTCGCGGTCACATGCCCTTGACGCGACGACCCAGCTCGCGTTCGACCTCACGCTGCGCGGTGCGTCGAGCAATGTCGTGGCGCTTGTCGTGTGCCTGCTTACCGCGTGCGAGCGCAAGCTCGACCTTGACCTTGCCGTCGTTGAAGTACAGCGACAGGGGCACCAAGGTGAGGTTGCCGTCGCGGATCTTGCCGATCAGATTGTCGATCTCACTGCGATGCATGAGGAGCTTGCGCTTACGCAGCGGCGTGTGGTTCGTCCACGAACCGCGCCCGTACTCGGCAATGTTCAGACCACGCAGCCACACCTCGCCGTCGTCGATGGTGGCGAATGCGTCGACCAACGACGCCTTGCCCTCCCGAAGACTCTTGACCTCGGTGCCGACCAAAGCGACACCGGCCTCGTAGGTGTCCAGGATGGCGTAGTTATGGCGAGCCTTCCGATTCGACGCAATCACGTTGCGCCCCTTCTCCCTCGCCATCACTCAGCCCTTTCTGTCGCTAATCGTCGGCCAGCTCTCGCTCCGAGCCTCCTCGCTACAGCCCGCTATCACTCACGAACATAGACACGCAGCGTGACATACGCCGTCGCGCCTGCCAACACAATTCCGGCGAGGATCAGCCACGGCGACACGAACAACACGTCGCCCGCGGTGATCCTGGCCAGGATGTTGACGCCGTAGAGGTCGTTCAGCGCCTTGTCGAAGAAGAACACCTTCGCCGCGAACAGACCGGCTATCGCCAGCAGCGAACCGATGAACGCCGAGACCACCGCTTCCAAGAGGAAGGGTAGCTGCGTGTACCAACGGGTCGCACCGACAAGCCGCATGATCGACACCTCTGTCCGCCGGGTGAACGCCGCGACCTGAACCGTATTGACGATCAGTAGGATCGCCGCCACCGCAAGGACCGCGGCCACCGCGAACGCCGCGTTGCGCACCCCGTCGAGCACGCTGAAGATGCGTTTCACCAACTCTCGCTGATCTAGAACGCCGTCGACGCCCAGATCCTTCCGGTCGGCATATTTGTCGAGCACGGCACCGAACTGGCTCGCGTCGCTCATCCGAACCTTGAGCGACGCGGGGTTGGCGTCGGGCGAGATCATGTCGGCGATCTCGGGTGCGCTCTGCTCGAACGCCGCCTTCGCCGCCTTGTAGGCGTCCGCCTTGCTGACGTAGGTCACCGAACCGACGCCCGGCTCGTTCTCCAGGTTGGTGCGCAGCGTCGAGCACGGTGCGCGTTGGCAGTCGGGGTCGGCCGCACTGACGTCGTCGTTGATGTAGAACTGCATCTCGACGCGGTCGAGGAAGATCTTCTGACTCTTGTTCGCCATCTGGATGACCAACAATCCGCCACCGAGCATGCCGAGAGTAATGGCAGTGGTGAGGATCATCGCGACCGTCATCGTGACGTTGCGGCGGAGACCGTTGAGGACCTCTCTGATGATGAAGTTCGCTCGCATGCTGGTGCTACACGTCCTTTGGTCTGTGTGGTGCGCGGCTCGGTGGTACGCGGACTGACGGGCGTCGAAGCGGTCGGTGGCGCGTAATCGCACTCACCCCGGGTCGACGGTCAGCCGATGCCGTACACGCCTTGTGCGTCGTTGCGGACGAGTCTGCCGTTGTCGAACTCGAGTACCCGACGTCGCATCGCGTCGACGATGTGGCGGTCGTGCGTCGCCATGACGACGGTGGTTCCGCGCCGGTTGACGCGGTCGAGCACGTCGACGATCTCTTCGCTGGTCTCCGGATCGAGGTTGCCCGTCGGCTCGTCGGCGAGCAGGACAAGTGGCCGGTTGACGATCGCCCGCGCGATGGCGACGCGTTGCATCTCGCCGCCCGACAACTCATAGGGCATGCGGTCCTGCTTGCCCTCGAGACCCACGTACTCGAGAACCTCCGGCACCACACGGCGAATGGTCGACGGCTGTTTGCCGATCACCTCGAGCGCGAACGCCACGTTGTCGGCCACCGACTTCTGCTGCAGCAACCGGAAGTCCTGGAACACGCACCCGATGGACTGACGCAGCTTGGGTACCGATCGTCCGCGAAGGCGGTTCACGTGGAATTCGCCGACGTACACCTCACCCTTCGTCGGCCGATCCTCTTTGAGCAGCAGCCGAAAGAACGTCGACTTGCCTGAACCGGAGGGGCCGATGAGGAACGCGAATTCGCCCTTGTCGACCTCGAGATCGAGGTCGGTGAGGGCGGGTCGGCTGGATGCCTTGTACTTCATCGTCACGTTCTCCAGCTTGATCACGACAACAGAGTGTAACGGTGACGCCTGAGAGGTCTGTTCAGGTGCGCACCCGCGCGCCGACCCGCTCGGTCAGCGCGACGGGACTGCTGTCGTCTCCTGCTGATTCTGCTGGTTGTTCCTGCCGAAGAAGTCCGAGAAGCCGTTGCTGCCGGTCGTGGTCGGTTGCCCGCTCTGGTTGCCCGGTGCGGCGCCTCCCTCACCGGGTTGTTCGCTCGGATTTCCCGATTCGCCCGTCACGCCCGACGGCTCCGAGGTCGAGGGATATGACGAAGGCGTGGAGTACGTCGACTGCGGAGTCGTCTCGACGGTCGTGCGCTGATGAGTTGGCTGGGGCGCCGGAGCGTCGACGATGCCGTACCGCTGCGAGGTGTACCCGTAGAGCACGACGCACACGATGAAGAGCACCGACACGATCGCCGTGCTGGTCCGGATGCGGGTGTGCGGAATGTGGTGCCAGTCGCGGCGGTGGCGCAGCCTGTGCGGATCACCGATTTCGTCCGACGGCGCGCTCGGAGTCACCGTTCGTTCCGTGTCGGCGTCGCCCTTCGCGTCTGCGCTGTCTTGCGCGTCGCCGTTGCCCTTCGCTTCACCGTCGGCTTTGGCCTCTTCCTGCTTGTCGGCCGCGGCTTCTGCCTGCTCGATCTTGGCGACGACCTCCTCGGCCGCTGCCTTCGCGGCGTCGTCGTCGGATCGACCCGCGCTGTGGTCGGGGCCGTCGTGACGGTGAACCATCACTTGTCACCCCCCGACGATGCTTGTGCGTCGGCTTCGGAATGACCGCTCGGCGGCGCTGACCCCGCCTGCACCTCTTTACCCGAGGCGACGTTGATACCGCGGCGAGCCAGTGCGCGCACAATCCATGCGCGCAGCGCACGGCTGACCTCGAACTGTTTGCCGGGCAGAGTCCTGGTCACCATCCTGACCGTCATCGAATCGAGCTCGAGGTTTGTCACACCGAGCGGCGACGGCGCGTCGAGAAGCAAGTCGTGCCAGTACGGATCGTTGTAGAAGCGCTGGCCAACCTCGGAGAGAACCTCGTTGACCACTCCGATGTCGGAGTCGGCGGGCACCGGAACGTCGACGACGGCTCTCGCCCAGTCCTTCGAGCGGTTGGTGGTCTTGATGACCTGCCCGTTGGGAACGGTGATGACCTCGCCCTCGGATGTACGAAGACGGGTGATGCGCAACGTCACGTCCTCGACGGTTCCCTCGGCTTCACCGTTGCCGGTGACAGTCAGAGCCACGACGTCGCCGTATCCGTACTGCCGTTCGGCGACCACGAAGAATCCCGCGAGGATGTCTTGGACCACCCGCTGGGCACCGAAACCAAGTGCCGCACCGACGACGGCAGTCGGGCCGACCAGGCCTGACAACGGCACCTTGAACACCGTGAGGATGTGCAGGAACACGATGATGCCGACGACGACGACAAGCGTCCACGACACCACGTCGATCATCGCGCGGCGGTGTTTGGAGTCCTCGCTCTGCACAATCAGATCACTGTTGTGGAACTTGGCCTCGATACGGTCGTTGAACTTCTGCGCCGACCAGCGGATGAACCGCACGACGAGGATGCCGCCGAGGATCCAGATGACGATTTCGAGGCCGTTCGTGGCCATCCATCGGTAGAAGCGTCCGATCACCGACTCCGTCGCACCGGGTGCGAACGCGAGTGTGGTGAGGTCGGCCCGCGCCAGCACCGACGAACCTGCCTGCGCGAAGACCTCACGCATCGGCATCAGCCATCCGCCAGCGGATGCCGGCTTCGATGAACTCGTCGATGTCGCCGTCGAGAACCGTGGTCGGGTTGTTGTTTTCGACGTTGGTCCGCAGGTCCTTGACCATCTGATAGGGGTGCAGCACGTAGGAACGCATCTGGTTGCCCCAGCTCGATCCGCCGTCGCCCTTCAGTGCGTCGAGCTCTGCGCGCTCCTCCTGCTGTTTGCGGGCGAGGAGCTTGGCCTGCAGCACCCGCATCGCCGACGCCTTGTTCTGCAGCTGGCTCTTCTCGTTCTGACAGGTCACGACGATGCCGGTCGGGATGTGGGTCAACCGCACGGCCGAGTCGGTGGTGTTGACCGACTGACCGCCGGGACCCGACGACCGGTAGACGTCGACCTTCACGTCGTTTTCGTCGACATCGATGTGGTCGGTGGTCTCGACGACTGGCAGAACCTCGACCTCGGCGAACGAGGTCTGGCGACGGCCCTGGTTGTCGAACGGGCTGATGCGCACCAACCGGTGTGTGCCCTGCTCCACCGAGAGCGTGCCGTACATATAGGGCGACTTGACCGCGAACGTCGCCGACTTCAAGCCCGCTTCCTCCGCGTATGAGGTGTCGTAGACCTCGACGCCGTAGCCGTGCTTCTCCGCCCAGCGGACGTACATACGCATCAACATCTGCGCCCAATCGGCGGCGTCGACGCCGCCCGCACCCGACCTGATGTTGACCACGGCGTCGCGCGAGTCGTACTCGCCGGCGAGCATGGTCTTGACTTCCATCGCCTGGATGTCGCTGCGCAGGGATTCGCGCTCGGCGTCGGCGTCGGCAAGCGCCGACGTGCGTGCCTCACCTTCTTCGGACTCCGCGAGTTCGTAGTGGACGGGCATGTCATCGAGTCGCTGCCGCAATTCGGTGACACGACGCAGCTCCGCCTGGGCGTGCGAGAGTTCGCTTGTCACCTTCTGCGCGTGGTCTTGGTCGTTCCACAGATCCGGGTCGGACGCCTGCATCTCGAGCTCGTCGATCCGCCGACGCAACTCCTCGACGTCGAGGACTTTCTCGACGGTCGTCAGGGTCGAGTCGAGGGATTCGAGATCGGTTGCTACGTCAGGATGCACGGTTTACCAGGGTACCGACTGCTGATTGCCGATGTGCCCCCACTCCTCACGCCGACGGCGGTACCGAGGGCGGCACGTCGGGGGTCTGCATGGGAGGCAATTGGCCGAAACTCCACGTCGTCGCGGTCTTCCCCGGTTTGTAGACGACGGCATGCTCGGATCCGATCTGCGGCCACGGTTCGCCCTCGGTGAGGATCATCGTTCCGTACACCTCGGTCGGGTTGGTTCCCGGACCGTTGATCGTTCCGGAGATGGTGCAGAACGCTTGCCCCTTGCTGTCGGGTTCGGCCTGATCACTCACGCCCGTAACGGTCAGCGTTCCTTGCGCGTAGCCCGCCGTGTTCCCACCGAATCCGCCGATCCGCTGTCCGCGGAAACGCATGATCATCGCGATCACGGCGACGACGAGCAATATGACGAGAATGACGGTCAACATGGCATCAACCCTACCGACCCGACCGGGCATTTCGGGCGGCGAACGCAGCGTCGACGGTCATCGTGGCAGCCATCAGTCCACAGTTTTCGCAACGCGGCCAAGCGTTAGGCTGACCGGGTGCTTCCGACGCCCGGTTCCGACGCCACCGCCGACCTCGATTTCGCGCTCTCTCTCGCAGAGTCCGCCGACGCGCTGACGATGCGGCGCTTCGGCGCGATCGACCTCGAGGTCGACGCCAAACCCGACCTCACCCCGGTCTCCGACGCCGACCTCGCGTGCGAGCAGATGATCCGCGAACGCCTCGCGGCCGTCTTCCCCGACGACGAGGTCCTCGGCGAAGAGTTCGGCGGTGACGCGGTCCTGACCGGTCGGCAATGGGTCGTCGACCCCATCGACGGCACCAAGAACTTCGTGCGCGGCGTCCCGATCTGGGCCACGCTGATCGCTTTGTTGGTCGACGGCGTGCCGGTGGTCGGCGTCGTGTCGGCGCCTGCGTTGAGCCGCCGTTGGTGGGCCGCCACCGGCCACGGTGCGTTCGTCGCGTTCGACCACGGCGACGCGCGTCAGATCGCGGTCTCGAATGTCGCCGACCTCGCGTCGTCGAGCCTAACCTTCTCGAGCCTGTCCGGCTGGGCCGACCGCGGAGTCCGCGACAAGTTCATCGACCTCACCGACCGTGTCTGGCGCGTGCGCGGCTACGGCGACTTCCTCAACTACTGCCTCGTCGCCGAGGGCGCCGTCGACATCGCGGCAGAACCCGAGGTGTCGCTGTGGGATCTCGCCCCGCTCGACGTGCTGGTCCGCGAAGCAGGCGGGCGGTTCACGTCACTCGACGGCTCACCCGGTCCCGGCGGCGGCAGCGCGGTCGCGACCAACGGACTTCTCCACGACGAGGTGCTCGCTGCGCTCGAGGCGTAACCCGCGGCGTCCTCTCAGACCTACCTGCCCGCTCGGATAGTCCGTGCGCAATCCCTGCGTGGCGACCGCCGACAGCTCCTAGCGTGTGCGTCTGAGACCCAACGCTCCAGGAGATTCGCAATGCCCAGCTTTCCCGCACTGACCCACGTGGCCATTACCGTCACCGACCTCGACGCCAGCACTCGTTGGTACACAGCGCTGTTCGACGCCGCGCCCGTCCTCGACGAAGACGAGGAGTCGGGCGACTTTCATCACGCGGTGTTCGCGCTCGCTGGCGGAACCCTCTTCGGACTGCACACGCACACCGACTCGGCGGCGTCGGGAAGCTTTGACGAACACAGGACGGGACTCGACCACATCGCCTTCGCTGTCAGTCGTGCGGAACTCGACGACTGGCTGGTGCGCTTGGACGAGCTCGGCGTCGCGCACAGCGAGATCAAGCACGCGCACTACGGATCGGGCATTTCTTTCCGCGACCCCGACAACATCGCGCTGGAGTTCTTCGCCCCTCCCGAGTGAGCCGCGACGAGGTCGTCACACCTGGGTCGCCGACTCCTCGCCGAGCACGACGAACTCGGTGCCGGGATCCTTCATCTCCTGCAACCGCGCGTAGTGAACGCTGGTCCCCGCGTCGGAAAGCACAGCCTGATGGATCGGGACGGCGACCCGCGGCGCCATCGCACGCAGGTAGTCGACCGACTCGCTGAGTTTCATCCACGGCGCGGCCGAGGGCAGCGCGAGCACGTCGATCTGCTCGAACGGAATGTAGAACGAATCCCCCGGATGCATGAAACGTCCTGGAGCCGTTGATGTTCCGAGTACATACGCGACGTTGTCGACGACGGGGATCTCGGGGTGGATCACAGCGTGGCGTCCTCCGGTGAATCGAGCTGTCACCGCGCCGACGCCGACCTGGCCGCCCGCGAGCGCCGCGGTCCACTCCCCTGCGACATCGTCGGAGTTGAGTTGCGCGGCGGTCTGCGGATCGGCGATACGGATCGCCTGAGGGTTCTCGCCGACGAGATTCGGCAGTCGCCCGACGTCGCAGTGATCAGGATGCTGATGAGTGATCAGGATCGCGTCGAGTCCGGTGAGTCCTTCGAAGCCGTGCGACATGGTTCCCGGGTCGAAGAGGATGCGCGTCCCGTCCAATTCGACGAGCACGCAGGAATGGCCGAAGTGGGTGATCTCCATGTGTCCACTGTGCTCTCACATATGGGTTTGCGCA
This sequence comes from Gordonia jacobaea, assembly GCF_965344965.1. Lineage (NCBI taxonomy): Bacteria > Bacillati > Actinomycetota > Actinomycetes > Mycobacteriales > Gordoniaceae > Gordonia > Gordonia jacobaea. The sequence goes on along the minus strand of NZ_CBDRLS010000004.1, from coordinate 249,632 downwards.
TTGATCCGAACGAACACCGAGTCACACGACCGAGGGAAACACACCCCATCCAGCGGCGGCGTCGACGATGCGGGCGACTCCGTAGACAAGCCACACACCGATCGCCACCACCAACACCGGCAGCAGTCGACGTAGGCGCAGTCGCCTCAATGCCGCCGGACCGGCGACGAGGTATACGGCTCCGGCCACGACTGCGATAGCGGTCGCCGCCAGCGTCAACGGGCCGAACACGTTGTAGGTGAACGCCCCGCTCACATCACCGTGCATGAGGTGCACCCAACTGCGCGTGAGTCCGCAACCCGGGCACGGCAGACCCGTGAGCGCACGGAACGGGCAGAAGTCGGGGCCGTGATCGACCGAGTCCAGTGGCCACACGATCGCGGTGAGCAATGCCGCCCCGCCGACGGCGACCACCATCGCCGGTCCGACACGGCTTCGGTGGCCATCCGAACCCGACGGCGCAGCGGTATGGCGACCAGGGACGTCGGCGCGATCAGTTGACACGTGACCAGCCTAAACCGGCGAGGAGAACACGACGTTCGACGAGCGCGTGACAATCTCCTTACCGAGTAGTAAGGTTCGTACTTACTACCGAGTAAGATACTGCTCACGGTCAGTTCCAGCACCCGTGCGAAGAGAAATGGTTGTCATGACGACTCACACCGAACCCCGCGACACTTCCGCAGTCGGCAAGAACCCGCACAAGCGCAATGCCATCGGTACCGCCATGCGTGTGCTCACGACGGTCACCGGCTCCGACTTCGCGGAGAAGTACCAGATCCGTGAGCCCATCAACCGGATCGCCTACCAGGCGACCAAGACCGGCTTCCAGACACTCGGCGCAGCCAATCGCGCGTTCAAGAAGGTGCAGGGCGGTTCGGGCGGCGCAGCGCGATTGAGCACCACGCCCAAGGACTACTTCAACCTCAACCCCGACGACGAGCAGCAGATGATCGCCGAGACGGTCAAGGAGTTCGCCGAGGAGATCCTGCGCCCCGCCGCCTACGATGCCGACGCCGCCGCGAGCGCACCTGACGACATCGTCAAGCGCTCCGCCGAACTCGGCATCACGATGATCAACGTGCCCGAGCAGTTCGACGGCGCAGCTTCCGAGCGTGGCGTCGTCACCAACGCCCTCGTTGCCGAGGCAATGGCCTACGGCGACATGGGACTTGCCCTCCCGCTCCTCGCACCGAGTGGCGTCGCAACCACTCTCACCAACTTCGGCAGCGACAGCCAGCAGAAGACCTACCTGCCCGACTTCGCAGGCGAGAACGTGCCGCAGTCGTCCGTCGTCATCGCGGAGCCGCGCGCGCTGTTCGACGCATTCTCGTTGCAGACCAAGGCAACTCGGGTGCCGAGCGGCTACCGGCTCAACGGCGTGAAGTCGTTCGTGCCTGCCGCTGGTTCGTCCGAACTGTTCATCGTCGGAGCCGCGCTCGACGGCCAGCCCGCGCTGTTCATCGTCGAATCCGACTCCGAGGGACTGATCGTCGAAGCAGATCCGGGCATGGGTGTGCGCGCCGCAGGTTTGGGTCGTCTGCTGCTGCAAGACGTCGCCGTCCCCGAAAGCGCGCTCCTCGGCGAAGAAGCCGGCGAGGCAGCCCTGGCCGCGTATCGCGACGTCGTACGTCTGTCACGCCTCGGTTGGTCGGCACTGGCCGCCGGAACCGGCAAGGCCGTCCTCGACTACGTGATCCCCTACGTCAACGAGCGTGAGGCATTCGGCGAGCCGATCTCCAACCGGCAGGCCGTCGCCTTCATGGTCGCCAACATCGCGACCGAGCTCGACGGCATCCGCCTGGTCACGCTGCGTGGCGCGTCGCGAGCCGAGCAGGGTCTGTCGTTCGCTCGCGAATCGGCACTCGCACGCAAGCTGACCATCGACAAGGGCCTGCAGATCGGACTCGACGGCGTGCAGTTGCTCGGCGGTCACGGCTTCACCAAGGAGCACCCGGTCGAGCGTTGGTACCGCGACCTGCGCGGCGCTGGCATCGGCGAGGGCATCGTCGTCCTCTGACGGCGGCTGTCTTCCGACGACGAGACCGACCGACCGAGAAAGCATCTGACATGGCAATCAATCTGGAACTCCCCCGGAAGCTGAACACCACGATCGACCAGGCCCACCAGGCCGCGGCCGAGATCTTCCGACCCATCTCGCGCAAGTACGACCTCGCCGAGCACTCCTATCCCGTCGAACTCGACACTCTCGCAAGCCTGTACGACGGCCTCGCCGAAACCGGCCAGGCCGGTGCGGGTGCCGACGGCGGACGAAGCCAGGAGAAGAAGGCCAAGCCGGAGCGCGAAGGCGCAAATATCAACGGCGGCAACATGCAGTCGGTGATGAATGTCATCGAAACATGTTGGGGCGACGTCGGTTTGACGTTGTCGATGCCCTATCAGGGACTGGGCAACTCGGCCATCGCCGCTGTCGCCACCGACGAGCAGCTCAAGCGCTTCGGCAAGGTGTGGGCCGCCATGGCCATCACCGAGCCCAGCTTCGGCTCCGACTCGGCGGCGGTGACCGCCACCGCCAAGCTCGACGGCGACGAGTACGTGATCAACGGCGAGAAGATCTTCGTGACCTCCGGTTCGCGCGCCACCCACATCGTCGTGTGGGCGAGCGTCGATCGCAGCCTCGGTCGCGCGGCAATCAAGAGCTTCGTCGTGCCGCGCGAGCATCCCGGCGTCGAGGTGGTGCGACTCGAGCACAAGCTCGGCATCCGCGTCTCCGACACCGCCGTGATCCGCTTCGAGAACTGCCGCATCCCCAAGGAGAATCTGCTCGGCAGCCCCGAGGTGGACACCAAGAAGGGTTTCGGCGGGGTCATGCAGACCTTCGACAACACCCGCCCGCTCGTCGCGGGTATGGCCGTCGGTGTTGCGCGTGCCGCCCTCGAGGAGTTGCGCCGCATCCTGGAGGAGGCGGGCATCGAGATCGACTACGACAAGCCCGCCGAGAACCAGCACGCCGCAGCCGCCGAGTTCATCCGGATGGAGTCCGACTTCGAGGCCGCCTACCTGTTGACGATCCGCGCCACGTGGATGGCCGACAACAAGGAACCCAACTCACTCCAGGCGTCGATGGCCAAGGCCAAGGCCGGCCGCACCGTCACCGATGTCACCAACAAGGCCGTCGAACTGACTGGCACGCTTGGGTATTCGGAGCGCCTGCTGCTCGAGAAGTGGGCCCGCGACTCGAAGATCCTCGACATCTTCGAGGGCACCCAGCAGATCCAGCAGCTCATCATCGCGCGCCGCGTGCTGAACAAGAGCAGCGCAGAACTCAAGTGAGACACTGACTCTCGACGAGTCACGAGCCCTGCGGCACTATGCCGCAGGGCTCGACTCTTTCCCGACCGCCGACCGAGCAGCCCTCCCGCTGATCGAGCCGCCCCACCGCTGATCGAGCCGCCCCACCGCCGATCGAGCCGCCCCAGCGCCGATCGAGCTGCCCCCACCGCTGATCGAGCGCCTTACCGCTGATCGAGCCGCCCCTCCCGCTGATCGAGCTTGTCGAGATCACCCCACCGCCGGCCAGCTCACACCACCCACGCGAGCGCGAGCCCGACGGCGCAGGCCGCAGTCGCCGCCGCCACCGAACCCACCGCGTTGCACAGCGCGAGCCCGCCTGCGCGCCGCTCGGCCAGGCGCACGGTCTCGACGCTCGCCGTGCTGAAAGTCGTGTAGCCGCCGCAGAATCCGGTCCCGACAATCGCCTGCAACTCGCTCGGCGCCCCGTGGTAGATCACCAACCCCGCGAGCACGCCCAGCAGCAACGAGCCGGAGACGTTGATGATCAGCGTCGCCCAGGGGAACGTCGTGTTCCGCCAACGTTTGATCGCGACATCGACGACGAACCGCGCCACGGATCCGAGCGCACCTGCGATGAGTATCGCCAGCACCGTCACGAGACACCGCCTCGCCGCACCGCATTCCTTCGACCCGCCGCCCCCGCCACGACGATGCCCGCCCAGGCGCCGAGCACGCCGAGCACAACGCTGAGAACCGCATACGCGATCGCCACGCCGGGCGCCCCATGATGGCCGAGTTGGGTGGTCTCGAGCGCGAACGTGGAGTACGTCGTGAATGCCCCGCAGAGTCCGGTGCCCGCAAAGACACGCACATTGCGACGCCAGCCGTCGTCGGGACCCACAAGTGCCAGGAACCCCAGCAACCCGCCGAGCACGAACGCACCGCTGATGTTGATCGCGAACGTCGCCCACGGCCATCCGGTGCCGAACGTGGGGAACGCCTCCTCGATCACATAGCGCAGACCCGTTCCACAGATCCCGCCGAGGAAGACCAGTGCGATCGCTCCGAACTGCAGGTGCAGAGGACGGTCGGCCGGCGCGTCGGGATCGATGTCCGCGATGTCACTGCCCGATCTGTTGCGCGAGCCTCGCCAGGACGTCCGGATCCTCGATGGTCGACGGCACGGCGTACTCCTGGTGATCGGCGATCTGCCGCATGGTCTTTCGCAGAATCTTGCCCGATCGTGTCTTCGGTAGCGCGGCAACCACGGTCACGTCGCGGAACGTCGCCACCGGTCCGATCTCGTCGCGGACCTTCGCGATCAGCTCGTCACGCAGCGTGTCGGGTTCGATCTCGACACCCGACTTGAGCACCACGTAACCACTCGGGCGTTGACCCTTGAGATCGTCGTGGATACCGATCACGGCGCATTCGGCGACCGCGGGATGCGACGCCACGACGGCCTCGATGCTTCCGGTCGACAGGCGATGCCCGGCGACGTTGATCACGTCGTCGGATCGTCCGAGGATGAAGATGTAGCCGTCGTGATCGATGTATCCGGAGTCGCCGGTCAGGTAGTAACCGGGGAAGGCGTTGAGATAGGAACTGCGATAACGCTCTTCGTCGCCCCACAATCCGGTCAATGTGCCCGGCGGCAACGGCAGTGCGATCACGATATTGCCTTCGACGCCCGCATCGACCACGTTCCCCTCGGCGTCGACGACACCGACTCCGAAGCCCGGGACGGCGACGGTCGCCGATCCCGCCTTGACCGGCATCGGTTGCAGCCCACGCAGATTGGCCGCGATCGCCCATCCGGTCTCGGTCTGCCACCAATGGTCGATCACCGGTACACCGAGCACGTTCGACGACCAGGCGAGCGTGTCGGGGTCGAGTCGCTCACCCGCGACGAAGAGCGCGCGGAGCGACGAGATGTCGTACTGGTCAAGAAGTTTCGCGTCAGGGTCGGTCTTGCGGATGGCCCGGATCGCGGTCGGCGCGGTGAACAGCGCTTTGACCCGATGCTCGGCGATGACTCGCCAGAAGGCTCCCGCATCAGGTGTGCCAACCGGTTTGCCCTCGTACATCACCGTCGTCGCGCCGACGAGCAGTGGCGCGTAAACGATGTACGAGTGGCCGACGACCCACCCGACGTCCGATGCGGTCCACCAGATATCGCCAGCGCCGATGTCATAGATGTTGGCCATCGACCAGGTCAGTGCGACAGCGTGCCCGCCGTTGTCGCGCACAACCCCCTTGGGCTTTCCCGTGGTGCCCGACGTGTAGAGGATGTAGAGGGGGTCGGCCGCCGCGACGTCGACGGGTTCGGTGAGGCCGGCCACCTCCATCTCGGCATCCCAGTCGAGCCAGGTGCGCCCCTCTTTGCTCGACGAGCCATAGTCAGCGGCGGAGCCCGCCACTTGCGGGCGATCCTTCACGATGACCGTCGAGACGGCGCTGTCTGATAGGTCGAGGGCGCTTGCCACCATCGGCAGATACTCGACACTGCGTCCAGGCTCCAGACCGCCCGATGCGGTCACGATCGCCACCGGCTCGGCGTCGTCGATGCGTGTGGCGAGTTCGGGGGCGGCAAAGCCGCCGAACACCACCGAATGCACCGCGCCGAGCCGCGCGCACGCGAGCATGGCAATGGCTGCCTCGGGGATCATCGGCATGTAGATGATGACCCGGTCGCCGCGCGAGACACCCCGGCGGCGCAGCACGTCGGCGAATCGTGAGACCTCTAAAAGCAGCTCGGCGTAGGTGTACTCGCGGATCTCGTCGACCATCGCGGAGTCCCAGATCAGCGCGAGTCGGTCACCGTGTCCCGCAGCGACGTGTCGATCGAGCGCGTTGTAGCAGGTGTTGAGTCGGCCATCCGGGAACCAGCGATACATCGGCGCTGCCGAATCGTCGAGCGCGACCGTCGGTGGAACCGACCATTCGACGTCGGCCGCGGCCCGCAGCCAGAAGTTCTCCCTGTCGTCGACGCTGCGCGCAAAAGTGTCGTCGTAGCTAGCCATCGAACGCTCTTCTCGCGCTCAGTCCAGGTACTTCTCGACAACGTCGGCAGGCCTTGTTGCCGCGGCGTCGGGGTCCTGGCCGGCGTCACGTTTGGCCTGACGCTGCCGCAACAGGTCCCAGGCCTGATCGAGGGATACCTCGATCTTCGACAGGCGCGCGTTCTCCTCGTCCGGCGTGATGTCGCCGCGCCCCACCTTGGCACGAAGTTCGTGCTCCTCGGCGATGAGGTCGTTGATGTGTTCGTGGATTTGCTTGTCGGTCGCCATGACCCCCACGTTAGTCCCGACGATGCGCCACGAGCCGCAAATGTCAGACCGCAGCCTCAAATGCCGCCACGATCTCTGACGAGATGCGACCGCGGTTGCTGATCTCATAACCGTTCTCGCGCGCCCACGCTCGGATCGCCTGCGTGCGCGGATGCGCCCGCTTGGAGGGTCGCTCGTTGCCCGAACCATTCGCAACGCGAGAAACTGCAAGATACTTCTGAAGAGATTGTGCGAATTCCTTCGCATGCGCAGGTGACGTGTCGAACTCGTACTGTTTTCCGTTCAGACCAAAAACAACGGTCACCGCTTCGTCCAATTCAGAACCGTCGAGATCGTCGACGAACCTGACTATCTTCTTTGTCGCCATAGTGGCGGTCCCCTCCCTCGTATTACGCCGGAACCCGACAACCCCGGCGGCACCCGTGACTCGACGCAACCCTTCAGTGACGAGCATCACTACACCAGGTCAGTGCACTGTGTTCGCACACGTCACGCTGCCGACCGCACGGTTCACCCCCCGGACGGACCGTGCGCCTGTTGCCCCTACAACTCACAGCACACGCATTGTCATCGAATCGGAATGAGTATATCGAATCTCCGATTGAAGGTGCCCATCAACGCGTCGGATTGTCGAATTCACATAAAGCCAAAGTGTGCCGCTCGCATCGCAAAGTGAAGAATCGACGTGAGCCTAAGACTGCCACCACCGGCCGCTCCGGTGTCTAGTAAATCGGGTGTTGTTCATCTGCATCCACTGCGGGGAGGTGTGGTGAGGGCGATCTATCCCGACGCTCGTGACACGGATCGGGTCCTCGACGACGTCGTCAACCAGTCACTCGCCCACGACCATCGCCACTTCGTCGTCCGGAGCGGACGTATCGTGCGCTACCACCCGCTGGTTGCCGGCTTCATCGGCCATCCGCCGGACATCACGACGGAGGACTGGCACGATCTCACCCTGCTGGTGCCGGCGGGCGTCCAGTTCACACTCCGCGATCTGACGCGGCCTCCCGAGGCAGGCTTCTCTGTTGTCGCTCGCCACGTCGCAGTCCAAATGACCGGCGAACACGTCAATCCACCCCCGCGATCTACCACCGGGTCGCCGCGGATCGAAAAGCTGACACCCGACGACGTTCCCGAGATGCTGGCGCTGGTCGAACTGACTCGGCTCGGCCCCTTCCTTCGACGCACCATCGAGTTGGGCGGGTACGTGGGCATCCGCCACGAGGGCGCGTTGGTCGCCATGGCTGGTGAACGCCTCCGCCCACCAGGATGGTCGGAGATCAGCGCGGTCTGTGTCCACCCCGACCACCGCAACCGCGGATACGCCTCCGCTCTGGTCACCGCAGTCGCCGCGGGCGTCCGCGAAGCCGGGCGCATACCGTTCCTCCACGCTAATGGACTGAACGAGAACGCAATCCGACTCTACGAAGCCCTCAGATTTCGTCATCACAGAACGGTGACGCTGACCGCCCTCCTCGCGCCCTGAGAACACCAGAACCGCTCCGATTCCAAAGCTTCTCGCGCGCTTGATGATCGGGAAACATGACGTCGGCAGCAGCAACGATGTTTGCCTGCCAAGACATGTGACCGATGGGAGATGCGCGTGACTTCTGCGGCGAGACCGCCGATCAGCGTCACGCTGCCTGCCAGTGTGGATCTCAGTTCTGTTCGTACACTGCCGATTCCGAGGTGGACGGCCACGACGGAGAAGACGCAGTCCAACGGTTCCGAACGCGTCTCCAAGATCACCTGGCAGGCCAACACACCCGAGAGTGGTCTCAAGCCAACCGAATACGGCGTCTTCGCGTTCTCCGGCGGCCGTTGGCCCGCAGGCACGACGTCGGTCACGCTCCCCACAGAACAGCGTTACGCCAACGGCACCGTCTTCTCCTAGAACGAACAGGCGGCCGACGCCCAGACGGAACCAGAACACCCCCGCACCCGTGGTGACACTCGTCCCCGAGTCTAGCGGCCACGACGCCGCACACGGTGCGGCGCCGTCCACCGATGCGAACTCGATTGTTGCTCAGCAACAGTCGTCAGACGGGTCGACGTGGTGGAAGGTCATCACCGTCGTCAGCCTGGTGATCGCCGCCGCCGCGGTACTTGCCGTCGCGTCACTCTGGCGCCGGCTGGGCGGCGACATCACGCCGGGGAGTGCGAGTGCGAACGCGCCGGAAGATTCAGACGGCGCAGACAGCGCGGCTGAGACGGATACCGCAGAGCACGCGAGCGTCGGATCCACGGCAACTGCCGACATCGGTGAACGGCGCCGACCGGGCTGGGCGCGCGACGCCGACCGGAGAAACACCTGCACGACGCCGTGATAGCTCACCGAGAACTTCCGACAGGTCATGCCCAATGCTGACGAGGACGACATCGGGCGAACCAGGACCTGCACATAGTCGAATGAAAATCGAAACATGTTTACCCACGCCTAGAGTTCACTGCAAGTACCGCGCTGTACTAAAGGATTCCAACCATGCAGTCGCCAGACCGTGCCATCGTTCATGGCTCGACGCGGATAACCACGAATCGCCGCAACCAGAGGAATTCTTTGAACGGATCATCCAGCCTCATCGGCATGCTTTCGATTTGGCTCGTTCTACTCGGGGCGCTCCTCCAGAGTGAAATGATTTACCGCAAAGTGGACGACGGTTTCCAGCGCCAACTGAGCTATCAGGTCGAGATCCAGGTCAGGAGTTCGGAATGGGACGCAAATAGGTCAATTATTCAATTTTCATCACATAAAGTGTGAGTCAACTGAGATGTCTCGTCGAGTCATTCCAGCAACCTCCTGGCCCACAGCCCAGGTTGGAGTTCAAGATTTGTGCAAGTACATACGCTCAATACCAATACCAAGATCTGCCACTGTCTGAAATGTCTCTTCGACGCTATTGTCTGTAAACATTTGACTTGCATCTTGCGAGCGATCGAAGTACGAACCAGTCAAGTTGTGAGCAAACTGGTTGCGCCTTCGAGCCACTAAAGCAAGCTTCTTCCGGAACAACTTCAAGTCTCGCTTTTCACAGGTGCTCGAGTGCTCGCCTAGAAAATAATCTGCGCGCTTCTGCAATCCAGAATTTGTAGCCGCAGAACGCTCATCCAAGTCTTTTAACAGCGATTCTAGTGCCGCAACTGCCGCCACGGTTACGGCACCAGCCACGGTGTACAGACTCTCGTTTAAGATTGAAATATTTCCTTCAACCAGGATCTTCCTTTCAGCTCCCCAACCGGCTGTCGCGTACGTATCCGATTCATTGTCAGCAAGGATCTGCTCGCGAAACTTCTCAATTTGGTTGCGAGCCGCGCGATAGACCAATATTGCAGAGCTTAGACGATCAGCGAAAAGAATAAACTGAACCACATCAAACTTATGGAAATCAAAATAGATATCCGAAGCCGATGATGGCTCATCTTGCTGAGCAGCCCAATATAGTTCCACGACCTCACCGTGGGTCATGGGATGAGAAAGATCGATATCTCCATCTTCAGTCCCATGATAGTAGCCGTGCATAATCCGGCTACTATCATCCGACGCATCACTCACTCTTTGATGATAGCAACACAAGATCCGTTCGCGGTACCCGATAGTTGTGCTAGCGGTTCTAGAGCCAGTTCCTGCTTGCTGTCGGAACTGATCTCGTCAACTGTCGATCGCCAACAACAGAAGCTGTCCACAGATGATGCCAGGTAGCCGCAGTCAGCAAGTTCTTGGCCGGAGTCCGGCAGCCAGCACCGAATGCCAGCCTCGATGGTTGTGCTCGCATATGAAGCCTTGACGGCCTCGTGAACCTCGGGTTTAGGCCAAAATGTGTACGAAGACCGTGATTTCTGGGTCCTGACCTAGGGCGACGGGGGTCTGAACATGCTCTGAAAGCACGTTCAGTGTGTCAGGTCCCAGGAATGCCCCGGTGTGTGGTGTACGCGGCGCCTGGCTCGTCAAGAACGGCACGACCAGCGCCGGTCGCACCGCTGGCGCTGCACGAGTTGCGGGGCATCGCGTACACAGTCACGCACCGATATCACACGCAAAGCCCAACCCGACGCGTTTGCGAGTTGGCTACTCGAGGGCCCCCGACCTGCCGAACTATCGTCAAGTGGCTGCACGTTCCGCCGAGACACCGCGTGGTGCTGGAAGATCGAGGTCCCACCACCGACCCGACCCCACCGCAGACGCCGGCCGGCCTGGTGCTCCTCGACGGCACCTACTTCCAGTCGTGGTGTCTGCTGATCGCCTTCGACGGCGGCCACGTCTTGGATTGGCAATGGTGTGACCACGAGAAGAAGATCGCCTGGCAGCAGATCCTGGCCCGCCAACCCGCATCGCGGTCATTGACGGGGGCGTGGACCGGCCGCCGCGCTGGCTGACGACAGGCCCAACACCCGGGTCCAACGCTGCTACTTCCACATCTTCCAAACCGTCCGCCGCCACTACACCTTCCGGCTCCGGCTGGAACCCGGACGCTAGATCCTCACCCTGACAACAGCATTGATGAATTTCCGTAACGCAGACCAAGCTGTGCTGCGGCTGGCAACCTACCACGACTGGGAACAGCGATGGAATCACTACCTACGGCACCGCACCTACGCCTGCACACGCACCGAACGCCCCACCGGGGTCCCTGACACCAGCACCTGGTGGTACACCCACCGCGACCTGCGCACGACCCGCGGTCTGTTCCGTCGACTCATCGCCAACAACGAACTGTTCACCTGGATCGACCCCACCCTCTCCGACGACAGCCACCCACTGCTAGCCACCGCCTCGCCCCTAGAAGGCAGCCGAACAAAGCCCTCAAAGACCTGTTCCGCGCACATCGAGGCCTCTTGACCGAACACTCCCGACGGGCGCGGGAATGGAAACTCAACAGCCTCACCGCCCAACCCCCACAAACCCAGGAGCCTCGTCCGGGCCGAGCACTACAACCCGCGCCCATGCCGTCAACGCCGAACCCCTCGGCCCCACCGTGGGTTCGAGCTACAGCTGGGAAGACGGTAACGGCCTCCAACACGGATGGGGCGGCAGATCCCGCTAAACCAACCCCAGACACGCCCAGGCCATACAGACATTTTGGCCGGTTGCGCCCCATTCCGCACTGAGCCGACCCGAGAAACGAATCCGGCCCCGCCGAGACGATTTGCATCGTCCCGACGGGGCCGGTTCCTAGTAGCGGGGACAGGATTTGAACCTGCGACCTCTGGGTTATGAGCCCAGCGAGCTACCGAGCTGCTCCACCCCGCGTTGGTGAACACCACGTTACAGGTGCGTTCGGCGCAGATGCAAATCCATTGCGCCACCCCTTCTGAACTGCGGCGATGCATCGAAAAGTGGGGTCGGCGAGCGTCGTGGTGACCGACGACACATTTGCCCGAATCACCCCGCCGACCGCACGCCCATCAGACCCGCGAGTTGCTGCGCGAGCGGATACAGATTCAGCTTGTCGGGGTCCTTCTTCGGCATCGAGTCCCACGGCTGCGGGGTGTCAGGGTTGGCGGTCGAGACTCGTTGTGCGCCACGGACGGCCGTCGGGTTACCGAAGGGCACGGTGCAGCGCGCCTCGGTGTTGAACGGGAACTCGTCGTAGTTGATGTCGAAAGTCGGCTTCTCACGTCGAACACGCGCGAGCATCGCGTTGGTCGACTCGTAGCCCTGCGTGCACGCCGGCGGGTTATTGGTCTCCAGGACGACGCCGAAGTGGATCTGACCGTCGCCCGGCGCCGTCGTATGCCCCTGCGCGGACAGCAGACTGAGCATCGCGAAGGTGTTCCCGATGTTGTAGCCCGCGGGCTCGATGGTGCGAGCTACCTCGGAGAGTTGCCCGACCACCTTGCCGATGTCGCCACCGTTGCGCTGGATGAGTGTGGAGATCTGCGTGGCCGATGTCGTTCCCGTCGTCAGCAGCCTGCGCAGATCGGGGTCCGACGACGCGAGCGTCGCGGTGATCAGATCAAGGCTGCGCGACCACGCCAGGATCTGATCCGACTGCGCCGCTTGCGTCGCGAGCACGGAGTCTGCCGAATTGATCAGCGAGATCGCCTGCGGCAGTGAGTCAACCCCGGCGCGCGAGAGCTTCCCCAGCGAGTCGACGAGCCGTGTGAGGTTATCCGCCTGCCCGTTGAACGCCGCGCCGAGCTGGGTGATCACGGTGTGCAGATCGTCGATCGGAATCGACGAGGTGAAGTCGAGCGCCGACGACACGACGTCCTCGATCGGCGGCGGGACGGAAGTCTTGGTGATGACCGATCCGTCGTGCAGGAATGGTCCGGACCCCGACTGCGGTCGCAGATCGACATACTGCTCACCGATAGCCGACCGATTCGCCACCACGGCAACCGAATTCGCGGGTATATCGGGTCCGGAGGATTCGAGGATCAGCGGCACGGTGACCCCGTCCGACCTGAGCGCCAGTGTGCCGACACGACCGACCGGCACGCCCATAAAGGTGACCTCGGCGTTGGTGAAGATGCCACCGGACTCCGGTAGATGAGCGTCGACCGTGTAGATCCCCACGCCGACAACACGATTGAGATGCACGTAGCGAATGCCCGCAAAGATCGACACCACAAGCCCTGCGATGATCAGCACAGCGATCTGGATTCGAGCGAGCCGACTCAGCGGTGGCATCTTCCCCGACCTCCCCAACGAACAATCGGCACCCGGCGAATCGAGCACTCGCGATTGTCACATTAGCCATCGGCATCGACGATGCTTGCATCGTGAAGGACCGATGTGATGGTCCCGTGAAACACGGCATTCAGTGCGCCAGAGCACATTTGGGCGCACGATGAGACCGGCAAGACAGGACCCACAACGACTCTCGGCGTCGGACCGCTATGGTCCGACGCCGAGAATCACCGTTGCTTGAGGTCAGTTACCCGCGGGCAGTGACTCGTACTGCTGAACAGCCTTGTTCAGCCGGTCGAGCGCCTCGCCGTAGGCGGTGAAGTCGCCTTTGGTCTGCGCATCCTTCAGCTGGCCGAGTGCAGCACCGATCTCCTTCACCGCGGCCTCACGCTGAGGTGACGAAGGCCCCTGCTGGGTCGGTTGTGTCGGCTGCGCGATCGGCTGTTGGCCATCGTTGCCGACATCGACCGGCCCGTTCTCGGGTGTCGTCGCCTGGGCGGGCGAGATGCCCACCTGCTTAAGCGCCTCGGCCACCGTCGCCGCGTAACCCACGCGGGCCTCGTCGCTGGCCGCGTTGAAGTAGACCAGCACGCGGTAGAGCTTCGGTATCGCGGAGTCGTCGGTCTTCGACTGCGTATACATCGGCTCCATGTAGAGCACGCCGTTCTGTCCCACCGGAAGGGTGAGCAGATTGCCGTAGGTGACCTTGGTGGTGTCCTCGACCTGTTTTCGGTCGGATGCCACGGGTCCGGCGCTCTTCATGTTCTCTTGTGCCTGCTGCGGTCCGACGGTCTGCTTGGTCGTCGGCAGCGTCTTGACGGTGATCTTGCCGTAGTCATCGGGGTCCGACGACGCCGTCATGTACGCCGAGAGGAATCGGCTGTTGAAACCGTTCATCACCGTCGTCAACTGGAACTCGGCCTGCGGCCCGCGCGGCGAGGCCGCGGTGAAGTAGTACGGCGGCTGGCTCAGGCCCTGCTGGGTCGCGTCATCCTTTGTCGGGTCGTTCGGGATCGACCAGAAGTCGTTGCTGCGGAAGAACGTTCCCGGGTCCGACACGTGGTAGCGCGACAACAGCGCACGCTGGATCTTGAACAGATCCTCGGGGTAGCGCACGTGCTGCTTGAGGTCTTCCTGCTTGTCGAAGTCGCTGCGCGGCTTGACCGTTCCGGGGAAGACCTTCATCCAGGTCTTGAGTACCGGGTCGTTCTGGTCGACCTCGTACAGGGTCACCTTGCCGGTGTAGGCGTCGACGGTCGCCTTCACCGAGTTGCGCACGTACGACACCTGCTTGTTGACCTGCGTCCTGCCGGTCTGTCCGCGGTTGAGCTCCTGGGCATCGGTCGTCGCATCCTGCAGCGACGTCTTCTGCGCGTACGGGTACGTCGCAAGGGTGGTGTAGCCGTCGACGATCCACTTGATCGACCCGTCGGCCATCACCGACGGATACGTCTTGGAGTCCACGGTCAGCCACGGTGCGACCTTCTTGACGCGGTCGCGGGGGTCACGGTTGTAGATGATCTTCGAGTTCGAGTTGATCGCGTTCGACAGCAGGATGTTGCGTTCGGTGTACTTGACCGAATAGAGGATCCGGTTGAACCAGTTGCCAAGTGAGACACCCGAATCGGCACTGTAGGTGTAGTTCTTGCCGTCGAGGTCGTACTCGCGGTCGCCTTCTGTGGAGCCGACGATCGCGTAGTCGGGATCAACCTTGGCGATCAGCTCGCCGAAGTAGATGCGCGGCTGGCTCACCTTGATCGGAGCATTGGCCTTATAGTCTTCTGTCTGGTAATTCTCCAGGTCGCTCACCGCGAACACCGGCAGGCCACCACGATCACTCTCGGCATCCGACGAAGCTTCGTCGACGGTGTTCGCCTGCGCCGCAATGAATCCGTTGCCGTGCGTGAAGACGGTGTGCTTGTTGATCCAGTTCTGCTGGTTGGCGTCGAACTTGCTGGGATCGAGTTCGCGTGCGGCGACGATGAAATCGCGCTGCTGACCGTCGACGGTGTAGCGGTCGACGGCGAGCTGCGTCGGGAATCCGTAGAAGTTCTTGAGCTTTTGACGCTGGGTGAATGCCGGCTCGATCACGTTGGGATCGAGGACGCGGATGTTCGACAGCGTTGCGCTGTCATTGTTGACCGCGACAGGATCGGCCGGTTGTTGTGTCCAATTACGTTGATATTCGACGTTGGTCCCGTCGACGAGCCCGTACGCCTGTTTCGTCGCATCCATATTGCGTTGGATGTATTCGAGTTCTTTCTGGGCGGCGTTCGGCTTGACCGAGAACTGCTCCATTGCCAACGGCCAACCGACGCCCATGACGAGCGCGGTGAACAACATCAGCACGGTCGCGAGCGCAGGGACACGCAGATCGCGCATCACCGCGCCCGCAAAGAATGCGACGGCACAGATGATCGCTACGACCATGAGGATCAGTTTCGACGGCAACACCGCGTTGATGTCGGTGTAGCTCGCGCCGGTGAAGATCTCCTGCTTGCGCTGACTCGACAACAGCGAATATCGATCGAACCAATACGACACCGCCTTGAGCACCAAGAAGGTTCCCGCGAGGACTGCCAACTGAATACGCGCGGCGTTGGTGATCGAGTTGCCTCCGCCACCGAGACGAATGCCGCCGAAGAGGTAGTGGGTGATCAGGCTCGCGAAGAAGGAGATCACCACGACCACGAACAGGATGTTGAGCACGAACCGATAGAACGGGAGGTCGAAGGCGTAGAACCCGACGTCGAGGCCGAACTGTGCGTCGCGTTGCCCGAATTCGGTTCCGTGCAGGAAGGTCTGCACCGTGGCCCACGACCCCTGCGCGACGAGCGCGAAGATCAGTCCGATGAGGATCGGCGGGATGATCGCGTACCAGCGGATGTGGCCCATGATCGAGGCCCGGTACCGGGCCAGTGGGTCATTCGGACCGCTTGCGGGCACGAAAACCGGACGCGACCGATAAGCCAGCGCAACGGCTCCGAAGATCAGACCGCCGGCGAGGACGCCGACGATCAGGAAGAGCGCGATGCGTGTCCAGACGATCGTGGAGAACACCTCGGTGTATCCGACGTCGGACATCCACAGCCAGTCGGTGATGATGCTGACGAGCCGTGGCCCCACCAACAACACCACGAGGATGGCGACACCCACCCCGATGGCAATCTTGCTTCTGCGCGACAGTGTCGGCATGCCCGCCGGCCCGCGTACGCCCACTAACCCACTCTCCCAGTGCCATCGTTCTCGGTGCGATCGTTGTTCTCAGCGCGATCATTGCAGGGCGGTCCCGGTTCGGTCATTTCGGACATCTCCGGGGCTGCCGCACCTCACAGCGCGATCGTGGCATTCACTGTACTGTCCTCGCGCGGGCGCCATCGGATCCCATGGTCCCGGTACGTCTTCGTGGCACACGGGGCAGTATTGACAGCCATGACCGACGAGCACACCGACCGCGGCCAGTTCTCCCCCGACGATCTCGGCCGCGCACTGCACGACATACTCGATCACGTCGAACTCGGCGGATGGGGTCAGCCGCCGCAGTTGTTCGCTCTGGTGCCGACGAGTCTGATCGCCGAGCAGAATCCGGGCCTGGTCGCCGAGGACGACGATTCCGCGCTTAGTCCCGTAGCGCAGGAGCCACTCGAGGTCTCCGCGGGCGACGAACCGTACGCACAGCTCGAAGAGTTCTTGGCGACGGCGACGTGGAGCCCGCCGGTGGAAGGCGTGGCGCTGGTTCTGGAGATCGTCGTGTTGCCGCCGGATGCCGAAGGCGACCTCGACTCCGCATTCGAACCACTCCTCGCCGATCCCGCCGCGAGCGAGTCCGCAGCGCGCGCCGCGGCCCGCAAACATCCGTCGGCCCGCACAGCACGCCTGGCCGTCGGCGCTCTGCGCGGTGGAAAAACGCTGTCGCTGATGCGGTTACAGCCCGCCCCCGACGACGATCCCGACGCGCCGATGGAATTGCTCACGCATCCAGAATTGGCGTCGACGCTGCAGTCGGCGTTGGCTGCCACGCTCGACGACCGCGAGGCGCAGGGGTAGAACTCAGCGGGGTCGACCCCCGATCAGCAGTGGGGTGCGTCCTTGCCCGCGCGTACGTCGTCGAGCGCCGAGAGTGCGGAGTCGAGCGAGTTGACCTTGACCAGTTGCAAGCCGTCGGGAGCGTCGGACTTGGCCTCGGTGCAGTTGCGTTCCGGCACCAGGAATACGGTGGCTCCTGCCTCACGGGCGGCGAGGGTCTTGTGTGTGATCCCGCCGATGGGGCCAACTGTGCCGTCGTCGGTGATCGTCCCGGTGCCCGCGATGAACTTGCCGCCGGTCAGCTCCCCGGGCGAGAGGCGATCGATCACCGCGAGCGTCAGCATCAGACCCGCCGACGGTCCGCCGATGTCGCCGACGTTGTAGGAGATCTTCAGGTTGGGGTCAGCGTTGACCACATCCGGGGTGAGTCCGATGTAGGCGACGTCGTTGTCGTCGGGACGAGCGGCCGCGGTGACCGTCACGGTTTGTTTGGTACCCGCGCGATCGATCTCGATCGGGATCTGCGCACCCGGCTTCTGTTTGCGTACGGCCGACTGCACGTCCTCCGAGGTCGAGACCGCTGCCCCACCGACCGACAGGATCTGATCGCCCTGCCGAAGCACCTTCGACGACGGTCCGTCTGCGGCGACGGAGTCGACGATCAGCTTGGTCGGACGGTCGAGGTGGCGCAGCGCAGCTGCGGTCGCGGTGCTCTCCGACCCGGTCATCTGCTGCTGGTTCTGTTCCTGAACCTGCTGCGTCGTCTGGTCGGGCGGGAAGATCTGCTCACGGGGCTGCACGGTGTAGCGGCCCGAGACCCACAGACGGATCGAGTCGAACAGGGTGAGGCCGTCGCTGACCGACACCGTCGTGAGGTTGAGGTTTCCGTCCGTCGGGTCGACGGGGGTACCGGTGATGTCGACGACGGGCTTGTCGTCGAGCTTGCCCAGCGTGTTGACGGTCGGACCTGGTCCGAGGGCGACGAAGGGCACCTGCACCGTTGTGCCGACGACGATGAGAATGAGTAGGAGCAGCGTCGTCACTGCGATGGTGGCGATTCGGCGGGAATGCTGCCGCACCATCGTTGCGGGACCTGTCATTCCGCCCACCATAATCGACGCCGCGAGCGGGATATGCAGGCAGGCGTGAGCGGGCGCGCTTGAGTCGACGTCGCGCAGCGTCGAAGATCATTGAGCGAACTACGCTCAAGGCGAACGGCTCGCAGGTCACCCACGGTCGACTCGGACGGTACCGTGGAACCCATGAGTGATTTGCCCTTCGGTTTCTCCCCGTCCGGCGACGGTGACGACAACAACCGCGACAAGAACCGCGACGACAAGGGCAGTGGTGCGTCCGGCGGCGCCTCTGGCGGCGGTGATTCCGCACAGAATCCGTTCGGCTTCGCGCTCGGCGGTGAGTCCCTCGACCCTGCAGCACTCGGCCAGGTGTTCAGCCAGCTCGGGAGCATGCTCAGCGGGATGGGTTCCGGAACCTTCGGATTCGGCGGTCAGGGCAAGGGATCGGGGCCGGTCAACTACGACCTCGCGTCGAATCTCGCCCGCCAGCAGATCGGGAACTTCACCCCTGTGCTCGAGCGGGAGACGAACGCCGTCACCGACGCTGTGCGTCTCGCCGACGTCTGGCTCGACGACGCGACCACACTTCCCAGTGGCGTCAGCAAGTCTGTCGCGTGGACGCCGGTGCAGTGGCTCGAAGAAACCATGCCGACGTGGAAGCGCCTCTGCGACCCCGTCGCCCAACAGCTTTCGCGTACCTGGGAGCAGAATTTGCCTCCCGAGGCAGCGCAGTTCGCTGGTCCGATGATGGGCATGCTGACCCAGATGAGCGGCATGGCCTTCGGCACCCAGCTCGGGCAGGGACTCGGCCAACTGGCCAAGGAGGTTCTCACCTCCACCGATATCGGTCTGCCCCTCGCACCCGAGGGTGAGGCCGTGCTGCTCCCCGAGGCGATCGCGGCGTTCGCCGAAGGACTCGAGCAGCCGGCACAGGAGATCGTCGTCTTCCTCGCCGCACGTGAGGCTGCACATCTGCGCCTCTTCACGCATGTGCCGTGGCTGCGTCAGCGTCTCTTCGCGACGGTCGAGGAGTACGCGCGTGGCATCACCGTCGATTTCAGCGGCATCACCGACCTCACCGCGAACATCGATCCGGCGCAACTGTTCTCCGATCCGTCGAAGCTCGAGGAGCTGATGAGTTCGTCGGCGTCGTTCGAGCCGACGACAACTCCCGAGCAGAAGGCTGCGCTGAGCAGGCTTGAGACTCTGCTCGCCCTCGTCGAGGGTTGGGTGGAACAGGTTGTGTCACAAGCACTTTCTGATCGAATCCCGAGCACGGCCGCGCTCACCGAGACCATGCGTCGACGTCGCGCCTCCGGCGGCCCGGCCGAGCAGACGTTCGCGACGCTCGTCGGACTCGAGCTGCGTCCCCGCAAGGTGCGCGAGGCGTCGGCCCTGTGGCGTCAACTCGCCGAGGCCAGCGACATCAACAATCGCGACGGCGTCTGGGCGCATCCCGATCTGATGCCCGACGCCGACGACCTCGACAATCCCGCGGGCTTCATCGACCGCGTCATCGGCGGGGACGTGGGCGGCATCGACGAGGCGATCGCCGAGCTGGAACGCACGCTCGCCGAGGAGGCAGCGAAAGACTCCGGCGACGAGCCCGAGTCCGAGTCCGGCGATGACAAGAAGGACGACGGCAACGCCTGACGTGCTCGACATCTGTGCATGAAGTCCTGCGCGCGGCGTCGGCTGTGGATAACGTCGCGCTCCTCGGCACGCGCCCCGATTCTGCTGGCAGAGTTGCCGCATGGCGCGACGTGCACGTGAACTGCTGACATCGACGGCGGCCGCCCCTCAGTCGATTGCAGTTGAGTCGGATGAGTCTCTGCCGGTTGTCATTCCGGGCACCGTCGTGGTGATCCGACCGGGAAATCGGCTGCAGATCGGTAGTGGCCCCGACAGCGGCATCGTGGTCGAACTCGACCGCGAGGTGTCGGCGCGGCAGCTCGCGAACCTACTCGTGAAGCTTGAGAGTCCACAGCGAATGTCCGACGTCGCGACCGATCTCGCCGCGACAGGCCTGACGCCCGACGACCTGTCCACCCTGCTCGAACATCTGGTCGCGGCGGGCCGTGCGTTGCAGGGACTCGCGGCGTCGCCTCGGCGTATCGACGACCGGCTGCGTCGTATCCGCGTCCACGGCTCGGGGCCGTTGGGCTCGCATCTCGCGACGTCCCTGGCCGACTCGGGTTTCTCCGTCACGCGGTCGAGCGGACGGCCGTCGCCCGAGCATCCGGTGTCGGGGTGGCCGACGGATCTGGTGGTGCTCACCGACTATCTCGTGCACGACACGATGCTCGTCTCCGGCCTCATGGACGCGGGACGGCCTCATCTTCAGGTGCGGATGCGTGACGGGGTCGGGATCGTCGGACCGTTGGTGCTGCCGGGACTCACGAGCTGCCTGTCGTGCATCGACCTGCATCGCGCTGACCGTGACCCCGAATGGCCGATCGTCGCGGCGCAGTTGGTGCGGGTCGCCGGCCACGGCCGGCCCGCCACGGTTCGGGCGACCGCCGCCCTCGCCCATGAGCACATCGAGCAACTGTCCGTGGCGATCTGCGCACCCCTGGGCGCGCGACCACCCGAGCTGTTCGGGCGCACCGTCGAACTTCATTCCGAGCCGACGACGAGGATCGTCACCAAAACGTGGGTTCCGCATCCGTTGTGCCGGTGCCAATACGACGTTGCCGCCGGGTGATGGGGCCTGATGGCTGAGGCCGATCCTCAGGTCGGTCCTCTATCCTGTGATGGGGAAAGGACACCATGACCGACATCACACGCGGGCAGCATCGTCGCAACGCACGGTTGGCGACGCTACCCATCGGTATGGCAGGTCGAGCGGCCGCCGGCTTCGGCAAACGGATGGTCGGAAAAGACAAGGACGAGGTCAACCAGGAGCTCCTGGAGAAGGCCGCCGATCAGTTGTTCTCGGTGCTCGGTGAGCTCAAGGGCGGCGCGATGAAGGTCGGCCAGGCCATGTCGATCATGGAGGCCGCGATTCCCGACGAGTTCGGCGAACCCTTCCGTGAAGCACTCACCAAACTGCAGGCAGAGGCTCCCCCGCTACCCGCGACGAAGGTCCACAAGGTTCTCGACCAGCAACTCGGCACCAAGTGGCGTCAGCGTTTCCGCGAATTCTCCGACGAGCCCGCGGCGTCGGCGAGCATCGGTCAGGTCCACAAGGGCGTCTGGTCCGACGGCCGCGAAGTGGCCGTCAAGGTGCAGTATCCCGGCGCCGACCACGCGTTGAAGGCCGACCTCAAGACGCTGTCGAGGATGTCGGGACTGCTGCAGAAACTCTCGCCCGGGACCGACGTCAAGGCGATGATGGACGAACTCATCGACCGCACCGAGGCCGAGCTCGACTATCTCGGCGAGGCCGACAACCAGCGCGCCTTCGCGAAGGCATTCGACGGCGACTCCGATTTCGTCATCCCGAAGGTCATCGCGAGCGCGCCCAAGGTGGTCGTGTCGGAGTGGCTCGACGGCACCCCGCTCTCGAAGATCATCACCTCCGGCGATCAGGCCACCCGCAACGAGGCCGCCGCCCGCATGGCGACGTTCGAGGTGAGCTCGCCGTTCCGCGTGGGACTGCTGCACGGCGATCCGCATCCGGGCAACTTCTTCATTACCGACGACGGTCGCTTCGGCGTACTCGACTTCGGTGCCGTCGGCCACTACCCCAACGGACTACCTCCCGAAACCGGTCCCATCCTGCGGCTCGCTCGTGACAAGCAGTACGACGAGCTGACCGAAGAGATGATCAAGGCAGGCTTCATCCTGCGGTCCCGCGCCGACCGGGTGAGCCCCACCGACATCGAGGCCTACCTGAAGCCTTACGTCGACCCGCTCTACACCGAGTCATTCCACTTCACCCGTAAGTGGCTCCAACGCGCCGCGGGCAAGGCAACCGACGTGCGGGGCGACGTGTACAAGACATCGCGAAACCTCAACGTGCCCAAGCAGTATGTGATGGTGTTCCGTGTCCTCGCGGGCTGCGTGGGCATCGCCTCCCAACTCGACGCCGAGGCCCCCTACCGGGCAATCATGGAGAAGTGGGTGCCGGGGCTCGCCGACTGAGTTTTCCGTGTGTCCGAATTGTCGTACCCACCCTGTAGCGTTGTTGTCAGATCGAACACACAAGCGATCACCGACATAACGGCGCAAAGGGGGTGGCCATGACCGACATCATCGACGACCACGCCCCGACCTCACCGTCCCCTCCCTCACCGCTCTCGTTCACCTCCACCGACCTCGACACGATCGGTCACCTGTCCGGCGTCGAACTCAACGAGGTCGCCCGCACCACCCAACGCCTCGCACGCCAAGCCGAAGCACGCACCGCGCTCCTGGCCTACCGCATCGGCGAATCGATCGCCGACGACATGCTCGTCGTCGCCGCCACCCGCCCGCACACTCACCACGCCGTCGACAAAGCAGCGATCGCCGAAATCTCGTTGCAACTCGGCATCTCCCGATCACTGGCCCGCCGCTACGCCGTACTCGGCGCCCACCTCACCGACCTCCCCGACACCGCCACCGCATTCCTCGACGGCCACATCCGGTTGTCCCGCATCGAAATCGTCGCCGACCAACTGTCGGTACTCGACTCGTCGCTGCGGGCGAATGCCGAACCCCTCGCGCTGGAACTCGCGCGACGCACCTCCGCCGACTCCACCCTGCGCGATCAACTCGCCGAGCTGGTCATCGCCCTCGACCCCGACGCCGCCACCGACGCCCGCCACGACTTCGCCGAGCGCAACCAAAACATCCACATCCGACCCGACACACACGGACACGTCACCCTCGACGGCTGCCTACCCGCCGAACAAGGCCTCCACCTCGCCCAGCGCATCTCCACACTCATCGACGAACGACTCTGTTCTGACGACCCACGCCCACAAGGCCGACGCCGCGTCGCCGCCCTCGCCGACATCCAGGGCCTGCCCGGCGCCCACCTCACCTGCCACTGCGGCAACCCCGACTGTCCCGCCACACCATCCGACACTGAAACAGATTGCGACGCAGCACCGTTCGACGAGGCCGACGTCGAAGTGGCCGCTGACGGCGCGACGTGCGATGAGCGCAATACCGAAGAGCCGACAGCCGAGCCCGCGCAACAGACGGCATTGGAAGTGCTCATCGACCCTGCCGGGGTCGAGGTTCCCCGGCTCGTCGGCTTCGGAGCAATCGACCCCGCCCACGCAGCCGAACTCGCGGCAGGCGTGATCGCACGACCCGTCGCGTTCCCCGACCTCACCGCAGCAAACCTCACCTCACCAGGCCTCACACTCGCCACGATGGCATCGAACCTCGCCGCACAGGGGCTGCCCGACAATCCCGCACCTCCCGCCGACCCCACCGGCCACGGCGGCTACCTGGCCCCACCAGCGTGGGCGCCGCGATACCGAATACCCGACTGGCTACGCGAACAAGTCATCGCTCTACACGGAGTGTGCCGATTCCCCGAATGCGGGAAACCGGCCGAACACGCCGAACTCGACCACCTGGTCAAGTTCAACCACGCCGACCCCCACGCGGGCGGCTGGACCGTGCTGTTCAACCTGGTCCCCCTCTGCGGACCCGACCACCAACGCAAACACCTCGGCATCTGGACACCCACCATGCACACCGACCTCTCCATCACCTGGACCAGCACCCGCACCGGCGAAACCATCACCACCTACCCACGATGACCACCTAGCCGGGGTGACATCGTCTTGTCGCATGAGCCCGATCCGTATGCCAGCCCGATCCGTATGACAACCTGGGCCCATTTCGGGGGTCAACGTCATACAGATCACCGGACGCTCGAGCAGCACCCCAACACTGCACGCGGGCGACGTCTGTGTGCCGGTCGATCCGTCGACGTTGGCCGAACGACTGAACGCAGCGGGCTTCACCGACGTCGAGGTCGAGACGAACGAGTGGGCGGTCCGCTTCCGCGCGCGTCCCTGACGGTGACCCACGCACCAGGTCGCAGTCACCGAGAACGCAACGCGGCCCCCGCCATCTGCGACGTCGTCTGTCGCATGAGGCGGGGGCCGCGTGGGTCGTGTCCGTCCATGTCAGGCTGCGGTCTTGCGCGGGCGGCCGCGGGGGCGCTTGCGCGCGATCACGGCACCACGCTCGAAGATCTCGCCGCCCCAGACGCCCCAGGGCTCGGCGCGGTCAAGCGCGGCCTGCAGGCACTGCGCCCGCAGCGGGCAGTCGGCGCACATCGCCTTGGCGCGCTCGAGGTCACGAGGGTCTTCGGCGAACCACAGGTCGGCGTCGGCTTCCTGACACGGAAGGGTCGATGCGCTCAGTGCCGGTGAGGCACTCAGCGCGTTCCCGGCAGCGACCTCGCAGTCCGCCGAGATACAGGACTCCAGAACACATTCGACGGTCATCTGGTACTCCACATCTGTTCGAGGTTGGTCATCGTCTGTGGCGATGGCCCTCGGCCTCGACGTGATGGGAGTCGCCGATCCACTGGTGTGGTGGTTCGGTGATCCGTCACGAGAAAGGCCACGGGTCGCCTTGTGCGATTCACCCGTGGCCGTTGTGGCTGTCGAAACCCTCCTACGTGGAGAGGTCCCGAGTCAGTACGGGGAACCGCTGCATCGCTCGCTTCGCTGCGGCAGTGCTCGCTACCGGTGCTGCCGGTAGGAAACCGGTGGCACCGAGACGCGGTGCGGGCTGCAGGTCTGCAGCACGCCAGGCGTGGTCACTGACGGCACATGCGCGCGGCGCATGGTGCGTGATGCGATGAGCATCTGGCATCGCTGCGATCGGTTCGAAGAACACAGCAGATGCCGCGTCGTCGACGATCGTGTTCGCAATCACGATTGCGTTGGCGATTCCGTTCACTGATCCACTCCTTTCGGTCTCGATGGTTTCGCGAGGGGTCGTGGCACACATGAGCGTGCCGGTGACCTTCCCGTGCTGACGCGAACCAGACTATGCGGTTCGCTGTAGAGCACACAACCTATTTTTGACCTGCGGTTTTGACGAGTTCGATGACCTCTTCGCCGTACTCGTTGAGCTTGGCGGCACCGATACCCGAGATCGACACCAGCGCAGCCGAATCCGTCGGCCGTTGCTCTGCGATCGCGAGCAATGTCTTGTCGGAGAAGACGACAAAGGCTGGAACCTTCTTCGAGTCCGCTCGGGTACGACGCCACTCCTTGAGTGCCACGAGCAGACCTTCGTCGAGATCCGAGGGACAGTCGGCGCACCGGCCGAGCAGAGTTGCCGTCGAATCGAGCAGCCGCGAACCGCACACCCGGCACGTCGGTCCCCTACGAGGTGCCCTCTTCGACGTCGGCGCGATACGCGATGCGGGCGAGTCGTCGGGCACGAGGTCGGCGAGGAATCGCGAACGACGCCGCGCACGACCACCTTCGTTCCGTGCTGTCGCCCACGAGATGTGCAGATGTTCGCGGGCTCGGGTGACGCCGACGTAGAAGAGTCGACGCTCCTCCTCGACGTCGTCGAACGATCCCTTGATTGCCTGGCTGATCGGCAGCGATCCCTCGGTCAGTCCGACCAGGAACACAGCGTCCCATTCCAATCCCTTCGCCGCGTGCAGCGACGAGAGCGTGACGCCCTGGACAGTCGGTGGGTGCCGAGCCTGCGACCGTGCATCGAGTTCTGTGACCAGTTCGGCCAAAGTGAGTGCGGGATTGTCGGCAAGCATGTCGTCGGCAAGCCCGGACAGAGCACGCAACGACTGCCAGCGGGCCTTCGCCTGCGCACCCGTCGGCTCGTCGTCGGACATGCCGAGTTCGCCGAGGACCGAGCGCACGACAGTGACGAGTTCGACATCGTCGCGGATGCCCCGCTGCGCCACGAGCGAGAGCTGCCGCATGGCCTGGCGGACCTCGGCCCTGGTGAAGAACGCCTCGCCACCACGCACCTGGTACGGGATACCCGCCTGGGTGAGCGCCTGCTCGTGATTCTCCGACTGCGCGTTGATCCGGTAGAGAATCGCGATCTCGGAGGCGGGTACACCCGAGTTCATCAGACGCTTGATGGCCGACGCGACGGCCGACGCCTCGCTCGGCTCGTCGTTGTATTCGGCGAACTCGGGTTCTGGTCCTGCGTCGCGCTGTCCGATCAGTTGCAGTCTCGTCCCGGCGATCCGTCCGCGTGCAGCCCCGATCACCCGGTTGGCGAGGCTGACCACCTGCGGCGTCGACCGATAGTCACGTTCGAGGCGCACGAGCGCGGCGTCGGGAAACCGGCGACCGAAATCCAGGAGGTACTTCGGCGTGGCACCGGTGAACGTGTAGATCGTTTGGTTGGCGTCGCCGACGACGGTCAGGTCGTCACGGGGACCGAGCCAGGCGTCGAGCAGACCCTGCTGCACCGGCGTCACGTCCTGGTACTCGTCGACGACGAAACACCGGTAGCGCGAACGGAATTCGTCGGCGAGACCGGCGTCGGACTCGATGATCGTCGTCATGTAGATGAGGAGGTCGTCGAAGTCGAGGAGGCGGTCGCCGTCGGGTGAGACCTTGGCGTCCTCGTAGGCGGCAAACGCTTTGGCCACCTGCGCGGCGGGCGCGGGCGTCTCCCTGGTGACGCGCGTGACGGCGGCGACGTAGTCCTCAGGTCCGATGAGCGACGCCTTGGCCCACTCGATCTCCGACATCAGATCGCGCACGGTATCGGTGGAACTGTCGAGTCCGGCTTTACGTGCCGCACGTCCGACAAGTGGGAACTTGTTGTCGAGCAGCTCCCACGAGGCACTGCCGAACGCCCGTGGCCAGAAGTAGCGGAGCTGACGCATCGCTGCAGCGTGGAATGTCTGCGCCAACACGCTGGGGCCGTCGGCGCCGACGCCGAGCGACCTCAGTCGGCCGCGCATCTCCCCCGCAGCCCGAGCCGTGAAGGTCACAGCGAGCACCTGACCGGGATTGACCTGCCCCTGATCGATCAGATACGCGATGCGCCGCGTGATGGTGCGCGTCTTGCCGGTCCCCGCACCCGCCAGCACACACACCGGACCGCGCGGCGCGAGGACTGCGGCCCGCTGCTCGGGGTCGAGTCCGTCGAGGATGCTGCGGTCACGTGCGGCGCGGGGCGGTGAGGGGCTGTCGGACACGGGTTCCACTATGGCACCCCGATACGACGCCGACGCGAGCCCGTTCACCGCTGTCCACAAGCGCGTCGGGAACACGCGCCGACGAGTTCGTGTTGTGGATGCCATGAGCGAGACATCTGAGAATCAGACCCCCGCCGCGCTGACCATGTACACCACATCGTGGTGCGGCTACTGCGCACGACTCAAGACGGCCCTGCGCAGCTCAGGCCTTGAGTGGACCGAGATCGACATCGAGCGCAACCCCGACGCCGCCGAGTTCGTCGGCAGCGTCAACGGTGGCAACCATGTTGTCCCGACGGTCCAGTACGCCGACGGCACGACCGCCACGAATCCGTCGATCACCGACGTCAAGAAGAAGCTCGGCGTCTGAGACAGGCCCGGTCAGGCGGGCGTGCGCGCCCAGGCCTCGACCAGCGCCCGGGCGATCGAGATCGAGCCGGGAAGCAGTAGTCGAGGGGCGTCCTCGCCGGCGGCGACGTCGGGTTCGGGCATGCCCCGCAGCCATTCGTCGCCGCGGTCGAGTGCCTCGAGCACCTCGGCGCGCGTGAACCATTGCGCGTCGCCGATCTCACCGTCGAGAAACTGCAGCGGTTCGTCTGGGTCGCCGATCGCGGAAAAACCGAGCATCAGTGATCTGGGGAACGGCCACGGCTGAGATCCCAGGTACCGCGGCTCGCGCACGGTGATCCCGACCTCTTCGTGAACCTCACGGATCACGCACTGCTCCAACGACTCTCCCGGTTCGACGAAGCCGGCGAGCGTCGAGTACCACCGGTCGGGCCAGACGGCTTGGCGTCCGAGCAGGATTCTGTCGGCACCGTCGTGGACGACAGTGATGATCGCGGGGTCGGTGCGCGGGAACTCGTCGATGCCGGTCTCCGGATTGCGACGTACCCAACCGCCACGCGCCGGGACGGTTGGCGAGCCGTTGACGGGTGAAAAGCGCGCTGTCGCATGCCAGTTCAAGATGCCGAGCGCGGTGGCGAGCAGCCCTGCCTCGTCGGCGTCGAGTCGGGATGCTCCGCGTCGGGGATCGGCGGTCTTGCCGTCGAGTCCTTCGACCCTGATCGTCCACAGGTCGGTATCGGTGTGTGCGAGGAACACCGCGTCGACCGGCGGCTCGTCTCCGAACTCAGAACTGTCGATCCACCTCAGCGCCCCGTCGGGCTCGACGGGGTAGCGACCGCCCGTATCGATGCGAAGTACGCGCGCCGTCGGCCAGCCCGCAAGCATGCGGTCGGGCTCGTCACGGACCTCGTCGGCACGATCGAACGTGCCCCGGGACAGCAGCGGCGGTTGGTCGAAGACAAAGGCGCCCATGGTCTCTGTTCTACTCGCTCGCCGGTGGCGAACGTCAGTCGCCCGCGCCCTTGCGGACGTACAGCAGCCGGTCGCCCGCCTCGATCTGCTCGACCTCGCTGTCGTCGACGCGGTGCAGCACACCGTTACGCAGCACACCCAGGACGATGTCGCGGGTGTGGGCGGGCGAGCCGCCCGTTTCGGTCGGATCGACTTCACGTTCGGCGATCGCATACCCGGCGTCGGGGGTCAGCAGGTCCTCGATCACCTCGACGACCGACGGCGTCATGGTCGCGATACCGAGGAGCCTGCCCGCCGTCTCCGACGAGACGACCACCGAGTTGGCGCCCGACTGCCGCATCAGGTGCGTGTTCTCCGACTCCCTGATCGACGCGACGATCTTCGCGCGCGGGTTGAGTTCGCGTGCCGTCAGCGTGGCGAGGACGGCTGTGTCGTCGCGGTTGGCGGCCACGACGATGCTGGCAGCGTGCGCGACACCCGCCAATCGCAGCACGTCGGACTTGGTGGCGTCGCCCCGGACGGTCACGAGACCGTCGGCCTCCGCATGCTCGAGGACACCCGGATTGTTGTCGACGACGACGATCTCGGACGGCTTGATGCCGTCGCCGATCATCGCGTCGACCGCGGTACGACCCTTGGTGCCGTACCCGATGACGACGGTGTGGTTGCGCACGTTGTTCCTCCAGCGCTGGATCTTGAGAGCTTGGCGAGACCGCTCGGTTAGCACCTCGAGCGTCGTACCGATCAACACGATCAGGAACAGCACGCGTAGCGGAGTGATGATCAGCAGGTTGAGCAGGCGAGCCGACGGACTGAACGGAGTGATGTCGCCGTAGCCGGTGGTCGACAACGTCACAGCCGAGTAGTACATCGCGTCGAGAAATGAGAGCGGGTTGTCTTGAACGTCGCGGTATCCACTGCGGTCGACGTAGACGAGAATGGCCGTGAAGAACAGCGCGACGACAGCGAAGATGACCCGACGCCCGATGGCCCGAGCCGGACTCTGCTTGAGCTCCGGAATACGGACGACGCCGACGAGTGCGTAGTCAGGGCCGTCGGACAGCTCCTCGCCCCGCCATCGACGTCGGAATCCGCGTCCGCGCATCAGCCGAACCACCTTTGCTTCACAGGGTGTGAATCTAATGCATCCGGGAGGTGTATCACTGATCCGACTCTCGCGCGAGCAGCGCGACGAGATCGTCATGGTCGGGCAACACCTCTGGCTCGAGGGTGTAGTTGTGCCGGACGTAGTGAAACGCCGCACTGACCCGCTCGACCGGCACACCCGCGAGCTGCGCCCACGCGATCCGATAGGCGGCGAGCTGGATGTCGACGGATTCTCGTTGCGCACCACCGACGGTCGAGTCGTTCGACGCCCCGTCGCGCCGACCACCGGGCACCGCACCCGTCTTCCAGTCGACGACGACCCACGAGCCGTCGGGCTCTGCGAACACCGCGTCGATCCGGCCGCGGATCACCGTGTCGCCGATGACCGTCTCGAACGGGACCTCGACCTCGCTGGGATTGCGCGACGCCCACTTCGACGCCAGGAACGCGTCGCGCAGTGCGTCGAGATCAGCATCCGGCGACGCCGACGAGTCGGCGGCACCCGGTAGTTCGTCGATATCGAGTAGCCGCGTCGCACCGAACCAACGCTCCACCCATGCGTGGAATGCGGTGCCGCGGCGTGCCGTCGGATTGGGCCGAAACGGCGTCGGTCGGCGAAGTCGTCGTGCGAATTCCCTTTCGTCCGAGTCGAGTTCGACGAGTTGACTGACCGACAGGTGCGTCGGGAGCGCGACGTCGACGACCGCCTGGTTACCTCGGTGGTGCTCGGCGAGCAGGGCGTCGACCTCTGCTCGCCACTGCGCGATCTCAGGATCTTCCGCGATCTCAGGATCTTCGGCCGTCGCGTCCGACCCGGCGGCTTTACCCGCGGGCGCGTCGAAGAGCGCCGGAGCACTGCGCGCGGCGACCGCGTCGAGGACGAGTCGTGCCGCGGCGTCGACTCCCTCGCGGCGCGAGCCCAACCGATCCGCGGGCCAGGACTCGCGAATGATCCGCTCGGCCAACGGGTTTGCCGCGCCGTCGTCCGGTGGCGGGGCGAGCTCGTCGATGCTGAGGCCGTCGGAGTCGACGGTCGGGTCGGCGATGGCGTCGGAGACGATAGCGACGAGCTCGTCGAAGAACTCGGACCCACCGCGCGGTTTGTCGCCGGTCTCGCTCCAGTGGTGCGCCGAGACGAGCAGGTCGTGGCGCGCGCGCGTCAACGCGACGTAGAGGAGTCGACGATCCTCCTCCAGCCTGCGCTCGTCGATCGCCTCCTTGTGCAGAGTCAGCGCCTCGGCGAGTTCTTTGCGGTTGCTGATGCCTGCGGCTGCTAGGTCGAAGGTCGGGAAACCCTCCCCCGTCCCCGGTTCCGCGAGGTCGCCACGCAGCGGCCCTGGCAACTCCTTGGCGCTGCGCATCCACGTCGTGTCGGCGCGGCCTCCCGGAAAGATCCGTGCCGCGACGTGCGGCAGCGCGACGACATCCCACTCCAGGCCCTTCGCCGCATGCACCGTGAGGATCTGGACACGTTGCTCGGCCACCTCGATCCGGCCGGGTTCGAGTCCCTTCTCGATGGTCTCTGCGGTGTCGAGAAACGCCAGCAGGCCGGGCAGATTCGCGCCGGGACGGTCGGCGTACGCGGTGACGTACTCGGCAAAGGCGTCGAGATGTTCGCGGCCGGTGATCGCGCCACGCATGCGACGAGCCCTGATCTGAGCCTCGATGCCGACGCCGATCGTGTTCTCGACGTCGGCCACGAGCTCGGGCAGCGGCTGGCCGATGCGCCTACGCAGCGCCTCCAGCTGCGCGCCGAACGCCCGGATACGTGCGTACCCCTGCGGTGTGTACGCATCCGGATCGCCCGGATCGACGACGGCGTCGGCGATTCCGGCACGGTCGACGACCTCGGTCGGCAGCACGGCGTCGAGCGCGGCATCGAGTTCTTCGCGGCTGGTGACCGCACCACCGGACGCAGCGATGGCGTCGGCGGCGAGGTTGGTGGCACGGCGCCAGAGTGCGGCGATGTCGGCTGCACCCAACTGCCAACGCGCGCCGGTCAGGAGCCGCATCGCCGCGGTCCCGGCCATCGGATCTGCCATCAACCGCAGCGTCGCGACGACGTCCTCGATCTCCGGTACATGGAGCAACCCACCGATACCGATCACCTCGGCCGGGATTCCCCGACTCTCGAGTTCTGCCGCCAACGGCGCCGAATCCTCGTTGCGACGCACCAGGATCGCGACGGTCGGTGGGTCGACGCCGTCACGCTCGGCGTCACGGTAATGGCGTTCGATGGCCTCACCCAGCCATGCCCGCTCGTCGACGACCGTCGGGGTGAGCGCCATCGAGACGGTCCCCGACGGCGCGTCGGGTCTGGGACGCAGCACGCTGACCGGAATTCCCCTGCGCCGCAACTCTTCCGACGTCCGGTTCGCGAGCTCGAGCGTGTGTGAGGGGTTACGCCAGCTCGTCAGCAGTTCGAGTCGCTCCGAGGGTCTGCCGTCGGAGCGCGGGAAATCGGCGGTGAAGCGGGGAAGGTTGGCCGCCGACGCGCCGCGCCAGCCGTAGATGGACTGGATCGGATCGCCGACCGCCGTGACCGCAACAGTCGGAATGCGTTCGCCTCCGGACGCTTTCGTAGCCGCACCGCCGAACAGCGTGGACAACAGGATGCGCTGTGAATGGCCCGTGTCCTGATACTCGTCGAGAAGCACGGCCCGGAACGAGCGTCGCTCGCCCGCCGCGACGTCCGGATTACGTTGCACCAGTTGGGCGGCCAGCGACATCTGACTGCCGAAGTCGAGCGCGGACTGTTCACGCATCGCATCCCGCAGCGCTGCCACCATCGGCAGCAGTTCGCGACGCTCGTCGATGACCTCCTGGATCTTGATGAGGTCTTTGCTCGGCGCCGCGCGCTGCCGCGGACCGGGTGGCAACGTATCGACCATCGACCGCAGATCGTCGCCCCACGCGGTCAGCGTGTCGAGATCGACGAGGTGTTCTGCCATCTCGCCGTGTAACCGCAGCACGGCCTCGGTCACGCCGGAGGGCACCTTGGTGGTGTG
This sequence comes from Gordonia jacobaea, assembly GCF_965344965.1. Lineage (NCBI taxonomy): Bacteria > Bacillati > Actinomycetota > Actinomycetes > Mycobacteriales > Gordoniaceae > Gordonia > Gordonia jacobaea. Next base: position 216,822 of record NZ_CBDRLS010000004.1, on the reverse strand, counting down.
TAGCGGCCCCGTCCAGTTCGACACGATCGAGAACGCGAGTTGCCAGAGCTCGGTCTCGCTCAGCAGCGTCGAACTCGGTTCGACGGGCAGCAGCAACCCGTAGTCGGCGATGAGCCTGCCCGCGTACGCGTGATAGGTACTCACCTCGGGGTCGGCGGAACGCAGCCGTGCGGCCAGCATGCCGTCGGGGTCCCAGTTCACCAGGGCGGGCGACCCCGCGAGCATCGAGAGTCGACGCCGGATGCGAGCCCCCAGCTCACTCGCCGCCTTGCGTGTGAACGTGAGTCCGAGGATCTCGTCGGGTGACACCAGTCCGTTGGCGACGAGCCACACGACCCGCGACGCCATGGTCTCGGTCTTGCCCGCACCGGCACCGGCGACCACGAGCAGCGGTTCCAGCGGCGCCTCGATCACCGCGACCTGTTCGGTTGTCGGTAGGGGCAATCCGAGGGCGGCGGCCAGCGAGGTCGCGGAGACACGCGCGCGCCTCACATCGACGTCAGTCATCGATCACCGCCTTGCCACGCAACTGGGCGGGACAACTCGTGTGCAATGCGCAGTGTCCGCAGCCGGGGTTGGGCGTCGCGTCGAACACCGGCCCGACGCTCGCCTTGGCCGCCGACCGCACCACGGTGATCCACTCGTCGAGCAATTCGGGTGTCAGCGGAGGTTGGACCCGCTCGGCCGCGCCCGTCGACGCGTTATTCGCCGACACGAACACCAAGCGCCCACCCCCGGGTTCGAGCGTGCCGTCGGCGTCGGGAGGGAACTGCGCCGCACCGCCGTGCGCAAGCGCCACCTGGTAGGCGGCGAGCTGTGCGTGCTCCTCGGCATCGGCGCGCGAAACCGCGGTCTTCGCGGTCTTCACATCGACGACGACGGGCCTGCCTGACGAGTCGGCCTCGAGCCGGTCGACGCGACCGCGCAACCGAACCGGTGGATCGTCGTCGATGCCGGGCACCGTGGCGTCGATAGCCGATTCGACACCACGCTCGCGCAGGTCATCGCGCGAAATACGCAGCCAGTCACGGAAATTGGTGAGCATCTCCTCGGCCCGTTCCAACTCGTGCGCCGAATACCACGCGGCTCCGGTGTCGACGCGCTCCCAGATGTCGCGCAGCGCGCCGGTCACCTCGGCCGGGTCGATGTTGCCCGCAACCGCCTGCACCAGCGTGTGCACCAGACTGCCCGCGATCGCGGGCGTCGCATCGCCGTCGCGCCCACCGTTGCGTTCGAGCAGCCAGCGCAGCGAGCACCTACTCAGACTCTCGATGTTCGACGGCGACAGCGTGATCGGCCCGTCGTCGGCGCGCCACAGCGGCGCGTCGGTGCTCACCTCTGCCAGACCGAACCAGTCACGCGGGTGCGCACCCGGGATGTCGGAATCGGCAAGTGTGGCAAGGAGTTCGGCTGCCGCCCTGGTTCGATCGTCGAGTTCTTGCTCCTGCGCACCGGCGATCACCACGGACCGCAGGGTGGCCACCAGTGACGGGAGCGACAGCACACGGTCGACGCCGGGATCGAGTGCGACACCCTCGATGACCTGCGGCTCATCCGTGTCGGTGTCGGACGCGCTGCCGAGCGCCGCGGCGATTTCGGCGACGAACCTCGACGGCGATGCGTCGCCGCTACCGTCCTCGACCGCTGTGACGAGAAGTCGACGCCGCGCCCGCGTGCACGCGACGAGTAGCAGACGCCGCTCGTCGGCCAGCGCCCCGGCACCACGCGTGACGACGTCGATCCCGTCGGGGGCGACGCCGTCGAGCAGGTCGACGAGCTCGGCGGTGGCGAGCACGCTGCCCCGACTTCGCAACGAGGGCCAGAGCCCGTCGAGGACACCCGCGACAGCGACGACCTCCCACTCACGGCCCGCCGCGGCGTGCGCGGACAGCACCGTCACGGAATCGGCTGCCGCAGAGGCGGTTCGGGAATCACGCGGGATCTGCAACTGGCTCAGGTAGTGCACGAATGCCGCGGGCCCCGCCGACGGGAGGGTGTCGGCGAAATCGCCTGCCGCCTCGAACATCGCCATCATCGCGTCGAGATCGCGGTCGGCCTGCTCACCCGCGGGCCCGCCCCGGATCGCACTGCCGACCCACCGACGCTCGAGCCCACTCGCCTGCCATGCCGCCCACAGCGTCTCCTCGACGCCGCGTCGGGCACGATGAGCGCGCAACGCCGCAGCGATCACGTCGAGCGCACGTCGCAACGGCGCGGCTTCGGCGTCGGACAGCGCGCGCAGGTAGCGCTGCGCAACCTCGTCGTCGAGCAGCGCCTCCCGCAACGATGTCAGCGAATCACGTTGCGCCGCAGTCACACCCGCGGCGTCTCCCGCCGACGACGCAGCCCGCTCCGCCTTCTCGTCGCACCTTCGCACACCACGACGCAGCCGGCGCATCGCGCCCGGATCGGCAGCTCCGATGGGGCCTGTCAGCAACGCGACGGTGTCGTCGATGGAGAACGTCTCGTCGGGAGAAGGAGCTTCCTCTGCTGCATCCGAGCGCGCCGCGACCGCGCACAGCACGGTCATCAGCGCCGCGACGGAACGTTGCCGGTGGATCGGCAGATCGGAGGTGGGCGTCGTCAGCGGGACGCCCGCGGATCGGAACGCTCGACGCAGCGCGGGCAATGCGAGATGGACCGATCGCACGATGACCGCCATGTCGGACCACGGGACACCCTCGAACAGATGGGCACGACGCAGCAGGTCGGCGATGGCTGTGGCTTCTTTGGCTGCCGACGAGAACACCCTGACCGCCGCGCCTGCCTCGTCGTCCGCGGTTGCCGACGCGCGTGGATAGGGATGCGGCCGGGCACCGGGGAGCCGCGATGCGAGCGCACGGCCGACCTCGCCGATGTCGGGATGCGAGCGGAAGTTCTCACGCAACACGATGTCGCGTTCGGACCCCGGATCGGCCAGTCCGTCGGCGAAACGCGGGCTCGCACCACGGAAACCGAAGATCGACTGGTCTGTGTCGGCGGCGATGATCGTCGACTCGGTTCCGGTGCCGACGAGTCGGACCAGTTCTGCGGCCTGCGGGTCGAGGTGCTGCGCGTCGTCGACGATCAGGTGCCGGATGCGACTGCGCTGACCCGCGAGAAGCTCGGGATCTGTCGCGAACGCCGACAGTGCCGACCCGACGAGCTCTGCGGCGTCGACCGCGGGCGCCGACGCACCGGGAGTCGCGAGCCCCACGGCCCCGCGCAACAGCATGTTCTGCTCGTACTGTGCGTATGCCCGCGCCGCGGCGATCCATTCGGGACGCCGGTGTGCGCGGCCGAGCGACGCGAGTTCTTCGGGGCCGACGCCGCGCTCAGCGGCCCGCATCATGAGGTCGCGCAGTGCCTGCGCGAAGCCGTCGGTGCCCAGCGCAGGACGCAGCAACTTGGGCCAGTAGCCCGCACCGTCTTCGATATCGCCCGCGAGCAGTTCCCGCAGCACGACGTCTTGCTCGGAACCGGTGATCAGACGGGGCGGCGGATTGCCGTGCGCGCTCGCCTGCAACCGCAGGATGGCAAACGCGTACGAGTGGATCGTGCGGACGAGGGGTTCGCGCAACGCGCCGCCTGCACCTGTTCCGAAGCCACCCGACGCCGCCAACACTCTGCGGGTGATCCGTTCGCGCAGCGCGACCGCCGCGCGCCTGCTCGACGCGAGCACGAGGATCGACTCCGGATCCGTGTCGGCCGACAGCAACCGCGCGACGGCGGCGTCGACGACCAGCGACGTCTTGCCGGTTCCGGGGCCGCCGTGCACCCGCCAGGGTTGCCAGCCCGAGCCGTCGCCGGGGGCCGGTGCCTCACCGTCGATGACAGCCTGCACCTGCGCGGTCCAGACCCTCGGCTGCGCGGCTCCCTGCGCACCGTCGGGCCCGGTGGTCGACGCGACGAGATGGGTGCGCATGGCCGTGCCGCCACCCTGCCCCTCACGAGAGCGTGCGCGGGGTGTCTGCGTCCGGGACGGTCCCGGTCCCCCTTGTCGTCGAGCCACGAGTCCATCGAATCACGCGCCTCCGACACCCGTTCCGACGACTTCCCCACCCGGACGAGCAGTCGGGGTGGCGCACCCCGAACGCATACGGCGCGGGGCATGATGAGTTCATGGCTCCGCTGCACACCTACGTTTTCGGCCCTCCGGACGGCCCGGCGGTCGTCGCACTGCACGGTCTCACCGGCCACGGCCGACGATGGGAACACTTTGCGTCGAGCAGCATTCCCGAGCTCCGCGTGATCGCTCCCGATCTCCTTGGGCACGGCAGGTCGCCGTGGCGGCCGCCGTGGGGTCTCGACGACCACGTCGACGCCGTCGCCACCGCTGTCGAGACACACCTCGGGGCCACCGAACCGTTCGTGCTGGTCGGCCACTCCTTCGGTGGTGCCATCGCCGTGCGCCTCGCCGCCCGCATGCCCGACCGGGTTCGTCGGCTCGTCCTCCTCGATCCCGCCCAGGGCCTCGACCCGGTGTTCGCGCTCGAAGTCTCGACCGACAGCCTCGACAACTGGGACTATGCCAACGCCGACGCCGCGCGTGCCGCGAAACTGTCCGAGGGGTGGGCCGACGTTCCGACCGACGACCTCGATCGCGAACTCGACGAGCATCTCGTCGACCGTCCACACGGCCGGGTCGGGTGGCGGATCAGCGAGCCCGCCGCGGCGACAGCGTGGAGCGAGATGGCCCGACCGTTCGTCCTGCCACCGCGTGGCGTCGGTACCGACGTAGTCGTCGCCGACCGCGTCGACCCGCCGTTCGTCGGTCGCGCATTCCTCGACGCCTGCGCGGCGGAGCGACCAGACGTCACCGTCCACCACGCCGACTGCGCACACATGGTGCCGTTCCTCGAACCCGACCTGTGCGCCAAACTCATCCGCGAAGGCAAGTGAGGAGCCGTTGGCCCGGATCAGCGAGGCCGACGTCGAAGTGGTGCGCGATCTCGTCGCGGCCATCCCGGTAGGCCAGGTGAGCACCTACGGCGACCTCGCGGCCGCAGCGGGGCTCTCGTCACCGCGGATCGTCGGCTGGATCATGCGCACCGACACCGCGGACCTGCCGTGGCATCGGGTCGTTCCGGCGTCGGGGCGCCCCGCAGCACACCTCGCAACGCGTCAATTGGAACGACTGCGCGCCGAGGGCGTACCCGTCAACGACGACCGCGTCGCGCTGCGCGACTGCCGCTGGGAGATCCCGACGCCGTGATGTACCGATCCGGCCGACAACGCCGCTAGAGCATCATCCGCACGATGTCGACGACCCGCGCGAGTCCCGGCAGCGCGCCGGCCGTCGAGCGTGGATGCAGGGCGTGTACCGCGAGCCGGAACATGGTGGCGCGCAACATCATCTGCGCCCATTCGGGTTGGTCGGACCACCGCTGCACCAGCTCATCGTCGGCCCCGCCCCACGCAAGCGAGTCGACGACGACGACCGCCGACGCCCACGGAGCCGGACGCCAGTAGGGCACGATGTCGGTGATGCCGGGGGCAGCCGCACCCGCGAAGAGGACAGTGCCGAACAGATCGCCGTGCACCACCTGCGACGGCACGTCGACAGGCTTGCGCAGCGTCCCGAGGGTTTTCAGCATCTCGACGCTGCGCTTGCCGTCGTCGGACGTGGGTTCGCTCATTCCGGCGGCGCGCGCCGAACGCAACGGCACGTCTTCCCACGCGGCGCGGTCGGCTGCGGCGAACACGTCGACGTCGGTGTGCGGCGGTGCCGGCTGCTGCAACAGGAAGCGTGGGCGTTCGAGATCGGCGAGCACCTCGTGGAGGCGATCACCGACGGCGAGTACCTCGTCGTGTCGAGGTTCGGGAGACCCGGCGATGTAGGTATCCGCGCGCCACCCCGATACGACGTACCGCCCGTCGGTCGCACGGAACGGTCGCGCGACGCGCAGTCCCTCGACGTAGAGGTTCTCGCGCACAGACGCCGACCATGCTGCCCGCGCGTGGTCGGGTACGAGGGACAACACCACCTCGCCGACCCGCCAGCCACCCACCCAGGTGTCGCCCATGGCGATGGGCGGGTGAGAGGTGAGCCCGAACGTGTTGAGCACGTGATCGGGCGGTTGCGGATTCTGCACGTCTGCAGAGATTACCGAGCACAACGCCGTATGTGCTGCAGCGACGCGGGGCGCGCCGGGACTTGCGACGAACGACGCCTAGTAGACCGGCAGTTCCTTGTCGACCTGATTGGCCCACGCGGTGACCCCACCCTGAAGGTGAGTGGCGTCGGCAAAACCCGCACGCTTCAACGCGGCAAGCGCCTCGGCGGACCGGATACCGGTCTTGCAGTAGAGCACTGTCGGACGGTCCTGCGGGATCTGCGCGAGCGCAGTACCGGAGAGGATGTCGCCCTTCGGGACCAGCGTGGCACCGTCGATGTGCACGATGTCCCACTCGACGGGCTCGCGAACGTCGATCAGCGCCAGCTTCTCGCCGGCATCGAGGCGCTCCTTGAGCTCACGGGGAGTGAGCGTCGAACCGTCGGCTGCCTGCGCGGCCTCGTCGGACACCACACCGCAGAACTCCTCGTAGTCGATGAGTCCCGAGATGCGTTCACCCTCAGGGTCTTTGCGGATCTTGATGGTTCGATAGGTCATGTCCAGCGCGTCGTAGACCATCAGACGACCGAGCAACGGCTCGCCGATACCGCAGATCAGTTTGATGGCCTCGGTACCCATGATCGAGCCGATCGACGCGCAGAGAATGCCGAGAACGCCACCCTCCGCGCAGGAGGGAACCATCCCGGGCGGCGGCGCCTGCGGATACAGATCGCGATAGTTGATGCCGCGTCCGTCGGGTGCGTCCTCCCAGAACACCGACGCCTGGCCCTCGAACCGATAGATCGATCCCCATACGTACGGCTTGTGCGCGAGCACCGCGGCGTCGTTGACCAGGTATCGGGTCGCGAAGTTGTCGGTGCCGTCGATGATGAGGTCGTACTTCGAGAACAGTTCGATCGCGCCTTCCGGCTCGAGCCGTTCGTCGTGAATGTTGACGGTGACGTACGGATTGATCTCCTGGATCGAGTCACGAGCGCTCTCGGCCTTCGGCCGACCGATGTCTGACTGTCCGTGGATGACCTGTCGCTGCAGATTCGACTCGTCGACGACATCGAATTCGACGATGCCGATGGTTCCCACACCCGCTGCCGCGAGGTAGAGCAGCGTCGGGGAACCGAGACCACCGGCGCCGATGACGAGCACCCTGGCGTTCTTCAACCGTTTCTGACCGTCCATCCCCACATCGGGAATGATCAGGTGCCTGCTGTAGCGGGCTACTTCGTCATTGGAGAGTTCTGCCGCTGGTGCGACAAGCGGTGGCAGGGACACGTGGACGCCTCCGTCTAGAAATACCGTCTGGAAAGGAAAACCGACTCACCTACGCAACGACTCGTCCCACACGGGCATTCCCGACAGCCTCGACGCGTGGCGCTCACCTGTCGGGGAACGGCCACGGATTCGGTTTGCACACGAACGCCTTGTCGGCCTGCATGTCGGGGTCGAGCGCCATGATCTGAGAATTCGCGACGCCGAAGGACTGCTGCATCATCACCGGCGCCAGCGCCCCGTTGTGCTTGCACGGCTCGTGGTGCTCGTAGCCGATGCCGTGGCCCACCTCGTGATTGATGAGGTACTGCCGATAGGCGACGTCGTCGCCCTCGTACGACAGCGCACCCCGCACCCACCGGGCTTCATTGATGGTCACCCGCTTGTCGGGTGGGTAGAAGCACGACGTCTCGAGTTTGATCTGGTAGCCGCACAGCTCTCGCGCGGTGCCAGGTGAACTGAGCGAGACCCGCAGATCCGGCTCGCCGTCGGCGATGCGCCGAAACGCCACCTTGCCGTCGCCGATCCAGCTCCGATTGTTGGCGAGTGTGGCGTCGACCATCTTGCCGAAGGTGCGATCACTGCCGTAATCCGACGGCGCGACGCCGTCTTCCACCTCGACTGTGTAGGTGTAGACCTGCGGACCGGTACCGATCTGCTTTCCCGCGCCCGGGACGACGTGGAAGGTCTTCTTGCCCTGCTGCGTGTAGGGTCCGCCGTCGGGCAGGGTTCCCGCGGGTAGTGACACGTCCTTGATCGACGACGTAGGAGCACCGACCGGCTTGGTCTCCTTGGTGACGTCGGTGTTGCGCTGCGCTGCCGGCGTGACGTCGGAACTCTGCGCGTCCGAACTCGACCCGTCGTCGCTCACGGTGACCACGATCAGCACGATGGTGAGGATGATCAGGACCGGAATCGCGTACGCGCGCCACCCGTACGTGGAGACGAAGCGACCGAGCGCGCTCTGCTTCTTCCGCTCAGGTTGGGCGTCGCGGTCGACCCTGGCCCGCCCGTTGTCGTCGGTCGGGTCCCACCGCGCCCGTAGCGGCTGATCCGGCAGCGGACGCGACCGCGGGCGGTGGCCCGGGTTGGACGTCACTCCCGAAGGGGGCGTCGTGCCTGTCCGGACCTTTTCGATCCGGGTGGTGTCCTCAACCGACGACCGCGACGCCCGCTGCTGCGAACGTGCCTCACGCGCCGCGTCCCCTGCCCTGACCCGACGTGTCGATGCGCCGCCCCGGCGGGTCGATCCATTGTCCCGACGGGATAGGTCGACGTCGTCCCCCGACTGTTCGGGCCCACTGTCTGTGTGGCTCACACGGACAACTTTCTCACAGGTGCCCACGCAATCCCGGGAGGCCAACGGCACCCGGCCACCCGTGGGCCACCGGCGCGACACCCGACAGTCGACAAAGGGTGCGACCCCGGTCACGTTGCCGAGCGGCCCGAGTACCCTATATCCATGCCACCTACCGCCAACGCATCGTCATCGGGTACCAGAAACGGGACCCGGATGCCCCGCAGCGCACGGCGGCGACAACTCCTCGACGCCGCCAGCGAGATCTTCGTCGAACGCGGCTACCACTCGGCAGGCATGGACGAGATCGCCGTCCACGCAGGAGTGAGCAAACCAGTTCTGTACCAACACTTTCCGTCGAAGCTCGATCTCTACATCGCGGTCGTCGACTCGCACGCCGAGAAGCTCGTGACCGACGTGAACAACGCACTGCTCACCACCACCGACAACCGGCAGCGTGTCCGGGCGGCAGTAGAGGCGTTCTTCAATTTCATCGATGAGGACAATTCCGGCTACCGGCTGATCTTCTCCTCCGACGCTCTGGATCCCGCGGTGATCCGTCGCGTCGAGGGCGCGACTGAGGCATGCGTCGACGCCGTCTACGGGCTCGTCATGCACGATTCCGGGCTCGACCCCTACCGTTCACGGATGCTCGCGGCCGGGCTGGTCGGCGCGAGTCAGGTCAACGCCAGATACTGGCTCGAGGCCAAGCGCCCCATCGCCAAGAGCGAAGCGGTCGACACCACGGTCGCGCTGCTCTGGGGCGGTTTGTCGCGCGTGCCGAAGCATGGCGAATCCGGCACCCCCGAACAGGCCGGGCACGCGTTCGAGACCGACGCCGCACCCTCCGCTGCCGAGTAACCCACGAGATCGGCCCCCTCCGGTCGCAATGACCGTCGGGGGCCTGGACTAGCTCCTGGGTGCGATCAGCTCCCGAATCCGACGCGTCGCGTCTCCGAGCTGCCGACCTCGACGTAGGCGATCTTGGTGACCGGGATCAGGAATCGCGAACCCTTGTCGTCGGTCAGCGTCAGCAACGCCTCCTTGCCGGCGAGGGCGGACTCCACGGCGGCCAAGGCCTTGTCGCCGCTGAGCGTCGACTGGATGGACAGTTCTCGCGGGCTGTCGGTGATGCCGATCTTCACTTCGACGGACATGGCCACCCTTCCGTTGGCGACGTCGCGCGGAAGTCGCGCGACTGATGTGTGAGGCGAGTCGTCGCGCGCGACTTCTCGTCTTGCACGACTCCGGCGCCCGATCACTCGAGCGCCGCAAGCCTTCGGCACAGTGCTAATTCAATGCCTTCGGCATAAGGCTAGTGCAGGGTCGCGCCACACGGACACCCGCTCCGCTGACAGCGAACGAACCCGAACGCGCAGCGGATGGGAACGCCTCAGCCGAGCCCGAGGTCGGCCATGCGTGCGCTGTGCCGGTCGGCGACGACGTCGAAGAATCCCGCCATGCCCTGCAACGACGCCGCGCCTGCGAAGAGCAGGTCGGTGACCTCCTCCTCCGCCGCGAGCACCCATTGCGCGTGAGTGATGGCCTCGCCGAGCAGGCGACGTCCCCACAGCGTCAGCGGCGACCGCAGCGAGGGGTTCGCGTCGATGGCTTTGCGCACCTCCTCGCGCGCGAATGCCGAACTGCCCGTCGCCGACATCACCTCGGCGACCACCGCGCGAGGTCCTGCGGGCAGAGCACCGGAGACCTCCGCGTAGAAGTCGGCTGCCAGGCCGTCGGCGATGTATGCCTTCACCAGCGCCTCGTACCAGGTCTTGGGATTGGTGACGCGGTGGTACTCGTCGAACACCCCGCTGTAGCGCACCACGGCTTCCGCAGGGTCGATGCCGCGTCGGCTCACCTGCTCGGACAGCCTCTCGAAGTGCGCGATCTCCGAAGCGACCATGCGTGCGATGTTGATGCGCCCCTGCACATCGGGCGCCATGGCTGTCTCGTCGATCAGTCGGTGGAAGGCGGCGAACTCGCCCGCGAGCAGCACCGAGTAGAGCTTGCCGATCGCCGGATCCTCCTGATCGACCGAGGTGACGGAGGCCGACTCAGAAGACGAGGACGGCCCGGAGGGCGACTCAGCAGAAGACTCGGATGAAGGCGCGGCAGACGACATGAGGCGATGGTAGGTCGGCTGCGATCGCTTCACCAAGTACACTTGACAACGGTGCACTGACGCGACCGTGACATCTTGGTACGCCGAGGACTCCCATGCACAACAGAATGGGATCATCCGGGCGGGATCGAGATCGTCGCCGCGACACCGCGTGACCTGTAGGCAACGATCCACACCGACCGCGGGGCACCAGACATTGCGCGCGCACTCATCGAGCCCACGCCTTCGCAGTTCGGACTACTCCGGAAGCGAAGACCTGCATGTCACCGCCGACAAATCGCGGTGATCTTCTCAGTGGAGCCTTTTCGTGCGTGCTGGAACAGATGCGAAAGGCACACAAGAAAACATGACAGAACCCGGCGTGCAGACGACCATCGTCGACGACACCCACACCTCTCCCACCTTCGCCGAGCTCGGCGTCGACGAGCACATCGTCGACGCGCTGATCGCGGACGGTAAGACCCACACCTTCGCGATCCAGGAGCTCACCCTCCCCCTCGCCCTGGCAGGCAGCGACCTGATCGGCCAGGCCCGCACGGGTATGGGCAAGACCTTCGGATTCGGCATTCCGCTGCTGCACCGCCTGATGCACGCCGAGGAGAGCGGCCTGCGCCCGCTCGACAACACTCCCCGCGCCCTTGTGATCGTGCCGACCCGCGAACTCTGTGTGCAGGTCACCGGAGATCTGGAGGTCGCGGCAAAGAACCTCACCGTCACGCTCCCCACGGGCGAGCAGCGCCCCTTCACCATCGCCTCCATCTACGGCGGCCGTCCGTACGAGTCGCAGATCGCCGAGCTCAACAAGGGCGTCGACGTCGTCGTCGGCACACCCGGCCGTCTCCTCGACCTCGCGCAGCAGGGCCACCTGATCCTCGGCAAGGTCGCCGTCCTGGTTCTCGACGAGGCCGACGAGATGCTCGACCTCGGCTTCCTCCCCGACATCGAGCGCATCATGTCGGCACTGCCCGAGCAGAAGCAGACGATGCTCTTCTCCGCGACGATGCCCGGCCCGATCGTCACCCTCGCCCGGACGTTCTTGCAGCGTCCGACGCACATCCGCGCAGAGCACGCCAACGACTCCGCGGTGCACGAGCGCACCACGCAGTACGTGTACCGCGCCCACGCGATGGACAAGGCCGAACTCGTCGCGCGCATCCTCCAGGCCGACGGCCGCGGCGCGACCATGATCTTCACGCGCACCAAGCGCACCGCCCAGAAGGTCGCAGACGACCTCGCCGAGCGCGGCTTCTCCGTGGGCGCCGTCCACGGCGACCTCGGCCAGGTGGCGCGCGAGAAGGCGCTCAAGAAGTTCCGCACCGGAGAGATCGACGTGCTCGTCGCCACCGATGTCGCGGCCCGCGGCATCGACATCGACGACGTCACACACGTCATCAACTACCAGTGCCCCGACGACGACAAGACCTACGTGCACCGCATCGGTCGCACGGGTCGCGCCGGTCGTACGGGTATCGCCATCACCCTCGTCGACTGGGACGAGCTGCATCGCTGGGAGCTCATCGATTCGGCACTCAATCTCGGCGTGCCCGAGCCCGCCGAGACCTACTCGACGTCGGAGCACCTGCGCGAAGAGCTCGGTATCCCCGAGTCGGCCACCGGCCGCGTCGCCGCACCCAAGCGCGAGCGCCCCGAAGGCGAACGCGTCGAGCGCACTCCACGCGCCGAGCGCACCACGAGTTCGCGTACGCGACGTCGCACCCGAGGCGGCAAGTCCGGCTCCAACGCGGCCGCAGCGTCGAACGGCGACAAGAACTCCTCGTCCGAGGCAGACAACGCATCCGATGCAGACAAGGCGACGGCGTCCAACACTGACGACGCGGCGTCGGCCGGGACCGGCGAGAGCAAGCCGCGTCGGCGACGTCGTCGACGCGGAGGCGCAGGCCGCGGGTCCGACGCGACCGCCGCTCACGCAGCAGACTCGGCACCGGCGACCGCCACGGCCGACTAGGACAGCGCCGAGGTGATCCAACCGCGCCCGGGGCGCCCGTGACACGCATCGCCCCCGAACGACGCACCCGCGTCGACCTGGCGGTTTCTGCTGTCATCGTCGTGATCGTCGTGGTGGTCGGCATCATCGTGTGGTCGGTCAGTCCCGTCCGCCATACCGATAGCGCGCAGGCATCGGCGCCGGCATCCGACGTCGCGCGCGCGACGGCGGTCCCGCAGGGATTGCGTGTCGCGTGGACAGCGTCGTCGGACGCTACGCGTGTTCCCGCAGTCTCTCGCTCTGTCGTGATCACCGCCGACAACGGGGGCGACGGAACCGGCACCGTCGTCGGACATGATCCGACGACGGGCCGTGAACTGTGGCGATACGCCCGAGACCTCCCGCTGTGTTCCACCGCTGCGGCGTGGCCGGCGAGCACCGACGAGGTGCTGGGCGTGTACCGCAACTCCCGCGGGTGCTCGGAGGTGACAGCCCTGGCCTCGTCGACGGGTCAGCGCAAGGGCGCACGCACCTCCGACGCCGACGACGATCTGAAACTCGTCACCGACTCGGGATACGTACTCGCGCTGGGCAGCCATCGGCTGGAGACGTGGGGATCGAATCTGGTGCGCGGAATCGAGTACGGCCGTGTCACCGCACCGGTCAAGCCGGGGACGCAACCCGGCCGCGTCGACTGCAGGTTTTACTCCGGCACCATCAGCGGCGACCGTGTCGCAGTCATCGAACGCTGCAAGAACGACCCCGGCTACCGGCTCACTGTGCTCGGTGCGGTGCTCGACAGCGACGAGAAGGTCAAGCAGTACGGATCGTCGGTGATCACCGACACCGCCTCGGGTCCACCTCCGGTGTTGGTTGCCATGAGTAGCTCGGGGATCGCCGTGTACGACGGCGGAGCCAACCGAACTCAGACCCCCGGTCAGGTCGCGGTGCGTCCCGGCGAGGCCACGATTCGCGTCTTCGACTCCGACGGCGTCGAAGGACCGGTGAGCACCGTGCAGGGGCCGGTATCACCGCCAGCGGACAGCGTGGCGCTGACCAGCGATGGACTCGTCACCTACTTCACCGGAGCGGCGACGGTCGTACTCGACGGCCAGACCATGCGACCCACCTATCAGGTCCCGCAGACGCTGGGACCCGGCGAGACGATGGCCGGTGCGCTCCTGCTCCCGACACGCAGCGGCATCAGCGTGCGCGACCCTGCCAACGGCCGCGAAACGGGCTCCATCGCGTTCCCTCGCGATGCAGCGACCGCCACCACGAGCCTGCGGGTCCTCGGCAGCAACGTCGTCGAACAAACAGGCTCGACGGTTCGCGCGCTGGTTCCCACCGACGCGAGCTGACGCTCGACTCGAATCGAAGGCTCAGCTCGGATCGAAGGTCCGCACGTCCTCGCCAGCCTCCCAGTGCTTCCAGAGGTTCTCGGCGAGCTCGCGATATGCCGTGGCGCCCTTGTTCTTTCGACCCCGCATGACCGACGCACCAGACGCCGACGCCTCCGCGAACCGCACCGTCCGCGGGATCGGCGGCTCGATCACGGGCAGATCGTACCGATCCGAGACATCGGAGAGGACATCACGACTGTGAGTGGTCCGAGCGTCGAACAGTGTGGCGACGGCACCCAGCATCGTCAGGTTGGGGTTGGTGATCTGCTGGACCTCGTTGACGGTACGCAAGAGCTGTCCGACGCCGCGATGTGCGAGCGTCTCGCACTGCAGGGGCACGATCACCTCGTCGGCCGCGGTGAGCCCGTTGAGCGTGAGCACCCCGAGCGAGGGCGGGCAGTCGATCAGAATGACGTCGAAATCCTCGGCCACCTCCGCGAGCGCCCGTTTGAGGGCGTACTCGCGCCCGGGCCGCATCAACAGCAACGCTTCGGCGCCCGCGAGGTCGATCGTCGCGGGAAGCAGCGTGACGTTGTCGGCAGTGTCGAGGAGAACGTCGGCGATCTCCTCGTCGCCCAGCAGCACATCGTGGACCGATGCCTGGAGTTGATCGGGATCGTGACCCAACGAAAAGGTAAGGCACCCTTGCGGATCGAGGTCGACGACGAGCACCGACGCGTCGAGGTCGGCGAGCGCGGCGCCCAGGGACTCGACAGTGGTCGTCTTGGCGACGCCACCCTTCTGATTCGCTACCGCCAACATCCGCGTCATGCGAACACTCTACGACCCGTCAGATCACAACGTCTCGAGCGCACCGGCTTGTCACACACAATTTCCATCGTGTGATCGAAATCAACGTCCCGGTTCGAAAGCCCCGGTTCGATCCGACACCCGTCCCGAGGACTTTCACTCACTCAGAAGCGTCGAGGTCTCCCGAGATCCAGCGCACCGACGCAGGGTGGAACAACAGCACCAGCGTCACCACCGCCGCGATAGCCAACGGGATCGCGAAACCCACCTGATGACTGGTGAACAGGTAGTAGGCAACCGGGAGAAGCAGAATCTGGGCGACCAACGAGATGGCCCGACCCCACCGACGACCGAGCAGCAGCGCGATCCCGCCGACGAGAACCCCGCCGAAGATGATTCCGAACCAGGCCGCTGTGCCGTATCCGCTTATCGCCGCCTCGTGGTGCCCCGCAGCCGCACGGATCACCAGGACGACAGCGAAGATGACCGCAATGGCCCCCTCGAGCGCCGTGATGGCCCCTGCCACGCGTAACTGAACCGGACATACCTCGCCCGTGTTCGACGCCGTCTCGGCCTTCTCCCGTCCGTCTCGCGGTGCCGACTTACGCGCACTACGACCGGCCGGGTCCTGCTTTCTACTCACACGTCCAGAGTATTGGGTGCACGGAGTACGGGGGCGCAGGGTCGGCGTTCGCTGCGACCCCATATCCTCGGGAGTCGTGCGCGTCATGCTCATCGTCAATCCCTTCGCGACCGCGACCACTGCCGCGGGTCGTGACGCGCTCGTCAACACCATCAGCGCTCGGGTCCCCGTCGACGTCGAGCACACCACGCACCGTGGTCATGCGGGCGAACTCGGCGCGCTCGCCCGAGAGCAGGGATACGACATCGTCGCCGTGCACGGGGGCGACGGCTCGGTCAACGAGGTGGCCAACGGCATCCTCGGATCGCCCACCGATTTCGATCCGAATCTTCCCCGCCCGGCGCTCGCGATCATCCCCGGCGGCAGCGCCAACGTCTTCGCGCGCACCCTCGGGATCGATTCCGACCCGCTGCGCGCGACGCGCCAACTGATCGACCTCGTCGACGCCTCGTCGATTCATCGAATCGGATTGGGGCACACGGATACTCGCTGGTTCCTGTTCAACGCGGGAATGGGCATGGATGCCGTGGTGGTGCACGCGATGGAGGACAAACGCCACGCGGGCAAAGCGGCAACACCGGGCCGATACCTGTGGACGACGGTCAGTTGCTTCATTCGCGGGTCGTCGAGCCAGCCGCCTTTTCGCGTGCAATACGACGGCCACGAGCCGATCGACGGTGTGCGGTTCGCCTTCGTCAGCAACACCACGCCCTGGACGTTTCTGGGCAATCACGAGATCCGCACCAACCCCGGCACCGACCTCTCCGCACGTCTGGGGCTGTTCGCGGCGACGTCGACGGGCGTACTGCGCAACGTCGGACTCGCCACGCGGCTGCTCACCCAGCGCAACCCCAAAGCGCCACACCTCATTCGCGACGACGACGTCGAGTGGGTGCAGTTCGACGCCGACGAGCCGATCGACGTCCAGATGGACGGCGACTACGTCGGCGCGTTCACGTCAATCCACTTCGCCCACCGCGAGTCCGTACTCGGCGTCGTCGCTCCGTAATGGAGGGCCGCGGGCTCGTTGCGCTGCCCGATGGCAAGCACATCGCCCCCGAGCAGCGCAAACTCGACGCCGTATCCAGCCTCATCTGACTCATCGGTCAGATAAATTTCGGGTTACGCGCAGGCATACGCCAATCGTCGAGTGACCACGATCACCTATCGGGATGCCAGAATGCGATCTATGCCACTAGCTGCGGAAACATATCGGCAATAATCGAACAACCGGCGTAGCATAGAACATTGGCACGGACGCGAGTGCACCACCCCCCTCCCGCAATGGGCCACGGAGAGTGATATTGCACACGTGTCAGCGGAACACCATTGACTTCGGCTGGATTCGTGAAAGTATTCACAAGCAACAGCACGGAAACATTTGGTGTGTCTACGTGAACTGATGGTTACAGCCACAAGAAGCAAGATTTCAATGACGAGTGGTGCGCGCAACACACGCACCTGAAGGAGAAGGAATGGACTGGCGTCACAAGGCAATCTGTCGCGACGAGGACCCCGAGCTGTTCTTCCCGGTGGGAACCAGTGGTCCGGCTATCGCACAGATCGCCGATGCGAAGCTCGTCTGCGCGCGGTGTCCCGTCACCGCCGAATGCCTGTCATGGGCTCTCGAGTCCGGTCAGGACGCCGGTGTGTGGGGCGGCATGAGCGAGGACGAGCGCCGAGCACTGAAGCGTCGTACGGCACGCACGCGGACCCGCAGCAGCGTCTGATCGACTCACAAGCAGTCTGATCGACCCACGGCCCCGAGATATCGGGACCAACAAAAAGACCCGGCCAACGCGCCGGGTCTTTTTATTGCCTCACGTCGGCGTGCGGGCGTGCAGAGGAACGGCGATACGCGCCTGCGCTCCCCGACCTTCCGGGTTCGGCCCGAGTTCCAGCTCGCCGCCGAGCTCGATCGCGACGAGGGTCTGCACGATCTGAAGCCCCAAGCGCTCCGAGTCGTTGATGGAGAAATCGGCCGGCAGCCCGGAGCCGTTGTCGCGCACCGTCACGACCATGCGCCGCACGTCGCGGTCGGCGGATATCTCGATTCTGGCGTCGTCATGCATCTGTGCTGTGTCATCCCCGCGCGGGCGCGCGAAACCATGCTCGACGGCGTTCTGGATCAGCTCGGTCAGCACCATCACGAGCGGCATGGCCAGCTCGGCGGGGAGTACTCCGAGTCGGTCACGGTGGCTCACCGAGACCGGCGTCTCCCCGGCGGCGACGTCGACCATCGTGGGAAGCAGCCGCGAGACGGCCTCGTCCATGTCGACCTCTTCGTCGACGCTGCCCGAGAGCAACTCGTGCACGGTGGCGATCGCGGCCACTCGTCGAACCGCCTCGACGAGTGCCGATCGTGCTTCCTCGTTGGACGTGCGACGTGCCTGTAGACGCAACAGCGCAGACACCGACTGCAGGTTGTTCTTGACCCGGTGATGAATCTCCCGGATGGTGGCGTCCTTGCTGATGAGCGCGAGATCTCGACGCTTGACCTCGGTCACGTCGCGGATCAGCACCACGGCACCGGAACTCACCCCGCGCGGACGCAACGGCACCGCCCGGAGCAGCACGGTTGCCCGCCGCGCGTCGGCTTCCATGCGCATCCCGATGTCGGGGTACGGCCCTTCCGGCGGCGCGACGACGCCCGCGGCGACGTCGATCATGGTCGCGGCGTCGTGAGACTCGAACGGGTCGGTCAGGAGCGACGTCGTGACTTCTGACAGCCGCCTGCCCGAGAGCTCCGACGTCCACCCCATGCGATGGAACGCCGACAGCGCGTTGGGACTCGCATAGAGGACGACGCCGCGCTCGTCGATCCGCACGAAACCGTCGCCCGCGCGTGGCGTCGACAGACCTCGCGGGTTGACCTCGAGGCGCGCGAACGTGCCGTCGGCAACCATCTGGCACAGGTCGTTGGCCGAGTCCTGATATGCCAGTTCGAGCGGCGACGGCAATCGCGGATGGGTGAGGTCGACGGCCCTGGTGAGAACACCGATGACCTCCCCCGAGAATCCGACGGGGACGGCCTCACGCCGAATGGCGACCGGACCGATCCAGGTGGGGTCCTCCTCGCGGAGGATGTGCCCTTCGTCGAATGCGCGCAGCGCCTGCGGGTTGGCGTCCGCACCGACGACCATGCCGACCTGATCGCTGGGGAACACCGTCGACGCGGTGTTCGGGCGACACTGCGCGACCGTCACCACCTCGCCGTTCTCGGCGCGCACGGCGAGCAGGAAATCGGCGAAGGAAAGGTCGGCGAGCAATTGCCACTCGGCGACGACGCGCTGCAGGTATGCCGCTGCGCGGTCGGAAAGTGTTGTGTATTCGGCGAGGAGATCGGCCAGCGTCGACATCGGTGACGGTGTGCGGCTACTCGTAGGTGGCGATGATGTCGCCTGCCTGGATCACGTCGCCCACCTTGACCCTGACGTCTGCGAGCGTTCCCGATTCCTCGGCGAGTACCGGTATCTCCATCTTCATCGACTCGAGCAGGACCAACGTGTCGCCGATCTCGATGGGCTGACCAGGGGTTGCGCGGACTTCCAGAACACTCGCCACGATCTCGGCGACAACGTCTTCTGCCATGTCAACAACCTAGTCCACCGCTGTGACAGGCAGGGCGCGTACCGCGGGCCCGACTGCCGGCAGGAGATCGCGGCACGAAAAAGCCCGGGCGGACGCGGTCGGTATGACCGTCGATCACGCTCCGGGCGTTTTCTTTGGCACGCAGCTCAGGCGTTGGGGCGCTTGCCGTGGTTGGCTGCGCTCTTCTTGCGTGCGCGCTTCTTGCGTCCGCGCTTACCCATGACGGGCCTCCTTCGTCTCCGATGTGCTCAGTGATTGTCCCACGTCGCACCCCGAATCCTGGAATCGGTACCGGTCAGACCTGGGTCGCTTCGACGAAAGCGGGTTCACTCTCCCGAGGAATACCGCGTTTCACGCACGACGACGGTCTTGCGGATCTCGATGCGAAGCCGGTCACGCAGGCTGTCGGGCGCACGATCTCCCCCGCACTTGCGGTTGATCAGCGCCTTGAGCTGACTCTCGATGCCGTAGTGCGCCAGGCACGACGGGCACTCGTCGAGGTGTTGCTGCAGCCGGGCGCGAGCTGCGGAATCGCACTCGTTGTCCAGCACCAGCCACACGTCGGCAATCACAGCGGAGCAATCGAGTGAGGTGAATTCGGGATCGTCGGCGGGCGGTACCGGCGCGACGTCGGGAGTCGAGTCGCTCATCGTGCCACCCCACTCTCGGATGCGGGCTCACGGATGAAGCCGCGGTCACGTGCGACGTCTGTCAGCAGTTCACGAAGTTGACGTCGGCCACGATGTAGACGTGACATGACCGTTCCGATGGGCGTGTCCATGATCTCGGCGATTTCCTTGTATGGGAGACCCTCGACGTCGGCGTAGTAGACGGCCATCCGGAAGTCCTCCGGAAGCGCCTGCAGCGCAGCCTTGATCTCGTCGTCGGGCAGTGCGTCGAGCGCCTCGATCTCGGCAGAACGCAGACCTGTCGACGTGTGCTCGGCATTGGCCGCGAGCTGCCAGTCGGTGATCTCGTCGGTCGGATACTGGGCGGGCTGACGCTGCTTCTTGCGGTACCCGTTGATGTAGGTGTTGGTCAGGATGCGATACAGCCAGGCCTTGAGGTTGGTTCCCTCGCGGAACGAGGCGAATGCCGAGAATGCCTTGACGTACGTCTCCTGGACCAGATCCTCTGCGTCGGCTGGATTGCGCGTCATGCGCAGCGCCGCGCCGTACATCTGATCGAGCAACGGGAGCGCGTCACGCTCGAACCGTTCTGTCAGATCGGCGTCGGTCTCCGAAGGATCGGCGCGACGAGGTGCTGCCGAACCCGCTGCCGAGGTCGAGTCATCGGTTGTCGACGCTTCGGTTTTCGGCGCTTCTGTTTTCGACGCTTGTGAGGCGGTGTCGCTTGTCCTGTCAGCACCGCCGGCAGAGTCGGGGGACTCGGGAGAAGCCACGTAATTCCCTTCGCTGATGACTCCGATGCCGCCGGACCCGGTGAGGGGTCGCGCGGGCGCACCGGTGATGTCGATCAAGCTTACCGACCCGGGTCCTTCTCGCAGCTCACCAGGTCGTGGTTGCCCCGGTCGTTCGAGCAACGTCGCTCCCATCGGCAATCCACCTCCTCGATCTGTTGAATACGCTCAATCTGTTGATGTCGCGGTGTTTTTGTCGCGGTGTCGATATGTGGTGATCGCCCGCTGAACAGGGGTTGCGAGCGCCCTGACATTGTTGGTCAACAGGGCTGCGCCGACAATTGTTCCGCACATGTCCGATTTGTTCCGGCGCCCGCGTCCGCGGCACCGCTGACACATCTGGAGGTTCCGATGGCGGCCACACCCGCGCTCGCGGCGCTCAGCAGGGCCGATGTGCCGCACGAGGTACACAGCTACACCCACGATCGGAAGTCGCAGGCGTACGGAGCGGAGGCAGTGGACGCGCTCTCGACAACACTCGGGGTTGCACCCGAGCAGATCTTCAAGACCCTCGTCGTTACCTTGACCGGCGGTCCCGGCGGCCTGGCCGTCGCCGTCGTCCCGGTGCCTCGCAAGCTGTCGCTGAAGGCCGTCGCGGCGGCACTCGGAGCGTCGAAGGCGGTGATGGCCGAGGCAAAAGACGTCACCCGATCCACCGGTTACGTTCTCGGCGGTGTGTCGCCGCTCGGGCAGCGAACTGCACTGCCGACGGTCATCGACGCTTCTGCACTCGAGTGGGACCGCGTCCTGTGCAGCGCGGGCAAACGCGGCCTCGAGGTAGAACTATCGCCCACCGATCTGATCGCCGCGACGTCGGCCGTCACCGCCGACATCGCGGCCTGAGGGTTTCCCCTCTGTGTCTGTCGGCGTCTGTGTCGGCTCCTGGTGTCAGCCCCTCGTGTCAGCCCCTCGTGACAGCATGGACTGCATGTGTGGACGTTTTGCGGTGACGACCGACCCAGCCAAACTCGCGGCCGAGATCGACGCGGTCAACGAGGTGCCCGCGTCGCCGCCCACCGCAGACGATCAGCCGAGCGACGATCGGGAGCCGCGCACGCTTGGCACCAACTACAACGTTGCTCCGACGTCGACGATCCTGACCGTCGTCGAACGTCATTCCCACGACGACCCGCACGACGATCCGCGGCTGCGCGTGCGGGCAATGCGGTGGGGACTCGTACCGACGTGGGCCAAGGAGGTCGGCAAGGGGCCGTTGCTGTTCAATGCACGTGCCGAGACCGCCGCGGAGAAGAGTTCGTTTCGCAGCTCGGTGAAATCCAAGCGCTGCCTCGTGCCGATGGACGGGTGGTACGAGTGGAAGCCCGGCCCCGAGAACAGCAAGGGCAAGCCGACCAAGATCCCGTTCTTCATGTCGCCAGAAGACGGGACACGCCTGTTCATGGCGGGGTTGTGGTCGGCCTGGCACGACCGCTCGAATCCCGACGCGCCACCCCTGTTGAGCTGCACCATCCTGACCACCGACGCCGTCGGCGACCTGCGCGAGGTACACGACCGCATGCCGCGCATCATGCCCTACGACAGTTGGGATGCCTGGCTCGATCCCGACCACCCCGCGCCGTCGGAGCTCTTCGCCCCGCCCAGCGAGGCAATCGCCGACGCGATCGCCATCCGCGAGGTCTCGCCACTGGTCAACCGCGTGGCCAACAACGGACCGGAGCTGCTGGCGCCGGTCTGACGCTGATGGCACTCATCAGTCGGGAACGAGTACGGCGGCGCCGTCGAATCGGCCCGCCTTGAGGTCGGACAGCGCCTGGTCGGCCTTCGACAGCGGGTAGGTGTGTGTCGTCGCCGCGACACCGTAGCGGGCGGCGAGCTCGAGGAATTCGCGCCCGTCGTCGCGGGTGTTGGCGGTGACCGAGCGGATCTCCTTCTCGTAGAACAACTCTCGCTCGTAGTTCAGTGCGGGAATGTCGGACAGGTGTATCCCGGCGATCGACAGCACCCCGCCCCGGTCGAGTGCGCGCATCGCCACCGGGACCAGGTCACCGACGGGTGCGAAGGTGATCGCAGCGTCGAGAGGGACCGGCGGAGCGTCGTACGCACCGTTGACCGAGGCCGCGCCCAACGACCTGGCCAGCGCTTGCGCTTGTGCACCACGGGTCATGACATGAACCTCGGCGCCCTGCGCGATCGCGAGCTGCGCGCACAGGTGTGCGCTGCCGCCGAAGCCGTACAGGCCGAGACGACCACCCTCCGGCAGCGAGGCACGCTTGAGTGCGCGATACCCGATGATCCCCGCACACAGCAGGGGCGCGAGGGTGACGTCGTCGACGTTGTCCGGCAGGTGATAGGCAAAGTCGGCGGGCACAGTTGTGTATTCGGCATAGCCGCCGTCGACGTCCCACCCGGTGTATAGCGATGCGGGACAGAGGTTTTCGCTCCCCCGCTTGCAGTAGGTGCACGTGCCGTCGGTGTGGTGGAGCCACGCAACCCCGACCCGAGCGCCCCGCTCGAAGCCCAGCGCCCCCTCGCCGGCCTCGACGACTTCACCGACCACCTCGTGTCCTGGCGTGACGCCTGGCCGGTGCACCGGAAGGTCGCCTTCGCTCACGTGTAGATCGGTACGGCAGACACCGCACGCGCGAACCCTGACCAAGAGTTCGCCCGCACCCGGCGTCGGGACTGGTTTGTCCACCAGCTCGAGCGGATGTTCGTCGACCGGTCCTGGTCGGGTGACTGACCACGCACGCATGTCTCCACCCTATTCCGGCCGCGCGGTGTGTACTTGCTCCATGAACTCTCTCCCCGAGAAGTGGCGCGTGCATCGTGGCGACGCCCCGGTGCTGGTTCGTCTCCTCGTGAGCATTGTGGTGGGCGGGGCGGTCGCGGCAGGGATCTGGTCGGAACGCCCCACCGCCGCACCGCTGGCGGGCTGGGCTATCGGCGCAGGTCTGTTCGTGATGTGGACGTGGTTGGCGCTATGGCCGATGGACAACGCGGCCACCGAGGCGCACGCCAGCCGCGAGGAGCCAACACGCTTCGGCGCGTTCGTCATCGTGCTACTGGCAGCTTTCGTGAGCCTCATCGGGATCGTCGAGGTGCTGACGAGGAAAGACCCGGTGCTCCTCTTCATCGCACTGCTATCGGTGGTGGCATCGTGGGCCGCCATCCACACGATGTACGCAACTCACTACGCCCGCATGTACTTCGGCGGCGACGGGGTCAGTGAAAATATCCAGAAGGGCGACGCGCCGCTGATCGATTTCCATCAGTCGGAGTCGCCGCGCTACAGCGACTTCGTGTACGTCGCGATCACAGTCGGGATGAGCTATGCGATCTCCGACACCGACGTCGGCTCATCGCGGCTTCGTCGGACACTGGTCTTCCACGCCCTGCTGAGCTACTTCTTCGGCACCGTGATCGTCGCACTGCTGATCAACCTCACCGCGAACGTCGGATCGTAACGCGGAACCAAATACTCTCTCCCAGAACGCAACTCAGCGATAGGAGTAGGAGTCCAACGGGTAGCTGTCCATCTCGCGCAGCGTGGTCAGCGTCGAATTCGGACGCAGGAGCGTCGCCTCACCGTGTGGGTCGAAGTAGTAGCTGCGCGACGTCGCGCAGTTTCCGCGATAGAACACCGACGACTGCAGATGCTCGGTGACCTCGTCGAGGAACGCGTCGTTGGCGGCGTCGGTCACCTCGAAGACGTCGGACTTGCGTCGACGCATCTCGCCGAACAGGCGCGCGATGTGTTTCATCTGCGCCTCGATCGTCGTGAAGTACGAGAGCCCGCTGTAGGAGTACGGGCTGTTGAGGGACAGGAAGTTCGGGAAACGCGGGACGGTGATGCCCTCGAACGCCTGGAAACGGTTGTCGCGCCACCACTTTCCGAGATTCCGACCCTCCCGACCGATCACCGTCATCGCGGGAAAGTTGGTGTCCCACAGGTCGAATCCGGTGGCGAGCACGAGCGTGTCGATCTCGTGTCGCGTTCCGTCGGCACTCACGATCGCGTCGGGTTCGAAGTGTCCGATGCCTCCGGTCTCCAGCGTGACGTTCGGCTGAGCGTAAGCCCGAAAGTACTTGTTGGAGAATGTCGGTCGCTTGCACCCGAAGTCATAGTCGGGTGTCAGCGCTCGCCTGGTCGCGCGGTCGGGAACCTGGGCGCGCAGATGCGCCCGGGCCAGCAGTGCCGCGGCCTTGTTGCCCGGTTTGAATTGCTTGAAGTGCAAGACGCCGAAGACCATCAACATCTCGAGCAGCGAGGTGTTCACCAGACGAGCAGCGCGTTGTGTGAGCGGCACCGTGGCGAACAGATTCTGCAGCGCAGAGGGAATGGGGAAATCGACCTTGGGCACCACCCAGATCGGTGTGCGTTGGAAGACCGTCAGATGCGCTGCGTCGCGCGCGGCTTCGGGAATCAACTGCACGGCCGTCGCGCCGGTACCGATGATTGCGACCCGCCGCCCGGTGAAGTCGAATCCGTCCTCCCAGTCGGCGGTGTGCAGCACCTTCCCTTCGAACGAGTCGAGCCCGGGAAAATCGGGGACGTGCGGTTGCGACAGGAATCCCGTGGCGGTCACGTAGTAGCGACAGGTGCGACTCGAACCATCCGCGGTGTACACGGTCCACAGCCGCGACTGCTCATCCCACTCAGCCTTCTCGACGTTCGTGCCGAACTCCATGTGCCGCTTGAGGTCGTACTTGTCGGCGATGTGCTCCGCATAGCGTTTGAGCTCCGCGCCCGGAGCGAACAGCCGCGACCAGAACGGATTCGGCTCGAACGAATACGAGTACGTCACCGACGCGATATCGACTGCGAGGCCCGGATAGTGATTGACGTGCCACGTGCCACCGAGGTCGTCTTCGCGTTCGAGAATCGCAATCGATTCGACGCCCTGCCGCTTGAGTTCGATGGCGCCGCCCATTCCGCCGAAACCCGCGCCGACGATGACGACCTCATGATCTGGCTGCACCACGATCCGACCTCACTCCCCGAAGTATCTGTGACCTACAAACACAGTAACCCAGGTCACTCCGGAGGCAAAGAGTGGCGGCTTACGGTCGACGGGAGCTCAGCCGATCGATGAGCCGTCGTAGAGGACGTCGAAGAACTGCGTGGCGACGAGCTGCTCACCCTTCTTGCGATCGACGCCGAGTTGCCTGCGGTACTTGGCGACATGCTGCAACGACAGCGCCGAGTACAGCAGCGGCAGGTGATCCTTGCGCTGGTCGTAGACACCCGCCGCACCCTTCGCCGCCGCGCGATTGGTTTTCCAGTGCGACGGATGCATCAGTACATCGCGGATCACGGCAGCCTTGATCATCTTCTTGCGTCCTGGTGGGACCACGACCAGATCGCCCGGATCAAACAGCGCGGCGTCGAATTCCTCGGGTGTGGCGATGGTGCACCCGGCGGTGGGGCGCGGGTTGCACTCCACCATGTGGTGCACGCCGTCGTCGGTCACCAAGAAGTCGAAGCTGATCTGGCCGTGCCAGTTCAATTCACGCGCGATGGTTTGTGCCGCGTGCAACGACTCGGGAGAATCGACCGACTCGAAAACGATTCCGCCCCGATTGTCGATGGCCAACGGGTGCTCGTAACAGGAATGCAGCACCACCTCGCCGTGGTGCACCACGCTCCAACTGCACCGGTCGACACCCTTCAGGTACTCCTGCACCAACCACGGGTCGTCCGCGGTGGGATGTACGGCGTCGAGACTCGTCTCCGCGGCGAGTGGACCGGTATTCGTGACGACGTCGAGCCCGCCGCGGCCGTAGGCGGCGCGCGCGAACCAGTGCTCCCAGTGGGCGGTGGCCGCCCGCAGTTCGTCATCGTTCGTCGCCGTGATCGATTCGGCCACAGGAAGATTCAACGAGCGACACATCTCGGCGAAGGTCACCTTGTCATGCACGCGATGCAGCGTCGAGAAGTCCGGAAAGAAGAGTTCGAGGTCGGGGTGCCCCGCCAGCAGCCGGTCGCGATGGTAGGCGAGGTAGAACACCTCCTCGAACATCGGCAACAACCAGGTGACGTTCTCGGCGTCGATGATGTCGACGATCGCGGCGATGAACGCCTCGGTCTCCTGGGTCGGCGCGGGCACCGTGAAATGCTTGGAGGCTCCGCGTGAATGGCTCCCCGGTGCGGAACTGAACGTATCGGCGGCAATTACTCGCCGCCCGGTCACGCCGAGCTTGTGAATTTCATCGACGGCAAACGGCATGCGCGACGTGGTGGCAAGAATCGTGGGATCGATGGCTGGCACGGATATACCGTAACGGTCCGATGCGGCTTGTGCGGCGATAGAGGACATTCCCGGCATGGATACGGCGGTGCGGTAGCGGCAGTCGCCCGATCGATCGATAGATGTGTGTCTTACGTAAAGATGTGGGTGCTGCAGCACCCACATCTTTACGTAAGACACACATTCACCAGACACGCACCCAATGCCGCTACGGAATACCGTGGGGTGCTTCGACGCTAGGCCTCGTATGACGCAGACGCCCGGCCCGATGCACTCTCAAGAATCCGCTTCCGCACGGCCTGATTCCGTCGAAACACCTTCTGATTCCGTCGAAACACACTCCGGTGGGGCGCGTTCATTCATAGCGGCCATCGCGGCTTTCGCGGTCGTGATGCTCGGCACCACGCTGCCGACTCCGCTGTACTCGATCTACGCGAAGGACCTCGGCTTCGGCGTCACCACGACGACGGTCATCTTCGCCGTGTATGCGGCCGGCGTGATCGTTGCCCTGATCTGCTTCGGACGCTGGTCGGACATCCTCGGCAGGCGTCCCCTGCTGATCGCCGGCGCGATCCTCTCGGCGATCAGCGCCGTCGTCTTCCTGACCGCGGGCCCGGTGTGGCAGCTCATGATCGGACGTGTGCTCTCCGGCCTGTCGGCGGGCATCTACGCAGGTGCGGCGACCGCAGCGGTCATCGAACTCGCGCCTGCGAGCTGGCGTCACCGTGCGCCCGCACTCGCGACCGCGGCCAACATCGGCGGACTCGGCCTCGGCCCACTCATCGCCGGACTGCTCGCGCAGTACGCCCCGGCGCCGCTGCGCACCGCGTTCATCGTCGACCTCGTCCTGCTTGCGATCGTGTTCGTCGGCATCTGGTTCATGACCGAGCCGGTGACCCGCAAACCGGGAGTTCGTTTGTCGGTTCAGAAGCTGTCGGTGCCACCGGAGACACGCGCGGTCTTCGTACGCGCCGCAATCGCGGCGTTCGCGGGATTCGCGGTGATGGGCACGTTCACCGGCGTGACCCCGTCGTTCGTGTCGCACGTGCTCGGCATCCACTCGCCCGCGCTCGCCGGGGGCCTGGTGTTCCTGCTGTTCGGCGCGTCTGCCGTCGCACAGATCGCCGGTCGCGCGATCCCCACCGAACGCGCACTGATCGCGGGTTGTGCGCTCCTGGTCGTCGGCATGGCCGTTCTAGTTGGCGGACTACTCGCGGCCTCGTTCACATTGCTCGTCATCGGCGCGTTGATCGCCGGTGCGGGACAAGGTCTTTCGTTCAGCAAGGGACTCGCCGCAGTCGTCGCCGCCAGTCCCGCGGACCGTCGGGCCGAGGTGATGTCGACGTTCTTCGTCGTCGCCTACGTCGCCATCTCCATCCCGATCGTCGGCGAAGGTATCGCGGCATCTCACTGGGGACTCAAAACGTCGGGGGTCGTGTTCAACGTGGCCGTCGGCGTGCTCGCGCTCACCGCGCTGGTGTCGACTGCCGTTGCCGTGCGACGCGAGAACGCCCGCGCCTTCGCCTGATGCCCTTCAGGTCAACACCCGCCGCGTGAGGCAGTCAACGGTCGGTCAGTCCTGGAGCAGTGAGCGTCGATCCGCGCCGACGCCCTCCCCCACCAGGGCCGCGACGAGGTCGGCGAACCGACGGCTGCTTGCGAGATCCTCGACGAGCACGACGGTCCCGTCATCGTCGGCGAGCGGGATGCACCAGTTGGGGTACTGATCGCTGTCGGTGCCCGGCTGGTTCTGAATCCGACGCTCCCCGACGGCGTCGACGAGCGCCACTCCGAGCAGCACCGACGGGCTTGCCGCGATGAGCCGATACAGCGCTTCCACCGTCTCCGCGCTCGTCAGCTCGGTGTCGGGGTCGAGCAGCCCGCGTGCGCGAGCGAGGTCGAGGATGGCGTCGCGGTCGCGTGCGTCACGGGCGCGTTCCTCGGACTCGGATGTCTCGAGTAGTCCGAGTTCGGCTCGTAGGTCTATGTGCTCGCCCGCCAGGTAGCCCAACGTCGGTGGCAGATCATGCGTGGTCACCGAGGTGAGACAGAGTTCTCGGTACTCCTCCGGCGGGATCGGCGCATATGGGCCGTGCTCGAACCACAGAATCGACGTCCCGAGGATTCCGCGCTGCGCCAGCGCGGTCTGCACCGTCGGCTCGAAGACTCCGAGATCCTCGCCGATCACCACCGCACCTGCCCGCTGCGCCTCGAGCGCCAGGATGCCGAGCAGCGCGTCGTGGTCGTAGCGGACATAGGTACCGCCTGCGGGACCCATTCCGTCGGGAATCCACCACAGCCTGAAGAGTCCGAGGATGTGGTCGACACGGAGGCCGCCTGCGTGCCGCAGAACCGTCCGCAGCATGTCGCGATAGGGCGCATACCCGGCGGCTGCGAGTCGGCCGGGATGCCACGGCGGCTGATTCCAGCCCTGCCCCTGCTGATTGAAGCCGTCGGGCGGCGCGCCGACGGTCGCACCGGAGGCCAGTACGCCACCGAGCATCCAGGCATCGGCTCCATGGCGGTCGACCCCGACGGCCAGGTCCGTGATGATCCCGATACTCATACCCGACGACGTGGCCGCGTGCTGAGCCGCGGCCAACTGCTCGTCGCAGATCCACTGCAACCACATGTAGAAGTCGACGCGATCGCTGTAGCGTCGGCGTACCCGCTTGAGATATCGGGGATCGGACGTCTTGGCGGGCCAATTCGTCTCGTCATTCCCGAACCGTTCGACGAGGACACACCAGGTGGCGAAACCCTTGAGCCCTTTGCCTTCTCGCTTGCAGAACCGCAGAAACGCGTGCTCGCGACGCTTACTCCGCGGAACGTCGTGGATCAGTTCGAGCACATCGAGTTTCGCCCGGTATGACTTGTTGCGCTTGATTCTCGACGGATCGAGGTCGTCGCCGAAGAATTCTTTCTGCAGTCCCTTGATCCATTTACGTTGCGGTTTCGGCAGGGCGTCGGCCTCGGGGATGTCCTCGACCCTGATGTAGAGGGGATTGACGAAGCGACGTGTTGCGGGCAGGTATGGAGAGGCCTCGACGGGTGGGCGTGGTGCCGCGGCGTGCATCGGATTGACCTGGACGAAGTCGGCGCCGTAGACGCTGCCCGCGACCTCGCACACCTGGGCGAGGTCGGCGAAGTCGCCGACCCCCCACGACGCTGCCGAACGCACCGAATAGAGCTGTAGTGCCAGCCCCCACCGCTGCGCGCCGAGGAGATCGTCTGCGGTCGAGAGCCGACGTGGCGTGACGATCAAGGGTGCGGTCGCGTTGACGTCGCGCGCCGGATTGGCCCCGACGATCTCGTGATAGCCCTGCGGCAGATCCGACGGCAACGCGAACGTCGCGCGCCCGGTGAGCACACCGTCGACGTCCCGCGGCTGAGTCCACACGTCGAGCTGTGTCGGCGCGAGCGTGTCCCCCGATTCCGTTCGGATACAGACCGCGACCGGATCGCCGTGCGGAACGTGCACAGCGAACGTCGCGTCATCTCCCTCGGTGACAACGGTGACCGGAGGCAGGAACGACCGCCACGGAGCCACATCGAGTTCTGCGAGAGACTGCTCGATCTCCGTATCGGTGGCTGCCGCGACGTCGAGCGAGGCGAGCACGGCAACCAGCGTGTCCCGCGAAACCTCGTGATACTCCTGATCCCAACCGGTGTAGCCGATGCTCACTCCGCAGCGCTGTGCGAGCTCGGCCAGCCGGTCACTCACCTGATCGGTCGTCACGTCTGCATCGTCTCACCGATTCGGCGAGCACGCGCGCTCACCGACAACCTTGCGCGACGACGCAGCACGCAGTTGAATTCTTGTGACCCCGATCACTGCACACTGGGAGTACTCATGGCCGACGACACGCTCACCCTCGACCCCGCAACCACCGCATTGGTGCTCATCGAATACCAGAACGAGTTCACCAGCGACGGAGGCGTTTTGCACGACGCCGTCGCCGAGGTCATGGACTCGACGGACATGCTGGCCAACACTGTCACTCTCGTCGACAAGGCCCGTGCCGCCGGGGTGACGATCATGCACGCACCCATCACCTTCGCCCCGGGCTACGGCGAACTGACCCGGCACCCGTACGGAATCCTCAAGGGCGTCGTCGACGGCAACGCCTTCGTGAAGGGCACGTGGGGTGCCGCGATCGTCGACGACCTCGCCCCGACAGAGGGCGACATCCTCATCGAGGGCAAACGCGGACTCGATACCTTCGCGAGCACCAACATCGATTTCATCCTGCGCAGCAAGGGAATCGAGACGATCATCCTCGGCGGATTCCTCACCAACTGCTGCGTCGAGTCGACGATGCGGTCGGGTTACGAGAACGGCTACCGCGTCATCACGCTCACCGACTGCACCGCCGCGACGTCGCAGGCAGAACACGAGAACGCGATCTCGTTCGACTATCCGATGTTCTCGCTGCCCGTCGAGTCGTCGGAGGTTCTCGCGGCGCTGTGACCAGGTCGCACACGTAGGCAGCACCGCCGCGGCGATCAGAAGAACTGGTCGCTGCGGCGGATCAGCGAGGTCGCGACGACGCTGATCAGTCCTGTCAGCACCAGGTAGCCAGCGGCCAGCCACGGCGTGCCACCCGCTGCGCCGAGCAGCGCGGTCAGGATGAGCGGCGTAAGACCCGACGCGTAGATCCCGGAGAACTGATAGACCACCGACAGCCCGGTGTAGCGGACCGGCGTCGGGTACAGGCTCGCGAACAACGTGCCCTGCGCGCCGTAGAACAGGGCGTGCACGACGCCGAACACCGCCACGAGTCCCACCGTGAACCAGACGAGGTCGGCGGTGCCGAAGAGCGCGAACACCGGGTACACCGCCACCGAGTAGGCGATCATGCCCGCCAGATACACACGCTTGGGCCCGAACCGATCGGTGAGTACTCCCGACACCGGCAACAGCACGGCCATCACCAGCGCGGCGATCGTCACCGAGATCAGAACCGAAACCTTGGGCAGGTCGAGTTGTGTTGTCGCATAAGCGATCGCGAAGACACCCCAGGTGTTGAACGCCGACCCCTCACCCCAGCGAGCGAGCAGCCCGAGCACCGTGTTGCGCGTATACGGTCGATGCACCACCTCTTTGAGCGGCGCGGACGACTTCTGGGAGAGTTCGTCGACCTCCTGGAAGGCGGGCGTCTCGTCGACCTTGAGGCGCACCACGAATCCGATGATCACCAACACGATGCTGCCGAGGAAGGCGATGCGCCAGCCGTAGGCGAGGAACGCATCGTCGTCGAAGACCACCTGCAGCAGGGCGAACACCGCCGTGCCCAGTGCGAGTCCGAGCGCCAGACCGATCTGCGGAATCGAACCGAAGAAACCTCGACGCCCCCGCGGACTGTGTTCGACGGCGAGCAGCACCGCACCCGCCCACTCCCCTCCGAGCGCGAACCCCTGTACGACGCGGAGCACCAGGAGCAGGATCGGCGCGACGATGCCGACCTGCGCGGCCGTCGGCAGCACGCCCATCAATGCGGTGGCGAGCCCCATCATCACCATCGTCAGCGCCAGCGTCTTCTTCCGGCCGATCCGGTCGCCGATGTGACCGAATACGACGCCGCCGATCGGGCGCACCACGAATCCGACAGCAAAGGTCGCGAACGTCAGCAACGTGCCGACGAATCCACTCTGGTGCGGGAAGAACACCGTGTTGAAGACCAGACTCGCCGCGGTCGCGTACAGAAAGAAGTCGTACCACTCGACGGTCGTCCCGAGCAGGCTCGCCAGCGCGACCGTCCGCAGCCGCCGTCGCCGTTCGTCGTCTGTCTCGTCTATAGACGGCTCCGTGCTCGCGGCGTTCGTCGATCCGACGAGCCGATCAGATGAGGTCGTGGGAGTCGCAGTCACGGTTGTTCGACGGTACGCACCACTGCGCCGATGTGCCCAGACCAAAAATCACGATGATCCCAACTGGGCACGATCCCGACGAGCCGTCACCGCGCGACGCACACCACGGGTACGTCGGCGCCGAGGCCGCGCAGCGCCAGCGCCTGTGCTCGCGGCGAGTAGGTGAAGTCGGTGTGCTCGGTGTGGTCGCCGGCGCAGCCATTCTGGATAACGATGTTGTCGACCCGTGCACCGGGACCAGGTGTCAGAAACGATGCCGTGTACGGCGTGGAGACCTCGTCGTAGATCGTGGTGAGCACCGTGTAGTCGATTCCCGGCAGAGTGTCACCGCCGCGGTTGAGTCGAGTGATGAACGCCGACCCCACCTGCTGATCGGCACCACCGGGGCCCGACGCCGCGCCGACCTCGGAGCTTATGTCGATGCCCGCCGCCTGCAGATCATTCTCGAGACCGACCAATCCGTCCATCGTCGTACCATGATTCGTCGCGACCATCGTCACCACGTGAGATACCTTGTTGCGCTGCGGATTCGACGCATCCGCACCACCGTGGAATTTCAGGTACCCGCGCGCGATGACACCGCCCTGCGAGTGGCCGACGAGATCGACCTGGCGCGCACCGGTCGCCCGCAGCACCCGATCGACGAACCCACCGAGCTGCGCCGACGACTCGTCGACGTGGCCTGCTCCGTACTCGCCGCCGTGCTGCCGTGCAGGTATTCCGCCACCATCGCGCGCGGACAGGATTCCGAGTTCTGGTGCAAAGACACAGAATCCGTGCCCAGCGAGCATCGGCGCAAAGCCCGCCCAGGTCTGATATGCCGATTCCCAGGTTCCATGCACCAGAACGACGGGACGCGGATGCGCAGCAGATGGCCGGCACGCCCAGTTGTTTGCGCCCGGTGGATTCGCTTCGGGATTCGAGAATCGCGCCGCCGCACGGAAGTTGGACTGCACGGGACCCGTACCAACGGGGTCTGCACCGACGCTCGTCGCCGCATCCGCTGTCGGTGCGAGTATCGCTGCGGCCACGAGCAACGCAGACGCTGCCGTGACGACCGTCGACCCGATACGACGTGAACGAATCGGACAAATACGAAATCTGTTGCGTAACACTGATTCCCCCCGGAATTGACTTATCTCAATCACAAATTCGGGATTGAGCATAAAGGCAATCGGAGGTCGCCGGACCAGCCGTGTGGTCGGTCAGTAGTTGAATACCCAGTGTGTCGACGCTCGCACTGCGTACTCAGATTGTGGCCGCAGATACCAGCGACCCGAAATACCGGGCAATCCGGAAATACCAAGCGATTTGGCGTGCCGATAACTACTCGAAGAGAACTCCAGGGTTGAGCAACCCCGCCGGGTCGAGCGCCGTCTTGATCGCCTTCATCGTGTCGAGGTCGACTGCCGATCGGCCGAGTCCGGTCCACGCAACCTTCGCGCGGCCGATTCCATGTTCGGCGCTGATGCTGCCGCCATGCGCGGAGACAACTCGAAACACCTTGTCAGTCAACGACTCCACCGATTCCTCGGCGACGTCGAGCAGGTTCACATGAATATTGCCGTCGCCCACGTGCCCGAAAAGGATTGGCCGACAATCGTCGTCATCGGCGATCGCGGCGAGCTCGGCGAAGGCTGCAGGCAATGCCCGCAGGGGAACCGAGACGTCGAGCTTGACGACCGGCGTCGTCGTCGACCTCGCAATGGATTCGGTATGGCTTTCACGCACGAGCCACAGATCGCGCGCAGGCCCCGGTTCCACCACCGCATCGACAACGCCCGGCTGACCGTCGAGCACTTGCAGCACAACGTCTTCCGCGTCATGCGGACCCGAGACCTCCAGGAGGACGTAGAACTCGGCGGGGCTCGACACGGGCCGTCGGACTCCGTGGTCGTGCACGAGATCGACACCTGCCTGAGTCATGATCTCCGCAGCCTCTGTGGTCAGCCCGGCGTCGGAGACGGCGTCGATCAACGCGAGCGCCACCGATACGTCGTCGATGGCAGCGACGAATACGACGGTCGCGCCGGTCGTCGGAACCAGGCGGACGAGCACGCGCGTGATGACAGCCAACGTGCCCTCACTCCCCGCGAGCAGACCCGGAACGTCGTATCCCACATTGTCTTTCACGAGACTGCGCCACCGGCGCAGGATCTGTCCATCGGCGCGCACGGCCTCGATCCCGAGTAGCTGACTGCGGGTGTTGCCGTACCGGATCATTCGAGTGCCGCCCGCGTTGGTCGCCACCATTCCACCGAGCGTTGCCGACTCACGCGACGCGAGGTCGACGCCGAACCGGAGACCGGCGCTCGACGCACGCGCGTCGAGCGCCGCGAGTGTCACCCCCGCCTGCACACCGACGCTGCGGCCCACGGTGTCGATCTCGTCGATGTCGGTCATACGTGCGGTGGAGAGCACGATCGCAGGAGTCGACGCATCGGCGGGCGGGATCGACCCGCCGACGAGTCCGGTATTGCCGCCCTGCGGGCAGATGGCGATACCTTCGTCGGCGCACAGCCCGACGACTGCGGCGACCTCGTCAGTGTTGAGGGGCCGAACAACGGCGACGGCGGAGCCGGTCCAGCGACCGGTCCAGTCGGTGAGGTAACCCGCCATCGCGTCGGCGTCGGTGAGGACGTGCGACGACCCGACTATCTCGCCGAGTCTCTCGCTGAGACTGCGCGAGACGTCGGGTCTGCCGCTTGCGGAATCGACGGGATCAGGAGCCACCTCCCGATTATGCGGGCTTGATGGCCTCCGCGATCGGCGTGGAGCCGTCGTTGAATTCGATGAACGTGCCAATGGTCGACGGCTCGGCGATCACGGCGGCCGCAACCTGTGCGACGTTGTCGCGGCTGGTGTGGCCCTTCTTCCAGTCACCCTTGTGCGTGACGTCGATGCGGCCGGTGCCCGGGTCGTTCGTGAGTCCGCTCGGCCCGAGAATGGTCCACTCCAGGTCGGTCTTCTTCAGATACTCGTCGGCCTCAGCCTTCGATTCCGCGTATGCGTAGAACGAATCATCCTCCGGCACACCGTGATCAGGGCCGGCCCCGAAGTAGGAGACCATGATGTATCGGTCGACTCCTGCCGATTTTGCCGCGTCCATCGACCGAATGGCCGCGTCGCGATCGACGGCGTAGGTGCGCTCCGGACTTCCGCCACCAGCACCCGCCGACCACACCACGACGTCCTGGCCGGCCAGGACCGAAGCGAGGCCCGCCGTGTCGAGCTTCTCGACGTCTGCGAGCAGCGGTTCCGCGCCGGTCGCTGAGACGTCGTCGGACTGGGCGTCGTTACGAATGACGGAGGTGACCTTGTCTCCCCCGTCGCTCAGGATCTTGGCCAGTCGCAGTGCGATCTTGCCGTGTCCGCCGATGATGATCACCTGGGTCATGAGAGTCCTCGATTCGTCGGTGAATGTGTCGCCATATCCAACGTACCGACGCCGACGGGTCATCCCCGCCGGAGCGCCGACGCCCTCAGGCGAACACCGTTCGCCGAGTTTACGATTCGATTACTTAGCATCAAGCAACTATATTGATCGTGTCTGGGTCCCTTGACCGACTTCCCGCCATCTGGACTTTCGTAGGCCCCAGAAATCGAGCCCAGTTATCTATTGACCAACCGTTATCGACAAACGAAACCAATCGAGAAGGTGATCACGCTGTCCGACTCGACTTCGCTCGTCTCCACGTCGCTCGACGGGGCGGGCACCAAAGATGTCGCAGTGCTGCATCACCACCTTGTTCGCGTCACCCGCGCACTCCGCACCAGCGGAACCGGCAATCTCAGCGTCGGAACGGCATCGGCGCTCTGGACGATCAACGCCCACGGCCCGCTGCGTATGTCGGCGCTTGCCGAGCGTGAGGCGGTCGCACTGCCGACGGTCTCGCGCCTCGTCGCGAACCTCGAACAACTCGGGTACGTGACCAGGACACCCGATCCCGAAGACGGTCGCGCGCGCCTCCTGGTGGCAACTCCCGAAGGCGCGGATGTGATCACGCACGCCCGTACCAAAAAGGCGCAGTTACTCGGAGCCGCGATGGAGCGACTCGATTCGCAGCAACAAG
Source organism: Gordonia jacobaea (assembly GCF_965344965.1). Taxonomy (NCBI): domain Bacteria; kingdom Bacillati; phylum Actinomycetota; class Actinomycetes; order Mycobacteriales; family Gordoniaceae; genus Gordonia; species Gordonia jacobaea. The sequence goes on along the minus strand of NZ_CBDRLS010000004.1, from coordinate 180,173 downwards.
AGCGCGTCCACGCGGCCATCGAAGATCTCGCCGACGCCCTGGCCGAAGAGATCTCGACCTGACGGGCGCTCAAGTCCCTTCGACTTCTCCGCTACCGAGAAATCTCGACTACCAGCCATGACTTTGCAGAAGGATTCACATGACCACTGCGGTTAACGACGCCGGGTCCGCGCAACCGGCGCAGTCTCCCACTCACGATCCCCACTACAAGTGGATCGCGCTGTCCAATACGACGCTCGGCATGCTGATCGCGACGATCAACTCGTCGATCGTGCTCATCGCGCTCCCCGACATCTTCAAGGGCATCAATCTCAATCCGCTTCTCCCCGAGAACACCAGCTACCTGCTGTGGATGATGATGGGATTCCTCGTCGTCACCGCCGTACTGGTGGTGAGCTTCGGCCGCCTCGGTGACATGTTCGGCCGTGCGCGGATGTACAACATGGGCTTCGCCATCTTCACCGTCTCGTCGATCCTGTTGGCGATCACCTGGTTCGACGGAAGCGAGGCGGCCATCTGGCTGATCTTCTGGCGCATCATCCAGGGAGTCGGAGGCGCGTTCCTGATGGCCAACTCGTCGGCCATCCTCACCGACGCCTTCCCGCCGAACCAGCGAGGTCTGGCGATGGGCATAAACGGTGTCGCCGCTATCGCGGGCTCGTTCCTCGGCCTTCTGGTCGGTGGTCTGCTCGCGCCGATCCAGTGGCACTACATCTTTCTGGTCTCGGTGCCCTTCGGCGTCGTCGGAACCATCTGGGCGTACCTGAAGCTGCGCGACACCGGCGTTCGCAAGCACTCGAAGATGGACTGGTGGGGCAACGTAACCTTCGCCGTCGGTCTGGTCGCGATCCTCATCGCCATCACCTACGGCATCCAGCCTTATGGCGGCTCCAACATGGGATGGGGCAACCCCTGGGTCCTCACGGGGCTCATCGGTGGCGCGCTCGTCCTGGCGATCTTCGTGCTGATCGAAACCAAGGTCGCGAGCCCGCTCTTCGAGCTTTCGCTGTTCAGGAACCGTTCCTTCGCCTTCGGCAACCTCGCCAACCTGATGGCGTCGATCGGTCGTGGTGGTCTGCAGTTCCTGCTCATCATCTGGCTGCAGGGAATCTGGTTGCCGCAGCACGGCTACGACTACAGCCGAACCCCACTGTGGGCTGGTATCTACATGGTTCCGATGACCATCGGCTTCCTCCTCAGCGCACCGGTGTCGGGCGCGCTCAGCGACAAGCTGGGCACCAAGTGGTTCACCACTCTCGGCATGCTCATCACGGCAGGCACCTTCGCCGCACTGATCGCGATCCCGGTCGACTTCGACTACTGGGTGTTCGCGTTGATCCTGCTGATCAACGGTGTCGGCATGGGCTTGTTCGCCTCGCCCAACCGCGCGGAGGTCATGAACAGCCTCCCGATCACGTCTCGTGGTTCGGGCGCGGGCATGATGACGACGTTCCAGAACGCCGCGATGGTGTTGTCGATCGGCCTGTTCTTCTCGTTGATGATCGCGGGCCTGAGCCAGCACCTGCCGTCGGCCATGTACAGCGGGCTCACGTCCAACGGCATGCCGTCCGACGCTGCCAACGGGATCGCACACCTACCGACCGTCGGCATTCTGTTCGCGGCATTCCTCGGCTACAACCCGATCAAGGAGGTGGGCGGACAGGCACTGCAGGGATTGCCGCAGGCCAGCGTCGATCACCTCACGGGGCTCGACTTCTTCCCGCACCTGATCAGCGATCCGTTCTCCGACGGCCTCACCGCGGCGTTCACCTTCGCCATGATCTGCTGCGTGATCGGCGCGATCGCGTCGCTGTTCACCGGCAGCAAGAAGTTGAAGGTCGAGACGGTCGACGGCACGGCCGCGGAGTCGCATCAGCCTGCCGAATCACTCGGTGAGGAGCTCGCCGCCGTCGCGGCCGACGCGAGCGAGATGCCCGGCGAGCTGGTGACTCCCGACTCGTCGCGACGTTCCTGACGCCGCGCCCCGCCCGCAGGGCGAGGCATACCCGCCGGTCGAGTTTGCCCCGCTGATCGAGCTTGTCGAGACCCCCCCGGGGCGGCCTGGCTCGGTAGATGTGTGTCGTTTGTGAAGATGTGGGTGCTGCAGCACCCACATCTTTACGTTCGACACACATTTGGGCAGGAGCGGCCCCACTCCGCTGGTCGAGCTTCCCGCCGGTCGAGCTTCCCCGCCGGGTCGAGCCCGATCCGCTGGTCGAGATTGTCGAGACCACCCTCAGTCGTGGAACTCGTTCCTCGGGAGCCGTGCACGGGCGTCGGCCGACCAGCGTGCCGCGCGGACCCGCAGGTTCCAGCGAGCAGGCGGCACGGTGAACTCCATCCACCGGCCGTCGCCGAGCCAGAGTGCCCAGAGGTCTTCGTCGGGAAAGTCGCCCATCCGCACGTAGATCCGTTCACCCGCTGCGGTCGCGGTCAGCCACCCCTGGTCGGTCGGGTCGTCGATGAAGTCTGCCTTCGCGGCGAGTACCGATTCCAAGTCGACGACGCGGTCGGCGCGACTCACCATTGCTCTCCCCCTTGTTGATTCACGCTCGGTTTATCCACGCTCGGCGCCCCCGCGCCGCCTCGATATCCGACTCTCGGGTCGTCAGTCGTCGAGCCCCACGCTGCTCACCGCGCCCACGACCTCACGGCAGAATTCGCGGCCCTCGCGCAGCGGGACGATGCCGGTCGTGTGGACCAGGTAGGCAACGTTCCCGCGGGCAAAGACCTCGTATCGCAGCGCGCAGAACCTACGCTCCCCGAGATCGAGGTACGTCCCGGTCTGCAGCGATGCGCCCTCCGTCCGAAAGCCTCGAGGAGTGGTGACGACGTCGTCTTCGTCCCAATCCGGCAGGGCGCGGGCTTCGACGGGCGCGTGGTCGAGCAACGCACCGAGGTCGGTGTGATGGTCGACGATGAACCGGGTGAGCACGATCGCGATGGTGCCTTCGCAGCCGTTTCCCGCGACGAAGAGCCGCAGACACCCCGGCGACTGAGCAGACTCCCAGGCGTCGTCGAGGTCGATGGTGATCTCGCCGGGCACCGACATCGGATCGGTGACCCGCCGCGCGGAGACCGCCATGCGGGTGAGTCGGTCGAGGATCGGGACCGGCGCATCGGCTGCCGACCGTGCGGACTCCGCTGACCGACGCCGCCGTGTCGCAGCAGTGCTGCGCGGCGCGTTCGCGGCGTGTCCGCCCAGTCGAGTCGACGTCGCGCCGGGCCGATCGCGACGAGTCATCCGGGTGAAGAACTCGCCCGTTCGCGTGTCGAATTCACCCGTGCAGGCGCCGAAGTCGGCCGGGTCGGCAACCCCCGTCGAGTCGTCTACGCGCTCGGCAGGGGCCGCAACCTCATACGGATCCGCGGCCTGCACGGCCTCCGGTGTGTGGATCGGTTCGGTGAGCGCGGCCTGCTCGCTCAACCCGGCGGGGTCGGGCGTATCCGGGTCGGTCTGCACGAGGAGCCGGGTCACCGGTACGGCATCGCTGTCAACGGACACCGGACAATGGTACGCACGTAACAATCCCGGTGACCATCTCACGCGAGAGTTGGACGCCCCACACTGGTATGAATCCGCTGAAATGAATCTTACTGTCGCGCTGGCGAATTCGCGGGTGGGTCGTTTGCCGTACTCAGAAGCCCGACGAGCCGCCATCCGACTTCGACGATCGCGATGCCCGGAAGAGCATGTAGCCGCCGTAGATGGCCAGCGCGAAGAGTCCGATCCAGAAGAGTCCCTTGAGTACCGGGCCGATGATCGCGAGCGCAATCAGCGCCACGACGACGATCCCGAGAATCTTCCAGAAGCCCATTCCCGAGCCGTTGTTGTTAGTGCCGTTCGACGATGTGCTGGTGCTGTCATATGAAGTGGTCATGACTCCACGATGCGTGAGATCTGCGGGGAAATCACCTGTTCGGAGCCGATCTGGGGGAAAGATCAGGGGCATCCCCGAGCCGGCTGCGGCGCGGTGTAACTCCACCCCAGCGACCCAGGATGCCGCCACGCGCACCGGTCGCGGAACCAGCCGATACAGATGTCGGCGATCAATTCTGCAGAGGCGCTGACGAGATAGCCGTGGGTGCAGTCGTCGAAGCGGTCATCGAGGCGCCACCGGTTTCGCACCGACCGCGGCACCGAGTAGCCGGCAAGTCGTGGACGCTCCATGAGGCCCGTCGAGAGTCTCACCAGGTAGACGCCGCCATGCAAGACGTGCACTTGAGCGCATTCCACGTCGGAGTCAGGCGTGAGGGTGGTGTCGAGACCCGCGGGTCCGAGATCGAGTACGGCCGCGTTCGGCATTGCGCGCAGCTCTTCGGTCAGCCACGTTCTCGCCTCGGCCCAGGCATGCTCAGCGGACGGCCCGCGCGACACATTGTGCGAAGTAGGGGTGTTCATGCTGCCATGCCTCGTTTCGGCGATCGGATGCGCTCTTACACGCGCACATGACAGTGAAGCACCCGCCACTGACAGATTCGCCGAACACGCGTTCGGCAGCGTCGTGTCGCAGCTACTTCTTCTCCGGCTCGTCGCGACCGAGGGCCGCGTCGGTCTGCGCGTCCGCATAGCCGGGCTTCACGACCCAGTTGGCCTCCACGCCGTCAGCGCGCTTTTGCGCCTCGTACTCCTCGGCGATGTTCTCGTTGTCGACGGTGACCAGCGGCGACCCGCCGAACTCCCGATACAACGCGAACACGACCAGCACCAACCCGAGCGCGGCGCACACCCAGGTGCTCCCCGGGACGCTCGACCAGCCGCGATCGACGACGTCGACGATCGCCCACACAACGCCGACCAGTCCGATGCCCACCAGCACCACGAAGACACCCTTACCGCGCATCGACTGCACCTTTCGCCTGCATGTTCCTGCCCGCACGCTCGACCCGGATCGCTCGTAGCCGATCCTGCCACTCCACCGCACGACCCGAGGACCTACGGCACAAATCGAACCGACCACGGCAAGATGGCGTCATGCCGATTCCTGGATTCATCACCGAACTGCGCTCCCACGTCGGGCATATGCCGCTGTGGCTCTCCGGTGTGAGCGGAGTGGTCCGTGACGATCACGGGCGGATTCTGCTCACTCAGCGCGCCGATACCGGCGAATGGGCGGTCGTGTCCGGCGTACTCGAACCGGGAGAAGAGCCCGCGCGCGCGATCATCCGGGAGATCGCCGAGGAAACCGCCGTCGACGCGGAGGTAGTTCGTTTGACCAGTATCGACGTCACTCCGATGGTCACCTACCCCAATGGCGATCAGACGCAATACCTCGACGTGTGTTTCCTGGTCCGCCACCTCGCAGGCACGCCACGCGCAGCCGACGACGAGAACACCGACGTCGCGTGGTTCGCGCCAGATGCGTTGCCCGCGAACCTGTCCGAGACATCGAAGCTGCGCATCGAGAAGGCGCTAGCAGACACCGCGGAGACGTGGTTTCGACGCTGAGCCAACTCCGCCGACATCGCGAGATCGCCGAGTCGGCCGACAGCTCGCGCGTGAGGTCGATCACGCGCATCGGCCCCGACGCGATGCGTTCGTGATGCGGCGGTGCCCGAGTTCGCGCGATCGACACCGGACGGTGACCTCCGGATCGGAATAGCGCCACGGTCGCCGCGCCTTGAAGCAGTTATGGCCGATTCAACGAACTCAGACTCATCGACTACTGACTCAGCGAAGACACCGACCAACGAGAACACCCTCGACATCGAGTCGGCCGCCGTCACCGCGCGGCAGGCCGTGGCCAACGAGTACGGCGAACCTTCGACGGTCGTCGAGATCGTGAAGGCCGAATTGCCACTCCCCGACCCGGGACAGGTCGTCATCGATGTCATGGCGATCGGCGTCAATCCCGCCGACGCCAAGACGGTGCGCGGGGTGATGGGCACCGACGAATCGAAACTCCCCATTCCCATCGGCAACGAACTCGCAGGTGTCGTCCGCGCGGTCGGCGATCCACTCGACGGTCAGACACCCAGCTTCGCGGTCGGCGACGAGGTCGTCGCGTACCCGATCTCCGGCGCCTACGCCGACCACGTCGTCGTCAACGAGAAGTCGGTCCACCTCAAACCGGCAGGACTCGACGACGAACATGCGGCAAGTCTCCTGCTGGCAGGTGTCACCGCAGCCGACGCGATTGCCACCGCAGGCGTGCAGGCCGACGACACCGTGCTCATCCACGGCGGCGCCGGAGCCGTCGGCGTGATCGCCGTGCAGTTGGCAGGCAAGATCGGGGCAACCGTCATCGCCACAGCTGCACCCGCCAATCACGAGCATCTGCGCGAACTAGGGGCCATCCCTGTCTCCTACGGCGACGGCCTTCTCGAGCGTGTGCAAGCGGCCGCACCGACCCCTGTCACGGCGGCCATCGACACGGTCGGCACCGACGAGGCTGTCGACGTGTCGCTCGCTCTGGTCGACGACCGCGACCGCATCGTCAGCATCGCGGCGTTCGGGCGCGGCGACGACGGCATCGTGCTGATCGACGGTTCCACGCCGCAGAGCAAAGAAAACCGCAGCAACGCAATCGACGACCTCATCGCCGACGCGGCATCGGGCGCTCTGGTGACAGATGTCGCCGGGACGTATCCGTTGGACCAAGCCGCCAAGGCGCTCGACGACATCTTGTCGGCGCATCCGCGCGGCAAGTTCGTGTTGCTGCCCTGACCCCTTCAGATCCATCTATCTCGCCAGGGGTAGGCCTCGGCCACTTCGCCGCGCATGCAGACCGAGCGTGCGCGGAATCCCCCGGCGATCGTGTTCCCACTAGTTCCTTAGACGCGAAAGGTGTTCCATGACAGTCCCACTCATCACTCTCAACAACGGCGTCGAGATCCCGCAGCTCGGTTTCGGCGTGTTCCAGATCGAGCCGGAGAAGACGGTCGACGCGGTGCGCACTGCCCTGGACGTCGGGTACCGCCACATCGACACCGCCGAGATGTACGGCAACGAGAAGCAGGTCGGTGAAGGCGTCAACGGGTCCGACATCCCGCGCGACCAGGTATTCATCACCAGCAAGCTCAACAACGGATTCCACGCATACGACGACGCGCTCAAGGCCACCGACCAGACGCTCGCCGACCTCGGCGTCGACGCCGTCGACCTGTTTCTGATCCACTGGCCGCTGCCGGAGGTCGGAGATTTCGTCGAGACGTGGAAGGCGCTGGAGAAGATCTACGCCGACGGCAAGGCGCGGGCTATCGGAGTGTCGAATTTCCAGAAGCACCACCTCGAGCGGCTGTTCGCCGAGACCGAGATCGTCCCCGCGGTCAATCAGATCGAGGTGCACCCCTATCTGACGCAGGACGATCTGCGTGCGTTCAACGCCGACCACGGCATCGCGACCGAGGCATGGTCGCCGATCGCACAGGGCGACGTCCTCGACGATCCGGTGTTGAAGAAGATTGCCGAGGAGAAGGGCAAGTCGACCGCCCAGGTCACCCTGCGGTGGCACATCCAGCGCGGCGACATCATCTTCCCCAAGTCGGTCACCCGCTCGCGCGTCGAGGAGAACTTCGACCTCTTCGATTTCGAACTGTCCGGCGACGACGTCGCAGCCATCGACGGCCTCAACAAGAACAAGCGCCGCGGCCCCGACCCGGACACCTTCAACTACGTGCCATGACCTGCGGCGCACGCCTGTTTCGCTCCCGCTCGGCCGACCAGCCGAGCGGGAGCGGCGCCCACCGCTGATCGAGCCCCCACCCGCTGATCGAGCCCCTTCCGCTGATCGAGCGGGCGCGAGCGCAGCGAGCACCCGAGTCGAGATCACTCCCCCACCCCGAAACATCCCGCGCGCACCGTCGCGCACAATGAGACGAATGAAGATCTCGCAGCGCGCCCAGGAGGTCGCACCGTTCTACGCGATGGACTTCGCGGGCAGAGCGGCCGCCGTAGAGGCGCAGGGCAGCCCGGTGATCCGGTTGAATATCGGCGAACCCGATTTCGGTGCTCCGCCAGCATTTCTCGCGGCGGCTCGCGAGGTCTCCGACGGCCGTCCGCTGACGTACACGGGAGCACTAGGCCTCCCCGAACTACGCGAGGCGATCGCCGACTTCTATCGCCACCACTTCCGCGCCGACGGCGTGACGGCGGAGCAGGTCGCGGTCACCTCGGGTGCGTCGGCTGCGTTGCTTCTCGCATGCGCGGCGCTGATCGATCCCGGCGACGGCGTGCTGATCGGCGATCCGTCGTATCCGTGTAACCGACAGTTCGCGCAGGCATTCGGCGCGCAGGTCAGCCTGGTGCCGACCGGCATCTCCGATCGATTCCAGCTCACTCCCGACCTCGTCGACGCCGCGTGGTCGGAGAGCACTCGCGGGGTGATCGTCGCGTCGCCGTCGAACCCGACCGGCACGTCGCTCCCCTACGACGACCTCGTCGAACTGTGCCACCGCGTCGCCGCGCGCGGCGGGTGGAGCATCGTCGACGAGATCTACCTCGGACTCTCCGATCCCGGCCCCGACGGCCGGCCGCCCCGCAGCGTCCTCGCCGACCCATCCGTCGGCCCCGATGTTGTTGTGGTGAACAGCTTTTCGAAATACTTCGGCATGACCGGCTGGCGGCTCGGCTGGTGCATTCTGCCATCCGACATGGTCGACGTCGTCGAGCGCCTCGCGCAGAACTTCTACGTGTGTCCACCCACTCCCGCCCAACTCGCGGCGCTGAGCTGCTTCACTCCGGAATCCCTTGCGGTATGCGAAGATCGACGCCGCGAATTCGTCGCTCGACGACAACTCGTGCTCGACGCGCTCACTGCGATGGGCTTGCGTGTGCCGGTCATCCCCGACGGTGCGTTCTACGTGTACATCGACGTCTCCGACACCGGACTTGGCTCGTGGGAGTTCTGCGAGCGCGCGCTCACCGAAGCACACGTAGCACTCACTCCCGGAAAGGATTTCGGCGTCGAAACGGCCGATGATCACGTCCGGCTGTCGTACGCGGCGTCGACCGCCGATCTCACAGAAGGTCTCCGACGCCTCGCCTCATTCGTCGAAGGTCTGGCGCGATGAAGGTCGACGCCGCAGACCTCGACACCGCCGCACTCGACCACATCATCGACGCCGCGCCCGCGGACGGCGCGCTACCCGGCGTCGTCGCAGGTGTCACCACCGCCGAAGACACGATCTACCTCAAAGCAGCAGGTCCGCGGGCCGCAGGCAGCGACGAGGCACTGGCCACCGACGCCGTTCTCGCCCTGTTCTCGATGACCAAACCACTGACCGCGACGCTGGCACTGCAACTCGTCGACGACGCCCTCCTCGACCTCGACGCCCCCGCGTCGGAGTACGCACCCGACCTCTCCGAAATCGGCGTCCTCACCGGGTTCGACGGAGACACACCGGTGGTGCGCGCAGCACGCACTCCTGTGACTACCCGCCAATTACTTACTCACACAGCAGGTTTCGCCTACGACTTCTTCGACGCCGACTGCGCGCGGGCTGTTGCGGGCCTCGGCCTGCCCGACGTGGCAACCGCGACGCAGGCATCGCTGCAGGCACCGCTGATGTTCGATCCCGGAACCCGGTGGGAATACGGGACGAATCTCGATTGGGTGGGCAGGGTCATCGAAGGCGCCACCGGACGCCGACTCGGCGACGTCATGACCGAACGCCTACTCACACCATTAGGCATGCGCGACACCACTTTTCGTCGCGGACCACAGATGCTCGAGCGAAGCGCGAACCTGCACGTGCGCACCGCGGACGGCCACCTCAAGGCCTTGCGCTCGCCGACCTCGCCCGACGACCCCGAACTCGACATGGGCGGCCAGGGCCTGCACTCCACCGCCGGAGACTTCCTCAGGTTCATCCGATTCTGGTTGCGCGGCGGCCGATCCGACTCGGGGCAACAACTACTGCGCCCGGAGACCGTCGGCGACGCAATGCGCAACCACCTCGGAGCGCTCGAGATCACGCCACTTCCAGGCGTCAACCCACGTAAGACCAACGACGTCGACTTCTTTCCCGGCGTTGACAAGGGCTGGAATCTCGTCGCGATGACGAACAACTCGCAGGCCCCGACCGGACGCAGCGCAGGCTCGATGGGCTGGGCCGGGCTGGCAAACCTCTACTTCTGGGTCGATGCCCGAAGGGACATCGGCGGACTCTGGGCCACCCAGCTCCTACCGTTCTTCGACCCTGCCGCCGTCGCCGCGTCGCTGCAATTCGAGCAGGCGGTGTACGACTCACTGCGCTGAGCGCCGCCTGGGGGCATCGAACCGCTGCGGGGCGTCGTAAATATGTGTCGAATTGAAGGATGTGGGTGCTGCAGCGCCCACATCCTTCGATACGACACACATTCATGCGCTCGCAGGTTCGACGATCAGCGCCAACTTCACCAGCCAACGTCGAATCAGTGCCACGACCCTCCCTCCGCGAAGATCGTCCCAGGTCCAGCGCACGACCATGACGCCCATCGCGCGCAGCTCGTCTTCCCGACGCTTCTCGCGCAGCACGACCTCGGTGGCGTCCTCCCCCGGTTTGAGCAGCTTCCCGTACTTCACCTTGCCGTCGAACTCTCCGACGAGGCGCCCGCCCCAGTCGAAATCAGTACGCGCCACGTGCTCGCCGTCGACGTCGCGGAACGTGTGCTGCAGCCGCGCGGCGGGCAGACCCGCCTCGATCATCTGCGCTCTACTCCACGACTCGCCCGGATTCTCCGACCGCCCATCGGCGTGGTGCAGCGCTCGGCGCGCAAGACCCACTCCGCGACGCTTGCCGGTGAGCATCTTCGTCATGAGCTCCCGATCGGCACCGAGCCGCAGAGCCGAGTCAACAACCGCGAGCGCTTGAGCGAACGTCGCTGCCCCGCAGGCGATGTCGACGGCCGTTCGTTCGATCGAGGTGACCAGCACGCCGTCAACCTCGACGAGCTCGTCGTCAGACAACGTCGCGACATGGCGGTGATGGGTGGCGGTTCGAAATCCCGCACCACCCACCGTCGTCGAGTGGACGCGCGTCAGCGTCGGCGAGAGCATCTCGAGACCATGCACCGCCGCGGCACTCTGGTGACTCAGCGCCGCGCGAGGTTCAGCTGCCTCCTCGACTTCCGACTCGCCCGCTTCCGATTCCGCTGCGCCTGACTCGGCCGCCTCCGACTCACCCGAGCCGCGATCCCCCGCGCCCTCACCCTTCGCGGCTTGCACGGACGCGAGCGCGACGAGCCGATGGTGTTCGAGCCGCGTCCGGTCGGCGCAGACGACGAACACCCCGCGGTGGACACGCTCGATCTCCCGTCGACGCAGCGACGCCCGCAGGTCGTTGTCGGTGAATCCAGCGGCAAGCACCGCGTTCCGATGAATGAGCCCGAACCGGTCGGCTGGATAACGAGCAGCCGGATGACGGGCCGTGGAGTTGCGCGCGGCGGAGGGTGAGTGCATGACATATCCGACGCACCCCGAGCTCGCCCGGTTCCAATTCCGCCCACATCCACCCGCGCCCGCGGTAGATGTGTGTCGAACGTAAAGATGTGGGTGCTGCAGCACCCATATCCTTCGACACGACACACATCCTCAACCCGGCTCGACGACGCGCCGCCCACACCCGAGCCGCGACCCCGCTGCCCACGCCCCACGCCCGCCCGCAGCCACCCACCCCCATCGCATGCCCGCTGCGCGATCGTGAATATGTGCCGCGTCTCACAGTGAGACGGTTGTGACGCACCTCACGCGGTTGTATCGAAAGCGCTCCAGTCCAGCCAGGTCGGCACAGCGCCGGCCCATACGAGGAGGCGCACATTGAGCAGGCAGAGCTTGACCAAAGCCCATGCGAAGATCACCGAGTTGTCGTGGGAGCCCACCTTCGCCACCCCCGCCACTCGGTTCGGTACCGATTACACGTTCGAGAAGGCCCCCAAAAAGGATCCGCTCAAGCAGATCATGCGGTCGTACTTCCCGATGGAGGAGGAGAAGGACAACCGCGTCTACGGTGCCATGGACGGCGCGATTCGCGGCAACATGTTCCGGCAGGTCCAGGAACGTTGGCTCGAATGGCAGAAGCTGTTCTTGTCGATCATCCCCTTCCCCGAGATCTCCGCCGCACGCGCGATGCCGATGGCCATCGACGCCGTCCCGAACCCGGAGATCCACAACGGGCTCGCGGTGCAGATGATCGACGAGGTTCGTCATTCGACGATCCAGATGAACCTCAAGAAGCTGTACATGAACAACTACATCGACCCGGCCGGCTTCGATATCACGGAGAAAGCATTCGCGAACAACTACGCGGGCACCATCGGCAGGCAGTTCGGTGAGGGCTTCATCACCGGCGACGCGATCACCGCGGCAAACATCTATCTCACGGTTGTCGCCGAGACCGCGTTCACCAACACCCTGTTCGTGGCCATGCCCGACGAGGCGGCCGCCAACGGCGACTATCTGCTTCCGACGGTGTTCCACTCGGTGCAGTCCGACGAGTCGCGCCACATCTCCAACGGCTACTCGATCCTGCTGATGGCACTGGCCGACGAGCGCAATCGTCCACTGCTGGAACGGGATCTGCGCTACGCATGGTGGAACAACCACTGCGTCGTCGACGCCGCGATCGGCACCTTCATCGAGTACGGAACCAAGGACCGCCGCAAGGACCGCGAGTCCTACGCCGAGATGTGGCGCCGCTGGATCTACGACGACTACTACCGCAGTTACCTTCTGCCACTGGAGAAGTACGGTCTGACGATTCCGCACGACCTGGTCGAGGAGGCGTGGAACCGCATCGTCGACAAGCACTACGTGCACGAGGTCGCCCGCTTCTTCGCCACCGGCTGGCCGGTCAACTACTGGCGCATCGACGCCATGACCGACACCGACTTCGAATGGTTCGAGGAGAAGTATCCCGGTTGGTACAACAAGTTCGGGAAGTGGTGGGAGAACTACAACCGCCTCGCCTACCCCGGCAAGAACAAGCCGATCGCCTTCGAGGACGTCGACTACGAGTACCCACACCGGTGCTGGACGTGCATGGTGCCGTGCCTGATTCGCGAGGACATGGTGACCGACAAGGTCGACGGCCAGTGGCGCACCTACTGCTCGGAGACCTGTGCATGGACCGACAAGGTGGCCTTCCGTCCCGAGTACGAAGGTCGCCCGACCCCGAACATGGGGCGCCTCACCGGTTTCCGTGAATGGGAGACGCTGCACCACGGCAAGGATCTCGCCGACATCATCAAGGATCTCGGCTACGTCCGTGACGACGGCAAGACGCTCATCCCGCAACCGCATCTCGATCTCGATCCCAAGAAGATGTGGACGCTCGACGATGTGCGCGGCATCCCGTTCGGCAGCCCGAACGTTGCGCTGAACGAAATGAGCGACGAGGAACGCGAAGCTCATATCGCCGCCTACATGGCCAACAAGAACGGGGCCGTCACGGTCTGATCCGCGACGGACGCACTCGCCGCGCCGGTCGAGCAAGCCCGAGCTTCGCCCGGCTCGGCGAGTGACCCCGAGCCCCGGGGTAAGGGCGTATCGAGACCACCTCCGCAAGCGTGGTCTCGATACGCCCCCCGGCTTCGCTCGCGGCCCCGACCAGCGCGGACATCCCCATAAAGCCCAGGAGACTTCATGGCCGACACGCATCACATCAGCTTCGAACCCGTCGATATCGAGATGGAGGTCGCCGAGGACGAGACCATCCTCGACGCCGCATTCCGGCAGGGAATCCACCTCATGCACGGCTGCCGAGAAGGCCGTTGTTCGGCCTGCAAGTCGTACATGCTCGACGGCGACGTCCAGATGGACGACTACTCCACATTCGCCTGCAACGACGCGGAAGAAGCCGAAGGGTACGTACTTCTCTGTCGCACATATGCATACAGCGACTGCGAGATCGAGCTCCTCAACTTCGACGAGGACGAACTCCTCGGCGGTGCGCCCATCCAGGACGTCACCACCAAGGTCGCCGCCATCGAGCCGATGACCCGCGACATCGTGTCTCTGAAACTCGACGTCGTCGAGCCGGAGACCGTCGAATTCAAGTCGGGTCAGTATTTCGACCTGTTCATCCCGGGCACCGATGAGAAGCGGTCGTTCTCCATCGCCACCACCCCGGCGACTCCGGATCGGCTCGAGTTCTTGATCAAGAAGTATCCCGGTGGTCTGTTCGCCGGCATGCTCACCGATGGCCTGTCGGAGGGGCAAGAGATCAAGGTGAACGGCCCGTACGGGTCGTGCACTCTGCGCAACGGGCACGTCCTACCGATCGTCGCGATCGGCGGGGGCGCGGGGATGGCGCCGCTGCTCTCACTGCTGCGACACATCAGTGAGACAGGGCTGCACCGGCCGGTCCGGTTCTACTACGGCGCACGCACCGCGTCGGATCTCTTCCTTCTCGACGAAATCGCCACTCTCGGTGAGAAAATCGAAGATTTCTCGTTCACCGCGTGCCTGTCGGAGAGCACCGACGACGCTCCTGACGGCGTCACCGTCATCGGCGGGAACGTCACCGACATCGTCAACGACAACGAAGCGGACCTCGCACGAACGGAGGTGTATTTCTGCGGTCCCCCACCCATGGTCGATGCAGCTCTCGCGCTGGCCGAGCAGCATTCGGTTCCGCGCGACCAGATCTTCTACGACAAGTTCACCAGCCCGGCATTCGACTCCTGATCACGACCATCGCGGTCGAATCAGCCTGAACGACAGGAACGAAAGGTATGTCCGCACCAGCTCAACCGAGGGAACGCAGTTTCCCCTCCATCGAATTCACCGACGCCGAGGCCGGCGCAAGGGAATTCCCGAGCAGCCGCAGCCGAAAGTACAACTACTATCAGCCCTCCAAGAAGCGGGCCACGATCTATGAGGACGTCACCGTCGACGTCCAGCCCGACCCCGAGCGTCACCTCACCCAGGGATGGATCTACGGCTTCGGCGACGGCCCGGGCGGGTATCCGAAGGAGTGGACCGCCGCGCAATCGGACAACTGGCATCAGTTCCTCGATCCCAACGAGGAATGGGAACAGTCGATCTACCGCAACAACTCCGCGGTCGTCCACCAGGTCGATCTGTGCCTGCAGAACGCCAAACGGGCACGGGCATACGACGGATGGAATTCGGCGTGGCTCAAGTTCATCGAGCGCAACCTCGGCGCCTGGATGCACGCCGAGAGCGGCATGGGTCTGCATGTGTTCACCTCGATTCAGCGGTCGGCGCCGACGAACATGATCAACAACGCGGTCTGCGTCAACGCCGCGCACAAGCTGCGCTTCGCGCAGGACCTTGCCCTGTTCAACCTCGACCTTTCCGAAGCCGAGGAAGCGTTCGACGGCTCGGCACATAAGGAGGTCTGGCAATCGGCCCCCGAGTGGCAGCCCACTCGCGAAGCGGTGGAGCGACTGACGGCGATCGGCGATTGGGCCGAGCTGCTGTTCTGCTCCAACATCGTCTTCGAGCAACTGGTGGGCTCGCTGTTCCGGTCGGAGCTCGTCATGCAGGTTGCCGCCCGCAACGGCGACTACATCACCCCCACGATCGTCGGCACCGGAGAGTACGACTACGACCGCGACCTCAACTACTCACGCGCGCTGTTCCAGATGCTCTCGCGCGACGAGAAGTACGGCATCGACAATCGAAAGCTCTTCTCGCGGTGGATGTCCGAATGGGTACCGCGCAGCCTCGAGGCCGCCCGCGCCCTGCAGCCGATCTGGTCGCAGCCGGCCGACAAATCGGTCACCTTCTCATCCAGTCTCGAACACGCGAAGACCAAGTTCGCCGACGTTCTGACCGCCATGGACGTCGATATCCCAGAGGAGCTGAACAAGTGAGCACCATGCAATTCGGAGCCGATACCGAGTTCTCCAACATGTGCGGTGTCACGCTCATGAACACGCCGATCGGTCGCATCGTGGCCGACGTCATGGGAGCCAAGGACGGCGTCGAACTCACCGAGTATCCGTCGATGATCCGTGTCGACGGCGTCAACCGCCTCATCTTCGACTACGACGAACTGACCGATGCGCTCGGCCAGGACTTCGACGGGTCGATCTTCGAGGAGATCAGCTCCACGCACTACGGACGGATGGTCCACCTCGACGACAAGACCATCCTGTTCGCCAGCCCGGAGGACGCCGCCGAGTTCATCGGATTCGACCTCACCGCGTCGTCGTAACGCTTCGCCGCAGGCGCCGAGCCCGTCCATCCGGCGCCTGCGGCGGATCCATAGCGGCGACTCACGTTGCCGCACCGTAGTTTTCCGCTACACCTGACAGCCCCAATCTTTACGACAGCCAGATCATCACGACAGCCCAGATCTCAGAGAGCGAGTGAGAAGATGTACGAGAAGAATGGCGAGAAGTACTTCATCGTCGACGCCCACGTCCACCTGTGGGACGGCCGCGAATCCAATCAGCGCAACATTCACGGCAAACAGTTCATCGACTGCTTCTACGACTATCACCGCAACCTGAGTCCCGAGGAACAGGTGTGGGACTACGACACCTACTGCTACTACGGCCCCGACCGCCTGATGCAGGACCTCTTCGTCGACGGGCCAGCCGATCACGCCATCTTCCAGGCCACGATCCTCAAGGACTTCTACGTCAACGGCTTTGCCCAGGTCGACGACTCGCTCAAGCTTGCGCAGGACAACCCCGACAAGCTCACCTACAACCATGCCTACGACCCGCGCGACGGCGAGGACGGTCTGGTCCAGCTCCGACGCGATGCCGAGGCAATGGACCTCAAGGGCGTCAAGCTGTATACCGCTGAGTGGCATGGGGATTCACGCGGATACAAGCTCGACGACCCGTGGTCGCGGCGCTATCTGGAGGAGTGCCTGAAACTGGGCATCAAGAACGTCCACGTACACAAGGGCCCGACGATCCGCCCGCTCGACCGAGACGCCTTCGACGTCGCGGATGTCGACAAGGTTGCCACCGACTACCTCGATCTGAACTTCATCATCGAGCACGTCGGTCTTCCTCGCCTCGAGGACTTCTGCTGGATCGCCACGCAGGAATCCAACGTGTACGGCGGTCTCGCCGTTGCCATTCCGTTCATCCACACGCGGCCGAGGTACTTCGCGCAGATCATCGGCGAACTCCTCTACTGGATCGGTGAGGACAAGATCCTGTTCTCCAGCGACTACGCGCTCTGGACACCGCAGTGGCTCGTCGAGCGCTTCGTCGACTTCCAGATTCCCGAGGACATGACGGAGTACGCACCGATCACCGTCGAGCAGAAGAAGAAGATCCTCGGACTCAACGCGGCGGCGCTGTACCCACACATCTCGGTTCCCGAGGAACTGCGAATCCCCACCGATGCAGCCGATCCCGGCGTCGACGTCGCCGCTGGTGCCCAGGACACGCCGGCAGCGGAGGCGGTAACCGCATGACCGCGCTCGCACATCGCGGGCAGGCACAGGCATCGGGTATGCCGTTGTCGGACATCGTCATCGAAGCTCTCGACACGGTTGCCGATCCCGAGTTGGATCTGCCCATCACCGAACTGGGGTTCGTGCGGTCGATCAGCCTCGACGACGAGGGTGTCACCGTGCACCTGCGACTACCCACGTCGTTCTGTTCGCCGAACTTCGCCTACCTCATGGCATCTGACGCACTCGATGCCCTGGAAGCGATCGACGACATCGGCCGGGTCCGTGTGATGCTCGACGATCACCACGACTCGGACAAGATCAACGCGGGTCTGGCCGCACACGCGGGTTACAAGGGCACCTTCGGTGTCGAGGCGGAGCAGGATCTCGAGGAACTCCGACTCACCTTCTTCCGCAAGGCACACACCGCCGCCATGGAACGTGCCGTGACACCGCTGATCTCATCGGGCGTCGTCGACGTCGAGGGCTGCACGCACCTGCTGCTGCGCGACATCCCCGACGGACCGGAGAAGTACGCACTGTTGCGCAGACGAGTACAGATCGGACTCGGTGTCTGCCCCAACTGTCGGGTCGTCGTCGATGAGGAGGGGCGAACCCTGAGCGCCGACGAGGTTCCGATGCGTATGCGATTCGCACGGTCGGTGCGAATCTCCATGGAGGGCAACGCACATTTCTGCCGCGGACTGCTCGCAACCCGCTACGCCGACGACGACGAGTGCGACGGAACCAGCGGGCCGGTCATCACCGACCTGCGCCACCACATGTTCGACGCATCACGAACAGCAACCATCACCGGGAGGTCATCATGAGAGCCGTACAGGTCGTCGGCTACCACGACAAGCTGCAACTCACCGAGGTGCCCGATCCAGTGGTGACCGGTCCACTCGACGTGATCGTCCGGATCGGTGGCGCAGGAGTGTGCCGCACCGACCTGCACATTCTCGAAGGGCAGTGGGCCGAGAAGAGCGGCGTCGACCTGCCGTACACGATCGGGCACGAGAACGCCGGATGGGTCGAGGCGATCGGCGATGCCGTCACCAATGTGTCGGTGGGCGACAAGGTGATCCTGCACCCGCTGATCACCTGCGGCCTGTGTCGCGCCTGCCGCGCAGGCGACGACGTGCACTGCGAGAACAACAAATTCCCCGGCATCGACACCGACGGCGGTTACGCCGACTACCTGAAGACAACTGCGCGCAGCGTCGTGAAGATCGACGATTCGCTCGAGCCCGCCGATATCGCGGCTCTCGCGGATGCCGGTTTGACGGCTTATCACGCTGCCGCCAAGGTCGCACGGATGACGCGGCCCGGCGACACCTGCGTCGTGATCGGCGCGGGCGGGTTGGGGCACATAGGGATTCAGGTTCTTGCCGCGATCTCCGGGGTGCGCATCGTGGTGGTCGACCGCAATCCCGATGCGGTGGCGCTGGCCGTCGAGGTCGGCGCGCACGAGGGCATCGTCGCCGACGGCACGCAAGTCGAGAAGGTGCTCGCACTGACCGACGGCAAGGGCGCCGAAGCCGTACTCGACTTCGTCGGTGAGGGCGGAGCGACGTCGGAGGGCATCGCGATGCTGCGCCAGGCGGGCAACTATTTCGTCGTCGGCTACGGGGAGAACATCAACATCCCGACCATCGACGTGATCTCGACCGAGATCAACTTCATCGGAAACCTCGTCGGCTCGTACAACGATCTGACCGAGCTCATGACGCTGGCGGCGGCGGGAAAGGTGAAGCTACACACCGTCACTTACCCACTGACCGAATACCAGCAGGCGCTCGACGACCTCGACGCCGGCCGGGTGCGCGGCCGCGCGATCCTCGTCCCCTGAGGTTTCGACAAGCTCAACCAGCGGAGACAATCCGAGCCGCTGATCGAGCTTGTCGAGATCGCCCCACTCGCTGATCGAGCCCGGAACCGCTGATCGAGCCCGGAACCGCTGATCGAGCCTGTCGAGATCACACAGCCCTACCGAAAACCCCAACCCCCACAACCCAATCGAAAGAGGTGCCAACATGGCCAAGGAGTTGCGCTACAACGCCGAAGCGCGACTGCGGCTGGAGCGGGGCGTCAACGCCCTCGCCGACGCGGTCAAGGTGACATTGGGTCCGAAAGGACGCAATGCGGTGCTGGAGAAACTGACCGGACCGCCGACGATCACCAATGACGGAGTCACGATCGCACGCGAGATCCAGCTGCGAGATCCGTTCGCCAACATGGGTGCTCAGTTGGTCAAGGAAGTCGCAATGAAGACCAACGGCGTCGTGGGTGATGGCACCACGACGGCCACCGTGCTGGCGCAGGCCATGGTTCGTGAGGGACTGCGCGCCGTCGAGCAGGGCGCCAATCCGATGCGGGTGCGCCGCGGTATCGAGCGCGCGGTGACCGCGGTCGTCGGGTCGTTGAACGACCAGGCCGTCCAGATCGGCGGCCGCAGCGACCTGGAACGGATCGCATCTCTGGCCGCAAGCGACGACGAGGTGATCGGCGACGTGATCGCATCTGCTGTCGAGCACGTCGGCAAGACCGGAGTGATCACGACCGAGGAGAGCGACACTCTCGGCCTCGCGGTCGACATCGTCGACGGCATCGAATTCGACCACGGCTACATCTCCGGCTACATGGTCACCAATCCCGAACGCATGGAAGCCGTCCTCGACAATCCCGTTGTCTTGTTGACCAACAAGAAGATCACGTCGGTGCAGGAGATCATGCCCGCGATCGAGGTGGCCAAGCGAGCCGATCGGCCGCTGCTCGTCCTCGCCGAGGATGTCGACGGCCCGGCGTTGCAACTTCTTGTCGGTGGCAACATGCACAAGACGATGCAATCGGTCGTTGTGCGCGCCCCCGGTTTCGGGCATCGACGGATCGCCGAACTCGAAGATCTCGCGGTCGCGCTCGGCGGCCACGTCATCGCCAAGGACACCGGCATCGAGTTGTCCGAGGTGTCGATCGAGCACCTCGGGACCTGCGATCGGGTGACGGTCACCGAGAACGAGACGACGATCGTCGGTGCGCACGGCGACCAGGCGTCCGTCGACGCTCGCGTGTCGCATCTGGAAGCGCAACTGCAGCGAGCTCGAATCGATGCAGATCGCGACGGTCTCGAACTCCGCATCGCGCGTTTGACCGGACGCGTGGCCGTGATCAGGGTCGGCGGCGTGACGAGCGTCGAACTCAAGGAACGCATGCTTCGCGTCGAAGACGCGTTGGCGGCGACACGCGCGGCGGTCGAGGCGGGCATTGTCTCCGGCGGGGGTACAGCGTTGGCACAGGCGCATCGCGCGCTCGAACCGCTCGAGGCGACCGGCGACGACGCCGTCGGCATCGACGTCGTTCGACGGTCACTCGCCGAACCGGTGCGCTGGATCGCCACCAACGCGGGCTACGACGGCGACGAAGTGGTGACGGTCGTGACGGGGCTGCCCCTCGGGCACGGCTTCAACGCGCTCACCGGCGAGTACGCGGACATGTTCGACGAGGGCGTCATCGATCCGTGCAAGGTGACCCGCGCAGCGCTGGAGAGCGCGGCTTCCATCGCCGCACTGTTGATCACCACAGAGACCGCGGTGGTCGAGGAGGTCATGGGCAATCCGGGCGCGATCCCCGCACCCGGATTCGGCGACCTCGCCGAAGGAATGGTGCGCCCGTCCAACATCTACTGATCGCTTGGTAGTCCCCCGAACTGGGCCGGCCGCGATCTGAACTAACCGTTCACGGCGTTGATCGCGGCCGGCCCTTCCCAACGCCGAACACACGCGCACACGACCGGCCGTCAACACATGTCCGTCAGACCATGTGTCGGCTACACTCGGAAGTGAGATATAGATCACAGAGGGGTTACCTACCACGTGATATCCCAGCCACCAGCCCAGGCTCCGACATCACGACACGTCGCCCGCGCCCGCGAGCGATTTCTGAGCGACGACGATGTCGATGTCGACGTCCGCGACGCGATTTTCACGTCGTGGCGACGTTCGCGCGCGCTCAATGTCGATGCCGACCGACTCGAACTCCCCTTCGTGCGTGAACCCAATCCCGAGACCCCCCTGATCGCCGCGGCTCGGCCGGTTCTCGATCAACTCGCCAACGACCTCGTCTCCGAACCGATCAGCATCATCCTCACCTCGCCCGACGGCGTCGTACTCTCGCGTGCCACCGCCAATCGGGGCCTGCAGCAGATGCTCGACGACGTCAGTCTCGCTCCCGGATACAGCTACAGCGAAGAGCACGCCGGCACCAACGGAATCGGCACAGCCCTCGAGACCCGGCAACCGACGCTGGTGAGCGGCTCGGAACACTACGCGGGCTGTCTCGGCCGACTCTCCTGCGCGGGAGTTCCCATC
Organism: Gordonia jacobaea; assembly: GCF_965344965.1. Taxonomy (NCBI): domain Bacteria; kingdom Bacillati; phylum Actinomycetota; class Actinomycetes; order Mycobacteriales; family Gordoniaceae; genus Gordonia; species Gordonia jacobaea. The sequence continues at coordinate 158,499 of NZ_CBDRLS010000004.1, read as the reverse complement.
CTCAATCCCATCTCCGGAGCCATCGTCGGCGCGCTCGACCTCACGTGCCTGACCGAGCAGGAGCACCCGTCGAGTCTGTTGCTCTCGCTGGCGAAGTCGGCGACGTCGCAGATCGTGCAGCGCATGGTCTCGCAGGCCAGTGAGCGTGAATCCCGACTCCTCAATGCCTATCTCGCGACGTGTCGGCGGGCTCCGCAGGCGATGGTGATCGGGCTGTCCGGCGACGTCGTGTTGATGAATCGCAGGCTGCGCCACAGCATGAATCCGTCCGACCAAACCGCTCTCCTCGAGTTGGCCGTCGACCATTCCGTCGACGCTCATTCCCTCGACGCAGCGATCCCGCGGGTCAGTGCATTGCCCAGCGGGAGGGTGGCACGGCTGTCACCTGTCGACGAGCACTGCGACTCCGATATCGCGGTCTTCCGAGTTCACCTCGTCGACGGCAGCCCGACCCGACACGCACGCGTCACTCGAACCTCCGCCACCGCCCTTCCCGGCCTCGTCGGCCGAAGCTCGTCGTGGCGTCAGTGCTGCGACAACGTTGCCGGGCACGTGCGCGCCGGACGCTGGATCGCTGTCTCGGGGGAATCGGGCTCGGGCCGCACAGCCGTACTCCGGGCCGCGGCCGAGCGTTTCCTGCCCGGCACGACGAGAGTGTTCAACGCCGACGACTTCGAGTCGCCGGAGACGTTCGACGCCCTCGAAGCCGAACTCGACACCGACGGCTTCGGGGTCATCATCCGTGGCCTCGACCAACTCGACGACGACACCGTGAACGCGATATCCGATCTGCTTCCGGGTCGCGAGCACGCAGGATGGCTCGCGGTGACGACGCTGCCAGACGCCGGGAACGCGGCGTCGGTGCTGCTGCCCTTCTTCGGGCACACCGTCGAACTCCCTCCGCTGCGGCATCGCATCGAAGACCTCCACGATCTGGTGCCGACGCTGCTCAAGCAACTGACCCGCGGACGGGAGTTGGCCGTCGCGCCGAACGCGATGAACCAGCTCAGCAAGTACTCATGGCCCGGGAATGTCACCGAGCTACGACAGATCCTGCGCGAGGTGGTCACTCATCAGCGCACCGGCACCATCGAAGCGGCTCAACTACCTCCGCGCTGCCGCTCGACCAGCAGGCACACCCTGACCAGGATCGAATCGCTCGAACGCGACGCGATCGTACGCAGCCTCGAGGAGAACAACCACAGCAAGGCCGCAGCCGCCGCGGCCCTCGGCATCTCGCGGGCGACCATCTACCGCAAGATCCGGGAGTTCGGGATCAACACCTGACCCCGGTGCGCTCAGTGCCAGTCGCTGACCGCGACGTCGCGCGGTGCGGGTGTGCCCTTGCCCGACTCGATCATCGCCTTGAGACTCATCAGGAACACCGCCCACTTGGTGCTGCAGTGATTCATGAACGGCACCTGCTCGCGCCAGCCGTCGTGACTGAACATCACGATGGCGTAGTCGCCCTCCTGGCGAAGCGACCACGTGATGGTCGTGCCAACCCATTCGTCGGGGCCTTCGATCACGCGCCATCGCACCGACTCCGCCGGAACGGTTTCGAGTACCTCCATGTCGAATCCGCCGACCGGTGGAAAGCGGAATTCGAGACGTCCACCGGCCGCACCGTCACCGCTTACGTCTTCTGTCCACCAGCCCGCCAAGCCGTCGATGGTGGTCAACGCGTCGTAGACGTCTGTGGTGGTGGCGCCCTCGACGCCGATTCTGTGCAGGATGCTGCTCATCAGTTACCCCCTTGATCGTTGTGTTCTGGACGGTTCTCTTGTGGACGGTTCTGTTTTGGAGGTTGGCGTTCTGGTTTGCCCTGGTTGCGGGCCTGCTGCAGCGCCTCCGCGATGCCCTTGATGCGGTGGAGCCGGGCATCCCACGCGGCCCCGACGGATTCGAGCTGTGCGGCTGCCTTGGCAAGCTGAGCCTTGTCGACGTCGTAGCGTCGCTCACGTCCCGTGGACGTCGCTTGCACGAGCCCGACTCGGTCGAGGACTCCGAGGTGCTTGGCAACTCCCTGACGGCTGACCGGAAGCTGCTCACTCAACGACGTCGCCGTACCCCCGTCGTCAGCGAGAAGAAGGTCGACGATGCGGCGGCGCGTCGGATCTCCGATGGCCGACCACAGTGCGTCGTCGACGTCGCCTACTGATCCGCGACGACTCGTCACGACGCTGCTTCCATACCGGCAACGTAGGTCACCAGTCGAGGCAGGAAGAAGCTCCAGCCGTCGATGTGTTCACGAAACTGCCGTTCGAGTTCTGCTTCCTCCCAACCTCTTTCACGGAATCCCGTCTCGGTCATCGTCAGCGTCGTACCACTGCCCGACGCGGTGAGGGCGAAGGTGACGAGCAACGAGTTGCCCGCGACCGGGTCGTCGCCGGGCTGGTGAGTCCACCGGAACGAGAACGTGCGTGGAGGATTCGACTCGACGACGGTGAACTGCTGCACGATCTCGCCACCATCGCCGGTACGGAACACCAACTCGCCGGGCGACCCCGGTTCGAGTCGGTATCGAGCTTCATCGGGCCACCACTGTGCGACATGCTCGGGCGAACTCACGACGTCGAACACGATGTCGGGCTCGGCGTCGATGTAGAGCTCTCGCACGAGGGTCCCCACCTCTGAGTCGGTCAGCTTGTCCATAGCTCCTCCTGCAACCTTTGGTTGCGTACGAATCTACGGCTCCTTGACTCAACACGCAACCATTAGTTGCATTCAATGAGCTGCAATGAATCAGACCGCGACCATCCGGGGACCCCCGGAATCAGATCGAGATGAGGAGCCACAGGCGTCTCACTGCGGCGAAGCCATTCGACCGACTACCGTCAAAGAGGTGGACATCGTCGATCAGCGCGTACCCCTGTGCGTCGCTGCGCATCAACTCGCGGCCGCGGGCACGTCGCTGAGCACCGGCGGCAACCTCTCCGTCCGCGTCGGCGATCGCGTGCTCGTCACACCGCAGGGTGCTCGCCTCGGCTCCGTCCAACCGGATCAACTGGTAGTCGTCAACATGGACGGCTCGGTGATCGAAGAAACCCGCTACCGCCCGACGGCAGAACTCGGATTCCACCTCGACCTCTACCGGTCGACCTCCGCCTCGGCGATCGCCCACGCCCACCCGATCGCGTCGGTCGCGGTGTCGACGATCACCGAGCTCCTCCCACCGATCCACTACGACGCCGCCATGGTCGGCGGCTCGGTACGAGTTGCTCCCTACGCGGTCTTCGGAAGCCCGGAGCTGAGCGAGGGCGTGGTGGCTGCATTGTTCGAGCGCACCGCGGCATTGATGCGCAACCACGGGTCGGTCGCGATCGGCGGCAACATCGAGACCGCGTGTGAGCACCTCGGCGTCGTCGAATGGCTCAGTGAGGTGTATCTGAAGGCCGTCAGCGCCGGGGCGCCCGCGATACTCAGCGACGACCAGCTCACCGAGGTCGTGGCCACCGCGGCCCGCCGGGCCTACCAGCCCTATCCCGGTCGCGACCGCTGAGAACGCGGCCCGACCCTGCATCGACTGAACCGATGTAATACCCAGGATATCTCTGCTGTACAGATGCAGGTGGTCCGATGATCATTGAGTCAACGACAACGCATGCAACAGCGGAGGTACGAGATGGTGGAGTTGGCTACGCCGGGGACCCAGACACCCGCGGGTACCGCGGCCACACAGGTCGAGGTGCTCGTCGTGGGCGCGGGGCAGGCAGGTATCGCGATGAGCGAGCACCTCACGGCTCAGGGAATTAACCACCTCGTACTCGAGCGCGATCGCGTCGCCGAACGCTGGCGTACGTGGCGCTGGGATTCGTTGGTCGCCAACGGTCCCGCGTGGCACGACCGCTTCCCCGGACTGGAGTTCGACGTCGATGCCGACGCGTTCGCGACCAAGGATCAGGTCGCTGACTACCTCGGCTCCTACGCCCAGCGCATCAACGCACCCATCCGCACCGGCGTGGAGGTGACATCGGTCCGTAAGAAGCAGGGCGAGAACGGCTTTCGCGTAGAGACCTCGGACGGGCCGATCGAGGCGGACTTCGTGGTCGCCGCGACCGGCGCTTTCCAGACCCCGGTCATCCCCGCCGTCGTGCCGCGCGATGCACCCTTCCATCAGATCCACTCCAGTGACTATCACAACCCGCAGCAGCTCCCCGAGGGTGGCGTTCTAGTCGTCGGCGCGGGGTCGTCGGGCGTGCAGATCGCTGCGGAACTGCGCGCGTCAGGCCGCGAGACGTACCTCGCCGTCGGACCGCATGATCGCCCGCCACGTAGTTACCGTGGTCGCGACTTCTGTTGGTGGCTGGGCGTTCTCGGAAAATGGGATGCCGCGGCACCTCCGGCGGGTGCAGAGCACGTGACCATCGCCGTCAGCGGCGCGGGCGGAGGGCACACCGTCGACTTCCGGCAGCTCGCCGCCGACGGAATCACCCTCCTCGGGCGCGCGCAGGCATTCGACGCAAGCACCATGACGTTTGCCGCGGATCTGCGTACCAATATCGCGAACGGCGACGCAACGTACCTCGCGATGCTCCGAGAGGCCGACGACTACATCGAGCGCAACGGCCTCGACCTCCCCGCGGAGCCGCAGGCCCACGTCCTGGGACCACTCCCCGACTGCGTCACCGACCCGATCGCGCAACTCGACCTCGCCGCCGCCGGGATCACGTCCATCGTGTGGGCGACAGGCTTCGCCTACGACTACGGCTGGCTGAAGGTCGACGCCTTCGACGAGAAGGGCCGCCCGGCACACCAGCGCGGCGTATCGGGCGAACCGGGAATCTACTTCCTCGGACTGCCATGGCTCTCACGTCGCGGATCGAGTTTCATCTGGGGCGTATGGCACGACGCGAAGTATCTGGCCGACCAGATCGCCATCCAGCGGGGCTACCGGGCCTACCGGCCGGAGCAGGTCGACGCCGCCGCACCGTCGGACTCCGATGCGCTTGCCGCGCAGGCGGTTTCCTGAACTCCCCGTAATCCGCCAACACGCAATCCAGCCACTCCACAAAACCTCAGCACGGGAGCAACCCATGAGCGCAGCCGTCAGCCCTGACGTCACCCACACCCGCATCCGTCCCTTCAACACCCGCGAGACCTACCCGGAGCAGAACCTCGACAACGACCTGTGCCAGGCCGTCGTCGCAGGCGGCGTCGTCTATCTGCGCGGGCAGATCGGCCAGGATCTGGACACTCGCGAATCGGTGGGCATCGGCGACGTCGAGGTACAGGCAGAGAAGGCCATGAGCAACATCGCGATGCTGCTCGACGAGGCGGGCAGTTCGCTGCGCGACATCGTCAAGGTGACCGTGTATCTCACCGACATCCGTTACCGCGAGACGGTTTATCGGGTGATGGGCCGCTGGCTCAAGGGCGTGTATCCGGTGTCGACCGGACTGGTGGTCGACGCACTCGCGCGGCCGGAATGGCTCGTCGAGATCGACGCGACCGCAGTGCTCAGCGAGCCGAGCGGAGCGGCACGATGACGATGTCGCTCGTCGCGCGCGACCCCGCGAGTGGCGCATTCGGCATCATCGTCTGTTCGTCGAGTCCCGCGGTGGCAGCGCGCTGCGCCCACCCGCGGGCAGGTGTCGGCGTGGTCGCGTCGCAGAACGTCACCAATCCCGCGCTCGGCCCCGCGGTGCTCGACCGGCTTTCCGACGGCCTCGACGCCGAGAAAGCGCTCACCGCAGCACTTTCCACGGAGCAACACCCCGAGTACCGCCAGGTGAGCGTCGTCGACGCGCACGGGCACACCGCGCTGCATTCCGGCGCACGCAGCTTGGGAACCTACGGTGGCGTCGAGGGCGACCAGTCCGTGGCCGCCGGCAATATGCTTGCCGACCTGTCTGTGCTCGAGTCGCTGCTGACCGGCTACGCCGACAGTGTCGCCGACGCATTCGAACAACGACTGCTCGACGGCCTCCGCGCAGCGCTCGACGCCGGAGGCGAAGAAGGACCGGTGCACTCTGCCGGCCTCCTGGTCGTCGAGGACGTGCCGTGGCCCGTCACCGATCTGCGCGTGGATTTCGCCGACGATCCGCTCGACGACCTCGCTTCGCTCTGGCAGATCTGGCAGCCACAGAAGAACGACTACCGTGTCCGCGGCGTCGACCCGACGCGTGCGCCCTCCTACGGAGTTCCGGGAGACCTGTGACCACCATCGACACCACCCCCGATCGATTCGACGCCGAACTCGGCAGCCGCATCGCGTCGGCGCACCCGGGTCTGATCGCGCTCTCGCACGACCTGTACGACAATCCCGAGACCGCCTGGGAGGAAACCTATTCGGCAGCTCGGGTGGCCGGCTCACTCGCCGACGGCGGCTTCACAATCGTCGAACAGTTCTGCGACCTCCCGACCGCATTCACCGCGACGCTCGGCAGTGGTGACCTCCACGTCGCACTCTGCGCCGAATACGACGCACTGCCGGGACTCGGCCACGCCTGCGGACACAACCTCATCTCGGCGATCACCGTCGGCACGGCACTTGCATTGGCACCGATCGTCGACGACCTCGGTCTGACACTGACGGTCATCGGTACCCCCGCGGAAGAAGGCGGCGGCGGCAAGATCGAACTGCTCGAGCGCGGCGGATTCGACGCTCAGCACGCCGCCGCGATGGTTCATCCCGGACCGGCAGATGTCGCACGCGCGCGGCCATTCGCCGTGTCGCACAGTCACATCGACTACCACGGCAAGTCGGCGCACGCTGCCGCCTATCCCGAACGTGGCGTGAACGCCGCAGATGCGTTCACCATCGCCCAGGTGGCCATCGGCCTTCTGCGCCAACAGCTTCCCGCGTCGGTGCGCGTACACGGCATGATGACACGCGGCGGCGAGGCACCCAACTCCATCGCCGAGCACACCGAGGGACGCTGGTATGTCCGCGCCGAAACGCTCGCCGAACTCGCCGAAGTCGAACCGCGCGTCATGCGATGCTTCGAGGCGGGCGCACTCGCCAGCGGCGCGACGCTCACGGTGACCCCGGAGTCGAAGCCGTACGCCGAGTTCCGCACGGACGAAGAACTTCTCGGCCGCTACGAGCAGCGCGCCCTCGCGGCCGGACGCCGTTTCGGCTCCGGTCCCGACGCGACCATGGCGCGTGCGTCGACCGATATGGGCAACGTCTCGCAGGTACTGCCGGCGATTCACCCCTACATCGGCATCGACTCTCTGCCCGCGGTCAACCATCAGCCCGAATTCGCCGCTGCCACACTCACACCGGCAGCAGAGACTGCGATCGCTCAGGGCGCGCTCGCGCTGGCGGGAACCGTCGTCGACGCCGCCGCGCTCGATACGATCCGCGACAGGCTTCTGGCCAACGCCACCCGCTCGACACACACAGGGGCAACAGGTGACCACTGACGCCGCGGGTGCGGTTCGCATCGAGCACGACCTCCTCGGCGATCACGCGGTCCCCGCCGACGCCTACTACGGGGTGCACACGGCACGGGCGATGGAGAACTTCCCGATCTCCGGCGTCCCCATCTCCACTCACCCCGACCTCATCGTCGCCCTGGCGGCGGTGAAACAGGCTGCCGCAGAATCCAATCGCGAGCTCGGACTACTCGATCCCCCGATCGCCGACGCGATCATCGCGGCATGCAGCGAAATCCGCTCCGGGTCGCTTCACGAGCAGTTCGTCGTCGATCAGATCCAGGGCGGCGCGGGGACGTCGACCAACATGAACGCCAACGAGGTGATCGCGAACAGGGCGCTCGAACTGCTCGGGTACCGACGCGGCGACTATCACGTGCTTCACCCGCTCGAACACGTCAACCTCGGACAGAGCACCAACGACGTCTACCCCACGGCAGTGAAGGTGGCGCTGGGAATCGCTGCCCGTGGACTCTCGGATGCCCTGCGCGCACTGGCGGCCGAATGTGCCGACAAGGCAGTGGAGTTCGGTGACATGCTCAAACTCGGACGTACGCAACTACAAGATGCTGTACCGATGACTCTCGGGCAGGAGTTCGGCGCGTTCGCGGTCACCATCGGCGAGGACGCCGACAGGATGGACGAGGCGATCTCGCTCATCGCCGAAATCAATCTCGGCGGCACCGCGATCGGCACCGGACTCAACGCCCACCCGTCCTACGCCGCGCAGGCATGCGAACGTCTGCGACAACTCACCGGCCTGCCGCTGACCACTGCGGGAGACTTGGTCGAGGCGACGTCGGATGTCGGCTCCTTTGTACAACTCTCCGGTGTCACCAAACGTGCCGCGGTGAAGCTCTCGAAGATCTGTAATGATCTGCGCCTGTTGTCTTCTGGTCCTCGCGCGGGCTTCGGCGAGATCGTGCTTCCCGCCGTTCAGGCCGGATCGAGCATCATGCCGGGCAAGGTCAACCCGGTCATCCCCGAGGTCGTGAACCAGGTGGCCTTCGAGGTGATCGGCAACGACCTCACGGTGACCCTCGCCGCCGAGGCAGGTCAGTTGCAGCTCAACGCTTTCGAACCGACCATCGCGCGGGCGCTCCTGTCGTCACTGACCCATCTGCGCGCCGCGGTCCAGGTTCTCGGCGAACGCTGCATCCGTGGCATCACCGCGAGAGAAGAACGCATGCGCGCAGCGGTCTACGGCTCCGCCAGCATCGCCACCGCACTGAATCCGGTCCTCGGCTACGAGGCGACCACCGCGTTGGTCGCGGAGGCGGTGGCAACCGGAGCGTCGATTCCCGATCTCGTTCGACGCTCCGCACTGCTCGACGACACCACGCTCGACACCGCACTACACCCCGACAACCTGTGCCGGCCACACGATTCGGCGCGTCGAGACGTCAGCGGGAATGCTCGTCGACGACGAGATCAGGACACCGCAGCGCTGCCTGCAGATACTGCGTAACGGCGCTGCGGGCACTCGCGGCATCCAGCGCCCTGGTGCGCCCGACGAGATGGATGCCGCACCCGTCTTCGAGCGCCACCGCAGCCCTGGCGACCAGTTCGCTGTCGACGTCGGCGAAGACACCCGCCGCGATGCCACCGTCGATTGCCTCGCGGTACAGCGAGGTCTCGAGGTCGAAGAGCGTCGACATCAGTTCGGCATGTGCGGGTGAGCGCGCACTGTAGAGATGCAACTCGTACAGCGCAGGTGACATCGGATCGTCGGGGTCGCAGATTCCGAGTTCGACGAGCCTTGTCAGGGCAGTCACCGGATCGTCGACGTCGGTGGCGGCGGTACGTCGACCCTCGTAGAACCGCGTGACCGCGGCCTCGTGCACCGCGAGCAACAACTCGTCGATGCCGGGAAAGTAGTAGGTGATCGACCCTGGCGACAGACCCGCCGCGTCGGCGACGTCTTTGATACGCAATCCCATGAGTCCGCGCGCGGCGATCGCACTCGTCGCGGCGTCGACGATCTCGGCGCGACGTGCGTGCTGATTGCGTGGACGTGCCATACGTCCCGATACTGCCGCCATGCATCGGGTCGGGGCAACTCCGCTGATTACATCGGTTCTCCCGATGAACCAATTCGGAAGTTCACACCGTGAGATGTCCGCAACAGGGCTGCCCGACGGGACAAACCGCGATACCGTCACTTCATTCTTTGCGATTGACCTCAAAGAATGACACGAGTCGCCGCCACTGCCCGACGCCGACTCCACAGCCAACAACTGACTCACTGCGCCAGGCGTTTTCACGCCGCAGCACCTCTCGACGGAGATCCACATGCGCGACCATCGCTACGACATCCTTTTCGAACCTGTCCGGATCGGACCGGTCACCGCCCGCAACCGGTTCTTCCAGGTGCCGCACTGCAACGGCATGGGATACCGCGATCCGTCGGGCGAGGCGGCGGACGAAGGCCGAGGGCGGGTGGGCCGTGGTCTGCACCGAGCAGGTCGAGATTCATCCGACGTCCGATATCGGACCGTTCATCGAGCTCCGCCTCTGGGACGACCAGGACATGCCCGCGATCGCGCGCATCGCCGAGCAGATCCACGAGGGCGGAGCGCTCGCGGGAATCGAGCTGGCGCACAACGGACTCAACAGCCCCAATCTCATCAGCCGCGAAACTCCGCTGGCACCACAGCATCTCCCCGTCGTCTCGTGGAATCTCGATCCGGTGCAGGCCCGTGCGATGACAAAGGCCGACATCGTCGATCTGCGGAAATGGCATGCGGATTCGGTGCATCGGTCACTGAAAGCCGGCTACGACATCGTCTACGTCTACGCGGGACACGCAATCGGCGGTCTGCACCACTTCTTGTCGCGCCGGTACAACAATCGCACCGACGAGTACGGCGGCAGCCTCGAGAACCGCGTTCGACTCATCCGCGAGATCCTCGAGGACACCCGGGAGATCGCCGACGGGAAAGCCGCTGTCGCATGCCGGATCTCGGTCGACGAACTGCTCGGCGACGACGGCATCACCCGCAGCGAGATGGAAGACGTCTTCGGACTGATCGGCGAGCACCCCGACCTCTGGGACCTCGTGCTCGGAAGCTGGGAAGACGACTCGGTCACCTCGCGCTTCGGCCCCGAGGCCGAGCAGGAACCGTACGTCACCGGACTCAAGCAACTCACCACCAAGCCGGTTGTCGGCGTAGGCCGCTTCACTTCTCCCGACACCATGGTCCGGCATGTGAAGTCAGGCATTCTCGACCTCATCGGCGCCGCACGGCCGTCTATCGCGGATCCCTTCATGCCCAACAAGATCGAACGCGGTGACCTCGCAGACATCCGCGAATGCATCGGCTGCAACATCTGCGTGTCCGGCGATTTCACCATGTCGCCGATCCGGTGCACGCAAAATCCCACAATGGGCGAGGAATTCCGGCGCGGCTGGCATCCGGAGCGCATCTCGGTGAAGGGCTCAGACTCCTCGGTGCTCGTCGTCGGTGCGGGACCTGCGGGCCTCGAAGCCGCACGCGCACTGGGTAATCGCGGGTATCCCGTGACGCTCACCGAGGCGAGCCGCGTGCTCGGTGGCCGTGTGGCCCGCGAGTCGAAGCTTCCCGGGCTGTCCGCATGGATTCGCGTCATCGACTATCGGCTGCAGCAACTCGACCGTCTCGACAACGTCGAGGTCTATCGCGAATCGCCGATGAGCACCGACGACATCCTCGAGTTCGGCTTCGACCACGTCGTGATCGCGACCGGTGCGTCGTGGCGTAACGATGGCGTCGGTCGCTGGCACACACATCCCATCGAGATCGATTCCAGCACAGCGGTCTTCACTCCGGACGACATCATGGCCGGAGCCCGGCCCGCCGGCAAGCGCGTCGTGCTGTTCGACGACGACCACTACTACCTCGGTGCCGTCGTCGCGGAGATGCTCGCCAAGGAAGGCTTCGCGGTCACGCTGGTCACCCCGGTCCCGCAGGTGTCGCAGTGGACCACCAACACCATGGAGGCTCACCGCATTCGCGCGCGGATCATGGAGGCTGGCGTCGACGTGCGCACCGACACCGCGGTGACCGCCGTCGACGCCACCGGCGTACAGACCGCATGCCGATTCACCGGGCGGACAGGGCATCTCGACGCCGACGCCGTCGTCATGGTGACCGCGCGCCTCCCCCACGACGAGCTCTACACACAACTGCACGAGCGCAGCGACGACTGGGCCGCGGCCGGAGTTCGCAGCGTCACCGGTGTCGGCGACGCCTGGGCGCCGTCGACCATCGCCGCAGCAGTCTGGTCGGGACACCGATTCGCCGAGGAACTCGACGTGCCACGCAACGACGATCCGGTGCCGTTCCGCCGGGAGGTCACCCAGTTGTCGATCGAGCCGGTGTTCAGTACGCCGGTCTCGGTGTCCTGACGGACCCACGGATCACAGGAGTGGTGATGTACGCAGATCACGTTTTCACCAACGCAGCGGTGTGGCAACCACTCGGTATGCCACCGGCGACCACTGTCGCCGTGTCCGACGGCACCATCGTCGCGATCGGGTCGGACGTCGACCGTGACCTCGTCTCGGCGCCGACCGTCATCCACGACCTCGCGGGAGCAAGCCTGCTGCCGGGGTTCATCGACGCGCACGTGCATCCGGTGGCCGGCGGACTCGCAGCGCTGCGCTGTGATCTGTCCGAACTCGCACACGATCGCCGAGGCTACCTCGACGCGATCGCGGCGTACGTGGATTCACACCCCGACGCTCCGGTCATCACCGGAAGTGGTTGGTACGGCGATGCGTTTCCCGGCGGTCTACCCACGCGTGCCGACCTCGACGAGGTCGTCGCCGACCGGCCCGCTGTGCTCTCCAGCCACGACGGACACGGCGTGTGGGTCAACAGTGCAGCACTGGCGAACGCCGGAATCGACCGGCACACGCCCGATCCGACGGGTGGGCGCATCGAGCGTGACGCCGCAGGCGAACCCACCGGCGTCCTCTTCGAGCGCGCCGCCGACAGTGTGCAGGCGCTCGCACCCGAGATCGACGACGCCGTACTGCGCGAGGCACTGTTGACGGCTCAGCGTCGGCTGCACTCCGTCGGCGTCACCGGCTGGCAGGACGCGGGCGTCGACATCCCGGCATTCGGACTCTCCGACACACTCGCGACGTACCTTGCCGCCGACGAGGCGGGAGAGCTGACCGCACGGGTCTGCGGAGCGCTGTGGTGGGCAGCCGAACAGGGACTCTCGCAGATCGACGTACTCCGCGAACGCCGGGCGGTCGCGCGACACGGCCGCCGGTTTCACGTCGACACCGTCAAGGTGATGCAGGACGGGATTTGCGAGAACTGCACTGCCGCAATGCTCGCGCCCTACTCCGACCTACCGACGGGCGCCGATCCCACCGGACTGTCCTTCATCGACCCGGCAGAACTGAACGAGGTCTGTGCACTCCTGGCACGCGACGAGTTCCACATTCACATGCACGCCGTCGGCGACCGCGCGGTCCGCGAATGCCTCGACGCGCTCGGTGCCGCGCGCGCGGCCAATCCGCAGTTCGATGCGGCACACCAGATCGCACATCTGGATGTGGTTGACCCGCAAGATATTCCACGGTTCGCAGCGCTCGGCGTGATGGCGAACATCCAGGCACTGTGGGCTCGCCGCGACATCGAGATCGTCGAGCGCAAGCTCCCGCTACTGGGCACCGACCGCGAGCGATGGCACTTCCCCTTCGGTTCGATCAGCACGGCCGGTGGGACGCTGGCGATGGGCAGCGACTGGCCCGTCACCGACCCCAATCCGCTGTGGGCCATCCACACCGCAGTGAATCGGACCGGTTCTGATGCGGATCCGCACGCCATCGGCACCGACGCTCGCACCGTGCCCCTCATCGCCGAGGAGGCGCTCAGTCTGCGGACCGCCGTCGACGCCTACACCATTGGCGCGGCGCGCGCCGCACACTGCTCACAACACGCCGGTTCGATCGAGATCGGAAAGGACGCCGACCTCGTCGCACTCTCGGGTGACATCTCAACTGCCCGGGACATCGGTTGCCTCACAGCACAACTGACGATGGTCGGTGGCGATCTCGTTGGCGGTAGCGCACTCGGCGAGGTCGTCGGCGGCAAGGCGTCAACTCAATGAACAGTGTTGTCACCGAACAGATCTCGGCACAGTTCAGCGACGACCGCGGCGCGCCGGGTCGGACGCGCGGCAATCGCGTTGAGCAGGACCATCGTGAGCGCGGGGGTCTCGTCGGCGATGGGTATCGCCGCAACCTGGTGTCCGTCGAGCGCCATCGGTACGGCGGCCTGCAGGTTGAGCACCGTGTACGCCAACCCGCGTCCCACGAGTGCGCGGCACGTCTCGACGGTCGTCGAGCGGTAGCGCACAACGGGTTCGACGCCTGCATCAGCGAATACCTGCCGAAAATAGTCGCGGCTATGCGGCAAGTCGAGTAACGCCATGGGTTCGTCGGCCAGGTCGGCGAGCCTGACCTTCCGCCGTTTGGCGAGTCGGTGCGAGCCCTCGACCAGCACGTAGGGCGGCACGCGGCGTAGTGGCCATCGTTTGAGTCGCGGGTCGTCGACAAGGTCGTATCCGATACCCATCTCGAATGTTCCGTCTGCGACGCCCTCGGCGAGGTCGGCCATATCGACCTCGGTGGTCAGCAACTCCAGATTCGGCAGCTTCTGGGCTGCCACGGACAACAACTCAGGAAGCAGGTACGGCGCCATGACCTCGAAGCAACCGATCGTGAGGGTTCCGGTCAACGATCCGCCCAATCCGTGTGCGACAGAACGAAGATCGGCCGCCGATGCCAGCAACTGGCGACTGGCGACGAGGAGTTGTCGACCCGCGGGAGTCAGCGTGATGCCCTTGGCGTGGTGACGCACCAGAAGCTGAATGCCCAGTGCGCCTTCGAGGTCGGTCAGCGCAGTCGACATCGCTGACTGGGACAGATGCACGGCAGACGCCGCGCGGGTGATACTCCCCGCCTCGGCCACGGCGACGAAATACTCCAACTGACGCAACGTGTAATCAGCCACGACGACCTCACAGACGATCCGGACGCGGCATCGGCTCCATCAATGCCGATGCGCAAGAACCCCGACTCTACAGAACCTTGCTTCATCTCGACGGCCATCTGACGCCGCGCGATATCCACCTCTCCGAGGAGTACCTCCATGACACTCTCGCATTCCGACCCGGGACGGACACATTCGGGACAAGTAGGCCCCGGTCCCGCTCACCCCGACATCGAACCAGCAGGCCCGCACCTCCGACATTCGTTGCGCCGCTTCGACGTTCCGATCATGATCCTGTCGGCGCTGATCAGCCTCGACATGGTCGGCGAGATCTCGTCGTTCGGCGGCGAGACCTTCACGTGGCTCGTCGTGTTGGCGCTGCTGTGGATGGTCCCCTACGGCCTCGTCACCGCAGAGCTCGGTAGCGCATTTCCCGACGAGGGCGGATTGTTCGAGTGGGTCAAGCGCGCCTTCGGACGTCTACCCGCATCGATCGCCACGGTCATGTACTGGTCGATCAACCCGTTGTGGATCGGTGGGTCCCTCGCCTTCATCAGCACCGAAGCATGGAGCACGTTCATCCATCCGATCGGTTCGGGCACCGCGGGCGATTTTCTCTTCAAAACGCTCTTCGTCGTGGCAGCTGTCGCAGTCACCCTGCTGTCGATGCGTCTGGCCCGCGCCGTGCTGCAACTGGGTACCTACCTCAAGCTGATCCTGGCCGCCGTGTTCCTCGTGACCACGGTTGTCTATGGAATTCAGCACGGATTCAACGGAATCGGCTCGGTCACCTGGTCGCCCACGCTCGGCGGCTTCCTCGGACTCGTCCCACTACTCCTGTTCTCCCTCGTCGGCTTCGAGGTTCCCAGCCAGGCAGGCGGCGAGATGCAGAATCCGCAGCGCGACGTTCCGCGCGGTATCGCGATGAGTGGATGCATCGGTCTGTTGGTCTACGCGCTCCCGGTGTTGGCTCTCCTGCTGGTGTTGCCGAGCGACAAGATCACCGGCATCGGCGGTTTCATGGCAGCCCTCGACACCGTCTTCGGTGTCTACGGCTCGGCAGCGTCGATCCTCGTGAAGGTTGCGGTGATCGCGTTCATCATCGCGCTCGCGATCACGGGCGCCACCTGGGCGATGGCCGCGAACCGCGCGTTGGCTGTCGCGGCAGGCGACGGTGGCTTCTTCCCCTACTTCGCCAAGTTCGACGCCAAGACAGGGTCGCCGCTTCGGGTCGGCATCTTCACCGGAGTCATCGCCCTGGCGTTCATGATCGTCGGCGTCATCTTCTCCGGCGGCGACAGCGCGGCAACGTTCACGGTGGTACTCACCATCACCATCTCGACATCACTGATCGCCTACCTCTTCGTCTTTCCCGCCGCATTCCGCCTGCGCATCAACCATTCCGAGACGCCGCGGCCCTACGCCGTGCCCGGCGGCACGATCGGCATGGGCATCGCGTCGGGACTCGCGACGTTCTGGGCGGCGCTCGGAGTCTGGGTAGCCGTGTTCCCCGGCACGCTGGAGAAGCTGTTCGGCCTCGACTACGAGTTCCTCGACACCTGGAACGTCTCTCGCGTCCGCTTCGAGGCGTTCACACTCGGAACGCTGGCGGTGCTCACCGTCATCGCCGTCGCCGGCTACCTCGCCGCGCGAAGGTCGCGCCGGAGCACGTCACTCACTGTCGAGCAGCGATGATCTCCGCGGCGCGTTCGGCAACACTCATGATGGTGCCGACAGGATTGACCGACGTGAGCGTGGGGAAGACCGAGGCATCGACGACGCGCAGACCGCTGACACCACGAACGCGCAGCGATGGGTCCAGCACGGCCATCGGGTCGTCGTCTGATCCCATCCTGCAGGTTCCGGACACGTGGTAGACCGTCTGATGCGTGGCCCGCAGTGCCGACGACAGTTCGTCGTCGGACTGCAGGGCCTCGCCCGGAAACACCTCGCGCACAACCCACTTCGACATCGGCGCGGTCGCGGCGATGCGTCGTGCGGCACGAATACCCGCCACGAGCATCGCCTCGTCCACGCCGTCGGGGTCGGTGAAGTAGCGGTAGTCGATCGACGGCGGAGTCGACGGATCGTCGTCGACGATCTGGACTCGGCCACGGCTGCGTGGTTTGGCGACGTTCGGCGCGATCGAGATGATCCGTTCAGGCATGTCGACGCCGTAGCTGACGGCGTGGTCAGCGACGGCCTCGACCGGGAAGTGCATGAGGACGTCTGGACGTGCTGGACTCGATTCGTCGACACGCAGCGCAGCACCCGCATCCCACCCGGTGGCACACGTCGACGGCACGTCGCGATCGGTCTCCCAGACGATGAGACCCTCGGCATGATCCATCAGGTTCTCGCCGACGCCGGGTGCGACGACGCGCACCGGCACTCCCGCCCGGGTGAGCACGTCACTCGGACCGATCCCCGAGCGCTGCAGCAGGGCGGGTGAAGCGATCGCACCTGCGCACACGATCACTTCGCGCGTCGCGAAGTGATCGCTCACGCTACCGTCGCGCGCGACGGTCCGCACTCCGACGGCGCGGTCGCCGTCGAAAATGATCGAACTGGCCAGTTCATGGTGCAGCACAGTCAGATTGGGCCGCTCGGCGAGTACGGGGTGCAGATAGTGCACCGACGTCGACGATCGCAGGTTGGATTCGGGGGTATACCCGATGTCGAAGAAACCGGACCCCTCACCCGTCTCGGCGAAGTCGGCGTCGTGGTTCCAGCCTGCTCGCGCCCGCAGATCGAGAGCCGAGCGAGCAGCGTCGACGACGTCGGCGACGTACGGATTGCGGTCGGCTTCTGCGACCGGCGCAATGGGCGTGACGAGCTTGTCGAAGCAACGGCCGAGCGTGTCGGCGTCCCAGCCGTCGGCCCCCAGCGCGACCCACTCGTCCATGTCCGCGCGCAGCGGTCGCCACGTGATCATCGTGTTGGCCGTCGCGCAACCTCCGAGGATGTGCATGCGCGCCTGACGGATTCCGGAGTTGCCGCGCTCCTGCGGCACGCTGCGGTAATCCTGGTCGTACTCGCTCTCGAGCATCTCCGCCCAGCGTCGAATCGAGCGGGCGCGGGGTTCGTGCTCGTCACTCGGACCGGCCTCGAGGACCGTGACCGTCACCGCGGGATCCTCACTGAGGCGGGCCGCCACGATGCAGCCTGCGGTGCCGCCTCCCACGACGAGATAGTCAGTGACACTGGGTATATCAGGGGCACCGGGGTTGTCAGGCTGGCTCATGCCGCCGGCTCTGACGCCAGGTTCGCGCTCGCCAACGCCTCGCTCTTACGGGTGGTCATCAGGACGTAGTAGAGGGGGCAGATGACCGCGAGTCCGACAATCCACGAGATGTCGACGCCGCCAATCTCTTTCGCCAGCGGTCCGGTCCACAGTGTTGTCGACAGGAACGGAATCTGCACTCCGATACCGATTGCGTAGCACGCGATGGCGATCCAGTTGAATCGGCCGTACACGCCGCCATCGCGACGGAAGAGTGACTCGATGTCGTACTCGCCGTGGCGCAGGAGGTAGTAGTCGACGAGATTGACCGCGGTCCAGGGAATCAGGACGCACAGCAGCAGAGCCAAGAAGTTGGCGTAGTTGGCCAGGAAGTCGTCTGCACTGAGCAGTGCGGGCAACATCGCGAGGGCGAACAGCACGAGCGCGATGACCGCACGACTCTTCGCCTCAGCTCGCCATCGGGGAAAGATGTTCTGTCCCACGGTGATCGTCGAGAGCGCACCACAGTAGAGGTTCATGCCGTTGGTGACGCTGATACCGACGGCGAAGACGAGGAACAGCCCCGTCGAGATCCCATGGGTCAACGTGCCCATGCCTGTGAGGGTGTCGGAGTCGGGCAGTGCGGCGCCGATCAGCACACCGAGCAGCATCGGAAGTACCGACCCGAGAACACATCCCGCATACGTTGCCCAGAAGGCGGTCTTCACACCGGTGTCGCGCGGCAGGTAGCGCGTGTAGTCCGAGACGTAGGGCGCATAGGCGATCTGCCACAGGGCCGCCGCGGAGAACGTCGCCATGAAGCCCGCCCAGGTGAATCCGTCGCTGTGCCAGTATCAGTCGGCAGCCCGTTGACGCCGATCATCCAGATGAATGCGAGCAGAAGGGCCAGACCTGCGACAACTGACAGCACTGCCGCCATCGAATGAATCAGCTTGTAGCCGATCATGGTCACGACGACGCTGATGGCACCGATGATGAAGATCGCCCAGTTGTCCGGCAGCCCGGTCACTTCGGCAAAGGCCTTGCCGCCGAGCACCGCGTTCGACGCGAAGAAACCCAGATACATGAAGACGACGAGGACCACGACGAGCAGGCTGCCGAGCGAACCGAATTGCGCTCGGGTCTGGAGCATCTGGGGCACACCCATCTGCGGACCCTGCGCCGCGTGCAGTGCCATGACCACACCACCGACGAGGTTGCCCGCGACCACCGCGATCGCGCCCGCCCAGAAGGGCAGCCCGAACACGGTGGTCGCCAGAGCGCCGGTGATGATCGTCAGCAACATGATGTTGGAGCCGAACCACACGGTGAAGATGTCGCGCGCCCGGCCGTGGCGCTCGTCGTGCGGAATGTGGTCGATGGTGCGGCGCTCCACCGACGGAGCTGAGCCCGTCGACGGCTGGGTTGACGTGTTCATCGGGAGATACCTCTGCTCTGTTGCTGTGTTGCCCAATGCGGGTGTGTCTGTGCGGGAGTCACGGGTGAGTGACTCGGATGGAATCGCGGCCACGGCGTCGGGGCTGTTCAGCAAGTATCGGGGTGACCGCTATCACCGGGAAAACAGAAACTTCCGGTCTTTTACATCTGGAGAACAGATGACTTTCGACGCCCCACCACTTCTCGGCGCGGACGGAGAGCACAACCACCCCAGCACACCTTGCATCGACCAGGCCGATGTAGAAAGTCAGATAAATCGGCGCCGCCTGATCTATCGCACACCCGGAAACCCGGTCACGATGGAGTCATGACCGATCTACCCGACCTCACCTCCATCGACTGGTCCGCACGCGCCGGAGAGCTCACCTTCTGCTCGGAGGCGTTCATCGGCGGCCAGTGGGTTGCCGCGCAGTCGGGCACGACCTTCGACGTGGTGAATCCGGCGACGGACACCGTGCTCGCCTCCGTCGCCGCCTGCAACACCGAGGACGTCGACGCCGCTGTTGTCGCTGCGCGTCGCGCCTTCGACGACGGGCGCTGGTCGAAGCTGCCCGCCGGCGAGCGCGGGGCGATACTCATCCGCTTCGCCACCTTGATCGAACAGCACGCCGAGGAACTCGCGACGCTCGTGACGCTGGAGATGGGCAAGGCGATCCGCGATTCCTACGAGGTCGAAGTCCCCGGCGCCGCAGCCGTTTTCCGCTTCTACGGCGAGGTGGCCGACAAGATCCCGGGCGAGTTGCCCCCGACCGCAGACGGCAGCGTGGCCATGGTTCGCCGAGTGCCGCTCGGCGTCGTCGGCGCCGTTGTTCCCTGGAATTTCCCGCTCGACATCGCGGCGTGGAAGGTTGCCCCCGCCCTGGCCGCGGGCAACACCGTCGTACTCAAACCCGCAGAGGAGAGCCCACTTTCGGCTCTCCGCATGGCCGAGATCGCCCTCGAAGCCGGCATCCCACCCGGCGTCTTCAACGTCGTACCCGGCCTGGGCGCCGACGCCGGTCGCGCGCTCGGGCTCCATCCCGACGTGCAGTGCCTGACATTCACCGGCTCCACGGAGGTCGGAAAGAAGTTCTTGGCGTACAGCGCGGAATCGAACATGAAGCAGGTCTGGCTCGAGTGCGGCGGCAAGAGTCCCAACCTGGTGTTCGCCGACTGCGCCGACCTCGACGCCGCCGCAGAAATGGCCTGTTTCGGCATCTTCGGCAATCAGGGCGAGGTCTGTTCCGCCAACAGCCGACTACTGGTGCAGCGCGAGATACTCGACGAATTCGTCGACAAGGTCGTCGAGAAAGCCGCGGCGTATCGGCCGGGCGACCCGCTCGACCCGGCGTCGACGACGGGCGCCATGGTGACGCGCAAGCAACTCGACCTCGTCCTCGGCTTCGTCGATCAGGCACGCGTGGACGGACGAATAGCACTTGGCGGCAACCGAATCGGCGACGTCGGATGCTTCATGGAACCCACCGTCGTCGTCGACCTTCCCGCCGATTCGACTGTGATGACCGACGAGATCTTCGGCCCGGTGCTGTCGGTGATCGCGTTCGATTCCGAGGAGGAGGCCGTCGCCCTGGCCAATGACACTCCGTACGGGCTCGCGGCATCGGCATGGACGTCGAATCTCGACCGCGCACTACGGATGTCGGACAGTCTGCACGCCGGAACCGTCTCGATCAACACCGTCGACGCCCTCTCTCCGGGAACGCCTTTCGGCGGCTTCGGCGCGTCGGGGTTCGGTTCGGACCTGTCGGTCCACGCAATCGAGAAGTTCACCGGACTCAAGACGACGTGGATCGCGCGCGGTTGAGAATCACGTCCGCGAGGTAACTGACACAGCTGATTCAGCACTGGTGCAGTCCCGCTCACCCGTTTCCTTCCGGCTTATTGAATTCAATAAGCGGGAAGGAAATGGGTGAGCGTGCGGTTGGGCGTCGAATCAGCTCTGGCGCGCCAGCACCATGCGCAATGCCATACGCGCGTACGCCGTGCCCAAAGTGCCGGGATCGCGGCGATCACGGCTGGGGAACCAGCGGCACACGTCGACGCACAGCGACGAGATGGCGAGCACGACGTCGTCGGGGTCGTCGGCCGCGAACTCGCCGGCGGCCACCCCTCCGGCGACGATGGTCGCGAGAATCGCGGTCGTCTTGCGTCGAACCGCGCTGATCGAGCGGTAGTGATCGGCGGTGAGCGCGCCCAGTTCGTACTGGACCACCTTGGCCAGCTCGTGATGCTCGGCCTGCCACCGCGCGAAGGCGCTCACGACGTTCTCCAGACGAACGGCGTAAGGGTCCGACGGGTCGTCGACTTCGCGAAGGGCCTCGTAGACGCTGCGGTGTCCGTCGAGGGCGATCGAGTACAGCAGGTCCTCTTTCGACCGAAAGTGTGGATACATCGCCGCGGCGCTCATCTTCAACGACGCCGCGATCTGACGGGTCGACGTGCCGGCATAGCCGAGTTGAGCGAACGACACGATCGCCGCATCGCGGATGCGCTGCGCTGCAGCAGACTCCCTCGTCGTCACGTCGTCGTCACCCCATTTCGCTCGTCGAATTCCCGGCCGATGGTTGACCCCAACCGGCACACCAGGCAGTATAAGCGAGTGCTCATAAAATGAGCGACTGCTTAGGACGACGATTCCGTCACGTCTGATCGTGTGATCGGATCGTCGTGTCGAGCAGTCAGCAATCCGCTGCCCAAGGAAAGTGTCATGGCCGAACCGATCTCCAAGCGCGACCTCGAATTCATGCTCTACGAGTGGCTCGACGTCGAGTCACTGACCGAGCGCGAACGCTTCGCCGAACACTCACGCGACACGTTCGACGCCGTGCTCGAACTCGCCGCCGACCTCGCGACCAAACGCTTCGCGCCGGTCAATCGCCTCGGCGACACGAAGGAGCCCTACGTCGGCGACGACGGCGCCGTCGTCTTGCCCGAGGAAATCCAGTCGGGCATCGCCGAGTTCATCAAGGCCGGCCTGGGTGCGGGCTCGTTCGACGAGTCGCTCGGCGGGATGCAATTGCCCACCGTCGTCAGCCTGGCTGCGCAGTCGTGGTTCCAGGCAGCCAACGCAGGCATGTCGTCGTACTCGTTCCTCACGATCGGCAACGCCAACCTCATCGCCGAGTACGGCACACCAGAGCAGATCGACACCTGGGTACGCCCGATGGTCGAGGGGCGCTACTTCGGCACGATGTGCCTGTCCGAGCCGCAAGCGGGATCCTCACTCGCCGACATCACGACCAAGGCGACGCCAGCAGACGACGGCACCTACCGCATCACCGGAACCAAGATGTGGATCTCGGCAGGCGACCACGAACTCGGCGAGAACATCGTGCATCTCGTCCTCGCCAAAGCCCCGGGCGGCAAGCCGGGAGTCAAGGGCATCTCGCTGTTCATCGTTCCCAAGTACCTGCCGGACGGCACCCGCAACGACGTCGCACTCGTCGGCCTCAACCACAAGATGGGCCAGCGCGCGACCACCAACTGCCTCCTCAACTTCGGCGACGGCACCTACGACACTGAACAAAACTCCGACACTGAACAAAACTCGCCCGCTCACTCCGGCGCGGTCGGCTACCTGGTCGGCGAGGAGCACAAGGGCCTCCAGTACATGTTCCACATGATGAACGAGGCGCGCATCGGCGTCGGATTCCTCGCAACATCACTGGGTTACGCAGGCTACCTCGCCTCCCTCGAGTACGCCAAGGTCCGCACCCAGGGACGGCCGATCGACCAGAAGGACCCGACCTCCAAGCCCGTACCGATCATCGAGCACGCTGACGTCAAACGAATGTTGTTGGCGCAGAAGGCCTATGTCGAAGGAGCACTCGCGCTCGGCCTGTACTCCGGCAAGCTCGTCGATCTCCAGCAGACCGGAGAGGCAAACGAGGCAGCCCGAGCGGGTCTGCTGCTCGATGTACTCACGCCGATCTCCAAGTCGTGGCCATCCCAATGGTGTTTGACCGCAAACGATCTCGCCATCCAGATTCACGGCGGCTACGGTTACACCCGCGAGTTCCCCGTCGAGCAGTTCTACCGCGACAACCGTCTCAACCCCATCCACGAGGGCGCGCACGGCATCCACGGACTCGATCTACTCGGCCGCAAGGTCGTCATGAACGGCGGCGCGGGCCTGGAACTGCTCGCGAACACGATCACCCAGACCATCGACCGCGCGGCCTCGAACCCCGCCACCGCAGCGCTGGCCGACGAATTACGCAGGCGCGTCGAACGACTCGTCACCGTGACCATGCAGGTGTGGTCCGCAGGCGACGTAGCGGTCTCGCTGGCCAATGCCACCGCGTACCTCGAAGCCACCGGACACATCGTCATCGCCTGGATGTGGCTCGAGCAACTGCTCGCCGTCGCAGACAAGGCCGGAGATTTCTACGACGGCAAACGCGTCGCAGCGCAGTACTTCTTCACCTACGAACTACCGAAGGTCGACGCACAGTTCGACCTCCTCGCGGCGCTCGACCGCACGACGCTCGACGCGCGTCCCGAGATTTTCTGACCCACAACACATCCCCGCACGATCGACCCAGGAGAGACTTCATGTCAGTACTCGATCTGTTCAACGTCACCGACAAGGTCGTCGTCGTCACCGGCGCGTCGTCGGGACTCGGTGTCCGCTTCGCCACGGCTTTCGCGGAGGCGGGTGCCGACGTCGTACTTGCCGCCCGACGCGCCGACCGGCTGACCGAGACCGCCGCACAAGTAGAGGCGCTCGGACGCAAGGCCCTGACCGTCGCCGCAGACGTCTCCGACCCCGCGGACTGCCAGCGTGTGATCGACAGCGCCGTCGAAACTTTCGGCCGCGTTGACATCCTCATCAACAACGCGGGCATCGGCACCGCGGTGCCGGCCACGCGTGAGACGCCGGAACAGTTCCGTTCGGTCATCGACGTCAACCTCAACGGCTCATACTGGATGGCACAGGCCGCCGGCCGAGTCATGCAGCCGGGCAGCGCTATCGTCAACATCTCCAGCATCCTGGGCCTGACCACCGCAGGTCTCCCCCAGGCTGCCTACGCGGCCAGCAAGGCTGCCATCGTCGGCCTTACCCGCGATCTTGCCCAACAGTGGGGATCTCGAAAGGGTATCCGCGTCAACGCGATTGCACCCGGATTCTTCGAGAGCGAGATGACCGACACCTACGCACCCGGTTACATCGAGTCGCAGATGCCGCGAGTCCTGTTGGGACGCATGGGAGATCCCTCGGAACTCGCAGCCACCGCGATCTGGCTGAGCTCGGCAGCAGGCGGCTACGTCACCGGCCAGACGATCGCCGTCGACGGCGGGATCACCGTCACCTAGATCAGGCACCGCCTGCAACACCACTCATCGCGGTGGCGACCTCAGACCGTCGCCACCGCGATGAGTGTGTCGCAGTTGATCTCTGCAAGCCCCTCGGATGCCAGCCGTTGGAGCAACACCTGCCGCACCTGTGCGATCTGGTCGTCGTCGAGTGGCGCGAGTGCACCGCGCATTCCCGTGCCCACGACCAACTTCCAGGCGAAGTCCGGCGTGCACTCGATGCGCAATCGGTACACCGACGTGTCGACCTTCTGTGCGCCCAACGTCGTGAACCATTGCGAGACAGACTCTTCGGTGTCGATATCACTGATCGGCATCCGACTTCCGCTCCGCGGCCCCTGATGTGCGGTTTCGCCTGCCACCTCCGCAACCGATGCGCCGTAGATCTCGCTGAACTCGCGAAGACTGTCGGCGTGCCAGATCGATGCGCCCATGCGCCCTCCCGGACGCAGCAGACTCAACACGTTGCGCACGGCGTCGTTCATATTCGGAAGGAAAAAGACTCCGAACGAACAGGCCACCACGTCGAAAGGTGTTGCGCAGGGCGGTGTTCCGGCCTTCAATCCCGTGACGTCGGCGACGACGCAGTCGATTTGCAGACCTTCGTCGGCGGCATTGGTACTCGCGATGTCGAGGAGCTCGGCCGCGAAGTCGACTGCGACGACGGTTCCCGCCGGTCCGGTAGCTCGAGCAGCGGGCAATGCACTCGCACCGGTACCCGAACAGATGTCGAGAATCCGCTCCCCCGACTGGATGTCGAGTTCATCGACGAGAGCCTGACCGGCAGGCCCCCACAGACTCGGGCGCAAGGCGTCGAAATCGGTGCCGATCGAATTGAACAAGCCGACCAACCTGGAACCCGCAGCATGATCTGTCATGCATCCCACCGTAGTGACACCACACCCTTATCGACAATGGTTGTCACAGATGTCGTTCACTGGTCGCCCAGTGCCGCCTCGAGTCGGGCGACGAACTCGGCCTGCGCGGGGTTCAGTTTCACGCGCGCCTCGTCGAGGCCACACCACTGCGCCCGATCGACTTCTGGGAAGGTCTGCATACGCCCCGACCGCGGCGGCCACACCATCTCAAAGGTGTTGCTGACGATTGTCGACACGTCGAGGTCTCCCTCGACGGCGAAGGCGGTGACGACCTTGCCGCTCTTCTGGCGCACGTCGCCGAGCTCGATGACCTCGCCTGCAGGCGCAGCGTGCCCGGTCTCCTCCTCGAACTCGCGCCGGGCCGTGTCGAGCGGCGACTCGTCGGGCTCCGGCAGCCCCTTGGGCACCGACCACGCACCCTCATCCTTACGCGCCCACAGCGGACCACCCGGGTGCGCGATGAGTACCTCGACTCCGTCGAAAGAGCCGGCTTCACCGGCTTCGATTGACGCGGCAACGTCGATGCGTCGAAACACCAGGAGCCCGAAACTGTGTCGGGGAGTGCGCTTGTCCACGCAATATATTCTGGCGGAAACAGGGACGTCACACGAAAGCGTCATGCCCGAAACGTCCGAAAAGTAGAACAATGATCCGTGAATGTTCTAGACACGATCAAACATGGCAGAAAGGCCGCCCGCGCGGTCGACGACATCCCACCGCTGGCGCGGCTGTTCCCATTAGGGCTTCAGCATGTGATGGCGATGTACGCGGGCGCGGTGGCCGTTCCGCTGATCGTCGGCGGCGCGATGGTCGGCGCAGGGCAGATGCGCTCGGACGAGATCGTGCACCTGATCACCGCCGACCTCTTCGTCGCAGGTATCGCCACGATCGTGCAGGCGGTGGGATTCTGGCGCTTCGGTGTGCGTCTGCCATTGATGCAGGGCGTGACGTTCGCCGCTGTAGGCCCGATGATCACCATCGGCCTCAACCACGGCATCACCGCGATCTACGGCTCGGTCATCGCGTGCGGCCTGTTCATGATGCTCGTGGCGCCCATAGTCGGAAGGCTCATCAGATTCTTCCCACCACTCGTGACCGGCACCATCATTTTGATCATCGGCATCTCGCTGATGAGCGTCGCCGCGGGTTGGTTCGGCGGCGGCACGGCGAAGGGTGAGGACTTCGGTGCTCCCAAGTCCATCGCGTTCGGCTTCCTGACGCTGCTGATCATCATCCTGCTCGAACGATTCGGGCCACCCGCCGTCAAACGCGTCTCGATCCTCCTCGGCCTCGTCGCGGGAACACTCATCTCGATTCCGTTCGGGATGACCGACTGGAGCCACGTCGGCTCGAGTTCGTGGTTCGCAGTGCCCGAGCCGTTCTACTTCGGCTTCCCCAGCTTCGACGTCAGCTCGATCATCGCGATGATCATCGTCGCGTTGGTCATCATGACCGAGACGACCGGCGACATCGTGGCCGTCGGAGAGATAGTCGACGAGAAGATCACCCCGCAGCGTCTGGCCGACGGCATGCGCGCTGACGGTGCGGGCACCGTACTCGGCGGCATCTTCAACACGTTCCCGTACACCGCGTTCGCGCAGAACGTCGGGCTGGTGGCGATCACCAACGTCAAGTCGCGCCACGTTGCCACGTGCGCGGGCATCATCCTGGTGATCTTGGGTCTGGTTCCCAAGATGGCCGCGATCATCGAGGGCATTCCCCAACCCGTGCTCGGCGGTGCGGGTGTGGCGCTGTTCGGCATGGTCGCCGCCAGTGGCGTGCGAACCTTGACCAAGGTGAAGTTCAACAACTCCAACATCCTGGTCGTCGCGATCTCCATCGGCGTCGCAATGCTCACCGAGGCGAGCCTGTCGTACACCAACGACGACAAGGTCCCCGTTGCGCTCGACCTCTACGCCAAGTTCCCCGACTGGTTCCAAACCATCTTCCACTCGGGAATCTCAGCGGGAGCCATCTGCGCCATCGTGCTGAATCTGGTCTTCAACTGGCGCAGCACATCTCCCGATCCCGTCGACTACCACAACACCGGTGAAATCGACGTCGCGGGCGACAACGTCGGGATATCGGGGTCCGACGCACCGCGCGGGGCAGCATTCGACCCACGCGACGCTCTCGCCGCCGCGGACCCGAACACGAGTCCGCAGACGCTCCGCATCCTGGCCGAGCACGACCCCGGGCTGCACCCGTTCATCGTCACCAACCCGTCGGCGCCGAAAGATCTGTGCGACGAGATCAAGGCTCTCGGCGACCCCAAGGTGACGAGCTTGTTCGACAAGTGGGACGACGTCACCGACGGCAAGTTCTCCAGCCGCGGACAGGACGCACCGGCCTGAGCTGCGGTGGGTCCAGCATCGGGGACGACGCTGGACCTATCGCAGTACTTTCTCGATGGCCTTGCCCCTGGCGAGTTCGTCGACCAGCTTGTCGAGGTAGCGGATCTTGCGCATGAGCGGGTCGTCGATCTCCTCGACACGTTTACCGCAGACGACGCCAGTGATGAGTTCTGCCCGCGGGTTGAGCTGCGCGTCGTCGAAGAATTCCTCGAAGGTGGTGCCGTCCTCGATGTGACGGGTGAGCGCGGCGTCGTCGAATCCGGTGAGCCAGGTGATGACCTGATCCAGTTCGGCTTTGGTGCGGCCCTTGCGCTCCACCTTGGCGACGTAGAGCGGGTAGACGTCGGCGAAGCTCGTCGTGAAGATGCGATGCATTCCTAGACGGTAACGGGTCGCTGTGCCGTCTCCCCGCGCCACGAGCGGATCAGTCCTATCGTTGGTGCATGTCAGACAGCCCCGACCCCTCAGACAGCCCCGACCCCGAAGTCGACAGCCCCGATGCCGACGACCCCGACATCCCCCACGAGCAGCCTCACGAGTCGGCGTTCGCTTTCGGCGACGCCACACCGATCGGCGAGACCGATCGCATCGCCCGCGAGAAGGCGATCTACGAAGCAGGCCGCCACGGGAACGACCTCAATCGTGGCCACGCGCTCGGTGGCAGCAACGGGACAACCGAGGGGCAGTGACGCCGTCGGCCTGTCAGCGCAGGTGCACCGGGTACCGTCGGCAAGTCCTGACGCGCCGCGATGGCTGGTGTCCGACTCGTCGGTAACCGTGTAGACACTGAAGACATGGAGATCCTGAGTAGTCGCATCCTGTTGCGGTCCCGCGATCCCGAAGCGCTGCAGCACTTCTACCGCCACAAACTCCATCTCGCGATCGCGCGTGAGTACCCCGGCGGCCTCGTCTTCTACGCGGGCAATGGCCTGATCGAAGTACCCGGCCACATGAGCACCGACCTGCCCGACGGCCACGCGAACGGGGCCGCGCTGTGGATTCAGGTGCGCGACGTCGCCGCGACCCAGCGCGAGCTGAGCGCAATGGGAGTCGACATCCGCAGGGAGGCACTGACCGAACCGTGGGGCCTCATCGAAATGCACATCGTCGACCCCGACGGTCGCACCCTCATCCTCGTCGAGGTACCTGCCGATCATCCGCTGCGATTGGACAACCGCTGAGTTGGGCATCCGGCGGTGCAACCACGACATGCGAGACTGAACGCATGAGCATCTGGACTGCGCCCCTCGCCGACGGCCGAATTCAGGCCACCGTCGACCTGCCCGGCTCGAAGTCCATCACCAATCGCGCGCTGGTGCTCGCCGCGCTGGCCGACGGACCGTCGACAATCACCGGAACCCTGCGCAGTCGCGACACCAACCTCATGCTGTCGGCGCTCACCGAACTCGGGATCGGGGTGCGCGTCGATCCCGCCGATCCCACGACTGTGTCCATCGAACCGCTGCCGATGCATGCGGGCGAGGTGTTCTGCGGCCTGGCCGGAACAGTCATGCGCTTCCTGCCGCCGGTGGCCGCGCTCGCCTCCGGCGACGTCGCATTCGACGGCGACCCGCAGGCCAGGCAGCGGCCGCTCACCACCATCCTCGACGCTCTGCGCGATCTCGGGGTGGGCGTCGACGGCGACAGTCTGCCGTTCGTGGTGCACGGCACGGGCTCGGCCGACGGTGGCACGGTCACGATCGATGCGTCCGGGTCATCGCAGTTCGTGTCGGGACTCCTGCTTGCCGCAGCGCGATTCGACAACGGGATCACAGTGCGACACGTCGGCGCGCCGGTACCGTCGACGCCGCACATCGACATGACCGTCGAGATGCTCGCCACCGCGGGGGTCGTCGTCGACACGTCACAACCCGATACCTGGCGCGTACCCCCGAGTGTGATCAACGCGGTCGACGTCGCCGTCGAACCCGACTTGTCCAATGCCGCAGCGTTTCTCGCGGCAGCTGCGGTCACCGGAGGTGAGGTCGGCATCCCGCGTTGGCCCGCGACGACCACACAGCCGGGCGCACAGATCGCCGACATTCTCGCCGAGATGGGTTGCACCGTAGAACTTTTCGACGGCGTGCTGACGGTGCGCGGGCCAGAACGACTCACGGGGATCAGCCGCAACCTCCGCGACATCGGCGAGTTGACACCGACGATCGCCGCGGTGTGCGCGCTCGCCGATGGGGAATCCGTGCTGAGTGGCATCGCCCACCTTCGCGGCCACGAGACCGATAGGCTTGCCGCGCTCGCCACCGAGATCAACAAGCTCGGCGGTGATGTGTCCGAGACCGACGACGGGCTCATCATCCGACCAGCGCCACTGCATGGCGGACAATGGGATTCGTACGCCGATCACCGCATGGCAACCGCGGGCGCGATCATCGGCCTCGTGGTCCCTGGCGTCACCGTCGACGACATCGAGACCACGTCGAAGACGTTGCCCGACTTCCCCGGGATGTGGCAGCAGATGGTCGGACATCCGTGATCTACCGCGCGGCAAAGGTTTTCACAGTGTGTCCTGACGGAGGATGCCGGTGAGCCGCCGCGCGAGCAGCTACGACGAATCCGACGTGCGGATTCGTCCGGGCAAGGGCAGCCGACCACGCACCAAGACCAGACCGACACACGACGACGCGCAACATGCGATGGTCGTCTCGGTCGACCGGGGCCGCTGGGGCTGCGTGATCGACGGAGACCCCGACCGACGCGTCGTCGCGATGCGCGCCCGCGAGCTCGGCCGCACACCGGTGGTCGTCGGCGACGACGTGTCGCTCGTCGGAGATCTCTCCGGCGATTCCGGGAGCCTTGCACGCATCGTGAAGGTGGCGGAGCGTCGAACTGTATTGCGGCGCACCGCCGATGACACCGATCCGTACGAGCGCATCGTCGTCGCGAACGCCGATCAACTCCTCATCGTCACGGCGATGGCCGACCCTCCCCCACGCACCGGATTCGTCGAAAGAGCGCTCGCGGCAGCGTACGTCGGCGGCCTGTCGCCGATCCTGTGTCTGACCAAGACCGACCTCGCCTCCTCGGACGAATTCGCTGCCGCATTCGCCGATCTCGACCTGCCCGTTGTGCGTGCGGGCCGCGACGATCCGCTCGACGACGTGCTGGCCTTGCTCACCAATCACCGCACCGCGCTCATCGGACACTCGGGTGTCGGAAAGTCGACGTTGGTGAATCGCCTTGTCCCCGAAGCGGAACGGGCCACCGGGGTCGTCAGCGGCGTCGGCAAGGGGCGCCACACGTCGACGCAGTCGGTTGCGCTGCCACTCCCGGGTGACGACGACAAGCCACGCGGCTGGGTGATCGACACACCGGGCATCCGCTCGTTCGGCCTGGCGCACGTCAGCGCCGACGACATCGTGAACGCCTTCGACGACCTTCACGAAGCGATCGAGAACTGCCCGCGCGGCTGCACTCACCTCGGACCGCCCGCCGACCCCGAGTGCGCACTGGACTCGCTGACCGGGCACTCGTACCGGCGCGCCATGGCCGTGCGGCACCTGCTGCGCGCGGTGTCGGGGGGCGACGTCGGCGACGCGGAGGCTCCGGGCGACTCCCGCGGCGAGGCGGGCTGAGCCGGCGCGGGGTGGTCTCGACAAGCTCGACCAGCGAGGGGGCCGCTCGACCAGCGGAATGCAGCTCGAGCAGCGGTGGTCTCGACAAGCTCGAGCAGCGGGTGGGCGCTCGACCAGCGAGGGTGAGCTGTACCAGCGGTGTGCGGCGGGTGGCTAGTCGGGGACGCCGATGCTGACCTCGGATGCTTTGACGAGCGCGAACACGCGCGATCCCTCGGCGAGGCCCAGTTCCTCTGCCGCCTCTTTGGTGATCGACGACGTGACGATCTGGTCGCCTCCGTCGAGGCGAACCTTGATCGTGGCGTTGACGGCGCCGAGCGTCACCGACACCACCTCGCCTGCGAGCTGATTGCGGATCGAGAGTTTCATCGCACACCTTCCCTGTCGTATTACTGCTGTGTCGTCGTGCTGCTGCTGCCACTCACGCTGTCACATCGCCGGTCGGCCCGCACACCTCTCGGATGATGTCGAGGACCGCGCTCGCCGCGGTCGTGAGGCTTCTCGATTCCGAGTGCGCGACGTGTATGCCCCACATGAGATCACGGTCGACGCAGTGAGCGAGTCCCGCACCTGACTCGGCGGCCGCAACGCTGGCGGGCACGGCGGTCACTCCGAAACCGCTGCGCGCCAACTGGATTCCGAACACCTGGTCGGCGACCTCGATGACGGAATGCCGATTCGGGATCTCGCGGTCGAC
Organism: Gordonia jacobaea; assembly: GCF_965344965.1. Lineage (NCBI taxonomy): Bacteria > Bacillati > Actinomycetota > Actinomycetes > Mycobacteriales > Gordoniaceae > Gordonia > Gordonia jacobaea. The sequence continues at coordinate 126,608 of NZ_CBDRLS010000004.1, read as the reverse complement.
GATGGATCGCGTACCCCAGCCCGGCGGATAGTCGATGACGCGCTCGTCGGCGAGATCGGCCGCGACGAATCGCCCCGCCAACGCGAGCGGGTGGTCGGGATGGGTGACCAACACCAGCGGCTCCGCGGCCAGTGAATGGACCGTGATGCCCGAGAGGTCGTCGACGAGTCCGCCGATCAAGGTCAGATCGAGACTGCCGTTGCGCAGGAGCCGGACATTGCCCGCACTGCCCTGCGGGCTCTGGCGCATCGCGATCGAGATTCCCGGGTGACGCCGATGCACAACTTCGAATGCCCCCGCGAGGTCGATCGTCGCGACGTTGACGAGCGCACCGAGCACCACCTCGCCCCGGATCTCGCCGCGCAGCCCTGCGAGCGCGTCGTGCACCTCGTCTCGCGCGCGTAGCGCCTCTCGGGCCGGAGCCATCGCCGCCCGACCGGCGTCGGTAAGCACCAGCACGGTGCGTGTGCGGTCGAAGAGTTTCACTCCCAACTCGCGCTCCAGCTTGGCCACGCCCGTCGACACCGCCGACTGCACCACATGCAACGATCGCGCAGCCGCGGTGAAAGTTCCCTGGTCACAACACGCGAGAAAGTACTCGAGCTGTCGCAGTTCCATAGCCGGCTCCCTACGCACCTCAGCGATCATCGAAAATGGGTATCAACGAACGTGATGTCCGTATCGAAATCCATCGCTTTCCATCATGCCGGAGGCGGCTCACCATAGACGTATGTCCTCTTCAGAGTGCGCGTCTTCCACCTCGGCCGAAACGTCGGCAGACGACAAGCAACTAGCTGTGCCCACGCAATCAGGGCCCACCACACAATCGGGCGCAACCAAGCGGCTGAGTCGGGTCGTCGTATTGCTCTTCGCGATCACCGCCGGGTCGTCGGCGGGTTGCCTCTACTACCTGCAGCCGCTGCTGCACGAGGTCGGTAACGACTTCCACATCTCAACCGCTGCAGCGGGTCTCGTCGTGTCGATCACTCAGGTCGGGTACCTCATCGGCCTGGCCCTCGTGGTTCCACTCGGCGACTTCGTCAATCGACGACTCCTCGTCGGCGGGCTGCTCGTGGTCTCATGCGCAGCGTTGGTGATTGCCGCGTTCTCACCGTCGTATGCGGTCCTGATGATCATGGTGTTCGCAGTCGGCATCTCGGCATCGGCCGCACAGGTGGTGGTGCCGTGGGCAGCCGCGGTGGCCGCACCCGGTCAGCGAGGCGCCATTGTCGGCACGGTGATGAGTGGTCTGCTCGTCGGCATCCTCTTCTCGCGCGTGTTCAGTGGCCTGGTAGCGCAGCTCGGCGGCTGGCGCACGGTGCTGGCAGTCGCCGCGGTCGTGCAGATCGCGATGGCGGCAGCGGTCTGGTGGTTCGCACCGCGCACCCCGGTCAACGCGTCGTCGACCAGCTATCCCCGTGTGCTGTGGTCGATCGTCACCCTGATCCGCAGCGAGAACGTGCTCCGCCACCGCATGCTTCTCGGCGGTTTGAACATGGCCGCATTCAGCGGAATGTGGACGGCCATCGCGTTTCTGCTCGCCGGCGCGCACGGCTCGCAGTATCACTTCTCCGACGCCGCGATCGGCCTCTTCGGTCTCGCAGGTGTCGCCGGAGCCCTGGCCGCGCCACGTGTCGGCAAGCTCGCCGACCGCGGGTACCTACGCCACACCCAGTACGGCGTCTGGGCCGTCGAACTTGTCGGTTGGGCGTTGCTCTACTGGGGAGCGCATCAGGTGATCGTGCTGATCATCGCGCTGCTGGTGTTCGATTTCGGTGTCCAGGGAGTGCAGATCGCCAACCAGGCCGCCGTCTACTCCCTCGACGACGAGGCACGATCGCGCCTGACGACCGCGTACATGGTCGCCTACTTCGCGGGTGGAGTCCTCGGCTCAGCGTTCGGCGGTTGGGCGTACCAGACCGGCGGATGGGCGCTGGTGTGTGCGGCGGGCGCTGGAACGGCAATAGCGGGGATGATCCTGTGGGCCGTCTTCGCCCGCGTCGAACGCGACCACCCGGTGCAGGGCGTCGCGGCACACAGCCGCCTGCGCGTGAAGGCTGCGACCAGCTAGGCCCGACCAGCCCGACGACGCAGCCGCCGGCGTCGACGCACCTCGCCGATGGCGGTCTTGAGACCCATCGCCTGGTCGAGACCGGCGAAGCGTCGCTCCGACGCGGTCTCGGGTGCGTCGTCGGCCGTATCACGCAGGAAGCGGTCGGGCAGTGCGAGCTTGTTGATGGTCCGCAGCGTCTTGAGGTACTGGACCCACAACGATCCCGTCGTATAGGGCAGGTCGTATTTGTCGCAGAGTTCGCGGACACGTACCGAGATGTCGGCGAGGCGGTTGCTCGGCAGATCCGGGTAGAGGTGATGCTCGATCTGGTAGCAGAGATTGCCCGACATGAAAGCCATCGCCGGGCCGGCGTTGAAGTTCGCGGAACCGAGCATCTGTCGCAGATACCACTGGCCGGGCGTCTCGTCGTCGAGGGTGTCGGCCGTGAATTTCTCTGCGCCGTCGGGGAAGTGCCCGCAGAAGATCACAACATACGCCCACACATTGCGGATCACGTTCGCGGTCACATTGGCGGTGAGCGTGTGCACGAAGTTCGGACCGGTCAACGCGGGGAAGAGCACGTAATCTTTCCCGACCTGCTTGCCGATCTTTCGCAGGAATTCCTTGATCTGCGGTATCGCAACCTCTTTGGACTTCTTGCCCGCGATGACGTCCGCAATCTCGAGATCGTGTAGTCCGATTCCCCACTCGAACCCGGCAGCCAATAGGAGGTTGGTGACCGGCTGGATCGCACGTTTGGCCTGCCACGGTTCGTCGCGCGTGACGCGCAGCGTCTTGTAGCCGACGTCGTGATCCATCCCGATGACGTTGGTGTACTTGTGATGGATGTAGTTGTGCGAGTGCTTCCAGTGCGGCGACGCGCACACCATGTCCCACTCCCACGTCGTGGAATGCACCTCGGGATCGTTCATCCAATCCCACTGGCCATGCATCACGTTGTGGCCGAGTTCCATGTTCTCGATGATCTTGGCCAGCGCCAGCGAACCGGTGCCGAGCAGCCACAGTGAACGACGGTGCGAACCGAACAACGCAAGCCGACCCGCGACCTCGAGGGCACGCTGAGCGAGAATCGTCCTGCGCAGATAACGCACGTCGCGCTCGCCGCGATCGGCTTCGATCTCGCGCCGCAAGGCGTCGAGTTCGGCGCCCAAGGCCTCGACATCCGCGTCAGTCAGATGTGCGTATTCATTGATGTCGGTGATAGCCATTGCACTCCATTATGTCGCACGCCGCGTGTGTGCGACACCCATGCTACCCGCGAGTAACCACAGGTAGCGTGGGGTCGCCCGGATTCACGATCAGGCAGCGCGCGTTGAACGTTCCGTAATGAGCCTCGGCGCTGCCGGACGTCCTCGGCGCCGATCACGCAGCGACCGGATAGCGCTGCGCAAGCCGCGTCGACGTCCACTCACCGGGTCGACGACCGACTCGAGGCGAACTCCCTCGTCGAGTTCGGTCTTGAAACGACGCTCGGACGCCGTCTCGGGAGCGTCGTCGGCGGTCGCCTTGAGGTACTTGTCGGGCAACGACAGCTTGGCGATCGTCCGCCACGACTTCGCGTACTGCAGCGGGAACGACCCCGTCGTGTAGGGCAGGTCGTACTTGTCGCACAGCGCCTGGACGCGGACGGCAATCTCGGCAAGCCGGTTGCTCGGGAGGTCGGGGTAGATGTGGTGCTCGATCTGGTACGAGAGATTTCCGCTCATGAAAGCGAGCAGGAATCCGCAGCGAAAGTTGGCCGATCCCAACATCTGTCGCAGATACCACTCGGCTTGGGTCTCGCTGTCGATGTCCTGCTTGGTGAATTTCTCCGCACCGTCGGGGAAATGTCCACAGAAGATGACCGCATTGCTCCACACGTTGCGGATGACATTGCCCAGCGCGTTGGCGGTGGCTGCCTTGCCGTAGGCACGGGCCGATGCCCGGACGTCGCCCTTGGTCACCGCGGCGGTTGCCGCAGCCGCAAGACCCGGGTAGATCACGTAATCCTTGCCGACCTGGCGACCGATCTTGTTGCCGACGTCGGCGAGGTCGCGGCGGAACTCCGCTTTGGCCTCCGGCGTACGACGCTTCTTGCCGATCTCGAGATGCTGCGCGGCAACACCCCACTGGAAGAAGAGCGCGAGCAGCGTGTTGTAGACGAGGTTGCCGTAGTTGAACGGACGCCACCGCTGGTCGCGCGTCACACGGAGCAGGCCGTAGCCCACGTCGTCATCCATGCCGAGCACGTTGGTGTACTTGTGATGGATGTAGTTGTGGGTGTGCTTCCAGTGAGCCGAGGGGCCGGTGTTGTCCCACTCCCACGTGGTCGAATGCACCTCGGGATCATTCATCCAATCCCACTGCCCGTGCATCACGTTGTGGCCGAGTTCCATGTTCTCGACGATCTTCGCGACGCCGAGCGCCGTAGCGCCCGCCCACCAGCACGAGCGACGCGTCGAACCGAAGATCAGTCCGCGGCCGACCAACTCGAGGCCGCGCTGGAAGCGGATGGTGTTGCGCAGATACCGCGCGTCGCGCTCCCCTCGGTCGGCTTCGATGTCGGCGCGGATCTTGTCGAGCTCACGACCGAGCTCTTCGATGTCGGCCTTGCTCAGATGTGCATACTCCGGGATGTCGGTGATCGCCACGGGCGTCCTCACTGGTCGCGGATGGTCAGGGTCAAACGTGCCGTTGCTGTGGCTACGTTCGCGTAACTTACGCAATCGTAGGTTACGGACGCCAGACTGTCCAGACGTGTTCAGTGTACGAGCGCAGTGACCTTGATCGCTGTGGTCACGCAGTGGTCACTACGCTGTGGCCCCGACGAGCGGCCCACAGCTGAACCCCAACCGCTGAGAGGCGATGTCCAGCGCGCGGCGGTAGTTCTCGCGCTTGCGCCGATGGGTCAGCATGAATTGGGCCGACGACGCGAGCCGCGTTGGCATCCGAGCCCACCGGTCAAAACTGACACCACAGTTGGTGAAGACCTTGAGCGGCACCTCGTCGGCAATCAGCCCGATGTTGTACATCGCAAGACAGCAACTGATCCCGATCGCCGCCTGCGGATGTCCGCGTATCACCGCGGCTAGGTCGGTTTGGTACAACGGCACCGAATCGAGCTTGCCCAGCAAGGCGAGGTGGGTGAGGAAATACGCGGCATACGTGGAGAACTGGAAGGCGGCCGAACTGGTGTTGACGGTGAGTACGCGACCACCCTTCGAGACGTACGGATCGTCGTCGGTCGATTTCTCACGAAGGAGGTAGCCGGTGCAGTTGACCACCCAACTCCCCGGAACGACGGACATTTCCTCACCACTACGGAACACCAACTGCGGCATGCCATCTCGATCGACAACATCGGCGAGGTAGTCGGTGACAATGCCGCTCAGCGCAGTAGAGATGGCATCGCATTCCGACGGTGAGAGGTTGCCGTTCAAGAACCTTTGCGACTCGGACATCGGACTGATTCCATACCGCGCGCGGTAGGCGGCGGTCACCTGCTGATCGTTAGTCCCGTCGTACATGTCGGCGAATGAGCTGAATACCTGGCTGGCAGTTTTGGCCGCCCACCATCTCCGCATTCCGACGGGGAAAGCCGCCTCGCGATTGTTGAAGTACGTCCCGACGCCAGCGACCAGATGCACTTCACGACCGGGATTTCTGGTCGTGATCAGAAAGGCGGCATCCATTGCGGTCTTACCGCTGCCAATGATCCAGACCGGGGTATCGGTGTCGGTGAAGTCATCTTCGGAGAAGTCGAAGGAGTCGGGCGAGACCGACTTCACCTGCGCGCTACTCAGCGCGAGAGGTTGATTCGGAGTCACATTGAATCCGTAGGCATTGATCAGAATCGGTGTATCGACGACCATCTCCCCACCGTCGGGGCCGCTGAGATGAACGCTCACACCGTCGGCGCGTTCGTCGAATCGATCCATCGTCCATCCGTAGTACTCGTCGAGTGCGATACGTTCGGCCAGTACGTCCCGGCAGTACCGCAGGTGGTCGAGGACCTCCGGCTTCGTCGCAAGGTAGTCGGGCGGGCGACGCAACCTCCAGGCGATATCGCCGGCGGTGAAGAATTCATATGGCTGATGAAGTCGGACATAGGAATACGTGTCGTTCCACATTCCACCCGCGTCCGGACGGCGGTCGACGAGGGCCACCCGAGCGCCTGCGTCGAGGTATTCGGTGGCCACGGCGAGCGCATTCAAGCCCGCTACTCCCGCGCCGACGATGCAGAGGTCGACGTTCACCACCGCTCCGGCACTGTTCTGTGAAGGCATGATTCACCTGAATTCGGAGTGCGGCGGTGAATCCGTCGCGTTCACCCGATTTTCCCAGTGTTGCCACTCCACGGAAAGCCCCAGCTTGTGGGGACAGTGACGCTACTGATCGCCTGCTTCTGCGAGCAGTTCATACCCGAGCAGGTCCTCGATCTTGCCCGCCGAACTCGCGGCAAGCGGCTGGGTGCCGAACTCGTTGAAGCCCGCTCGCAGCGCAAGGCGTTTGCTGCCCTCGTTGGAGTCGGCCGCGAACATCGTCAGCCTGCGCAGACCGAGAACGTCGAAGCTGTGCCGCACCGACGCGGGGAACGCCTCGCCGAGCACTCCGGCACCACGCGCCTCGGGATGTGTGTAGAAGCCGATCTCGGCGCCGACCACCGGATCGATCTTGAACAGCGAGATATCGGCGAGGTAGTGGTCCGTCTCCTTGTCGGCAACGGCCCACGTGCAGGTCTCACCGCGCGCGGCCGTCCACCATTTCCTGGTGCGCTCTGCGGCGGCATGTTCGACGGTCAGCGGGTCGGGCCGGCCGAACAGGTACTTGCGCGAGATCGGGTCGTCGAGCGTCTCTCGAATGCGCTCGTCGTCCTTGGCTTCCAGCGGCCGCAGCCGGAACCGCTCGGTTTCAAAAGTCGTTGCGTGCCAGACGGTCTTGGGTTCGAAACTCTCGCCGGCGTGCCACTTTCCACACCAGGCGTCGACGACGCCGCTGTTCATCTCGAGCCAATCGGGAAGCCGACCGACCAGCGTGAAGCCTGCGGCGTGTGCGGCCCGCAGACTGGTGAGGTTGCCCTCGGCGGCCTCCCAGCGCACGACCTCGACGTCGCGGTTGTCGACGGCGTACTGCATCGCCAACACCATCGCGCGCCGCGCGAGCCCCTCACCGCGCGCATCGGGATGCAACCCGAAACCGATGTCGACAATGCGCCCGGGTCCGCGGAGATCGATGCTGCCTGCAAACTGGCCGTGGTGCTCGATGGCCCAGATCATCGACGTCCCGTTGCGCCATCCCTGCAGTGCATTGATGATGAACCGCTCGGCGTCGGACCGACCATAGGGCGATGGCATCTTGGCCCATCGCATCGTCAACGAATCGGTGGCATACCCGACGATCCGATCGACGTCGTCGGTCTGATGTGCCCGCAGCGTGATGGTGCCATCGGTCAGCACCGGAACATCACTTGTCGCGGTCAGTTCAATCAGTTCAGCTCGCACGCGGATCCCCTCCGTGGTCGACAGCCTCGCCCACAGAGCCTAACGTGTCGGCTCCCCCTGCGGCGGGGAACACCGTCACCGGGCTCCCAGCAGACCTTCTGACCTGCGCATTCGCCGAGAGTCCCGGCGGTTTGTCACACATCTAGTGTGCAGTCGCCTGCAGCAGCGCTTACGCACGTCTGGATTCGTTCGCCCGCGACATGCTCGTCGCCGGACCGCAGATCGCGCACGCAACCCTTGTCGAGCATGACCACGCAGCTCTGACAGATGCCCATGCGGCATCCGAACGGCATCAACACACCTGCCTGCTCACCCGCTTCGAGCAGGGTCGTCGCGCCGTCCACCTCCGCGGTCTGCCCCGTTCGCCCAAAGGTCACCGTTCCGCCCTGCGCGCCGACCGCGCCACGCTCGAGTGCGAATCGCTCGATGTGCAGGCGCTCGGAGGCATCTGCGTCGACGAACGCGGCCTCGACCATTTCCAAGAAGCCGCCAGGACCACACGCCCACGTTTCGCGCGTCCGCCAGTCGGGGCTGAGCTCGTCGAGCGATTGTGCGGTGACCTTGCCGTCGGCCCTCGTGTACTGCACGTGCAGGTCGATGAGTCCACTCTCGTCCATATCGACGAGTTCGTCGGCGAACAGCAGATCGTCGGGCGTCGGCGCCGAATGCATCACGCGCACGTCTGTCGACTGGCCGCGATGCCGCATCATGCGCAGCATCGAGATGATCGGGGTCAGGCCACTGCCGGCGGTCAGGAAGAGCACTTTGTCCGGCAGTGGCTCGGGCAGGACGAACTCGCCCTTGGGTGCGGCCAATCGCACGACGGTTCCCGGCTCGAGCCCCTTGACCAGGTGCGTCGACAGGAAACCCTCGGGCATGGCCTTGACCGTGATCGCGATGGTGCCCTCTGTGCGCGTCAGATCGGGTACCGACGTCAGCGAGTACGAGCGCCACGTCCAACGTCCCTCGACGAGGACTCCGATCCCGATGTACTGCCCCGGTGCGTAGTCGAGCGTGAATCCCCACCCGGGCTTGATGCGAATGGTGGCGGAGTCGTCGGTTTCCGGAGTCACCGAAACCACCTGGCCGCGCAGTTCACGCGCCGACCAGAGCGGGTTGGCCAGATGTAGATAGTCGTCGGGCAACAGCGGCGTGGTGATCCGCGCGACCGCAGCACGCGCCCACCGTGCTCCGCGACTACGCGCGGCCACTCCAGACACCGGCTCTTCAAACCGTTCCCGCAGCTCCCGCAGATTCACCGTTCCCACTCCCTCGTCGTGCGACCGCGTTGGACGGGGAACCCACAGTCGGGCCCCCGTAGACCTCACGTAAACACTCTAACCTACGGAACCGTAGGTTACGGGGTGAGCGGACTCGGGGGCTACCGCGTCAGAGCAGTTCGAGGAGGAACGGCAGCTCCTGGGTCGCATACCAACCCAGGTCGTGGTCTTCGACGTCGCCGACGGCGAGCTCGGCGTCCTGGTCGCCCAAGTCCGCGGCGTCGATGACCACGACCGCGGTACGGACAGCACTCTCGGCGTCGGCGCCGTCGACCAACACAGACGCGATCGCCGACTTCGCGATCGGACCGGCGACCTTCACGACGGCGTCGTCGAGATCGGGACGCAATGTGGCGTCGTCGACGTCGGCGGCAACGACGGCCCGACGAGGCGGTAGGCGGGGTGTGTCGCCGGGCTTGGCAGTCGCCTCGTCGGCTTCGAGGTCGGCCTCGGCGTCGGGGTCGCCCGGCTCGGGGGCTTCGCCTGCCAACAGGCGCAGCGACGCACGCGCGGCCTCGCGGATGGCTGCCTCCGCCAACTCCTCGTCGTCACCGGCGACATACGACTCGCGCAACGCCGGAGTGAGTGCGAAGCCCGTTCCGCCGACGGGCCGGAACTCTCCGGTCTCGTCGAGTTCGAGCAGCATGGTCAACGTCGCCGGAAAGTAGACCCTCACCGCGTGTTTCCTCCTACGACATCCTCAGCGCACGACCTGGATTCCGCTGCCAACACTAATGGGCGTCGGCGAGTTCCTCGAACGACTCGCGGACGTAATCACCGATGAGCGCGGGGTCGTCGATCACACCACGATCGGCGGTGAACCCGAACTCGATCGACCCCGCGTACTCGCACACGCCGACCGACAACGCGCGCCCTGCGACGAGGCCGGGCACGACGAACAGGTCGGACACCTTGTGCCCCAAGACATATTGCGGGGGAATCGGCACCGTGTTCATCGCGACGGGCACGTTGTACCCGCGGCGGTCGAGCGACCGGAACGCGCGCGAACTGAGCTCCGCGAATGGCACGACGCCCAGTTCACTCAGCAACGGCTGCGTCGACGGCGAGACCCGCCGCGACGATTGCGCGTAGCGATTGGCCAGTCCCGCGACCTGCGCGAGTCGAACCAGCGGATTGGACTCGCCCACGGGGAGGTCGGTGACGAACCGGGGCTCGTCGGTGACGATCCACGTCTCGGGTGACTCCTCCTGCGCAAGGACCCCGGACTGTCGGGCGCCGAGCGGAAGCACCGCGCGCACGGTGTCGCCGAACTGTCCCTCCGCGTCGATGGACAGCAGCCAATGGCGCATTGCGCCCGTGATGATCGCCAGTTCGACGTCGTTGACGGTGCATTCGTTGCGCTCGGCGATCTTTGCGACGTCGCGGCGCGGGACCGATGCCGAGACAAACGTGCGAGTCGACGACCCCGGCGCGTTCAGCAGACTCGACGGCGCAGAATCCGTGAGCTGCTGCACCAGGCGTCCTGCGCGGCGGACCGTTCCCACAACTACAGACCTCGCCTCGCCGAGCAGTCCGTTGCCGCCGATGACCGAGTCGATCAGCTCCCCCGGACGCGCCAACGCCTCGGCCAGCGCACTGACCGCCAACGAGGCCGTGCCGGGCGGCGGGCCGGGCATCCAGACATCCACGGGCAAGGGGGCGACGTCGGGCTCGTCGTCGCAGATGAGTTCGCTCATCTCGGCGCCACCGCCGTCGATCAGACACCGATGCGACTTGGTCAGGATCGCAAACCCGCCGTCCTCGAGTCCCTCGATCAGATACATCTCCCACAGCGGTCGGCTGCGGTCGAGGGGCCGCGACATCACACGAGATACGAGGTCTTCGAGATCGGCGATCGTTCCCGGCGACGGCAAGCCCGATCGGCGGATGTGGAAGTTGATGTCGAAATCGGGATCGTCAGCCCAGACCGGGCGGGCCAGACCGAGGGTGACCTCCAGGACCACCTTCCGGTACCGCGGCACGAGTTGCAGTCGGTTCTCGACGAGCCGCACAAGCGCCGGGTAGTCGAGTACGGGCGGTTCCGACTTCTTCCGTGCGCGGTTGGTCGCGAGATCCTTTGTCGCGGAACGCTTCTTGACGTTGGTTCCAGGAAAGATGATGACTGCACCGAGATGGTTGGTCGCACCCGCACCGTCGAGGAAATAGGAGATAGCCTCGCGCGGAGACAGCCGGTTCGCCACGCGATGATCCTAGCGCTGCGACCACCGTCGCCGACATCGTGATGGCGATACCGACACGTCTGCCGGCTGCGGGCGGGAGGGTACTCATCCAAGTGTCAACACGACCAACTGCCAGCGGTACTCGACGCGGGTCGCCACCGGACTGTAGCGACCACGTGACGCTTGGCCCGCGACGCGAACGCGGCACGGTACGCGTTCGATACGCCCGGCGAACGCGCGCGACCTGCCCTGCCGCGAGTATGTCCCGAAGATCTCCGCGGTGCCCGCGTCACACATCTGGACGTGGACGCGTCGAACCGTGGGTATGCACATGTCGTCACCCGCCGCTCTGGCCCGCGCGAGGGCGTCGATCTGGTCGTCGACCTGCATTCCGACCCGATGCTGCAGGTGAGACGCGGGTCGGCGACGTGAGATGACCTCGAAGATCATCGTGAGGGTGCCAACCGAGAACTCCCGTGCCGCGATGGCTGCCGCGCGGGTCGCTGTGCGGGGAGGCGACTCCTGGCGCTGCATGTCCGCGCCACTGCGAGCGGGAATCGCGGCGGGCGACTCGTCACGTGTTGCGTGGGTCACAGGCCCGCACATCTCGTAGTCGGGGGCGGCCATTATCCGGATACGACTCGGCGCCGGACTCGCTTCGAGCGACGGGTGATCAGTGCAGGTGTTGGTCATGGAAACTCGGACGCACGCGAGGTACGTCCGGTTCCATGAACTTCAGAGAATTTTTTAGCGTCGACGTCGCTTGGACTTCGGAGGCTTCGCGCCCTCACGCTTTCCGCTGGCACGCGCGGCGGCTCGACGCTCTCGACGCGACGCGGACACGAGTGCCGGGTCTTCGAGTTCCTCTTCCTCCGAGTGCACGGACGTGCCGCCGTCCTCGTCGGGACCCGAGTACGTCATCGGGACGTCGGCCTCGGTGCCGACACCGACGGCACGCAGTGCGGCCGGTGCCTCGCTGTTACCCGACGCACCGTTGCCCGACGCACCATTGCCCGATGCCGATGCGCCTGCCATCGCGGGCTGACGGGCGGCGGCCGCAGCGGCAGTTGCTGCAGCGGATGCGGGTGTGACGGTGGGAGCGGGCTCGGCTTGCACCTGCACGTTGTACAGGTACTGGAGGGTCTCCTCCTTGAGGCCTTCGAGCATGCCGGTGAACATGTCGTAGCCCTCGCGCTGGTACTCGACGACCGGGTCGCGCTGCGCCATGGAGCGCAGGTGGATGCCCTCGCGGAGGTAATCCATCTCGTAGAGGTGATCGCGCCACTTGCGGTCGAGAACGCTGAGCAGGATGGTGCGTTCGAGCTGTCGCATGGCGTCCTCGCCACCGATCGCTGTGATCTCCTCCTCGCGCTTCTCGTACGCCTTCTGCGCGTCGTCGACGAGGATCTCTTTGAGCTCATCGGCCGAGATGTCGTCGCGCTCACCGAATTCGTTCTCGCCCATAACTTCTTGCGGGTCGAGCTCGATGGGATAGAGCGCGCGCAGGGCGGTCCACAGCTCGTCGATGTCCCAGTCCTCGGCGTAACCCTCCTCGGTCGCGCCGTCGACGTACGCTCCGATGACCTCGGCGATCATCTGCATGATCTGCTCGCGGTGCTCGGTGCCCTCGAGGATGACGCGACGCTCGGCGTAGATGACCTTGCGCTGCTCGTTCATCACTTCGTCGTACTTGAGGACGTTCTTGCGGACCTCGAAGTTCTGCTGCTCGACCTGGGTCTGCGCGCTGCGGATGGCCTTGGTGACCATCTTCGCCTCGATCGGGACGTCGTCTGGCAGGTTGACGCGGTTCATGATGGTCTCGAGCGCCGCGCCGTTGAAGCGTCGCATGAGCTCATCACCGAGCGAGAGGTAGAACCGCGACTCGCCCGGATCGCCCTGACGACCCGAACGTCCGCGCAACTGGTTGTCGATTCGACGGGATTCGTGGCGCTCGGTACCGAGCACGTACAGACCGCCGGCGTCACGCACCGCTTCGGCTTCCTCAGCGGCTTCCCGACGCGCGACGGTGATCGCCTCTTCCCACGCCGTCTCGTACTCGTCGGGGGTGTTGACCGGATCGAGTCCGGCTTTGCGCAGGCGGGTGTCGGCGATGATGTCGGGGTTGCCGCCGAGCACGACGTCGGTACCACGACCGGCCATGTTGGTGGCGACCGTGACCGCTGCGGGCCGACCGGCCTCGGCGACGATCTGCGCTTCCTGCTCGTGGAACTTGGCGTTGAGCACGGTGTGCGGAATGTCGCGCTTGGCGAGCTGGCGGGACAGGTACTCCGACCGTTCGACGCTGGTCGTACCGATCAGGACCGGCTGACCCGCCTGGTGGCGTTCGGTGATGTCGTCGACGACCGCGGCGAACTTCGCCTCTTCGGTCTTGTAGATCAGATCGCCCTGATCCTTGCGGATCATCGGCTTGTTGGTCGGGATCGGGAGAACGCCGAGCTTGTAGATCTGGTCGAACTCCGCGGCCTCGGTCTCCGCGGTACCGGTCATTCCCGAGAGCTTGTCGTACAGGCGGAAGTAGTTCTGGAGCGTGATCGTGGCGAGCGTCTGGTTCTCCGCCTTGATCTCGACGCCCTCTTTGGCCTCGATGGCCTGGTGCAGACCCTCGTTGAAGCGACGGCCGTCGAGCACGCGACCGGTGAACTCGTCGACGATGAGCACCTCACCGTTGCGGACGATGTAGTCCTTGTCGCGATGGAAGAGCTCTTTGACCTTGATCGCGTTGTTCAGGTAGCTGACCAGCGGCGAGTTCGCGGCCTCGTACAGGTTGTCGATGCCGAGCTGATCCTCGACGAACTCGACGCCCGCCTCGTGCACGCCGATCGTCTTCTTCTTGATGTCGACCTCGTAGTGGACGTCACGCTCGAGTAGCGGCGCAATGCGCGCGAACTCGGTGTACCACTTGCTCGATCCCTCGGCGGGACCCGAGATGATCAGCGGGGTCCTGGCCTCGTCGACCAGGATCGAGTCGACCTCGTCGACGACGGCGAAGTTGTGGCCGCGCTGCACGAGATCCTCGAGTGCATGCGCCATGTTGTCGCGCAGGTAATCGAACCCGAACTCGTTGTTGGTGCCGTAGGTGATGTCGGCGGCGTAAGCGACCTTGCGCTGCTGCGGAGTCATCCCGGTGAGGATCACGGCGGTCTCGAGACCGAGGAAGCGGTGGACGCGTCCCATCCACTCCGAGTCGCGCTTTGCGAGGTAGTCGTTGACGGTGACGACATGCACGCCGTCGCCCGACAGCGCGTTGAGGTAGGCGGGCAACACACAGGTCAGGGTCTTGCCCTCACCGGTCTTCATCTCGGCGATGTTGCCGTAATGCAGCGCCGCACCACCCATGATCTGCACGTGGAAGTGCTTCTGGTCGAGAACGCGCCATGCGGCTTCGCGGGCAACCGCGAATGCCTCGGGCAGCACTTCGTCGAGTGTCTCGCCCTTGGCGATGCGATCCTTGAACTCGTCGGTCTTCGCCTGCAGGTCGTCGTCGGAGAGCGACGCGATCTCGTCTTCCAACGCCTCGACGTGCGATGCGATGGCATCGAGTCGCTTGACCATGCGGCCTTCGCCGACGCGCAGCAGCTTGTTCAGCACCGTGGATCGAGTCCCTTACTCATGTCGACTACTCACGAAATACGGCCTGTGCATGCGAGTGCATGAACGCAGGCCGTATTCCATGGTACCGACGTCGCCTGAAGGGAGCCTGATCGGTGCCCCGTGGCCACCGATCAGACGAGCCGGATCAGTCCGTAATCGAAGGCGTGGCGGCGATAGACCACCGAAGCCTGATCGGTTTCCTTGTCGTGGAAAAGGAAGAAGTCGTGCCCGACGAGTTCCATTTCGTAGAGCGCGTCGTCGACGGTCATCGGGACGGCCGGGTGTTCCTTCACGCGGACGATCTGTCCTGGTGTGTGGCCATCGACGCCGTCGTCCCAGGTTTGCGTGCCGTCGACGGATCCGGGGTCACCGGAAAGCTCGTCGACTGTGAGTTGGTCGACTCGCAGCGGCGGTGCTCCCACCTCGGTTGCCTCGGCGACCGAGATCGGCCGACGGTTCCCGTAGTGCACACGTCTGCGGTCCTTCACCCGACGCAATCGGGACTCGACCTTGTCGAGACTGGCCTCGAGCGCGGCGTAGAAGTTCTCCGCGCACGCCTGCGCGCGGACGACAGGCCCCTTGCCGGTGGCCGTGATCTCCACCTGCTGGCACGCCTTGGACTGTCGCGGATTGCGTTCGTGATTGAGTTCGACGTCGAATCGGTAGACGTTGAGGTCGAACCTCTCGAGTCGCGCGAGCTTGTCGCGGACGTAGATCTGGTAGTGCTCGGGTATCTCGACATTCCGCCCGGCGAAGACGACCGTGGCGTTCGGCTCGGCCGGCTCGTCGGACTCGACTGTTCCGGGGGGCCGTACAAAAGCGAATTCTGCGTCGTACTCGTCGGTGGTGGCACCGACCTTTGATTCACGCCGACCTTTGCGATGGACGACTTGCGACATTCGACTACCTCCTGGGTGTGCTACCACAACCCAACCCCGTCTCGAGAACCTCGAGAGAGATCTGAGAGTTCGAAAGCCGTTGTGCGCAAGGAGATCCCGCTGTGACTCGCGTGAAGCACCAGACGATTCGCGGCTACTGAGGTCAGGAAATGGCTACTCATTCATGCCAACCGGCGGTTGACAACCACTGTCAGGGGCTTCACCTCCCGTATCGGGACTCGGCTACCTTCTGCACCCTTGACCGTAGTCGGAAGTTTGCTTGTTAGCCATCGTTATGTCGGCTCGTCACCACGTTGATTCGAATAAGGGACCAACGGCCCATCGGTGCCCGTGCGACGTGTCCTCCACAGGCTCGAGTGAGTCCACAGATGTGCGTCGGATCGCAGTCGCGCCACGCTTTCGGTCGCACCGGGCGAGCATGCTCGACGCCATGTCAGGAATCACCCGACGGCACGTCTGCGCGATCGCACGCGCGGGCGTCGACCTCATGATCCCGGTGACCTGTGGCGGTTGCGATGTTCCCGGGCCGCGCTGGTGCGCGCGCTGCGCGGCGCTTCTCGCCGACGCCCCCGTGATGCTCTCCCCGAGGGTCCCGGTCGGAGTCGGGGTGTGGGCACTCGGGCGCTATCGCGGCCCTCATCGCAAGGCAGTGATCGAGCTCAAAGAACACGGCCGACGCGATCTCGCCGCCCCACTGGGGCACGCAGTGAGCGAGGCGCTACGTACGCTCGGCCGCTGGGGTGAGATCCCGCCCGCGTCGCGGCTATCCCTTGTTCCCGCGCCGACCCGGCCGCTCGCGGCTCGACGCCGCGGCGGAGACACCGTCACAGCGATCGCCGCGTGTGCGGCCACCGAGCTCGGGCGATACGTCTCGGTGCGTCCGCTGCTGACCATTCGGCCGGGCGGGCGCGACTCCGCGGGACTCGACGCCAGGGCGCGACGTCGAAACCTCGCGCAGCGCGTCGGCATCCGGTCGCCGCCGACTCGTACCGACCGGTCGTCTCACACGGCGACAGTAGTGGTCGACGACGTGATGACCACCGGGGCAACGGCAGCTGAATCGGTCCGCGTACTCGCCGAGCACGGCGTGCGCGTCGACCTCGTCGTCGTCATCGCAGGCGCATGAGGGCGTCTGAGGCTCAGGGCAGCACGGGGATCGCGGTCGGCGACATGGCGGGCTCGACCTCTGTCCAATACTGATCGGGCTGTCCGTTGGTGCTGCCGAGACGCAATATCCCGCGTTGGTCACCGATGTACACGTTGCTGGCATCTGCGGTGACCGCCCGGACGGGCGGTGCCACGTTTCCGCTGATCAAGCCGGACGCGGGAGCACCGTTGATCGGCAACTGCACCACCGGGGAGTCTGAGGCATCGCGGGCGACCATGAGAGTCGACGACGTGGCCCACGACAGCGACACGGCCTGATTGCCGACGTTGTACGCGGCGATCCGCGGGTTGGCCAGAGTGACCTGGCCGTCCTCGTTGGTCGCGATGACCGCCAGCAGCACCTGTCCGCCGACGATGAGTGCGACACGGACACCGTCGGGCGACACCTGTAATTCGGTGATCGGGCCACGGGCAATCGTCGCGATCGACGCCTCGTCGACCGTCGACACCACCTGACCGGAGTTCTGGGAATCGCGCACAACGCGAACAGGTTTGCCGTCGACGACCGCCCACACGGCGTCGTTCCCCTGGTTTCCCCCGAACGATGGACGCGTGATCGACGTACCCGAGGTGAGCGGGGAGACTTCACCGCCATACGTCCCCAACACCAGTTGCAAGCCGGGTCCGCCGCGGGAGGCGACGACCGCCGTCACCGCCTTGCCATCGGAAGAAATCGACGCCGAGCGGACGTCGCGGCTGGTACCCAGCGATCCGCCCGACGGCGTGGTCCCGGTGTCGGTGACCTTGAGCAGCGCTCCGTCGCGCACGATGTTGAGCCCGACATCGGTGGTTGGCGTCGCGAGCGGGTCGAACGCTTTGACGTCGGCGGGCTGCCATCCGGCGCTGCGCTCCGGGACGAGCGGCGCTCCGTCTGCGTTGATCACATACGGTCCACCGATGTCCGCGGCGTTGAGGGTCCAGATGATCTGCGCGGCAAGCGATGTTCGGTCGCGAACTCCGAGGGTTCCGAGGCCGGTCAGTTCGACGCGAACACCGCCGCCGGAGATCTGCGCGGCCTGCCCGCGCAGCGCCGACCCCGACGGAAAGCCGTTGTCGACGCCGGATGCGAGGTCCTCTGCCGGGCCTTCGATCAACCTGTTGAGCAGGACCGTCGGGTCGGCGTCCTGGTTTCCGTACAACCACCGCGGGTCCGACACCAGGTGCTGATGGGTGCGATCGGTGAAGTACAGCGACACCGAACGGTAGGTCGCGACGAACCGGCTCCTGTCGATCATCGCGCCGTTAGGCAGTGGGCCGTCGATCAGCCACTGCTCCCCCACGCGAACAAGACTGATCGTGGTCTCGACCCGCCCGCTTGCGGGCAGTAGTTGCCCGTTGGACTTGAGCACTCCGACGTTGTCGCCGACCAGACGCATGCGCACCGAATTCTGGCTGCGCTGATCGACGAACGTGTTGATCTCGTCGAGGATGATGGCGTCGCCGCGCTCGTCCCACTGCTGCGACGACGGTGCCGTCAGGAATCGGCGGGCGGCCGCATGCCCATCCGTCGGCGACGCCGTGGCTTCCAAAAACGCACGTACCAAAGCCTCGGGATCCATATCCGACTGCGGAACCGGAACCGCGTTCGTAGGTCCCTCGCGCTTGAAGGATTCGATGGGCTGGGGCGACGAATTGTCGGGCACGCCGCCACAGGCCGCGAGCACAATCGCCATCACCAGCAGCCCGACCAGTGCGGCGAGTCGTCGTGACGTAGCGGCGTGGACGCGCGCGTTCACCGTTGCTCCCTGTCGCTCGCGTCGGACCTGTCGTCGGTATCCGGCCCGGCGTCGGCGTCATGACTGTCGTCGGCGTCAGATGTCCCGGCGTCAGACGTCCCGGCGTCGTCGAGTCGCGTGGCACTCGTCCTCGTCGACGACTTCGCGGGCAGACTGCGGACCGGCTGGCCGACCGGTTTGAGCGGCAGCGGGCTGCCGAGAACCTTGTGTCCACGGATCAACGGGATGGTCAGTCGGAAGCACGCACCCTTACCGGGCTCGCCCCACGCGTCGAGACGCCCCTGGTGCAGGCGGGCATCCTCGATGCTGATCGCGAGACCGAGCCCGGTGCCACCCGACCGACGGAACCTCGACGGGTCGGACCGCCAGAAGCGGTTGAACACGAGTTTCTCCTCGCCGGGGCGTAGCCCGATGCCCTGGTCACGCACCGTGATGGCAACGGCGTCGCCGTCGGATCGCATGGTGAGCGTGATGGGTTTGCGTTCGCCGTGGTCGATGGCGTTGGCGAGTAGGTTGCGCAGAATGCGTTCCACGCGGCGTGGGTCGATCTCGGCGATGACCGGTTCGGCCGGAAGATCGAGGATGATCTCGGTTCCCGTGTCGGAGGCGAGGTGCGAGACCGTCGCGAGCGCTCCGTCGATCGGGATGGCCATGTCCATCCGTTCCGCGGCGAGTTCGGCCATTCCGGCGTCGTGTCGGGAGATCTCGAGGAGCTCGTTGAGCAACGTCTCGAACCGGTCGAGTTCTTTGTCGAGTAGCTCGACGGATCGCTTGCGCACGGGGTCGAGGTCGTCGCGGCCCTCGTAGAGCACGTCGCTGGCCATACGAACGGTGGTCAGCGGTGTGCGCAATTCGTGGCTGACGTCTGAGGTGAACTGTCGCTGGAGGCCACCGAACTCCTCGAGGTGGGTGATCTGCTTGGACAGACTCTCAGCCATATCGTTGAACGACATGGCCAAGCGGGCCATATCGTCCTCGCCGCGCACCGGCATTCGTTCCTTGAGGCGCCCATCGGCGAAGCGGACGGCGATCCTCGACGCCGAGCGCACAGGCATCACGGCCTGCCGCGATACCAACCACGCGATGGCCGCCAGCAGGCCGAGCAGCACAACGCCGCCGGTGAGCAGCGTGCCACGCACCAGATCGACCGTGTTCTGCTCGGTGGTCAGCGGAAACACGAGGTAGAGCTCGAGCCCGGGAACCGACGAGTTGGTCGGTGTGCCGATGACCAGCGCGGGGATCGATCCGCCGGTACCGTCGGCGACGCGCGTGTACTGATAGGCGACCTGTCCGCCCTGAACCATGTCGCGCAGGTTGCGCGGAATTTCCGAAATAGGGCCGACGCCGAACTGCGAACCGTCGCTGCCCGATCGCGGAACGATGAGCACACTGTCGAAGGTGCCGACAGTTCCCGACGTCTGGCTGGTGTCGACGTCGCGGTCGGTCAGCAACGACCTCGTCTGCCGGAGCCGGTTCTGCACGGAGGTATTGCCGTCGCCGCTCGCGAGATCGCGTTCGACGGCAACACGCGCACGCTCGACCTCTTCGGTCGCGGCACCCAACTTGACCTCGAGAAGCCGGTCGGTGATCTGACTCATCAGCACGAACCCGAGGATGAGGAGCACGACGAACGACAACGCCAGCGTCGATACGACGACGCGCAACTGGAGCGAACGCCGCCACATGCGGCCGAATGTCCGGCCTACGCCGCCTGCCGCGCGGGTGAACCGACCGAGAGTGCTGTTGACGCGACGTCGAGAACGACCGATCACGGCGGGCCGGCCTTGTAGCCGACCCCCCTCACCGTCAGGACGACCTCGGGATTCTCCGGGTCGGTCTCGACCTTGGCGCGTAGACGCTGGACATGCACGTTGACGAGTCTAGTGTCCGCCGGATGCCGGTATCCCCACACCTGCTCGAGCAGCACATCACGGGTGAACACCTGGCGTGGTTTGCGGGCGAGCGCCACCAGGAGATCGAACTCGAGTGGCGTCAGCGAAATGGGCACACCGTCACGAGTGACCTTGTGTGCGGGCACATCGATCTCCACCGGGCCGATCGAGAGCAATTCGGCCGGCTCCTCGTCGTTGCGACGCAGGCGCGCACGCACCCGCGCGACGAGTTCCTTGGGCTTGAACGGCTTGACCATGTAGTCGTCGGCACCCGACTCGAGCCCGAGCACGACGTCGACGGTGTCGGACTTCGCTGTCAGCATCACGATCGGCACACCCGAATCGGCCCGCAACACACGACACACGTCGATCCCGTTCATCCCGGGGAGCATGAGGTCGAGGAGGACGAGGTCGGGACGAACCTCTCGAACCGCGGTCAACGCCTGCGTTCCGTCGGAGACGACGAAGGGTTCGAAACCTTCGCCCCGCAACACAATCGTCAGCATTTCGGCGAGCGCGGCGTCGTCGTCGACCACGAGGATGCGAGGCTTCATGACTTCAATGGTGACACTTCCGTGATCGAACCGTCGTGATTGACGCGCCGACGCGCGCTCGCGCGTTCTCACCGCCTCCCCGCCTACCATGCGATCGTGGGAGTACTCATCGCGGTGGAGGGGCTGGACGGCGCAGGAAAGAACACGCTGGTCACCGGCGTGGTCGACGAGTTGACACGACGAGGCGCCGCAGTGTCGACCTTCACATTCCCGCGATACGGCTCGTCGGTTTTCGCCGATGTCGCGTCGGAAGCATTGCACGGCGAGCATGGCGATCTGCGTCAGAGCGTCAACGCCATGGCGCTGCTCTTCGCGCTCGACCGCGCCGACGCCGCAACACAGATCCGCACGGCACTCACCGAATCCGACGTCGTGATCCTCGACAGATACGTCGCGTCGAATGCCGCCTACAGCGCGGGGCGACTGCGACAGGACGCATCCGGAGACGTCGTGCGCTGGGTCGCCGACCTCGAGTTCGGCAGATTCGACGTTCCCGTCCCCGACCAGCACCTGCTGCTCGGAGTGCCCGCGACCGTCGCGATGCAACGCGCACGCTCGCGTGCGGCAATCGACCCGTCGCGGGCACGTGACGCATACGAGCGCGACGACGACCTGCAGATGCGCGTCGACTCCGTGTATCGACAGCTTGCCGAGCAGAGCTGGGCGTCGCCGTGGATCGAGGTCGGCACAGATTCTGCAGATTCGGTGGAACCAGCAGGCCTCGTTGCGCGTCTGATGCTCGAATGACTGCACCAGTGAATGACGGTTCTGGGGCGGCCGCTCACCTCTTCGATAACGTCGAAGACGACACCATCGGCCAAGGAGCCACATGACCTACCCGCCCGTACCGGGACGCGGCACACCGCCGCCCCAGGGGCAGTACCCGACTTCGCAGCAGCATCCATCGGCGCCGCAACCGTACCCGGGCGCCCAGCCATACTCGGGTGCACAGCCGTACCCGGGAGGACCCGCGTACCCGGCGGGCCCCACATTTCAGGGACCGCATCCAGGCGCACAGCATCCGGGACTGCAGCAGGCCGCGCCGCCCGGGTGGGATTCACCGTTCGCGCAGATGCAGACCACCAAGTCCACTCTGAATCGGGGCCTGGTCGCGGGAATCGTGGCGGGTGTCGTTGTGATCCTGGCCCTCGGCGTGGTGCTCGTCGTCGCTCTCACGTCGATCAGCACCGGTTCGACATCGACGGTTGCGACCGCGTCGCCCGGACAGACTGCACCCGGCGATTCTGATCAGGGTGGTGCGGGCACGCAGGGCGGCCCGAACGACGACTCTGCCGACGCGCCCGCAAATGACAAGCAAGCCGTGGCGGTCCGTGCGGCGATGCAGCGCTACCTCGACGCATACAACTCGGGCAACCTGGATCAGATCAAGGCCGCGACATGCGCCGGGCTGCGCGACCAGGTTCGGGCACCTCAGGGCAGGGGCACCGTGGTGCTCGACGGCATGTCGGCCGTACTCGTCAGCGGCGACGTCGCGCGGTCGCTCGTCGACACCCACGTGACCGACGGCGTCCGAGCCACCCAGACCAAGACCGCCAAGGCGACGTTCAGCAACGAGAAGGGCACCTGGTACTTCTGCCCCAACGCCGAGCCCTCGTTCAGCACGTAAGGCACGCGAGCGCACCGCTCACACAACGAGCCGGGGGCGTCGACAACTGCTGTCGACGCCCCCGGCTCGTATCGGTCGGTTCCGGCTCGCATCACCCCTGGTGGGTCGCGAGCGGACCGATCAGTAGCGGTAGTGCTCGGGCTTGTACGGACCCTCGACGTCGACGTTGATGTACTCCGCCTGCTCCTTGGTGAGCTTGGTCAGAGTGCCACCGAGCGCCTCGACGTGGATCTTCGCGACCTTCTCGTCGAGATGCTTGGGCAGTCGGTAGACCTCGTTGTCGTACTCGTTGTTCTTGGTCCACAGCTCGATCTGCGCGATCACCTGGTTGGAGAAGCTGTTGCTCATCACGAACGACGGGTGGCCCGTCGCGTTGCCGAGGTTGAGCAGTCGGCCCTCGCTCAGAACGAGGATGGACTTGCCGTCGCCGAAGATCCACTGGTCGACCTGCGGCTTGATGTTGATCCGGGTCGCGCCCGAGTTCTCCAGGCCTGCCATGTCGATCTCGTTGTCGAAGTGACCGATGTTGCCGAGGATGGCCTGGTTCTTCATCTTCTTCATGTGCTCGAGCAGGATGATGTCCTTGTTGCCCGTCGACGTGACGACGATGTCGGCGTCGCCGATCGCCTGCTCGACGGTGACGACGTCGAATCCGTCCATGAGCGCCTGCAGTGCGTTGATCGGATCGATCTCGGTGACCTGCACGCGAGCGCCCTGCCCTGCGAGCGACTCAGCGCAACCCTTGCCGACGTCTCCGTAGCCGCAGATCAGCACCTTCTTGCCGCCGATGAGGACGTCGGTGCCGCGGTTGATTCCGTCGATCAGCGAGTGGCGTGTGCCGTACTTGTTGTCGAACTTGCTCTTGGTGACCGAGTCGTTGACGTTGATCGCGGGGAACGACAGTTCACCGGCAGCAGCGAACTGGTAGAGCCGCAGGACACCCGTGGTTGTCTCCTCGGTAACGCCCTTGACCGACTCGGCAATCTTCGTCCACTTGGTCTTGTCCTCGGCGAAAGTGGCACGCAGCAGTTCGAGGAACACCTTGTACTCGGCGGGATCGTCGTCGTCTGCTGGCGGGACCACACCCGCCTGCTCGAACTGCGCACCGCGCAAGACGAGCATGGTGGCGTCGCCGCCGTCGTCGAGGATCATGTTCGCGGGCTCGTCGGGCCAGGTGAGCATCTGCTCCGCAGCCCACCAGTACTCCTCGAGTGTCTCGCCCTTCCAGGCGAAGACCGGAACACCCTTCGGCTCGTCGACGGTGCCGTGCGGCCCGACGACGATCGCGGCTGCGGCATGGTCCTGGGTGGAGAAGATGTTGCACGACGCCCACCGAACCTGCGCGCCGAGCGCGACGAGGGTCTCGATCAGCACTGCGGTCTGCACTGTCATGTGCAGCGAACCGGAGATGCGCGCACCCTTCAGCGGCGCGACGTCAGCGTATTCGCGACGCAGCGACATCAGGCCCGGCATCTCGTGCTCGGCGAGCCCGATCTCCTTGCGGCCGAACTCGGCAAGCGACAGGTCGGCGACCTTGTAGTCGATGCCGTTCTTGGTGTCCACCTGAGGTGCCTCGTTCTGCACCATGGTCATGTCATCCCCTTGTCCGTGAAATCGCATGTCACCGATGTGTGCCGCTGGGCACGCGCCTGTGTGAGGTGTCGCGCCGACTGTTCGCCGACGACCGATTGAGCGGGTACGCGCGATGCGCAACCGGGAGTCACTCCCCTACGAGGCTATCTAACACTTCAGACACTGCTGAGGCTGGCCACACCTCGGGAGCGAGCAACGGGGTGCCCGTGGTCCCGCGACGGCGAGGCTCACGCCTGCTTGTGGACGGCAACTCCTTCGACCTCGCCGCGCTCTCGCTTGCCGACCATCGAATGCCGCATTCCGTAGAGCAGGTAGATCGCCACGCCGATGGCCATCCAGATCACGAAGCGAATCCATGTCAGCGCCGACAGGTTCAGCATCAACCACAGGCACGCCAGGATCGCGAGCACCGGAATGATCGGCCCTCCCGGCACGGTGAACCCACGTTCGAGGTCGGGCCTGGTCCGACGCAACACCAAGACACCCGCGGCAACGACGATGAACGCGAAGAGCGTTCCGACGTTGACCATCTCCTCGAGCTTGTTGATCGGGAAGAAGCCCGCAACCACGGCGACCACGACGCCGATGAGAACGGTCAAACGCACGGGGGTTCCGAACCGCGGACTTGTCTTGGCCAGACCGCGCGGCAGCAGACCGTCGCGGCACATCGCGAACGCGACTCGTGACTGGCCGAGCATCAGGACCATGACGACGGTCGTCAAGCCTGCCAGCGCGCCGATCGCGATCACCTTCTCTGCCCAGGTGACCCCGTTCAACGCGAAGACGTCAGCGAGGTTCTTGGAGTCACCACCGCTGCTTGCGAGCTGCTTGTAGCTCGCCATGCCGGTGACGACGATCGTGACGAGCACGTAGAGCACGGTGACGATCAGCAACGACCCGAGAATGCCCCGCGGAACGTCCTTGCGCGGATTGCGGGTTTCCTCCGCGGTGGTGGCGACGACGTCGAATCCGATGAACGCGAAGAACACGATCGACGCCGCGGCGAGCACGCCGTACCACCCGTAGGACGAGTCGCCGCCTCCGGTCATCAGAGAGAAGAGCGTCGAATCGACAGAAGCCTTTTCACCTGCCGCGTGTTCGGCAGGCGGCACGAAGGGTTGGTAGTTGGCAGTCTTGATGTAGAAGAAGCCGACGACGATGACGAGCAGCACGACGCCGACCTTGATAGCGGTGATCACCGCGCTCACACGCGACGACAGCTTGGTGCCGATGGCGAGCAGCGTCGTCACGCCCGCGACGATGAGGATCGCACCCCAGTCGATGGTGTGTGAGCCGACTTCAACGGTTCCGCCGGAGAAGCCGAACACGCTGCCGAGGTAGCTCGACCACCCCTTCGACACCACAGCCGCACCGACCGCGAACTCGAGGATCAGATCCCAGCCGAGAATCCAGGCAAGGAACTCACCGAATGTGGCGTAGCCGAACGTATATGCAGACCCCGCAACGGGAACGGTCGACGCGAACTCGGCGTAACACAGCGCCGCCAGCGCGCAGGTGATCGCTGCCATGATGAACGACAGCGAGATCGCGGGTCCCGCTTTGTCTCCGGCAGTCGACACGGTGATCGTGAAGATGCCTGCACCGATCACCACCGAGACGCCGAAGACGAGCAGGTCCCGCCACGTCAGGTCCTTGCGGAGTTTGTGGTCTGGCTCGTCGGTGTCGGCCATCGACTGCTCGACAGACTTGGTGCGTGTGAACGCATTGGCCATCAGTGGTTCTCCCCTGCATATCTGGTCAGCACTGTCAGGTCAGCATCGTCGACGCATCGTCCGCTTCTCGAGCGACGCAGGATCGGAGTGGACTGTCATCCCCCGACTCGACGGTGTTCTCACGCAACCGGCATTTCGGTTATCGCGGATTCACACGCTACCGACAATGCCGGGAATGTGAGGGCTTAACGCGAAGACGTGTCTGCTCGATCAGCACCGGGTTGAGCCGACCCGCGATCGATGTCGGGCTCGAGGTAGATGATCCTCGCTTGTGGTACGGCAGTACGGATTCTTGCCTCAGCGTCGTCGATGGTGTGCGCGACCGCCACGACATCTGTGCCCGCCGGGATCGCGATCTTGGCGGCGACGAGGAGTTCGTCTGGCCCGAGATACTGGGTCTTCATGTGGATCACGCGGTCGACCCCACCGGATTCAAGCGCTTCGCGTAGGGCAGCCTCCTCCTCCACCGTCGCGCCCTCTCCGATCAGAAGGCTCTTCATCTCGATGATCAGCACGATCGCGATGACGCCGAGCAGGACGCCGATCGCCAGCGTTCCGATGCCGTCCCACACCGCATTACCCGTGATCATGGTCAGCCCGACGCCGAGCAACGCCAACACGAGGCCGATCAGCGCACCGGTGTCTTCGAGCAGAACCACCGGGAGTTCCGGGTTCCTCGAGTTGCGGATGAAACGCCACCACGACGCACGTCCTTTGAGAGGTCGCGACTCGCGCATCGCAGTCGTGAAGCTGTAGCCCTCGAGGCAGATGGCGACAAGCAAGATGACGATCGCGACGATCGGCGATTCGAGGCCGTGATCGTCGGCGTGCGTGATCTTCTCGATGCCCTCGTAGATCGCGAACATCGAACCGAGCGTGAAGATCACCAACGCCACGACGAACGAATAGAAGTATCGAGCGCGCCCGTAACCGAAGGGATGAAGCTGGTCGGCTTCCTGGCTCGCGCGCTTCTGCCCGAGCAATAACAGTCCCTGGTTGCTGGTGTCTGCGACCGAGTGCACACCCTCGGCGAGCATCGACGACGATCCCGTGATCGCGAATCCGACGAACTTGGCCACAGCGATACCGGCGTTTGCAGCGAGCGCCGCGAGAATTGCCTTCTTCGAACCTTCAGCCGACACCGTGTTGTCCTTCCATCGACGCCTCCTGCCATCGACGCCTCCTGCCATCGACGCCACTGCCCGTCCGTCGAACAGGCGTCGCCGGAGCCTCTTGTCGCCTGAGACTCTAACCGACTACGCCGCACCGAACATGCCGGAGTTTCACGCGGGTGGGTGTGGGACCACGCAGGCCCCACACCGCCCCGCCTCCCCCAGTCAGGACGCACCTTTCAGGACGGCCGCATTCAGATGGAACCGAAACCGCGCCCGATCGCCCCGTCGAGCTCCGACATCGTGTTCGACGCGTTCTGCACGCCGCGGTGGAGGCCGAACAGCTGATCGCGCGACTGGAGGAAGATGCGGTCCCAGTTCGCCTGCGCCTGTTCATACGACGCCTTGGCCGTGGTCGACGTCCAGCTCCCGTCGAGCGAGTGGACCTGCCGCTTGAGTTCGTCGGCGAGGTCGCTCAGGCGCGCGAACTCCGACTGGAGATTGCCGCTGAGGTCGCCGAGACCCGCGAAGTTGTATTCGATCTGTCCCATGTCTGGATTTCCCTTCTTATCGCTCGAGGCCAATGCTTTCGAGCGTGGTTGTGTCGAACGTGAATATCGTTGTGTCCGAGATGGTTTGGTCGTGGCGGCTACGTCAGAGCCGCACACCTCCCGGCTGGAACCCACTCGCGACCTGGGCATCGTTGTCTTCGTAGCCGGCGAAGCCGCTGCTGAGCTTGTTCCGGATGTCGTCGAGCGCGTTGTGCAACGCCAATGCCGACGAGTTCCAGTCGGCGTGGGTATCGGTGAAGGCCGCCGACGCCTTGCCCTGCCACGACGCCGCGCCGTTCGACGACGCCCGTGCGATGCGACCGATGGTCTCCTGCATGTCCGCGACCACCCCCGCAACCGATTTCGTTGTGGCCATTGCCGATTCGACGTCGACCTTGACCGCTCCCCCGCTGTTGTCACCGAGATTGAGCATCCTGATCCTCCTGTGGTTGAGCACCGAATCACGGTGCCTCGCGGTATCCGCGACTCAGATACCGCTGGTGTGCACGACGATCGGAATCGGTTCCGATGTCGCTTCCCGCACGTATGGCCCGGAGTTCACCGGGACCACCAGCCGTCGGGAAGGGTCTCGATCAGCAGACCTACTGCCTGGCCGATGCGATGACCCGAACCCGGCGACAGCGTGGTCCACACCCTGCCGTCGGGAGATCTACTGGGACCGGCGATGATTCGACCGCGAGACGTGTCGATGACGCCGAGCGCTCCCGGGGACTGCGTGAGCAGGCCGTCGCGCCGGGAGACCGCGACGATCTCTGTACGACGCTCGATAGTCGCGAAAGCACGTGCCACAGTGCCGGAATCGCTCGGCGGCATACCCAATCGCGTCAGTGTTCGCGCAACCTCCCCGGTGGTCAGACAGCGCCCCAGGCGATCTGCGAGTTCGTCGCACGGACACGCGAGTGCACCGAATTCGAGCGGCTCCGCGGGCACTACGGACCGGTCAGCTCTTCCGTCGTCACCGCGATCCGTGCAATGCCGACGTACCAGCGCCGAGATTCCGGCACCGTCGTTGAGTTCCACGACCGTGATGTCGATGGTGTCGCCGCGCCTGACCGCAAAGACATGCTCGCCGTCGCGCCGCGCGAGACACCCACGGATGGTGTCGGATTCGGTGAATGTTCGTATCTCCAACTCTCGCTCAGGCCGGGCGAGTACTCGCAACGCCGCCACAAGCCACGGCGCTGGATCGCCGAGGTCGTCGATGAGTCGAAGCTCTGCGATACGGGAGTCGGCCACAATGTCCGCGGCGCGCGCACGCTCGGCGTCGTCGTCGATGGCGAACAGGTCGAGGACAACCGGCCAGGTGGTAACCCCGAGCCGCATACCGACTCTGCGCAGTGTCGCGACATCCACTCGTCCACCGCGAGTTGCTGTCCAGATCATCGCGTCGACACCTCCCCGAGGCGAAGAGTCTGCTCGAGATAGGCGGGATCTATTGTCGACGAGCCGGATTCGGCGTCGGAGTCGATCGTCACCTGCGAAGTGACCGCCACGCCCGCCTCAGCCCAGGTGGCCGGCGCCTCGTGGGCAATCCCGGCGCCGCCGATGGGCTCGCCGGAAACGGCGGCTACGGATACCGGGCGAGACACACGCTGCTCGTTCGTCGCGGCAACCGCGGGGGCGACGGGCGGTGGCATCGACTCTGGCGACACTGGCCGTTGCGTCGGTGTCGGCGCAGCGGCGGCCGCGGCCTGCGGAGCCGACGCGAGGGTCGTCGCCGCGTACCCGGTTGTGACCGGTGCTGGCGCCATGGTCGCGAACGGCATTCCGCCCCCGCCTACCTGCGTTGCCCCGGTCTGCGGTGTTCCTATCTGCGGCGTCCCCGTCTGGCGCTGCGCCTTTGCGGCGTCCGCCGCGCTGCGGGCCGCCGACTGCTCGGCAAGCAGCGCGGCATCGGAGACCAGCAGCGGTGCGCGGCGATCGACATGCCACGGTTGCGCAGAGGGCATCGCAGCCTGCTCGTATGCCTCCATCACCCGAGCCGCACGCATGCGCTGATCGTGTCGAGCACGCTCGGCATGGGCAGCAGCGCCCGTGATGACGGGCGCGACCGCACTCACCGACCTCGCAAGCTCGCTGAGTCCGTCGACCAGGTCGACCTCCCCCGCAGCGGGCATCGCCAGCCGGGCGACCGCTGCCGCCGCACCCTGCCCCTGCGCCAGAACAGCGTTCGACGCCGCAGTCGCAGCCGCATCGGCAAACCAGCCACCCAACGCGGCGAGCCGATCGAGCGCATCGCTCGCATGGGAGGATTGCCACGATCCGCCCAACCGCGCCAGGATGACGCTGTATTCGACTGCCGCGTCGCCCATCTCAGTCGCAACGACACCCCACGCGCACCCCGCCTCGATCAAGGGCGCAGGACCAACACCGGACGCGAGATCGGAGACGAGCCGATCAGTGGTACGTGCGTCCCAGACAACGCCGGTGAAACCGGTCACTGCACTTCTCCTTTCCCACCGAGAGGGTCACTGCTGCACCGTTGTTCGAGGGCAGCTCTGTCGTGCTGAATACCGTTGCGGGTGACGCGGTAGCGGCACTCAGATGCGCAGTCCTCGTGCGACTGCGTCGTCGGCGTCGACGACACCGGTCGCCTGTGCTCGCAATGTGGCGGCGAGTTTGCGTAGTTCGAGGACTCCCGACGCGGCGTCGGCGTCGAATCCACCCGCGACGGCATCGAAGGAGTTCGCGACCGCGATCGACACCTCGTCGCTACCAGCCGGAGCAACCGTCCGCCGGTCGGTGGTACCGATCAACGACCGTTCGACTCGATCGGCCAGCAAGTCGAGGTCTTTTGCGGCAGTGATGAGTTCGTCAGGATCGACGCTCAGTTTCGGATCGGGCATGGCGCACCTCCAGGTGTCTCGGACGTTGGTCGTTGGTCGTTGGTCGTTGGCGAGAAGGTTGATCAACTCCGTGGCTCGATCTCCAGGTCGGAGTCGTGCCACAGGAGGCGAAGTTCGATGTCCGGGGTCGGCGATGGCTCGGGTTGATCAGGTTGATCGCCGATCACCGAGGGGGCCACCTCGCGCGACTCGCCGACCACCTCTTGACCGTGCTCTTCGGTGACGAGGTAATCCGGAATCTCGTGGTGCTCAGCGGCATCCGCCGCCCCGCGCGCCGCGCCTGCAGCCATCATCGGGGCCATCGATGCAGGCAAAGGTGCGGCGGCCGTACCGGCCGCCCGTGTTGTCTGCGACGGAGTGAGCGATGCCGGCTCGGTGGTCCCGATCCCGGCTGACATTCCCGGCCGTGCTGCCCCGAGCGGCGCCGATCCCGCACCCATGCCCCCAACGCCCAGACCCCCGACTCCCAGTGCCCCCGCACCCATTCCGGCTGCGCCGACGGTTGCGTCACCTGATCCGCCGCCCGGTCCCGCGAGATCGGGACCGCCACCGGCGGAAAGGTGTTCGAGCCGGGCGGCGTCGACGCCGTCGCCCGAGGCGATGCTGAGCATCTCGCTGACGGGTGTCATCAACGTAGAGGGCAGTTGTGTCGCTGTGGACACGAGCGGCGAGACCGCCTCGAGGATCGAACTGGCCAGCGCGAACGGTGACTGCGCCGCCGACGTTGCGGCAGTCGGCGGGGCGGTCACGTTGACCGGCGCGCCGTTGACGACCATTTGCGTTGTGGGACCGAGCAATTGGGCCCGAGTCACCGCAACCGCCGCAGTCGCCTCGGCCAGCCCCTCCGTAGCGAATCCGACCGCGACGCCCTGACCGACCGGCGTCACAAGACCAGGTCCGAGGACCGCGATCTTGCCGATCGTCGCCGCGATGATGCCCTGGACGGCCGCGAGGCCCGCCGCCACGATCCCCGCCGCGGCCTGGATGTCGATCGACATCACCCCGCCCTGTGTCGACAGCGCGGCGCTGTCGGCACTTGCCTGCGCCGTCTTCGTCGTCGCACCCAGCGACGCCTGACCTGCCCACAACGTATCGAGCACACCGAGAGCCTGTGTGGCGGTGGACATCGCGGTATCGAGCACCGTCGACAATCCATCGAAGATCATCGACGGATCGAGCGGCGCGCCGGACAGGTCGCCGGTTCCGAAACCGCCCAGGAGATCGGTGATCGGTTTGAGCAGCATGCCGATGTCGATCGTCAGCAGCGGCGGAAGTCCCGGCATGGGCGGCAACGCCGGGAGCTGAGGAATCGGCGGCAGCCCGAGCCCGGCGAGTACCTCACCAACTGGCCGATCGAGGATCGGTCCGAGTGGCGTGGCGTCGATCATGTCCTGGATCGACATGTCGTTGATGGCAGGAACATCCGGAAGCGATGTATCGATCGGGCCGGGCGGGTGCGGCCCACCTGAGGTGGGTTGCGGCGAGGTCACAGCACCGACCGAATTGCTGCAGCGCCGGCCGCGTCGTTTGCGTCGAATTCGGCGAGGGCGGACACCGTGCTCGCTGCGGTCGATGCATGGACTGCCGCGAGACTTCCGACAGCGGCCAGATGGTTGGCCTGGGCGGTGATGAAAGCTGCCAAGAACTCTTGGCCGATGAGTCCGAACACCCCGATCATCGCAGCGGTGTTCGCAGCGGCATTGATCGTGCCCGCCGCGCCAACCGCCGTGCCGATAGCCACGTTGGTTACCGCAAAGCCTTCCAGCACTTCAGGTGTCACCGTCACGTTGTCCATGTGGTCCCCTCGTTGATGCACGATTGCAGGTTTACAGTTTTCGGAGTCCGAGCAGTTCTCGGGGCTTCGGGGATCTGACGGGCACTCGACCCGAAAGGTTCCATCGAATTTGCCGACGTCGCGTCGGTGTCGGTCATCGACTCTCGAGTTGCTCGGCGAAGGCTGCGGTGAACTCTTCGGTGAGCGCCGCACGCGCGGCGAACGCACGTTGAGCGCCGAGAAGCGCGGTAGCGACAATCTGTTCGCCCAGCCGCGTCTCGCCGAGGTCGTTTGCGCCTTCTGCCAGCCACAGACCGGTGAGCGCCCCCTTGCCGTCGACCTCAGCGGTCACCAGCCCGTCTGGCGAACTCTCCCGCACGCTCAATGCGGCCAGCCGATCTCCGAAGTCGGCGAGGTGGCCCAGTTGGGCCCGTGCTCGCGCTTCGAGTTCATCCATTGCACCCGTCATCGCATACCCCTCACACTCGACGCATCCACGACGCCGGAACGTCGTCGCGCTCGTCGTCGAGTTGCTCGGCGTGGGAGAGGTCGTCGGCTGTCGGTAAGCCCATCGCATCGACGACGTCGCGCGAGGCCCCGGCTTCGAGAAGCTCGTCGCGCCAACGGATACCGGCAGCCATCGCCGATTGCCTGCAGAGTCGCAAGATCTCGCCGGCGAGTACGTCGGGTCTCTTCTCGAGTTGCGATCGGTCGATGCGGACACGCGTTGGCAGACCCTGAGGTGTGGTCACCACCGTGATTGCGCCCGATCGTGATCGCGCAGAAGACATTTGAAATGCTGCAGGAACCTTCGCTTGGTCGCTGGTCGACCCTAAATCCTTGTTGCGCCCGAAGTCGTTGTGCTGCCCGAAATCGTTGTGTTGCACTGCCATCTGATCGCGCACTCCCCCTGTGCCTCCGTACGTGACTCAACCGACCGCGCCGCTGACCTCAGTCGTCCGTCGCGTTGTGCGTTGAGATATTGCCACCCGTCGGGCCTCCCGGCGATACCCCGACGCGTGCTTGTGGATAAGTCATTCTGTCGGATTTTTACGTTTCAGAACGAACAAACGTGTAAACAACTTCGAGGGGCTCGGGTCCGCCACGACGCGGCGCTGGTCAGCGACCCTCCCCAACGGCCCTACACACCGGGCCACCTGCCCCCGGACGTCGACGTAGGAGTCGCTCTCCGAGCGTTCGACCGCCGAGCTAGCGACCCTCTGCGCTATCCACTTCAGCGCTATCGACCTCAGCACTGTCCACTTCAGTGGACAGTGCTGAGTCGCCGACTTGCGCATCGTCACTCTCAGCGCGGCCACCCTGGGGGCTATCGGCCCCTGCGGCACCTACCCTTGAGCTGCCGAC
The DNA here is from genome assembly GCF_965344965.1 of Gordonia jacobaea. Lineage (NCBI taxonomy): Bacteria > Bacillati > Actinomycetota > Actinomycetes > Mycobacteriales > Gordoniaceae > Gordonia > Gordonia jacobaea. Next base: position 93,112 of record NZ_CBDRLS010000004.1, on the reverse strand, counting down.
CTGCGCGCCGTCGGTCGCGGTCGCATCAGCCGCCTTCAGGCGACGCAGTGCCCGCCACCGTCGTGTTCCCTCGATGAGCGTCGGGACCACAACGGTCAGCACCGACGCCACGATGATCAGTTCGAGATGATCACGGATGATCGGGACGGAGCCGAGAAAATAGCCGAGCACGATGATGCCCGCCGCCCAGACGATGCTGCCGAGAACGCTGAAGAACGTGAACACCGAGTGGCGCATCCCGCTGAAGCCCGCGACAACCGGGGTCAACGTGCGCACGATCCCGATGAATCGACCGAAGAACACCGTCAGCGGGCCGAACCTGTCGAAGAAGCGGTGCGTCCTCTCGACGTAGGTCGGTCCGATCGTGCGCATCAGACGCCCCTCGAGCACGCCGCGCCCAAGCCGTCGACCGATCAGGAACCCACACTGATCGCCGAGGATCGCAGCCAACGGAACCGCCACGCAGAGCAGCCAGAGCGGGGCGAAGGGTTCTGGCTGAGCAGCGAAGACACCCGCGGTGAAGAGTATCGAGTCGCCGGGGAACACGAAGCCGATGAGCAGTCCGGTTTCGATGAAGATCAGCACACACAGCCCGACGAGCCCGCCCGTGGTCAGAAACGCGTCGATGTCGAACGGATTCATTGCCCGCAAGCCTATCGACACCTTGACGCCCGCGATGTGGTCGAGCCCACTCGTTTGCGCTCACGTTAACTCGCTGCAACATGGTGGGCAGACAGCGCCTATCGGGTGTTAACTCGAAGAGAAGGCGTTGTGGTCACATGCCGCCAGCCCAGATATCACGCCGTTGTGATCACGCGAGGAGTCAGTCGTGTCAGAAGCCCCGACCCGAGTCGGCGGAATCAAACGTTCCGGCGGCTCATCGTCTGCGAATCTACGCCCGGTCTCCGACACTGAAATGCGCATCGAATACAAGGTCATCCACGGCTACCGTCGGGCTTATCGGATCGCGGGCAGCGGGCCGGCACTTCTCCTCATCCACGGTATTGGCGACAACTCGTCCACCTGGAACGAAGTCATCCCGATGCTCGCCCAGCACTACACGGTCATCGCACCCGACCTGCTGGGACACGGGCGGTCGGACAAGCCGCGCGCCGACTACTCTGTCCCCGCGTTCGCGAATGGGATGCGCGATCTGCTCGTTGTGCTGGGAATCAGCAAGGTCACCGTCGTCGGGCACTCGCTCGGTGGTGGCGTCGCGATGCAGTTCTGCTATCAGTTTCCCCGGTTTGTCGAGCGACTCGTCCTCGTGGCGGCGGGCGGTGTCAGCCGGGAGGTCAACCCCGCTCTCCGGCTGGTGACGTTGCCGCTGGTCAACAGCGCGCTCACAGCGCTACGGGTTCCGGGCGTGCTGCCGGCACTCCGATTTGGTGCCAACGTGATCGCCGCGACGCCGACGCCGCCGGGAATTCCCGACCTCCCGCACGATCTGTCACCCAAGCGCATGCTCAACGACCACGAGGATCTGCTTCGCGTCCTCGGCGACCTCGCGGCGCCCACCGCCTCTGCGGCGTTTCTCCGCACCCTGCGGGCAGTGGTCGACTGGCGAGGGCAATCGATCACGATGCTGGACCGATGTTATTTGACCGAGTACCTGCCCGTTTTGATCGTCTGGGGCGACGACGACACCGTCATCCCCTATGAACACGCCCTGCTCGCGCATTCCGCGATCGGCCACAGCGAGATGTCGACGTTCCATGGCTCGGGTCACTTCCCCTTCCACGACGACCCGGAGCGCTTCGTGCAGGTCGTCATGGAGTTCCTCGAACGCAACGAACCCATGGAGTTCGACTCCCAGGTCTGGCGCAGGCTGATGACCGAGGGCCGCAAGAGCGCCGACATCGTCGGCGACGAACAGACCGTCGAGGCAGTGTTCGACGCCATCGACGACGAGCGCAGCGCAACCTGAGGTCGGCCAACCGACCGACAAACGCCAAGTCGTTTACACCGCGTAGCGACACCTGTCAGGGGTCCGTGCGAGGATTGGCGCCATGAGTTTTCCCGACAATTCGAACCAGGAGGCCCGCGGCAACGGGCAGCCTTTCGGTTCGTCGCCGTACGGCGCTCCCTCACCGTTCGGCCCCGCCGCCTCCGGCGACCAGTTCCTCCCCCTCCCGTACGAGTACGGAACCCCGGGTTCGCCCCAATACGGTCCCGCCTACGGCGCTCAGGGATACGGCGCGCCCGGATATGGCGCCCAGGGATATGGAAGTCAGGGATACGCGGCCCCCGGTTACGGATTTCATGCCGGTTACCCCGGCGCCCCAGACCCGATGGCTCCCTTTGGCCGTGACCCCTTCACAGGTGAGCGCCTCTCGAACAGGTCCAAGGTCGCGGCAGGTCTACTTCAACTGTTCTTGGGCAGTTTCGGCGCGGGACGGTTCTACCTCGGATACACCGGGATCGGCGCAGCGCAGCTCGTGCTGACGGTCGTCGGGTGGGTCACGATGTTCATGTTCATCGGCATTTTCATTCTGCCCGCGGTCGGGATCTGGGCCTTCGTCGACGCCATCATGATTTTCACCGGCAGTGTCCGCGACTCGAACGGATACAAACTCCAACCTTGATGCCAAGGTGAAGGCGATCAAATAGTGAGGATGGTGACCCAGTGAGCTACCCGGACGCACCTCGACCCGATCTATCGAAGTCTCGCGGCCAGGAATCGGGCGCCCCCGGATGGAACGACGTCGAGCTGCCGCCGACGCCTGACCCCGGAAACTACGCTGCCCCACCGACACCGCCACCGGGCGATCCGATCCTCGTCTCGATCGGCGACATCCACTGCACGCGCAGCGAGGTCATCACGCCTGCGGGCAACGCACCCCTGGCCGGATCGCGGTGGAGCTTCGTCGACATGTCACGCACCACCAATGAGATTCCGCAGTGGGCTCTCATCGTGGCAATCGTGACAGCCGTCTTGTTCTGCGGACTCGGTCTGCTGTTCCTCCTCGTCAAGGAGGAGCGCACCGTCGGGTTCGTGCAGATCACCGTCTCTGCCGGACCGGTGGCCTACACCACGGCGATCCCGGTCACCTCCCGCGCGGCCGTCGCCGATCTCGGGGCGCGCGTCAACTACGCGCAGACACTGGCATATTCGGCGTAGCGCACTCAGTAGCGGGGACTCAACTGCCGGGGCAGGTCACTCATCGACACACCGCCGCTCCCGCCAACTAGTCGCCGCAACATCCTTGTGCGCCTTCGGTTGTCGTGACCCGCACGTCGCGGGTAATGGCATTGCGCGCCGCCAGCTCGTCGGCCGCCGGGTAGTCGACGCCGACGAGACACAGGCCCCGCGCTTCGGCGACGGGCACCTTCGCGCTGCGTTCACGCTCGCCCAGGAGCGCCCGACACCATCCGACGTCGCGCCGGCCATCCCCCACCGACGCCACCGCGCCGACGAGCGAGCGCACCATCGACCAGCAGAACGCATCCGCGCTGACCTCGCCGATCAGCACGCCGTCGGCGTCGCGTGACCACGAGAACCGTTGTAGATCGCGGATCGTCGTCGCGCCCTCGCGGCGTCGACAGAATGCGGCAAAATCGTTGAGGCCCAACAACACCGACGACGCCGCGTTCATCGCCTCCACGTCGAGCGGCCGTCGCCACGCCGCCGTGGTACGCGCGAGCACCGGTTCGGCACCGAACACCGCGTCGGACAGTCGGTACCGGTAGTGACGCCGCAGCGCCGAGAACCGTGCGTCGAAGTGTTCACTGACCGGCGCGGCCTGCTTCACGCGCACATCGTCGGGAAGCATCTTGGCGAGTCGTCCGACGAGGCGCCCGGGGTCGCCGTCGATGGATCGCGTGTCCAGTGCAGACGTGGGAATGTCGGCGTGCGCGACCTGCCCGGTGGCGTGGACGCCCGCGTCCGTCCGGCCGGCGACGGTCAGCCGGACCGGTACCCGCAGCACCGTCGACAATGCGGTCTCGACGACCTCGCATACCGTTCGCTGGCCGATCTGTCGCGCCCACCCAGCGAAATCGGTTCCGTCGTAACCGATGTCGAAACGCAGACGAACGGACCCGCCACCTGGTGTGGTGGCGGGTCCGTTCATGTCTGGCGTGTTCAGCCGTCCGACCTACTTGTCGTCGGCCTTGTCACCGTCGACGTCGGCGTCAGCAGCTTCGGCCTCCGGTGCGGTGGCAGCGGTCGACTCGTCGTCGACAGCCTCGGCCACGGCCTCGGCGTTCTCGACCTGTGCCGGGGTTGCCTCGTCGGCGACGGCCTCGACGACGTTGTCGGCCTCGGCTGCCGGGGCAGCGGCCTTCTCGTCAGTGGCCTTCTTCGACGCAGCGACACGCGTGGCGCGGGTGGCCTCGGTCGACGCGGTGTTCTCGCGCACCAGCTCGATCACAGCCATGGGGGCGTTGTCGCCCTTGCGGTTGATCGTCTTGATGATGCGTGTGTAACCGCCCGGACGGTCCGCGAAGAACGGGCCGATCTCGGCGAACAGCGTGTGGACGACGTCCTTGTCGCGGATGTCCTTCATGACCTCACGACGGTTGGCCAGCTTGCCGGCCTTGGCGTGGGTGATGATCTTTTCCGCGTACGGGCGCAGGCGCTTGGCCTTTGCTTCGGTGGTGGTGATGCGGCCGTGCTCGAAGAGCGAGGTGGCAAGATTCGCCAACATCGCCTTCTGGTGGCTGGCCGACCCGCCGAGGCGGGCACCCTTGGTGGGCTTGGGCATTGTCTTCTCCTAGGAGGACCCGGCGATCGCTCGACGAGTCAGGTTTGGCAGTCGCAGCGACTAGAGCTGCTCGGTCTCCGCGAAATCCTCACCGGAGTCAGCGTCGAAAGACGCGTCGTCCGACCACGTTCCGGTTGCCGGGTCGTAACCGGCGACCTGCGACGGATCGAAGCTGGCCGGGCTGTCCTTGAGCGACAGACCCAGGGTGTGCAGCTTGACCTTCACCTCGTCGATCGACTTCTGACCGAAGTTGCGGATGTCGAGCAGATCCGACTCGGTACGTGCAACCAGCTCGCCGACGGTGTGGACACCTTCGCGCTTGAGGCAGTTGTACGAACGGACGGTCAGATCCAGATCCTCGATCGGCAGGCTGAACGACGCGATGTGGTCAGCCTCCGCAGGCGACGGCCCGATCTCGATTCCCTCTGCCTCGACGTTGAGCTCCCGAGCCAGACCGAACAGCTCGACCAGGGTCTTGCCCGCGGACGCCAGGGCGTCACGAGCGCTGATCGAGTTCTTGGTCTCGACGTCGAGCACCAAACGGTCGAAGTCGGTGCGCTGCTCGACGCGGGTGGCCTCCACCTTGTAGGTGACCTTCAGCACCGGCGAGTAGATCGAGTCGACCGGAATGCGGCCGATCTCGGCTCCCGACGCCTTGTTCTGCACGGCAGGCACGTAACCACGGCCCCGCTCGACGACGAGCTCGATCTCGAGCTTGCCCTTGTCGTTCAGGGTGGCGATGTGCAGATCCGGGTTGTGCACGGTGACGCCGGCGGGCGGCACGATGTCAGCACCGGTGACGGTGCCCGGACCCTGCTTACGCACATACATGGTGACCGGCTCGTCCTCTTCGGAGCTCACCACGAGGCCCTTGAGGTTCAGGATGATGTCGGTGACATCTTCCTTCACGCCGGGGACGGTGGTGAACTCGTGCAGAACTCCGTCGATGCGGATGCTGGTGATCGCAGCACCCGGAATCGAGCTGAGCAGGGTACGACGCAGCGAGTTACCGAGGGTGTAGCCGAAGCCCGGCTCGAGCGGTTCGATAACGAACTTCGACCGGTCGTCGGCGATGATCTCCTCGGTGAGGGTTGGTCGCTGTGAGATGAGCATTTCTTGATTTCTCCTTGTGGCCGACCGCTATTTGACGGCCTAGAAGTGGACCGAAACAGCTTGTGCTGCTTGGTTTTACTTGCTGTAGAACTCGACGATGAGCTGCTCGGTGAGCGGAACCTCGATCTGAGCGCGCTCGGGCACGTTGTGCACGAGGATGCGCAGCGTCGAAGGAACGACCTGCAGCCAACCCGGAACCGGACGATCGCCGACGAGCTCCTTGGCGATCTGGAACGGGGTGGTCTGCAGCGACTTCGGACGGACGTCGATGATGTCGTACTGGCTGACGCGGTAGCTGGGGACGTCCACGCGCACACCGTTGACGGTGAAGTGACCGTGGGTAACCAGCTGACGTGCCTGACGACGGGTACGTGCCAGACCGGCGCGGTACACGACGTTGTCGAGACGGGTCTCCAGGATGCGCAGCAGCTCGTCGCCGGTCTTGCCGTTACGACGGTTGGCTTCCTCGTAGTAGCGACGGAACTGCTTTTCCATCACTCCGTAGGTGAAGCGTGCCTTCTGCTTCTCCTGCAGCTGCTGCAGGTATTCGCTCTCCTTGATCCGCGAGCGGCCGTGCTGGCCGGGCGGGTAGGGGCGACGCTCGAACGCCTGGTCGCCTCCGATGAGGTCGACGCGCAGACGACGGGACTTCTTTGTTGCGGGGCCGGTATAACGAGCCATGTTTTTCTCTTCCTCCCTTTCCCGCTAGACCCGACGCCGCTTGGGCGGACGGCAACCGTTGTGCGGCTGCGGGGTGACATCGGAAATGGTGCCGACTTCGAGGCCGGCTGCCTGCAGCGACCGGATGGCGGTCTCGCGACCCGAACCCGGTCCCTTGACGAACACGTCGACCTTCTTGACGCCGTGCTCCTGGGCCTTGCGCGCAGCGTTCTCGGCCGCGAGCTGAGCCGCGAACGGGGTGCTCTTTCGCGAGCCCTTGAAGCCGACGTGACCCGACGATGCCCAGCTGATGACATTGCCGTTGGGGTCGGTGATCGACACGATGGTGTTGTTGAACGTCGACTTGATGTGTGCGTTGCCGTGCGGGACGTTCTTTTTATCGCGACGGCGTGCGCCCTTCTTGGGGCCTGCGCTACGTGACTTCGGAGGCATTACTTCTTCTTCCCGGCGATGGTCTTCTTCGGGCCCTTACGAGTACGGGCATTGGTCTTGGTGCGCTGTCCACGGACGGGCAGGCCACGACGGTGGCGCAGACCCTGGTAGCAGCCGATCTCGATCTTGCGACGGATATCGGCCTGCACCTCGCGGCGCAGGTCACCCTCGACCTTCACCGAGCCTTCGATGTACTCACGCAGCTTTGTGACGTCTGCGTCGGTGAGGTCCTTGGCGCGCAGGTCGGGGCTCAGCCCGGTGCCCGCAAGGATCTCCTTGGAGGTGGTACGCCCAACTCCGTAGATGTAGGTCAGTGCGATCTCGAGCCGCTTCTCGCGGGGAAGATCGACACCAGCAACACGTGCCATGTGGCGGATTTCCTTTACTTTTCAGAGGTCTTCTCCCGGTCCGTCCCCTACTCTGCGAGGGGCTCCGGCCTCTGCACGAAGCGAGTTGTACTCGCTGCGCGGTGTCTCGCGGTGGTCCGCGTGACACAGTCCGGAGGTAGGCGGTGACGCGTCTGTCGCCGCTGGTGCTGGGAGGGCTTCACAAGTTCTGCTCAGCTCTGGTGTGTGTATTCAGTTGTGTGTTTCACCAAGCGATCTGGTGGGGTGCTCCGCGGTCGTACGACCGTGGAGGTGATCAGCCCTGACGCTGCTTGTGGCGCAGGTTCTCGCAGATCACCATGACCCGGCCGTTACGGCGGATCACTTTGCACTTTTCACAGATCGGCTTGACGCTCGGCTGAACCTTCACGTCAATCTCTCCTGTTGTCGCCCGTGGGCACGACCGAATGGCCGCACCACACGAGGGTTGTCCCGGACCGGTCTCGGCCGGGAAGTCTTACTTGTAGCGGTAAACGATGCGCCCGCGACCGAGGTCGTACGGCGAGAGTTCCACGACGACCCGATCCTCGGGCAGGATGCGGATGTAGTGCTGCCGCATCTTGCCGCTGATGTGGGCGAGAACCTTGTGACCGTTCTCCAGCTCAATGCGAAACATCGCATTGGGCAGGGGTTCGATAACCCGTCCCTCGACCTCGATGGCCCCGTCTTTCTTCGCCATGTCCTCCGCGATCCTCGGCGGTGTCGCGATCCGCTCGCAGGGCAACAAGTGCCCGGACGAACGATTCACCCCACTGCCCGGTTGAATCAGTGTTTATCCGTTAGTGTGTTGGCACCCGCTCCGAGAGCGAGCGCCTGGCGGCGATGTCTCCGGCCGCGCTCACCGGGTAGATGGCATGCGCATACCGGCACGACAAGCGCACCGACGTTCAATCCTACGCGAACTGGCCTAACAGTCCAAACCCGCGACGACTGCCGCCCAGACGCGACTCCGACAAATCGTCCGCTGGGGTGACCACGGGATGAATACCGTCCGAAGAGTCCCGGATCGGGCGGCCACAGCCCCCACCCGGCATCGGTCGACTATCACTCTGGATTGAGTGGACCTCACAACACTCGCCGTGGTCGGCATCATCGCGCTCGCGGCGCTATTCGATTTCACGAACGGATTCCACGATTCGGCGAACTCCATCGCCACCGTGGTCGCGACCCACGTCCTCAAGCCCAAGGTCGCAGTCGTGTGGGCCGCCGGGTGGAACTTCCTCGCGTTCTTCGTGATCGGAACCGCGGTCGCCGACACCGTCGGAGAGACGGTCAAGTCGCAGTACTACAGCGTTGCCGTCGTGTTCGCCGCCCTACTCGCCGCCGTCATCTGGAATTTCCTCTCGTGGCACCTCGGGATTCCGACGTCGTCGTCGCACGCTCTCATCGGCGGTCTCATCGGCGCCGCTCTGGTCAAGGGCGGCATCGACGCGATCAAGGCGTCGAGTGTCGAGAAGACCGCGGCGTTCATCGTGATCTCGCCACTCGCGGGTCTGTTGCTCGGCGGTGCGCTCATGCTCATCCTGCGCGCGGTCCTCTTCCGCGCACCCGTCCTGCGCACCGAGAAACTCTTCCGGTGGTTTCAGCTCGCATCGTCGGGAGCCATCTCGCTTGCCCACGGCGGCAACGACGCACAGAAGACGATGGGCATCGTCGCGGGCCTTCTCGTGTCGACCGGCCACCTCACTCAGACCGGTTCGTCGCTGCCGGTGCCCGACTGGGTGGCGCTGGGCTGCTATCTGTTCATCGCACTCGGAACACTGTCGGGCGGATGGCGCATCGTCCGGACGATGGGCACCGGCATCACCCGACTGCGCCCGGTGAGCGGCTTCTGCGCCGAAACGGGTGCGGCGATCGCACTGTTCGGCTCGACGGCGCTCGGCGCGCCGGTCTCGACAACCCACACGGTCGCAGGCGCGGTCGCGGGAGTCGGCACCACCAACCGCAACAGCACCGTCGACTGGTCGGTGTTCCGCAAGATGGTGGTCGCGTGGGTCGTCACCATGCCTGCCGCGGCAATCGTTGCGGCCGCGGTCTACGGCCTCACCCAACTGCCGAGCCTCGCGGCGTCGACCATCGTCCTCGCGGTACTCATCGCTGGACTGCTCGTGCTGTTGTGGAAATCGCTGCGCGCCGCACCCACGGCAAGCGACGTCGAAGCAGACCTCGACAAAGAAGCCGAGGAGGAATTCCCGATGCTCGCGGGAGCCGGTTCGATCATTCCGAGCGGCAAGCCACGACGCCCTCACGCCCACAAGACGGAATCGGATGGAGACGCCGACGCACCCGGTAAGGACGACGCCAAGGCCGCGAAGGAAGCCGAGCAGCGGAAACAACTCGAGGAGCTGAACAAGGTGACGGCCGACCAGGTCCCCGAGTTGTCCTGGTAGTCACGCGATCGGGCAAGGCGACGTGTCACGCTGAGGCATGGGCACCATCGACGACTATCTGGCCGAACTCGACGACGACACCGACCGCGCAGTGATCGAGCACATCTACGCAACCGCCCGCGAGGTCGTCCCCGACGCCGAGCAGGGCAAGGGCTACGGCATGCCGGCCCTGACCTACCACGGCAAACCATTGCTGTCGGTGATGCGGGCCAAGAAGCACATCGGCATCTATCCGTTCAGCCCGGAAGCGGTCTCGGCAGCGGCCCCGCAACTCGAGGGCTTCGACATGGACAAGGGCACCATACGGTTCCAACCGTCTGATCCCCCATCCGACGACGCCATCCGCGCCCTCGTCACCGCACGCCGCGATCAGATCGGGTGAGCCGAAGGGGCATCCCCCACCAGTGGTGCACCACAGATCCGCTCTACACCGCGCGCCAACCTGTCCGAATTTGGCAAGATCTTGTACATGCGTGCATTTCTGCTCCAGTCGGCGCTCTCGGGCGTCGCACTCTGGGTCGCCACTCTGATCGTGCCCGGCCTGAGCTTCCAGTTCCCCGACAACGCGTCGGGCTGGGAGAAATTCGGGATCGTGGTGCTCGTCGCCCTGATCTTCGGTGTGGTGAACGCCTTCATCAAGCCGATTGTGCAGCTCTTCTCGATACCGCTCTACATCCTCACCCTCGGTCTGATCCACATCGTGATCAATGCGTTCATGCTCCAGATCACCTCGTGGATCACGCACAACACAACGCACTGGGGTCTGCAGGTCGACAGCTTCTTCTGGGCAGCGATCCTCGGTGCGCTGGTGATCTCGATCGTCAGCTGGCTGATTTCAATGGTGCTCAAGGAGCCGGTGCGGTAGCTGACCGCGTGGCCCAGCGTGTCGTCGAGCCTCTCCGGCACCGGGCAGGTGATCGTCGCGCGTACTGCTACGCCGAGATAATCGCGGCGAGTTGTTCGACGGGCGTCTCCGAACCGAGCACCTGGATCGTCACATGATTGGCACCCGCCGCAAGATGCTCGTCGAGTCGAGCCTTCACCTGCGCTGGGGTGCCATGCGCGACGAGGGCGTCGATCAACGCGTCACTGCCCCCGTTGGCGATGTCCTCATCGGTGTATCCGAGGCGCTTGAGGTTCCTGGTGTAGTTGCTCAGATGCAGGTACGGCTGATCGACGGGTGGGCGACCCACGGCACGTGCCTCGTCGGCGTCCTCGGTCAGCACCACCTTGTGCTCGGGAGCGAGCAGGGCGTCGGGTCCGAGGATCTTCCTGGCCTCGGCGGTGTGCTCGGGAGTGGTCAGGTAGGGATGGGCGCCCAGTGACCGCTCGGCCGACATCCGCAGCATGCGCGGACCGAGTGCGGCGAGCAGTCGACGGTTGGGCGGAACCTGCTTGCCGTCGAGAGCGTCGAGGTAGCGTCCGACAGCCTTGAACGGCGTCGTGTACTCCGACGTCGCCTCCGGATGCCCGGCACCGACTCCGAGGTAGAAGCGGCCGGGGAAGTCGCGTTCGAGTGCGTGGAACTCACCGGCGATCACGTACGGGACGGAATTCCAGATGTTCACGATGCCGGTGGCGACGGTGATGTGTTCTGTCGCCTCGAGGATCGTGCGGATGGGGTGCAGATTCTTGGGCGATCCACCGAGCCAGATGGTCCCGTATCCGAGCTCTTCGATCTGGCGGGCCTCGTCTGGCGAGAACTGCTTGAACCAACCCCACGCGCCGTAGGTGCCGAACTTGGCGATGTGTTCTGCCTTGGTCTGCGCTGCCTTGGATGAAGCGGTCATGTTCACAGCGAACCTCATCTCCGCTCGCCGGTATTCCGACGCGTCGAAGTCGTCACCAGATCTTCATCTGATGTCCGACGTACTCGCCCACCAGCGGGTGGGTGCGGCCGATCTGTGATGCTGGTCGGCATGCGCGCAGTGATCCAACGAGCAAGTCAGGCGAAGGTGACCGTCGACGGCGAGACGGTCGGTGAACTCGACATCGCGCCCGGCGGCTTCGGTCTCGTCGCGCTCGTCGGGGTCACCCACGACGACACTCCGGCACACGCGACGAAGCTCGCCGACAAGATCTGGCGGCTTCGCATTCTCGACGGTCCGGACGGACGCGAGAGCTCCGCCGCCGACCTCGACGCTCCGATCCTCGTGATCAGCCAGTTCACCTTGTACGCCAACACCGCCAAGGGTCGACGCCCCTCGTGGAACGCCGCGGCACCCGGCCCGGTCGCCGAACCGCTCGTCGACGCCGTGGTCGCGGAACTGCGTGCAGCCGGAGCGACTGTCGCGACGGGTCGTTTCGGCGCGCACATGGAGGTGTCGCTGGTCAACGACGGCCCGGTGACGCTCGTTCTCGACGTCTGAGGGAGCCGCTGATCGGGTGGGCGAGTCGCCGACCACCCGATACCGTGGTTTACATGGGCCGGATCACAGCACGACGTCGCGTTACTCGCGTCCGTCGCGGTGCGCAGGCAACAACGCGCGTCGACGTGCTGGCCGTCGAGGAGCCGTTGGAGATGCGAGTCAACGGCGAACGGCTCGCGGTCACGATGCGGACCCCGGGACACGACGTCGAACTCGCGTCGGGATTCCTCGTCTCCGAGGGCGTGCTGGTTCGAGCGGAGGACCTCGCCACGGCCCGCTACTGTGCCGGCGCCGGGAGCGATGCGTTGAACTCGTACAACGTGCTCGACGTTGCGCTTGCGCCTGGCGTCGCGTCGCCCGATTCGTCTCTGTCGCGCGACTTCACCATTTCGAGTGCCTGCGGGGTCTGCGGCAAGGACAGCATCGAATCCGTCACGACGCGTTCGCGTTTCGACGTCTCCGACGACCCGCTGATGGTCGACGCCGACGCCGTGCTCGATCTCCCCGGCCGCCTTCGCGAACACCAGAAGGTCTTCGCGAAGACCGGCGGGTTGCACGCGGCGGCGTTGTTCGACGGTCGCACCGGTGAGCTGCGTGTGATCCGCGAGGATGTCGGGCGCCACAATGCCGTCGACAAGGTCATCGGGTGGGCGCTGGCCCACGATCTGCTCCCCCTGCGCGGCCAGATCCTCCAGGTGTCCGGGCGTGCAAGCTTCGAACTGGTGCAGAAGGCGATCATGGCAGGCATTCCGATGTTGTCGGCGGTCTCGGCGCCGTCGTCGCTGGCCGCCGACCTTGCCGAGCAGCAGGGACTGACCCTTGCCGGGTTTGTTCGGGGCGAGTCGATGGTCCTCTACAGCCGTGCCGATCGCGTCTCGTGTAACGACGCGGACTCCCATGAAGAATTCTCAATTGCGACCAATCAGAAAGGGACGTCATGAAGAGCTTCTGGTGTGGTGCGGTCATTCCGAATTGCGAGGCAACATTCGAGGCGGCAACCGAGGACGAAATTCTCGACCGTGTCGCCGCGCATGCCGCCGACGATCACGGGCTCGATGAGCTGTCCCCGACAACAGTCGCTCGTGTCCGTGAAGTGATTGTTGATCAATGAGTTCCTCCGACCGCGCCAACACACAGTCTTTGGGGGCGCGAGTCGAGTCGGAGCTAGAGCGTGAAGTGGATGCTCTGATCCATTCGGCTCAGGCCCCGACGGTGGTATTCCAGCCAATCGCCCATCTACCGCAGTTGAGGGTCGTCGGCTACGAAGCTCTGAGCAGGTTCTCGGCGCAACCGCGTGTCAGCCCCGATCAGTGGTTTGCGGCGGCTGCCCGCATCGGACGAGAGGCCGACCTCAGTGCACTCGTCCTCGAAAAGGCACTGTCGACACGGGCCTCGCTGCCGCGTCGGACTTTTCTGACGGTGAACATCTCCCCCGAGGTGTTGCTCTCCAATGCCATACAGACATTGCTGGAGGTCGGCCCGCTCGACCGGATGGTATTCGAGCTCACCGAGCACGCCATTGTCACCGACTACGACCAGGTTGCTGCTGCTATCGCGAGAGTGCGCGAGCTCGGCGGATTCGTCGCTGTCGACGACGCAGGCGCGGGATACGCGAGCATGCACCACATCCTGACGTTGCACCCCGATTTCGTGAAGCTCGACGGTTCGCTCGTGGCAGACCTGCACCGCGATCCGGCGAAATCGGCGCTCGTCGAAATGTTCGGCGAGTTCACCAGCAGAATCGACGCCTGGTTGATCGCCGAGGGTATCGAGTCATCTGATGACCTCCATCGGTTGCGCCAGCTCGGGGTGCCGCTCGGACAGGGATACCTGCTGGGAAGACCGGCAGAGGCGATGACTGGAATCGATCCGCTGCTCAAGACGCGGACGCGCGATCTGTGCGAATCGAGAGAGACCGTGGCGCCCTTCATCGAAGCGGGCCAGACGGCATCCGCCGACTCCGACGATTCCGTGTTGCGGACGATCTTCGACGCCAACCCGGAGGTCGCGGCGATCGCTCTGCTCGACGCAAGCGGGCGCCCGATCCATCTCGCGGCCAGGTGCGGTGAGCGAGATGTCGCTCGGCACAACACAATGCGCGTCAATCGTGCCGCCGATCGACGAGAAGTGTTGCGACGTGCCATGACCCGGCCGAGGCACACGCGGTTCGACCCGCTCGTGTGCTGCGACGAGAACGGTCAGTACATAGGCATGGTGCCCATCGACGCACTGATCTCGTCGCTCGCTGCCCGCTGAGGCAGTCGACAATTCACAGACGAATACCCGAATCCCCGTCGAACCAGTGCAATTCGCCTGCATCCGGGATCAGGCCGAGCGATTCACCGACCTTGAACTCATGCCTGTGGTCGGCACGGACGACGATCCGTCCGTCTCGAACGGCGACGTCGGCCGAGCAGTAGACGAACTGCTCGGACCCCAGTTCCTCGACCAATTCGATACGCGCCGTTAGTGAACCAAGGGTCCCCGGACCCGTGACCTGCCACGATTCAGCGCGCAGCCCGACGACCAACCGCTGTGGCGCTGAACGGGGAACGGCGATCTCGGCGTCGCCGAGATGCGCACGGCCGGCATCGATGTCGACGTCGATCAGACACATCTGAGGCGAGCCCATGAACCCGGCGACGAAGGTGTTTGCCGGGCGCGCGTAGATTTCGCGCGGGCTACCCACCTGTTGCAGAACACCTTTGCGGAGCACCGCGACACGATCGCCCATCGTCATGGCCTCGACCTGATCATGCGTGACGTAGAGCGTCGTCGTACCCAATTCACGCTGTAGTGCGGCGATCTGCGCGCGGGTGCTCACACGCAGCTTGGCGTCGAGGTTCGACAGCGGCTCGTCCATGCAGAAGACCTTGGGACGCCGAACAATTGCTCGTCCCATCGCCACTCGCTGACGCTGGCCGCCGGACAGTTTCGACGGTTTGCGGTCGAGCAGCTCCTCGAGTTCGAGCATCGCGGCGACCTCGGACACGCGGGTTGCCGTGTCATTCTTCGACATTCCGGCGTTGCGTAGAGCGAATCCCATGTTCTGCGCGACCGTCATGTTGGGGTACAGCGCGTAGTTCTGGAACACCATTGCCACATCACGGGATTTGGGTTCGAGACCGATGACGTCCTGTCCGTCGATGCTGATGGAACCCGCTTCCACCGACTCGAGGCCGGCCAGCATACGAAGCGTCGTCGACTTGCCGCATCCCGACGGCCCGACGAGCACCATGAACTCTCCGTCTGCCACCTCGAGGTCGAGATGGTCGACGGCGGGCGACGCGTCAGGACTGAACTGACGCGTCGCCCCGTCGAATGTCACTACCGCCACGTCACGCTCCCACTGCGTCGATAGCGGCCGAGTCTCTATTGGCGTGGCCGATACCGATTGTGCTACTCATCATTTCGGCAACTTCGGCTTGATCTGGGTGTCGTAGATCTGTTGGATCTGCTTGTTCACATCGGCCATGGTGTCGTTGACGTCAGCGTTCTGCAGGCCGATCTTCTCGTAGCCCGTACCGATGATCTTGTCGCCGCCGGGCACGAAGACGCGAGCGTAGTTCTGCGGCTTGGTCTTCGGCAACTGGTCGATCGCCGTCTTGAAGTTGGGATTCTTGTCGAGGAAGGCCACCATCGACGGGTCGTTCAGCGCCGACTTCCGGACCGGCATGTACCCGACGTTCTGCGAGAAGTACGCCGTGTTGTCGGTGTCGGTGATGAAGTTGATGAACTTGAGCGCGTTGACCTTTCGCGCGTCCGAGATTCGCGCCGGAATCGCAAGGCCCGCACCTCCCGTCGGGCAACCAACCGTCCCGTCGGGCGCAGGTAGGAATGCTGTGCCGAAGTTGAACTTGGCATTCTTGGTGATTCCCGACAGGTCGCCGGTCGACGCCACCGTGGAGGCGATGATGCCGGCGCTGAAATCGCCTGCGATGTCGTTGGATATCTTCGCGTAGCGCTTGGTGTTGATCGACTCACTCAGATAGTTGGCGGCGGCGATCGTCTTGGGATCGGTGAACTTCAGATCCCACTCGTCGGAGTAGGCACCACCGAAAGTCCACGTGGGACCCTGGAACGTCCAGCCAAGGTAGTCGACGGCATTGCCCCAGCCGTGCGCCTGCTTACCGCTACCGACGACACCCTGGATGCGCGGACCCCACTCGTCGAACTCCTGCCAGCTCTGCGGCCCGCGAGCAGGCAGTCCCGCCTGCTTCCAGACGTCGGCGTTGTAGTAGAACAGCGGTGTCGACCTCGCGTATGGCAGTGCCCACGTCTTGTTGTTCCACTTGTAGTCGCCCACAAGCGAATCGACGTAGTCGGAGGTGTTGACGTCCGCCTTGCCGAACAGGTCGTCGAGCGGCGCGATCGCACCGATGAGTGCGAAGTTGAACCACCACACGTCAGACAGGATGATGATGTCCGGCAGCGACCCGCCCGAGAGCGCGGCGTTGAACTTCTGCGCCGCTTCCTCGTAGTTCTTTCCTGCGTCGACCAGTTGGACCTTGATACCCGGATTGGCCTTCTCGAAGCGGGAGATCAACTCCTTTTCGACCGCCGTCGACTTGCCCGGGTGGTTCGACCAGAAGGTCAGGTTGTTGGCGTCACCCCCGTCGTCGGACCCCTCTGAACTCCCCGACCCGGCGCAGGCCGACACCGCCAGGCCTGCCGCCAACGTGACACCGGCCGCGAGAAAACCGCGGCGAGACAACTCGTGCATTCGTGTGCTCCTGTTCCCCACTGTTTGTCGTTCTCTGTCTGTCGCGCAGGTGGTTTCGACACCCCCGCTGATCGAGCCCTATCCGCTGATCGAGCTCCCCTTCGCTGATCGAGCCGTCCCCACCGCTGATCGAGCCGACCCCGCTGATCGAGCCTGTCGAGATCACCCACCCGCCGATCGAGCCGTCCCCACCGCTGATCGAGCTTCCACCGCTGATCGAGCCTGTCGAGATCACCCCTTCACCGCCCCGGAGGTCAGGCCCTTGATCATGTGGCGCTGCAGGAGCAGGAAGACGACGAGCATCGGCAGCATGGCGAGGACCGTCGCGGCCATCACCGGCCCCCAGTTGGTCAGGCCGTCGTTGTTCTGCAACTGCGTCAACCCGACGGGCAGCGTCGCGACGGTGTAGTCGTCGGCCATCAGGAACGGCCAGAGGTATTCGTTCCACTCGTTGACGAGCGTGATGAGTGCGAAGGCAACCATCGTCGGGATCGACAGCGGCATCACCACACGGGTCAGTAGCCGGAAGTGACCGGCGCCGTCCATGCGTGCGGCTTCGATGATCTCCTGGGGTATCGACAGAAAGTGGTTGCGCATCAGGAACGTTCCGAATGCGACGCCCGCAAGCGGCAGGATGATGCCGAGGAACGTATTGCGCAGCCCGAGTTGTGCAATGAATGCGTAGTTGGTGATCGACGTGATCTGATTCGGCACCATCAGCGCGGCGATGATCACGATGAACACCAGGTTCTTGAACGGAAACCGCAGGAACACAAGCCCGTACGCGCTCAGCACCCCGAGCGCGAACTTCACGACGCCCAGGATCGAGGTCACGATCACCGAGTTCCGCATGAAGTCCCAGAACGGAACCGACGTCGTCGCCTCGCTGTAGTTCTCCGGGTGCCACACAGACGGCCACCACACGGCGGGCTGCACGTAGATCTCGGATCGATCCTTGAACGACGCCAACAGGATCCACACGAGCGGTAGCGCCACCAGGAGCACGACGACGACCATCGCGAGGTAACCGAACACCGTGGCAACGCGTTTGCGCCGCGCGTACGCCTTTGCACGCTGGTCGGGGCCGGCGGGACTTGTCGTCGACGCCACATCACCCGACGTCGTCGACTCCGTCATCACGATCTCGCTCATGCCTGCGACCGATCCATCACTCGTACCTGCACAACGGTGACGACGAGCAGCACGACGAACATGATCGTCGCAACCGTCGCTCCGTAGCCGGCGCGGAAGTTGCGGAACGTCTCCTCATAGACCTGGTAGACCATCGTCGTGGTGCCGTTGCCGAGCGGGCCTCCGCGGGTCATCACGTTGATGATGTCGAAGACCTGTAATGAGTTGAGCAGCACGGTGATCGAGAGGAAGAACGTCGTCGGACGAAGCTGTGGCAGCAGAACACGACGGAAGTAGGTGAAGCGGCTGGCCCCGTCGATTGCTGCCGCCTCGTCGAGGTCGATTCGCTTCCCCTGCAACGCGGCAAGGTAGATCACGAACGCATAGCCCAGGTTCTTCCACACGTAGGTCACGGTGACCATGAACAGAGCCCAGTGCGGTTGCTGGTAGAAGTCCGGTGCCGACCCGAGGTGCAGCCGGTGCATCAGGTCGTTGATCAAGCCGAAGCTCGGATCGAATACGAACTGAAACGCGATACCCACCGCAGCACCGGAGAGTACGAACGGCGCAAACACGATGGATCGCACCAGGTTTCGGCCACGCAGCTTGCGGTCGAGCAACAGAGCCAACGCGAGTCCCAGCGCCATACTGCCCGCCACTGCCACAACGGTGAAGACCACGGTGTTGACGACGATGGTCCAGGTGTCGGCGCGCGTGAACCATTCCGTGTAGTTCGAGAACCCGATGAAGTCGGCGCCGGGCGACGAAATGTTCCAGTCGTAGAACGACATTCGGATGTTCTCGATGAGCGGGCGATACGTGAACACTCCGAGCAGCACCAGATTGGGCGCTACGAGCGCGATGAACAGCGCGTAGCTACGCCACGACCGGGCGCGCGACGACGGAAGCACCCGCTCGTTGACTGACGACACCCGGGCAGTATTCAGCCCCGATCTTACGGATTGCGAACGAGATGATTGCCCGTCGACGTCCGGAAGGTGTCGCGTGGACCACGTCACATGAATTGGCCGTGAACACGACCGAACCGAGAGCTACTTGCGGTTGCCCACAGGCGCGGAAACCGCGCGCCTGGGCAACCGGAAAGAATGGGCAACCGGAAAGAATGGGCGACGCAAGAACGGGCCGGCCGAAAGAGTCAGGCGGGGCGCTGCGTCAGAATGCGCGGACCGTCGGCAGTAACCGCGACGGTGTGCTCCCAGTGGGCGGCGCGCGAGCCGTCGTCGGTGACGACGGTCCAGCCGTCGGGAAGTTCGGTGGTGTCGGTGGTACCGAGCGTGAGCATGGGCTCGATCGCCAGCGTCGAGCCGATCACCAACAACGGACCGTGGCCGGGATCGCCCTCGTTCGGCAGGAACGGATCGAGGTGCATCTCGCGCCCGATGCCGTGGCCGCCGTAACCGTCGACGATCCCGAAGCCGCGTCCAAAGGTCTTCTCCGCCTTGCGTGTTCCGGTCTCGATGGCGTACGAGATGTCGGTGAGGCGCGCGCCGTCGACCATTGCGGCGATGCCCGCCTCCATCGACAGCCGTGTCGCGTCCGATAGGTCCTGGTCGGCCTGCGAGAGTTCGCCAACCCCGAAGGTCCACGCGGAGTCGCCGTGCCAGCCGTCGAGAATGGCGCCGCAGTCGATCGAGACGAGATCTCCCTCGGCGAGTACAACGGTCGACGACGGGATTCCGTGCACCACAACGTCGTTCACGGAACTGCAGATCGAGCCGGTGAACCCGTGATAGCCCTTGAACGACGGGACCGCACCCGCGCCCCGGATCACAGACTCGGCCACCTCGTCGAGTTCGAGGGTGCTCACCCCGACCTTCGCGGCGTCTCGTACCGCGACGAGTGCTTGCCCCACAACGGCTCCCGCCGCAGCCATGGCGTCTAGCTCGCCAGGGCTGCGGAACGGAACACGTTTGGTCTTACGGAGCCTCATCGCGGATCGATACTCTAGGAGACCTTGACGCCGAGCGCGTTCAGCACTCGCTGGTGGACTTCGTCGACCTCGCCGACGGCGTCGACGGTCTTGACCTGGTCGCCGTAGTACTCGAGCAGCGGCGCGGTCTCTTTGTCGTACACCGCCATGCGGTTACGGATCACGTCTTCGGTGTCGTCGGCGCGGCCGCGCGCGAGCATGCGATCCACGACGACGTCGGGGTCGACGACGAACGAGACAACAGCGTCGAGCTCGGTGTCGAGGTCGGCGAGGATCGAGTTGAGCGCTTCGGCCTGCTCGATCGAGCGGGGGAAGCCGTCGAGGATGAAGCCCTTCGACGCGTCGGGCTCGCTGAGGCGTGCGCGGACCATGTCGACGGTGATCTCCGGCGGCACCAGGTCGCCGGCGTCGAGGTACTTCTTCGCCTCGATGCCGATCGCGGTGCCCTCAGAGATGTTGGCGCGGAACAGGTCGCCGGTGGAGATGTGCGGAATGCCAAGAGTTTCCGACAGCAGTTCTGCCTGAGTCCCTTTGCCAGCGCCGGGGGGGCCGAGAAAAACAAGTCTCACTTCAAGAATCCTTCGTACTTGCGTTGCATCAATTGACTGTTGATCTGCTTCACCGTGTCCAGACCCACGCCGACCATGATCAACACGGCCGTGCCCCCAAATGGCAGGTTCTGCACTCCCCCGCTGTTGCCGATCTCGAGGAAGAGGTTGGGCAGTACAGCGATGATACCCAGATAGATCGAGCCCGGGAGCGTGATGCGGCTCAGTACGTAGCCTAGGTAATCAGCCGTCGGCTGGCCGGGACGGATACCGGGGATGAATCCTCCGTACTTCTTCATGTCGTCGGCACGCTCTTCGGGATTGAAGGTGACGGCGACGTAGAAGTACGTGAAGAAGATGATCATGGCGAAGTAGACGAGGATGTACACCCAGCTACTCGGGTCGGCGAGATAGCGCGAGACCCACGACTGCCAGCCCGACTCGGTGCCGTCGGCACTCTTGGTGAGCTGCACGATCAACTGCGGCAGATACAACAGCGACGACGCGAAGATCACCGGGATGACGCCGGCCTGGTTGACCTTGAGCGGCAGATAGGTCGACGACCCGCCGTACATCTTCCGGCCGACCATCCGCTTGGCGTACTGCACCGGGATTCGACGCTGGCCCTGCTCGATGAAGACCACGCCCGCGATGATGATCAGCGCCGCGAGACACACGAGACCGAAGACCAGTCCGCCACGGCTGGTGAGGATCGCCCGACCCTCGGCGGGGATGCGAGCTGCGATGCCCGCGAAGATCAGCAGCGACATACCGTTGCCGATACCGCGCTCGGTGATCAGCTCACCGAACCACATGACGAGGCAG
Organism: Gordonia jacobaea; assembly: GCF_965344965.1. Taxonomy (NCBI): domain Bacteria; kingdom Bacillati; phylum Actinomycetota; class Actinomycetes; order Mycobacteriales; family Gordoniaceae; genus Gordonia; species Gordonia jacobaea. Next base: position 71,857 of record NZ_CBDRLS010000004.1, on the reverse strand, counting down.
GCGCCTGCGGTCATGACAAGCACGATGATCGACAGACCGAAGATCGACTGATCGGTGAGAACGTTGCCGCACTCCTGCGGGAGCAGGGTGCCGCGGTCGGCGAGGGCGACGATGCCGGTCGACTGGAGCAGTGCCAGCGCCACGGTGAGGTAGCGGGTGTACTGCGTCATCTTGGCCTGACCGGACTGGCCCTCCTTACGGAGTTGCTCGAACCGCGGGATGACCACGGTGAGCAGCTGCACGATGATGCTGGCGGTGATGTAGGGCATGATGCCGATCGCGAACACCGAGAGCTGCAGAAGCGCTCCACCGGAGAACAGGTTGATCAGCGAGTAGACCTGGTTGCCGCCACCGCTGTTGATGCGATCGATGCACGCGTGCACGGTCTTGTAGTCGACGCCGGGCGACGGGACCGTCGCGCCGAGGCGATACAGCACGATGATGCCGATGACGAAGAGGATCTTCTTCCTCAGATCGGGCGTCCGAATGGCCGCGACGAGGGGGGAAAACACTAACTCCTCCTAGGAACGACCACGCTCGGGTTGTTCGGGGGCCAGACGGACCCCACCCCCACGTGCTCGGCAATCGACGTTGATCGGTGGTTGCGTTGTGCGGCAACCCCAGAAACTCTACCGGCAGCCACGGCCGGCACTTCTGCGGGACCGCACCACCTGAAGTTTTCGGAGCCCGCTCGCCCGACCCGGCGCGCGTTGTACGTGCACGCACACCCGATGAGCTCGACGAACCGGCCCGCTGGCACCACAGCGGACGGCAGAACAGTGCTGCCGTCCGCTGTGGTCAGAAACGAACTCTTACAGTTCAGTGATGCTGCCACCGGCAGCGGCGATCTTTTCCTTGGCCGACGCCGTGAACTTGTTCGCGGTCACGTTGACCGCGACGCTCAGCTCACCGTCGCCGAGGACCTTCACCAGCTGGTTCTTGCGAACCGCACCGGCAGCGACGAGCTCGTCGACGCCGATGGTGCCGCCCTGCGGGAACAGCTTGGCGATGTCGCCGACGTTGACGACCTGGTACTCGACCCGGTTGGGGTTGGTGAAGCCCTTGAGCTTCGGCAACCGCATGTGGATCGGCATCTGGCCGCCCTCGAACGCGGCAGGCACGTTCTTGCGTGCCTTGGTGCCCTTGGTGCCGCGACCGGCGGTCTTACCCTTGGACCCCTCACCGCGACCCACGCGGGTCTTATCGGTCTTCGCGCCCGGAGCGGGGCGAAGGTGATGGAGTTTGATGGTCATTGCTCTTAAACCTCTTCGACTGTCACGAGGTGTGCAACCACGTTGATCAAACCGCGGTTGATCGGGGTGTCCTCGCGGGTGACGGTCTGGCGGATGCCCCTGAGTCCAAGGGTCCGCAGGCTGTCACGCTGGTTGCTCTTGGCACCGATGGTGCCCTTCACCTGGGTGATCTTCAGCTGTGCCATGTCTTACACTCCCTGGCCTGCGCGCGCCCGGAGCATACCGGCCGGCGCCACATCTTCGATCGGCAGACCGCGACGTGCGGCGACCTCTTCGGGACGCTGCAGCATCTTCAGTGCGGCCACGGTCGCGTGGACCACGTTGATCGCGTTGTCGGAGCCGAGGCTCTTGGCGAGGACGTCGTGCACGCCTGCGCACTCGAGCACGGCACGCACAGCGCCACCGGCGATGACACCGGTACCGGGGCTTGCCGGACGCAGCATCACGACACCGGCAGCAGCCTCACCCTGAACCGGGTGGGTCACGGTGCCTGCGATCAGCGGAACGCGGAAGAAGTTCTTGCGAGCCTCTTCGACGCCCTTCTGGATCGCGGCCGGAACTTCCTTGGCCTTGCCGTAGCCGACACCGACCATGCCCTGGCCGTCGCCGACGACCACGAGAGCGGTGAAGGAGAACCGACGTCCACCCTTGACCACCTTGGAGACACGGTTGATGGTGACGACGCGCTCGAGCTGGTTGCGCTCCTGGTCACGATCGCGTCCGCGGTCGTTACGACGATCGCGGCCACCGCGGCGGTCGTTGCCGCCCTGGTTGTTGTTGTTGTCGTTACCGGCGGGTCCGTTTCCGCCGTCACGCTGACGTCCGGGCATCAGAGGTTCCCTCCGGTCATGTTGGTCTTGCTGTTGTTGCTGGTCATCATCAGAACTGCAGGCCTCCCTCACGGGCGGCGTCGGCGAGCGCGGCGATACGGCCGTGGTAGTTCTTGCCACCACGGTCGAACACGACGGCCTCGACACCTGCGGCCTTGGCGCGAGCGGCGATCAGTTCGCCGACGCGACGAGCCTGTGCCGACTTGTCGCCGCCGGCTGCACGCACGTCAGCCTCGATGGTCGACGCTGCTGCGAGGGTCTTGCCCGCGAGGTCGTCGATCAGCTGCACGTGGATGTGACGGCTGCTGCGCTTGACGGCCAGACGCGGACGCTGCGGCGTTCCGCTGACCTTCTTGCGAAGGCGGAAGTGACGATTTCCGGTCGCGGTGCGACGACGGGTCGACACGTCCTTGCCGATGGGCTTGCGGACAGTTTTGGTTGCTGTATCACTCATGGCTTACTTACCCGTCTTTCCGACCTTGCGACGGATCTGCTCACCCTCGTAGCGAATGCCCTTGCCCTTGTACGGGTCGGGACGACGCAGGCGGCGGATGTTCGCCGAGATCTGGCCGACTTGCTGCTTGTCGATACCCGACACCGAGAACTTGGTGGGCGACTCGACGGCAAAGGTGATGCCCTCGGGAGCCTCGATCGGCACGGGATGGCTGTAACCGAGCGCGAACTCGAGGTCGCGACCCTTGGCTGCGACGCGGTAGCCGACACCGAAGATTTCCATCTTCGTGGTGTAGCCCTTGGTCACGCCGTCGACCAGGTTGGCAACCAGCGAGCGGTTCAGACCGTGCAGTGCACGGTTACGACGCTCGTCGTTGGGGCGGGTCACCACGATGGTGTTGTCTTCCTGCGCCACCTGGATGGGGCTGGTGACAACGTGGCTCAGCTCGCCCTTGGGTCCCTTCACGGTGACCGTCTGTCCGTCGATGGAGACGGTGACGCCCGCGGGGATCTCGATCGGATTCTTACCGATACGCGACATTGTGCTTACCTCCCCTTACCAGACGTAGGCGAGGACTTCGCCGCCCACGCCCTGGTTGGCTGCCTGGCGATCGGTGAGCAAACCGGACGACGTGGAGATGATGGCCACGCCGAGGCCGCCCAGGACCTTGGGCAGGTTGGTGGACTTTGCGTACACCCGCAGGCCCGGCTTGGACACGCGGCGCAGTCCTGCGATGGAGCGCTCACGGCTGGGGCCGTACTTGAGGGAGACGACGAGGTTCTTGCCGACCTCCGCATCTTCGGTGCGGTAATCGGTGATGTAGCCCTCGCGCTTCAAGATCTCGGCGATGTTCACCTTGAGCTTCGACGACGGGAGGGTCACCTCGTCATGGAACGCCGAATTGGCGTTACGCAGACGTGTCAAGAAGTCTGCGATCGGGTCAGTCATGGTCATGGTTGACCGTCAACCTTTCTCGTAGCGGTTCCCATGCAGCGCCGATCGTCAGGATTTCTCCTGTGACCTGCGGTGGGCCTTCCACGAAGTGGATAGTGAATAGGTTCTCGCCGCCGGTGCCCTAGGCATTTCGCCAGCACCGGAGACTATTCAGTTGTAGCCGTGACCCGAGTGCGGACACGCGAAGGTGCACAGGCAACCGTTCTAGTGTAGAGAATCGGCTGGCCAGACCCAAATCGATGGCCGCAGCGACCTTTGCGTCACCGCACGCGGTGCGGACGTACGACCATACCGAGAAGGGCTATCGCCGCCACGACGGCCGCGGCCATCATCGCCCACGCGGCGCCGTCGGCACCACCAACCGACGCCAACACCGCCCCGAGTGCGGCGACACCGAAGGCCCCGCCGAGTTGACGCGACGCACTGAACAAGCCGCCTGCCGTACCCGCGGAACCCGCCGGAGCACCCGCGACGACGAGCCCGGTTATCGGCACGATCACCAGCGGTAATGCCGCTCCGGCCATCAGCATCATCGCGATCAACGCCCATAATGGTCCGCCGACGAACATCACCACGGCGATCGCGACAGAACCCACCACAGCCGCGAGCTGACCGAGCACTGCAGGCAACTGCGGCCCACGTGCAGCGACCACGCGCCCCACAACCGGGCCGAGGACACAGGGCCCGAACGTGTAGGCGATGAGGACGAGTCCCGCACCCAGTGGCGACAGCCCGCGTGCGTTGATCAGATACAGACTCGCGACAAAAAGCGTCGACGCCATCACCACCTGAATTGTGAAGCCGTACAACGTTCCTCGCAGGATCGGCGGGATGCGAAGCAGACGCACGGGAATGGCCGGGGCGTCGCTGCGTCGATCCGACCAGTAGAGCAATCCGGCCGCGCACACCGTCGGGATCAGCGCCCACGCTGCCGTCGAGGATCGCTCCCCTGTCTCGATGATGACGACGACCACAAGCGCGAAGAACACCACCGCGAGTACCTGTCCGCGCACGTCGAGTCGCGCACCGCGCTCGCGTGCCTTCGGGTCAGCCGGAAAGTATCGACTCCAGGCCAGCGCGAGAATTCCCACCGGAACGTTGATCAGGAAGATCCACCGCCACCCACCGGCGGCGATGAGGATTCCACCGACGGTCGGACCTGCCGCGAAACCGCACCCGGTGACCAGCGCGTAGAGGCCGATGGCGCGGTGCCTGTCGGCTGCTTCTGGATTCATCCTCCCGATAAGTGCCAGCGTCGTCCCCGGGATCAGCGCGGCCGCAGCGCCCTGGAATGCGCGCAGGACGATGAGGATCAGCAGCGTCGGAGCGAGAGCGCACAACACGGACGTGACCACGAACGCAAGGACGCCGACCCGGTACGTACGCAGGGCGCCATAGCGGTCGGCGATCGCCCCGGAACTCAGCAGCAGTGCACCCAAGGTGACCAGGTAGGCGCTGACGACCCACTGTTGTCCGGCCACACTCCCACCCAGCGACCTGGCTATATCCGGCAGCGCGACGTTGAGGACAGTCGAGTCGACCAGCACCAACAGGTAGCCGAGCGAGACCCCGACGTTGCTGATGGTGCGACCACGCATGACCTCGCCCGAGCGGCGTCGTGATCTGGAGGGTTCGCGAGTTGTCGTTGGCACGGCATCAGGATGCTGCTGACGCCCGACGTCGATCGACCGGAATAGACGCAGGGAGTGTGCGGTTTTTCCGAACACCATCCGATGCGTCATGCCTCCCGGCCCCAAGCGAGGAGTAGCACTCATGGAAATCCGACACGTACGGACCTTTCTGGCGGTCGCCGAGCATCGCACTGTCCTCGGTGCCGCGGCTGCCCTCGACCTGGCCCCATCGTCGGTGTCGCAGCAGATCAGGGTGCTCGAACGCGACCTCGGAGTGCAGCTATATCACCGCTCGTCGAGCGGGATGCGCCTGACCGACGCCGGACTCGTGCTGGCCGCCCAGGGCCCCGAGTTCCTCGACCGCTGGGCCAGACTCGGCCGTTCCGTCACGGCCGCGGCCACGACCGCGCCCCTGCGTGTCGCGAGCACCGAACACATGGTCGCCACACAGATCCCCGGCATTCTGCGCGAGTTCGGCAACCGGGTTCCCGGCAGTACCGTCGCCGTGGACACACTCAGTGACCCCACGCGCGTCGTCGACGCGGTGGCGTCGGGCAGCGCCGACGTCGGACTCGTACTCGACATGCACGACGACGCGGCCGACCGCTGGCTCCTGCCGGCGACGCAGCGCACAGACGTCTGCTACGCCGACCTGGTCCCCGTCACCACCGCAATCGCGATGGCCTCGGGCCATTCGCTTGCTCGACACAAGCGCCTCACCATCGCCGACCTTGTCGGCGAGCACATCCTGAGCGGCCCCCGACGGTGCGCGACACACCTCGGCATCGAGGACATGCTGCCCGAACCGATGGAATCCATGCCGAGCCTCGTTGTCGCCTTCAGTTGGGCGGCAAACGGCCTCGGAGTGGTGATGGCCCCGAAGTTCGCCATCGGCCGTACGTCGGCCGCCGGGCAACTCGTCGCGGTAGATCTCGACATCGCGCCGCACACATCCTGGATTCGGATGGTGTGGTCGCCCGAGCGGCCGGTCGTCGGCGACTTCCGCGACCTGCTGTACGCGGCAAGCGTCGGAGTGAACGGCGGTGGCGAGGTCGCTCAACCAGGTGAGATCGCCGCGGCGTCGTGACCCGCCTGCCGTCGAGGGCTAGGCTGCTGCGGTGAATTGGGAACTGATCTCCTGCGGCCTACGCGGCCACGAGACCTATCGTCCCGACGAGTCCGACCTCGCGGATCATCTGCACACCGAGACCAGCGTCGGCGACGCGTGGCGGTGCCTGCGTTGCGGCGATTACGCCGTCGGCTCACCACGCAACAGCGGTCCCGCCGACCAGGCGCCGGAGGTTCCGCGCGGTCGGTTGCTGCGCGACCTCATCATCATGCGACTGCTGGCCGTCGAGCGCCTGATCCGCGGAGTCTTCCTCGTCATCGCAGGCATATTCGTGATCGAGCTGCGCAACAGCCAACAGACACTGCACGAGAAGTTCGACGCCGAGATGCCGCTCCTCAAACCGATCGCCGACCAGATCGGCTGGAACATAGACGACTCCAAGGTCGTGCAGTGGATCGAGAAGGCAACCACGTTGTCGACGGCGACCATCGTGCTCGTCGGCTGTGCGCTGCTCGCCTACGGAATCAGCCAGTTCGTCGAGGCGTACGGCCTGTGGTTCGCCAAACGCTGGGGCGAATACTTCGCGGTGATCGTCACCAGCATCTTCATCCCGCTCGAGGTCTACGAACTCGTCGAGAAGGTGACCGTGTTCAAGGTGCTGCTGCTCGCGATCAACGTCGCCGCGGTGGTCTGGCTCATCTGGAGCAAGCGCCTGTTCGGAGTCCGCGGCGGCGAGGCGGCCTACCGCGCCGAACACAGCGCCGAGAGCCTCCTCACCGTTCAGCGGGCGGCCGGCTGAGACAACCGATCCGGCTGCACTGGACGCGCGGTGGGCTAGGACCGTAGTCCGGCGTCGGCCGACTGACAACATCCCGAGTGTCCAAGGAGCGGCAAGGTTGACCTGCAATGAAGCCCGACCATTACGACCAGGAGCACCCGCGCGGCTCGAACCGGTGACCGAATAGCCCATACCCATCAATGGAACCCGGCCATGACGACCGCGAGCACCCGCCCATAGCGCGAAATGTGTGTCGTATCGAAAGATGTGGGTGCTGCAGCACACAGATCCTTCGAATCGACACACATCTAGCCCGGCCGGGATGCTGCCGTGCATATGGGTCGCAAGGTCTGGCTCGAGCCGGGGTGCGTACACAATCGTGACGTCAGCGGGGCGCCGAGGAGATTATTGTCTTGGCGTCGCGCTGACGACCGAGTTGTGTACGCGCGCTGCGGGTGATCTCGACAGGCTCGATCAGCGGGATGCGGCTCGATCAGCGGGATCGCGGCGCCTGTTACCTGCTCGGCAACTGTTGCACCTCAATGGAACCCGGGAAGTCATCCCAGGGGGCACACAACCACAGGACCTTGACGACAAGTCCCGTGGGCGATCCACCGCCCACTGTGCCAGATCTCAGCTGCTGGGGCCGTCCCCTACCGAAACACACTCCCCTTGTTCTCCGACGCCTCGACGCGCTCGACGATCCATGCGGTGATGACCGTTGGACTGCGTTTGCGGCTGGTCTCCTTGCGGGTGTCGAGTTCTTCCTCGGCGATGATGTCGCGCAGTTGCTCGATGTCGAGCTCGCTGAGCCGGGCCGTCAGCCCTGCGGGACCGGCCTCTCGATAGACCACGAAGGGGTCGAGAACGGCGGGCTGACGAACCACCTTCTTGCGCGGAGTCGAAGCACGTTTGCGCGGCGGCGCAGCGATTGTCGACGGCAACGCGTCGGAGCTCGGCGCCAACGCACTCACGACGTCGGCGAGTGCTCCCGCGAATCGCGACGAGCGTTCTGCCTCATCGATGATCACGCGCGTCAGACCCGCAATGATCTGAGCCGCATGCGGATTCTTCACATCGAGCTGAGCGAGGGCTCCCCCGATGGCCTGGTACTCGACGCGGCGGCGTGCGTCGTCGGAACTCATTGCAATTTCTCCTGAGCCTCGGTCATCACATCGGTCGTCAGACCGCGGAATTGGTCGAACTGTCCTTGGTTTCCGTACTTGCCTCGCAGCGTTCCGTAGGGAACGAACTCAGCGGACGCCGCAACGGAATTGGCCTCGTTGATGTAGCTGGGCAGCACGTGCGCAATGGTGGGATCGCGACGCAGCCGCTTCGTCGTGGCACGGTGGACCGCCGAGTTTGCCTTGTACTTGGTGATCACCACACCGAGTTCGACGATGTTTCGACCGATCTCGTCGCCAAACTTGCGCACCCTGTTCTGGATCTGAGGAATCCCGTAGGTGGACAGGTGATCCGGGATCGTCGGGATGATGTAACCATCAGCTGCGGCCAACCCGTTGAGTGTGACCGGACCGATCGTCGGCGGGCAGTCGATCAGAACGTAGTCGTAGTAGTCGACCACGGGAGCAATCGCCTTGCGCAGAAAGTCGACGCCGCCACCGGGATCAGAGCCGCCTACGCGCAGCGCGCTGAGTTCTTCCTGAATCTCGATCAGGTCAAGCGAGGAAGCGAGCAGGTCGACGGTGGCCACCCGCTTCACCGGCGATACCCCGCGCACGATCGCGTCGTCCAGGCGAAAGTCGTTGGTGCCATTGACCGCATCGCCGAAAAGTGATGCGAGTGTTCGGCCGTTGGTGTTCAGCGTGAACCACTGTTCCTCGCTGATCATCATGGTGGTCAGGTTGATCTGCGAGTCGAGGTCGATCAGCAGCACCCGCTGCCCGAACTCGGCCGCCATGAACTCTGCGAGGCCGCCGGTGACAGTGGTTTTGCCGACCCCACCTTTCAGACTGATGGTGGCAATCACCTTTGCCATGACATGAACCTTCCTTCGTACTCAACAAACAGTCGTGCGGCCAACAGGCCGGATCGGTCAGGCGTCGATGATCGCTCCCGCCCCCGAGCGCCTCGTCGTGAAGCCGATCTTCGGCGCAGGGTACGCGGCGTAGGGCAGCGCGTAGCTGAACAGTGTGGCGACGTCGCGCGGACTGACCTTGCCGCGCTTGACGTCTGCGAAGTGTCGGTCTTTGGGATCGCTCGCGAACAGCAGGATCATGGCGCCACGGGTCGGCTTCCGCAGTCGTTGCGCCAACGGCCCGCCGACCTGTTTCTTCGGGTTCCCCGCGATATGTTCGATCGCATCGCGTTCACGCACGGCGGTACCTGTGAAGCCCGTTCGGTACGCCGCCTCCTGTCGTCTGCGATTGACGAGCGGCAAGGGGTCGGCGACATCACCGATAAGCACGGGCGACTTCGTCTTCGGAATCGGTAGCAGGACAGCAAAATCCTCCAATACGCCGCGTTCCATCGCCCGTACAAACGCTTCACGATGCGGCGCGAAGTCCCAGTTGACGTCCCAGACGAACTGCTCAATGGCCTCCAAGACCTCCGATGCCGGCACGATGCCGTACCGGGCCTCGACGTCCCTACTGCGATCGTCTTTGTCGAGGAAAGAGAACGACCCGGAATCGTCGAGGTCAGCCAAGATCGGTTGCACCGCAGCGAAGTGCTTCATGTTGTTGGAACCGTCGTCGCGCGGGCCCTGCATGGTGAAGCTGAAGCTCTGACCACCGACACTTCGGTACGCCACTTCTGCGTTGTACATCTTGTTGGCCGCAGTCGGTTTGAGCCACGGCAGGCGCTGGAAGACCATCGGCGGAACGTCTCGCGGCGTCACCATCGGCTCGCCGTCAGCGTTGAGTCCTCTGAATCTGTTGAGTTCTTCGCGGAAGTCTTCCTCGTCGTCGACGATCGCTTCGAATGCACGGTAGAGGTCGAACAGCCGCCCACCAGGTCCGGGTACTTCCCGACCGATGAAGAGCCGCACCAGATCTCGATACCCCGGCCGGAATCCGAACCACCGACCCATCTGCATGAGTGTGTCGGCCTGGGCGGTGCGCCGGGTGTAGTAGGTGGTGGTGAGGCCCTCAACGGTGAACCCTCGGCTCAGCTTCGTGCCTCCGACGAGGATCTTCCACACCGGGCGCTCTTGAAAGTTCAGACGTTCCTGCTGGTAATCCTTGTCGGCGTCACCGTTGACGATGATGACCGGCTGCAGTCCCTCATCGATCCGATCACACGCGGCGCCGATAAAGGGTTCGAGCTGAGCAAAAGTTGACGGCGACACGACGCCCGGCTCCGCGCGCGCTGCAGAGACGACCCGAAAGTCGTTGTTCCACAGCTCTTCCAATCGTTCAAGGCCTGCCGGCTGACTGTACGACGCAGCCTTCCAGAGCGCCATGAAGTCTTCGGCGAGTGCGGAGTGTTCTGCCTGTTTGACCGACTCATGCACCAGCATGGTGTGGTGCCGGAAGTTCCCCTGCACCCCCTCAGCCTCACGGAACAGCTTGATCGCACCAGCCAACACGAACGAATCGAGCGCGCGCAGCCGCTCGGCGTCGCGATCCTCGTCGCACTGTGGGCGTAGGTCTCGCACGAAGGCCTTCTCGTTCGAGTTCGCAGGCGTGCGTTGCACGCCCTCCCCCAGATCTGCATGGCGGTCGTGGAAGTCGGTGCCTCCCATATAGGCCGCGGGACGCTCCAAACTGACAATGAAGTCGTTCGGAAAGATGTTCACCGCATCTTCGGGGTCGACGAACACATTGGCGAAAGGTGTTGCGGTGTAACCGATGTACTGCGCGCGCGGCAAAAGGTCGAGCAGATTGGCGATCTGCCTGTTGATTGCCGTGCGTTCGATCCGACCCTCCGCGAATTTCTTCGGGTTCTCGGTGTTCACCGACGCCTGGTCAGCCTCGTCGTCGATGATCAGCGTGGGTATCTGGTCGTGCGGTGTCGGAATCTTCGTGACATCGGCGACGAGCTTCTTGAGCACCGTCGAGTTCTTCTTGACCACCGCGATACGGACATTGCTGCCGAACAGGTTGGCGGGATCATTCAGCGGCACAGCATGATCGGCGAATTCGTAGTGCAGCGTGCCGATTCCCTTGGCAAGCGCCTTGTAGTCGTCGATCGCACCGGTGAGTCTGCGGACAGCCGGAGCGTCGTTGGAGTGATTGGGGTCGACGACGTGCTGCAAGAACTTGCCATCAAGCCAATCCTCGTCGTTCTCGTACTCAATCGGATCGATGTTCTGCATGCCGATCAATTCCATGTCGAGCCGACGTTGCGTCTGACTTCGGAGCAGTTCGATGGTCCCGGTGAGCACGATGATCAATCGGTAGCCCGCATCGATCGCCTTCGCGAGCACTCCGGTGAAGTTCGCGGTTTTGCCGCTCTGGACGTAGCCGACGACGAGCCCCTTGGACTGGTAGGGCTCCTCACGTGTCGGATCTGCAAGTCGGCGAACGACTTCCGTGCTTGCCGCATCGAGTCCATCGACGGTCTCCTCCGACCATCCCTTCGAGCGGAGGACGCCTCGATATGCGCGCCAGTAGAAGTCGTGTGCGTTTCGACGCTCCGCGGTGTACCACGGCTCCCACGGCTGTTGCGCCGCGATGACCGTCGGCCCGCCGGCAACCGGGTAATGCTCGGTCAGCGGAGCGAACGCGTCGTTCGGGATGCCGAGTGCCGAGTAGATCAGTTCACGACGAGCCGTCGAATTGGGTTCGGTACCTCCGGCCCAGTCCGCCGCGGCGTCGGCATCCCAGCGCGAGAGCGCAGACCGAACCGCCGTTCGCACTGATGTGACTCGCTCGTCGACCATGACATCGACCACGGTGGCCATGTCGACAGGGTCAAATCCCGCGTCCATCAGTCGACCCGATACCGCTCCGAGGAATCGCGCGGGAGCGTGATCAGGGTTGAACTCACGCGCAATGGCATCGATCAACATGTCGATCATCGACCGTTTTCCTCCTGGGCCCTCATCGCCGCGATCAACACGTGCTGCCACGCCTCGATCTGTTCGGTTTGCCTGGAACTATGCCGCACCGAGTCGAACATCTCCTGGGCAAGGAGGTAGGTCAGAGTGCGCAGCAGCGGAACGTCGTCATTGGAGCGACTGGTTCCGCCCAGTTGTCGACGAAAGCGGGCGTTCAGCCACAGCGTTCGAGCCTCGAGATCCACCTCGAAGAAGCGGTCGACGGAGAGCACCCGCCACCCGATGTCGACGGGATCCGCCGTGTCGGTGAACGTGAACGAATCGGCGAACTCGTCGGCGACTGCGTCGGGCAACCCCGCACCCGGCTCGACGACGGTGATGGGTCGGCGTTGCACACGACGCGCGGCTTTGGCCGCGGTGGCGGCATCGGCGAGATAGTCGGGCGTGAGTACTCGCCGCAGCGCGGACGACAACGTTGCGTCCACGGTGACCCGGGCCTTCTCCGGGTTGATGGTCATGTGGCGTGCGAGGGCGTCGTCGAGGTCGACTGCGACTCGCGCCAGGGCCCACTCCGGCCGCGGACGTACGACTCCGAGCCAGCCTCCCGATTGGAGAAGTCGATCGTTGCGGTAGACGAAGAACCCCTGGGCAGAACGGCCTGACGCGCCGTCGAGCGTGTACGCGGGCAGCGAGCTACGCGCGGGCCACACATGCAGGGCGACGGTGGAGCCCGACCCGACGTCGACCGTCACGTCCCGGGGGTAACCCGATGCGCCCGATCGCTGATATCCGAACGGATCGATAGCACGCACTGTCCGTGGCGCCCCTGCCCGCAACGTCGCGGTGTCATAGACGTCGATCGTCAGCGCTAGGCCACGTTCGATCAGGCGATGAAACACCAGACCGAGCCACGCCTGCGCGTCCTTGATCGCGGTCTCCAACCACACCGATTGCTCGGTGTGGTCCGACGTCATCGGGAAGGTCCGCAGACCGCGCCACTCGACGACGGTGCCCGTCTCGAACGGAAATCGGGGATGTGCCGCAGCCAATGTGGACTCGGCAGCGACGGTGGGCAATGACTCGACAAGCGGCACGTCACCCCGGCCCGCGACGCTGAGCCGTCGAGCAACCGCCGTGTGCCCCTTGGCCGACGAGTAGACCGTCACCTCATCTGCCTGACTGAGCGAGGCCGCCTTGAGACCAACTCCGAAATGGCCGTGTTCGTTGTCCCGGCGAACACGCTCCGTCCCGTAACGCATCGCAGCGTCGATGCTCACGTCGTCCACGCCTGCGCCGTTGTCGATGACCCGAAGTCCCACGGTTGCGTGACCGGTACTCAGAAATCGAATCAAGACGTTCCGTGCCCCGGCGTCAACACTGTTGTCGACCAGGTCCGCGATGGCGGTGACGAGCGTGTGGTGCAGACCGAGTGCACGTTGCACCGCCATCTCATCACTGCTTGCCGATGCGCCCCTTGTCATTTCGTCACTCACCGCGCCGAGACCACCCAGGCGGACTCGAGCAACGCGGCAACGACGTCGTCACGCGTTTGGTAGGCGCTGAGGATCCGACGCGGCTTGGTGCCAGCGGGCAACCCCGCCGCAACGGCGAGCAACGACGCCAGTTCGTCCTTGTCGACGTCGTCGGCCGAGGGATGGCCGACCAGCGCGAGCGCACGCCGAACAGGATCGTCGGAGATCGGCTCGACATACTTGTCGACGCCGAATGCGCCCTCATCCGAGCAGGTCAAGAAGATGGCTTCCCTTGGCTCGATTGCTGAGTCGACGAGAAACCGTCGAATCGTGCCGCACATCGGGTTGGTCCCGGTCCATCTGAGCGTTTGCGGGCCGAGGGGAGACGCGATGTCCCGAACCGTGCCGGGTCGGCAACCGAACGCGAGTGCGACACCCGCCGGAAGGGCCACCCCGGAACCGCGCAACTGATCGGGGGCAACCACCATCCGAAAACGCCACGAGTCGCCGATTCGGTAAAGGCGCCTGGTTCGACGAATGACCTTGCTGTTGCGATCCTCTGCCATTACCGACGGCTCCGGCGCCAGAAGGTGCCAGTGGCCGTCACGGTTTTCGATGCGAGCATCGTCTGCGAGCGCCCGCTCCACCGAAGCGTGTGACTTGTTGGTGTCGATGTCGTCGATCAGCTCCACTGTGGTCATGGGGCGGCCCGATGCCTCGAGAATGCCTGCGGCGTGATCGACGATCCGACGTGTGGCCAACAACGCCGCGCCATTGCAGAGCGGAATCTCGCAGTAGCGCAACCACTCCGCTGTCTGCTCCACGGTGAGTCGGAGGGTGTCGGCTGCGACGCCGAGTTCGACGACACCGTTGTCGGACTCGAACTGTTCGAGCATCGTGATCGTGCGGGCTTTGGCAGCAACCACATCGGGTGCGGCGGCCCACGGTCCGGTGACTTCGAAGTAATCGTCGAGGCGGTCGAGTGCCAGCCAGAGCGGGACGTCGAGCGATGGCACGGTTTCGGTCAGGACGGGATGAAGCTCGAGTAAGCGCTCGAGCGGCGCGACCGGTTCGATCTCGGTCCGGATACTGGCCAGCAAACCGCCTGCGGCAGTTCCGAAGTCGCAGGCCGCGGCGAACTCGTCCTTCACCTTCGCCGCGATGACACCCGCTCGGCTCTTGCTCACGTGCAGTCGGGTGCTCAACTCACCCATCGATATCGGGACGAGCGCCATGAGGTGGTGCCTCAGCACGATGTCTTCGCGCTCGTCGAGTTGTTCGACGAGGTTCTCGATCTCATCGATCGGATTGGCCTCGACGCGCACGTCCAAATCGGTGCCCGTCAGTGCCGCTATGCGCGCGGCCGTGTGCTGGATGACTTCAGGAGCGTCGTCCTCGATCGCGACCTCGATCAGCGCGTCCGAGGAGCGTCCGCGCAGCCGCCGCCACCGCGACAACACTGTGAGGTCGTCGAGCAATGTGGCGAGGGCCGGGTTGTCACCGTCGTCTTCCGGCTCGACGCCGTCACCGGGCACAACTCGTAGTGCCGCCCCGAGTACACCGGCGACGATCAGTTCCGCCGTCTCAACGCTCGTGCCCCGCACCTGAAGGATCGATTCGACGTCCGTCGCCACCAGCGCCGCCACAACGTCACTCGACGCCAGGCGCCTGACGACGGTCTCTGCGCGCGAATCAACTCGCAGCGCTGCGAGAGGGATCGAGGCGTCCAGAGTCGGAGCAAGGACCGAAAGCGGAGTGGTTCGGTGCCTGCTGACAACGAGCGCACCGAGGCGCCCCACCAGGTCGTCGAGAGGAACATCGGCAGCGGTGATCCGGGGCGAATCGGCTATCCACCAATCCGCGACTCCGGGAACCAACGCCTCGAGATGGGCAGCGGCGTCGGATTCATAGGAGTCGAGCCAGGGAAACAGATCGACCCAGGCAACGTCGCGCAGATCGTCAGGATCGGTCGCCGTGAGTCCCAACGTCGACATGTGCAATTCCTGACTCGAACCCGGTGACTACCCGCTGAGCATATCGAAGCCGTAATAGCTCCGATATCGGCCATATACTCATCGCCCTCCAATGCCACCCACCGCCGGGCGGGGCGTGCAATCGTGAGACATGGACACCACGCGACTCCCAGCCCTCGTCGACGAACTCATCGCCACGGCGCGCGACGCGCACAGTCGCCGCGCCGGGCACACGCTGCACGGCAACTCCGCGCGGCACCTGCGCCAAACCGTGATCGCATTGGCGGCCTCCACCGAACTCGGCGAGCACCAGAGCCCCGGCGAAGCGACGCTTCAGGTGCTCCGCGGCGACGTGACGCTCACCGCGGGCGCCGACGAGTGGCACGGCGTGGCCGGCGACCTCATCACCATTCCCGACGCCCGACACAATCTCCGGGCCAACGAGGACTCGGCTGTACTGCTCACCGTGCTGGCGAACTAGTCTCCGAACGTCGCGCTCCGAGCCATCGCCACCACCATCGCGCCATCCCGACGAAGACGATCACCCAGATCAGCAGCGCCACCCACGCCTCCCAGGTACCCATGGTCTTGATCCACGAGACCTGCCAGGCGATCCCCAACTGTCTGCTGGCCACCCCCCACATGCCGATGGGGAACACGATCGACCACAACGCGGTGCGAAATCCCGAATTGGTACCCGGCCTGCGCGCGTGCCAGATCATCAGTGCGACGAGCAGCGGTATCAACCACGTCCCGAAGATCCAACCCAACAGACAGAGCGTTCCGACGACGTCGTGCGAGACCAGCCGCTGCATGGCGCCCACACCGAGAACCTCTGCACCGGCGAGCACCGAAATCGCGCCTGCACCCATGAACACCCAGTACGGGGCGACCTCGTCGTCCGCCGACAGGCCGATGATGATCAGCCGCGCGGCGACCAGCACCGCCATCACGACCAGTATCAGCACACCGGTCCCCCACCACAGGGCGGCAACGACCGCATACCAGTCGACACGCTCTTTGGCCGCGAGCGCCCCGAATGCGACAGCAATCGACTGGGTTCCGACGACCATCAGAAACCAGGTGCCGTTGACGTGTGTCCAGGGCAGCGGGGTCGTCGGCGCCGGGGGATGCTCCCGCGACTGTGCGGCGCTGAAGAACGCGGCGATCACCGCGGTGTAGCCGAGTATCACCCACGACACGAGTGCGACGACAGCAAATGTGACTGCGGCCCAGGTACTTCCCGCCGCCAACGATCGCGCCGCAAGCACCCCGCTCGCCGCGGTGAAGGCCAACACTGTGAACCCGTCGGTCGCGATCTCGCGCCGCACCTCGTTGACCACGCCCGAACCGGTGAACCACCCGGCAATGGTGAACACGGTCAACGCGACATATCCGACCACAGCGAAAGCAAAGAGAATCGCCGAAATGAGATTGGCCAAAGTGGCGTAGGTGCCACTACCGAGCGACGCCGCATTGTGCATTGCCGTCGACACGATGCCGGTCGCCATGACGAAAGTGAACTGGCCAAGGCTGGCGTGCGGTACGCGTCGTCGGAGACGGGTGGGCGAATCGGGCGATACCGCACGCGAAACGTTCACACTGACCGACCTTTTCACGTTGTGACACAAGGACCTACACATTGCGAATGTCTATACCCAATCGAAACACGCGGAGCTCTCGGCCATAACGTCCGGCCGCGCGTCGACGCCTCAGCCGAGCCGCTTCGGATATGCGGCGACGAAACCGCACACCCTCACCTTTTCATCCGTATGGTGAATTCATGGCCCGATCTACTGCAGTTCAGGGCGATGCAGCCACAGCCCTGCTCAATATCGGCAAATTCTTTACCCGTTGGGACGAAACTTCCGACGGGAGAGTCGTTTTCCGTGACGGCGGCCGATCCGGCGACGTCTTCTACCGCGATCGGTGGAACCACGAAAAGATCGTGCGTTCGACCCACGGTGTCAACTGCACCGGATCGTGTTCATGGAAGGTTTACGTCAAAGACGGCATCATCACCTGGGAGACTCAGGAAACCGACTATCCGTCGGTCGGTCCGGATCGTCCGGAATACGAGCCCCGCGGCTGTCCACGTGGCGCAGCATTCTCCTGGTACACGTACTCGCCGACGCGGGTTCGCTACCCGTACGCGCGCGGGGTTCTGGTCGAGATGTACCGAGCTGCCAAGGAAAAGACCGGCGATCCCGTGCTGGCATGGGCCGACGTCGTCGGAGATCCGTTGCGCCGCAAGTCATATCAGCAGGCTCGCGGTAAGGGCGGCCTCGTCCGTGTGAGTTGGGACGAGGCCATCGAGATGGCTGCGGCCGCCCACGTGCACACCATCAAGACCTACGGCCCGGACCGATGCTCCGGCTTCTCGCCGATCCCGGCGATGTCGATGGTGTCGCATTGCGTGGGGACGCGCTTCATCCAGTTGATCGGCGGGGTGATGACGTCGTTCTACGACTGGTACGCCGACCTGCCCGTCGCAAGCCCACAGGTCTTCGGCGATCAGACCGACGTCCCGGAGTCCGGTGACTGGTGGGATGCGTCGTATCTGATGATGTGGGGCTCCAACGTCCCGGTCACCCGAACTCCTGACGCGCATTGGATGGCGGAGGTCCGCTATCGCGGCACCAAAGTCGTATCGGTCAGCCCCGACTACGCCGACAACACCAAATTCGCCGACGAATGGCTACCGGCACAAGCAGGTACCGACGCCGCCCTGGCCATGGCGATGGGGCACGTCATCCTGTCGGAGTACTTCGTCGCGAACACCACCGAGTTCTTCGACGAGTACGTGCGTTCCTACTCCGACCTTCCCTTCCTGGTGCACGTCGAGCAACACGAACACGGCCTCGTCGCAGGCAAGTTCCTGACCGCAGATGAGTTGGCGGGAGCCGATGAGAACGACTCCGACGCCGTGTGGAAGACCGTGGTACTCGACGAGCAGACCGGAGCAGCCGCGGTTCCCAACGGCTCGTTGGGCTTTCGCCGCTCTGCCGCGGGCGAGGGCAGATGGAACCTCGACCTCGAAGGAATCACACCGGCATTGACCCTCTTCGGTCGCGATGACGCGCAACTCGTCGAGATCGCTTTGCCGGCTTTCGACGCCCCGGATGGCAGCGGTTCGGTGCTACGTCGAGGTGTGCCGACCACCGTCATCGATGGCCACCGAGTCACCACGGTCTTCGACCTCATGCTCGCGCAGTACGGGGTGCATCGTGACGGAATGCCCGGCGAATGGCCGTCTGGCTACGACGACGCGTCGACCCCCTACACGCCCGCCTGGCAGGCGGAGATCACCAGCGTGCCTGCGGAGGCAGCGATCCGGGTTGCGCGCGAATTCGCCACCAATGCAGTCGATTCAGGCGGACGATCGATGATCATCATGGGAGCCGGGATCTGCCAGTGGTTCCACGGCGACGCCACCTATCGGGCCATACTCTCGCTGTTGATCCTCACCGGCTGCATGGGACGCAACGGCGGGGGCTGGGCGCATTACGTGGGACAGGAGAAATGCCGCCCGATCACGGGATGGATGTCATTGGCCAACGGACTCGACTGGAGCCGACCGCCTCGTACCATGACGGGTACGTCGTACTGGTACATGCACACCGACCAGTGGCGCAACGACGGCTATTCGGCTGCGTCACTGGCATCTCCGCTGTCGCGCGGCACGCTCGACCACGAACACACCGCCGACGCCATCGCGCAATCGGCGCGGCTCGGCTGGATGCCGTTCTATCCGCAGTTCGATCGCAATCCGCTCGACGTCGCAGACGACGCACGCCAAGCCGTCGACAGCGGCGATGCCGACTCTGCGTCGAGCTATGTGGCACAACATCTTTCCGACGGAACACTGACGCCGTCGATCAGTGACGTCGACGCCCCGGAGAACTGGCCGCGCACGCTGGTTCTGTGGCGGTCGAATCTCATGGGGTCGTCGGCGAAGGGCAACGAGTACTTCCTACGAAACCTCCTGGGAACACACAACAATGTGCTCGGTGTCGAATCAGCCGACACTCCCCGACCCAAAGACGTTCGGTGGCATGAGAAAGCGCCGGAGGGCAAGCTGGATCTGCTGCTATCGGCAGACTTTCGCATGACGTCGACGACGCTGCTGTCCGACATCATCCTGCCGGCAGCCACTTGGTACGAGAAGAACGATTTGTCGTCGACTGACATGCACCCCTTCGTGCACGCCTTCTCCCCCGCCATCGATCCTCCGTGGGAAGCGAAGACCGACTTCGATCTCTTCCACCGCCTCGCCGCCGCGTTCTCCGAGCAGGCGAAGACGCACCTCGGTGTGCGGCACGATCTCGTCAGCACCCCCATGCAGCACGACACTCCCGGTGAGACAGCGCAACCCAAGGGCACCGTCGACGACTGGCACCGGTCGTCGACGGTCGGCCGCCCGGGGAAGAACATGCCTGCGTTCGCGGTGGTGGAACGCGACTACACCGCGATCGCCGACAAGCTTGCGACTGTCGGCCCACTCGCCGATACGCTCGGCTTCGCCACCAAATCAGTCGCCTACGACGTCGCCGAACAGACGAAGATTTTGGCAGACAGCAACGGGGTGATGCTCGGCGGTGCGGGCGACGGTCGGCCGGCGATCGATACCGATGCGAAACTCGCCGAGGCGATTCTGCGGTTCTCCGGGACCACGAACGGCACTCTCGCAGTACAGGGTTTCGAGAAACTTCAGAAGCGAGTCGGAAAGACCCTCGACGACCTCGCAGAAGGCAACGCCGACAAGCACATCAGCTTCGCCGACACCCAACAAGCCCCGGTTCCGGTGTTTACCTCGCCGGAGTGGTCCGGGTCGGAAACCGGCGGTAGGCGATACGCCCCGTTCACCGTGAACATCGAGCGCCTCAAGCCATTTCACACTCTCACCGGTCGCATGCACTTCTATCTCGACCACGATTGGATGATCGACGTCGGCGAATCGATGCCCATCTATCGACCGCCGCTCGACATGCATCGGTTGTTCGGCGAGCCACGACTCGGCCCCGACGGCGCGCAGCAGATCACCGTGAGATACCTGACACCCCACTCGAAGTGGTCCATTCATTCGGAGTACCAGGACAACCTCCTGATGCTGTCGCTGTCCCGTGGCGGTCCGACGGCGTGGCTGAGTCCCGAGGACGCCGCAGCAATCGACGTGCACGACAACGAGTGGATCGAATGCGTCAACGCCAACGGCGTCGTGGTGTGCAGGGCAATCGTCAGCCATCGCATGCCCGCCGGAGTCGTCTATGTTCACCACGCGCAGGAACGCACGATCGACGTCCCGAAATCGGAGGCAACCGGTCGTCGGGGTGGAATACACAATTCGGCAACCCGACTCCTCGTCAAACCCACTCACCTGATCGGCGGATACGCCCAATTGTCTTACGCGTTCAACTATCTCGGTCCCGCCGGGAACCAGCGCGACATGGTGTCAACGATCCGTAAGCGCAGCCAGGAGGTGACGTACTGATGCGGGTGATGGCTCAGGTCGGGATGGTGATGAACCTCGACAAATGCATCGGCTGCCACACATGCTCCGTCACATGCAAACAGGCGTGGACCAACAGGGCAGGCACCGAGTACGTCTGGTTCAACAACGTCGAAACCCGCCCGGGACAAGGTTATCCACGACGCTATGAGGATCAGGAGAAGTGGCGCGGCGGCTGGCATCTGAACGGCAAGGGCAAGTTGAGACTTCGCACCGGCGGTCGGATGCAGAAGTTGTTGACGCTGTTCGCAAGTCCCGTTCAACCGACCATCTACGACTATTACGAGCCGTGGACCTACGACTACCAGATGCTCGTCGACGCCCCGCTCGGCGATGATTTCCCTGTCGCGCGGCCGAAATCGCTGCTCACCGGTGACGACACGAAGGTCACGTGGTCGGCGAACTGGGACGACGACCTCGGTGGCGCACCGGAATTGGGCGAGCTCGATCCGATCGTGGAGAAGCTGCGTCGTGAATCAGAAGATGCCGTCAAGTTCAGCTTCGAGCAGACGTTCATGTTCTACCTGCCCCGCATCTGCGAGCACTGTCTGAATCCCTCATGCATGGCGTCGTGCCCGTCTGGCGCCATCTACAAGCGCAGCGAGGACGGTATCGTCCTCGTCGACCAGGACCGGTGTCGCGGGTGGCGCCAATGCATTACCGGCTGCCCGTACAAGAAGATCTACTTCAACCACCGCACGGGCAAGGCCGAGAAGTGCACTCTCTGCTACCCGCGCATCGAGGTCGGGCAGCCGACCGTCTGCTCCGAGACGTGCGTCGGGAGACTCCGGTACCTCGGATTGTTCCTCTACGACGTCGACGCTGTCACCGAAGCCGCCTCCACACCAAACGACACCGACCTCTACGAAGCCCAACTCAACCTGCTCCTCGACCCCAACGACCCTGACGTGATCGCCGGGGCGCGTGCTGAAGGCATTCCCGAGGACTGGCTCGACGCGGCACGTCGATCGCCAATTTATGCGCTGGCCAAGGAGTTCCGCGTCGCACTGCCGCTGCACCCGGAGTACCGCACCATGCCAATGGTCTGGTACGTGCCGCCGTTGTCGCCGATCGTCGACCTGCTCAGCGGGCAGGGCCACGACGCCGAGGACGCGGGGACCCTGTTCGGTGCGATTGACGCATTGCGCATCCCCGTGGAGTACCTCGCCGAACTGTTCAGTGCGGGCGACACCGCAGTAATAGATGGCGTCCTGCGCAAACTCGCGGCCATGCGCGCGTACATGCGTGACATCACGCTCGGGCGCGAACCCGACCCCGACATCCCCGCCTCTGTCGGCATGTCCGAAGAGCAGGTCTACGAGATGTACCGCTTGATGGCGATCGCCAAATACGAAGAGCGGTATGTGATTCCGACTGCACATCTCGAGCAGGCCGAGCAACTCGACGAGATGGCGTGCTCACTCGACTACGAGGACGGGCCGGGCATGTACGGCTCGGGCGCCTTCGGCGAAGCGAGCGGAACCCCCACTCCTGTCTCAGTGGAGACCTTTCACGCGCTCAAGCAACGCCAGACGACTGACACCGCGACCAGCTCACATCGCCTCGCCAATCGCACGAATCTGCTGAACTGGGACGGTAACGGGTCACCCGAGGGACTGTTCCCCGACCGCCCCGCATCCGGCGACAGCAGCAACTCGAAGGCGTCGTCGTGAGGTGGCCTCGCCGCACGACTGCCGCCGATCATCGCGTGACGCGGCAGGTCTCGTCGTGGTGTCTGAGTTATCCCGACGATCAGTTAATCGACCGAATCTCGCTGCTGCGCAGGGCATTATGTGAGCAGCCTGATCACCCCTCCATTCGTGAGCTGCTGACCTTCGTCGACCATCTCGAGTCGACGCCGCTCCCCAGCCTGGTCGACGACTACGTCGACACATTCGACCTGTCACGCAAGCACACGTTGTATCTCTCGTACTGGACCGATGGCGACACCCGACGACGTGGAGCCGCACTCGGCGAGTTCAAAGCGCTCTATCGGAGCAGCGGCTTTGTCGTCGACCTCCACGGCGAGTTACCCGACCACCTGCCGATCGTCCTGGAGTTCGCGGCGCGTGTCGACGCAGACGCGGGACAAGAAGTGCTGCAAAAATATCGCCCAGCGCTCGAGTTGATCCGATTCGCATTGCGAGACCGTCGATCTCCGTACACGGCTGTGCTCACGGCGATCTGCTCGACGCTGCCCGGTGAGTCACCGGTGGACCGACAGGCTGCGCGCGCGATGACGCCGGCGCTCGGCGTCGAGGCCGTTGGCCTCGAGCCCTACGATTCGCGCCTACTGCCGCTGACCGCGACACACGCGAGAGGTGAGGCGTGATGGACGTATTCCTCTGGGGCGTGCTGCCATACGTCGTCCTGCTCATACTCATCGGTGGCACCATCTGGCGCTACCGCTACGACAAGTTCGGTTGGACCACACGGTCATCTGAGCTTTACGAGTCGCGGATACTGCGGATCGCGTCACCGATGTTCCACTACGGCATCCTCGTGGTCATCGCCGGACACGCGGTCGGTCTGGTCATCCCACAGTCCTGGACCGACGCACTCGGTGTCTCCGAGACGATGTACCACTGGGGCGCAGGCTTTTTCGGTCTGCTCGCGGCGGCGGCCACGCTGCTCGGCATCGGCCTGCTCATCTATCGACGTCGCACCACCGGCCCGGTGTTCATGGCGACGACCCGCAACGACAAGCTGATGTATCTGGTCTTGGTGTGCGCGCTGATCGCGGGAACCTACATCACAGTCGTCGGTGCCGTCGATCCCACTGGACCCGGGGTCAACTATCGCCAGACCGTCTCGCCGTGGTTCCGATCAATCTTCGTGCTGCAACCCGACATTCGCGCAATGAACGCAGCACCACTGCGCTTCCATGTGCACGTCCTGATCGGTCTGGCCCTGTTCGCACTCGTTCCGTTCACACGTCTCGTGCACATGTTCACCGCTCCGGTGCACTACCTGTTCCGGCCGTACATCGTGTACCGCAGTCGCGATCGACTGCCCACCCCCGGTGACCGCACGTCACGCCGAGGCTGGGAACCGGTGGGAGCCAAGGACCGTGACCGGTGAGCTACGCTCCACTCACTTGCGCTATGACCGGCAACACCTAGCTGAGAGGTTCGCACGTGACCACATCGTCGAATCGACGTCGTTCCCGAACCCGCCTGCTGACGACGGCTGTCGCTGCGATCGCCGCATGTATCTCGCTTGCCGCGAACTCCGCAGGCACCGCGTCGGCCGCCCCGCAGCAACAGCTCGCCGACTACATCTCCGACGCCTCGCCCACCCCGGCCCGCGCCGAGACCTTCCTGCTCAACGGCGAGAGTCGCTGGCTCATCCCCACCGGCAACGGACCGAAGCAGACTACGTTCCCCGCGGCATTCGCGCACAGCCTGTCGAATCCCGACGTGGCGCCCGCCGGTGCGAATGACTGGTCGTGCAAACCCCAAGCCGGCCGCAATCCCGTCGTGCTGGTCCACGGAACGTGGGAGAACGCCTACAGCAACTGGTCGATGATCTCCCCGGCGCTCCGGCAGGCAGGCTTCTGCGTCTACGCACTCGACTACGGAATCCAGCCGCCCTCTCAAGGCGGCGGCGTAGCAGCAGCATTGCCCGGCGTGTACGGGACCGGCGACATCGTGAAGTCGGCAACCCAGATCAAGACCTTCGTCGACAAGGTCCTCGCATCCACCGGCGCAGCCAAGGTCGACATGGTCGGCCATTCGATGGGCGGCATCTCGACCCGCCAGTACCTGCGATTCGACGGCGGCGCGGCCAAGGTCGCCAACGTCGTGACGCTCGGCGCGACCAACAACGGCACAACGCTCAACGGCATCGGCACGCTCGGCCGCACCTTCAACGATCTCGGCGTCGACATCCTCGGACCACTGGCACTCGGCGTCGGAGTCTCTGGCACCCAGCAGATCTACAACTCGCCGTTCCTGAAGAACCTCAACAGCGGCGGCGTCTACGCACTCGGCGACATCCGATACACGATCGTCGGCACCCGCTACGACGAGGTGACAACCCCCTACTCCAGCACGTTCTTCCCCAAGGGCACCAAGAACACCCGCAACATCACGCTGCAGGACGGCTGCCCCGAGGACACGTCCGACCACTTCTCGCTGAGCTATTCGCCCCGCGCGACGTCGATCGTGCTGCGTGCGCTCGGCGCCGACGTTCCGCTCGTCTGCGCACCGAACGCCTGGCTCGTCGGCTAGCGCTCCGCCCGCGGGCTCTCGGTCCGTATGACCGTTGATCCGTATGACATTCACGCCCAGAATTCGGGCAGCGCGTCATACGGATCAACGCGACGGCGCTGCTGTCGGCACCTGAGTGGTCGGCCGCTGCGGCTGCTGCGCCTTCGGCGTCGGCGCGCTCATCGTCATCCCGAAGACGATCATCGACACGACGATCGCGGCTCCACCGATCACCACCGATCCCGCGACGGCACCGGCTGTCGCACCCGCCATGAGCCCCGGCAAACACCCGACGATGCCTGCGGCCAGCCCGATAAGGCAGCCGAGAACACCACCGAGAATCGTGCCGACCGACGTTCCGATGGCCATTCCGAGTGACAGTTCCGTGCCCATTCGAGTGATCGCTTTATCGAGTCTGTCCGCGCGGGCATCCGCGTCCGACGTCGCCGAGGTTGGCGGCGTCGAGGTGACGACAACCGTCGTCGTCTCGGCTGCGCGATGCGGTGCCAGCGACACCGCTCGACTGATCGACGACGGATCGACGTGCAGTCGTGCCGCACCGCCCTGAAGTTCGACGCCCAGCTTGTAAACCCTCTGCGCCACTTCATATTTCAGTGGCGCACTGGCGGCTACCCTGCCGTGCGGGTCGACGATCTGTATCTGATCGCCGGCCACCCGCAGAGCACCGGAACCGACCGTCAGGACCACGTCGTCGCCCTTCACTGCCGTGTGGAAATCAATCCGATTCGACGCCGGAGGTGGCGACGCGTCGCCCCGACCCCCGCCACCGACGAGCCCGGCAACGACGCAGACCACCGTCGCCAAAGCGACCGATAACAAGAACACGAACAGCTTTCCTGACCGCGCGGTCAGAAACTCCCCCGAGCTTCGTACACCATGCTTTTTCATTTTATTCTCCCCCGAAAGCGCTACTTGGATTTTCTGGTCGGCAGCTTTCGGCAATGGATCGTACGCCAGAATCAATCGATTCGCGCATTTGTGTCCGCCATCACGCAGCACCCTTCAAGACGCTCCACCAATCCGCAGAGGCACGCCGTTGCGGTAAATGGCTTACGGCTTTCATCAAGTAGTAAAGCCGTAGCGGTAGCTGTTCACGTGCACTAATGGGTAAATCGGACACTCTGTTCGTGATCTCCATCACATGCATATGACAACATTCAATGGCGCATTCATTCGACATCATTAATCGCACACTTCGCAGAATGAAACCGATTTAATGCCGATGATCTGCGGAAACAAGCACATTCACCACTCACCGTCGATCGCCTACTGATCGGTCAGTGAACACCTGTAATCAAGTTGAGCTTGAGGCTCGATAGACAACTATTGGTTGTGCAACCGGCCCCGGCGGGCTAAAAATGCTTCACCACACCACGGAATCCCCGAGGTGGCCAATCGATGCAGAGAGCAACAATGAAGAAACAGACCAAGGGTGCAGTTGCTGCGGGGGGCGCGGCAGTTCTTCTTCTCGGAGGGCTCGGATCACTCGCGTATTGGAACGACAGCACGGCGATCGGCGGCTCGACCATCAGCTCAGGTCAGCTCTCGATGAGCAAAGACACGGGAACATGGACCGATCAGAACGGTGCCATCAATCCGACGTCATTCAAGTTCGTTCCCGGCGACACGCTCACGTACACAACGACCGTGAATATCAATGCGACGGGCGACAACCTGAAGGCGAAACTGTACGCCGATACATCGGGATTCACCTCGTCGGGATCTCTCGCTTCAGAAACGACGAAGACCATTTCAGCCAAAAAGAGTGGTGACGCATCGGCGACCGATATCACCCAGGGTGGAACGTCGCTGGCAATCAGCCCGACCGGCGGGGCGTCGGCCTACACGGTGGTGGTGACTCTCAAGCTTCCGTTTGCCTCGGCGACCAACTCGAGCCAGACGGACACGCTCAACCTGAACAACATCAGTCTGCACCTTGATCAGGTTCAAGGCCCCAACCAGTCCTAAAGACCAGCGGGTCCTGCCCTCGGCAGTATCCGCTCTCGCGGCGCGCGAACTGGGGAGGGATTGCGCTGCAGGACTGACCGGGCACGACGGCCATTCGCGTTGTGCCCGGTCAGGCCCCCATATTCGACCAAGCAGTATTCGATACGCAAGCGGAGAGAACGATGTCCATCACCAGTGGAAGGCATTCGTCACGTGTCGAATCATCTTCGACGCTCCGCCACGCCGCCGACGAACCCGGCTCGGACCAGAAGGGCGACTCCGACTCTGGTCCGCTGGACATGATCAGACTGACGCTGAGCTGGCTCTTTCTGTTCGTAGCCGTGGGATTGTTGGCGGCAGTCGTCGTCGTCCCACGTCTCGCGGGGGCGACGCCGTACACCATCATGACGTCGTCGATGCGGCCACACATGCCACCGGGAACACTCGTGATGGCGCGGACGGCTGACCCCGCGCAGGTGCATACCGGCGACGTCATCACCTATCAGTTGCGCTCCGGTCAGGCCGACGTGGTGACCCACCGCGTCGTCGGCGTCGGCCAGGACGGCCGCGGCGAGCGGTTGTTCACGACGAGGGGCGACAACAACCCGACCACCGATCCGGCCCCCGTCCGCGCCGTCCAGGTCAGGGGAAAAGTCTGGTACTCGGTCCCCTACATCGGGTACCTGAACCAGGTCATCACGGGTCGACAGCATGTGGTCGCTGTCTACGTGGTGGCGGGGCTCCTCCTCGCCTACGCGGTGTTCATGGCGCTGTCGTCTGCGCGCGATCGCCGACGAGCTCGCCGCGAACGCAGACGTGAGACCGCCTGATGCACAGCGCAATACGCATGTCGATGTCATCCGCGCACCGACGCCGACGCATCACTTCACATCAGAGGATCGTCTTCGGATGTCTTGTGGCACTGATCGTCTCGGCGTTGATGGCGATATCGGTCCGGCAGTCCGGCGCATACTGGACGTCGAATGTCGCGGCATCGGCGTCGACCATATCCTCGGGAGCGCTGGTCCTGACCGCGGGCGGTAGCCACAACCTGGCACTGACGTCGCTCGGTGGGACAGCACTGAGTCCCGGCAGTAGGAAGACTGTGAGCGTCACTGTCGCCAACGGCGGCGACACCACGCTCGGATACAAACTCACCAACGTAGCTACGTCCGATAGTCATTTGACACTGACGGCCTCGGCGATGCCGGGAACCGACCCGACGAGCTGCGACGGTTCGACCGCGACAACACTGCCGGGTACCGCACTCACGACATCGGGAAACTACCTGACACTGTCGAGCGGGCAGACACAATTGCTCTGTCTGCGTGGGACTTTGGATATCACCGCGGTCGCGGGTGCCACCTACACGGGGTCCTACACGTTCGGGGCGATCCAGCAGCAATGATCATCAGGACACTCTTCTCCTCACGCCTGCGCGCACTGTGCTCACTGGGCATGGTGCTAGGGCTTTGCGCGATCTCGACGATGGCGTCGTGGAGCGATTCGGCGAGCGTGACCACAGCGGCGTTCACTGTGGGATCGGTCGACCTCAAACTCAACGGACAGGATTCGTTGATGTGGACCGCGATGAACCAGTCCGACATGCAGCCCGGTAGTTCACGGGCAGCCAGCCTCACCGTCAAGAATTCGGGGGGCTACAACGTCACCTACAGCGCGATCATCGCTCCCGTGACCACGGGTGTGATGTACGACCACGGGGTTTTCCGTGTGTACTCCGGGGCGACTCCTGTCAATGGCAACGGCGTCGGAAAGTGTTCAGGCGGAACAGCAATCGGCACTCTCGAACCAGGACTGAGCACCACCGAATCGAGTGCGATCCCCACTCTGCCGACACATACGGGCTACGTGCCCTGGCCGTATTGGGTAGCAGGCAAGACGTATCCCTGGATCGGTACGCGTGCGCTTGCCGCAGGCCAGTCGGAGACGCTGTGCGTCTGGTTCGCCGTCGACCCAGACGTGCTCTACACCGTAGACGAGAACGACGGTGTAGCTGCGGCATTCACGTTCACTGCGACGCAGGCCAACTGAGATGCGCAAGATAGCAAGAGAACTCGTTCTGACCGTCGGAGCAGCCCTCGGCCTTCTGTGCATCGGGTTCGCCATTGCAGTGCATGCGTTCGGAATAGCACCACTGGTGGTCCGCTCGGGGTCGATGGCGCCGACCATGCCGATCGGTTCACTGGCACTCGCCACTCCCGTGCACGGTACCGACGTGCGTCCGGGCGACATCGTATCGATCTCTCGACCAGACGGAAGCCGGATCACACACCGCGTGATCAACACCGCCGCGGCGTCGCAGGTGGCGGTAACCGCCTACCTGAAAGGTGACGCCAACCAGTACCCGGACCCGGCGCCCTACGTCGTCGGAGATGCACATCGGGTCGTCGTGACGATTCCTCTCGCCGGCTACGCGGCGTCGTGGATGCAGACACCCGCGGCCCGAATTCTGCTCGGCGTTGCCTCACTCACACTGGTGTACCTGACTTTTCGACGACGCCGGGGTTCGGCTACGGATGATCCCGGCACTGCTGGACACACACCGGGGGCTGGGTGCACCAGCGAGGACCGGGTTCCGGAGCCGCGCACGCGAGCGACACGTCACCGCGCACGACACACCACCGCCACGGCGGGTGTCGCGTCCGCGGTGGTGGTGGCGCTGGCTACGCAGCAGGTCGGAGCCGCACATGCCGCATCGCTCGTCGACGTTGCAGTGATGTCCAGTTCGATCAGCATGGGCACGTTCGGCAACTCGATCCCCAATGTCCGCGGCGCCGTCACAATCGCCACCACGTCAGGTGCGGCAGGCTGCAAGATCAGTTGGACCGCACCGTCATCCGGGTTCTCGGTGCGGGTGTCGTTTCTTCCGAAAGGCGTGGCGGCGCCGGCCGATCACGACCCCACGCCAACCACCTACCAGTCGGAATACACGCTGACCGCAGGCACGCTCAGCTACATCGCGACCGCGCCGACAGATGTTGTCGGCACCGACACGACGGCCGCCAACGGACAGATCTTCACCATCCGCACGGTGCGCACGTCCGATCAGATGGTCTCGGCGAACTTCGCGTACGGCTATGTATATCGCGCATCGTCGTCGAGCAACTACACCTGCGGAGTGCGCTCGGCCGACGGCAACGCGAACTACACCTGGCCCGCAATGTCGTCGGGTGTGCAAAGCCTCGCACTCAAAGCCGGCGCCGCGGCGTCGACCTCGGGTACGACCAGCAGTTCCACAGCGAGTTCGACGCCCAGCGGTGCGGCATCGAGTTCAGCAGCGGCACAGTCGAGTTCGTCGACGGTCGCGAAGGCGAGCGGCAGCGAGACGTCGAGCACGACGTCGGCTGCAGGGTCTTCGACGCCACCGTCGAGTTCCTCCACGTCGACGTCATCCCCGTCGACTGCCACGGTCACCTCGACGGCCATCGCCGCCGCACCCGGCACCACGTCACCGTCGAAGGCGGTGAGCGCATCGCTCGTCGGAACGACACTCACTCTGACCGATACGGCTTCGGGCGCAACAGTGTTCACCGACACAGTGCAATCGGGGTCGACGCTTACCTGGGATGTCACCGACGACGTCCTGACCGTCCATCAGCCGGACGGCAGCAGGGTGCTCGTCAAGAAGGTCGGCTCAGTGTGGCAGTCCTACGACGTCACCACCACGTCCGTCGCTCCCGCGAGCACGACGACGGCCTCCCCGAGCAGCCAGCCCGGTACGACCTCGTCGACCGGCGCCGCGGCTACCACTGTGACTCCCTCCGGCTGACCTCGGGTCATCAGAAGTGTTCGATCCCAAGGCATATCACGCCAGACCGTCACGTGCGTGACGGTCTGGCGTGAGGGTCTCTCTGCGGATAGCGGAGGTCACCTGTTCGCGCTCGCGGCAGCGGCCGCGATTGCCTCGAGCACCGGCGGGACGTCCAGTTCACCGGTGACTGCTTCGATCAGCGTCAGTGATGTCGGGTGCGCGGCAGCGTCGACGAGCATGCCGGTCAACTCGGCCTGTGTCGTCGCCCGGTGGGTCCGCACTGTCGAGACGTCGCCGCCCAATGCGTACGGCAGCAGCGTCCACCGCCAGGGAGCGATGTCGTTGTAGTCCATCTCCGGACCGTGAATCGCACGCTCGACGGTGTAGCCGTTGTTGTTGACGACGATGATCACCGCGGGGATACGCTGCCGGATGAGCGTGCCGAGCTCGGCAACCGTGAGTTGCGCCGCGCCGTCGCCGATCAGCAATACCGGTCGACGATGCGGTGCCGCGATCGCCGCCCCGATCATGGCGGGCAGCGTGTAGCCGATCGACGCCCACAGAGGCTGGCCGATGAACACCGCACCGCTCGGAAGTCGTTGCGCCGCAATGCCGCAGTAGCTGGTTCCCTGGTCGGCGAGAATCACGTCGTTGCCGGTCAGCGCCGCGGCGACAGCCTCCCATAGCTCCTTCTGGGTCAGCGGTGCATGCGGATCGGGCTCGACGTCGCCCATCGACGTTGCGAGTGACACCGGCAGGTCAGGTCGCGGAGGAACGATCTCGGCCAGTACGGCCAGTGCGTCGCGCATCTCGATGCCCGCGAAGGTCTCACCACCGACTACCGCGGTGTGCGGTTGCAGATCGATGCGGACCGCGTCGTCGAGGCGCTGTGTGAAGTATCCGGAGATCAGGTCGGTGAAACAGACCCCGGCGGTGATGAGACACTCGGCGTCCTCGACCGCGGCGCGCACGTCGGGCTGGGTCGCGTCACCGAGGTACAGCCCGAGGTATCCGGAGCCACGCTCGTCGACGACGCGCCGCCCCCACAGCAGCGACGCGTAGCGCAGTCCACCGACCTTCAGGAGGTGATGCAATTGGTCCACCGCACCGGAACGATGGACAAAGATGTCGGCGAGCACGACCGGCGAACGGTCGGCGATCAATTGTGTTGCGGCGTCGGCGAATCGGGCGAGCTGGTCGACGTCCGTGCGTGCGGCAGGTACTTCGAGGACAGTGGTGGGCGGTTCACACGACTGCTCGGCGACGTCGGCGGGCAGCGAGAGGTATCCGGGACGACCCTCGGCCACCATCGCGGCGAGCACCCGGTCGATCTGTGCGGTGGCCGTGCCGTGCTGCAACATCTCCTGTGCCACAGTCACTTCCGCGGACATGCGCAGCATGTGGGTGAAGTCGCCGTCACCGAGTGAGTGGTGCGTCGCCCGTCCAGCGGCCTGGACCGCCTCGGTGGGCGCACCCACCAGATGCAGCACCGGAACGTGCTCGGCGTACGAACCTGCCACCGCGTTGATGGCGCTGAGTTCACCGACTCCGAAGGTGGAGCACACCACCCCGACGCCGTTCATCCTGGCATAGCCGTCGGCCGCGTATCCCGCGCCGAGCTCATTCGCTGTGCCCACCCAACTGATCGACGGATGCTCATCGACGTGGTCAAGGAGCCCGAGGGTGAAGTCGCCCGGGACACCGAAGATGGTGTCGACGCCGAGGTCGGCGAGACGGTCGAGGAGGTAGTCGGAAACGGTGTAGGTACTCGTGACGTTCATGTCCGCGCCTTTCGTCATCGCCGGGGAGCCCCTTGTGGCTCGTTCAGGAAGCGATGAACTCAGTTTTCGCGATCACGGACGTCCTACCCACCCGTCATCCGGCCGATGTTCGGGTGGATTGCGCGCTCCCCCGATCGGGGGAGGCGGGGCGTCGAGGAGCGGGCGGCGTCGAATCGATCAGTATGACAGCGAGCCCCGAAAACCGGCGCTTCCGTCATACGGATCGGGCGGCCCCAATACGACGACGACCCCGCGTCCCACAGTGGGGACACGGGGTCGAGGTTTCGACAAGCTCAACCAGCGGCCGCAGCGCGCGCCGCCCGTCGAGCTACGTCAGCGGAGCTGGGTCACCAGCTCGACTTCTGCACGCCCGGGAGCTCGCCGGCGTGTGCCATTTCGCGCAGGCACACACGGCACAGGCCGAACTTGCGGAACACCGAGTGCGGACGGCCGCAGCGGTTGCACCGGGTGTAGGCCCGCACGGCGAACTTGGGCTTCTTGTTGGCCTTGTTGACCAGAGCCTTCTTTGCCATCAGTTGTCCTTCACGGAGTTGTCTTTGAACGGGAAGCCCAGCTGGCGCAGCAGCGCGCGGCCTTCCTCGTCTGTGGTGGCCGAGGTGACGACGGTGATGTCCATACCGCGCGGCCGGTCGATGTTGTCGATGTTGATCTCGTGGAACATCGACTGCTCGTTCAGGCCGAAGGTGTAGTTACCGTTGCCGTCGAACTGGCGGTCCGAGAGTCCGCGGAAGTCGCGGATACGGGGAAGCGCGATGGACACGAGGCGGTCCAGGAACTCCCACATACGGTCGCCACGAAGCGTGACGCGTGCGCCGATCGGCATGCCCTCGCGCAGCTTGAACTGTGCGATCGACTTGCGTGCGCGGCGGATTTCCGGCTTCTGGCCGGTGATCAGTGCGAGGTCGGTGACCGCGCCGTTGATCAGCTTCGAGTCGCGAGCGGCGTCGCCGACGCCCATGTTCACGACGACCTTGACGACGCCCGGGATCTGCATCACGTTGGCGTAGTCGAACTCGGTGTTCAGCGCATCCTTGATCTCGGCGCGGTAGCGCTGCTTGAGACGCGGCTGGGTCTTTTCGGTGGTGGTCATATCAGATGTCCTTCCCGGTCTTGCGGGAAATCCGGACCTTCTTGCCGGTCTCCTCGTCGACGCGGTAGCCGACGCGGGTGGGATTGCCCTCGGAATCGACGACCATCACGTTCGACACGTGGATCTTCGCTTCCTGGGTCACGATGCCGCCCGACGCCGCGCCACGCTCGTTGGCCGACGCAGCGGTGTGCTTCTTGATGCGGTTGACGCCCTCGACCAGAACACGCTCTTCCTTCGGGAAGGCCTGAATGACCTTGCCCTTGGCGCCCTTGTCCTTGCCCGAGACGACGATGACGGTGTCACCCTTGTGAACCTTCATGTCAGATCACCTCCGGTGCCAGCGACACGATCTTCATGAACTTCTTCTCACGCAGCTCGCGGCCGACCGGGCCGAAGATGCGGGTACCGCGGGGGTCGCTCTCACCCTTGAGGATGACGGCGGCGTTCTCGTCGAAACGGATGTAGCTTCCGTCCTGACGACGGCGCTCCTTGGTGGTGCGCACGATGACAGCCTTGACGACCTCTCCCCGCTTGACGTTGCCGCCGGGGATGGCGTCCTTGACAGTGGCGACGATGACGTCACCAATGCCTGCGTAGCGCCGAGACGAGCCGCCCAGCACGCGGATGCACAAGATTTCCTTGGCTCCGGTGTTGTCGGCGACCCGCAGGCGAGATTCCTGCTGAATCACTCGTTAGTCTCCTTGACCTGGATGTTGTCGACACGGCGGATCCACCGAGGTGGGCCACCGCATCTGTACGCCGAATTTCCGACCCGACGCACACGGTCTGTTACCACCGGACACACGCCTGCCTGGGGTTTTGTTCCGATCTTGCGATCACAACGCACCACCGGGTGGGTTCGCGAGCCGATTCGCGACGCTCAACGCGCCGCAGGCAACCCCACAAGTGTAGGCGAACGCGCAGGTCCGGGCCAAATCGCTGCCGATAGGCACGACCACGACGGCCACTTCGCCATTCTCCACGACCGCCCGCGCTTTCGATTTTTCTCCAATCCGCACCCATCTGCGGCGCTTAGTCGCGCGAAGCACGGTCAGATCCACCGGGCACAGGGCCACCACCACCGACCGATCGCCGCGCTTGACCGCGACGGTCACCTCACGAGGAGGCACAGTGAGCACCGAGGTGAGCACGACTCATTTCACAAGCGGCCATTCCACAGACGGGCAGCATCCGTCTGCCGACGCGCAGAGCCGACCGCTCCCTCTGACCGCGGCGCAGCGCGGCATCTTCTTCGCGCAGCAGCTCGACCCCGACACCCCGATGTCGGTCGCGGCCTTCGCCGAGTTCTTCGACGACGTCGACGCCGAGGTGATGGACCGGGCGGTGCAACTGACCGCGAACGAAACCGAATCAGGCCTGTTGCGTGTCGTCGACGACGAGGACGGCGAACCTCGCATCGTCGTCGATCGTGGCAGGGACATCAGGCTCGGGCTCGTCGACTTCTCCGACGACGACGATCCGCGTGCGCGGGCTCTCGAATGGATCGACAACCACCGGTCGCGCAACGTCGACGTCTACACCGATCCGCTCCTCGAAACGTATTTGCTTCGTCTGGGCCCGAGCCGCGCGCTCTGGTACTGCTGGGGCCACCACATCGCGTTCGACGGCTACGCCGCGATGTACATGATGGTCCGGGTCGCCGCCCACTACACCGCGATCACCGAGGGTCACGCCGCGCCCGCACCGTCGAGCGCGACGATGGCGCAGATCGCCGAGATCGACCGCGAGTACCACGCCTCCGATGCGTTCACCCGCGCACACGACCACTGGCAGCAGCGCCTGCGCCCCGAGGGAGCCGACGCTCCCGAGCCGACGTCCCTGTCGCCTGCGAGTGCACCGGCAGCGCCGGTCGCCATCGTCGAGAGCACAGAACTCGACGCCGACCTCGTCGCGGACATCCGTTCGCGCGCCGCAGATCACGGAGTGCGAGCCGCGTCGGTGATCACCGCGGCGGTCGCCGTCTACCTGGCGCGCCTCAACGATCGCGACGACGCCCAGCTGAGCCTCCCCGTGGCATGCCGCGACACCGACCTCCTGCGCACGTCGGCGGGCCTCACGTCGAACGTCCTACCCGTCGGCATCGAATTCGACGCCGCGACGACCGTCGCCGACGCGCTGCGGATCATGAACTCCGACATCAAAAACGCTGTGCGACATCAGCGTTTCCGCCACGAAGAGATCACCTCCGACATCCTCGACGACTCCGACGGCAGGCGCGGATTCTTCGGTCCGATGGTCAACGTCATGCTGTTCTTCGAGCACATCGACTTCGGCTCGCTGCGCGGCGAACTGAACGTGCTGTCCACCGGCCCCGTCGAAGACGCGTCGATCAACGTCTACGACGGCTTCACCGGCGGCATGCGACTCGACCTCGAGGCAAACCCGAATGTGTACACCGCCGACGACGTCTCGGTGCATCACAACCGGATCGTGGACTTCCTACGACGATTCGTCGACGCCCCAACCGACCTGCCCGTCGTCGACATCACACCCATGACGGCCTCGGAGTTGGCGGCCATCGACGACGTCGCCCACGGCCGTAGCGTTGCGGCAACCGACTCGACGCTCATCTCGCTGCTCGACGCCGCGCTCGAACAGGGCACCGCCACGCACACCGCACTGATCGAACCCGGCGTCGAGACGCTGGACACCGCGACGTTCACCGCACGCGCACGCAGTGCGGCGGCCGGACTCGCCGCGCGCGGAATCGGCCCGGAATCGGTTGTCGGCGTTGCTCTTCCACGAAGTGCCGACCAGGTGGTTGCGCTGCACGCGGTCATTCGCGCGGGAGCAGCATTCCTGCCCATCGATCCCGCAGAACCCACGCAGCGCCTCGCGCACATCCTCGACACCGCCAAGCCCGCGCTGATCATCGCCGCACCCGGCTGGGCCGGAGCCGACACTCCGGTGGTCACCGTCGATGAACTGACCGAGCCATCACCGTCAACAGCGCGGCCCCACGCACCCCGCCCCGATAACCCCGCCTACGTGCTGTTCACCTCCGGCTCGACGGGCAGGCCCAAGGGCGTCGTGATCGACCACCGCGCCATCGTGAACCGCCTGCGATGGATGCAGGATCGCTACCGCCTCACCTCAGACGACCGGGTGCTGCAGAAGACACCGGCGACCTTCGACGTGTCGGTGTGGGAGTTCTTCCTGCCGTTCGTCGCGGGCGCCACACTCGTCGTCGCACGGCCCGACGGCCACCGCGATCCGTGGTACTTGCGCGACGTCATCGCCGAAGAGTCCATCACGACACTGCATTTCGTGCCGTCGATGCTCTCGGCATTCGCCGACGCGCTCACCCTCGACGAGTCGTTCACACCGGATGCCCTGACTTCGCTGCGACGCATCTTCACCAGCGGTGAGGCACTCACACCCGCGACAGTCGGTGCCGTCGGCGAGCTCACGCCAGCGCCCGTGCACAATCTCTATGGCCCGACCGAGGCGGCAGTCGACGTGACGTATCACGACGAATGCCGCAGCGACGCAGGCGATATCCCGATCGGTCGGCCCGTCGACAACACGTCGACCCACGTGCTCGACCATCACCTGATGCCGCAACCCGTCGGCGCGATCGGTGAGCTCTACCTCGGCGGCGTCCAACTCGCTCGCGGCTACGCGAGCCGTTCCGACCTGACCGCCGCACGGTTCGTAGCCGATCCGCGTCAGCCCGGCGCACGTCTGTATCGCACCGGCGACCTCGTGCGCCGACGTGCCGACGGCGAGATCGAGTACCTCGGTCGCGCCGATTCACAGATCAAGATCCGCGGTCAGCGCGTCGAGTTGGGCGAGATCGAGTCGGCGCTGGCGGCAGTGCCCGGCGTCCGCAGCGCGGCGGTCATCACGTTCGACGACGCGGCCACAGGTGGCATCGAACTGGCAGGCTACGTCGCGGGCACAGATGACCTCGACTCCCGCGACCTACGCGCCGAGCTGACCGATCACCTTCTCCCCCATATGGTCCCGACGACGATCACCGTGCTCACGGATCTACCGACGACCAGCAACGGCAAGCTCGATCGCGCCGCGCTCCCGGCGCCGACTCGCACGTCATCGCAGAGCGAACGGATCGAGCCGGTTACGGCACTCGACGTCGCCGTCGTCGAGACGGTGTCCGCGGTGCTCGGTGTGCCTGGTCGGGTCTCGTTGTCCGATAACCTTTTCGACCTCGGCGGCAACTCGCTGTCAGCCACGAGGGTGAGCGCACGACTTGCGGGCCGCACCGGACACCGACTGCCACTACGCGCCGTGTTCGACGCCCCTAACCTCGCCGCGCTCTGTCACGCGCTGCGCGCAGCAGGAGTCGACGACGAGCTCACAGCCACCCAGCCCGTCGACGAGATCGCAGCGTCGACCGACGGACAGGTCGCACTGTCACCCGCACAGCAGCGACTCTGGTTGACCGCGCGCCTCGACCCGGATTCTGCTGTCGCCTACCACATTCCGTTCAGCGTGCGCCTTGCCGGAGCCCTCGACGTCGACGCTCTGCGTGCCGCGGTAAACGACGTCGTCGCGCGGCACGAGCCGCTACGAAGCACGGTGTCGGAGCACGACGGACATGCCTTCCTCGACATTCACGCCCCCGACGACGCCGCCATCGACATGACTATCGACGAGGTCGACGAGGTCAGCGAGGTAGATCGACGCGCGGCCGAGGTTGCCTCACAGCCATTCGACCTCACACGCGACTTCCCCATCCGCACACGGCTCGTGCGCACGTCCGCCGACGACCACACGCTGATCGTCGTCATCCATCATCTCGCGGCGGACGGATGGTCACTCGCTCCGTTCGCGGCCGATCTCGCCGCCGCTTACAGCGCACGCGTCGACGGTCACGCGCCCGATTGGGAACCCCTGCCCGTCGAGTACTCGACGGTCGCGGCCACCGAACGTGCCGCACTAACCACCACCGACGGCACAGACCTCGACTTCTGGCGCATTCATCTCGCGGATGCCCCCGCAGAAACCGAACTGCCGCTTGATCGTCCGCGCTCGGACCGCGCAAGTGTCGCGGGCAATGTCGTGACGATGAGGGTGCCCAGCGAACGTCACAGCGCGTTGACGGCGCTGGCCGCCGACAGCGACGCGACCCTCTTCATGGTCGTCCACGCCGCGGTCGCCACGCTGCTGCGCGGCTATGCCCGTTCCGACGAGATCGTCGTCGGCACACCCGTGTCCGGTCGAGGCGACGCCGACCTCGACGCTCTCGTCGGAATGTTCGTGAACACCCTCGCACTGCCGACGCACGTCGACAAGAACGCATCCTTCCTGGCTGTACTCGGCCAGATCCGCGACGCCGACCTCGACGCCTTCGACCACGCAGATATCCCCTTCGATCACCTTGTGACCGAACTGAATCCACAGCGATCGGCACAGGTCCATCCGTTCTTCCAGGTCTCGGTCGCGGTGGACAATCGCGATGACATCACCATCGACCTCCCCGGTCTGAGGGCAACGGCCTCGCCGATCGATATCGCGACCACCAAGTTCGACCTATCGTTCACCTTTGTCGAACACACCGACGAGCACGGGCAACCGTCCGGCATCGACATCGAAATCGGCTATGCCACCAGACTGTTCGACGCCGCGACCGTTAGCGGCCTGGGTTCGCGAC
Source organism: Gordonia jacobaea (assembly GCF_965344965.1). Taxonomy (NCBI): domain Bacteria; kingdom Bacillati; phylum Actinomycetota; class Actinomycetes; order Mycobacteriales; family Gordoniaceae; genus Gordonia; species Gordonia jacobaea. Next base: position 32,490 of record NZ_CBDRLS010000004.1, on the reverse strand, counting down.
TGGGCAGGATCATCACCACGGTGACCGACGACCCGACACTCGCCGTCGGCGACATCGCCGTTCTCGACCAGAGTGAGCGACTTGGACTGGTGCCGGCGGTCGGCGCGGGAACCCGCCCCGTCGAACACTTCTCGTCGATCCTCGCCGCTGCGGTTCGCTCGGAGCCCGACCGAATCGCCGTGACCGACGGCGAGACATCACTCACCTATCGCCAACTCGACTCCGACGCAGAACTTCTCGCACAGCGCCTCCGTGACAACGGAGTGGGTCCGGAAGACTTTGTCGCTATTGCACTTCCACGGGGCGCGGAGTGGGTGCGCGCAGTGTGGGCGGTGACCCGATGCGGAGCAGCATGGGTGCCGATCGATCCCGCGTACCCGCACGCTCGCATCGAGTTCATGCTGACCGATTCCCGTGCGCGCCTGCTGCTGAGCGACGCAGACTCGCTCCACAAGCTCGGCGACGCGGCCAACGGCATCACGACCATCACGCTCGACGAGATCCACGGTCCGGGCGGCGACACCCCAACGCCACAGCGCGACGACGCACCCGAACTCTCGGTCGACCAACCCGCGTACATGATCTACACCTCAGGCACCACCGGCACGCCGAAGGGCGTCGTCGTCAGCCACCGAGGTTTGGCGGACTTTGCCGCACAACAGGTGTCACAGTTCGGACTCACCGCCCACAGCCGCACGATGCACATGGCGTCGCCCAGCTTCGACGCCTCGGTCCTCGAACTCCTCATGGCGTTCGCCGGCGCGTCGACGATGCGGATCGTCGGGCCCGATCCCGTCGCCGGTGGCGAACTCACCGATCTGATGCGCTCTGCAGGCATCACCCACGCGTTTCTCACGCCTTCGCTGCTGACCACCATGAATCCCGAGGCCGTGCCGGAGCTCAAGGTGCTTGTGATCGGTGGCGAGCATCCGAATGCCGAAGCGGTCCGTCGATGGGCGCAGACCACGACGATCTTCAACGCCTACGGGCCGACGGAGACGACGGTCGTGGCGACAGTCTCGGACCCGATCGTCGAGCAACCCACGACGTCGCGCTCACCCCGCGTCACGATCGGCAGGCCCATTCGCGGCGTCTCGACGGTCGTTCTCGACGAGCGACTGGTCCCTGTCGCACCCGGCACGACGGGCGAACTCTACGTCTCGGGAACTCACCTGGCCCGCGGCTACCACGGCGTGCACGGACTGACCTCGAAGCGATTTGTGGCCAATCCCTTTGGCGATCCCGGCGAACGGATGTACCGCACCGGCGATCTGGTGCGCTGGACCGCCGATCATCGCCTCGAGTTCCGCGGCCGCGCCGACGACCAAGCCAAGGTACGCGGGCATCGCATCGAACTGGGAGAGGTCGACGCCGCGCTCACCGCGCTCGACGCCGTGCAGTCCTCGGTGAGCGTCGTCGACGGTGAAGGTGCGACGGCGCGCCTGATCTCGTTCGTCGCGTTCGACGGGGTCGATGCCGGCAAGCACACACGCGCGGCACTGCTGACCGAACTGCGAGAACGTCTGCCGCGGCACATGATTCCCTCGGCGATCATCGCTGTTCCCGAGATCCCCAGGACTCCCGCGGGCAAGATCGACCTGCGCGCCCTACCCGCGCCCGGCGACGCCGACGCCGCACGCGAGTCCGAGCCTGTCACACCGCGTTCCGACGCCGAGCGCATGATCTGCTCCGTGTTCGCCCGGGTACTTGACCGACCGGTCGCCGACGTCGGTGTCGACGACGACTTCTTCGAACTCGGCGGCAACTCACTACTGGCGACGCAGCTGGTGGACGCACTCGGACAACACACCGGCTCGCGTCTGGCCGTGCGCGACGTCTTCGATCATCCGACCGCCGCGGAGCTCGCACTTCTGTGCGCGGACGCGGTACCTACGGAACACGATCTCCTGCAGCACGATCCGACAACCGAGATGTTCTGCGGACCTGCGCAGCGGCAGCTCTGGTTCCTCAACACGCTCGGCGCCGACGACGATGCGCCCGACGCGTCGTACTCGATCGCCTTCGCACTCGACATGCGAGGCGCACTCGACGTCGACGCGCTCACCGGCGCGCTCCGCTGGGTGATCGCCCGCCACGAGCCGCTGCGCACCGTATATCCCGAACGCGACGGACTGCCGACAGCGGTGGTCGCCGCGGGCAGCGACATCACGCTCGACGTCCGGGACGTCTCGGCGTCGGACTGGCGTGTAGCCGCGGAATCGCTGGCGCAGCGTCCATTCGACCTCACGCGCGATCTGCCCATCCGCGTCGCGCTGCATCGGCTCAGCGACTCCGCTGACCACCACAAGCTGACCGTCGTCGTGCACCACATCGCCGCCGACGGCGCGTCGATGGCGCCACTCGCGCATGACCTCGCGGGCGCCTACGCGGATCTGTCCGACGGTCGATCACCGTCGGCAGATCCGCTCCCCCTCGACTATCGCGATTATCTGCGGTGGCAGCGTGAACGACTCGACACGCGCCTGACCGACCTGACCGCGTGGTGGCGCACCGAACTCGACGGTCTCGATTCCGCCCCGGTACTGCTGCCCGACATCGCGCCCGCGAAAGACGAAGCGGCACAACGCGGCGCCGACGTCGTCGAGGTGACCCTCGGCCGCGATGTGCGTGCGCGCCTCACCGAACTCGGTACCTCGACGACGACCGAGTTCATGGCAATGCACGCGGTGCTCGTCGCTCTGCTACGTCACCACAGCGCCGACCAGGCCGTGCACACCAGCGGCTCCGACGCCGACATCGTCATCGGGACACCCGTCGCTGGACGAGCCGATCCCCGTCTCGCACAACTGGTCGGAATGTTCGTCAACTCCGTCGCACTGCGCACCCGCGTCGACGGCACGTGGTCGGCAGCCGAACTCGTCGACGAGGTGCGCCGATCCGACCTCGACGCCCTCTCACACGCGGACATGCCGTTCGACGCCGTCGTGGCAGACCTGCGTCCCCCTCGGACGGGCCGTCACCCGATCTTCACCATCTCACTGACGGTCGACGACGATCCGCTCGCGACAACGGACTCCGCGCTACGCGGTCTACGCACCGGGATCGAAGAAGTCGACACCGGCGCAGCACGTTTCGACCTCGAGGTGCAGTCGCGCGGCGACACGCTTCGTCTGACGTACGCGACCGACCTGTTCAGTCGTTCCCGAATCGAGTCTCTGGCAGACGATTTCGTCGAACTCGCACATGCACTGATCGCGCACCCGGACCGCAGCGTCGACGACCATCTCGTCGCAACGCAGCCTGCGCGTGACGTCGCGACGCCCGACCCGGTTCACCTCGGTGACCTGCTCGAGCTCACCGCCACCCGCCACCGTGATCTGATTGCCGTCGAGGACGGCGACGTCGCGCTGACGTATGCGCGCCTCGACGAGATCTCGGCACGATGGGCGAACGCTCTCCGGGCCGAGGGCGTCGGGCCGGAAGACGTAGTCGCCGTGGCACTCCCCCGGTCGTGGCGGTTCGTCGCCGCGCTCTGGGCCGTACTGCGCGCGGGCGGCGTGGTGCTCCCCATCGATCCGCGGTATCCGACCGAACGCATCGAGCACATGCTCCGCGACTCCGACGTCGCAGTCGGAATCACCGACACCGACGGGGCACTCGGAACCGCACTGCTCGACGCGTCGTCCGACCTGCACTGGTTCGACACCGGAGCACTCGATCGCGGCAGCGCGGCACCACCGGCTCCCGCGCCTCGTCGACCCGACGCCGCGGCGTACGTGATCTACACCTCCGGCTCGACCGGCACGCCCAAGGGCGTCACGGTGACGCATCGAGGCATCGGCGCGTTCAGCCAGAGTCAGCGCGACCGCTACGACGTTCATTCCGGCGATCGCACACTGCATTTCGCGTCACCCGGTTTCGATGCGACGTTCCTGGAGTTCCTCCTCGCCTTCGACGCGGGTGCGACGATGGTCATCACGCCGCCGACCATCTTCGGCGGAGACGAGCTCGTCGAGTTCCTCGCCGAGCACGCGGTGTCGCACGCCTTCATCACACCCGCCGCGCTCATGGCAGCCACACCTGCGCCGCTGCCGCTGCTCCGGACGCTCGGCGTCGGGGGCGAGGCATCGCCAGCAGAACTCGTGGCAGCCTGGGCACCGGGAAGACGTTACGTCAACTGCTACGGACCCACCGAGACCACGATCGTGGCGACGATGTCGCAGCCGTTGAGTCCCGGCGAGGCGATCACGATCGGTGAGCCGGTTATCGGTTGCACCGCACTGGTTCTCGACCATCGACTGAACCCCGTGCGCGACAACGTACCCGGCGAGCTGTACCTCGCAGGACCAGGAGTCGCACGCGGCTACCTCGGCCGTCCGGGTCTGACCGCCGCACGATTCATCGCCGACCCGCGAGCGCGCGGCGGGCTGATGTATCGCACCGGCGACGTGGTGCACCGCACCACCGATGGGTCGTTGGTGTTCGACGGCCGCAGCGACAATCAGGTCAAGGTGCGCGGTTTCCGCATCGAGCCGGATGAGGTGAGCCACGCGCTGACGTCACATCCTGACGTCGACGCCGCGCTGACACTCGTGCACGGAGAAGGCGCCGAGGCGCGCCTGGTCGCCTACGTCACCTCGACCCGGCCCGACTCCCCGTCCGACCACGACCTCATCGCACACGTCGCGGCGAGTCTGCCGCGGCAGATGGTGCCGTCGAGCGTCGTCGTGCTCGATCGGTTCCCGTTGACTCCCAACGGAAAGATCGATCGTCGCTCGCTACCCGCACCGACCGCACCGGCGGCGGTTGCTGTGCGTGAGCTCGGTTCGACGGCCGAGCAGCGGGTCGCCGACGCAATGGCCGACGTCCTCGGCGTCGAACGCGACAGCGTTGGCGCAGATACCGACTTCTTCGCCGCGGGCGGAACGTCGTTGCAGGCAACGGCTCTCGCGGCCAAGCTGCGCAGCGACGACGGAACCAGGCTTCGCGTGCGCGAGATCTTCGATCGCCCGACGGTTGCCGCGCTCGCGGAACTCGTCGGCCGCGACGAGCACGTCGAGCAAGGGAGTCATTCCGCCACGCTGATTCCTCTGCGCGGCAGCATCATTCCGATCGCGCCGATGCAGCGTCGACTACTGTCGCTGGCTCGCACGCATCCGGCGTCGACCGACTACCTGATGCCCTTCACACTGCGCCTGACGGGACCCCTTGACCGTCAGACGCTCCGCGACACACTGGTCGATCTCGTGTCGCGGCACGCCGGCCTGCGTACCGTCTACCCCTCCGAAACAGGCGGTACGCAGGTCGGAGGTGTTCTCGTCGGGGCCGACCGCGCGATCGGGCATCTGCAACCGCTCGGCTACAGCGACGACAGCGACGCGTCGGCACTGATCGAGCACCTGTGCGCCACCCCGATCGACATCTCGGCACAGCCAGGGATGCGCGCGCATCTCCTGACGCGGATCTCGCAGGGCACCACCAGCGAGCACATCCTCGTCCTCGTCATCCACCACGCCGCGGCCGACGGCGCCTCGCTGCCGATTCTGATCGACGACCTCGCCACAGCCTACTTCGAAAGACTCAACGGCCGTGACACCTTCTGGGAGGCTTCGGTTTTCGACTATCGCGACTACGCCGCGATCGTCACCGCGGCCGACCGTCGAAGTGAGAAAGAGGACGATCTCGCCTACTGGACGAGCCTGCTCGCAGGCGCCCCGGCCGACTGCGCACCAAAGCCGACCCGCCCCGCGCAGACCCATGCCGACGCACACAAGAGTTCGCCGTCGGTTGCCGGTTCGGTATCGATTCCGCTCGACGACGGGCTGCGCAACGCCGTGATCGATTGTGCGCGAGCCTATTCGACCACCCCGTTCACTCTGCTCCACACCGCACTCGCCACCCTCCTGCATCGACTCGGAGTAGGCGATGACGTGGTGATAGGCACGCCGGTGGCGAATCGGGACATCGCTGAACTCGCAGATAGCCCGGACACCGACCTCGGCCGTGTGGTGGGAATGTTCGTCAACACGCTCGCCCTGCGCACTCGGCTCGACGGCACCGAACCCGTTCGCGACCTGCTCGCGCGGGTGCGAGACGACGACCTCGATGCGCTCGACCATCGCGACGTGCCCTTCGACGACGTCGTCGCAGCGGTCAATCCCGACAGGTCGGTCGGCGGACATCCGCTCTTCGAGGTCGCACTCTCGGTCCACGACTACGGGGCAGACGTCGCGCACGGACAGGTCGACCTGGCACCGGGGCTGCGCGGGGAAATCGGCGAGATCGGCGCCGCCCAGGCCAAATTCGGTCTTCAGTTCACGATCGCGCACCTACACTCACCCGACGCTTCCCTCGAGGTGACGTTTGCCGCCGATCGGTACCGCGACCACGATGCCCACGACCTCGCCATCAGGTTCCTGCGGGTGGTCCGTGCGATCACCACCGACACCACGCGCGCGGTCGGCGACATCCGGATCACCGATCCGCTCGAGGTTGCCGATGTCGCCCCCGCACGCGGACCGCTCAGCGGCGAGCCGATGACATTCGGCGAGATTCTCGACGACGCCGTGTCACGCAACCCCTACGGCATCGCCGCCACCGACGGCCACACCAGCATCACCTACCGCGAGCTCGACGCCCGCGCGCACCGACTCGCACGAGTGCTGCTCGCCAGCGGCGTCTGGGAATCGGACGCATGGGCGACGAGCGAACCTGTTGTGGCCATGGCCATTCCCCGATCGATCGAGGCACTCGTTGCCATCTGGGCCATCGTGCGGACAGGAGCCGCCTACGTGCCCGTCGACCCGACGTACCCGCCGGAGCGGATCGCGCACATGCTCACCGACAGCGGCGCGCGACTCGTGGTGACCGACTCGGCGACCCGCGAGCGCATCCCCTCCTCGACGATGCCGGTACTCGTCGTCGACGAGCAGTCGGTACTCGACCGGCTCGCCGGCGCGTCGACAGCTCCCCTCACAGAGACCGAGGCAGTACCCGCAGGCGTCGACCAGTTGGCCTACATCATCTACACCTCCGGCTCGACCGGACGCCCGAAGGGCGTTCTGGTGCCGCACTCCGGGTTACGTGCGGTCCGAGACGAGTTGCGGGCGAGGATGACACCGGACGAAAGATCGCGGGTGCTTCATTTCGCGTCACCGAGCTTCGACGCCTCGGTGCTCGAGTTCCTGCTCGCCGCAGCGGGCTCCGCATGCCTGGTCATCGCTCCGACCGATGTCTTCGGCGGTAAACCGTTGGCGCGGTTCCTCACTCGGACCGGGGTGACCCACGCATTCATCACGCCCGCCGCGGTGGCGAGCATGTCGCCGACCGACGTCCCGACGTTGACGTGCCTCGCGATCGGCGGCGAGGCCTACGGAGCAGATCTCGCGCGGCGGTGGTCGGCGGGGCGTCGGATCATGAATGTCTACGGCCCCACCGAGACCACCGTGATCACCACCTCGAGCGATCCGCTGCGCGCACACGACGAACTGACCATGGGCACACCGAACAACGGCGTGAGCGCACTCGTACTCGATGCGCGCCTGCATCCGGTGCCCGCGGGTGTCGTGGGTGAGTTGTACCTGATCGGGTCGCAGGTGACCCGCGGCTACCACCGTCGTCCCGGGCTCACCGCGTCGCGGTATCTGCCCGCCCCGATGGTCGCCGGAGACGAGTTCGCCGGTTGCCGCATGTACCGCACCGGAGACCTCGTCCGGTGGACGCACGACGGCCGACTCTCCTACGTCGCCAGAAGCGATGGCCAGGTACAGGTTCGCGGCTTCCGCGTCGAACTCGGAGAGATCGACGACGCGCTCACGGCCGACCCTCGGATCGATTTCGCGGTCACAGTGCTGGCCGGAGCCGGTCAGTCCGGGGACGACTCCGCGTCGACGGAGGGCGGCACCACCTTGCACAGCTACGTGACGCTCGCCGAGCGAGCCGCCCAAGTGGGCACCTCGCATCGAACCGCTCTGGGCGATGACCTGAGAAGTTCCCTGCGAGAACGTCTTCCGCGCCATATGTTGCCCGCGACGGTCACTGTTCTCGACGAGATCCCACTGACTCCCGTCGGCAAGCTCGACCGCACGGCGCTCCCGGCTCCGGAGATCACCCGACGTGGGCGCGCCCCGCGCCCCGGCACCGAGACGACCATCGCGGCGATCTTCATCGAGGTACTCGGACTGCCGGACGACGAGATCGCCGCGGACGCAAGCTTCTTCGATCTCGGCGGAAACTCGTTGCAGGCAACGACTCTCACCGATCGTCTGTCGAGCGCTCTCGGAGTCGAGATACGCGCACACCAGGTGTTCGCGGCACCGACAGTCGCTGAACTCGCCTCACAGATCGACCCCGCGTCACAAGAGTCGGTCAGCGCCTCGAGCCCTCGCTCCGCCTGGGAGGTACTCATCCCGCTGCGGTCGGCGTCGCGCGAGTCTGCGTCGACAAAGGCACCGCTATTCGTCGTACATCCGGCGATCGGACTCTCCTGGGCATTCGCGTCGCTGCTCCCCCACCTGGAACCCGACCGTCCCGTGTACGGACTCCAGCACCCGACGCTGTCCGGGCGGCCTGCGCCATCGTCGCTTGGCGAACTCGCCGCGTACTACGCCGAACAGATCCAGTCGGTCGCGCCGACCGGTCCGTACCATCTGCTCGGCTGGTCGCTCGGCGGGATCATCGCCCAGGAGATCGCGGTGATCCTTCAGGGGAGCGGAGAAGTCATCGGCGATCTCACGATCCTCGACTCGTACGTCCTGTCCGACCGACCCGACCTCGTCACCGAGCCCTCCATTGGCGAGCTCATGAGCGAATTCGGCATCACCACAACCGATCCCACCACTTCACCCGATGTCGACGACGCCTGGCACGCGGTGCGGTCGGCCGGCGGAATGCTCGCGGGGTTGTCGAGAGCCGAATTCGGTACGGTACACCGCGTTTTCGAGCAGGCGGGCTCCCTCGCCAATCCGTGGCGTCCTCGAGTGTTCCACGGAGACATCACCTTCGTCTCCGCCACCCGGGCACCTCAGCGGGGTGCACGAGCCGTCGACGGATGGCGTCCCTACGTCGACGGGCACATCCGCAACATCGACGTCGACTGCACCCACGCTCGAATGCTCCTGCCGCACAACGTCGTCGACTTCGCGCATGTCCTCTCCCCACAACCGCGTCGGACATCGAGGCATCGCATCGACGACGCGCCAACTGCGCGCCATCGGTGGCGCCACACCAGTGGCGTCACGTCAACCGAAGACATCAACTGAGGAGGAATCACTCATGACCAATCCGTTCGACGACGTCAACGGCGTGTTCCTGGTGCTGGTCAACCACGAGAACCAACACTCGCTGTGGCCCCAGTTCGCGCCTGTCCCGACCGGATGGCGCAGCGTGCACGGGCCGTCCGGCCACGACGACTGCCTGCGCTACGTCGAAGAGAACTGGACCGACCTGCGCCCGAAGAGCCTGATCGAAGCAATGGAAGGGAGTAAGCGTGCCGACCACGGGACGACACAGGATGACTGAACCCACCACGGATACGCCCGATCGCGACATGACAGATACCGGGTCGTCCGACACCGGGGCAATACAGAACGCACTCGAAATCCGTGGCGTACGAAAGGTATTCACCTCCGGCCTGCTGCGCCGAGGCCGCGCTGTCGTCGCCGTCGAGGATCTCGACCTCACGATTCCGGCGGGCACCGTCCACGCTCTCCTGGGCCCCAACGGGGCGGGCAAAACGACCACCGTTCGCATGGTGGCCACTCTGCTGCGCCCCGATGCCGGCACGGTCACCGTCTCGGGGATCGATGCACTCCGCGAGCCCGACCGGGCGCGCGAAATCATCGGCGTCTCAGGGCAATACGCCGCTGTGGACGGCACCCTCACCGGCTTCGAGAACCTACGCATGGTGGCGCAGCTCTACGGCCATCATCGACGCGACGCGTCTGTCCTTGCGCGCGACATGATCGCCGAACTCGGGCTCGACGATGCCGCCGACCGACCGATGCGCACCTACTCGGGCGGCATGCGGCGACGACTCGACCTCGCTGGAGCGCTCATCAACCACCCGCGCCTCGTCATCCTCGACGAGCCGACCACGGGACTCGACCCACGGGGCCGACGTCAGATCTGGGACCTGATCGCCGCGCAGGTGGATGCGGGAACCACCGTGTTGCTCACCACCCAGTACCTTGAGGAAGCCGACACACTCGCCGACGAGATCACCGTCATCGACCACGGACGAATCCGCGCGCAGGGCAGCGCAGACGAGCTCAAGAACTCCATCACCCCGGAAATCCTCACCGTCGAGTTCGACGGCGAGCCGACAGCTTCCGAATCCGCCGTCGTCGCAAGAACATTGGCGGCAATCGGCGTCGGAAACCCACATCGATCCGAAACAGGGACGTGGACGGTGCCCGTCGCCGACGGTGCTGCCGACATACCGGACGCCATCCGTGCACTCGACGCCGGAGGCACGCCGGTGCGCAGCGTCTCCGTTGCCGGACCAACACTCGACGACGTCTTCCTTCAACTGACCGACCACACCATCAACGCCGATGGTGACACGGCGACGAACCTCGAGACAAGGGAGCCCGCCGATGTTCACTGACACAGCAGTCATCGTCGAGCGCAACCTGCTCACGGTGCGACGCATCCCCACCCTGCTCGTCAGCGCGACCATTCAGCCGCTGATGTTCGTGTTCCTCTTCGCCTACGTCTTCGGTGCGACGTTCGGAGGACACTCCTACCGCGAGTACCTGATGGCCGGGATCTTCACGCAGACAGTCGTTTTCAACGCAGCGTTCACCACCGTGGGACTTGCCAACGACATGTCGGACGGGATCATCGACCGGCTGCGCTCGCTGCCCATGTCGCGATTGGCCGTCATCGCCGGCCGGGTGGGCTCCGACATGCTGCTCGGCCTCGTCGGACTCGCGGTCATGGTGATCAGCGGACTGGTCATCGGGTGGCGGGTCCACGGCTCACTCGCCGACGCGGCAATCGCATTCGGGGTGATCATCCTGTTCGCGCTCGCGATGGCATGGGTGGGCGCGGTCACCGGCCTGATAGCGCCCAATGTCGAAGTGGCGCAGAGCATCGGGTTCCTGTGGATGTTCCCGGTGACGTTCCTGTCGTCGGCATTCATCTCGGCGGCCAGCCTGCCGGGGCCGCTACGAACGATCGCCGAGTGGAATCCGGTGACGGCTGTCGCCACGACGAGTCGCGAGCACCTCGGCAACGGCGCGCCGTCGAACTTCGTGCCACCGTCCGGGTGGGTCGCCGACCACGCGCTCGGCTACTCGATCGGTGCGAGCCTCGTGATCCTCGCGGTGTGCATGCCGCTGTCGCTGATGCTCTACCGGCGTGCGGCAAGCAGATGAGCCGACGGCCCGATGGTCGTGCCGATCCCGACACGACACGACACCGTATGGGCGTAATCGCGACACCTGACGTCAGGCGTGGCTACGGTGGTGGAGTGACATCCGGCCACGCAGCGACGGGAGACGACGATCGCCCCGGAGGCTCGACGTCGGAAGCCGGAACCCTGCGTGATCTGCTGACCGCATCCGCAGGCGGCGACCGCGCGGCATTCGGTCACCTCTACGACCTCACCAGCGCACGCATCTATGGCCTCGCGCTCCGGGTGATCCGCGACGTGCACTACGCCGAGGAGGTCGTTCAGGAGTCCTATCTGCAGTATTGGCAGAAGGCCGACCAGTATCAGCCGTCGCGGGGCTCGGTGATCACATGGATGATGACGATCGCGCATCGGCGCGCCGTCGATCGCGTCCGCACCGAGGAACTCCAGCAGCGCAAGGCCGCCGAGTACGGCGCAGGCAACGCGAGTACCCCGCACCCGATTCCACTTGAAGTGGTCGTCGACCGCGAGGAGACCCGCACCCTGCACACGTGCCTCGATCGGCTGACGGAACTCCAGCGCGCGAGCATCGAGATGTCGTACTTCAACGGCATGACGTATCCCGAGGTCGCGGCGGTCATGTCCACTCCGCTCCCGACGATCAAATCCCGCATCCGCGACGGCCTCCGCCGGCTCAAGAAGTGTCTGCACGGTGAGTCCGATGGCTGACACCGAGTGGCTCGACGACCACATCGAGCTGTATGCGATCGACGCGCTGACGCCCGCCGAGACCGAACGCGTGCGCCGCGAACTCGACGACCTCAGCGCCGTCGAACTCCGGATCTACCTCGCACGCATCACCGACATCCAGTCGGCCATCACCGACCTCGCGAGTGGATTCGCACTCGCCGCACCCCCAGAGATGCGCACGACGGTTCTCGACCACGTGTTCAGCGCCGACGCCGAAGGGCCGAGCGACACCGACGCCTCACAGCCAAGCGACACCGACACCGACCACCCAGGCGTCTCCGACGGTGACCCCGCGACCGTTGTTCCGATCGACCGCGCGCGCAGCAGGCGCGGGCGTGTCGCAGTCGCGGTCGGCGCTGCAGCGGTCGCGGTGGCCGTCGCGCTCGGTGCTGGTGTACTGATCGGACGATCCACCGCACCGGAGCAGACGACGACAACCACCGCCCAACAGGTCTCCGACATACTCGCCGCACCTGATGCGCGATCGACCGTCTCGTCGCTCGCCGATGATCGAGGCACCATCACCGTGGTGAGTTCGAAGTCGGCGAACCGCGCTGTCGCCGTAGTGCGCGACCAGCGCAACCCCATCCCCGCGGACCAGACATTCCAGTTGTGGCTGATCGGCAAAGCGGCCACCCCGGTCTCAGCGGGCCTGGTCGCGGGTACCGGCTCCAGCGCCCCGCAGGTGATCGATTCCCTCGACTCCTCGACGGTGCTCGCGGTGACGATCGAGCCACAGGGTGGATCGGCTCAACCGACGACCGATATCCTGACGCAGGTCGCGCTGTAGCGCGGCACACGCCTGCGGGTCGACGTTTGAGAAAACGCGGCCTCGCAGACGTCACGAGTGATCGCAGGAGCAATGATGCGTCGACAACACCTGATCTGGCTGACCCTTGGGCTCACGCTGGCCGCGTTCCTCGGGGCGACGGCACCCGCGCAGGCGGCGCCGACGTCGAGCATCGTCAGTTCCACCGACGATTCACCCCAGCAGGTGACGCTGATGGTGCATTCGGCGTCGATGGATCGCATCGTCCCGATCACGGTGTTGACGCCGAAGAACCGCACGCGTCCCGCGCCGACGCTGTACCTGCTCAACGGCGCAGGCGGTGGCGAGGATTCAGCCACGTGGGACGCCCGCACCGACTACAAGAAGTTCTTCGCCGACAAGAACGTCTACGTCGTGACCCCGATCGGCGGTGCATTCTCGTACTACACCGATTGGCAGCGCGACGACCCGGTCCTCGGACGCAACAAGTGGCAGACGTTCCTCACCAAAGAACTGCCACCCCTGATCGACAAGCGCTTCCCGACCACCGGAAAGGTTGCCGCAGCGGGCATCTCGATGGCCGGCACCACGGTGTTCAACCTCGCGCTGGCGGCCCCGGGGATGTACCGCTCGATTGCCGCGTTCAGCGGCTGTGCTCGCACCAGCGACCCCGTCGGTCAGCAGTACATCCGCTTCGTCGTCGAGAACCGCGGCGGCGGCAACATGGTCAACATGTGGGGGCCGCTGAATGGACCCGGTTGGCGCGCGAACGATCCCTATCTCAACGCGGCGAAGCTACGCGGCACCAAGGTCTACATGACCGCGGGCACCGGACTTCCCGGCAAGCACGAACAATTGTCCGACCCGTCGATCGACGGCGACGGGCTGGTGCTGGCGAACCAGGCTCTGCTCGGCGGAGCGATCGAGTTCGGCATCGATCAGTGCACACGTCAGATGGCCACGCGCCTCGCTCAGCTCGGCATTCCTGCCAAGGTCAATCTGCGCTCAGGCGGAACCCACTCGTGGGGCTACTGGCAGGACGACCTGCATCAGACCTGGCCGTCGATCGCCCGAGACATCGGGGCGTAGAACTCACCAGAGGTCGAGGCTGGTGTAACCGTCCTGGAGCGCGCGAGCCAGCAAATGGGTCTTCGTCGGGGCGGGACGGCCGGCGGCCGTGTACTTCGCGCGGATACGCGCGAGGTGGGTGCTCACGGTCGAGGCCGAAATGAACAGCGTCGCCGCTGCGTCTTCCTTCGACTCGGCACGCAGCCAGGTCAACAACACCTCGACCTCGCGGCGCGACAGCACGGGCCGGCGCATGGCGGCGACGTCGTGGCCGTGGCGGTAGTCGTCCATGCGGGCGATCTCGGTGCGAGCGGACGCGGTCGACGTCGCGACGCGATCAACTACGACGCCGGGCACAGGCGATGGCGCCGCGAGAGGCCCCCCGGTCTGAGAAACTACGGTCACCAGTACGTCCTTACACATCATGTCTTTACGACAGCGATCCCCAACTCACAGCAAATAGTAAGGATTGGGTCTGACATGTCGGTAGTCCCCTAAATGGGGCCTTTGTTGCATTCGCAACAATCGGCGCTGGATTGCTGCGCCTATATGTGTGTCTTATCGAAAGATGTGGGTGCTGCAGCAGCCACATCTTTCGATAAGACACACATTCAGGCCGAGGAGCCATCGCTCAGCAGACGGTATGCCAAACTAGAACACGTTCTCGTTTGTCCGTCGCTGTCAGAAAGGGGCCTCATGCCCTCCCCGTCGACCCACACCGTCGCAGGTACCACGCTCACGATGCCCGTCCAGGTCAGAGATGCGCGGTGTATCGTCGCGGGATTCACCGCCGACGCCGACGCGATGGCGCGAGCCATAGCAGCGTCGGGCGCATCGCCCCTTCGTCCACTGCGGATGCGCCCCGGCCGCGGAATGGTGATGCTGGTATTCGTCGACTACGTCGACGGAGATCTCGGCCCATACAACGAGTTCGGTGTGTGTTTGCTCGTCGAGAATCCGGCGCAACGTCCATCGCCCATCAATGCGCTCGGCTCGGTGTTGCGCGGCGATGCGCACGCATTGATTCATCGGCTTCCCGTCGACGGCGAGTTCACCCGTCAGGCAGGGCGCGGGATTTGGGGCTTCCCCAAGTTTCTCGCCGACTTCGACGTCGACCATGACAGCTCACGCAAGCGCGGCAGCGTCTCGCACGACGGAAGCCTCATCGCGGCACTCGAGACCGCACCTGGCCTGCCGGTCCCCGCGGGCTCAGGGGATGCGGAACTCACCGCCTACTCGTGCCTCGACGGAGCGCTGCGCTCCATACCGTGGCGGCTGGGATCACTCAGCGGTGTCCGCGCACGGATCGGCGGCGCCACCCTGACGCTCGGCGGTCACCCGATCGCAGAAGAACTACGTGACCTGAAGTTGGCCCGGCACGCCGCCATGACGATGTCGGTGGCACACCTGGCCATGACATTCGACGACGCCACCGATCTCTGAGATTCGGCTCGCCGATCGCACCGGGCACGCGTCGTCGACCCGGCTGTTCCTAGACTGGCGTCATCAGCCCCACAGCCAAACGGTCCACAAGCCGAAAGGCGCCAGCCGAAAGGCACACGAGCCATGAGCAACCTCGAAGCACACCCGGCCGAGATCGACTGCCAGACCGAAGCCGAGAACGCCGATCCCGATCATGACGGATCGCTGCGCGTCGAAGTGCTCACCGCGCGCGACGTACCGCTCGGCGGGCCGCGTGCCATGACGGTGCATCGCACCCTGCCGCAACGGGAACGGTCGCTGATCGGAGCGTGGTGCTTCGCCGATCACTACGGCCCCGACGACGTCTCGACCACCGGCGGCATGGACGTCCCACCGCATCCGCACATCGGATTGCAAACGGTCAGTTGGCTTTTCACCGGTGAGATCGAGCACCGGGACACGATGGGCAATCACGCGATGGTCCGGCCGGGCGAACTGAACCTGATGACCTCCGGACACGGCATCGCCCATACCGAGGTCTCCACACCCGACACCACGGTCCTTCACGGCGTGCAGTTGTGGGTCGCACTCCCCGGCGAGTCCGCGAACACCGCACGCGACTTCGCCCACTACGCACCACCGGCGATCACCGTCGGCGACGTGACGGCACTCGTCTTTCTCGGCACCCTGCTCGGCAGCACGTCGCCCGTCGAGACGTTCACGCCACTGCTGGGCGCTGAACTGCGTATCCCGCCGGGAGCAGACGTCACGCTCGACGTCGACCCCGGATTCGAACACGGATTCCTCGTCGACTCCGGTCGCGTGGAGATCGTCGATTCGACGACCGGACCGCTCGAGCGGACCGAACTCGGCTACGTCGGAGTCGGCGCCGAGGCCATCGTCCTCGCCAACCGCGGCGACGACGACGCGCGGGTCATCGTGCTCGGGGGTGCACCGTTCGACGACGACATCATCATGTGGTGGAACTTCGTCGGGCGCAGCCACGAGGAGATCGTCCTCGCGCGCGAGGAGTGGATGGCGCACAGTGAACGCTTCGGCCAGGTGCAGGGCTACACCGGCGAGGTGCAGCACCTGCCGGCGCCGACCCTTCCGGGCACACGACTGCGCGCCCGGGAGAACACTCCCGGGCGCGCATAGGCGGTCAATCCGCTTCGGTCAGCCTCTATCACTCAGTCGCCTGCGAGCAGACGAGCGAAGTTGGCGATCCCCGCCTCCTCGCCCGCGTGTACCCGCTGCTCGCCGCGATCAGCGTCCGACGTCTGCGACGCGGCGGCCTGCCGAACAGTTCCGGTGGGCATGAGCGCCACCAATTGTGTTGCGGCCCGGCGGATTCGGTCGGACAGCGTTGCCGTGTCGCCGGAGGTCGACGCCCAGTCCTCCGACGCCGCGTAGACGCCGGTCGGCACAACCACGGTGCGCAGGTAGCCGAACAACGGACGCAGCGCGTGGTCGAGGACCATCGAGTGCCGGGGACTGCCCCCGGTCGCCGCGATGAGGACCGGCTTGCCCTCCATCGCGTCGACGTCGACGAGGTCGAAGAACGACTTGAACAAACCCGAGTACGACGCGTTGAACACCGGGGTCGCGACGATCAGCGCGTCGGCGTCCTGGACGGACCGGATGGCGTCGCCGGCAGCACCGGTCGCGAAACCGGTTGCCAGCGAACGCCCGATGTCGACGGCGAGGTCGCGCAGGTCGATGATCTGCACGTCGACGTCTCCGCCCTGCGACCGCACGAGCGACACGGCGTCGCCGGTGAGCCGGTCGACGAGCATCCTCGTCGACGACGGTTCGCTGAGCCCGGCGTTGACCGCGACGAGTGTCAGTGGCTTCATGCGTTCACCTGTGTTTCCTGCTCTGCAAGCTCCTCTGCGTCGCGTGCCGCGACGAGCGAGGCGTGCGTCGGCGCGTCGGGAACATCTGCCGGGCGGCCTTCTGCGAATCCCTTGCGGAGTTCGGGGAGCACCTCGCCGAGCTCGTCGAGCTGCTCGAGGACCGTCTTGAGCGGCAGTCCTGCGTGGTCGACGAGGAACAGCTGGCGCTGGTAGTCGCCGAAGGTGTCGCGGAACGAGAGCGTGCGGTCGATGAACTCCTGCGGGCTGCCGACCGTGAGCGGCGTCTCGCGACTGAAGTCCTCCAACGACGGTCCGTGCCCGTACACGGGCGCGTTGTCGAAGTAGGGACGGAACTCGTTGACGGCGTCCTGGGAGTTCTTCCTGATGAAGAACTGACCACCGAGCCCGACGATCGCCTGGCTCGCCTTTCCGTGTCCGTAGTGCTCGTAGCGCTCCCGATAGAAGTCGATCAGTCGCTTCGAGTGCTCGGCGGGCCAGAAGATGTGGTTGGCGAAGAAGCCGTCACCGTAATAGGCGGCCTGCTCGGCGATCTCCGGACTGCGGATCGAGCCGTGCCAGACGAAGGGCGCGACGTCGTCGAGCGGACGCGGCGTCGACGTGAACGACTGCAGCGGGGTGCGGAACTTGCCCTCCCAGTCGACGACGTCCTCGGTCCACAACCGGTGCAGCAGGTGATAGTTCTCGATGGCCAGCGGGATCCCCTGCCGGATGTCCTTGCCGAACCACGGGTACACCGGGCCGGTGTTGCCACGACCGAGCATCAGGTCGACGCGGCCGTCGGCGAGGTGTTGCAGCATCGCAAAGTCCTCGGCGATCTTGACCGGGTCGTTGGTGGTGATGAGTGTCGTCGCGGTGGAGAGCTGCAGCTTGCTCGTCTGAGCTGCGATGTAGGCGAGCGTCGTCGTCGGCGACGACGAGAAGAACGGTGGATTGTGGTGCTCGCCGAGGGCGTACACGTCGAGACCGATGTCCTCGGCCTTCTTCGCGATAGCCACCGACGCCTTGATGCGCTCGTGTTCTGTCGGCTCGACTCCCGTCGTAGGGTCGGCCGTGATGTCGCTGACGGAAAACAGTCCGAACTGCATGTCATGCCTCCTGGAATGACGGATACGAAACCTTTCACTCGCCATAACCGGACCACGGTCCGGTTAATTCCCACGTGTAGTGCCGCCCCTCGTCGACGTAAAGCGATCGGTTAGTGTGGCCTTACAATTCGTCGTCAGGAGTAGCAATGAAGCTTCGGAAGTCTCTCGCGGCAGCCATGATCGCGGGCGCCGCACTTGTCGCTGTAGCGGGCTGTTCAGGTTCGGACAGCGCCAGCGATACCGTCGCAAGCGCCACCAGTAAGGTCACCGAGGCGACGAGCCAGGCCGCCGCGGCGATCGCCGGCCTGACCAATTCCGACGCCCAGGACATCCTCCGCAAGGCCGTCGACCCCAATACCTCGTCCGACGAGCTCGAGAAGGTCGTCGACACCAGCAACCCGGTCACCAAGACCGCGATCCAGGCGTACGCCAAGGGCGCGTCGGCAGCGGGCTACGGACCCGATGTGTACACCGTGACCGAGGTCAAGAAGACCGGCGACAACGCTGCGGATGCCAGCGTGGAGGTCAAGAGCCCGCACACGTCCAACCCCGCGAACATCACGCTCTCGTACGTGAAAGTCGATGGCGAGTGGAAGCTGTCCGGCAACGCCGTCACCCAGCTCACCTCGATGATGGGCCAGCACGGCGGCTGATTCGCCGGACGCCTCAGTACAGATCCACACACTCCGCGCCGTTCCGGACTCTTCATTCCGGGGCGGCGCGGTGTGCATCGGTAGACTCACTACGAGGAGGGCCGATGCGAACCGAACACCACACAGCGCCGATCGAACCGGCAGCAACCGACCGTTACGAGCGCTGGCCGCAGTCGAACGTGCTGGAGTCGATGTCGCTGCCCTCCATACCGGATGCTTCATCGACGCCGGATGCCTCGGAGGCGTACTCGGTGCCGGACGCCGCGTCATCTGGCCGTGGCGACAACGCGCCGCGATCACGACGCAATCCTGTGCCCATCGAAGGCCTCCGCGTGCGGACACGAGACACATCACGCGATACCCCACTACCGGAGGTAGGCGACTACTGGGACCTCGCCCACGCTGAACGCGTGATCCTCACGCCGACGGTGATACCGACGGTCCGTCCGGTACCTCTCGCCAGTCAGGTGCCAGCGCGACCGCGGACATCGCCGCTGACCACAGCGTCGTTGGTGACCGCATTGGCCGCGTTCCCACTTATTTCGGTGTTGGGCATCGGCGGGGTCGTCGGGCTCTTGTCGATGGTGCTCGGTGCTGCGGGCGTTCGCCAAATACACCGACACCCGACCCGCTATCGAGGCAGTGGCCGCGCTGTCACCGGAATAGTCCTCGGCACGATCGCCGCGGTGATCGGCATTCCGATCATGCTGCTGGTGCTGGTGATCGCAGGTTTGTGAGTTGGTGCCGCGGCCGGTGGAGTTGGTCGCAGGCTTGTGAGTTGGTGCCGCAGGGCGGGAGCGTCAGCCCACGGCCCGGAGCGAACCACCGGAGAACGGCAGATTGCGACCGAGCCAGGCGAGAACCTGATCGATCATCGCCCCCTGCTTGACGGGATCGCTGACCGTGGCAATCGACGGGAGTGAGTGAAGCAGTGCCGCGTAGATCGCGGCCTCCGACGACATACCGTTTCGCTTCATCACCTTTTCGTACGACGACATGCTCTCCGCAAGCTCGGCGTACGTCGCCGAATCGCCCCCCAAGCGAACAGCCGTCATCCACGGCGTCGCCTCAGCGCGCCGCTTCACGTCGTTACGCAATTCCGTCATCATTCGACCTCGAGCACCCCACGCGTCGACATCTCCGACCTCAGCCATCTTGCCTCCCAACGATGGCGTCGATCCTTTCGAACAGAATGCACCTAAGCGACTTGTTCGGAAGACGAACCACCGTACTATGTGACGAATTCCACTCGGATTTCGTGTTTCTACAAAACCCGATGCTACTGAGGCGTCAGCAGGTATCCAATGTTGCTGATGTGACTGGTGTGAAAGCGTTATATGCGTGTCACCGGTCGGCGATTACGTCGTCGTGTCGCAGCCTCTACAGGGGCGTCTGCCCTTCGCGCCGACTAATCGGCCTCCATCGCTTCGATGAGGCTCTTCGGGCGCAGGTCGGTCCAGTTCTGCTCGACGTACTCGAGGCACGCGGCCCGGCTGTCCTCTCCGAACACCTTGGTCCATCCGTCGGGGATGTCGGCGAATGTCGGCCACAGGGAGTGCTGGTTCTCGTGGTTGACCAGGACGAAGAATCGTCCGTTCTCGTCGTCAAAGGGATTCGTCATTGTCGCTTCCTTTCCTCACCATCGTCTTCGATGTTCGTTGTGTGTTGCTCGTGCGCGTTGCCCGCCAGTCGCAGAGCCAGGACCGGCCCGATGACAGCGAGTGCGTCCGCATTCGCCATGCCGAGGTGGTCGGCGTCGACGTCTACGTTGACAACGTCTCCGTCGACGTGTGGTTCCCACGACCGCGCGACAGCGGATGGGTCTTCCTTGTCGCGTGTCGCCGTGAACACCAGCAGCGAGCCGTCGAACCGGTCGGGGCGGAATTGCTCCACCAACTGCTCACCACCCGCGAAACTGTCCATCACCCACTGCACCTGCTCATCACGCAGCAGTCCCAGCGATGCGATCCTGTCCCGCACGATCGCTGCGACCTCATCGGCAGAGCTCGCCTCAATATCTTCCCCGAGATCGAATAGGTCGCGCCAGCCCCCCAGCAAATCGCCGACGAACTCGCCGCCGGGACGCACCCGCTCGGCCGATTCAGACCCGTTCACCTGATCGACGGACACCGGCGCCGAGTCCATCACGCCGAGGAAGGCAACCTGCTCGCCTGCTTCCCGCAGCGCCGTGGCCATCGCGTAGGCGACGTATCCACCGAGCGACCAACCGAGCAGGTTGTACGGCCCTTCCGGCTGCACGCGTCGGATCTCGGCGAGGTACCGCTGCGCCAGCTCTTCGACAGACGAGGCAAACGGTTCTCCGGACACGGCGTGCGGGTCCTGCAGGCCGTACACCGGCCGATCGGCCAGGTAGGGCACGAACCCGCCATAGAACCACGCGAGTCCGCCCGCCGGGTGCACACAGAACAGCGGAGGCTGTGAGCCGCGCGCGAGTTCGATGAGAACCTCACCTGCCGGCGCGGTGGCGCCTTCGATTCGGGCCGCGATCCCGCGCGGCGTCGGATCGTTGAACAACCAGCCGAGTTCGAGATGATCGCCGTGCACGCGCCGCAAGAGACCGAGAGCACGGGTCGCCGACAACGAATCGCCGCCGAGGTCGAAGAAGCTGTCGGTCGCGCCGACGTTCTCGACGCCGAGGATCTCGCCGAACACCTCGGCCACCGATTCCTCGATCGGCCCGACCGGGTCAACACGAACCCCGCTCGGGCGCTGCGGTTCGGGAAGCGCGCGCTTGTCGAGTTTGCCGACGGCCGTGAGCGGAAACGCATCGAGCACGGTGATGCTCGACGGCACCATATGGGCGGGCAACCGTTGCGAGAGAAAGTGCCGCAGCGTCGTCGACACGGATTCCTCGGGATCGCTGAGGGAATCATCGGGGCCCGGGGAATCGTCGAGCACGACGTACCCGGCGAGCGCTGTCGCCACCGCTCCCCCGACTCCGACGACGACGGCCGATTCGACCTTCGGATGGGCCGACAGTGCCGCCTCGATCTCACCCAGTTCTATTCGTAGACCGCGAAGCTTGACCTGAGCGTCGCTTCGGCCCGCGTACTCGAGTGAGAGTTCACCGGTCTCGTCGCGCTGCCAACGGACGACGTCGCCTGTGCGGTACATGCGTTCGCCCGCGGTGCCGTTCGGGTGCGCGACAAACCGCTCCGACGTCAGTCCCGGCCGATCGAGATATCCGCGAGAGAGCGGTAGTCCGGTGATGTAGAGCTCTCCGGAGACTCCCTCGGGTACGGGATGCAGGCGGGCGTCGAGGACTTCGAAACCTGTGCCGTTGATGGGACCGCCGAGAAGCACTCTGGCACCCGGCCACGTCGGCCGCGCGAACGTCACACTGATCGTCGTCTCGGTCGGACCATAGATGTTGTGCAGGCTGAGGTGGCCCGACCAACCGTCGACGATCGACGGCGGGACGGCTTCGCCGCCCACCGCAACCCCTGCCAGATCCGGCAGTGCAGCCGGATCCATGGTCGACAGCACGGTCGGGGTCAGGAACGTATGCGTCACCGCACGTTCTCGCATGAACCGCTCCAGTGCCTCGCCACCGACCGCGTCCGCCGGGCGGTATGCGATCTCGCCGCCGAATGCTGCGGCGAGGAGGTACTCCAGCACCGAGGCGTCGAAGCTCGGCGACGCGAAGCCCAGCACAACCGGCTTCTCGACCTGCGGGAAGCGGGACGATTCCGCTGCGGCGTAGTTGGCCAGGCCGGAGTGCGTGACGCTCACACCCTTGGGCCTTCCGGTCGATCCCGAGGTGTAGATCACGTAGGCCGTGTTGTCCGGTCGCACCGGCTTCAGTAGCTCGTTCGCGGCGAGCGACGTGGTGTCCTGTGACGAGATTGCGCGCGAGACGGCCGGGTCGTCGAGGTCGACCCAGTCGAGTCCCGGCCGCGTCGGCAGCGAGCGCGAGCGGGTCAGGCCCAGTACGGCGCCGGAATCCTCGACCATCGTCGCGACTCGTTCCGCCGGATAGTCGGGATCGATCGGCACATACCCCGCGCCGGTCTTGGCGACTGCCCAGATCGCGGTGAGCAATTCCGTGGAGCGTCCGATCGCCAGACCGACGAGCGACTCGGTCCCGATCCCACGTGCGATCAGCCACCGCGCGAGGCGAGTGGACTCGGCGTCGAGTTCGGCGTAGGTCAGCGTCGAACCGGCCGCGTCGCTGACCGCAGTGCGCGGTCCGTATGCCGCCGCGGCTTCGGCGAAGAGGTCGGCGAGCAGCCGCGGTCGTTCCCCTTCACCACCGTCGACCGGCGTGAACAGTGCCCTCTGTTGTTCGGTGACGAGGGTGATGTCGGCGGTGAGGCGTGTCGGGTCTGCGGCCATCTGGCGCAGGATCTCGACCAGCGCGGTGCTGAATACCTCTACCTGGTGATCGTCGAACGCCGCAGGCAGATACTTGAGCGTGAGCGAGATCCGGCCGCCCGGCAACGGAGCCGTCGCCATGTTGAGCGGGTAGTGGGTCGCGTCGGTGCCATCGAAATCGAGGATCTGCAGTCCCCCGGTCTGTGCGGGGTTGGCGGTCGCCAGCGAGTCGCCGTCCACCGGGTAGGACTCGTGCACCGTGAGGGTGTCGAACAGCAGCGGGACGTCGGCCAGCGCCATCAGTTCTGTCAGTCCGATGTGCTGGTGGTCGAGCACGGTCACCTTCGCCTGCTGCAGACGGGCGAGCACGTCCGCGACGGGTGCGTCCGGGTCGACGTCGACGACAGCGGGCACGGTGTTGATGAACAGGCCGACCATCGACGCCACGCCTTCGAGATCTGCGGGGCGGCCCGAGGTGGTCTCACCGAATGCGACGACCCGGTTCCCGGTCAGTCGAGACAACAACACAGCCCAGGCCAGTTGCAGCACCGTGGCCACGGTTGCGCCCTGTGCCCTGGCGAGCCGCTCGATTCCGTCGACGATCTGCTCGTCGAGCAGTGCGGAGTGATCGCGCGGAAGCATCTCGCGAGCACCGGACACGCCGGGAGCCACGAGGGTCGGAGCGTCGACCGGTGCGAGCACGCCTCGCCACGCTGCCCGAGCGGCGTCGGGATCGGCGAGCGCGATGCGGCGCGCATGATCGCCGAAGTCGCCACCACCGGGTTGTGTCCCGGTGTAGGTCGACCCGGTCGCGTACAGCGCGAGCAGGTCGGCGAGGACGAGCGGACCCGACCATCCGTCGATCAGAATGTGGTGATTGGTGACGATCAGGTGCGCGTCGTCGCCGTGGCGGACGAGCGTGAAGCGCATCAGCGGGGCGGACTCGAGATCGAATCCACGACGTCGCTCCACATCGGCGTAGCGCTCCACTGCCGACTTGTCATCAGCCGACATGTCATCACCGGCCGACGACGCCGGTACCTCGACGACCTTCCACGGCACGGAGACCGACTCCGGGATCACCGTGACCACGGCGCCGCTTCCGCAACGCACGAACGCCGAACGCAGCGCCCTGTGATGATCGAAGAGTGCTTCTGTCGCACGACGAAGCCGCTCGACGTCGATGTCCCCGCCGAGGTGGAGGATTCCCTGCACCACGTAGACATCCACCGCGTCGTCGCCCGCGAGCTCTGATTGGACGTGCAGGCCCCTTTGGAGCGGCGTCATCGGCCAGACGTCGGCCGAGCCGAAACGGTGCGCGAGCTCGTCGAGGTCGTCCTGGGTCACGCCGGTACCGGGCACGTCCGAGGGCGATAGTCCCGGCCCGCCCGGCTGTCGCGCCGCGGCGGTGACCGCGGCGAGTTCGGCCGCCCATCGATCACCGAGGTCTTCGATGTCCGACCGAGAAAATGCGCCACTCGGGAACAGCAGGTCGGCCGACAGTTCGCGGCCGCTGTCGGTCGTCGCGGTGCCGACGTTGACGGAGAGCGTGTTCATCGCAACCATGCGACCCGACACCGACGCGGGCAGTGCGGGTGCCGCGGGATCGGCGGTGAACGGCAACACCGCCGCGTCGTCGCTGCCGCGGACGCCGGCTCCGAGGTAGTTGAACGCGATACCGGGCAACGCGGTCTGCGCCAACCGTGCGTCACCGTTGCGCGAGAGGTTGTTGCGCAGCAGGCCGAATCCCAGACCGTGCCCGGGCTGACCGAGGCGTTCCTCCTTGGCAGTCTTCACGGCGTGCACGACGTCATCGCCCGGGTCGACGACGATCGGGGCGATCGACGTGAACCATCCGACGGTGCGGGAGAGGTCAGCGGTGCTCGGTGACGAGCCGTGGGCGAGCACGTCCTCGTAGCGTCCGTGACCTTCGACCAGGATCGATACCGGAGCATCGTCGACGATTCCGCGAGCACGCTGCCACGACGTGATCGCGCGCGCCAACGCACCGAGCAGAGCGTCGTTGACATGCCCACCGAACTGTTCGGGGACGCTGGTGAGTAGCGCCTCCGTGTCCACGGCGCCGACGGCGACGGTCACCGTGGAGAGCGTGGCGAATCGATCTCGGTCGCGGTCGACGGTGACGCCGAGATCGGTGGGCTCGCGGTCGACGCGCGCCAGCCAGTAGTCGACCTCGCCCACGTGATCGGGTGTGCGTTCGGCCAGCGCGGAGTGCCACGCCCGTGCCGAGGTGACCTCGGGACGCAACGTCGCATCGCCACCGCTTTCCGACGCCGCCCACGCCGTGATCAGATCCTCGATGAGGATCGGCCACGAGACCGCGTCCACGCCGAGGTGATGGATCGCGAGCACCACCCGCGCACCGTCGGCTCCCACGACGTGTGCGGCGGACACCAGGACCCCGTCGGCCGGTGACAGCTCACGCAGTGCGCGAGCATGTGCCGCCCGCACCGCGGCAGCGAATTCCGGGCTGCCGCCGGCTGCATCGACCCGCTCGCCGACGACGCTCGGTGTGGCGTCGAATCCTCCTGTGGCCACCCACTCGCCGTCGACGCACCGCAGTGTCGACGACAGCATCGGGTGTGCCGAGACAACCGTCGTGAGCAGTCCCCGCAGCCTCTCGGTGTCGAGACCTTCGGGCGCGATGAGTGTCATCGACTGCGAGAAGTCGGCGAAATCGTCTGGCTCGTCGGACAATTCGATCATCCACGCAGCAACCGGCGAGACCGGGACGGCACCCGTCGGCCCGTCCGGCAACTCGGCGAGCATCGGGAGTCGGTGTGCATCGGCTGCTGCTGCCACGGCAAGTGCGCGCACCGACTTGTGCTCGAAGATGTCGCGCGGGGAGATCGGAAGGCCTGCTGCACGTGCGGCCGACGAGAGCGTGATGGCGAGGATCGAGTCACCGCCGAGCGCGAAGAAGGAGTCGGTCATGCCGACCTTTTCGACCCCGAGCACACCGGCGACGAGGCCGGCCAGAGTCTCCTCCGCGGGTGTCGCCGGCACGACGTCGTCGCCGCCGACGCTGTCGATCGTGGGCTGCGGCAGTGCTTGTCGATCCAGTTTGCCGTTCGCGGTCAGCGGCAGACGATCGATCGGCATGATGATTCCGGGAATCATGTACGTCGGCACCGCGCGCGCAACCGAGTCGCGGACCTCGTCCACGTCTATCGAGTCGATCCGGTCTGCGACCACATAGCCGACGAGTTGATCGCCACGTCCGGGGATGTCGACGACCGTTGCCGCGGCCGCGTTGATGCCGGGAGCAGCGGCCAATGCGGCCTCGACCTCGCCGTACTCGATGCGGAAGCCACGCAGCTGCACCTGCGCATCACCGCGACCGAGATACTCGATGTCGTCGCCGATGCGGCGAGCGAGGTCGCCGGTGCGGTACATCCGTTCGCCGCCCGGATCGAAGGGGTCGGCGACGAACCGCGTGGCGGTGAGCTCCGACCGCCCCCGGTAACCCCGCGCCAATTGGCCACCCGTGACATAGATTTCGCCGACGACGCCCGGCGGGACCGGATGCAGTCGCGAGTCGAGGATGTGAATGCCCAACGAGCTCAACGGCCTACCGATCAGCGAGCTGTCGCCGTCGAGGACCGATGCTCGGTCCATGGGCCGGATGCTGACATGCACCGTGGTCTCCGTGATGCCGTACATGTTGACCAGTTGAGCTGTGTCCGAGGGGTTTTCGGTGAACCAGCGGTCGACCTGATCGAATGCGAGCGCCTCGCCGCCGAACACGATGTAGCGCAGGGCGAGATCAGGTCCGACGCGCCGTCGAGCGTCGATGAGTTGGTAGAAGGCGGACGGCGTCTGGCTCAGCACCGTCACCCCTTCGCGGCCGAGGAGTTCGACGAATGCGTCCGGGTCGCGTGCGACGTCGCGGTCGACGATGACCAGACGCGCACCCGACGCGAACGGGCCCCACAGTTCCCACACCGAGAAGTCGAACGCATAAGAGTGGAACATGGTCCAGACGTCGGTCGGGACGAACTCGAAGTCGGTCGCGGTGGTGTCGATCAGGGTGAGCACGTCGCGGTGAGTGATCTGCACACCCTTGGGCTTGCCGGTGGATCCGGAGGTGTAGATGACGTACGCGCCGGAATCAGGTTTGATGACCGGCGTCGGCGTGGGCAGACCTGTCCCCTCGCCCACCAGGTCGTCGACGTCGACGGCCGCGACGGCGTCGGGCAACTGCCCGAACAGCTCGTGATCGACGGTCGCGGCGTCGGTGATGATCAGGTCGATGGCGGCGTCGGCGACGATGTAGGTCAGGCGTTGCACCGGGTTCGTCGTATCCAACGGGAGATAGCCCGCACCCGCCTTGAGGACACCCAGAATGGCGACGGCGAGGTCGACGGTGCGTGCCGTTGCGACACCGACGAGATCTCCCGCGACGACACCGCGCTCGACCAGTGCCGCGGCCACTGCCGTCGACCGGCGGTCGAGTTCGCCGTAGTCGAGCGACTGTCCGGCCGCGCTGACTGCTGGCCGGTCGTGGTGTGCGCGTACAGATTCGGCGAACAGGTCGACGAGGCTCAGGTCTGCGCGCGGCGTGTTCGTTATCGGCGCCGGAAGTGCGGCGAGCGTCGCCTTCTCGTGATCCGACAGCAGCACGACGTCGCCGATCGGCAGGCTCGGATCGGCGGTGCAGCCGTCGAGCATCCGGACGAACCGGTCGGCGATCGTGTCAACCGTCGAGCCATCGAAAAGGTCTGTGGCATAGACGATCTGCGCCGTCCACGGCTGACCGTCGGGAGCGTCGGCGATACCGAAGGTGAGGTCGACCTTGGCCGGGGTGTGCTGCGGCGCGATGGGCGAGATCTGCACTTCGGCAACATGTGTGGCGTTCACATCTGCCGTGAACTCCGGCAGCACCGACTGATGGAACGTGAGCAGCACCTGGGTGAGGGGCGCGAACGCTTCCGAACGCACGGGGTCGAGACGATCGATCACCGCTTCGAACGGAACATCGGCGTGGGCGAACGCGTCGAGGTCGGTGGTCCGCACAGACTCGAGTAGATCGGCGAACGATGCGCCGGGGTCCACGTCGCTGCGGAGTACGAGGGTGTTGACGAACATGCCGACCAATGCGTCGAGATCACGTTGTCCGCGACCGGCAATCGGGGTTCCCACCGTGACATCGGTCGTGGCGGCCAATCGGGACAGGAGCGCAGCGAGTGTCGCGTGCACGACCATGAACGGTGTCACACCGTGCTCGCGTGCCACCGCCGACACCCGGCCTGCGATGGCGGCCGGTATCGCAAACCCGACCTGCGCACCCCGCTCGGAGGCGACGAGGGGTCGCGGACGGTCGGTCGGCAGTTCCACCACATCCGGTACTCCTGCCAGCGCGTCCTCCCAGTAGGACAGTTGACGCGCGACCACCGACGCCGGGTCGTCCGGCCGCCCGAGCACCTCGTGCTGCCAGATGGCCACATCGGCGAACTGCACCGGCAGCGGCGCGAAGTGCGGTGCCGAGCCGGTCGCGCGTGCCGCGTACGCCGCCATCATGTCGCTGACCAATGGGCCCATCGATTCGCCGTCGGCGGCGATGTGGTGGGCCACCAGCCCGAACACATACTCGTCCTGCGCGGACTGCCAGACGCGGCACCGCAGCGGTTCCTCGACACTGACGTCGAAGCCGTCGGTCACCGCGGCCTCGAGCTGTGCGGCGGAGTCGACGACGCCCCAATCGAGGCGGTCCGACACGGTGTCGACACCGCCGATGATCTGCACCGGAACGCCGTCCACCGCCGGGAACACCGTCCGCAGCACCTCGTGACGCTCGACCACGTCGACGACGGCTGCCCGCAGCGCAGCCACGTCGACGTCGCCGCTGAGCCGAAGCAGCACCGGGACGTTGTAGGTGCTCAACGCGGGATCGAACTGGTTGATGACCCACATCCTGGCCTGCGCGAACGACAGCGGAATGCGGGCCGGACGGGGCACGACCGGCACGACCGGGGCAAGGCCCGGCTCACGCTGCGCCGCAAGCGCGGCGAGACCGCGCACGGTTGGCTGCTCGAAGACGTCGCGCACGGTGATGTCGGCGTCGAAGAGTTCGGAGATCCGCGCAGCAACGCGAGTGGCCGACAACGAGTTGCCGCCGAGGTCGAAGTAGCTCTCCGTGACGCCGATGGTCTCGCTACCGAGCACCTCGGCGTAGACGGCGGCGACACGCTCCTCCGCGTCGGTCGCCGGTGCGACGCTGCTGTGTTGCTGCGCTTCTTCGGCAGGTGCAGGCAGCGCGGCAGCGTCGATCTTGCCTCCGGGCGTATGGGGCAGTGCATCGAGCACAGTCAGACTCGCGGGAACCATGTGCGAGGGAAGCCGCGTGGCGATGTGATCGCGGATGGCCGCGACATCGACGTCGGATGATGCCACCACGTACCCTGCCAGCGCGCTCGCGACAGCGCCTCCGACACCGATCACCACCGCGGCGTCGACGTCGGGGTGGGAGGTGAGTGCCGCCTCGATCTCGCCGAGTTCGATCCTCAGCCCGCGCAACTTGACCTGTGTGTCGATGCGGCCGGCGTACTCCAATTCGCCTGTGGCGGTGACCCTGACGAGATCGCCCGTCGCGTACAGGCGCGCGCCCGGTGTCGAGCTGAACGGATTCGCGACGAACGCCTTCGCGGTCAGTCCGGGGCGTCCGAGGTAGCCACGCGCGAGAGAGTCGTCGGCGCTGAGATACAGCGCCCCCGTCACGCCCTGCGGCACTTGGTGCAGTCGCGAATCGAGAACATACGCGGCGAACCCGCGAATCGGGCGTCCGATGGTCACCGACTGCCCGCGCTCGATCACGGCCGCGGTTGCCCACACCGTCGTCTCCGACGGCCCGTAGAGGTTGAGCGTCCGCAGATCGGGATGAGCCGACGCCCACCTGTCCATGAGTTCGGGTGGGCACGCTTCTCCCGCCGATGCGAGATTTCGCAGGCTCGCACCGAAACGCGGGTCGACGGTGGCGAGCACCGTCGGCGTGATGATCGCGTCGGTGACACCGCCGCGCTCGAGGACGCGGCCGAGCGCGTCCGAGGCGTACTCGTCGGCGCCGGCGATCACCAGGGTGTGGCCGAGGCCTATGCCCCAGAGCATTTCGAGTACCGACGCGTCGAAGCTGGGCGATGCGACATGCAGCACCCGGACATCGGATGCGGTTGCCGAGGTCCCGGAGATCTCCGCGAGTGCGTCGACGAGATTGGCGATGCCGCGCTCAGCGACGCCGACCGCCTTGGGGCGACCGGTCGATCCGGAGGTGTAGATGAGATATGCGAGGTCGTCGAGTCTCTTCGGTGCACGGCGCTCGTCGTTCGTGACGGGGCCGTCTGCGACCCCGGGTGCGATCAGGGTGTCGATGTCCATCCATGTGCACGGCGATTCTCCGAAGCCGGGGATGGTGTCGCGATCGCTGATCCCAAGGGTTGCACCGCAATCGGCCAGCATGAAGGCGATGCGGTCCTCGGGATACGACGGCGCGATGGGCACGTACGCGGCCCCTGCTCGGAACACACCGAATACGGCGACAACCGAGTTGATCGACCGGTTCATGCCGACGGCGATCACGTCGCCGGGTCCGACACCCGCGGCGATCAGTCGGCGGGCCACACGATTGACCGCCTTCTCGAATTCGTCGTAGGTCAACTGCTGGTCACCACAGACCAGTGCCGGACGGCCTGGGTCGATCACGCGATCGTCGAGGATGTCGACGAGTACTCGCGGCATCGAGACACCGCCATCGGCCGCAACACCATTGGTGCCCAACGAGTTCCGACTCCGCACCCCGAGTGACACCACCGTGTCGTCGTCGACCGCGAGGTCGATGTCGCCGACGGCGACCCGGGGATTCGCCACCATCGCTTCCAGCACCGTCAACCAGCGATCGGCGAAACCGCGCACCGTCGATTCGTCGAATAATGCGCTGGCATAGATGAATTCGGCCGTCATGGGAGAGTCTGCGCGTCGGTCTGCCACGCCGACCGTGAGGTCGAACTTGGCTGTCGGCGCAGCGATGTCCAGCGGTTCGGCGACCAGTCCGGCCGCCTCCATCTCGGCCCGCGGATCGACGTCGCCCGACACATGGGTGAAGGCGATCTGCACGAGCGGCTCGAATGCGGTGGAACGCGCGGGCGACAACTCGTCGATGAGATCTTCGAAGTTCACGTCGGCGTGCGCGAAGGCATCGAGATCGGTGGTGCGCACCGACGCGAGGAAGTCCTCGACGGTCCGCCCCGGATCGACCTCGGTGCGCAGCACCAATGTGTTGACGAACATCCCGACGAGATCGGCGAGGGCAGAGTCCGTGCGCCCCGTGATCGGGGTTCCGATGACGACGTCGTCGGTGGCGGCCTCGCGCGACACCATGATCGCCAGCGCCGCGTGCAAGACCATGAAGCCGGTGATCTCGTGGTCTCGGGCGAAGGCCTCGATACGAGCCGCCAACGCGTCGTCGACGGTCAGTCTGACCACACCTGCGTCGCTGTCGCGCACCGAGGGCCGCTGCCGATCCCTC
This sequence comes from Gordonia jacobaea, assembly GCF_965344965.1. Lineage (NCBI taxonomy): Bacteria > Bacillati > Actinomycetota > Actinomycetes > Mycobacteriales > Gordoniaceae > Gordonia > Gordonia jacobaea. Next base: position 675 of record NZ_CBDRLS010000004.1, on the reverse strand, counting down.
GGCAGGTCGGTGACGATCGGGAGTGCCGCGAGTTGCGTTCGCCAGTAGTCCATTTGGCTACCGATCGGGCTCGACGGATCGTGCACGCTGCCGAGGGCCGCCTGCTGCCAGAGCGCATAGTCGGCGTACTGCACGGACAGCGGAGCCTGCGCGGGCACTGCCGGGCTGGTGCGGTGAAGGTAGGCGGCGAGAAGATCGCCGACGAGTACCGGAACCGATCCCCCGTCGAACGCGATGTGATGAACCGTGAGCGCCAGTTCGTGCTCACCGTCGGCAACCCGCAGTACCCGACCCCGGATCGGGAGTTCACGCGCGACGTCGAATCCCGCTGTGGCAGAAATAATAAGCTCATCACGTTGGAATGCGATGCCCCAATCCACCTCGTCGCGCGCCTGTGCGGCGTCGACGATGTGCTGCACTGGGCCGTCACCGTCATCCGGGTAGATCGTGCGCAGCACCTCGTGACGTTCCACGACGTCGCCGACTGCTGCGGCCAGAGCCTCGAGGTCGAGAGTTCCCTTGAGGCGCAACACAAGTGGAATGTTGTAGGACGCCGACGTCGGGTCGAATCGGTTGATGAACCACATCCGCGACTGCGCAGCGGATAGTGGCACCCGCGCCGGTCGCGCCACCGCTGTCACGCGGGGCAGCACCTGGTCGCGGCCTTCGATTGCC
>NZ_CBDRLS010000003.1:0-762933 GCF_965344965.1 Gordonia jacobaea | reverse complement strand
TCCAGTAATGCCCCGCACCCCCGTGGTGCGGGGCATTACTGCATTCACAGGCATTTACATTTCGCGCACGCGGGAGCTCCGGGTCGCGGTGGATTCCGCACCAAGACCCCGCAGGGCATAGATTGAGAGTCATGAACGATCGCGATCGGGGACAGGACAAACGAGGCCGAGGGCGTGGGTCGGACAATCGCGGACGTGGCCCAGACGGCCGTGGACGACCGTCGGATCGACGCGGTTCGGATCGACGAGGGCCCGAGGGCCGGCCTGCGGGTCCGCCGTTGCCCGACGACGTCGTGGCGTCGGACCTCGACCAGGAAGTACGCCGTGATCTGCTGACGCTCGACAAGGCGAACGCCGATCGGGTGGCGAGGCATCTGGTGATGGTCGCTCAGCTGCTCGATTCAGATCCCGAGTTGGCGCTGGCTCACGCACGTGCAGCGCGGGAACGCGCCTCGAGGGTCGGACTGGTCCGCGAGACCGCGGGAATCGCGGCCTACAACGCCGGCGAATGGCAAGAAGCTCTGACCGAGTTGCGGGCCGCGCGCAGAATCAACGGCGGCACATCGCTGCTGCCACTGATCGCCGACGCCGAGCGTGGACTCGGACGCCCAGAACGAGCTATCGAAATCGCTCGTAGCGAGGAGGGGCGCTCACTGACCGGCGACGAGGCGACGGAAATGCGCATCGTCGAGGCCGGCGCACGCATCGATGCTGGCGAACCCGCGAAAGCGCTCGTGACGCTTCAGGCGGAGGATCTCGCACCAGGCCGGACCGGCACGATGGCAGCACGATTGTTCTACGCCTATGCGTCCGCGTTATTGGCTGCTGACCGTCGTGATGATGCGGTGACCTGGTACATGAACGCCGCAGCGGCCGACGTCGACGACGCCACCGACGCGGAGTTCCGCCTGATGGAGCTGTCGGAGGACATGAGTCCCGACACCACATCTGACGACATCGCCTCGGCAGTGGAAGACGTCGATGTCGTCGGTGCCATTGATGAGACCGAAGGCCCTTCCGGTAATGGTGTCGGTGCCGCGTCGATAGATGACTCGGGAGATAAGGACTCGGTAGATAGCTCGGTAGACGCCTCGGGAGATGACGTCGTCGAGTCGGAGACGACGACCGCGCCTGCAGAAGTCCCACCCACGTCGAGTACAGAATCATCCGACGAGAAATCGGCTTCATCGAGCACTGCATCGACGGCCACGACTCCGTCGGCACCGGCTCCTCAACCCTCGGCACCGGCTCCTCAGCCTTCGACGCCGGCAGCGTCCAGCGCGCCTTCGCCCGAGCCGCAGGCTCCGCCGGAAGGGTCGTTGGTTGATCACTACGAGGCGCTGCTCCTCGACCTCGACGGCACCGTGTTCGCGGGCAAGGAGCCGACTCACGGAGCGCGCGAGACCCTCGACGCTCTCGACCTTCCCCAGATCTTCGTCACCAACAACGCGAGCCGACGTCCGAGTGAGGTTGCAGCACATCTCAATTCGATGGGTTTCTCGGCGACCGAGGATCAGGTCGTGACGAGTGCTCAGAGCGCGGCTCGTCTGCTCTCTGAGCACGTCGAGCCAGGTTCGCGTGCGCTCGTGCTCGGTACCGACGGACTGGCGCAGGAGGTGCGGGAGGTCGGAGTCGGTGTCGCCAGGAGCGCAGACGACCGTCCCGCCGCCGTGATCCAGGGATTCTCGCCGGATACGAACTGGTCGACGCTGTCGGAGGCCGCTCTCGCGATCCGCGCGGGTGCGCTGTGGATTGCCACCAACACGGACGCGACCCTGCCGTCCGAGCGTGGACTGCTCGTCGGAAACGGGTCACTGGTCGCCGCTGTCGCCAACGCGACCGGCGCCGAACCTCTCGTCGCCGGCAAACCCGCTGCGCCGCTGATGGCGGATGCGATGAAGCGCAGCGGAGTCACCAATTCGCTGGTCGTCGGCGATCGACTCGATACCGATATCCAGGGAGCGCATTCGGTCGGCCTCGACAGCGCGCTCGTCCTGACCGGTGTGAGCACTCCGAAGGATCTGCTGCTTGCACCACCCGAGCAGCGGCCGTCGCACGTGATCGACGACCTCACTGGTCTTCTCGATGATGAGGAAACCGTCCGGATCGGAGAACAGCCGGACTGGGACGTCGAGGTGTCCGGCGCGACCATCACGGTGACTGCAAATGGGGAAGAGCCCGCGCACGAGGCACTTCTGCCTGCACTCGCGCACGCCGCGTGGGCACTCCTCGATGGCCGGGACGTCGAAGCCGGGCCGGTCGATCCGTCGGATGTGGCGATCACCAGCGGCGACCCGGACGTTCGGTCGCAGATCGACAAGCTCGGTGTCGGAGACCTGCGCTAGCGTGGTCGTGTCATGAACTACCAGCAACCGCAACACCCCGTCCCCGGAGCGCACCTGCGGCCCGGGCCGCAATCGCCCTCGCCTGCCGACCTTGCGGCTGAGCCGCAGATTCCGGTTGCGGAGACGGTTGAGTCGCTGCTCGGCGAGGTCGATCGTATTCGCGAGCAGGCAGGCGACACCTTCGATCTCGCGGCGCTCGCGCGGCAGAGTGAGCTGCTGGAGAAGGCTCATGACGTACTCACCGCGGCGTTGGCAGAGGTCGATCCTCGATGACGGCCGGTCTGTCGCGGGTGATCACACTGTTCAGGGTTCACTGAGTGGCTACGCGTGCACGGCTCGACGCCGAGCTCGTCCGCCGCAAGTTGGCCCGCTCAAGAGAGCAGGCTCGTGAGCTGATTGAGGCGGGGCGGGTCACCGTCAATGGGGTCCTTGCCGCGAAGCCCGCGACCAATGTGACGCGCGACACCCCCATCCTCGTTTCCGACGACGGCCCCCGCGACGACTGGGCGTCGCGCGGTGCGCACAAGCTGCTCGGTGCACTCGAACGATTCGAGCCGCAGGGTTTGACCATCGCCGACAAGCGTTGCCTCGACGCGGGCGCGTCGACCGGAGGATTCACCGACGTTCTGCTTCGACGCGGGGCCGCCGAGGTTGTTGCGGTCGATGTCGGCTACGGGCAGCTCGTCTGGCGGCTCCAGTCCGACGACCGTGTCGACGTGCACGACCGTACCAACGTTCGTCATCTGAACGCCGACGACATCGGGGGACCTGTCGACATCGTCGTCGCCGATCTCTCGTTCATCTCGCTGTCGCTGGTCTTACCGGCGTTCGCTGCCAGTGCCCGACCGGGCGCCGACCTGTTGCCGATGGTCAAACCGCAGTTCGAGGTGGGTAAGGACCGGGTTGGCTCCGGTGGCGTTGTGCGCGACCCCGAGTTGCGCGCCGAGGCGGTCTACCACGTCGCGCGCGACGCAGCGAAGCTCGGTCTGGTCACCAGGGACGTCGTGGCGAGTCCGTTGCCAGGGCCGTCGGGCAACGTCGAATACTTCTTGTGGCTCACATACCAACCCGCTGACCACCACGCGCAGCCCGACGTTCCGGCGGACGATACTGTCGGGGAGACTGGTGGCGGCGCAGACGAAGTCGCCGACACTGCGGATGATGCGCAGTTGCGGGGGATGATCCACCGTGCCGTCGACGAGGGACCTCGCTGAGCGTGCCCGCAGATCGGGAATGGTGAAAGGAACAAGGTGATCGACGAATCAGTGGTCGCCGTGTCCGGTCAGCGCGAGTTCATGGTGGTGGCGCACACCGGACGTGCTGTGGTGACCCGTACGGTCGAATCGATCGCGCGCCACTGCGCTGCGGCGGGCGTCGGGCTACGCATCATCGACCACGACCTCACTGCCGACAACCCCGCGACGCAAGACGACGTCGACCTTCGCGGACGAGACGACAGGGAAGGTCACGACGATCCCGCCAACCGCGACCATGGGCCCACGCGGCCACCGAGCCATCCGCTCGACATCGACGGACTGCGCGAGCTCGGCGCAGATGTCACCGTTGCGACGGGCGACCCGGAATCGGCCGTCGGGTGCGAGGTCGTCATCGTGCTCGGAGGCGACGGAACGTTCCTGCGCGCAGCAGAACTCGCCTATCCGGCGGGCGTTCCGGTGCTCGGAATCAACCTCGGACACATCGGGTTTCTCGCCGAAGCCGAGGCCAACCGCATCGACGACGTGATGGCGCAGCTCATTTCGCGTGACTACCGTGTCGAACCGCGGATGACCCTCGACATCTCGATCAGCCATCCGACCAAACCGGACGAGGTGCGCCGTAGCTGGGCACTCAATGAGGTCGCCATCCTCAACCGAACCAACAACGGCGTGCTCGAGTTGGTGACCGAAGTCGACGGTCGGCCGGTATCCGCGTTCGGAGCCGACGGCGTGCTCGTGTCGACACCGACCGGATCGACTGCCTACGCCTTTTCGGCCGGCGGACCGGTGATGTGGCCCGACCTCGAAGCGATCCTGATCGTTCCGAGCAATGCGCACGCGCTGTTCGCCCGGCCGATGGTGACCAGCCCTCGATCGCGGATCGCGGTGGAAATCGACAAGCACGGACGGTCGGCGATCGCCCTGTGCGACGGGCGACGCGAGATCTTCGTCCCGGCAGGCGGCCGCGTCGAGGTGGTCCGCAGCGACCGATCGGTGCTGTGGGTACGCATCGATTCCGATCCGTTTGCCGATCGACTCGTCACGAAATTCGACCTGCCGGTGACGGGATGGCGCGGTCGGCAGGGTGAGGGGAAGTAGTGCTCGAAGAGCTGTCGATCTCCGGCCTCGGCGTCATCGATCAGGCCTCCGCGCAATTCAGCCCCGGGTTCACCGTATTGACGGGCGAGACCGGCGCGGGCAAGACGATGATCGTCACCAGCCTGCGGCTGCTGTCGGGTGCGCGCGCCGACGCCGGAAGAGTGCGATCGGGGAGCCAGAAAGCGACCGTCGAGGGGCGGTTCCGACTCGCTGAGTCCGCCGACGATGCCACGCGTGCCGCTGTCGCCGACATCGTCGAATCTTCTGGTGCAGAACTCGACGACGACGGCTCGGTCATCGTGGTGCGCACCGTCGGCTCGGATGGTCGTTCGCGTGCACACCTCGGCGGGCGGTCGGTGCCGGTCGGCGTGATGGGCAGATTCACGGGCGCGCTGTTGACGATTCACGGCCAGAACGATCAGCTTCGTCTGCTCCGTCCCGACCATCAGCGCGACGCCCTCGACAGTTTCGCCGGTGACAAGGCTGCTGCGGCGCTGAAGCGGTATCGCTCGGCGCGCGAGAGCTGGGTCGCAATACTCGACGAACTCGATGCGCGGCGCGCCAACCATCGTGAACTCGCGCAGGAGGCCGACCGACTGCGCTTCGGCATCGACGAGATCGCCGCGGTCGACCCGCAGCCAGGAGAAGACGACGCGCTTGCCGACACCATCCGACGACTCTCCGATCTCGAGTCGATCCGGTCGGCGGCTGCGGGATCGCATGACGTCGTCGCCGGCGATAACGGTTCGCTCGTCGACGGTCTCGGGCAGGTTCGTTCGCTCCTGGAGTCCGCTGCCGATGCGCAATTGCGAACGCTCGCTGCTCGCGTGTCGGAGACGCTGACAGTCGTCACCGATATCGGCGACGAGTTGTCGTCGTTTCTGTCCGGGCTGCCCAGCGACGCAGACGAACTCGAGAAGTTGCTCGCTCGCCAGGGTGAGCTGAAGGCTCTGGTCCGCAAGTACGCACCTGATATCGACGGCGTCATCGCGTGGCGTGAGACGGCGGAACGTCGACTTTCCGAAATCGACGACCCGCAGGGCTCGATCGACGAACTCGAGGTGGCGGCCGCCTCGGCACGCGCCGACGTCGAGTCGGCGGCGTCGACGCTGCGAACCATGCGTCGTAAGGCGGCGACGTCCATGTCGAGCAAGGTGTCGGCCGAACTGGCAGGCCTCGCGATGGGCGACGCCGCACTCTCCGTGAACGTCATCCCCGACGTCGCGGCCCCCGACGATCGGCTGGCGATCACGGTCGACGGAGCCGCCGCGCACGCAGGTGCCGACGGCGCAGATCGCGTCGAGTTCGCCCTTGTTGCACATGCCGGAGCCGACCCCCTGCCGATCGCCAAATCGGCCTCCGGCGGCGAGCTCTCGCGACTGATGCTGGCGCTCGAAGTGGTTCTCGCAGAGCCGACGTCGGGATCGGTCATGGTCTTCGACGAGGTCGACGCCGGTGTCGGTGGCCGGGCCGCGGTGGAGATCGGACGTAGGCTCGCGGGTCTCGCACGGGCCCACCAGGTCATCGTCGTCACGCACCTTCCGCAGGTTGCGGCCTTCGCCGACAACCACCTGGTGATCGGAAAGACGTCGAAATCCGGCGATCGTGCGCAGACCAGCACACTTCGGCCACTCGACCGCGACGCGCGCATCGCCGAATTGGCGCGCATGCTCGCGGGACTCGGCGAATCAGATACGGGCCGGGCGCATGCGGAGGAACTACTGGCCACCGCTGATGGCGAGAAGGCTCACGCCGTCGGATCGTCGGCAGGTGAGTCGACGGCCGCAGCGACAAAAGCGAAGGGCACCCGCAAGAAGCGCTGAGACAGTTGGTACTCGTGTGACAAAAGTTGCCCATGTTGCGGCGCGCCTCCCCAAGGCTGCGCGGCGCACGGTCAATCATGTGGTGCATGAAGATGCCCGCACTGCTCGCACGTAACTCCGAAGAACTGCCTGGCGTGTCCGGTATCGCCAGGATCGACAAGAACACCCGCCGCCTCATCGACCGAGTCGGACCGGGTGACATAGCCATCCTCGACGAGGTCGACCTCGACCGCGTCACCGCCGACGCTTTGGTCGAGGCAAATGTCGTCGCCGTTGTCAATGCGTCCCGCTCCATCAGCGGGCGCTACCCCAACCTCGGACCCGAGGTGCTCGTCGGCTCCGGGATCGTCCTCGTCGACGAGGTCGGACCCGAAGTGTTCAAGCGCGTCAAGGACGGCGCGAAACTCCGGGTCGACGACGGCAAGGTGTTCGTCGGTGAACGACGCCTCGCGCGTGGCACCACGCTCGACGAGCACGAGATCGCCGACATGATGATCGAGGCAAAGACCGGACTCGTCGATCACCTCGAAGCCTTCTCCGGCAACACGATTGAGTTCATCCGGAGCGAGTCCCCACTGCTGATCGACGGTGTCGGCGTGCCCGACATCGACGCCTCGTTGGTCGGCAAGCACGTCGTGATCGTGGGGGACGGACCCGACCGCGCGGCCGATCTGCGCGCACTCAAGCCGTTCATCAAGGAGTACTCACCGGTGATCATCGGTGTCGGGGCCGGCGCAGACACGTTGACGAAAGCTGGGTACAAGCCCTCGCTGATCGTCGGCGACCCGGAAGAGATGAAGGTCACGACGCTGAAATGCGGTGCGCAACTGGTGCTTCCGGCAGACACCGACGGTCATGCCGCGGGTCTCGAGCGAATCCAGGACCTCGGAATCGGGGCGACCACATTCCCCGCTGCCGGCGCGGCGTCGGATCTCGCTCTGCTGCTCGCCGACTACCACGGTGCCGACCTCATCGTCACCGTCGGCTATGGCGGCACCCTCGACGACTTCTTCGACCGCTCGCGGCGCGAGAGCAATCCGTCGACCTTCCTCACCCGAATGAAGGTCGGACCCAAGCTGGTCGACGCGAAAGCTGTTGCGACGCTGTACAGGAGCCGCGTGTCGGGGGCGGCCGTCGCCTTCGTTGTACTCGCGGCGCTGATCGCGGTGATCGCTGCGGTGATGTTGTCGAGCGCGGGTGGCGAAGTGACCGATTGGGTTGTCGCACAGTGGCATCAGCTCGTCGAGTGGGCCCGTGGGGTCTGGAACAGGTAGACAATGATTTCGGTTCGGCAGCATGCGATCTCGCTCGCCGCGGTGTTTTTGGCACTCACGGTGGGTTTGTTCATCGGCTCCGGTTTTGTCGGCGACAGAATGAATTCGTTGACCGGCACCAGTCGTGATCGCATCGGGGCGTTGCAGGACGAGCGCGATCAACTCAACGATCAGCTCAACAGCGCTAACAGTTTTGACACCGCGATCACCGGACGGGTGATCGACGGAACGCTTCGTGGCCAGTCGGTCCTGGTGGTGACCGCTCCCGGCGCGGCAGACGCCGACGTCGCCGCCATCAAGGACGCGGTCGCAGGCGCGGGCGCCAAGGTGTCGGGTCAGATCGCGTTGACGCCACAATTCGTCTCCGATCAGAAATCCGAGCAACTCTCGACGATCATCGACCAGACGATTCCTCCGGGTTCGACGCTGCGCGCCGAACTGGTCGACTCCGGTGGCCGCGCGGGTGATCTACTCGGTGCTCTGACGCTCGACCGCGGCGGAAAGGGTGCAGCGTCGGCTGACGACCGGCGGACCGGACTCGAAGCGTTGCGCGACGGCGGGTTCATCGACTACGCCGGGGCGGGCTCCACACCTGCCGACCTCGCCGTCGTGGTGACCGGCGGCAGCTATCCCGAGGATTCCGGTGCCCAGGGACAACTCGTCGCCCGCTTCGCCGCGGCACTCTCGGGGCGTGGCGACGGGGGAGCGCTGCTCGGTCGGACGGGTTCGACCGCGGGTGGCTCGCCGATCGCCGTCGTTCGCTCGGACCCCGGTCTGGGCAACGCCGTCTCGACCGTCGACAACGTCGATCAGCAAACCGGGCGCATCACGTCGATCCTGGTCCTGCAGGAGGAGAAGGGCGGACGGACCGGCGCCTACGGCACCGGAGCGGGCGCCAAGGCGATCACGGTCGGGGCCACCGACCGACCGTCGACCTGACGCCGTCCGGGGGCGGGGCGTTCCGAGGGGGACGCCGCTCGCCCTGGCCGGTCGGCGGGATCACGACGCGGATCACACCTTTGGCGAGCACGCTTCCGGTGTGGCGGAGCGGAGAACCGCCGATGGGTGTTACCCTGGAGTCCCGTAGGTCAACAGGTTTTCCGGCCTGATCCAGCCGACGGGAGAGACGGGTTTTGCGACCACTTCGCCACGTGCATGAAGGCACGAAGCACATATTCGTTACGGGCGGCGTCGCATCGTCGCTCGGAAAAGGTCTGACGGCGTCGAGCCTCGGCCAACTACTCACAGCGCGCGGTCTGCGCGTGACCATGCAGAAACTGGATCCGTATCTGAACGTCGATCCAGGCACGATGAATCCCTTCCAGCACGGTGAGGTCTTCGTCACCGAGGATGGCGCCGAAACCGACCTCGACGTCGGGCATTACGAGCGCTTCCTCGACCGCAATCTCTCGCAGTCGGCGAATGTCACCACCGGACAGGTGTATTCGACAGTCATCGCCAAGGAGCGACGCGGCGAGTACCTCGGCGAGACCGTCCAGGTCATCCCGCACATCACCGACGAGCTGAAATCGCGAGTGCTCGCGATGCGTGCGCCCGGCGACGACGGTGAGCCGCCAGACGTGGTCATCACCGAGATCGGTGGAACCGTCGGCGACATCGAGTCGCTCCCGTTCATCGAAGCCGCCCGCCAGATCCGTCACGACGTCGGCCGCGACAACGTCTTCTTCATCCACGTCTCGCTGGTGCCCTATCTCGCGCCGTCGGGCGAGCTGAAGACCAAGCCGACCCAGCACTCGGTCGCCGCGCTGCGCAACGTCGGAATCCAGCCCGACGCGCTGATCCTGCGGTGCGATCGCGACGTGCCCGAGGGGCTCAAGAAGAAGATCGCGCTGATGTGCGACGTCGACATCGACGGCGTCATCTCCACGCCCGACGCCCCGTCGATCTACGACATCCCCAAGGTGCTGCACTCCGAGCAACTCGACGCCTATGTCGTGCGCAAGCTCGGGCTGCCGTTCCGCGATGTCGACTGGACCGTGTGGGGCGAACTGCTCAACCGTGTGCACGAGCCGCGTGAGACGGTCCGAATCGCGTTGGTGGGCAAGTACGTCGACCTGCCCGACGCGTATCTGTCGGTGACCGAGGCGATCCGCGCAGGTGGCTTCGCGTGGCGCGCCAAGACCGAGATCAAGTGGGTTCCGTCCGACGAATGCGCCACCGAGGCGGGTGCGCAGGCAGCGCTCGGAGACGTCGACGGCGTGTTGGTTCCCGGTGGCTTCGGCATCCGGGGGATCGAGGGCAAGCTCGGAGCGATCCGGTACGCGCGGCGTCGAGGCATTCCGTTGCTAGGACTGTGCCTCGGCCTGCAGTGCATCGTGATCGAGGCCGCACGCTCGGTGGGCCTCGAGGACGCGAGCTCGACGGAGTTCGATCCGGACACCCCGTTCCCCGTCATCTCGACCATGGCCGATCAAACCGAGATCGTCGCCGGAGAAGCCGACCTCGGCGGCACGATGCGGCTCGGTGCCTACCCGGCAACCCTCAAGCCAGACAGCATCGTGGCGGAGTCGTACGGCTCGACAGAGGTGTCCGAGCGACACCGGCACCGCTTCGAGGTCAACAACTCCTACCGCGACAAGATCGCCGCGTCGGGTCTCGTGTTCTCGGGGACGTCGCCGGACGGTCACCTCGTCGAATTCGTCGAGTACCCGAAGTCGATTCATCCGTTCCTGGTGGGCACCCAGGCGCACCCCGAACTCAAGAGCCGGCCGACGCGCCCCCATCCGTTGTTCCGTTCGTTCATTGATGCCTCGCTGAAATACAAAGCAGCAGAACGACTTCCGGTGGATCTGGGCGACTACGATCCGCCGCCCGCGGCTGCGGTCGAGGACGGCGCCACCGTCGAGGTCGAGGAACAGGACGCTTGAGCGAGAGCACCGGAGCCGGCGCACACGACTTCGCGGTGAAGTCGAGCGAAGTGGTCTACGACGGAGCGATTCTCGCGCTTCGCCTCGACCAGGTCGAGATGCCTGGCGGTCGGGTCGCCGAACGCGAAGTCGTCGAGCATTTCGGTGCCGTGGCCGTCGTCGCGCGTGATGAGGACGGCAGGATTGCGATGGTGCGTCAGTATCGGCATCCTGTCGGTCGCAGGTTGTTGGAGATTCCCGCGGGGCTGCTCGACAAGGGCGGGGTAGAGCCGCCGCTCGCCGCGGCGCAGCGTGAACTCGCGGAGGAAACCGATCTGCGGGCGCTACACTGGCAGGTTCTGGTCGACCTCGACCTCTCGCCCGGGTTCACCGACGAAGCGTTGCGTGTCTACCTGGCCGAAGAACTGTCGGAGCACCATGTGGCCGAACGCGAGGACGAAGAGGCCGATATGTCGTTGGAGTGGGTCGCGCTCGACGACGCTGTGTCGATGGTGCTGTCCGGTGACATCGTGAACGCGACCGCGGTGTCGGGGATTCTCGCGCTCTCTGCCGCGGATCGCACCGACACGCAGCTGCGAACGCCGGATTCGCCATGGCGTGATAAGCCCCACGCCTTCGCCGATCGCAAGGCGGGTCGGGCATCGACGTGACCGCCGGGACGCGTGTCGACGACGTGGTGTCGAGGTATCTCGACCACCTCACCGTCGAACGCGGCATGGCGCCCAACACGCTTGCGTCCTACGGCCGCGACCTCGACCGCTACCGGCGCTATCTCTCCGGGCGGGGGATCGTCGACCTCGCGGAGGTCACCGAGAACGACGTACGCGAGTTCCTCGTCGATCTGCGACGCGGCGACGAGCAGGCCGGGACAACACCCCTCGCCGACAGCTCGGTAGCGCGAACGCTGGTGGCCACCAGGGGTTTTCACAAGTTCGCCGCCGCTGAAGGTGTCGTACCCGCCGACGTGGCGCACGGGGTGCGGCCACCGCGTCCGGCGCGACGCCTTCCCAAGGCGTTACCCGTCGACGACGTCGTCGCGATCCTGGAAGCAGCGGGGGCGGGCGACCATCCGCGTGCCCTGCGTGACCGCGCGCTCCTCGAACTGCTCTATAGCTGTGGAGCACGCATCACCGAGGCGACGTCGCTCGACGTCGACGACCTCGACACCGATGCGCGCACCGCCCTACTTCGCGGCAAGGGCGGAAAGGAGCGACTCGTGCCCGTCGGCGGACCCGCCGTGGGCGCTATCGAGGCGTATCTGGTGCGTGGCAGGCCCGCTCTGGTGACACGCTCGACGCCCGCGCTGTTTCTGAACGCGCGCGGCGGCAGGCTCACCCGACAGGGCGCGTGGCAGGTGCTCGCCGACACCGCGGAGCGCGCAGGAATCGGTACGGCCGTCTCACCGCACACCCTGCGGCACTCATTCGCGACTCACCTCCTCGATGGCGGAGCCGACGTGCGAGTGGTCCAGGAGTTGCTCGGGCACGCCTCTGTGACGACGACGCAGGTCTACACCCTCGTCACGGTCAACACGATGCGTGAGGTCTACGCCACTGCCCATCCGAGAGCGCGCTGAGCGTCGTGGAAGGCCCGTGCGGCGATGCTCCACGGCTTCGGTGCAGTGAACCATTAGGCTGACAAGCGGCGTCGATACGTGATCAGTGAGAAAGGCGGGTACGTGAGCACACCGAGTACACCGCGGTCGGGAGGTCATGCCGACGATCAGTACCGACTTCATGTGATGTCCGGCATCGACATCGACGAGGGCGATCATCCCGACGACGAGATCGGCCCGACCGGGCGTCCCTACCGCGACGTTCCGACGCCTGCGCCGCTCGACCGACACGGACCCGCGACCGTCATTGCCGTGTGCAATCAGAAGGGCGGCGTGGGTAAGACGACGTCGACGATCAACCTGGGTGCCGCGCTCGCCGAGTACGGGCGACGCGTACTGCTGGTCGACCTCGATCCGCAGGGTGCGTTGTCTGCGGGCCTCGGCGTGCCGCATCACAAACTCGACGAGACCGTCTACAACCTGCTGGTCCCACCGCACGCCTCCATCGAGGATGTGCTGATGCGTACGCGCGTAGAGAACCTCGACCTCTTGCCGTCGAACATCGATCTCTCTGCCGCCGAGATCCAACTCGTCAGCGAGGTCGGACGCGAACAGGCCCTCGGCAGGGCGTTGCACCCCGTCCTCGACCGCTACGACGTCGTGCTGATCGACTGCCAGCCGTCGCTCGGATTGCTCACCGTCAACGCCCTTGCCTGCGCCGACACCGTGATCATCCCGATGGAATGCGAGTACTTCAGTCTGCGCGGTCTGGCGCTGCTCACCGACACGATCGAGAAGGTGCGCGACCGGCTCAACTTCCGCCTCACCCTTGGCGGCATCCTCGTCACGATGTTCGACGCCAGGACCCTGCACTCCCGTGAGGTGATGGCTCGCGTCGTCGAGGTCTTCGGCGACGCCGTGTACGACACCGTCATCGCGCGTACCGTGCGTTTCCCGGAAACCAGCGTCGCAGGTGAACCGATCACGTCGTGGGCGCCGAAGTCCGCGGGCGCCAAGGCGTATCGCGCGTTGGCTCGCGAGGTCATCGCGCGCAACGTCAAGCAGGCATGACCGAGACCGGCACCGCTGAGGCCGACGCCGCTGAGACTGCCAACTCGGAGGCTGGCACCGCCGACGTCGAGGCCCCAGAGGTAGGAACACCGGAGGCGGGCACCACAGAGGTGGGGGCGACGGAGTCCGAGGAGCAGGGCTTTCGGGTCAAGCTCGCCAACTTCGAGGGTCCGTTCGATCTGCTGCTGAATCTGATCAGCCAGCACCGTCTCGACGTCACACAGGTCGCGCTGCACGCGGTGACCGACGAGTTCATCGCGTACACGCGGGAGATGGGTTCCGAGCTCGGGCTCGAGCAGACCACCGAATTCCTGGTCGTCGCGGCAACCCTGCTCGATCTCAAAGCGGCAAGGTTGTTGCCGACCGGAGAGGTCGACGACCCGGAGGATCTCGCGCTGCTCGAAGCACGTGACCTGCTCTTCGCCCGACTGCTGCAATATCGCGCGTACAAGCAGGTGGCCGCGCTCTTCGGCGAACTCGAAGCCGCGGCACTGCAGCGGTATCCGCGTGCGGTGTCGTTGGAGCAGCAGTTCACCGATCTGCTGCCCGAGGTGACACTCGGCGTCGACGCGAACGGGTTCGCCGAGGTTGCCGTCGCGGCGTTGACCCCGCGACCTATCCCGACGGTCGGTCTCGATCACCTTCATGACATGCACAAGGTGTCGGTGCCCGGGCAGGCTCGACGCATGGCCGCGCTGCTGGCTGCCAAGCCGGGCGAGTGGCTGACCTTCCGCGCGCTCGTCGCCGACTGTGAGAACGGACTCGAGGTTGTCGGCAGCTTCCTCGGACTGCTCGAACTCTTCCGTGAGCGTGCGGTCACTTTCGAACAGCCGGAGGCACTCGAAGAACTCCAGGTGTCGTGGACAGGCGAGCGCGACCGCGACGAACTACGCATGGAGAAAGCAGAGGACTACGAATGACCGACATCGACGAGAATTCAGGCGGCCCCGACGCCGACTCGTCCGAGAGCGTTGCACCCGAGCAGACGGCACTCGACGTCGGCGACGTGGTCGTCGACGAAGAGCCCGAACCAGTTCTCGACGACGCGCGCCTGCGTGCGGCGCTCGAAGCCGTGCTGCTCGTCGTCGACACCCCGGTGACCGCCGACGAACTCGCCTCGGCGGTCGGCGACAACCGCGCGCGCGTGCATTCGGCGCTCACCCAGATGGCGGCTGAGCTGACCGAAGCGCGCAGCGGCATCGACCTCCGATTCGCCGGTGATGGTTGGCGGTTCTACACGCGAGCCGAGTACGCGCCCTACGTCGAGCGTCTCCTCCTCGACGGGGCGCGCTCGAAACTGACCCGAGCCGCCTTGGAGACGCTCGGAGTCATCGCGTATCGACAGCCCGTGAGCAGGGCGCGAGTCAGCGCGATCCGAGGGGTGAACGTCGACGGCGTCGTCCGCACGCTCGTCGCCCGCGGACTCATCAACGAGGTCGGGTCCGATACCGCGTCGGGTGCCACGACCTACGGGACAACCGAGTTGTTCCTCGAGCGTCTCGGGCTCGCGTCGCTGAGTGAACTACCCGATCTGGCGCCGCTGCTGCCCGACGTCGACCTCATTGACGACCTCGACGAAGAGCTCCTGTCTGACCCGCGATTCGCCAAACTGAGTAGTGGGCGGTCAGACTCAAAGGGAGACGACACACCCGACACCTCGTCGGGAACCACAATCGACGACCAGGAATGACATATGGCATCCGCTAGCCGTGACGGCACACCGGGCGACCGCAGGAAGAACAATGCGGGTCGCACCAACCGAAAGAACAGCTCCAATGACAACCCCCGCGGGCAGCGCTCCGCAGGTGGGGCAGCCGGGCGCGGCGCGTCGGGCAAGTCCGCGAGCGGTCGCAGCATCCCCGCGGGCGGCAAGGGGCATGGGTATAAGGGCCAGCAGCCCAGCACCAAGAAGCGGCATCGCAAAGGCCGCTCAACGCCCGACGTCGAGGCAGGGCGCATCAGGCTGAACAACGCGCGACCAGCACGCCACCAGGGCGGCTCCGACGAGAGTGGCCACGCAACCTACGTCGACGACGGCGTCCGACTTCAGAAGGTCCTCGCACAGGCAGGCGTTGCATCGCGACGCGGCGCGGAGGAGATGATCGCCGCCGGTCGCGTCGAGGTCGACGGCGAGGTCGTGACCGAGCAGGGGCTGCGCATCGACCCGGACACCGCGGTCATCCGCGTCGACGGTGCCCGCGTCATCATCGACGAGACCAAGCAGTACCTCGCGCTGAACAAGCCCAAGGGCTGGCAGTCGACGATGGCCGACGACCAGGGCCGCCCCTGCGTCGGCGACATCGTGGCCGAACGCGTCATGGCGGGTCAGCGCCTCTTCCACGTCGGCCGGCTCGACGCCGAGACCGAGGGCTTGTTGCTGCTGACCAACGACGGCGAACTCGCGCATCGGCTGATGCACCCCTCGTACGAGGTGCCGAAGACCTACCTCGCGACGGTCAAGGGCGAGGTCCCTCGTGGGCTCTCGCGCACGCTGCGCGACGGCGTCGAACTCGACGACGGTCCGGTGTCCGTCGACGGATTCACGGTGATGGACGTCAACGAGGGACAGTCGCTGGTGCGGATCACTCTGCACGAGGGCCGTAATCGGATCGTGCGTCGACTCATGGAATCCGTCGGGTTCCCGGTGACGTCGCTGGTGCGTACCCACATCGGCAACGTGGCACTCGGCGAGCAGCGTCCGGGAACCCTGCGAGTGCTCGGACGCGACGAGGTCGGTGCGCTGTACAAGGCGGTGGGGATGTGAGCGAGTCCGTCACGTCCTCGCGTGTGATCGCGATCGACGGACCCGCGGGGACCGGAAAGTCCACTGTCTCAAAGCTTCTCGCGCAGCGGGTCGGTGCGCACTACCTCGACACCGGGGCCATGTACCGTGCTGCGACGTTGGCTGTACAGCGGGCAGGTGTCTCGCCGGATGCTCCCGACTCGATCGCCGCGGTCGTCGACGACGCGCGTATCGAACTGCGTGCAGACGGATCGGGTGGATCACGGGTGTTCCTCGACGGTGAGGACGTGTCGGCGCCCATTCGCACCGATGAGGTGACCAACGCGGTCTCAGCGGTCTCAGCGGTGCCCGCTGTGCGGTCGAAGATGGTTGCGCTGCAACGGATTCACGCCGTCAACGATTTCGTCGTCGTCGAGGGCCGAGACATCGGGACCGTCGTCTTTCCCGACGCGCAGGTCAAGATCTATCTCACCGCGACGCCCGAAGCGCGAGCACTACGACGACATCGGCAGAACCTTTCCGCCGGTCGTGACAGCGATTTCGAACAGGTTCTCGAGAGTGTGAACCGCCGTGATCATCTCGACTCGACGCGCACCGTATCGCCACTGCGACCCGCAGACGACGCGGTCATCGTCGACACCAGCGACCTGTCACTCGAGCAGGTTCTCGACGAACTCGCCGGACTGGTCCAGACACGAACCGGAGGTGCCGTGTGACCGAGCACGATGACTTCATCACTACCGACGTAACAGCCCAACCAGGCGACGGTATCTGGTCGGACGAAACAGACTGGGAGCTGAGCGACTTCGACCTCGGCGAGGAGGGCGGCGAACCCGAACGACTCCCCGTCGTCGCGATCGTCGGCCGTCCCAACGTGGGCAAGTCGACGTTGGTCAACCGCATCCTCGGCCGCCGTGAGGCCGTCGTCGAAGACATCCCCGGCGTCACCCGCGACCGCGTGTCGTACTCGGCGTCGTGGTCGGGGCACCGCTTTACCGTCGTCGATACGGGGGGATGGGAACCCGACGCCAAGGGCCTGCAGCAGGCCGTCGCGAAACAGGCCGAATCGGCGATGGAGACCGCAGACGTCATCGTGGTCGTCGTCGACGCCACGGTCGGCGCCACAGCGACCGACGAGGCCGTTGCCCGCGTGCTTCGACGGTCGAAAACCCCGGTCATTCTCGTCGCCAACAAGGTCGACAGCGAGAAGCTCGAGGCCGAGGCTGCGTCGCTGTGGTCGCTGGGACTCGGTGAGCCGCATACGGTTTCTGCTGCGCACGGCAGGGGAGCGGGAGATCTCCTCGACGTGATCCTGGAGAAGATGCCCGAGACCCCGCGGGATGCGGCGCCTGCGTTCGGCGGCCCCCGTCGCGTGGCGCTCGTCGGTAAGCCCAACGTCGGGAAGAGCTCGCTGCTCAACAAGCTCGCGGGTTCCGACCGTTCGGTCGTCGACAACGTCGCGGGCACCACCGTCGACCCCGTCGACGAACTCGTCGAACTCGACGGACGGCCCTGGCTGTTCGTCGACACCGCGGGCTTGCGCCGCAAGGTGCACACCGCCAGCGGGCACGAGTACTACGCGTCGCTGCGCACGAGGTCGGCGCTTGAGGCCGCTGAGGTCGCGATCCTGCTGATCGACGCGTCGGAGCCGATCACCGAGCAGGACCTACGCGTGCTGTCGCTGATCATCGAGACCGGCCGTGCCTTGGTGATCGCGTTCAACAAGTGGGATCTGGTCGACGAGGATCGTCGCTACCAGCTCGACAAGGAGATCGACCGCGAGCTCGCGCGCGTGCCGTGGGCACGGCGTGTGAACATCTCGGCGATGACCGGACGCGCGGTCCAGAAGTTGGTGCCTGCCCTCGAAGGTGCGCTGGAGTCGTGGGACAAGCGCATCTCCACCGGCCAGCTCAACAACTGGCTCAAAGACGTCATCGCGTCGAACCCGCCTCCTCTTCGCGGAGGGCGGCAGCCGCGCGTGATGTTCGCGACCCAGGCATCGGTACGACCACCGACGTTCGTGCTGTTCACGACCGGATTCCTGGAGGCGGGCTACCGCCGCTTCCTGGAGCGTCGACTCCGCGAGGAATTCAACTTCGACGGCTCGCCCGTCCGGATCAACGTGCGCGTGCGCGACAAGCGAGACCGCCGCAAGCGTTGACCGCCCCGGACAGCGAGTCCCGCCCGAAGTCGTGACATACTCCCATGCGTGCTTATCTTGGCGATCATCGTATTCGGGATGGTTATCGGCGCCCTCGCGCAGCTGATCATCGGTGGCAAGAACATGTGGAACATCGACTGGACCTTGGCCATTGTCGCGGGCCTGGTCGGCTCGTTCGTCGGCGGACTGTTGATCAGCTTGCTCTCGGGTGACGGACTGTCGTTGCGTCCGAGTGGAATCATCGGATCGTTGGTCGGCGCACTCATCGTGACCGGTGGCTGGATCTGGTACCGGAAGCGCTCCACGGTCTCCTAGCAGAACCGTCGGCGCGGCCGTGACCAGGCGATTAGCCTCGAACGGCCGCCGTCGGCTAATGTTGTCGAGGCCCTCGCGAGAGGGCAACGGGCTGTGGCGCAGTTTGGTAGCGCACTTGACTGGGGGTCAAGTGGTCGCAGGTTCAAATCCTGTCAGCCCGACGTAAAACCCAGGTGAGAGAGTTTCTCGCCTGGGTTTTTTGTATTCAGACGTGGACCCCTCTGGTCCCCGGTCCGGTCGAGCCCCGCACTCGTCGGTGCGCATCGTCCTACTCCGCTGCCGCAAGAGCTGACGGCCCGGTCAGTGCGCGTACCCAGCCTGCATTTGAGGTCAGTCTTTCGACCTGCGCTGGACGAACTCGCTCCAATATTGGATACTTAACAAAGTCGTTAAATGAACAGAGGTGGATATGGCTGGGACGGATCAACTCAGCGTCGTGTTCTCGGCGCTGGCAGACCCGACTCGGCGTGCGATTCTCGCTGAGTTGGCGAAGCGCGACGCCACAGTCACTGAACTGACTGCACCGCTGCCCATGTCTATGCCGGCTGTTTCCCGACACCTGAAGGTGCTTGAACAAGCCGCACTCATATCGCGTACACGTTCGGGGAAGTTGCGAGCTAGCCACCTAGAAGCCGAGCCGCTTCGCGAAGCTGCCGATTGGATCGCTCGATACAAAGAGTTCTGGGACTCGTCTCTTACCCGGCTCGATGCCCATCTTGCAGCCATTCAGGAGGCGACTCCCACGCGCCTCTCGTACCAAGAGGTCACTGACACCTCTGGTGAGGAGGAACTCTGATGCATACCGAAAATCCGCAGATCGACATCACCCATGTGCTCGCGGCGCCTCGGGATCTTGCCTTTCGGGTTTTCACGGATCCGATGCATTTCGCGGCCTGGTGGGGCCCGGTCGGCAACACTTTGCCCGCAAGTGAGATCGAGTTCGATATCCGATCAGGCGGTTATCAGCAATGGACGGAGGTATCCGCCGCCGATCCACACATCCGCGTCCGGGTGCGCGTCGATTTGACCGACGTGGTGGAGGGCGAACTCATCGACGGTCTGATGTATGTCGGTGGTCAGCTTCCGGGAGGGATTGAGCCATTCCAGACCAGGATTCGGTACGAGTTTTCCGACGAGAACGGTGGACGGACTCGGCTCACGATCCGCCAATGGCTCCCTCCAGAGCAACGGGGCAATGCTCGGCAAGGCTGGAGCGAGGCATTGACCAAATTGGACGCCGAGCTACTCGCGGCCAGACCCCATCATCCGAGATAGGAGAACAGTGAAGTGGCCAAGCTGATCTACGCCAACAACATGTCGCTTGACGGGTACGTGGAAGACGAAAGTGGCAAGTTCGATTGGTTCCCCATCGACGATGAAGTTTTTGCGGCGCACACCGACCTTCTTCGCTCCGCGGGCACCTTCCTCTACGGCCGGCGCCTCTACGAAGCGATGTCTGTTTGGGAGACCGACCCCGCCTTTGCAGAACAATCGGACCTCATGGCCGAGTTCGTAAAAGTATGGAAGGCGGCGAGCAAAGTTGTGTACTCGTCCACCTTGACCGACGTGGCAACCCTAGACACGAGAATCGAGCGCCAGTTCGATGCCGCATCGATACGCGAAATGAAGGCGGCGGCCACGAGCAATCTCACCGTCGGCGGCGCACAGGTAGCCTCGGCGGCGTTCAACGCAGGGCTGGTCGACGAGTGCGAACTCTTCGTTCTCCCCATTGTTGTCGGCGGCGGTAAGCCAGCTCTGTCGCGTGGCGTTCGAGCCGAGCTCGAACTGCTCGATGAGCACCGTTTCAGAAACGGTGTAGTTCGCCTTCGGTATCGCGTCCTGACCTGAGCCACCGCCGGGACTAATGGCCAGTCGAGTTCCGGTTGCCCAGAAGCGCGGATTCCGCGCGTGTGGGCAACCGCAACGACACCGCAAGGGAGCGGTGCGCTTGGGAGGTCCCGCCCTCGGCAGGTGCGCTAGTCGTTCTCGTACCGGTCGCTCAGGCGCATCCACGAGTACGTCGGTTCTTGCGGGACGCCGGGTGGCGAGTTCTCCCAGTCCTCTTGGCGACCGAACGGCGTGAGGTCGAGAAGGTCGAACACGAGCATGAATGTCTCTTCCCCTCGACCGAACGTCGACCACGTGTGAAATACACGGTCGCCCCGGCGAACGAAGACGCTGATCGCCTGGCGCTCCTCGCCGTCGACGGTCGCGCCGAAGTCGGTGTTGAATGCGTCGCCGACGGTCGAGTACCACGGCAGCTGCCAGCCCATGCGATCCCTGAAGGCACTCAGCCGATCCAGTGGTGCACGGGAGGTCAGGACGAACGACGTCCGTCGAGCGTGGAGGTGGGAGAGCGGACCAATATGGTCGGCCATCATCGAACAGCCGTCACAGCCTTCCTCCCAGTCAGGACCAAACATGAAGTGCTGCACGATGAGTTGAGGCCGTTCGTCGAACAGGTCAAGCAGTGTCACGCGGCCATTCGGGCCTTCGAAGGCATAGTCCGAGCGCACTTCGACCATCGGCATGCGGCGTCGTGCCGCGCTGACGGCGTCCTTCATGCGGGTGAGCGCCTTCTCCTGCTGCAGCAGAACACTCCTGGCGTCGTCCCAGGTAGCGCGGTCGACGATGGGGGGCCAGTCGGGTTCGCTGCTCGTCATCGGCGCACCTCTTCCGTGCGATCACTACCGCGCTGTAACCGTGCCTCGAGCGATGCGTGCATTTTGCGTCCACCCTTCACCGTGATGTCCACCATTCAGCACCACCGGACGTCGCATTGTTCCCATTTGGGTAGATTGTCGGGAAGCCTGCCGCCAAACCGGCGCGCAACCTATCGCGGTCGCCGCCCGGATCACTCGACCGTCACGTGCCCGCCGTCGACGTGCCATCGGGTATCGATGCGCACCTTCTCGAGCATCCGACGGTCGTGGGTGACCAGTAGCAGCGCGCCGTCGAACGACTCGAGTGCCGCTTCGAGCTGTTCGATCGCGGGCAAGTCGAGATGGTTGGTCGGTTCGTCGAGCACGAGCACGTTGACTCCGCGCGCCTGAAGCAGTGCCAATGCCGCGCGGGTGCGCTCGCCGGGTGACAGGTCGCCGACGGCGCGGTCGACGTGGTCGGCGCGGAGGCCGAACTTGGCCAGCAGTGTTCGCACTTGTTCGGTCGAGTAGTCGGGGACGAGTTGCTCGAACCGGTCGGCCAGCGGTTGTGAACCGGTGAATTGTCCACGCGCCTGGTCGATTTGGCCGATCGCCACACTCGCGCCGAGACTTGCCGTGCCCTCGTCGGGCGTCACGGACCCGGTGAGTAGGTGCAGGAGCGTCGACTTGCCGGCTCCGTTCGGTCCGGTGATGCCGATGCGCTCGCCGGCGTTGACCTGGAGCGACACCGGACCGAGGGTGAAGTCTCCCTGTCGTACAACGGCGTTGGCGGCGGTGGCGACGACCGAGCTTGATCGCGGCGCCGATCCGATGGTGAATTCCAGCACCCACTCTTTGCGGGGCTCGGCGACTTCGTCGAGCCGAGCGATGCGACTCTCCATCTGCCGCACCTTCTGCGCCTGCTTCTCGCTGGACTCGCTGGCTGCGCGGCGTCGAATCTTGTCGTTGTCGGGAGCCTTGCGCATGGCGTTGCGCACGCCCTGACTCGACCACTCTCGTTGAGTGCGCGCCCGAGCCACGAGGTCGGCCTTCTTCTCGGCGAACTCCTCGTACTCCTCGCGGCGGTGGCGCCGCGCGACCTCTCGCTCCTCCAGAAAGCTCTCGTAGCCGCCGTTGTAGACGGTGTTGGTGTGCTGGGCGAGGTCGAGTTCGATCACGCGAGTCACGCAGCGCGCCATGAACTCTCGGTCGTGGCTCACCAGCACAACGCCACCGCGCATGCCGCTGACGACTTCTTCGAGTCGCGCGAGGCCATCGAGATCGAGGTCGTTCGTGGGTTCGTCGAGGAGCACGACGTCGAAACGTGAACACAGCAGTGCGGCCAAGCCCACGCGAGCGGCCTGGCCTCCCGACAGTCCGGTCATGAGTGCGTCTTCGGGAGGAGTGTCGCCGGTTCGAAGGCCGACGTCGGCGAGTACGGCCGGCAGTCGCTCGTCGAGATCGGCGGCGCCGGTTGCCAGCCAGTGGTCGAGTGCAGCCGAATACACATCGGCCGGATCCTCTGCGCCAGACGCCGGCGTATCGTCGGCCAGTGCAGCCGCTGCTAGCTCCATGGCCTCGCTGGCCGCGGCGCATCCTGTTCGTCGAGCGACGTACTGTGCGACAGTCTCACCGGGCACGCGCTCGTGCTCCTGCGGCAGCCATCCGACGAAAGCGTCTGCCGGCGCACGGCTGACAGTGCCTTCGAGCGGAGCGAGGCTGCCCGACAGGACCGCCAGCAGCGTCGACTTGCCCGCACCGTTGGCGCCGACGACTCCGACGACGTCGCCCGGCGCGACTGTCAGATCGAGGTGATCGAACAGCACACGATGGGCGTAGCCGCCGGCGATGTCCTTGGCGACGAGTGATGCGGTCATTGCTACATCGTCGCACTCACATCGTTGCGGCATGTTCGCCGAGCCCATCCGTGGTGGGCAGAAGGTATCGTTTCTTGATGCCAAGCACCCAGGTCGAAGTTCGTCGGACGTACGCCCCCGAGACCGAAGCGGCGATTCTGGACGCGGTTCACGAATCCTTGGTCGCAGCGTTCGCGATCCCCGTCGAAGACAAACACGTGAGACTTGTTGTGCACGAGCCTCATCGCTTCGCGGTACCTCCGACGCTGTCCTCGCCGGAGGCGTACACCCTTGTCGTCGTCGACTGCTTTGCCGGCCGGAGCGTCGACGCCAAACGTGCTCTCTACCGAGAGGTTTCACGACGACTGGGCGTGCTCGGCATTCCGGCTGATCACATCACCGTCATCGTTCGCGACATCGAGACCACAAATTGGGGTATTCGAGGCGGACAGGCCGCCTGTGATGTGGACTTGGGTTTCGATGTCAACGTGTGAGTGAAGCGCACGCCGCCTCACGACGACGCGCGCGTGAGCAGGCGCCGTCGATCGACGTCCGTTCTGCGAGAATCAACCGATGCGCAGACTCGTCTACTACGTGGCAACGACGCTCGACGGATTCATCGCAGGACCCGACGGTGGCGACCCTTCCGGCGCCGACTTCTTCCCGATCACCGACGACGTTGTGCAGTTCATCGTCGAGAACTATCCCGAGACGCTACCGGGGCCTGCGCGCGAAGCACTCGGAATCGACGGTGCAGGAACAGTTTTCGACACCGTCGTCGAGGGGCGTGCATCGTATGAGCTCGGTCTTGCCGAGAGTATCGACGACGTGTATCCGCATCTTCGCCACCTGGTGTTCTCCACGACGCTTCCCGAGAACAACTCTGGTGCGGTGGAGATCGTGCGAGACGAACCCGCCCAGATAGTGCGCGAACTCAAACGCGAAGAGGGACTCGACATTTGGCTCGTCGGCGGCGGAACGCTGGCACATGCGTTGCTTCCCGAGATCGACAGACTGGTGCTCAAAGTGAACCCGTCGATCATCGGCAGTGGGGTGCCGCTGTTCAACGGGCCGTTCGCGCCGACCCTGTTCACCTCGGTCGACGAGACCCATCTGCCCGGCGGCGTACGGGTCCTCACCTACGACCGCCATTGACTGCAGCCCGCGCCGTCGGACCAGACCGTCGGTGAGAGAGTGGGAGCATGCACGTTGATCGAGTGGTCCCCAATCTCACCGTCTCGGATCTCCACCAGGCCGTTGCCGAGCATTCTGCGATTCTCGGCTTGCGCGTCCTCATGGATCACGGGTGGATCGTGACTCTGGGAGACGACGACGGGCACCAGCTCAGCATCATGACCGCCGACGCATCCGCGCCGGTCAACCCCGACGTCTCGATCTTCGTCGACGACGTCCGAGAAGCGCTCGCCCGGGCTCGTGACGCAGGAGTGGAGATCGTGCACCCACTGACCGACGAACCGTGGGGCGTCACACGATTCTTCTACCGGGCGTCCGACGGTCGAGTGATCAACGTCGGCACTCACACGCGATGAACGACGCCGGGTCCACGTCCGACGACCGGCCTGACCCGTTCACCGTGGTGTCGTTCAACGTCAACGGGATTCGAGCAGCGCGACGTCGGGGATTCGACGGGTGGTTGGCAGAACGAAATCCCGACGTCGTGGCGCTTCAGGAACTGCGCTCTCCGGCAACGGAAGTCGGCAGTTTTCCCGGCTACTCGGTCGCGCTCGACGTCGGATCGATCGCCGGTCGCAACGGCGTGGCGATTCTGACCAAGACACCACCGACCGGAGTGCGGACCTGGCTGACCGATCCGCCGAAAGCACGCGGCCTCAACGAGTTCGCCACGCATGGAAGGTATATCGAGGTCGACCTCGCCGACCGACCTGTCACCGTCGGGTGCCTCTACCTACCGAAGGGTGGACTGCCCGCGCATCGTCAACGAGCAGGAGCCATGCGCGACGCACCCGACGGTGGAGCGAAGTACGAACGCAAGCAGCGATTCCTGAGCGCTTTTGGCCGCGAGCTGAACCGAAATCGCCTGTCGGCCCACCGTGACGGTCGGGAGTTTCTGCTCGTCGGGGATCTCAACATCGCTCACACCGAATACGACGTGACCAACTGGCGTGCGGCCCGGTCGATGGACGGCTTTCTGCCCGAAGACCGCGCCTGGTTCGACGCGGTCCTCGGGTCGCGTCGACTCGTTGACGTGGTCCGGCAGGTCTACGGCGACCGACCCGGACCGCTGACCTGGTGGAGCTGGGCGGGGGAGTCGTTCGCCAAGGACGTTGGCTGGCGCGTCGACCACCAGCTCGCCACGCCAGGTCTGGCTCGCCGTGCGGTGTCGGTGACAGTGGACAAAGAACCGTCACCGGCGCAGCGATTATCAGACCACGCGCCGCTCGTGGTGACCTATCGGTAGCGACGACGTGTGATGCGGGTTGACGGCCGCCAGCGTGGTGCGCAGGTTTATTCGTGACGCCGACGACGCGAATGCCGCGACGGCTACAGAGAGCGCAAGCATGACCGGGTATTGCGTGACGAGCTGATCCGCCGACCAGTAGTTGCAGAGCTGAAACGCTGACAGCAGCCGCGCGGACACCGCGCGCACATCTGACCGCGATGACTCCGCGACGACTGGCGCAGGTCTGGGCCTCGCGATCGTGCGAGGCATCGTCGAAGCGCACGGTGGCACGATTCGGGCGCAGCGCACGGCCGCCGGCTTTCAACTGGACATGGAGCTGCCGACCGCCGCAGCCGGGTGACCGCGTATCGAGTTGACTGGGCATCGAGTCGACTGGGCATCATGGAGGGTATGCAGATCACCACGCAGGCACAGTTGCGGGAGATCGTCGGACATCCGGCAGAGATCATCGCGAACAAGGCCATGTCGCAGCTGCTGTCGGCGCACATCGACTGGCTCGCTGCGACACCGATGATCTTCCTGGCCACATCCGACGCGTCGGGGCGTGTCGATGTGTCACCCAAGGGCGACCCTGCGGGCAAGGTGGTGCACGTCATCGACGAACGCACCATCGCGATCCCGGAGCGCCCCGGCAATCGGCGGGTGGACGGTTACGAAAACCTTCTCAGCAATCCGCACATCGGCGCGATCGCGGTGATTCCTGGGCGCGGCGATACCTTGCGGGTCAACGGATCGGCACGCATCGTCGACGACGGTCCGTACTTCGATCAGCTCGCGGTCCGCGGCAGGCGACCCATCCTCGCCGTCGAAGTCGACATCGAGGAGGTGTTTTTCCACTGCTCCAAAGCGTTTATGCGATCCGAACTCTGGAAGCCCGAGACGTGGGAACCCACCAGAGTGCCGAGCACCGCGAAGCTCGCCAAACAGGTGATGGCGGGCCTCGACGACATTCCGGACGAAGAGTTCGGCGACGAAGCGTACCGACCGTGGCTTTACTGAGCCGAGCGCTCGTACGGCGTCTTCTCGCCGGCGGTGACCTCGACATCGAGGTGGTTGCCCGCGGGCGGTAGCGGGCACGTGGCGAAGTCGATGAACGCGCACGGCAGATTGGTCGCGCGATTGAAGTCGAGCACCACACGTCCGCCGTTGCGCAGAACCTCGTCGGCAGCCTCGACGGCCAGGCTTCGATTCGCCGCGTACGTGGTGATTCCCGAGGTGGCGTCTGTGAACAGGACGCTCAGCCCGCCCTGCTTGCCGTTGAAGGCGATGAGTCGACGCTGCTGCCCGTCGTGGTCAAAGACCAGGTCACCGGGGGAGACGTACACGTGGGCCAAGCCCTCCGCGACTGCGCCGACGGTGACCGGCCGCGGCTGTTCGTATGGCTCGAACCGCGCTTCGACGACCCACGCGAGATCGGCGTCATACGCCGGCACGCCACGAAAATTGCGCACCGTGGGCGCGTTCTCGTCGTGCACGCGGATCAGATAGCCGTCGCCGCGACGTGCGACCTCGATGTGCACGTCGTCGATGTCCACAACCTCGCCCGGGCCGGTCGGTTCGAGGTCGAAATCGCGGGCGTCGAAAGACTCGCCGTCGCCTGGTCGAAGGTGGGCGGTCGGGCCGTCGAACCACCAGGTTCCCGGCAGTCCCTCGAAACGCGACGGTTCGGTGTCGAGCCATTCGAGGCGGTTGATCGACAGCCATCCAAGCGGAGCAGCGAGGTCACGCTCGCGAATGGTGTGCCACTGCTGCCATTCGTCGGCGAAGTCGCCGTCGGCTGGTGTCGTCGAGGTGGACAGTGCTCCGGTCATTCGATGCTCCCTGAGTCGTCGCGTATGTGACTCTTTCTGCAACGTCGACGACGTCGCACCCATGGCCATTCGCGTCCGCTGGGCGCAACCCTTGACGTCGAGCCAGATCGCCCTGACTCACGGTGAAAGTGTGCAGCTCAGCCCTCGAGCGCGTCCACGAAAGCGCCCTGCCACACGGTGTCGAACGGCGTGTGCGCCGACACGCGGCCGTTGATTCCCGCTGTGGTGAACTCCTTGGCGAACGCGACAGCGTCTCCGACCTCGGCGCCCTTTGCCAACTCGGCGGTTATGGCGGCAGCGAGCGTGCAGCCCGCCCCGGAGACACGCTCCGACCCGACTTTCGGCGCAGCCAGCACGGTCACGTCTGTGCCGTCGAACAGCACGTCGACGGCGTCGTCGCCGGGAAGTTCGACGCCGCCCTTCGCGATGACGTACTTCGGCCCGAGATCGGCGATCCGGCGCGCGGCCTCAGCGAGATCCTCGACGCTGGTGATCTCGTCCATCCCGGAGAGGATCTGCGCCTCGAAGAGATTCGGGGTGACAACTGTCGCGAGCGGAATGATCTTCTCGCGCAACGCGGTATCGGTGTCGAGGGCAGCTCCAGGCTCCTGCCCCTTGCAGATGAGGACGGGATCGACCACGACGTGACGCCACTCCCGAGCGGCGAGGGCATCGGCGACGACGTCGATGGTCGCAGGCGTACCGAGCATGCCCACCTTCACCACGTCGAGATCGTGGGTGGCGGTGGCCGCTTCGATCTGGTCCGCGATGACCTGCGGTTCGACAGGGACGAACCGGTGTGCCCAGCCGTTCTTCGGATCGAACGAGACGATGCAGGTGATGGTGCCGACTCCGTAGACACCCAGCTCCTGGAAAGTCTTCAGATCGACTTGGATCCCGGCGCCGCCAGTCGCTTCCGAACCGGCGATGACATATGCAAAATCAACCACTCATCAAGCCTACGACTCCGCAACTTGCGGCCTGAAGTCGCCTTTCACGAGGGCGACGATGTCTGCCGCAAGCCGAGGCGGGCGCGCCCGGTGCAGGCGTGTGACCCCTCACCAGACGATCTGACGATCAAGCCGCCTGATCAGGCAATCCAGACCGTCTTGATGTTGCAGAACTCGTGCATGCCGTGGGAGGTCAGTTCGCGGCCGTTGCCCGACCGCTTGATTCCACCGAATCCCAGTTCGGGATACGAGGTGGTCATGCCATTGATGAACACCTGGCCCGATTCGATCCGGTCGATGAATTGATCCTGTTCGGCGGTGTCGGTGGTCCAGGCGTTTCCGCCGAGGCCGAAGGTGGTGTCGTTGGCGATCGCAATCGCCTCGTCGATGTTCTCGACTCGATAAAGCGCTGCGACCGGGCCGAACGCTTCGGCGGAGTAGATCTCCATGTCGTCGGTGATGTCGGCGAGGATCGTCGGTTCGTAGAACCATCCGGGCCGCTCGACCCGGCTGCCCCCGATGAGTACCTTCGCGCCCTTGCCCACCGCGTCGTCGACGAGTTCTTCGAGATCGGTGCGTCCCTGTTCGGTGGCGAGCGGTCCGACGTCGGTGGCCCCGTCGGTGGGATCTCCGATGACGAGCCCGCGAAATCCTTCGGTGAACGCGTCGACGAACTGGTCGTACACATCGGCGTGGACGATGAATCGTTTTGCGGCGATACAGGATTGGCCGTTGTTCTGCACTCGTGCCGTGACGGCGGTCTTCGCTGCGGCCGCGATGTCGGCGCTGGGCATGACGATGTAGGGGTCGCTTCCTCCGAGTTCGAGCACGGTGTGCTTGACCTCGTCACCCGCGATCGCGGCCACCGATCGACCCGCTGGCTCGCTTCCGGTCAACGTCGCTGCGGCGACCCGCGGGTCGCGCAGGATCGACTCGATCATTCCCGAACCGATCAGGAGTGTCTGGAAGCAGCCCTCCGGAAAGCCGGCTCGACGCAGGACGTCTTCGAGATACAACGCGGACTGCGGAACGTTGGAGGCGTGCTTGAGGATGCCGACATTGCCTGCCATCAACGCGGGTGCCGCGAAGCGCACCGCCTGCCAGAGCGGGAAGTTCCACGGCATGATCGCCAGTACGACGCCGAGTGGCTGGTAGCGCATATATGCGCGACTGGCGCCAACGGCCTCGGCGTCGGCGGGTTCGTCGGCAAGCATGGCGGCACCGTGGTCGGCGTAGTAGCGAAAACCCTTCGCGCACTTCAGTGTTTCTGCCTTGGCGGAGGCAACGGTCTTGCCCATCTCCTCGGTCATCATTGCCGCGACACCGTCCGCTTCGGCTTCGAGCAGGTCGGCGGTGGCACGCAGCCAGGTCGCCCGCTGCTCGAACGACGTCGTGCGATAGCTGGCGAATCCACTGACCGCGCGGTCGAGCGCCTCGTCGACTTGCGCTTCTGTCAGGGAATCGAACTCCCGGACAGTTTCTCCGGTCGCCGGATTGATGGTGGCAATGGCCATGTCGCTGGTCCTTCCGCGTCGGGTCCCCTTTCATGCCTACCACTCGTGATCGAAACGTTGCGCCGATGCGGAATCAGCGCGGTACGACGAGTGTTGTGTGAGCCATGAGCGAACAACCGGAATTGAGCCCGAGCGACTGGGTACGCGATCAGACCAAGAAGATTCTCGAGCAGGGGACAACCGACGGCGTGCAGGTCGCCGATCGTCCCGTCGTGCTGTTCACCACGACGGGCGCCAAGTCGGGGAAGAAGCGGTACACACCGTTGATGCGCGTCGAGGAGAACGGCAAGTACGCCATGGTCGCGTCGAAGGGCGGCGCTCCCGAACATCCGGCGTGGTACTTCAACGTCAAGGCGCACCCACAGGTCACAGCCCAGGACGGCGACAAGGTGTACGAACTCACCGCCCGCGAGGTCGAGGGCGACGAGCGTGCGCATTGGTGGGAACTCGCGGTGGCCGCCTTCCCGCCCTACGCCGAGTACCAGACCAAGACCGATCGTCAGATCCCGGTGTTCGTGCTCGAGTGACGATATAGGCAGCTCCCGCGGGGTGATTTGCATCCCATCTCATGGACTTGAAGTGCCCTTGAGGTTTTATTGTCGACGGTATGCAGTCACTGTCTGACGCGGTGGATGCGCGCATTGCCTTCACCACCGCGTTTCGTCTCCACCCCGCGGGGGTTGCCATCGTCGCCGCCGAGACGTCTGAGGGTCTCGCGGGCCTGACGGTGTCGAGTTTGGCGTCGGTGTCGGTCGACCCATTCGCCGTGTCGTTCTCCGTGACCAGTTCGCGGGGGAGTGCCGGCGCGGTCCTCGGCGCAGACACCATCGGCATCAGTCTGCTCGACGCCCGACACGTCGACGTTGCCGACGCCTTTGCACGTCCGGGAGCACCCCGATTCACGACGAACCAGGGCTGGACCAGCTTCGAGTCGGGCGAGCCGATCCTGCGCGATGCACACGCGGCGTTGCGTTGTGTCATCGTCGAGACGATCGCGGTGGGGTCGTCGACCCTCGTCGTGGCCGAAGTGCTCGAGACGCGGCTCGGATCGTCGACACAACCGCCGATCGTCTACCGCGACCGCGCTTTTCACACGCTGACCTGATCAGTCCTCGGGCAGCCCGGCGAACGTCTGCTTGACGCCCTTGTACCAACCCATCGACTGACGAGGGTGGCGCCAGCGACCTTTCATCGCGTCGCGGGCATCCTGATGCGTTGCGTCGCCGGCCTTTTCGGCATCCTTGAGGTGCTGGTCCTGCGCGTTGATGATCTCGTCCGCGGTCGCGCCGTGGTGCGCCAGTCCGCACGGACCTCCGAGCTGCGTGCAGGTCATGGTCTTCATTGGATCTCCTCAGTGACATGGCCGGTTCTTTGTCACGCGGCCGGTTGTGGTGCTGCATAGGGATGACGAATCGGCGGCCTCGAATGTGACCGAACGAGGTCAGGCGCGGTGCTCGTTCTTCTCGCGCCGGACAACGCGGTCGAGAACGTCCTGATCGGCGCGGAACGTGATCCGAGAGACCGTGCCGTCGACCACGTCGAAGTCGAACAGAACCATCGCCGTGCCGCGATGGAACCACGCCGACGCCGGGCGATCGTCGACGAAGACCGCCAGCGCGGCCTTGGCGCTCCCGTTGAAGAAGTCGGCGATGCTGCGTCGGCCGTCGATCTGCGCGGGCGTGCCGGTGGCTATGGCAACCTCGTCGGCTCTGACCTGGGCATCGGGGGCCAGGAGTTCGAGAAGACGCTCGAAGTCGCCTTCGCGGGCCGCTGTCATGAACGCGTCGACGACCTCCCAGTCGGCGAGGGCGTCGTCGGCCGCGGGTTGGCGTACTTTCGCCCTGGCTCTCGAGGCGAGTTTGCGTGCGGCAGTCGGCGTGATCTCGAGTGCTGACGCGATGGTCGCGAATTCGAAACCAAACGTGTCATGCATGACGAACGCGACGCGTTCGGCCGGTGACAGGCGGTCGAGAACCACGGTGAGCGCGATCCCCACTGAATCCGACAGCGCGATCACGTCAGCGGGATCGGGATCTTCGGAGTGCTCGTCGATCGCGGGTTCTGCTGCCTCGGGGATTCGCGCTCGCAGCCGGTCGAGACACAGCCTGCTGGTGACGGTGGTCAGCCATGCCGGCAGATTGTCGATGTCGGTCTCGGTCGAGTTCATTCGCAGCCATGCCTGCTGCACCACATCCTGGGCTTCGGCGTCGTCGCCCAGGATGCGGCCGGCCACGCGGACAAGGCGTGGTCTTTCCGCCTCGAATTCGTGGGCGCGATCAGCCGAGTTCAGAACCATGTCACCACCTCGTTTCCGGTTGGCTTGTCCCAGTCCGTTGTGTTCCGGTCCGCAGTGTCGTGTTGTTGACTCACACCTTGTTGACGAGTGACAGCGCACAGATGTGACAGCGCTCAGATGTGACAGGGCCGCGGCGAGCACGACTACTTCGTCGCGAATCCCCACCGGATGGCGTCGACGAAACGGTCGACGTCGTCGGTGGTCGTGTCCCACGCGGTCATCCAGCGCACCTCGCCGACGCTTCGGTCCCAGTCGTAGAAGTGCACGCGTTCGCGGATGCGGTCGGCGATCTCGACGGGCAGTCGGGCGAAGACGGTGTTGGACTCCGTCTTCTGGGTCAGCGTGAGCCCGGGCAGGGAGCCGTCGTCGATGCCCTTCTCCAGCTCGGCGCGTAACCGCGCCGCCAGAGCGTTGGCGTGCGCGGCGTTTCGGAGACCGAGATCACCGTCGAACAGCGCGAGTAACTGTGCGGAGGTGAACCGCATCTTGCTCGACAGTTGGGTGGTCGACTTTCGGAGGAATCCGACGCCGGGTGCCCGGTCGGGTTCGATGACGACGACCGCCTCGGCGGCCATGGTTCCGTTCTTCGTCCCGCCGAGGCTGACGATGTCGACGCCGGCGTCGGTGAGGAACTCCCGAAACGGTTGTCGCAGAGCGGCGGCGGCGTTCCAGAGCCGCGACCCGTCGACATGTACTGCCATTCCGAATCGGTGTGCCGTCTCACTGAGGTCGGCGATTTCTGCTGCCGTGTACAGGGTTCCGAGTTCGGTCACCTGTGTGATGCTGACGGCCAGGGGCTGTGCGAGTTGCTCGTCGCCCAGCGCGGCCGCCCCTGCCTCGATCTGCGAGGGTGTCAGCTTGCCGTCGTCGGTGCTCATGCCGATCACCTTGATGCCCGAAAGACGCTCGGGCGCAGCACCTTCAGAGGTGTTGATGTGTGCGCTGGAAGGCGCGATGACAGCACCCCAACGCGGGAGAAGCGCCGACAATGCGACGACGTTCGCGCCCGTGCCATTGAAGAGCGGGTAGACCTCGGCACGATCGCCGAAGTGACCACGAACGACGTCGCGCAGGCTGCGCGTGTACTCGTCTGCGCCATACGGAGACTGGTGTCCGCCGTTGGCGGCTGCGAGCGCTGCGAACACGTCGGGATGGATTCCGGCGTAGTTGTCGCTGGCGAAGGAGCGGTGGTTGTCGTCGTGGAGCGAGGAGATGGTCACGCTGTCCACGTTGTCACTGTCGGCGAGCCGACTCAATGTTGTCCCGTCGGCGAGCCGACTCAATGTCGCTGTCGGCGAGCCGACTCAATCTATGGGCTGCAATACGCCGCGAGGAACTCGGCGAGCAGACGGGCGGTGACGGGGCGTGGCAACGATTCGACGGCCGCGATGATCGCGGGCATGTCCAGGTCCGACGCCCCACCATGCCGATGTGGGTCGATCCCGGCGGCAATCAGAACCTCTTCCGCTGCAGCACTGGGCAACGCGAGCGCCTGGTCGAGAGTGACGGCGCCGCTGTCGAATGCTCCGGCCAGTTCACGTAGGGCCTCGGGCGCCAGCCGAGCGGGCGCGCCGCGGACCTCCTCGGCCGCGAGCGAGAGAACCTCGACGAGTTCGTCGACGACCGAATCGGTGACCGGTGTGATCGTCAGGTGTGTGGTGGCAGGCAGGACTGTGCCGTCCGGCTGCGTGAATGCGGGCTGAGCCTGCAATGCGAATCCGCGGGCAGACACCGCAGAGCCCCACAGGTGGGTGTCGACGGGTTCGGACGCCTCGGGGTCGGTGCGTACGGCGAGCACCGGTCCCGACGGCGCGCCGACGACGCGTAGCCCGTCGATTCCGTCGATGGCTGTGACGACGGCATCGAAGGCGTGTCGGATTCGTCCCGTGAGTGCGGCGTACCCGTCGGCACCCAGCGTTCGGCTGACCGCCCATGCCGAGGCGAGTCCCGCAGCGGAGCGGGAGCCGAGCAGCGTCGGATTGACGATCGGGTAGCCGGGCCAGTCGGTGATGGAGAAGAACTGGGCGCGGTGTCGGTCGCGGTCGCGGTGCAGCAGGAGCGACGAGCCCTTTGGCGCGTAGCCGTACTTGTGCAGGTCGGCGGAGAGACTGGTGACGCCGTCGACTCGAAAATCCCAGGGAGGCAGACCATCCCACCACGCCAGTGCGAAACCGCCGAGGCAGGCGTCGACGTGGAAGGCGAGATTGCGCGACCGGGTGATCTCGGCGATCTCGGCAATCGGATCGAGCACTCCCGTCGGGTAGTTGGGTGCCGAGGCCACGACGAGGATCGTGTCGTCTCGAATGGCATCGGCGATGTCGTTGGCGCGCACCGCGGTCGATGCCGTCGGCACGGGTACCCGGATCGCCTCGACACCGAACAATTCGGCTGCCTTGAGGAACGCCGCGTGTGCGGTCGTCGGTAGGACCATCGACGACTGCCCGGGTCCGGCGCCTGCGCGATCGCGGGCAGCCTTCACGGCGAGCAGGCAGCTCTCGGTGCCACCAGAGGTGACCGACCCGACGGCGTCCGGACCATGAAAAGTTGTGCGGCCGAACTCGATCAGATCGCGTTCCATCGCTGCCACGGAACCGAAGACGGTCGGGTCGAGTCCGTTGACCGACTGCACCAGTCGTGCTGCCGACGCCGCGACTTCGTCGAGCACCTCGAGCCCGGAATCGTAGACGTACGACAGCACGCGTCCGCCATGCGTCGGCGCGTCCGTCGACCGATACCCAGCCAGCTCCCGCAGAGCCGCGTCGGCTCGCTCCTTCAGGTCTGGTTCATGAGCTAGTGGTTGTGTCGGGTCGGCTGCGTCGGGGCCGGGAGACGTCATCGACATCGGTCCTTTCGGGTCACTGCGCGGGGTGCCTTGTCGTGTCGGGGTGAGCTGACAGAGCGTCGACGCCGGCGTCGTCGCGGTACCCGCGAAGGAAGAGCAGACTGAACGCGACGAGGAGCGCGGGTACCAGTGAGAAGGCGAGCGCGATCGCTGTGAGCGCCGAATCCGGTTGTCCGACTGTGGTATCGCCGCTCGACGACACGAACCCTCCGATCGCGAGAATCAGCAGGAACACGCCAGGTCCCAGAGCAAGGCCAACCGTCTCACAGGCGGTCCACACTCCGGACATGGCGCCACCCCTGTCATGGCCGGTGGTGCGGCGATCCGATTCGATGATGTCGGGCAGCATCGCGAGCGGGAATGCCTGCATGCCCGCATATCCGATGCCTGCGACCGCCACGGACGCCAGCATCCACCAACCAGGTGCCCACGCTGCGACCACCAACGACGCCGTTGCCGCGATGAACAGCGCGGACGCCAGGACTACTCCGGCCACCTTCCCGAATCGATGTCCGAGTCGATACCAGAGCGGCATCACGATCAGTGCGGGTCCGACCAGCGCGACGAACATGTACGTCAGGG
Organism: Gordonia jacobaea; assembly: GCF_965344965.1. Taxonomy (NCBI): domain Bacteria; kingdom Bacillati; phylum Actinomycetota; class Actinomycetes; order Mycobacteriales; family Gordoniaceae; genus Gordonia; species Gordonia jacobaea. Next base: position 727,507 of record NZ_CBDRLS010000003.1, on the reverse strand, counting down.
CGGATTTGTCGCCGAGGAGATACGTCGCTACGTACTGCGCGCCACCGAGCATGACGGCGCTCGCCAGTGCCTGAATCACGAAGAGCGCGACGAGAAGTCGGAAGCTGCGCACCTGGGCCAGTGCGGCGACTCCGTCGCGCAGGCGAGTTCTGGGAGGTTCGGCCGCTTGCGGCGCTGGAGTGGATCGGGGTGCTGCGCCGAACGTCGCGATGAGCATGCCGGTGCAGAGGACCAGGGCTGCCACGACAGCCATGACCGCGTAGCCCACGTGGCCGCCGCCCGCAGCGTCGCGGATGGCCGGGCCGCCCGCGCCGACCAGCAAGATGGCGAGCGCGAGTACCGCGATTCGTGTGGTGATGAGGCGGGTTCGTTGGTGGTAGTCGTGCGTGATCTCTGCGGGTAACGCGACGTAGGGCACCTGGAAGAAGCCGTAGGCGATAGCCGTCAACGTGAAGAACACGAACACCCAGGCCGCGGCCAGCGCAGGGGACGCGCTCGGTGGGACGAGGAACGTGAGCACGAACAGCGGGACGAGCGCCAGCGCCCCGAACAGCATGAAGGAGCGTCGGCTTCCGGTGCGGGCGGCACGTGCGTCCGAGCGGGCACCGATGATCGGGTTCACGACGACGTCGATGATCTTCGGTGCGACCACGACCACCGACGCAACCGTCGCCGCCACCGCAAGGGTGTCGGTCAGGTAGTACGCCAGTACCAATCCGGGAAGCGTGCCGAAACCGCCCGTGCCGACACTGCCCGCGGCGTACGACAGCAGTGTCCGACGTCCGAGCACGTCTGCAGGTGCCGCTGGCCGGTCAGCCACGGTATGCCTCGACCCGTTCCCACATCCGCGTGTACGCCTCGGCGGCGGCGAACAGGTCGCCGACGACGCGCGGACCCTCGACCGGTCCCGCCTGCACGCGAAGGCTCTCGATCCAGTCCGGCAGTAGTCCGTAATGTGCTGTGCCGTCGACGTTCACGTCGAAGACGCGTTTTCCTGAGACCTGCCTGCTGATCTCGGTGACCCCGTCGGCTCCGCGGAACGGATACCGTACGGGGTTGCGACTTGCTGACGGTCGCGGGTGTGCTTGGGCGCCCAGACCACCCATGTCAGGGCCGAAGCCGACGCCGAAGAAGTAGTCGGGACTGCGCTGCTCGCGCAGCACCCGCCACGCGGAGAGGTAGTCGGGCGGTAGATCGCCGTGTCGCCCCTTCTCACCCGGTTTGCCCTCGGCAGGTGTCGCGAACAATCCGACGATGCCGCCGGCGGAGAGAATGCGGCCGTAGTTGCGCGGGTCGGTCCATGTGTGCGACGAGATCACTCCCGGATAGTGGCGTCTGGAGATGATGTCGAGGACGGCTTCGGCCGATTTTGTACTGAAGTGGTCGATGTCGATGGCCATGTTGCGGTCGATGAGCCCGTTGACCGCGTACGCGCCCAGCGACGTCAGTCCGCGGACGTTGCACTGCTGCCCGCGCGGGTAGCCGAGGACCGGGTTGTCCTTCTCGGCCGTCTGGCACTTCTCGACCTGCCACGGATGCCCGTTGGACAACTGCTCGCCGGTGTTGACCGCGGTTCCGGTGACGCCCTGGTCGAATCGTGTTCCGCCGAGCGCGTTGTCGAACTTGTGCGTGAGGATCACCTGGCGGATGCCCATCGACTTCAGTTCGTCGAGTCCCGCGTCGATATCGGTGCGCGAGCACAGTGAACGACCGGAGACCTCGCGACAGCCGAACGGCTCGGAGATCTCGATGCCGAGCGTCACGGCCACCTTGCCGTCCGCGATGACTCGACGGGCGTCTGCCGCCGAGGACACGATGCGCAGGAATCCCTTTCCTGGGCCGCCGTTTTGGGCGTCGACGTAGTCGACGAGCTGGCGCAGCAGCCGGTGCTGGATGCGCACCGATTCCATTTCGTTGCACGGCTGATCACCACGCCAGTACTTCTCGCACAGCACGCGGTTCTGCACGTAGTAGTTCTGGATCATGCGCAGTCCCGACCGCCACGAACGTTCGATCCAGCGGTAGTAGGTCTGCTCGTGCGTCAGCGAATCCCACCTCGGCCAACCAGAGAATGTCGGCCAGCCGTCGGTGGCGTGCGGGCCGGGGCGCGACAGCACCTGCTCGGACACCGCGGGAATACCCTCGGGCTCGTGGTCGGGGCAGTCGCGCAACGCAACCGTCACACCCAGCGGATCAAAAGGCTTGCCGCAGTGCAGTTCTCCGCCGAGAAACTGCTCGGAGAGCAGATGCGCGTGCGAGTCGACGAAGCCGCGAAGATTGCCTTGGGCATCCGTGCCACGCATGACCGGGCCTGCCACATCGATCTCGGGTTCGGGAAACGGTCGACATCCAGTTGCCGGGGTGAGGCGCACATCTCGAGGTCCGCCACTTCCTGCGACGGCGGGTGTCAGCGTGAAGTCGCGACCGCTGCCTGTCACATTCCACTGGGCGCGAGGACTGACGGCGGGCGTGAGTGTCGGCGCTCCGGAAGTCGCGGTGAGGAGACGTCCGTCCCTGCCGGAGAAGAGATAGCTGCCGAGGCCCGCGGCCTTGGCGGTGAACGGCCCCGACTGCCCGCCCACATTCTTGCCGCCTCGATCGACGATCTGAACGCAGGTGTTCGCCAGAGCGTAGACGTCGCCCGTGACCGCTCCCGCAGGTGCAGGGAGAAGGATTGTGAAGACGCCGACGGCGATGCAGCACGCGAGGAGCATGGCGGTCGGTGCGACGCGAACCCGGTTGCGTCGGCGATGCGTCGCCGTTCTGGTCATTCCCGGCACGGTAACCGAGGGCGCTTGTACGCGCAGACTTTTCGATACCCGTGAGCGAAAGTCGAACGTGGTCACGTCGTCGCATCGACGTGCATTTCCTGCGACGACGCTCCGCGACGCGCAGCGGGCACGGACGGAGTATCACTGACACGAGAGCAGAATCACGACGGGAGATGTGATGCCGCGCGAGGGTCAATCGCTACAGAAGATGGGTTTCCTCACCATCGGTCGGTTCGACGAAGCCGACCCGAGGCAGGGGCACCTCGAGACGCTGCGCACGATAGAGGCGGCCGAAGAACTCGGCTTCGACAGCGTGTGGCTGCGCGACCGGCATCTGCAGCACGGTATCTCGTCGCCGGTCGCGATGCTCGCGGCCGCGTCGATGCGGACGACGCGGATCGAACTCGGTACGGCGGTGATACCGCTCGGACTCGAGAATCCGTTCCGCCTCGCCGAAGACCTCGCCACGGTCGATCTTCTGTCCGGTGGTCGTATCAATCCGGGTGTGTCCGTGGGTACTCCGATGAGATACGACGATTTCAAGACTGCGCTCTATCCGGACACATACGACCGTGAGGACTTCTCCAAGAACCGGGTGCTTCGGCTGCTGTCGCATCTGCGGGGTGAACCGGTCAGTGAGTTCGAGGGCACCGTCGGGATCGAGACCTTCTCCCGAAGCGTGCAGCCGCAGTCACCTGGCCTGGCAGGACGTGTCTGGTACGGCGGCGGACTCGAATCGGCGAAGTGGGCCGCGCAGCACGGACTGAACTACCTGACCTCCTCGGTGGTCAGCATCGAGGGCACGACGTCGCGCGACTTCGCGACGATTCAGGCCGAACACATCGACGCCTACCGGGCAAACCATCCCGATCCGTCGTCGGCGCGGGTGTCGCAGGGGCTCGTGGTGATCCCGACGGACTCCGCGACACCTGAGCAGGTACGCAAGTACGAGGCGTACGCACAGTCGCGCTTCGAGCGGACGCTGAGCCCGCAGGGTCCGCGCGGCATGATGTTCTCGCCGGACTACGTCGGAAAGTCTGCCGATCTGGCCGAAAAGCTGTTCTCGCACCAGGGTTTTCAGAGAGCGACCGAGGCGGCATTCGCGTTGCCCTTTACCTTCGACGCGGCAGACTACGAGCAGATCATCACCGACATGGCGCAGCATCTCGGACCAGCGCTGGGCTGGACACCCAAGACCACCGAGTCATAGGCAGTCGAGTCATAGACAGTCGGGACATAGGCAGTCGGGGTCACGCAGGGGCGGCGTCGAGGAATTCGGTGATCTCGTCCGTCAGCGCGAGGCAGGCCATGCCGTGTTCACGAGGCCGGCCACCGAGGTCGATGCCGCCGACCACCTGAACCTGTGCAGGGTAGAGACCAGGACGCAGCAGGTGGCCCGCGCCGTCGTAGCGGATGTGCGTGTCGGACTGGGACTGACGCCTGCCGAGCAGTGCATCAGCCATCTGTTCCGACGGCCAGAGGTGATCGTCGGAGCCGCTCACGCACAGGATCGGGCAGGCGATGTTCTCCGACGCGATGAGAGCACCGGTGGTGTGCGTGCGTTTGCGTGACATGGTGTCGAGTCCCGCACTGTATGCGGGGGCCAACCTCAGCAACGTCGGCTTGCTGCGCGCGACATCTCGCGAGAGATGCCATGCGTTGCTGACCAATTGGGGCATGAGGACCCCGCTCGGCAGCGGCGCGTACGGGCACGGTTGGCCGCGATAGCTCCACGACGACGTGTCGGGTATCTCGCCGCCGTCGCCGATCGCCTGCCAGGTCACCGAACTCGGGCTCAACAGGACCAGGGCGCCGACGGGAAGGTCCGGTTCGCGTGCGAGGGTGGCCGCAACCCCTTCGGCCCCGCGGGAAATGCCCAGTGCGGCAACGTCGCTCGAATCGACCTCGGGCCGCCGCGACAGCCATGAGATCGCGGTGGCGAAGCGTTCGAGCGGAATGCCCGACACCGGAACTGCTTCCGGGTCCGCGTCGAGCCAGTCGTAGGCAAGGGCGACGAAACCCCGCGACGCCAGTGCGCAGATCGTCGCCCGCTGCGAGTCGTACCCACCCTCCGAACCACCGAAACAGACCACCGCGCGTCGTGCGTGGCCATCGGCGGGCAGTGCGAGAAGGCCCGGTCTGCCGTCGACGTCGACCTCGCTGACGCTGACGCCGGGAGCTGTCGCGTACCGGAGTCGCGTCACGATGGAGCGATGCTGACCTCCGCTCGCCTCGATGCGGAGCTGCCATGGTTCTGCGGGAGGAACGAATAGGTCGGCGCGGTCGGGTTCGCCGGTGAATGCCATGGCCCAGAGAATGTCGTCGACGGATTGTCCTGTGCCTGCCAGGCGGCCCTGCCAGCGCCAGAGTCTGCCGAAGAGATCCTGGCCGGACACCGACACCGTGAGGTCGGGTATGCCGGCGGCGTCGACGCCGATGGAGAACGGTTCGTCGTGACGGCTGGTCGACGACGCGCGCACGACGACGCGAGGATCCTGCACGTCAGCGGGAGCGTCGGGCTGGGCGACCGGATCACCCGGACGCGTCGCGTCCTGTCGCTTGCCGATCGCGTCGGTGTGCGACGAGAACCACGCGGGGAAGACCCCGGAGACGGTGCCTGCGACACCCAGGAGCGTGAACGGCACAACCCAGTAGCAGACGATCGACAACGTCGACGCGCCGTCGCGGATCGTCGCGTCGCCCTGTACGAGGGGCGGGATCAGCGACACCACGGTCATCACTCCGAAAACCGCGATCCACATCCACGTCATCGCAGAGGTGATCACGCGGAATCCGTCGCTCCGAGCGACGTCGTCGGTGACCGACGCACGCGCGTACTCGCGGACGAAGGGTCGACCGATCACCATGCCGACGAGGGCGATGAGGAAGATCGCGGCGTTGCCCAGTGGTTGTAGCCAGCGCTCCAGAAACGAGTCGCTGACGGTGAAGGCGAGGACGGTGAACATCGCGAAAACCAGGACGGCGCCGGCCTCGAGTGTGTGCCAGGGCTGTTTACGCAGCCGCTGCACCGCGACAGCGAGCACGGCCAGGCAGAGCGCGACGATCACGGCGACGCGAAACGAGGTGTTGCCTACCAGAATCCAGTAGATGATCCAGGGGGAGAAGCCGATCAGGAATCCCATGAGGCACTCGATTCTCGGTAACGGACCGGCCGGCGGCGACCCCCACCGGCCGATCTTACGGCTGGTCCCGGCGGTGCGGGACCGAAACGCGCACCGCATCCGCGGCGATGCGGTCGACGACACGCACATCCACCGCACAGATCGTTGTCAGCGCGCTTCGGTAGGGTGCTCCGAGTGACTTCGAGTGCATCCGAGACGGTTTCCGGAATCAAGTCGGTCAACGCGCGCCTGGCGGACGAACTCCAGGTCGGCGAGCATCAGGTAGCCGCGGCGGTCAGACTCCTCGACGAGGGGTCGACGGTCCCGTTCATCGCGCGCTACCGCAAGGAGGTGACCGGCTCGCTCGACGACGCGCAACTGCGCCTGCTCGACGAACGGCTGCGTTACCTGCGTGAACTCGACGAACGACGGGCCGCCGTGCTCGCCTCGATCGAGGAGCAGGGCAAACTCACCGACGAGTTGCGGAACGCTCTGCTGGCCGCGGAGACCAAGTCGCGCGTCGAGGACATCTACCTGCCGTACAAGCCCAAGCGCCGAACCAAGGCGCAGATCGCCCGCGAGGCAGGTCTCGAACCGCTCGCCGACCGATTGCTCGCCGATCCATCACTCGACCCCGCCGTCGCCGGAGCCGAATTCGTCTCCGACGCGGTGACCGACTCCGCTGCGGCGCTCGAGGGTGCCCGACAGATCCTCATCGAGCGGGCCAGTGAAGATGCACAACTCGTCGGCGAGGTGCGCGAGACGTTCTGGCGACAGGGATCGTGCGCCAGCGCCCCACGCTCGGAGGAGATCGCGAAAAGCGCTGCGGGACAGAAGTTCCGCGACTACTTCGACTTCGCGGAGCCGCTCGACGAGATGCCGTCGCACCGGGTCCTCGCCGTGTTGCGCGGTGAGAAGGAGGGCGTGCTCGCCGTCGACTTCACCGGCGGCGACGACGAGGGTTATCAGGCGATGGTCGCGGCGAGTCTCGGTGTCGACCTGTCCGGGACCGGCGCGGCGTCGACCTGGTTGGCCACCACCGTGCGGTGGGCATGGCGTACCAAACTCATGATCTCTACGGCCGTCGACGCTCGGGTCCGTCTGCGTCAGCGTGCCGAGGACGACGCTGTCGCGGTGTTCGCGAAGAACCTGAAAGACCTGCTCCTGGCGGCACCCGCGGGTAACCGCACCACTCTCGGTCTCGACCCGGGGTTCCGTACCGGCGTCAAGGTCGCCGTGGTCGACGGCACCGGAAAGGTGCTCGATTCGTGCGCCATCTATCCGCATCAGCCGCAGAAGCAGTGGGACACAGCGAAGGCGACGTTGGCCGCATTGGTAGCACGTCACGGCGTCGAACTGATCGCGATCGGAAACGGTACTGCGTCGAGGGAGACGGATTCTCTTGCCGCCGAGCTGATCTCGGACATCTCGGCCTCGGGTACGCGGCCGCCGATCAAGGCAACGGTGAGCGAAGCGGGAGCGTCGGTCTACTCGGCGTCGGAGTACGCGTCGGGTGAGCTACCCGACCTCGACGTCTCGATCCGAGGTGCGGTGTCGATCGCGCGCCGCCTGCAGGATCCCCTCGCGGAGCTGGTGAAGATCGACCCGAAGTCGATCGGCGTCGGCCAGTATCAGCACGACGTCACGCCGGGCACGCTCGCGCGCAGCCTCGACGCGGTGGTCGAGGACGCGGTGAACGCAGTCGGCGTCGACCTCAACACCGCGTCGGTGCCGCTGTTGGCCCGAGTGTCCGGTGTTACCCCGGCACTCGCCGAAGCCATCGTCGGACATCGGGATGCCGCAGGTCGCTTCCGCAGTCGCGGGGCACTGCTCGAGGTTCCTCGATTGGGGCCCAAGGCATTTGAGCAGTGCGCGGGATTCCTGCGGATCACCGACGGCGACGACCCGCTCGACGCGTCCGGCGTGCATCCCGAGGCGTATCCCGTGGTGCGTCGCATCCTCGACCGCACAGGCCTCGAACTCGCAGAACTCATCGGCGACGAGCGCTCGCTGAAGTCGTTGAAGCCCGCGGAGTTCGCCGACGAGAGGTTCGGCGTGCCGACGGTCACCGACATCCTCGGCGAGCTCGAGAAGCCGGGACGCGATCCGCGCCCGGCCTTCACCACCGCGACTTTCGCCGCGGGCGTCGAGAAGGTCTCCGACCTCCAGCCCGGCATGGTCCTCGAGGGTGTCGTCACCAACGTCGCTGCGTTCGGCGCATTCGTCGATGTCGGGGTGCACCAGGACGGGCTGGTCCACGTGTCGGCCATGGCGAATCGGTTCGTCTCCGACCCGCACGAGGTGGTCAAGTCCGGCCAGGTGGTCAAGGTCAAGGTCGTGGAGGTCGACGTCGATCGGCAGCGCATCGGCCTCAGTCTTCGACTCGACGACGAGGTGCGCACACCGGGCGGCGATCGCGGCGCGCGGCGCAACGACGCCCGCACCGGTCAGGATTCGCGCCAAGCCCCTCGTGGCGGGGCGGCGAACGGACGCGGCGGAAACGACGGCCGCTCCGATCGAGGTCGTGCAGGCAACGGGCAGGCTCGTGGCGGTCAACCGCGCGGGGGTAAGGGACGTGACGGCAAGGGGCGAGATCGGCGGGAATCCCAGCCGATCAACGGATCGATGGCACAGGCGCTGCGCGACGCGGGCTTCGGCAAATGACGCGGCTTACGTCACAGCGTGAGTGAGCCCGACGAGCCGATGACGTCGCCCGGCGGGCTCGCCCCGGTCATCACGGTTGCTGCGGTCGTCATCCGCGACGACGACGGTCGGTTGTTGACGGTCCGGAAAAAGGGAGCCGTCAGATTCATGCTGCCCGGCGGTAAGCCCGAGCCGGGGGAGGATCGTCGACGTACGGCGCTGCGCGAGTCCCGGGAGGAACTGGCGGTCGAGCTACGCGCCGACGACCTCGTCGAACTGGGCGTGTTTCGCGCCGACGCCGCCAACGAGGTCGGTCATCTCGTCGGAGCCACGGTGTTCGAGCATCCGTACGTCCGCGTCGACGCGCCTGCCGCCGAGATCGCAGAGCTTCAGTGGATCGACATCGCGTCGACGGATATCCCGCTGGCGCCGCTGCTCGCCGACCACATCATCCCGTTGTTGCTGGCTCGGCGCTGACATCACCGAGCGCTTCGGCAGCGACGACCGGCTCCGGCCACCGCGGACTGATGCTGTCACCTGACGACACCCCACGAACGCGACGCATGAGCCAGGGATAGAGAAAAGTGCGCGCCCACTCGACGTTGTCACGCCGACGCTGCTCACGTGTCGGCACGGGGAGTGGCGCCAACGGGGGCACGTCGATGCTGTGCGGTGCGCCGATCAACTCGAGCACCTCGGCTGCCATGCGTGTGTGTCCGAGCGACGACATGTGCAGTCGGTCGGAATCCCACATCCGATAGTCGTCGTATCCCGCCAGCCGCCAGAAATCGAGGATGCGCGCACCCTGGCGCTCAGCGATCGCCCGCAGCAGCTCGTTGTAGATCGCGCTCCGGCCGCGCGTGAGCCGGAAGATGGGAGCCCAGCCTGCGTCGTACGCGGTGAACACGACGACAGTTGCACCTGTCGAGAGCAGTCTGGCCAGCGCTGCCTCGTAGCGGGACATCATCGCGTCGAGGTCGACCGAACCACGCATCAGATCATTCCCGCCCGCGTAGATCGTGATCAGATCCGGCTGCAGCGATATGGCGCGGTCGATCTGCTCGTCGAGCACCTGATCGAGCAGGCGGCCACGGATCGCGAGGTTGGCGTAGCGCAGCGACGGGTTGTCGACGGCGAGTTGTTCTGCGACACGATCGGCCCATCCGCGTAACCCGTTGGGGCGGGTGGGATCCGGATCGCCAACCCCCTCCGTGAACGAATCACCAAGTGCCACATATGTGTTCCAGCCCACAGAATCGACCTCCTGATGTCCCAGTGCGACTAACGACGAGGCTACGACGCGACTCGTAGTGCTGTCACATCGTCGTTCGGTCGGTCTGAGTGGCGCCGTGGGCCGTAGCGTGGCACGCATGCCGATTCTCAACAAGGACATGACCCTGTGCATCTCGCTCGCCGCGCGGCCGTCGAACATCGGCACGCGGTTTCACAATTATCTCTACGACGAACTCGGCCTGAACTACATCTACAAGGCATTCACCACCACCGATATCGACGGCGCGATTGGTGGTGTTCGTGCGCTCGGCATTCGCGGGTGTTCGGTATCGATGCCGTTCAAAGAAGCCGTGATCGAGCTTGTCGACGAGGTGGAGGAGTCTGCGGCAGCGATCGACTCCGTGAACACGATCGTCAACGACGACGGCCACCTCAGGGCGTCGAACACCGACTACGAGGCGGTGGCCACACTCATCGCAGACATCGATCCTGCGTCGTCGGTGGTGGTGCGGGGATCTGGCGGAATGGCGAAAGCCGTGGTTGCGGCGTTCCGTGGCGCAGGCTTCGACGATCTGACGGTGTGGGCTCGCAACGCTGCGGCCGGTCAGGAGTTGGCAGCGAAGTACGGCTACCGTGCGGCGGATACCGAGCAGGCTCCGGGACCGCAGATCCTGGTCAACGTGACTCCGCTCGGCATGCGAGGTGCCGACGAGGACGTGCAGTCGTTCGACGACGACGCGATCGCCGCTGCTGATCTCGTGTTCGACGTCGTCGCGTTGCCCGACCAGACGCCGCTGATCCGCGCGGCGTCGGCATCAGGGACCCCCGTGATCACCGGAGCGCAGGTCATCGCACTACAGGCGGCGGCGCAGTTCGAGAAGTACACCGGCCGGGTGCTGACCGCAGAACAGGTCACCCGAGCGTCGGAATTCTCGCGCGCCGAAACGTGATCGTGACCATGCCTGCGAGTGAACGGTAATACTCGTACGTCACACTGGCCTCTTGAATCACATCTGTCACACAGGGTGACGGACGTGGTGCCACCGACTCACAGTCGGACCGTTCATCGAGAGGACCGTCGACCATGCTCCGAACCCGAGCGGGTGCACGCAGACTCGTCACCGCGGCGCTTGTGGCGACTTCCGTAGGCGCTTTTCTCGTCTCCGGTGAGGGACGTGCGACCGCGGCGCCGTGCGCAAATGTGGGCAACGGCTCGCTTCCCGATCTCGGCAGCGCATCCGGGTCTCTGGGCGGAACGGGCTCCCTGGGGACCGGCTCGCTGGGCTCGGGTTCGGGTTCTGGCTCGTCCGGCGCGCGACCGGGCCTCGGAACCCAGGGGCCACTGCCCATCTACGTCACGCCACGCGCCCGCACGGTGTCGTGGGTGACCGGGCCGCGCAGCATCAACAGCACCTTCAACCGGTTCACGATCAGCGGCACCGATCTCGGAATCTCCTGGGACAACGGCTCCGGGCAGACGCTGATGGCGTTCGGCGACACCTTCGGCGACTGCAACGTAGTCGGTCAGGAGTGGCGACACAACACGCTGATGCGGACCCGCGACACCAAGTTCGACGACGGCGTGAGCGTCCCGCCCGGTATCCCCGGAGATGTGCAGTCCGGGAGTCCCGTCGACGCCGCACGCCCCACCTATGCCCGCGAACTGATTTCAGCACTCGGTGTCAGTCCCATCGAGACGACGACCATCCCCACCGCTGCGATTTCGCTGCCATGGGGCTCGGGGTATCGGCAGTACATCAACTTCATGTCGGTGCGATCGTGGGGTTCAGCGGGGCACTGGGTGACCAACTACTCGGCCGTCGCCCACTCTGACGACAACGGTCAGAACTGGACGGTCGATCGCGACACCATCCTCGTGAATTCGCCAGTGGCCGCGGCACTTCCGTTCGACCTGCCGCCCGCGGAGCCCAACAACGGAAAGTTCCAGCAGAACGCCTACGTGCGCGGGCACGGCGCGCAGGACGAGTACGTGTACCAATTCGGCACGCCCAACGGACGATTCGGCGCAGGCTTCCTCGCACGGTTCAAGCCGACCGAAATCCTCGACGTGACCAAATACAAGTACTGGGCAGGTCGCGATCGTCAGTGGGTCGACCACATCGCTGACATTCCCGACGACGGATCGGCGATCGTCGTTCCCGCGCCCGTCACGGAGCTGTCGGTGGCGTGGAGTCCGTACCTGAACAAGTACATGATGCTCGACGGAGACAACGGAATTCGCATCCGCACAGCGGATCGACCAGAAGGTCCGTGGAGTGCCCCGACCTACCTCGTGGAGCCGGGCGCTGTCGTCCTGTACGGACCCATGATCCAACCGCGCTCGCCCGCAGTCGTCGGGTCGTCGCCGGAATTGTTCTTCAACGCCTCGCGCTGGAGCGACTACAACGTGATGCTCGTGCGCGCCGACCTCAGCAAGGTGCCGCACTGAGGGCGGTGTCTGCCGCGGATGTCAGTCGAAGAGCCTGCGGAAGACGTTGGTTTCGGCGAGGTCCATCAGTTCGTCGCCGCGCCCGGAGAGAACGGTTCGGATCGCATATAGCGTGAACCCCTTGGCCTGCGCCGCCGACACCGTTGGCGGAATCGACAACTCCTGACGTGCGGTGACGACGTCGAGCAGTGCCGGTCCGTCGTGAGCGAGGAACTCGCGCACCGCGGAGTCGAGGTCGCCTGGATTCTCGACGCGGTCACCCTTGATGCCGATCGCACGAGCCAACGCGGCGAAGTCGGGGTTCTCCAGGTCGGTTCCGAAGCTCACGAACCCCGCAGCCTTCATCTCCAACTCGACGAAGTTCAGCGACGAGTTGTTGAAGACGACGATCTTGACCGGCAGCGCGTTCTGCGTGAGCGTCAGCAACTCGCCGAGCAGCATGGCGAGGCCGCCGTCGCCCGCCATCGCGATGACCTGCCGTCCGGGGAAACTCGCCTGCGCGCCGACTCCCTGCGAGACGGCGTTTGCCATCGACCCGTGCGTGAAGGAGCCGATCAGCCGCCGCTTCCCGTTCATCTCGAGGTATCGCGCCGCCCAGACGACCGGTGAGCCGACGTCCGGGATGAACACGGCGTCGTCGGTGGCGTGGTCGGAGAGCAGCTTTGCGAGATACTGCGGGTGGATCGGTGTCTTGCCGTCGTTCACGGCGAGATCGTTCAGCGACCCGCGTGCCTTGACGTAATGCTCACGCGACGAAGTCAGATGCTCCGAGCTGCGGTTTCGGTCGATGAGTGGCAACAGTGCCGGGATCGTGTCGGCGACGGATCCGACAAGCCCGACGTCGACCGGTGTGCGTCGACCGATCTGCTCGCCGCGGATATCGAGTTGGATGATCGTCGCCTTGGAGGGAAAGAACTGCTGATACGGAAAGTCGGTGCCCAGCATCAACAAGGTGTCGCATTTCTCGATGGCGCGATACCCCGAGCTGAAGCCGAGCAGTCCGGTCATCCCGACGTCGTACGGGTTGTCGTACTCCAGAAACTCCTTGCCGCGCAGCGCGTGGACAACCGGGGCTTGCAGGGCTCCCGCCAATTCGACGACGGCGTCGTGCGCACCGGCAACACCCGCGCCACCCAGGATGGTGACCTTTTCGGCGGCATTCAGCGCTGCCGCGACGTCCTGCAACTGGGCGTCGGTGGGGCGGACGATCCTGTCGATGGCGCGGATCGGCGCGCCGCCCTGACGGTGATGCTCTTTCTCGAGGAAGATCTCGCCCGGGATCACCAGAACGGCGACACCTCGTCGTTCGACGGCGGTGCGGATCGCGATGTCGAGCAACCGTGGCAATTGTGCTGGGGTGCTGACCATTTCGCAGAAGTCGCTGCACTCGACGAACAACTGCTCGGGGTGGGTCTCCTGGAAGTACCCGCTGCCGATCTCGGCGGCGGGGATGTGTGCAGCGATCGCGAGCACCGGAACGCGACTGCGCTGAGCGTCGAACAGACCGTTGATCAGGTGCAGGTTGCCCGGCCCGCAGCTACCGACGCACACCGCGAGTTCGCCGGTCAGTGTCGCCTCCGCCGACGCGGCGAATGCGGCACCTTCTTCGTGGCGCGCGTGGACCCATTCGAGCCGTTGATCCTTGCGTAATGCGTCGGTAAATCCGTTCAACGAGTCGCCGGGGATTCCGTAGACCCTCCGTACTCCGGATCGGTCGAGCGTCTCGATGATGTTGTCGGCCACGGTTCGTGCCACGTGCACACTCCTTGATCGGGGACGGGCGTTCAGTTCGGCGTGCTCGTATCCCATCGTAGGCACGGCGCGGTTGATACCCGCTGCGTCGGTGTCGGTCAGGCACCCTCTCGGATCACCCGCGGGCCGATGGTCTCGGCACCCAAAGCCTCTACCCGAGAACGCAATCCGCGATCAGCGGTAACCACCGCGACCCGCCTGTCACGGTTTTCCGACACCACGTCGACGATGGCGTCGTCGCCCGATCCCGGTGCCTCGACGACTTCCACTCCCGGCCGACCGGCGGCTCCGCGGGCACGTCCCTCGACGACCACCGTGATGTCGATGGGACCGGGCAAACCCGGCACGCCGGTGGGGGCGAGGGGGGCCACGGAGTCGAGGAGACGTTCGGTCGCTGCTCGACGGTCCCGCCACCAACCGTCGGGAACCGAACCGACGACATTGGCGGCGTCGACGACAAGGAGGGGAAGTGAGGGAGCTGGCGCGTCGTCAGTGCTCATCTACTCATCGAATGCGCCCGCGGGCATCAGGTCAAGCGCGCCGGGAGACGACGCGCGTAGCGTCTGGCAGATGGGCTTCACCAAAGCCGAACTGGCAGCGTGTAGCGATCGGCTGGTTCCCGACCTCATCGGGCCGGGGTGCCGGTTGCTGTTCGTCGGTATCAATCCCGGTCTGTGGAGCGCGGCAACCGGCGCGCATTTCGCCCGACCGGGCAACAGATTCTGGCCCGCGCTGTACCGAGCGGGCATCACAGACCACGTTGTCGACGCGTCGGCCGGGATGAGTGATGCAGATCGCGAGCAGGTCATCGGCGCCGGCGTCGGGATCACCAACGTCGTCGAAAGGGCAACGGCGACAGCGGCAGAACTCGACAAGGCAGAACTTGTCGCGGGCGGCGAACGCCTGCGCGCGCGGGTCGAACACATCGGTCCTGCGGTCGTGGCCGTTGCCGGTATCACCGCCTACCGCGCCGCATTCGGCGATCGCCACGCACACCCGGGCGAGCAGGCCGAACGATGGGGCACCGCCCGGGTGTGGGTGGTGCCCAACCCGAGCGGACTCAACGCACACGAAACCGTCGACACCCTCGCGGCCGCGTATCGCGTCGTCGCTGTCGAGGCTGGAGTGGTGAAGGCGGGAGTGCCCGACAGCTGAATCAGTGCTGTCCGCGCACCTGTCAGATGTCGGTGGACGACAGTTCGCGTCTGCGCACCGACAGCAACTCGACCTCGGGGCGCGCCGCCGCGAACCGCTCCACCGAATCGAGGATGTCGACGACATGCCCCCGATCGGCGGCGACGAGCGACACCCCGATCGTGGTGCGTCGATGGGCGTCGAGATGGTCGACCTCTGCGACCGACACCGAGAAACGTCGTTTGCACTCGGCGATCAACGGGCGGACAAGCGAGCGTTTCGTCTTGAGCGAGTGCACGTCACCGAGCAGGAAGTCGAATTCAGCGATACCAATCCACATCGCGCCTCATGCTACGCAGGCGCGGTCGGGTCAGTCACCGGTGTTTTTGGTGAGGCGCCGGTGTTGATCAGTCGCCGTCTTGATCAGTCACTGGGTCCGATGAGTTCTGCGACGTGATCAGGAACGTACTTCGACAACGAGCGCGGCGGGCGATGATAGTTCCCGCTCTCGATCGGCTTCTTCGGCAGCGAGACCTGCGGGCGCGGAACCTCGTGATAGTCGATGGTCGAGAGGAGGTGCGACATCATATTGAGTCGCGCATGCTTTTTGATGTCGGATTCGACGACGAACCAGGGGCTCAGCGCGGTGTCGGTGTGCACCATCATCTCGTCCTTCGCGCGCGAGTAGTCCTCCCACCGGTAGACGGACTCCAGGTCCATCGGGCTCAGCTTCCACTGCCGCACAGGGTCATTCATTCGCGAGCGGAACCGGCGCAGCTGCTCGTCGTCGGATACCGAGAACCAGTACTTGCGCAGGATGATTCCGTCGTCGATCAGCATCTGCTCGAAGATCGGGGTCTGTCGGAGAAAGCGGGTGTGTTCTTCGGGTGTACAGAAGCCCATCACCTTTTCGACTCCGGCACGGTTGTACCAGGATCTGTCGAACAGGACGATTTCGCCGGGAGCGGGCAGTTGCGCGACGTAGCGCTGGTAGTACCACTGGCCGCGCTCACGATCGGTGGGGGCGGGCAACGCGGCCACGCGCGCGATCCGAGGGCTGAGGTACTCGGTGATGCGCTTGATGGTGCCGCCCTTACCGGCGGCGTCGCGCCCCTCGAAGATCACGACCACGCGCGCACCCGTTTCGCGTACCCACTCCTGCAGTTTGACCATTTCGGTCTGCAGTCGGAAGAGTTCCGCCTCGTACACCTTGTTGGGGATTTTCTTCTGCTTGGGCTCGGCGGACTTCGATTTCTTCGACGTCGACTTCTTTGACATGTCGGAAGTTTAAGCTGCCGTGAACGATTGGGCGGGCAAGAGTGACCAACAGGAGACGTATTGGGGTCCCTGCGTCAGCGCCGTGCGGCGACCGCGTCGAGTTCTGACTGCAATTCGGCAACCGAGGCGTCGATTCGGGCGCGCGAGAACTCGTTGATCTCGAGGTCGTCGACGATCTGCCACGCGCCGTCGACCGATCGGACGGGGAACGAGCACATCAGGCCTTCGGGAACTCCGTATGCACCGGGAGAACTGACCGCGGCTGACGTCCAGTCGTCGGCGGGGGTACCCAGTACCCAGTCGCGCACGTGATCGATTGCCGCATTGGCGGCCGACGCCGCCGAGGACGCGCCCCGTGCCTCGATGATGGCGGTGCCTCGGGCGGCGACGGTCGGGATGAAGTCGTCGACAAGCCAGTCGGTGTCGGCAGCGACGTCGGCGCCACTTCGATCACCGATGCGCGCGTGGAAGATGTCGGGGTACTGCGTTGCCGAGTGGTTACCCCAGATGCTCACCCTGCTGATGTCGCGCACCGGGGCTCCGGTGTGTGCCGCGAGTTGCGCGATGGCCCTGTTGTGGTCGAGACGTGTCAGTGCGGTGAATCGCTCGGCGGGGACGTCGGGCGCGCTCGCCGCGGCGACCGCCGCATTGGTGTTCGCCGGATTGCCGACGACGATGACGCGGATGTCGTCGGCCGCGACGTCGTTGATGACAGCGCCCTGCTCGGCGAAGATGGCCGAGTTCGCCGACAGCAGGTCCGCTCGTTCCATGCCTTTGGAGCGCGGTTTCGCACCGATGAGGAGCCCGAAGTCCGTGCCGTCGAATGCTGCACGCGCATCGTCGAAGATGTCGACGGAGGTCAGTAGCGGAAACGCGCCGTCCTGCAACTCCATCGCCGTGCCGTGCGCCGCGGAGACCGCCTGGGGGAGTTCGAGGAGGCGGAGTTTGATCGGGCGGTCGGGCCCGAGCATGTCGCCCGCGGCGATGCGGAACACGGCGGCGTACCCGATGCTGCCTGCGGCGCCGGTCACGGTGACGACCACTGGAGTGGTGTCTGTCATCTTCGGTTTCCTGTCTCGTTGTGGGTGACGGGTCGACTTGTGTCTGACGTGCCGCACACGTCAGCTCTGTGAAGAACTCTCGGTCAGAACGACTTTCGTCGAGCCGTGCGTGAGCGTCAACGTGGTTCCCTCCAGATCCCAGGTCACCGAGTCGGAGAGAAAATCACTCAGCCACTTGTCTGCACCGTCACGCGGCGGGGGACACGCCATCATCGTGGTGGCCAGCTTGTCGGTGCGGAACGCGTTGTCGACGAAGGTCAGTGCACCGTTGTGGCGATTGCAGCCGGCCGTTGCCGAGATTCGCCCGGCTTCGGGGAACGAGACCTGCATCGGCCCGCCGCCGGGAATCGGTGTACCGGTCACCGACGTCGACGAGTAGTTCTTGCCGACCAGCACGCCCGGGTCGACCTCCCGCGATGATGAGTCTGTGCTCGCACCACAGGCGGCGAGGATGACGACACACGCAGCGCCCAAGGAGGCGACGAGCAGTCGCACCGGCGAACGAGATCGAGCTGGGCGGTACTGACACGTCGAACCCCGGCGTCGGATGCTCACGGGATTCACGGTAGCCGAAAGCGTCTGGTGGACGCGTCGTAATTGTCGGCTGCGTGGCCGCGTACCGTGGTTGTCGATCCGGGCCGTGACGTCGGAGTTCGGATGAAACGACGAGGTAGGAGAATCGTTCGGTGGGAAAGCTGACGAACAGCATGTGGCGGCTGCTGGGAGCCCAGTCCTCACGTAACCAGTCCAAGTCGGTCGGGTTGATCAAAGAGGCGGACAACTACACCGACTGGGCCTCGGGCTTGGACACCGAGCACTTCCGTGACGAGGCCGAGAAACTCGAGATCAGCGCCGACGAGAAGGACCGAGCCAAGTTCCTTGCGCTGGCCCGGGAGGCCGCCGACCGCACGCTGGGTCTGAGGCCGTTCGACGTCCAGCTCCAGGGCGCGCTTCGCCTTCTCGAGGGCGACGTCATCGAGATGGGTACCGGCGAGGGCAAGACCCTCGCGGGCGCGATCGCTGCCGTCGGTTATGTCCTCGACGGCCATCAGGTGCACGTCATCTCGGTCAATGACTACCTGGCCACTCGTGACGCGGAGTGGATGAAACCGCTCTTCGATTCGTTCGGGATCGTCGCGGGCGCGGTGTCGGAGAACTCGACCCGCGAGGAACGCAAGCGGGCCTACGCGGGCGACATCACCTACGGATCGGTCAACGAGATCGGGTTCGACGTGCTGCGCGACCAGCTCGCACAGTCAGAGGACGATCTGGTTTCGCCGACGCCCGACGTCGCGATCATCGACGAGGCAGACTCCGTGCTGGTCGACGAGGCGCTGATCCCGCTGGTGCTCGCAGGCTCGACCGAGGCCGAGGTTCCCGACCAGGCGATCCACGAGGTCGTCGGGCGGCTGAAGAACAAGCACTACGACATCGACGCCGAAGGCCGAAACGTGACCCTCACCGACGAGGGCGCAGCCTTCGTCGAAGAGGAACTCGGCAGCATCAACCTCTACGACGAAGAGCATGTGGGCACCACACTCGTCCACGTCAACATCGCGATGCACGCGCACTACCTGCTCGAGCGCGACGTCCACTACATCGTCCGCGACGGCGGCGTCCATCTCATCAACGCCTCGCGTGGTCGCGTTGCGCAGCTGCAGCGCTGGCCCGACGGCGTGCAGGCCGCCGTGGAGATCAAAGAAGGACTCGCACAGACGGATTCGGGCGAGGTCATCGACACGCTCACCGTGCAGGCACTGATCGGTCGCTACCCGCGCGTCTGCGGCATGACCGGTACAGCGCTCGCCGCGGGCGAGCAGTTGCGCCAGTTCTACGAATTGCGCGTCTCGCAGATCCCGCCGAACACCGCCAACATCCGCACCGACCTTCCCGATCGTGTGTACGACACGAAGGCCAACAAGGTCGAGGCAGTGGTCGACTACGTCAAGGAGATCCACGAGACCGGGCAGCCGGTGCTCATCGGAACCCACGACGTCGCCGAGTCGGAAGAGCTCGCCTACTTCCTCGAGAAGGCAGGAGTTCCGAGCGTCGTCCTCAACGCGAAGAACGACGTCGAGGAGGCGAAGATCATCGCCGAGGCGGGCGTGAAGGGCGCCGTCACCGTGTCGACCCAGATGGCAGGCCGAGGCACCGACATCCGACTCGGCGGTTCCGACGACGACCCGGCAGCGCGCGAGGAGGTCGTCGAACTCGGTGGCCTGTGCGTGGTGGGAACCGGTCGTCACGACACCGAACGACTCGACAATCAGCTCCGCGGCCGTGCGGGCCGTCAGGGAGATCCGGGTTCCGCGGTGTTCTTCAGCAGCCTCGAGGACCCGGTCGTCACCAAGAACCTCGCGTTCAAGCGCGACCCGGTCTCCTCGGAGCCCGACGGATCGATGGGGCAGAAGGGCATCGACCTGATCGAGCAGGCCCAGCGCGTCGCCGAGGGCGTGATGCTCGAGCTCCACGCCAACACCTGGCGATACAACAAGCTGGTCAATCAGCAGCGTGAGATCGTCGTCGCACGTCGAATGAAGCTGCTCACGACCGACACCGCGCTCGAGGAACTCGCCGAGCTCGAGCCGGAGCGCTACGCCGCGCTGACCGGGACCGCGAGCCCGTCGGCAGACCCGGCGGACAAGGCAGACCTTGCGGACAAGGCGACGGCCGACGGGGAGACCGGTGACAAGGATGCCGGTGACACGACAGCCGACACGGCCGACGACGCTGCTGAGCCAACCCCTGCGACACCCACCGAGCCCGTTGCTCGCGACGTTCTCGTCCAGGCCGCCCGCGAGATCATGCTCTACCACCTCGACCGTGCCTGGGCAGATCACCTCGCATTCGTCTCGGATGTCCGCGCGAGCATCCACTTGCGGGCGATCGGCAAGGAGAGTCCGCTCGACGAGTTCCATCGGCTGATCCTCGCCGAGTTCGGCGAACTGCCGAACGAGGCCGTCGAGAATGCGCGTGCAACGTTCCGTGATGTCGCGATCACCGCGGACGGCGTCGACCTCGGTTCCGCCGACCTCCACCGATCGACGACGACGTGGACCTACATGGTGCACGACAACCTGTTCGCGTCGGGCGGGGCCAAGACCCTGCAGGGCGTCATCGGCATCTTCCGCTGACGTGGACGACCACGCCGATTCCGTGAGCTCGACGTCGCGGATCGTCACGGTGCCCAACGCGCTGAGCGTGCTGCGTCTGGCGCTGATCCCGGTGTTCCTGTGGCTGCTGCTCGACGTCAAGGCCGATGCCTGGGCGTTCTGGGTACTCATGTTGTCGGGTTTCACCGATTGGGCCGACGGCAAGCTGGCTCGCCTGCTCAACCAGTCGTCGCGGCTCGGTGAACTGCTCGATCCGCTGGCCGACCGGCTCTACATCGTGATCATTCCGGTCGCCTTTGCGATCAGGGGGATCATCCCGTGGTGGATCATCGGCATCATCGTGGCGCGTGATGTGCTGCTGTTCGCGTCCGGTCCGCTGTTGCGGAGCAGGGGACTGCTGGCTTTACCGGTGCTCTACATCGGCAAGGCAGCGACATTCGCATTGATGAGTGCGTTCCCGTGGTTGCTTGCGGGACAATTGGATTCGGTGATCGGCACGATCTGTTACCCGATCGGTTGGGCGTTCCTGATATGGGGCGTCGCGCTGTATGTGTGGTCATTTCTGCTGTACTGGGCGCAGACGATTGCGGTGGTCACGAAGATGCCGCGTGCTGGCGTGCCGACCGGCAGGGACATGGCCTAAAGTCTCGGAGGACTAGAAAGGGGTCGACGTGACCGATACCAATGTGCCGGCTGAACTGAGCTACACCCCCGAACACGAGTGGGTGCGCAAGGTCGGTCCGACCACGGTTCGAGTGGGGATCACCGACTACGCGCAGGGACAGCTCGGCGACGTCGTCTTCGTGCAGCTGCCGGAGATCGACAGCGAGGTCGAGGTGGGCGAGTCGTTTGCCGAGGTCGAATCGACCAAGAGTGTCTCCGACATCTTCGGACCGCTCAACGGGACGATCTCACAGGTCAACGACGAGCTCGATTCGTCGCCCGACCTCGTCAACTCGGAGCCGTACGACTCGGGCTGGCTCGTCGAGATCAGCCTCGACGATGCATCGGTCCTCGACGCTCAACTGGCCGACATGCTCGATGCAGATGGCTACCGGGCCGTGATCGAAGGCTGACCATTCCCAGGGCACGGGAAAGTATGATCGTCGTTGTCGTGGCCGAGTCGCACGTGGTTGCGTTCGGCACAGGCGGTACGGTTTAGCCAACGGAAATCGACGTCGCATCCGCGGCGTCGGGTGGCCTGGTGCGAGACCTCGCAGCGCGTGAGCGCGGACGCCGACGGTGAGTGCACTCAAGGTGACGAACGGATGAGGACGAAGGAGAAGCGGTGAGCGATAACGACAACGGCTACGAGGCGCCGGTGGAAACCACATCGGTGTTCCGTGAAGAGTTCATCAACGAACTCGACGCGGGCGCGGCGACCTCGAGCGAGCCGGCCGACACAGGGGTCGAGCGGCTGTCGCCCGGTACCGCATTGCTCGTCGTGAAGCGTGGCCCGAACGCCGGTTCGCGCTTCCTGCTCGATCAGCCGACGACATCGGCAGGTCGGCACCCCGACAGCGACATCTTCCTCGACGACGTCACAGTGAGCCGACGACATGCTGAATTCCGGTTGGGGGACAACGAGTTCCAGGTTGTCGACGTGGGCAGCCTCAACGGCACCTACGTCAATCGCGAGCCTGTCGACAGCGCAACTCTCAGCAACGGTGACGAGGTCCAGATCGGTAAGTTCCGGTTGGTCTTCCTGAGTGGTCCGCGCGACGGTTCCGGCGCCTGACACCGTGCCGGCCTCGACTGCGGACGCGCGCGGCGGAGGATCGATGTCCATCGGGTCGGTCCTCGCGCTGCTGCGCGAGGATTTTCCCGATGTGACGATCTCAAAGATCCGTTTCCTCGAAGCCGAAGGGCTTGTCACGCCAGAACGCGCCCCGTCGGGCTACCGGCGATTCAGTCAGTCCGACTGTGAGCGCCTGCGTTTCGTGCTCACGGCACAGCGCGATCGCTACCTGCCGCTCAAGGTCATCAAAGAGCAACTCGACGCCATCGACCACGGTGACGGGGGATTCGGCGCAGGTGGCACACCGGTGTTGTCGACGGCGCGCAGCGTCGTCGCACCGGCCACCGACTTCTCGGCGCGTGGTGGTCGGGTCTCCCGCGAGACCCTCATCGAGCGAACCGGAGTCGATTCGGCGTTCGTGACCGAACTCCAGCGCAACGGTCTATTGACATCCGGGCCCGCGGGATTCTTCGACGAGGACGCGGTGCGGCTCGTCGAAGCCGCCGCCGCCCTCGCCAATTACGGCGTGGAAACCAGGCATCTGCGCGCGTTCAAGGTCTCCGCGGATCGTGAGGCGGGACTCGTCGCGCAGATTGCCAACCCGATCGCGAAGGGCAAAGGCACCGGCGCCCGCGACCGCGCCGAAGAACTCATTCGCGAAATCGCCGCGTTGTCGGTGACCCTGCACACGCAACTGGTCAAGCAGGCCGTGCGTGGCGTGCTTGATTGACGTTCTTCTTGACGAAAGCGGCACGGCTCGCCGGAGCCGTGTATCTCGCCACGACGCCGCAGCGGGTCCAGTCGGTGTAGCGTCGATGGCAATTATTGACGGCGCGGGAGGTGCGAGATGAGCGAGATGCGTGTGGTGGGCATTCGGGTCGAGCCGCCGCAGAGTCAGCCGGTTCTGCTGCTGCGCGAAGTCGACGGCGAGCGCTACCTGCCCATCTGGATCGGGCAGAGCGAGGCGGCGTCGATCGCCTTGCGCCAAAAAGGGATCGAGCCGCCGCGGCCGCTCACCCATGACCTGATCGTGAATCTCATCGAAGAGTTCGGTCAGACACTCGTCGAGGTGCGCATCGTCGACATGCAAGAGGGCACCTTCTACGCCGAGATGGTCTTCTCGGGCGATGTGCGGGTGTCGGCCCGACCGTCGGATTCGATCGCGGTCGCGATGCGCGCAGAAGTGCCGATCATCGCCGACGAGGAAGTCCTCGCCGAGGCAGGTCTGTTGATCCCCGACGAAGACTCCGAAGACGGCCCCGAGGCGAAAGAGGACGAGGTGGAGAAGTTCCGCGAATTTCTCGACAACGTCTCGCCCGACGACTTCAAGGCCAGCGGCGGAGCCTGACACTCCCGCAGCGACACGTCACGGTTGCGTATCCCGTAGATCACCGTTCATCTCGATCTCAAGTTGAGGTTGAGTCTTAGGGCGCGTCGCATTGATTCGACGCACGGCCGCGACATACCGTCACGCACGTGATCGTCGGGGACACACCCGACGAGAGAGAGCAGATCGGGTTCGGCGGCGTATCGTGGTTGCAGGTCCGCACCGGTCCGATCCGAGCGTGGCGAGGGAGTCTGCAGTGGGCGATGTGCCGTTCGACGGTGACGAAGGTCAGCCGTCAGACAGCGAGACGACGACCGACGGCAACGTCGGCGTGGAAGCCGAGCATCCGGCGGACGACCCGACCCCACGTCGCCGGGCAACGCAGGGCAGCCTCGACGACATCGCGCCGGGACTCTTCCCCAACGACACCGTCCCCGACGAACTCGTCGGCTACCGGGTGCCGAGCGCATGCCAGATCGCAGGGATCACCTACCGACAACTCGACTACTGGGCACGCACATCACTCGTCGTGCCGTCCATCCGCGGTGCGGCAGGTTCGGGTAGTCAGCGTTTGTACTCCTTCAAGGACATCCTGGTCCTCAAGATCGTCAAGCGTCTGCTCGACACCGGGATCTCGCTGCAGAACATCCGGGTCGCCGTCGATCACCTGCGCCAGCGCGGCGTCGAGGACCTCGCCGGAATCACCCTGTTCTCCGACGGCACCACCGTCTATGAGTGCACGTCGGCCGAAGAGGTCGTCGACCTGCTGCAGGGCGGACAGGGAGTGTTCGGTATCGCGGTGAACGGTGCCATGCGCGAGCTGACCGGTGCCATCGCCGATTTCCCCGGCGAGCGAGCCGACGGTGGAGTCACCGAGTCGGCCCCCGAGGACGAACTCGCAGCGCGTCGCAAGAACCGCACCCGCCGAACCGGATGAGCGTACGGGTAGACTGAACAACGCGTCGCTGCAGTACGGGAGAGCGTCATCTCGAATGGCCGCCGAAGGAGCAACACCTCCTCGTCAAACTCTCAGGCACCCGGACCGTACTGTCGACGGCGTCTCTGGAAAGTGGTGACGGCCAAGCCGTTACCCGCCCACGGTGAAAGGTTTTCGTGTCATCGCCGACACGATGACTGAATCTCTCAGGCGCCGCCCCGCGGCATGACAGAGGGGGAGGGCCGACCCGCCGGTGCGACCGGTGCGCGCGAGAGGTTCCACCCCCATGACATCCGTCGATGCCTCGACCCCCGAGATCCGCGGCTCCGAGTTCACATCCGCTGCCTTCGTCGACCGCCACGTCGGGCCGGACGCAGACGAGACCGCAAGAATCCTCGCGCTCCTCGGAGTCGAGTCACTCGACGACCTCGCTCAGCAGGTCGTGCCCTCTCTGATCCTCGACGATCCGTCGGACAACGGGCTGTCGGCACTCGACGCCCCACTGACCGAGCAGGAGGCGCTCGAGCGACTGTCGGCGCTGGCATCGAAGAACACCGTCAACCGGTCGATGATCGGTCTCGGCTACTACGACACGATCACTCCCGGCGTCATCCTGCGCAACGTCGTCGAGAATCCGGCCTGGTACACCGCGTACACGCCGTACCAGCCGGAGATCAGCCAGGGCAGGCTCGAAGCGCTGCTGAACTTCCAGACGATGGTCTCCGACCTCACGGCCATGGAGGTGGCGAACGCGTCGATGCTCGACGAGGCCACCGCTGCCGCCGAAGCCATGACGCTCATGCGGCGTGCCGGAAAGTCGAAGTCGAATCGGCTCGTCGTCGACTCCGATCTCTTCCCGCAGACCAGGGCCGTCATCGACACTCGTGCACTGCCGCTCGGTATCGAGGTTGTCGAGGCGACGCTGAATCCGGGGCTGCCGGGGTGTGGGCTGCCAGACGGCGACTATTTCGGTGTCATCCTGCAGACGCCGGGAGCGTCGGGTCGAATCCTCGAAGTCGCGCCGATCATCGACGCCGCGCACGACGCCGGAGCACTGGTGACGGTCGGGGCCGATCTCCTCGCACTGACCCTCATCACGCCGCCCGGTGAGCAGGGTGCCGATGTGTGCTTCGGGACCACCCAGCGATTCGGCGTGCCGATGGGCTTCGGCGGACCGCATGCAGGCTACTTGTCGGTGCGCGCCAAGCTTTCTCGTCAGCTCCCCGGGCGTCTCGTCGGTGTCTCCAAGGACGCCGACGACAACCTCGCGTACCGGCTGGCGCTGCAGACACGTGAGCAGCACATCAGGCGTGAAAAGGCGACAAGCAACATCTGTACCGCGCAGGTGTTGCTGGCAATCGTGGCCGCGATGTATGCCTCCTACCACGGCCCAGAAGGCCTGCGCGCCATCGCACGTCGGGTACACGCACACGCCGCGACGCTCGCCGACAGTCTGAGTGCTGCCGGATTCAGCGTCGAACACGCGAACTTCTTCGACACGGTGCAGGTCCGCGTGGACGGCCGCGCAGACGCGATCGTCGCCGATGCCCACCGCGCCGGAATCAACCTCCGCTTGGTCGACGTCGACACGGTGTCGATCGCGTGCGACGAGACCACCTCGGCCGCAGACATCGACCGGGTCCTCGAGGTGTTCGAGGTGGCAGGCGTGACGCCGCGCAGCTTCGCGCAGTCGGTCGAGACGCGGACGAGTGAGTTCCTCACTCATCCGGCATTCAACCGGTTCCGCACCGAGACGTCGATGTTGCGTTACCTCCGCGCCCTGTCGGACAAGGACATCGCGCTCGACCGCAGCATGATCCCACTCGGGTCGTGCACCATGAAGCTCAATGCCACCACCGAGATGGAGCCCATCACCTGGCCCGAATTCACCCGGCTGCACCCGTTCGCGCCGGACAGCGACGGCGCGGGCATTCGCGAATTGATCGCCGACCTCGAGCAGTGGCTGGTGACGATCACCGGCTACGACAGGGTCAGCCTTCAGCCGAACGCGGGCTCGCAGGGTGAGTTCGCCGGACTACTCGCGATCCGCCAGTATCACCTCAGCCGGGACGACGCCGCTCGTGACATCTGCTTGATCCCGTCGAGCGCGCACGGCACCAACGCGGCGTCCGCGGTCATGGCGGGCATGCGCGTCGTCGTCGTCGCGTGCCGCGAGAACGGCGATGTCGACGTCGATGACCTGCGCGCCAAGATCGACGCACATGGCGAGTCGCTGGCCGCGATCATGATCACCTACCCGTCGACGCACGGTGTGTTCGAGCACGACATCCGCGACATCTGCGCAGCGGTCCACGACGCCGGCGGTCAGGTCTACATCGACGGCGCAAACCTCAACGCGCTGGTCGGCGTTGCGCGCCCCGGCCGGTTCGGCGGCGACGTCAGTCACCTGAATCTGCACAAGACCTTCTGCATCCCGCACGGCGGTGGTGGTCCCGGCGTCGGGCCGATCGCGGTGCGCTCACACCTGGCGCCGTTCCTGCCCGGACATCCGCTCGCCGACGAACTGCCTGGCGCGGCAACGATTTCGGCGGCGCCGTACGGATCGGCGTCGATCCTCCCGATCACCTACGCGTATATCGCCATGATGGGTGCCGACGGGCTGCGTCGCGCCACCCTGACCGCGATCGCGTCGGCCAACTACATCGCACGACGCCTCGGCGATCACTACCCGGTGCTCTACACCGGCGACGGTGGATGGGTCGCACACGAGTGCATCCTGGATCTTCGCGGGCTGACGAAGGAAACCGGAGTGACCGTCGACGACGTCGCAAAGCGATTGGCCGACTACGGTTTCCACGCGCCGACGATGAGCTTCCCGGTGGCGGGAACCCTGATGGTCGAGCCGACCGAGAGCGAGAATCTCGACGAGATCGACGCCTTCTGCGACGCGATGATCGCCATTCGTGCCGAGATCGACAAGGTGGGCAACGGCACCTGGACCGTCGACGACAACCCGCTGCGCGGAGCACCGCACACCGCGGAATGCCTTGTCGCCGAATGGGATCACGCCTACTCGCGTGAAGAAGCGGTCTATCCCCAGGGATTGCCGTCCGCGGGTGCGCGGGCGAAGGTCTTCCCGGCGGTGCGTCGTATCGACGGCACCTACGGAGACCGCAACCTCGTCTGCTCGTGCCCGCCGATCGAGGCGTTCGCGGACTGAGCGTTCCGGTTCAGGCGGAGGGGCCGAAGTCGCGACCGTAGACGAGTTTGTTGATCGTCACGATGGCCGAGTTCTCAGGCTGCGGCATCGGCTCCTTGGTGATCGGGAATCCGACGGTTTTCGTCGCGGGCGGTAGCGGTGCGTTGCCGCGGAATCCCTGCGACGTCAGTAACGACAGGTGCTTCTGGTCCTGGGCGAAGCGGAAGAAGTCTGCGATCGCGGCGCTCGCCACGGGCGAGACCTGATCACCGGCGAGCCGGACGATCGGGAAGTCGGCAAAGGGTGTCGGGCCGCTCGGCACGATCTCGGCCAGACGGGCCGTCGAATCCTCGCGGGTGAGCTTGTACAGCTGCTGCTCGGTGATCGGAACAGCGTGGATGGGCGAGGTTTTCGCGTCGGACGCGTCGCGCATGACCGTCGCCGCTCCGACGGGGCTGCCGTCGGGTGATTGCGGCGCGCCGTCGAGCATCGCCCCGACACTCGACGCGACTCGGTCAGATGAGGCGTCGTCGTTGGTGAGCGGTCCGGTGGTACGCATGACACGCATGGCTACCGCCTGCGCGGCAAGCGAGGAGGCATCGGACTGCGCGCCGAGCGGCATCGCCATGCGCAGCGAACCCCAGCCGGTCATGTCGAAGTCGCGGAGGCTGCCGTCACGTTGCTGCAGCGTGGGGACCTGGCCCCAATCGATCTTGCCGTCGATCTTGCTGCCCAGCTCAGCAGACGTCGCGAGCACGACAGGCGAGGTCACCAACGATGTCGGTGTTCCCTCGAGCGCCGACGGCTTCGCCTGCGCCAACTCGGCAGCCCACACCGACGACTGCGGAATCCACGCGGCGGGAAACGCTCCCATCGACGCGGCGTCCCAGTTTCCGGCCAGCCCGTCCAGGGTGGTCTTCGCGTCGCCCGCACGCACGGCGACGGTGATGCAGTGGTCGCGAACGACGGGTTTGCTCGCACCGAACTCGCGGGCGATCGCAATCAGTGCCGGAGCGACGTCGGCGTCGGCCACGACATCGACGGTCGCAGGCCCCTCGATGCATGAGGCGGCGGCAGAATCAGCCTGCTTGTCCAGATGGTCGCCGAGTTGCTGCCATGCCACGATCACGGCGGCGATCAGCACGAGGGCTAGAAGCACGAACACCAGCCCGCGACTGACCCCCCGCTGCCTGATTCCGTTTCCGCCACCGGTCACCCGATGATGCGCCACTACCGCCTCCGTTGTCGCGTGCGAAGTCCCGGACGGACAGGGCGCCCGTCCGGGACCTCACGCGTGCTCACGCCTTGGCCGCGGCAGCCTTGTACTCGCGGCGCTTGCGATGCAGGATCGGCTCGGTGTAGCCGCTCGGCTGCTTCGCCCCCTCGAGGATAAGTTCCTTGGCGGCCTGGAATGCGATATTCGTGTCGAAATCCGGAGCCATCGGCGAGTAGGTCGGATCGTCTGCGTTCTGTCGATCGACCACCGGGGCCATCCGCTCGAGCGCAGCGACGACGTCGTCGGCGGTGACGATCCCGTGATGAATCCAGTTGGCGAGGAGCTGGCTGGAGATGCGCAGCGTTGCGCGGTCCTCCATGAGCGCGACGTCGTGGATGTCGGGAACCTTGGAACAGCCGACGCCATGGTCGATCCAGCGCACCACGTAACCGAGGATCGACTGGCAGTTGTTATCGAGCTCTTCCTTCTTCTCCGCGTCGGACCAGTCGGTCTTCGGTGCGAGCGGAATGGTCAGGATGTCGTCGACCGATGCCGGGTCGCGCTTGGCGATCTCGTCCTGGCGCTCGAACACATCGACAAGGTGGTAGTGCATCGCGTGCAGCGTTGCGCCGGTGGGCGAGGGCACCCATGCGGTGCTCGCGCCCGCCTCGGGCTGTGCGATCTTCTGCTCGACCATGTCGGCCATCAGATCGGTCATGGCCCACATGCCCTTACCGATCTGCGCCTTGTGCTGAAGTCCGGCGTGCAGGCCGGTATCGACGTTGGAGTCCTCGTAGGTGACCATCCACTTGGCCTTCTTCATCTCGCCCTTGCGGATCATCGCACCCGCCTCCATGGAGGTGTGGATCTCGTCGCCGGTGCGGTCGAGGAAGCCGGTGTTGATGAACACCACTCGGTCTTCTGCTGCCTTGATCGACGCCTTGAGGTTCACCGAGGTGCGGCGCTCCTCGTCCATGATGCCGACCTTGAGGGTGTTCTCCGGCAGGCCGAGGACCTTCTCCACTCGGCCGAACAGCTCGACGGTGAATGCGGCCTCGACGGGTCCGTGCATCTTGGGCTTGACGATGTAGATCGATCCCGTGCGCGAGTTCTGCAGGCCGTCGTCGCTCAATCCGTGAATGCCCGCGAGCGAGGTGACCAGAGCGTCGAGGATGCCCTCGGGAACCTCGTTGCCCTCGGCGTCGAGAACGGCGGGGTTGGTCATGAGGTGACCGACGTTGCGCACGAACAGCAGCGAACGACCGTGCAGGTCGAAGCCCGTGCCGTCGGGTGCGGTGTAGGTCCGGTTGGGGTTGAGCACGCGGGTGAACGTCTTGCCGCCCTTGCTGACCTCTTCGGACAGGTCGCCCTTGTTGAGTCCGAGCCAGTTGCGGTAGCCGAGCACCTTGTCGTCGGCGTCGACCGCGGCGACCGAGTCCTCGAAGTCCATGATCGTGGTGATCGCCGACTCCATCACGACATCCTTGATGCCTGCCGGATCGGTCTGCCCGATCGGCGACGTCGGGTCGATCTCGATGTCGAGGTACAAGCCGTTGTGGCGCAACAGGACCGACGCGGGGGAGGCGGCATCGCCGGTGTAGCCCGCGAACGCGGAGGGGTCGGCGAGGGTCGACGTCGTGCCGTCGGCGAGCGTCACCTGCACCGCGCCGTCGACGACGGCGATCTTGGTGACGTCGGTGTAGCTGCACTGCTCGAGCGGAACAGCCTTGTCCAAGAAGCCCTTTGCGTACGCGATGACCTTGTCGCCGCGAACCTTGTTGTAGCCCTTGCCCTTCTCAGCGCCGCCCTCGTCGCTGATGACGTCGGTGCCGTAGAGGGCGTCGTAGAGGGAGCCCCAGCGCGCGTTCGACGCGTTGAGTGCGAATCGCGCGTTCAGGATCGGCACGACGAGCTGAGGTCCGGCGGTGTCGGAGATCTCGCGGTCGACGTTGGTGGTGCCGATCTGGAAGTCTTCGGGCACCTCGGCGAGGTAGCCGATGTCGGTGAGGAACTGCTTGTACTCGCCGAACACCGCGGGATCGGAGAAGTCGACGCCCTTGTGGTCGCGGTGCCACGCGTCGACCTTGCTCTGGAGGTCGTCACGCACTGCGAGCAGCTCACGGTTGCGAGGCGCGAGATCGTTGATGACGGCGGCGGCGCCCTTCCAGAAGGTGTCCTTGTCGACACCGGTGCCCGGAAGCGCCTCGTTGTTGATGAAGTCGTAGAGGACGGTGGCGACCTGAAGGCCCTCCACATTCGTGCGGGCGGTGGAGTCAACGGCAGGGGTCTGGTCCGACATAAGAGCCTTCCTTCTCCGGTGGCCCGGAAGCCGGTGGCGCTGCGGCTTTCGATGTCGAATCCGCGCACGTCATCAGCCCTCATCGGGACAACAGGGGCGATCGTGAACGCGCTCCATGTTACCCGCGGGGTAAATGGCGTCGTCAGCAGGCGTCGAGCAGCGCGCCGAGGTAAGAACGCAGCGTGCCGCGCAGCTCGACGCCGCGATCGGCGATGGCCGACTGCTCGCGGACATACTCGGCGCGTCCCGCGGCCGTCTCGATCTCGACGGGCAGATATCCGAGGTCGCGCAGATCGTAGGGACTCGCCCGCATGTCGAGCTCACGGGCGGTGAGAGCGAGCTCGAACGCGTCCAGCGTCAACTCCGCGGGAATGAGTGGCGCCAGAGTGATGCATGCGCGGTACAGATCCATGGTCGCGTGCAGACAGCCGGGTTGTTCGTGGTCGATCTGTGTGCGCCGCGTCAACGTCGACTCATTGCGTGGACGAGCAGCGTCGGTGAAGAAACGAAAGGCGTCGAAATGTGTGCACCGCAACGGCATCGATTCGACGACGGCGTCGGTCGCCGCGGGTCCGAGACGCAGCGGGACCGAATGTCGGGGAGCGTCGGTGCGATAGACCATCGCCCACTCGTGCAGACCGAAGCATCCCAGGCGTGCGGGGCGGGATGCAGTGGCGTCGAGCAGTGCGCAGGTGGCGAGAAGCGCACCGCGACGTTCGTCCAGGAACGCGGGGTCGACGGTCACGCCTCCGTCGCGGGTGCGGGTGTAGCCCCGCAGCGTCGACAGTTCGTCGAGGACGCGCGCGAGGTCGCGGCCGCCCGCCGTGCCCGGCGACGCCAACACAACGCCGTACCCCGGGTGCCAGCGGCGTATGTGCGACGGGCGTGCCGAGTAGTAGGTGAACAAGAAGTCGAGGACGGGGTGCTTCTCGCCCTGCGCCCTCGACCGCAGGTAAGGCCCGACGAGATCCTCGACGCGCGACTCGTGCTCGGCGCGGCGCGCCTGCCAGGTGGCTGGGGATAGGACAGCGTTCGAGAGCTCGACGGGTTGGCCGGGTGCTGCGGACGGCATCGTCACACCCGATGCGTCTCGTCGCGGACGGTGCCGACGAATTCCTCCACGAGGTCGGCGAGCGCCACGATGCCGACGGTGCGTCCAGAGTCGTTGACCACCGCACCGAGGTGCGAACTGGTGCGGCGCAGGGCACGCGTCGCGTCGTCGAGAGGGGTGTCGATGCCGATCACCGGAAGTGGACGGATCTTGTCGACGCCGATGATCGTCTCCTGGCCGACGTTGTCGTCGAGGATGTCGTCGAGCACGTCCTTCAGGTGCAGGTAGCCGGTGAAGGTGCCGTCGAGGCCGCGCACCGGGAATCGGGAGAAACCGGTGTCGCTGACGGCCCGCTCGACCGACCCGAGGGTTGGGCCGACGCCGCCAGTCACCGGATCGACCTTGACGTCGACGCTGCGCATGCGATCGAGCGGGATCATCACCTCCGACACCGTGCGGGCGACCGAGCGCAGTGCGCGGGTCAGGCGCTCGTGTTCTTCGGCGTCGATCAGGCCTTCCTCGCGGGACTCACCGAGCATCTGGGCGAGTTCGACGGGGGAGACCGTCGAGTCGAGTTCGTCCTTGGGTTCGATACGCAATGCGCGAAGCGTGATGTTCGCCAACCAGTTGTAGAACGCGATGAGCGGGCGGACGATCTTGATGAAGCCGAGGTGAACGGGGACGAGCAGCATGGCTGAGCGTTCCGGACCGGCGAGAGCGATGTTCTTGGGCACCATCTCGCCGAGCAGGATGTGGAGCACCGCGACGAGTCCGAGGGCCACGGCGAACGAGATCGGGTGCAGCAGCGATTCGGGGACGTGAGCGGCGTCGAGGGGACGCTCGAGGATATGTGCGACGGCAGGTTCGCCGACGCGACCGAGCAGGATCGAACAGATCGTGATGCCCAGCTGGGCGCCCGCGAGCATGAGTGAGAGATGCTCGCCTGCGCGGATCACGGTGCGGGCTCGCGATTTTCCGCTCTCGGCGAGCGCTTCAAGTCGGTCGCGACGTGCCGAGATGAGGGAGAATTCGGCGCCGACGAAGAACGCGTTGCCCGCGAGCAACACGACGGTGAGGACGATTGCCCATGCGTCACTCATCGCGAGCTCCCGGACTGTCGGATGTTGCGTCGTCTGGTGTGATCGGGGTCAGCCGTACGACGTCGACGCGTCGGCCATCCATCGCGACGACAGTCGCGTTCCACGGGGTGGTGTCGAACTCCTCGTCGGATTCGTCTTCGTCATCGTCGCGCAGGGTCACCACCACCGGGAGGTCGACGGAATCGCCTGCTGCCGGGATGCGACCGAGTTCGTTCATCACCAGCCCGCCAAGCGTGTCGTAGGGACCATCGGGAGCGCGGTAGCCGGTGGCGTCGGCGACCTCGTCGGTGCGCAGCAGCCCTGAGAGCAGATATCCGTTCGCGTCGACCTGGACGTCGGCGCGCTCGTCGTCGTGCTCGTCGGTGACGTCGCCGAGGATCTCTTCGATCAGATCCTCGGTCGTCACGATGCCGGCCGTGCCGCCGTACTCGTCGATCACGACGCAGACCTCCATGCCGTCGGCACGGATCTGCTCCATCAACGCGTCGCCGTCGAGGGTGGTCGGGACGGTGGGCACCGAGCGCGCTATCGACGAGAGGGTCGTCGAGAGTTGTTCTTCCGGTGCGACGGTGAACGCCTGTTTGATGTGGACGACACCGATCATGTCGTCGAGATCGCCGTCGTTGACGATCGGGAAGCGCGAGTGTCCGGTGCGCGACGTCGCCATCACAAGGTCGCGAATCGTGTCGTCGCGGTCGAGATATTCGACCGTGACCCGCGGCGTCATCAGATCTTCGGCGGTGAGTTCACCGAACTTGAGTGAGCGATCGACCAGCATCGCCGTCTCCGGGTCGATCGACCCCTGCTTGGCCGAGTTGCGCACGAGCGAACCGAACTCCGACGGCGACCGCGCCGACCGCAGTTCCTCGGCCGGCTCGATACCCATCCGACGCACGATCCAGTTCGCGGCACCGTTGAGACCGCGGATGACCCAGCGGAACGCCAGCGAAAAGTAGGCGAGAGGAGCGGCGGTGGCACGTGCCACCGCCATCGGGCGTGCGATCGCGATGTTCTTCGGTACCAGCTCGCCGAGCACCATCGACAGTGACGTCGCGATGAGCAGCGCGAATACGAGTGAGAGGACCGACGCGACCGATTCGCTCACGCCCATCGCGCGGAACGCGGGACCGAGGATCTGCGCGAGCACCGGTTCGGCGATATAACCGGTGATCAGCGTGGTTATCGTGATTCCGAGCTGTGCGCCGGAGAGCTGGAACGACAGCGTCTTGTGCGCGCGTTGCACAATGCGTGACCGACGGTCGCCACGCGTGGCGACCTCGGATTCGACAGCTGACCGTTCGAGCGCCGTAAGAGAGAACTCGGCTGCGACGAAGATCGCGGTACCCAGTGTCAGCGCTATGAAGCCGATCAGGCTGGCGACGATGATCAGCGCCTGCACGAGTCACCTTCGTGGCGAGACAGAGCGTCCGGTGCCTGTGGCACAGGCGATCCCTCCATGACGCACCGAGTGGCTGGGGACAGCGCCACGGAGTCGGTGCACTCCGTGGGCAACGCAGACCATTCTAGGTGCGGCGTCGGTGGCGAGGGCTCACCAACCTGTCGGTAGCGGTTTGCCCTCGGCGAAGCCTGCGGGCGACTGCACTCCGAGAACCACGCGCTCGCGTAGTTCACCGAGCGATCGCGCGCCGGTGTAGGTGGCCGTGCTGCGCACACCGGAACAGATGTGGTCGATGAGGTCTTCGACGCTCGGGCGCTCGGCGTCGAGTTTGATCCGTGAACTGGAGATGCCCTCCTCGAACAGTGCCTTGCGGGCCTGGTCGAAAGCACTATCGGCAGAGGTGCGTGCTGCCACAGCGCGCTTGGACGCCATCCCGAAGCTCTCCTTGTAGAGCGCGCCCGACGCGTCGCGCTTGAGGTCGCCCGGCGACTCGTAGGTTCCCGCGAACCACGACCCGATCATGACGTTCGACGCGCCTGCGGCAATCGCCAGCGCGACGTCGCGCGGATGGCGGACACCTCCGTCGGCCCACACATGCTTGCCGAGTTCTGCTGCGGTGGTTGAACATTCGGCGACCGCGGAGAACTGCGGCCGTCCGACGCCTGTCATCATCCGCGTCGTGCACATCGCGCCCGGCCCGACGCCGACCTTCACGATGTCGGCACCGGCGTTGATCAGGTCGCGCGTGCCCGCGGCCGACACGACGTTTCCGGCGGCCAACGGGACGCCGAGGTCGGCCGTAGCGACGGCTTCGGGCGCCGACAGCATCTTTTCCTGGTGGCCGTGTGCCGTGTCGATGACCAAGA
This sequence comes from Gordonia jacobaea, assembly GCF_965344965.1. Lineage (NCBI taxonomy): Bacteria > Bacillati > Actinomycetota > Actinomycetes > Mycobacteriales > Gordoniaceae > Gordonia > Gordonia jacobaea. The sequence goes on along the minus strand of NZ_CBDRLS010000003.1, from coordinate 691,858 downwards.
GGTCGGAACCCGCGGCCACGAGTGCCTTCGCCTTGCCGACGACGTCACCGTTGATGCCGACCGCCGTCGCGATGCGCAGGCGGTTCTCGTTGTCGACGGCGGGACGGTAGATGCCGCTGCGCAGCGCGCCCGTTCGGGTGACCACGCCGGTGAGTCGTCCGTCGCCGTCGAGCATGATCGCGGCGTGTTGGTGCGCGGCGTCGAGGATCTCGAACACCTCCCGGACGTCCGTTCCGGCGGCCACCGACACGAACCCGCGGTCGAGGACGTCGCCGAGTCGGGTGAAGCGGTCGACGTCGGTACATGCCGCCTCGTCCACGGTGCCCACGGGTCGTCCGTCACCGTCGACGACCACGACGATGCCGTGCGCACGCTTGGTGATCAGTGCGAGCGCGTCGCTGACCGAATCGTCGAGTTCGAGCGTGACCGGGGTGTCGGCGACGAGGTCGCGCGACTTGACGAACGCGATGCCCGACTCCACGGCCGGAATCGGCAGGTCCTGCGGCAACACGACCAGCCCGCCTCGTCGGGCGACGGTTTCAGCCATTCGCTTTCCGGCGACAGCGGTCATGTTCGCGACGACGACGGGGATGGTCGTGCCGGAGCCGTCAGAAGACGCGAGGTCGACGTCGAAGCGGGAGATCACGTCACTGCGTGACGGAACGACGAAGACGTCGTCGTACGTGAGGTCGTATGCGGGCGAGTGTCCCGAGAGAAAGCGCACGTACGCACACTGTACCCGGCGAGGACTCGACTGCGATCGCCGGTTGTTGCCGTTCGGCGCGTCGGGCGATTGGAGTCTTTTCTTGCGGGCAAGGCTAGGCTAACTTTGCTGGCAAACCGCTGTGAAGTGACTGAGTACGAGGAGTGACGTGGGCAAGGTGGCGCCGACGCCCGGACCGACGCGCCTGTCGGTCGTCATTCCCGTGTATCGAAGTGCGCAGTACATCGAGCCGTGCCTGCGCGCGATCTTGAGCCAAACCCGGCCCGTCGACGAAGTGGTCCTGGTCGACGACCGCGGCGACGACGGGTCGATCGCGATGGCGACACGCATCCTCACGTCCGCTGATGTCGAACACCGCGTCGTCGAACTCGATCGCAATCACGGAGCGGGCTACGCGCGAAACGCGGGCGTGCGTGCCGCAACCGGTGACGTGATCTGGTTCTTCGACAGCGACGACCTCGCCGACCCCGCGTTCGCCGCCCGCATGCTCGACGCGCTGGTCCGCGAAGATGCCGACTTCGCCTCGTGCCGAACGATGTTCGTCGATCCGGTCGGCGCGGCTCTCGGAGTTGCCGAACCGCGACAACCACGTCAGGGGGCTGTCGACGGCAACGAATTCGCTCTCATGCTCATGCGGGGCAAGGTGAAGGCCTATCCACCCGCACGTTTGTTCCGGCGTGCGGTGCTCGGCGACGCGCCCTGGGACGAACGCAGAGCCTACGAGGACATGGCCGCAACGCTGCGCATCGCGCTGCGCGCCGACCGCGTCGCACTCGTCGACGAGCCGCTGCTCTGGTATCGGCAGCATCCCGAGTCGACGTCACAGGTCACCTGCACACATACCGCCGATGTCTTCGCGATGGGCGACGAAGTGGCCCGACTTGCCCCGGAGCTTCGCGAGCGCAACACGCTGTCGGGGTGGGGATCGAGCTGGCTGGAGGGGAGTCGGAACCGCTCGCTCGCCCGCGCGTTTCGATATCGGGAGGTGCTCATACCCGCCGCGCACATGGCGATGCGCGCCGCGCAGGCCAACTCCGGCGACCCCGACATCGTGCGATCTCTGATCGCGGAGTCGCGCCGGCGATCGTCGCTTGCCGACGTTGTCCCGCTGGTCGCCAGCGGCCAGTTGCGCTCCGCGGCGTTCGCGGTCGGCATGGCGGCGTCGCCATCGGCGTACGCGCGAGTGCTGCGCACCCGGTGACCGACCGCAGGCTCGTGGCGGGGCGGCGGGCTACGTACACAATCCGGTCGTCAGCGCGAGGCCGCGACAATTATTGTCGCGGCGTCCCGCTGACGTCGCAGTTGTGTACGCAGCGACCCCGCGCGGCCGTGTCCTGGTTGAGCATTCAGTGAGATCGGGTCGAGCTCGGCAGTCGAGGCCAGTGGTCGGCGCTGGACTCTGCCGCACGCTGCGGCGGCTCCCGCGCCGCCGTGCCTCGTGCGCATCCGGTGACTGTTAGAGGTTGCGGGTGACAGCCCAAAAACGTTCGGGTGCAACGATTTTGTTCATGTCGAACTGCGTGTTCTGCGTGGGGTAGCACTCAACGGCCGCGCGTTTGAGATCCATCGACCCGGCGGCCGGATGCACCTCGTCGAGCACGCATCCCCGCCAACGCAACACGTCGCGACTGGCCATCTCGTCGCTGCGGCTGTAATTGCAGTACGGCAGATCCGCGTACATCCACAGGGGAACCGGCACCCGTGCCGCAAGAACCGCGTTACGTACGAGCAGGTGGTCGGCATGCCTGATGCCGAGCGGTCCGATAACCACCTGTGGTCGGTGGGTTTCCACCAGTTCGGAGACCGCGCCGCTCAGCGCTCCGAGGTCGGCGCCACCGTACTGCTGGTCGAGGAAATCGAGATGTACCGCGCGACCACCGATCGTCGCGACGGCCTTCTCGTCCTCTGCTCGGCGGATGTCGAGTGCTTCGGTCGAAGACGCGAAGCCGGTCGAGCGATCCCATTCCGTGTGCTGAGGCGGATCGGGCCGCCCGGCCAACATGGTCACGACAACGACGTCGTCCATCGCCGACAGCGCTGCGCCGGCCGAATACACCGCATCGTCGAGATGCGGAGAGATGACCAGAACCCGCGACAGCTCCGCTGCGTTCAGTCGGTCTTCGCCCTCGACGTTCAGTCTGTCTGCACCTCGGTGCGATCCTGGCCCCAGAGTGTGTGGAACGTTCCGGGCTTGTCGATGCGCTTGTAGGTGTGGGCGCCGAAGTAGTCGCGCAGGCCCTGCGTCAGGGCGGCAGGCAGCCGCTCGCTGCGCAATCCGTCGTAGTAAGAGATCGACGAGGCGAATGCCGGTACGGGCACTCCCATCAGCGTCGCCGACGACACGACTCGGCGCCAACTGTCGAGTGACGACTCGACGGCGTCGGTGAAGTACGGCGCGAGCAGCAGGCTCGGCAGATCTTTGTTGTCGGCGTATGCGTCGCGGATTCGGTTCAGGAACTTGGCGCGGATGATGCAGCCCCCGCGCCAAATCGTGGCGAGCGCGCCGGGGTTGACGTTCCAGTCGTACTCCTGGCTGCCCGCGCTGATCTCGTCGAACCCCTGCGCGTAGGCGACCATCTTGGATGCGTAGAGCGCGCGGCGGATGTCCTCGATGAACTGCTCTTTGTCCTTGGGCGGTTCTGCCAGTGTTCCCGACGCCAGCGACGTTGCCGCAGAGCGCTGGTCGGAGGCGCTCGACAGCGCTCGGGCGAACACCGCCTCGGCGATTCCTGTCACCGGGATGCCGAGATCGAGTGCGGCCTTCACCGTCCATCGGCCCGTGCCCTTCTGGCCTGCCTGGTCGACGACGACGTCGACCAGTGGTTTCCCGGTCTCCGCGTCGACCTGGGCCAGCACCTGCGCGGTGATCTCGACCAGGTAGCTCTCGAGCTCACCCTTGTTCCACTCAGCGAAGACGTCGGCGATCTCGGCGGGCTCCATGCCGAGGCCTCGGCGCATCAGGTCGTACGCCTCGCCGATTAGCTGCATGTCGGCGTACTCGATGCCGTTGTGGACCATCTTCACGAAGTGGCCGCTGCCGTCGGGGCCGATGTGGGTGCAACAGGGCTCGCCGTCGACGTGCGCGGAGATCTTCTCGAGCATCGGGCCGACCGATTCGTAGGACACCGCGGGGCCGCCGGGCATGATCGACGGACCGTTGAGTGCACCTTCCTCGCCGCCGGAGATGCCCGCGCCGATGAAGTTCAGGCCGCGTTCGGCCATCGCCGCTTCGCGACGGATTGTGTCGGTGTAGAGGGAGTTGCCGCCATCGATGATGATGTCGCCCTTCTCCATCACGTCGGCCAGCTCACCGATGACCGCATCGGTGGGGTCGCCGGCCTTGACCATGATCAGCACGCGACGTGGCTTCTCCAACGCGTCGACGAACTCCTGCATCGTCTCGGTACGGATGAAGTTGCCCTCGCTGCCGTGCTCGTCGAGGAGAGCATCGGTCTTGGCGATCGAGCGATTGTGGAGTGCCACCGTGTATCCGTGGTGGGCGAAATTGCGGGCGATGTTGGAGCCCATGACTGCCAGCCCGGTGACTCCGATCTGGGCCTTCGATGACGCGGACGATGTGGCGGAGTTGGTCATGCCAATAGCCTATTGCCTCGAAGGCGTCCTGTGTTCTGTGGCGTCCGAAGTGTCGCAACCGCAGAGGTCGACTGTGTCCCACGTCGGCGCGGCCGACGAGAGCATCAGTGAGCCGAGACGAGCCTGCTCAGTTCGGTCAGCCACGGGATCGCGACGGCGAGCGTCGGTACCACCAGGATCGCGATCGCCCCAGAATATGCCACTGTGACCAACCAGATCGGCGCGCGATCGTGGCGGAGTCGATGAACGCGGGTCAGGGTTGTCGGGCCGCCGACGGCCATCGCGCCGCGTGGAGCGACGGCGTCGGCGCAGGCCACCAGCGCACGCCCGAGTGTCGTCGGCGCGGTCGCCCGAACGGCCTGGTCGTCGGCGAGGGCCTCGACGAGAAGCTCGACGGACCCGAGCGCCGAGGAACTGCGCACGAAGCGAGGGAACGCTTCATGAAGCGCAATGAACGCCTCGAGGACGAGGTCGTGGCGCGCTCGGAGGTGCGCACGTTCGTGCGCGATGACGGCGATGAGTTCGTCCCGGGAAAGTCGCGCCACGACGCCCTCGCTCAGCACGACGCGCTGGCGAATACCAGGCAGGCAGTACGCGAGCGGCTGCTCTACATCGATCATGCGGATATCGCGACCGAACAGCGGATGCGACTGATCGGAACGGTCGCAGCGGTCGAGGATGTCGATGAGTTGGCGATGTGTCGCCCGTCGCGCACGGGTACGTACGCCGACGCGAACAATGGTGAAGATCAAACGGGCGCCGATGAGCAGTGTCAGCGCGAAGACTCCGACATACGCAATCCACAGCGGAAGTCCGACCCGTTCGATCTCTCGCAGCGGGTGCGTCGTCGGCGTGCCGTCGGGGCCGGGGGAGAGCAGATTGGCCGCGATTGCCAGACCGCAACTGAACGCCGACAGCACGGCAGCGAGCGCGATCGCTTGCCAGAGCGTCATAGCTGCTCGGGGTGCACGGATCGGCCACTGGGCTCGCGACAACGCCTCAGGGGCAGGGCCGACGAAAACCAGCGTCATGATGCCGAAGAGCAGTGCGGTCATCGAGTGCTGTCCTAGCGGTGGGCTGTGGTGCTGGGTCGATCAGTAGCAGGGTGAATCAGTCGTGCAGGTAAATACATAGAACGAAAGCGAGTAAATCAACGGTACTGAAGCGAATCTAGCTGGTCTCTTGAGTTCCGCGGGCTGCTTCGAGTTCATCGAGCGCACGACGAAGCGCTGCGGCTTCGTCGGCGCCTACTCGACCGACGAAGCTCACGAGGGCCGCGTGCCGAGAGCCGGGGGCGTGCGCTTCGCTGAGCGCATCGACCATCAGCGACGCCACGAGGTCTTCGCGTGGATGGGTGGGGACGTACTTGTGGGCTCGGTCCTCGCGGATCTGCGTGACCAGGTTCTTCTTCGCCAGGCGCTGCAGCACGGTCATCACCGTGGTGTAGGCAAGGGAGCGATCCCGGGACAGGTCCGCGTGGACCTGGCGAACCGTCTGGGGTGTCGGACTCTCCCAGAGGGAGTCCATCACCGCACGCTCCAAGTCGCCCAATCCGTTCATCTTTCGCATTTTACTGCCGTTTCCTCTTCATGCTCGACGCCGGGGCCAACTCGTCCCGCGCGGTGCCTTGACAATGTTGGTAAGGCTAGCCTACGTTAATCACAACGTCGGACCGCGCGAGAGTCCTGAGGGCTGCAGAGACCCCCGGTCCACGTCGCGGTAAGCCCCACATCCCCAACGGGATGTGGGGCTTACTGGTTCCCGGGGAGCGGCACAGGGCCAGCGATGCTCGGCCGCGTGAGTCGTGACACTCTTGTTCGCATGACTGTTGACGACACGGACGATTTCACGAAGTTCGCGGGTAAGGGTCTCGACGCCCTGCTCGGCCTGCAGATCACCGACATCGACGACGACGGCGCGGTCACCGCGACTTTGGAGATCGATTCGCGACATCACCAGCCGTTCGGCATCGTGCACGGCGGCATCTACTGCGCAGTCGCCGAAAGCGTTGCCAGCACCAGTGGCTTCGTGTGGCTGTCCAAGCAGGGGCCGGGTCAGACCGCGGTCGGCGTCAACAACAACACCGACTTCCTCCGTTCCGTCAGCAGTGGCGTCGTCACCGCCACGTCGTCGCCGATTCATCGTGGACGCCGGCAGCAGCTATGGCGTGTCGAGATGTCCGACGACGCAGGTCGCCTCCTGGCCACGTCGCAGGTACGTCTGCAGAACATCGACCTGCCCGCGGGCGCGTGACGTCGCGGCATACGTTGGGCGCAGACGTCCGGCGCTCGGTCGAAGAGCTCCTCGCGCCCGTCGACGACGACCTCGCGGCCCAATACCCCGGCGACCGGGCCGAGCCGCAGCCGGTGCACACGGTGTACGTGAGCGCTGCGGATGTAGACGAACAGACGCCGCGGTCGTGGGGCGACGAGGCGCTTCGGATCGCCGACGCCTCGTCGGGTGTCCTAGGTGAACTCGCCGACGACGACGTGGTCGCGATCGTGCTCGAGCGGTTACGCACCAACCCGATCGAGGACCTCAGGATCGACCTTGAAGACGGTTACGGGTGGCGTCCGGACGCCACCGAAGATGCCGACGCGCGTCGGGCCGGTGAGGTGCTCGCCGCCTGGACTCACCAACGCCCCCACGCACCTCGGTCCGCGGGTGTGCGGGCCAAGGGGCTCGGGGTCGTCGAGCGCAACCGCGGTCTGCGCACGCTCGAACTGGTCCTCGACGCCGCGGGTGGGATCCCCGACGGTTTCGTGTTCACCGTGCCGAAGCTGCGCGACGTGCGGCAGGTCGATGCCGTGAACCTGCTGTGTGCCGAGTTCGAGCGCGTCCACGGCGTTCCGGTCGGGTCGTTGCGGTACGAACTGCAAATCGAGATTCCGCAGGCGATCCTCGGCCAGGACGGTCGTGCAACGGTTGCCGAGGCGGTGCATCGAGGCGCCCCGCGGCTGAGCGCGCTGCACTACGGCACCTACGACTACAGCGCAGCATGCGGAGTCGTCTCGGCTCAGCAATCCCTCGCGCACCCGGTCGCAGATCACGCCAAGAACGTCATGCAGGCCGCGGCCGCGCAGACCGGCGTCTGGCTCAGTGACGGCTCGACGCAGGTCATGCCGACCGGCGACGACGCCCAGGTCGCGGCGGCGTTGCGGCGCCACCATTCGCTGGTGCTGCGTTCACTCGAACGTGGCTACTACCAGGGATGGGATATGCATCCGGGGCATCTGATCACTCGCTGGGCCGCGGTGACCGGGTTCTACCGGTCGGCGATGCCGACCGCGGTGACTCGACTGCAGAGCTATTTCGAGCGACGTGGCGGCGACGTCGTCGACGAGCCGGCCACCGCGATGTCGTTGGCGCTGGTCGTCGGCCGGGGGTTGGCGGCAGGCGCGTTCACCGAGGACGAGGTCACGGCGATCGCTCCGCAGTGCACCGTGACCCGCCTCGCGCAGTTGCGCGCCACCGGCGGTGCACTCGTCGACGAGTGACGGCGCTTCGACGCGCCGCCGCGCAGCGCGCGTGGCAGTATGACCACACCAGCAGTGGGGTGTGTCGACCCCGGATCGTCGTGAAGAGGGGTTCAGGTGCGGCTGTCGCCACATGAACAAGAACGGTTGCTCATCTCCTACGCCGCGGAACTGGCCCGGCGCAGGCAGGGCAGGGGCCTGAAGCTGAATCACCCCGAGGCCGTCGCGTTGATCACCGATCACGTGCTCGAGGGTGCGCGGGACGGACGCAGCGTCGCCGAACTCATGGCATCCGGTCGTGAAGTCCTTGCTCGCGACGACGTGATGGACGGTGTGCCCGAGATGCTGCACGACGTTCAGGTGGAGGCGACTTTCCCGGACGGGACGAAGCTCGTCACCGTGCATCATCCGATCGGGTGATCCTGATGAACCACCGCGCGCCCGCGACGCTGACGAGCACGACGATGCGACAGCGCAGAGCATCGATGGCCCAGCGCAGAGCGCCGCAGAAGCGCACGGTTACAACGTTTTCCGAGTTCGTGATGCCGTGTCTCGGCGTGTCGGCGACACCCGCACGGCTGCCAGAACGAGAGGTGCCATGTCCGACAACAATCCCGCGGTGATCCCCGGCGAGGTGATCGCCGCACCGGGAACCATCGAGCTCAACGCAGGAGCCGACCCCGTGACGTTGACCGTCGTGAACTCGGGTGATCGACCCGTCCAGGTCGGGAGTCATGTGCACTTCCCCCAAGCCAATTCGGCGCTCGATTTCGACAGAGCCGCCGCGCGGGGCCGTCGACTCGACATCGCCGCCGGCACCGCGGTGCGATTCGAACCCGGCATCGAGATGACCGTGACGCTCGTACCGCTCGGCGGAACCCGTGAGGTGTACGGGATTTCGCTGGACGCGCCTGGAAAGGTTGACTGACATGGCAATTCTGGGACGCGACCGTTACGCACAGCTGTTCGGTCCGACGACCGGCGATCGAATTCGCCTCGCCGACACCGACTTGCTCATCGAGGTGACCGAAGATCGTTCCGGCGGACCGGGTCTCGCGGGCGACGAAGCGGTATTCGGCGGTGGCAAGGTGATTCGTGAGTCGATGGGACAGAGTCGCGCCACGCGCGCCGACGGCGCCCCCGACACCGTCATCACCGGTGTGGTCGTCCTCGATCACTGGGGAATCATCAAGGCGGACGTCGGTATTCGCGATGGCCGGATCGTCGCGCTGGGCAAGGCGGGTAACCCCGACACCATGGACGGTGTCGATCCCGATCTGGTGATCGGCGCCTCCACCGAGATCATCGCGGGCAACGGCAAGATCCTCACCGCGGGCGCCATCGACTGCCACGTCCACTTCATCTGCCCGCAGATCATGGACGAGGCGCTCGGCAACGGCATCACCACGCTGATCGGCGGCGGCACGGGTCCGGCGGAGGGGAGTAAGGCGACCACGGTGTCGCCCGGTTCGTGGCACCTCGCGTCGATGCTCGCCGCCACCGACGGCTGGCCGATGAACATCGCGCTGCTCGGCAAGGGCAACACCGTGAGTGCCGAGGCGATGCACGAACAGATCCGGGCGGGTGCGTCGGGATTCAAACTGCACGAGGACTGGGGGAGTACGCCCGCCGCGATCGACGCGTGTCTGCGCGTCGCCGACGAGACCGGGGTGCAGGTCGCCCTGCACTCGGACACCCTCAACGAGGCGGGCTTCGTCGAGTCGACGCTCGGTGCGATCGCCGGACGCAGCATTCACGCGTATCACACCGAAGGCGCCGGAGGCGGGCACGCACCCGACATCATCACTGTCGCATCGGTTCCGAATGTGCTTCCGAGTTCGACGAATCCGACGCGCCCGCACACCGTCAACACACTCGACGAGCACCTCGACATGTTGATGGTCTGCCACCACCTCAATCCGACGGTGCCCGAGGATCTCGCGTTCGCCGAGAGTCGTATCCGACCGTCGACGATCGCCGCGGAGGACCTGCTCCACGACCTCGGGGCGATCTCGATGATCGGTTCGGATTCGCAGGCGATGGGTCGCATCGGTGAGGTGGTGTTGCGTACCTGGCAGACCGCGCATGTGATGAAACGCAAACGCGGATCACTGCCGGGCGACGGCGCAGCCGACAACAATCGCGCGCAGCGCTACATCGCCAAGTACACGATCTGCCCGGCCGTCGCGCACGGGTTCGACTCCGAGATCGGGTCGGTGGAGACGGGTAAGCTCGCCGACCTCGTGCTCTGGGATCCCGCATTCTTCGGTGTCCGACCGGATCTCGTCATCAAGGGTGGCGCGATCGCGTGGGCACAGATGGGCGACGCGAACGCGTCCATCCCCACGCCGCAGCCGGTACTACCGCGTCCGATGTTCGGGGCGAGCGCACCGTTGGCTGCCGCGACGTCGATCAGTTTCGTCGCACCGGGCTGCGATCCCGACCTCGCCGAGCGAATCGGTGTGCGCCGCAAACTCGTTCCGGTCACCGACACGCGCGGAATCGGAAAAGCCGACATGACCAACAACGACGCGCGGCCGGAGATCACCGTCGATCCGGACACATTCACCGTCACTGTCGACGGCGAGGTGTGGGATGCGCCGCCCGTCACCGAACTGCCCATGGCACAACGCTATTTCCTGTTCTGAGTTGTTCATGCTCCCGCTCCGATCTCGAGAACCACACCCATGACCTCACCTGACCAACCATCGCGCTACGCGGGCGCGCCGCTGGCAATGATGTTGTCGCTGGCCGATTCTCGGCTGCCCGTCGGCGGGCACGTGCACTCGGGCGGCGTCGAACAGGCCATCGCCGACGGTTTCATCCGTGGTGTCAGCGATCTTGCGTCCTTCCTCCATCGCCGTGTCACCACGAGCGGTCTGGTTGCTGCGTCCATCGCTGCGGCGGTCGCCGACGGCGGCCTCGACGTCGAGCGTGCGCTGCAGGAAACGGACGCCCGCACGCCGTCGGCGGCCGCTCGCAAGGCGTCGATTGCTCAGGGCAGAGGAATGCTCCGATTGGCCAAACGCATGTGGCCGGAACGGGATTGGTCCTCGCACACGCCGACGACGCATCTGCCGGTCATCAGTGGCGCGGTGGGTGCGGCAAGCGCCTTGTCGGGATTTCACACCGCCCTCGTGCTCGTGTACACAACGATGAGCGGTTCGGCGACGGCGGGCCAGCGACTCCTCGCACTCGACCCCGCCGACGTGGCGCTCATGATCGCCGACCTCGGTCCCGAGTGCGAACGTGTCGCGGCGTCGGCGGCGGTGGGTCTCGCCGACCTGTCTGATCCGGTTCTCGACGTCTTCGCCGAACGCCATGAGCGACAACCGATGCCACTCTTCATGTCCTGACGTTAGCTTTCAATTCTTTCAACTCACGTAGTCCAACCCGCACTGTCCACAGTCACCGAAAGGATCACCATGCCACCGCATCTCATCGACGGAGAGCCGCACAGCCACGATCACGATCGTCCGCGACGTCACCGCGAGCCGGGCGAGGCGTTGCGGATCGGCGTCGGCGGGCCGGTCGGCTCGGGCAAGACGGCCCTGGTTGCCGCGTTGTGCCGCCAGCTTCGTGAGGAACTCTCCGTCGCGGTCCTGACCAACGACATCTACACCACCGAGGACGCAGACTTCTTGCGGCGCAACGCCGTTCTGCCCGACGAGCGCATCACCGCTGTGCAGACGGGTGGTTGTCCACACACCGCGATCCGCGACGACATCACGGCGAATCTCGACGCGATCGACGACCTGGTCGCAGCGAATCCACCGCTCGATCTGATTCTGGTCGAATCCGGTGGCGACAACCTCACCGCAACCTTCTCGACCGGCTTGATCGACGTGCAGATCTTCGTGATCGACGTCGCCGGTGGCGACAAGGTCCCCCGCAAGGGCGGACCGGGCGTCACTTTCTCGGATCTGTTGGTGATCAATAAGACCGACCTCGCCGAGCGGGTCAATGCCGATCTCGACGTCATGCGTCGCGACGCCGCCAAGGTTCGCGACGACCGACCGACCGCGATGATCTCGTTGACCGACGACCCGGCGGCCACCGATGTGTTGGCGTGGGTTCGCACGCAACTCGCGGCCCCCGTGGCGACGGGGTAATGCGCACCAGAGTCGAGATCGTCGTCGAGCACGGTCGGCGTTTCCGACACCGGGCATCCGGTGGACTGGCCGTGCGCCAAACGGGTTCGCAGGCAGCGCATCTCATCGGAACGGCGGCAACTCCGCTCGGCGGTGACGACATCGAGGTGCGCGTCATCGTCGAAGCGGGCGCCCACCTCGACCTCAGCAGTGTTGCCGCGACCATCGCGCTGCCGTCGACGCGGCGTGTCGATTCGACGATGTCGTGGCACATCGAACTCGGGCCAGGCGCCCGGTTGCACCTGCATCCAGAGCCGACCGTCGTCGCGGCCGGTGCTGATCATCGGTCGGAGATCGTGGTCGGAATGGCCGATGACGCGATCCTCACCCTCGCCGAGGATGTGCAGATCGGGCGTTCCGCGGAATTCGGCGACAAGGACGCCGCCGGGCGCTGGGAGGGCGGACTGCACGTCGATGTCGGTGACGCCCCCGCGCTGCGACACCGGGTCGCGCTAGGTGTCGGCTCCACCGCCCATCGGACCGGCCTTCGCGCGGCCAGCAGCGTCTTCCGTTACCCGGATACGCGCGATGATCAGGTCGACGGAGAGGCTTTCGCCGCCCGCCTGAGCTTGGCGTCGGGCGGATCGCTCGCTACCGCACTCGGAGAGAACGTCGCACAGACACGGCGCCTCGTCGACGAGATGGAACTCGCGACGATGGCGCCGTGACCTGAACTTAGAAGTCGAGCAGGCGGTCAGCTCGCCTTGGTATCGGTTTTCTTCGCGACCTCGGCGTCGGCCTCCGGTTTCGTCGCGTCGGCCCCGACCGATTCGCCCTCGACCTCGTAGATGGGCTTGTTCTCGAGTTCGGAGAGATGCCCGATGGCGGTGCGGGCGTAGACCTGCTGCTCGGTCACCGCGAGTTGGGTGCGACCGCGGGTGCTGAACGCGAAGAACCAGTTGATCAGCGTGTTGAGGCGGTTACGGAAGCCGACCAGGTAGACCAGGTGCAGCGCCAACCAGCCGACCCATGCGAAGTAGCCTTCGGTCTCGAACCGCTTGTCGGTACCCGGAATCGGAACCGACATCACCGCGGAGAAGCGCGAGACCGTCGCCATCGAACCCTTGTCGTGGTACGAGAACGGCTTGCGCTGTTGCGGAGTCTGACCCTTGAGCTCGTTCTTGATGCAATCGGCCGCGTACCGACCACCCTGGATCGCGCCCTGCGCCATGCCCGGCACACCCTCGACGGACATCATGTCGCCGACGACGAAGACGTCGGGGTAGCCGGGGATCGACAGGTCGGCGAGCACCTTGACGCGGCCCGCGCGATCGAGTTCGACGCCCGACTGCTCTGCGAGTTGCTTGCCGAGCGGGCTGGCCTGAACACCGGCCGACCACACCTTGCACTGCGACTCGATTCGACGGGTCGTGCCGTCCTTTTCCTTCACCACGAGACCGTCGTAGTCGACGTCGACGACCATTGCGTTGAGCTGGATCTCGACGCCGAGCTTCTCGAGGCGCTTGGCGGCCTTGGATCCGAGCTTCGGACCCATCGGCGGAAGGACGGCGGGCGCGGCGTCGAGCAGGATCACCCTCGCCTGGGTGGGATCGATGTTGCGGAATGCGCCCTTGAGGGTCTTGTCGCTCATCTCGGCGATCTGCCCTGCGAGTTCGACACCCGTCGGTCCGGCTCCCACGACGACGAATGTGAGCAGCTTGTCGCGCTCGGCCGGATCGTCGGACAATTCTGCCTGCTCGAATGCACCGAGAATCCGACCTCGCAGTTCGAGCGCGTCGTCGATCGTCTTCATGCCGGGGGCGAACTCGGCGAACTGGTCGTTGCCGAAGTACGACTGATCGGCGCCTGCCGCGATGATCAGTTTGTCGAAGGGCGTCTCGGTCACTCGCTCGAGCAGACGCGACTTGACGACCTTGTTCTTCAGATCGATCTCGAAGACGTCACCCATGATGACGGCGGTGTTGTTCTGCTTCCGCAGTACCACGCGGGTTGCCGGAGCGATTTCACCCTCGGCGACGATTCCGGTCGCAACCTGATAGAGCATGGGCTGGAACAGATGGTGCGTGGTCTTGGCAACCAACGTGACGTCGACGTCGGCCTTGCGGAGTCGCTGCGCGGCGAACAATCCGCCGAATCCCGAGCCGATGATGACGACACGGGGACGAGCGGGGGCTGTCGGAGCGGGGCTGCTCATGATCGAGAACATCTCCTTCGCGCATTGCAGGAACGACGCGCAGGGCGCGCGTACATCTCAACGGTAGTCAATGATCAGTCGTAGGTCGCGGTGAGCCTTGGGTTGACGCCGAACTGCTCGCGCGGCCGTGTTGCGGACGGCGTCACGTATGTCTGATGTGGCACGTCACCCCGACGTCACGCTGGAAGGTTCATCACCTGGTGTCGACGTGCGTCGGCGCCCATGACCAGCGCTTCCCAATGGTGTCTGAGCAGCTCGTACTCGAGTTCTCCGAGGTTGTCGCGATTCCCGTGAGCATGCTCGTACCGCCTGCCGAGGTGGTCGCCGCCCGCGCGAACGCCCGACACCCGCATACCGAGCTTTTCCATCACACGTCGCGACGAGGAATTGCGCAGAGTGGTGCTCGCGAAGACACGCTCGGTATGCAACTCGTCGAATGCGAGTCCGACGACGGCGCGGGCAGCCTCGGTGGCGAGGCCACGGCCCCACGTGTCGCGGCGCAGCCGATAGCTCAGCTCCATCTCCGAGCGCTGACTGTGGCGCGGCGCCCGCAGGAGCACCCAGCCGAGAAATGCCTGATAGCGCTGGTCGATGGCGATCCACATCCCACCCCGACCGGTGCTCAGTTCCGCTCGGGCGCGGGGAATGACCCAGTCGGAGATCTCGGCACGCGGCGTCGGGCGCCCGTCCGAGACAAATCGCATGACCTCGGGATCGGAGTCGAGAAACACGAGCGCATCGACGTCGGTCGAGTCGACCGGTCGCAGCCGTAGACGGCGAGTCTCAACGTTCACACATCCCCCAAGAAAACCGAGCGTGCCGGGCGGTTCGTGGCCCCCTGCAAGTCTCTCCCCGGTCAGGGAGTCTACGTAGTCTCAGCCCGAGCCGGGTCAGATCATCGCGGTGTGTCGTGCGCGTCTCCGACGCGGTGTGCCAAGTGCGTCTCCGACGCGGTGTGTCGTGCGCGTCTCCGACGCGGCGCCTGTCGAAGACTCCCCGCCGCCGATGTCGGTTCCGCCGGATAGGCTGCGGAGCGTGTCAGATACCACTATTCCCATCGTCGGTAGCGGGCCCGGTAGCGAACCAGCCGCCGACGCCAGCCCCGGCACGGTGTCGCCGTCGGGTGCAACCACGGTCTCCCTACAGTTGCGCTGGGGCGATATGGATGTCAACAAACATGTCAACAACGTGCAGTTCGCTCGGCTTCTCGAAGAAAGCCGTGTGCGCACGTTCGCGGAGTGGTTCGAGGGGGTATCGGTAGTGCTACCGATACTGGTCGCGCGTCAGATCATCGAGTTCCGCGCAGTGCTCGAGTACTCGTTCGACCCGGTCACCATCACCACCGGCGTCTCGCGAATCGGGCGGACGTCGTACACGATGTCAGCCGTCCTGACCGATCCGTCCGGTCTCGTGTGCGCCGTTGCCGAGACCACGCTCGTCGCCATCGACCCGAGTACTTCTCGCCCGCGACCCCTCTCCGAGGATGCCCGCGCCATTCTCGAATCGCATCGCATCGAGCCGCAGCCGATGCACACGAACTAACCGCGGTTGGAATCACCCGTGTTGACCCTTCACCGCGCAGAGCGCAGCGATACCCTCGCCGACGCACTCGCCGACGTACTGCGGGTTCCGCTTGCAGATCCGATGGCAACCGAGGTCATCTCAGTGCCTGCGCGCGGCGTCGAACGATGGCTGACCCAACACCTCGCGACCACATTGGGCGCAGGCGCCGGCGGAACCGATGGGATCGCCGCGAACATCGACTTCTCGTCACCCGCGGCACTGAGCGAGGCCGTGGTGGATGCCGTGCGCACAACACCGCGTTCGCATGCGGGACCGTACGGCCGTCACGATCCCTGGGAGCCAGGGCGAATGGTGTGGCAGGTCCTCGCCGTTCTCGACGAGAACATCAACGATCCGGCACTCGACATCATTGCGCGACATATCGGTTCGGGCCGCGCCGGGACGGGCCGTTCGGGTCGCGCCGCGACGGGCGGCGACAACGACCTGCGGGTCGGCCGACGCTTCGCCACCGCCCGTCATCTCGCCGACCTCTTTGATCGATACGGACGCCAGCGTCCCGCGATGCTGGTCGAATGGGCCACCGGCCACGACACCGACGGAACCGGTACCGAACTCGCATCGGACATGGTGTGGCAGGCACGTTTCTGGCGGGCGGTGCACGCGCGGATCGGCGTCGACCATCCCGCGCTTCTCCTCGACGACGTGTGCGCACGCGTGCGCACCGATCCGGATTCGGTCGATCTTCCCGAACGCCTGAGTGTCTTCGGCACGACTCGCGTCACCGAATCATTCCGACAAATACTGTCGGCGCTCGCGACGCACCGCGATGTGCACCTCTTCCTCCCGCACCCCTCGCCTGCACTCTGGTCATCGGTGGCGCGCGCCACTACACAGACGGGCGCAGTGGCATCGGAGACCGTCGATCAGGTGCCGCGCCGCGCCGACCGGCCGATCCCCGCGATCGATCATCCGCTGCTCGCCGGGCTGTCGCGCGACGTCCAGGAACTCCAGCAACGCATAGCTCCGATCGTCGACAGGGATATCCATCACGAGCCGCACGTCGAGGCGGGCGACCGTCTGGCACGTCTGCTGCCGCGCCTTCAGGCCGACCTACGCGACGACACCGTGCGCCCGGCTACAGCGTCGGCCGACTCGTCGCTGGAGATACACGCGTGCCACGGTCCCGAACGACAGGTCGAGGTCATGCGTGACAGGCTGCTGCACTTGTTCGTCGACGATCCGACTCTCGAACCGCGCGATGTCCTCATCATGTGTCCCGACGTCGAGTCGTTCGCACCACTGATCCGTGGTGCATTCGGTCAATCCGGACTCGACCACCCGGCATTCGAACTCAGGGTGCGCCTTGCCGACCGCGGTCCGCGCCAGATGAACCCCGTCCTCGACGTCGTCGCGTCGATCGTCGAACTCGCCGCGACCCGAGCAGCGGCAGGCGACGTCGTCGACCTGTTGAGTCGTTCGCCGGTTCGTTCGCGATTCGCGATCGACGACGACGATCTCGACATGATTCGGGAGTGGTTGGCGCACAGCAACATTCGCTGGGGTCTCGGAGAGAACGAACGCGCCCGATTCGGGCTGTCCGGGTTTCGACAGGGCACTTTTGCCAGCGGTGTTGATCGCATCGCACTCGGAGCGGTCGCCGAGGAGGCCGACGGCGAGTGGTTGGGAACAGCGCTCCCGCTGGCAGGTGTGGAAAGCACCGAGATCGACCTGGTGGGCACGTTCACCGAGTTCGTCGACCGGCTGTCAGACCTCTTCGACCGCATGGGCGGGCGCTCCTCCCGTGCCACGTGGCTGCAGACGCTGATCGACGTCGTCGACCAGCTCACCTTGTCCGCTCCCGGCGAAGAATGGCAACGGGCACAGGCGGTTCGGGTGATCACAGATGCGCTCGACGCCGATGACTCCGATTCACAGGAATTGCTGTTGGCCGACGTCCGTGACCTCATGGCCGGGGTGGTAGCGGGGAGGCCGACGCGCGCCAACTTTCGGACCGGCGAACTGACCGTCTGCACCATGGTGCCGATGCGTTCGGTCCCACACCGGGCGATCGTGCTCCTCGGGGTCGATGCCGACACCTTCCCACGTGCCCAGCGCACCGACGGCGACGATGTCCTCGGCCGTGATCCGCTTGTTGGAGAACGAAATCCGCGCGACGAGGATCGTCAGCTATTCCTCGACGCGATCGGTGCCGCACGTGATTCGCTCCTCGTGTTCTACAACGGGGCCGACCCGGTGAGCGGAAGCCGCATCCCGCCGGCGGTGGTCGTCAGCGAACTCGCCGAGAGTGTCGCCACCCTGCGAGGACTCGATGATCCGTCCGACGTTGTCATCAGCCACACTCTGCACGGATTCGATCGGCTCAACTTCACGCCCGGCGCACTGGGTTCGATACCCGCGCCGTTCAGCTTCGACGCCGAATTGCTGGCGGGCGCACGGGCTCTCGACGCAGATACGGTGCCGTCTACGCGACTGTCCGACGTCGAAGTCGGCGCAGCGGAATCCGCCGACATCGAATTGCGCGACCTCGTCGCGTTCCTCACGAACCCGATCGAGGGCTTCGTGCGCCAGCGACTCGGCGCACGTATGCCAGACGACGATCGAGCACACTCCGACGAACTCGACGTGGAACTCGACGCCCTCGACAGGTGGGGCGTCGGCGACCGATTCCTTCGACACATGCTCGCCGGCGACGACCTCGTCACCTGTCAGGCCGCCGAATTGCGGCGTGGCAATCTGCCCCCGTACGAATTCGGGCGCCGCGAATTGGCCGAGATCACCGAGACCGTCTCGCGTGTGTACGACGCTGCCGCTTCGGTACGCACGCAGCCACCGGTCACCCGCGACGTCGTCGTCGCGTTGCCCGACGGTCGTCGTGTCCACGGCAGCATCGCCGACATCGTCGAGAACTCGCCGTTCGGTACGACGATCGTCACCGCGACGTACTCGCGTGTGCGGGCCAAGCAACGCATGACCGCGTGGTTGGGGTTGCTGCTTCTCGCGGCGTCGGCCACCGACGCGCCACCACCGTCGGCGCTAGTCGTCGGTCGCGGTGGCGCGGGGGCGGTTGCACAGTCCATGCTGACTGCCCCCGACGACGCACGCGGCGTGCTCAACGATCTCGTGCGTCTGCGCGATCTCGGGTTACGCTCGCCGCTTCCGCTACCACTCGAACCTGCTGAGGAGTACGCAACCAAGGTGCGTGCGGGTGTGCGGTCCGACGCGGCGGTGGCGATCGCACGACGCAACTTCGACGGGATGTTCGGCGCGGGCACCGACACCTACCTGCGATTCGTGTTCGGGGCCGACGTCACGTCGTCGGTCGCATTCGACGAGATCCTGCGGATGTCGACCTCCGACGACTTCCGATGGGCGGACGTCGACGTGCCGGGAGAGCCCGACGCGCCTCTGTTCACCAGGCTTGCCCGCGCGCTCTGGAATCCGCTCCTCGACCACGAGACGATGTCATGACCGGCGCGCACACGGCCCCCGACACGGAAAGCCCGCGGCCGGCAAACGCCGCTGCGCAGCAGCGATTGGATGCCGCTGCGCCGCAGCCATTCGACGTAGTGGCACCACTGCCAGGGGGCACGACCGTCCTCGAGGCGAGCGCGGGTACGGGCAAGACGTACGCGATCGTCGGCGTCGCGGCCCGACAGATCGCCGACGGTCTCCCGATCGACAAACTGCTGCTGGTCACGTTCAGTCGATCGGCGACCGCCGAGCTGCGCGAGCGTATGCGTGCTCGCCTCGCCGAACTCGTCGTCGCGCTCGACCCGTCCCGCGTGCACTCCGATCGTGACGGCGACGACGACCCTGTTCTGCGTGCCGTGCTGACCGGAAGCCCCGGCGAGATCGCAACGCGCCGTGGGCGACTTATGCAGGCGCTCTCCGATTTCGACGCGTCGACGATCGCGACGACACACACGTTCTGTAACCGGATGCTCGAAGCGCTCGGCTTCCTCGGCGAACGCGAACTGATCTACGACGTCGTCGAAGACACCGACGACATCGTCGAACAGACAGCGCTCGATCTGTACCTGTCGTCGTACGCGGGTGATTCCGACCGCCCGCCCTTCTCCGTCGGTGAGGCGATGGCGATCGCCCGTGAAGCCGTCCGCAGCGCAGGGGTTCCGCTGGCTCCGCAACCCGACGACGCAGCAGACGCCCGACCGTCGGCCGCAACCCAGCGGGTGCGTTTCTGCGAGCGCGTCCGAAACCGTGTCGAGCGTCGAAAGCGTCTCGCGCGCCTGCGAACCTACGACGACCTCCAGATGATCCTCTACCGGGTCGTCACCGATCCGGAGTTCGGGGAGGCGGCGTGCAAGCGCATCAGGGAGTCGTTCACGCTGATTCTCGTCGACGAGTTCCAGGACACCGACCCGTTCCAGTGGGAGATCCTCCGGCGCTGCTTCCATGGCCATCGACAATTGGTCCTCGTCGGTGATCCGAAACAGTCGATCTATGCGTTCCGCGGGGCGGAGGTCCGCAGCTACCTGACGGCTGTCGACGTCGCCGATTCGCTCCGTGCGCTCGACACGAACCACCGTTCCGACGCCGATCTCGTGACCGCGCTGGATCGGATCTACGGCGGCGCCAGCCTCGGCGATCGATCGATCACGGTGCATCCCGTTCGGGCCGCGCGGTCGGGGAGTCGGCTCTCGGGTGCACCGGCGCTGCGGGTACGTGCGCTGTCGCGAAGTGATTTCACCGTCCGTGGAAAGAGCGGGTACCCGTCGGTCGCCGATGTCCGGGCCGCGATCACTGCCGACGTCGCGAACGACATCGCGCGGTTACTCGCCTCCGACACACTGCTCGACACCGGCGACGGACCACGCGCTGTCACACCGGGCGACATCGCGATTCTGGTTCGCACCAACGGCACGATCGAGCCGCTGCAGCGAGCGCTTGCAGAGCTCGGCGTCGCATCGGTCGTGGGCACCGGGACAAGTGTCTTCCGTACGATCGGCGCGCTGCACTGGCTGTGGGTGATCCGAGCGATAGAGCAACCCGCGCGTGCCGACCGGGTCCGACTGGCCGCCCTGACGCCCCTGATCGGTTGGGAAGCAAGCGAACTCGCGGCAGCGTCGGACACTCGGGTGGCAGAGCTATCGTCGACGTTCGCCGAACTCGGTCGAGTCTTCGCCGACGGCGGATTCGCTGCGCTGTCCCAACGTCTCCTCGCTGCCGAGAACGTCGCCGCGCGCGTGCTCGGCATCGACGACGGCGAACGCGCACTGACCGACCTGCTGCAGGTGGCGTCACTGGTGAACAAGCACGTCGTCGAGACGGAGTGCGGTTTGGCAGGCGTCGTGGAGTGGCTCGCCGATCGGATCGCCGATGAGTCACAGTGGCGGCGCCATGAAGATCAGACCCGACGTCTCGACCGCGACACGCACGTCGTGCAGATCATGACCGTGCACGCGAGCAAGGGACTGCAGTTCCCGATCGTGTACGTACCGTTCGGGTGGGACGCCGCGCGAGTCTCGAAGCCGAAAACCTTTCGCTACCACGACGATGCCGGTCGTCGTCATCTCGACGTAGGTGGCGAGGGCACCCGCGGCTGGGGTGAGCGGATCGCCCGTCGTAACGACGAAGAAGCGGGGGAGGACCTGCGCCTGCTCTATGTTGCATTGACGCGCGCCGCATCTCAGGTGGTCGTGCACTGGGCGCCGTCCTTCAATACGTCGAAGGGCCCGCTGCACCGATTGTTGTTCGGACGGCACCAGGCGGGAGGTGGCGCCGACGACGGGACGGTGCCGACCTCGGTGAACGTGCCGGACGACCACGCGTGTGTGTCGACGCTGCGTGCGCTTGCGGCCGATCCGCCGGTCTCGATCAGTGTCGAGCACGCCGATGGCTCGCAGGCACCGGTGTGGACACCTCCGGACCACGCGGATCGCCATGACGAACTCGACGTCGCGCGGTTCACCCGCACGATCGACCAGCAGTGGCGTCGCACCTCGTACTCAGCCCTGATCGCCGGTGCCGCGCACCGGCATCCGACCCTGACGACCGGTAGCGAACCCGACGTCGGCTCCGCTGCCGACGGTGAGTTGATCACCGACGAGCCCGCCGATCCCGTCGACCCCGACGATCCTTACGCGGCAACGGATCCGGCAGCCGGACAGGTTTCGGAGCTCCCCGACGGGACGCCGTCGCTGATGAATGGAATGCCGTTCGGAGCGGCCTTCGGAACCCTCGTCCACGAGGTGCTCGAGTACGTCGACACCGCGGCGCCCGACATCGACGACCACGTTCGCGAACTGTGCATGACGTCGGCGGCCAGGCATGCGCTCGACGTCGACGTCGCCGACCTAGCCGCCGCGCTGCGTGCCGTGCTGACGACTCCGCTGGGGTCGCTCGAGGCCACCCTGTGGTCGATCAAGCCGCGAGATCGACTGGCCGAATTGGACTTCGAATTCCCACTCGGCAACGCGGTGTCGACCCCGGCCGCCGCGGCAGTCCTGTCCGACGTCGCGGCTTTGATGAATCACCATCTGCCCGAAGACGATCTGCTACGCGACTACGCCGAGTCGCTCGCCGAGATGCCGCCGCGCGCGCTGCGCGGCTATCTCACCGGAAGTATCGACTCGGTGCTACGTACATCCGACGGCCGGTACGTCGTCGTCGACTACAAGACCAATCGGTTGCGTCCGGGCGAGCTGAACGCGGACGACTTCACCGCCGAGGCGATGGCCGCGGAGATGATCGGCGCACACTATCCGCTGCAGGCTCTGCTCTATTCCGTTGCGCTGCACCGGTATCTACGTTGGCGACTACCCGGTTACACACCCGGCGAGCACCTCGGTCCAGTGCAGTATCACTTCGTGCGGGGGATGGTTGGCGCCGATACCCCGCCGGGTTGTGGGGTCTACGAGTGGGACATCCCCACCGGGTTGGTCACCGCGTTGTCAGACCTGCTCGCAGGAATCGAAGGGGGCGACGACCGATGACCACCGAGACCCCTCAGTTACTGGCGGTGAACGATGCGCGGCGAGTCCGCGACGCCAACGGCATCCTTGCCGAAGCGAACGCCGCGGGCCTTTTCGTGGCATCGGATCTGCACATCACCTCGCGCGTGGTCCGCATGTGCGGCGAGCCGGTGTCGGTCGCGGCTCAGGTTGCCACCGCGCTCGCCGTGCGCTCGGTGCGTCTCGGGTCGACGTGTTTCGCGCTTGCCTCCGTCGACGATCTCCCGGGCGTGGGATCGCTCGCGCTTCCGAGTGCCGCCGAGATGCTCGCCGAACTGCGGGATTCTCCGCTTATCGTCGGCGCTCGCGGGTCCACACTGCAGCCCGTCGTGCTGATGGATTCAGACGACGGTCCGTTGATCTATCTCCAGAAGTACTTCCGCCAGGAGCAGTCGATCCGTGAGACGCTCGCCAACCGAGCGACCAGTGCGCCCGATGTCGATGCGGCAGCGGTGCGGGCGCAGGTCGAGGAGGTGTTCGCCGACAGCACCGCAGAGCCTCGGCAGCGCCTCGCGGCTGAGGTTGCCGCCTCGCACTGGACGTCGATTCTCGCCGGTGGGCCGGGAACGGGAAAGACGTACACGGTCGCGCGGATTCTTGCCGTTCTGGACAACCTCGCTGTTCTCGACAACGTCGCCGGAGGTGGCCTGCGCATCGGCATGTGCGCGCCGACCGGTCGAGCGGCGGCCCAGTTGCAGGCGTCGGTCGACCTTGACGGGACGTTGCCCACCTCGGTGCGGGCGGTGACAGTGCACAGCCTCCTCGGCTGGCGTCCGGGCTCGACGCCCCGCTACGGACGGGCCAACAAGCTGCCGCACGACGTGATCGTCGTCGACGAGACGTCGATGCTGTCGATGACCGCGATGAGCAGACTGCTCGACGCCGTCCGCTCAGACGCTCGGCTGATTCTCGTGGGCGATCCCCACCAGCTGGCCTCGGTGGAAGCGGGTGCAGTCCTTGCCGACCTCGTCGAGCGTGCGCCCGGCCCGCCACCCCCGTCGGCGTACCCGACGATGCCGCTCGACCCGTCGATCGAGTTGGATGCCGACGAATCGGCGCGTCTGAGTGACGGAGTTGTCACGCTGCGTCGCGGGTTTCGATTCGGCGGTGAAATCTCCCGCGTGGCCGATGCGGTCAATCGTGGCGACGCGGATGCCGTCGTCGACCTGGTCACCTCGCCTGAGATCGCCGACGTACAGCTCGTCGCCCCTGACAATCTCGACTACGTACGCGACGACATCGTCGCCTGGGGCAGGGCGCTGCACCGCGCGGCGCACACCGGAGACGTCGATGCCGCGTTGGCCGCGCTCGATTCGCACCGGGTTCTGTGCGCGCATCGTGAGGGGCTATGGGGCGTTCGCGGCTGGCAACGACGCGTTGCCGACTGGCTGTCGGAGTCGCCGGGCCTTCCGCGGATCGAGCTCGACACGATGGTGTGGTCAGTGGGTGAGCCGCTGCTCGTGACGTCGAACGACCGGCAGACCGGGACGTTCAACGGCGACTGCGGAGTGGTTGTCCGTACCGGTGACGAGACCGATCCCGACCGGGTGCAGGTCGCGTTCCGCCGCGGCGCGCAGGAGCGCCTGATCGCCCCGGTGCAACTGCCAGATGTCGCACCCGCGTACGCGATGACGATTCACCGCAGCCAGGGAAGCCAGTTCGGAGGTGTCACCATCGTGCTGCCGCCCGCGGGCTCAGAGCTGCTGACCCGTGAACTCCTCTACACCGCGATCACGAGGGCACGTACTCGCGTGCGGATCGTCGGAACGCGAGAAGTATTGGCCGAGGCCGTTACTCGCCGTGTTCATCGGGCAAGTGGGTTGCGGTCGTCGGTCCGGGACTTGGCCTGATTCAGATGTCCTCGGCCTGGTTCAGATGTCGCAGCCGTCTGCGGTGAGGTCGCGCCGCAGGAAGCACTCGGTGCCAAGGGCAAGATCACGTTGCGCGCGCGGCAGACTCATCAGCGCAGAGACGGTGGATCGTCGTGCCAGTTCTGTCTTGTGGGACTCGATCGCGCGAACCTTGTGTTCGATCCACTCGGATACATCGAGTTGAAGACCGAGAGTATGTGTGGGCGCGCCGGGAAAGTCGCCGGGCTGCAGTAGCGGAAAGAGCGTGTCCGCCAGTTCGGCGACCATCCAGTCGGCGATGGTCGAGAAGTACAGCGAACGCACTTGCCAGGCCGGTAAGCCATCGCGGTACAGGGTTGGGGTGGCGGCAGCATCGGCGGCAGCACAGGTGATTCTGTGTGCCCTGATGTGGTCGGGGTGTCCGTAGATCCCATACGCGTCGTAGGTGACGAGAACGTCGGGTCGTTGACGGCGGATGTGGGCGGCCAACTCGGCGACCTCGCTGTCGAACGACGCATCGGTCAACCGTTGATGCCCGGGTGCGGATTCCGGCACCTTCAGGTCGGCGTAGTCGAGCAGTATCGGTTCGTCGTGAACGCCTAGTTCGCCGAGTGCGTCGAGCAGCTCGCGATGCCGTGGAGTGCCCGACATCCACGTGCACATCACCACGGAGACCTCGCCACCTGCGGCGATCGCGCGGGCGATCAGGCCGCCGGTCCACAGCGACTCGTCGTCGGGGTGTGCGTGAACGAGCATGATGCGCGGCGTCGACATCCTTCGCTTTCCAAGGCTCGGTGGTGCTGCGGTCGTTGGTGCTGGGGTCGATTGTGTCCGAACGCGGTGAGGTTCGCCGTGCTCCGACCCTCCTCAGGGTACTGCGCGCGGCGTCGGTAAAATTCTTACGTCGCGCACGTCGCACCCCGTGAGGTCGCGATGGCATCGAATCGGCAGACAACGCGCCCAGTCGTACTGATCCGGAGGCACATGATGAGCACCCAGTCGGAAACCCGCGAATTCCAGGCAGAGACCCGTCAGCTACTGGACCTGATGGTGCACTCCGTGTACTCCGACAAGGACAGCTTTCTTCGGGAGCTGATTTCGAATGCATCCGACGCGCTCGACAAGCTCAGACTCGAATCGCTCGTCGACAAGGACCTCGACGTCGACACCTCCGATCTGCACATCACGCTCGAGCCGAGCTCGAACGACAGCGCCGAGCGAACCCTCACCATTCGCGACAACGGCATCGGAATGTCACGCGACGAGGTCGTCGAACTCATCGGCACCCTCGCGCGCTCGGGCACCGCTGAACTGCGTGCCAAGCTCGCGCAGGCGTCGGATTCCGCGGCGACCGAAGAGCTGATCGGACAGTTCGGCATCGGCTTCTATTCGACGTTCATGGTCGCCGACAAGGTCACCCTCGTCACCCGCAAGGCAGGCGAGCAGACCGGAACCCGTTGGGAGTCAACGGGTGACGGCACCTACACCATCACAGATGTCGATGACGCGCCGCAGGGAACGTCGGTGACACTGACGCTCAAGCCCGCCGACGCCGAGAACCACCTCTACGACTACACCGACCAGACGAAGCTTCGCGCACTCGTCAAGCGTTACTCCGACTTCATCGCGTGGCCGATCCGGATGGACGTCGAGAAGACGACCACCACTCCCGCGGAGAACGACGGCGACGAACCGGTCACCACGACCACCACGGAAACCGAAACCATCAATTCGATGAAGGCGCTGTGGTCGCGTTCGCGCGACGAGGTGTCCGACGAGGAGTACAAGGAGTTCTACCGCCACGTCGCGCACGCCTGGGACGATCCGCTCGAGATCATCACCCTCAAGGCCGAGGGAACGTTCGAATATCAAGCGCTGCTGTTCATCCCGTCGCAGGCGCCGTTCGATCTGTTCATGCGTGAACGCACCGGCGGAGTGCAGTTGTACGTCAAACGAGTGTTCATCATGGACGACTGCGACGAGCTGATGCCCGAGTATCTCCGCTTCGTCAAGGGCGTTGTCGACGCTGCGGATCTCTCGCTCAACGTGTCCCGCGAGATCCTCCAGCAGGATCGACAGATCAGAGCAATCCGTCGTCGACTCACCAAGAAGGTGATCTCGACCGTCGACGAGATGCGCGCCGCCCGTCCCGACGACTACCGGACGTTCTGGGACAACTTCGGCCGCGTCTTCAAAGAAGGTCTGGTCAACGACGCCGACAATCGTGATGCGCTTCTCAAGGCATCGGCATTCGAAACCAGCCATGCCGCAGACGAATTGACATCGCTGGCCGATTACGTCGGTCGGATGTCCGACGCGCAGAAGTCGATCTACTATCTCACCGGCGAATCCCGTCAGCAGATCGAGAACTCGCCGCATATGGAGGCGTTCCGGGCCAAGGGCATCGAGGTGCTCTTCCTGCACGACCCCGTCGACGAGATGTGGGTTTCGAGTGGTGTCGAATTCGACGGAAAGCCGTTCCGGTCGATCGCGAAGGGCGAAGTCGATCTCGACGAACTCGACGGTGACGCAAGCACTTCCGACGAGTCGACCGATGCGCGCAATGCCGAGTTCGAGGAACTGCTCACCTGGCTCGGTGAGGCGCTTGACGCCGACATCAGTGAAGCCCGACTCTCGCACCGTCTCACCGAGTCGGCCGCGTGTCTCGTCGGAGACACCTACTCGATGTCGCCGCAACTCGAACGCCTCTATCGTGCGTCGGGTCAGGAACTGCCCAAGACCAAGCGTGCCCTCGAACTCAATGCCGATCATCCGCTGGTCGTCGGTCTCAACGCGGCATTCAAGGCCGACACCGACCATTCTCGGCTGACCCCTACCGCCAAGCTCATCTACGGGATGGCGTTGATCGCCGAGGGCGGGGAGCTCGACGACCCTGCCGATTTCGCACGTCTGCTGACGGGAACGCTCACCGCCTCCGTAGCCCCTGCAGGTGGTAGCGACTGACGATCATTCACCTGTCTGACCCGACTGCCATAGGTCGTTCACGTTCGTTTAAGGTTGGTCCGATTCCGACGAGTCCGACAGCGAGTGCAACGAGCCACAGAGGCTGGCCGCGTCGGCGACGACAGGGGGAGATGCCGCCGTGAGTTATCCGCACGATCCGTTTCAGCCGGGCGATTCGACGCCCCAGGGTGCGACGCCCCAGAAAGCGACGCCCCAGAGTGCTCCCGGGGCGAGTGATGCGACCTCGAGTGACGGCAAGTCGGCGGGCGGGTACGCGCCATACGGGCAGCAGAGTCCCGCGCAACCGGTGTACGGACAGTCGACGTATGGCGAGTCGCACTATGGGCAGTCGACGTATGGCCAGGCCGACGCCGCCCAGCCGGCGTATGGCAAGGGCGGGTACGAGCAGTGGCAGTCGGCACCGGCCGGCACCGCCCAACCGGCGGCGAATGTCGGTCAGCCGCACCAGGGTTACGACGCGAACCCGGGCCAGCAGCCTCAATACGGTCAGCCCCAGTACGGTCAGGCCGGCCAACCTCAGGGATATGGTCAGCAACCCGGTGCGGGGTGGGGTGCGCAGCCGGCGATGGGCGGCGGGGGAGTGCCGCCGCAACGTCCGAAGCAGAAGAACAAGCGGCTCTATCTGCTTCTGGGCATCGGCGGCGGCGCCCTGGTCCTGATCGTCGCCCTCGTGGTGACGCTGATCGTCGTGTTCACCGGCGACTCGGGTCCCGGTGGTTCGCCGAAGGCCGCGGTTCAGACCTATCTCGAAGGTCTCTCCAGCGGCGACGCCAAGAAGGCGCTGAGCGTCGTCAGAACACCGCCGTCGGAAAAACTGCTCACCGACGAGGTGCTGAAGAAGCAACAGGCAACCGCCAAGATCTCGGACATCAACGTGCGCGAACCGTCGACGTCGTTGTCGTCGATGGCCACGGTGAAAGCCACGTACAAATTCGGAGATCGCAACGCCGACATCGATTTCAGGCTCAAGAAGTCCGACGGCAAGTGGACCGTCGACAATGGGACCATCCCGATCGACGTCGACGACACCCGCGTGCCGCAACTGACCGCGTTCGGTGTCGACGTCAGCAAGGACAGCAAGGTCTACGTGTTCCCGGGGCCGGTCGAGTGGGGTTCGGCCAACCCGAACTTCTCGGTCAAGGCCGATAACTCCGGCGACTTCCCGCTGGGGCCGACATACGCGTCGTACAACTCCCTCAAAGTCGAGTTGAGCGATCAGGGCACCAAGGCCGTGGCGACGGCCCTCGACACGTACTTCACGAACTGCGCGGGTTCCACACAGGCCGACGCGTCGAAGGACAAGCCGGGATGTTCGCAGTCGCTGTACCAGTCGGTCGTCCCGGGCAGTGTCCGCTGGACCAAGCCGACCGACATCAATGAACTGAGGCTCAGCCCGGATTACGAGACTCCCACCAGCGTGAAGGTATACGGCAGTGTGGAGTGGCCCGCTACGTACATGTCGACCTCGTCCGGCCCGGGAAGCTACACCGACAGCGACTACCTCAGTGGCTCTGTCGACCTCGCGGCTGCCCAGCCCACCTTCACCGCGTCTCGCTGACGAGGTGCAGGCGACCACCTGATGGCTGGGCGCGACGGGGACGTCGCGCCCAGCCATCAGCCTGCTCGGTAGATCTCGATGTCGAGTGGGTGCCCCGGCGGCGTATCGGCGACTTTTTCGACGCCGTCGAGCGACGTGCCCAGCGGCGCCTGGACGACGGCTCCCTGTGCGCGCGTGCTGATCTCGTCGCGCAGATGCTCTCGCAGCATGTCGTTGCGAGAGAGGACCGCCCCCATCCAGCTCACGCGAGATGCATCGCCTTCGTGCCACCCGGTGCGGCGTAGCGCCGCGATCACCGACGTGGCCAGCTCTGTGGCTGCGTCGCGAAGAATGCCCGCGGCGATTTCGTCGCCGCTGTCGGCTTCCCGCCCGACGATCCGGCCAAATCCCGCGATCGACGCGACATGGTCCGGCGCGCCCTGCAGTCGCATGTACAGCTCAGGTAGCTCACCGAACTCGTCGACCGCCGCGCGTTTTAGCGAGGTGGCGCCGCTGCGTCCGTCGAACGAACGCAGCGCCGCGTCGAGTCCGGCGCGGCCGATCCAGTAGGCGCTGCCCGCGTCCCCGAGAAGGTGACCCCACCCGTCGATCCGCGCCGTACCGAGGTCTCCGACGCCCAACGTCACCACCCCGGTCCCGACCGCGGTGACGACTCCATGGTCGAATCCGTTGGCGCCGAGATACGCAGACACCGAATCATGAACCAGGAACACCGAATCGACGCCGAGATCGGCGGTCAGCGCCAGCAGTCGCTCGGGACGTGACTGATCGGGCGTCAGGCCGGACACTCCCGCGGTGAGGGTCGTCGCTCGAACCGGCGCGTCGGCGAGCGCTCGCCGTGCGATCTCCGCGACTTGCTCGACAACCGGTCGCGACGTGAAGATCGGCCGGTCGTCGCGGTCCGTTTTCGTGCCGTCGATGGCGACGCGGACGCGTGAGCCGCTCTGCCCTCCGTCGATGCTGACTCGACGTGTGTCCCGTCCGGTTGTCATGGCACCTCCCGGTCCGAAACTACCCGCTCATGCCGCGCGTTCGACGGGGATCGGGATGGTCAGGAGTGCAACGTCGTTGGCTCGGTGGATCGGAAGAATGGGCACGCCGAAGCGTTGCGCGGCACTCACGAGGAGACGGCACCATCCGAGATCGCGCGCGGTGATCCCGTCCCTGCCAGGTCGTGTGAGCAGGAACGCCAGCGACAGATGCCCGTCATCGGTCACCGTGCGGAGCTGGGTGACCAGGGTGTCGATCAGATGCGCGTCGGGCACGGTCGGCAATGTCATGCGCGGCAGAGCCCCGGGGGCCAGGCGAGCATCGTCGATGAAGGCGATCCAGAGACAGGGTTCGCTGAAGCCGAGCGGTCCCATGAGGGCACGCCACCGCTGGCGCAGCGCCTCGGTGCTGTCGAACGGCAGCTTCGCGGTCTTGATGTCGGGAATGGGCTCGCTGTCGGGTGCGTCGGAGATGCGGTCAGAAGCGTTGTCGTGGTTCATGCGTGTCATCGTCGTCCCGATCGGACGAGACGATCAGAGGCGCTTCCACAGCTGTGCACATCCGCCTTGACACAGCGCGTCGTGGCATTCGGTGTGGCGGAATCGGGCCGCGAAATGGTCGCATGGAACACTGACCACATGGGCCTGTTGACTCCGCTGGCGATCAAGGTCGGTTCCATCCCATGGATGCCGAAGTATCTGCCGCAGATCGTGAAGTGCGACAAGGCGATTGCGGTGCTCACGCGTCAGCGCTACGGCTTACTCGATATCGCGGGCCTTCCGCACATCACGGTGATCGTGCGCGGACGTCGTAGCGGTGTCGAGCGCGCCACCGCGCTGCTCGCAGCCCCCACCGATGCGGGCTGGTTGATCGCGGGTTCGTATTTCGGCGGGCCGGATATGCCGCAGTGGGTCTTCAACCTGCGCGCCACGGACACGGTCAAGGTGCGTCACGCGGGGCTGACATCGGAGGCGACGGTGCGCGAACTCGACGGCGACGAGCGCGCACAGGCCTGGCAGGTACTGCGTGCGACTTGGCCGAACTTCGATCTGTACGAAAAGCGCACGGACAGAAAGATTCCGGTCTTCTCGCTCGTCACCGACGAACGAGAAGACCGGACCACGGGTCAGTGACCGGCGAGGTCGACGTCAGGAGCCGGTGAAGTTCGGGTCGCGCTTCTCGAAGATCGACGCGACCGCCTCGGTGAGGTCGTTACTGGGCAGGAACGCCGCATTCCACACAGCCACATAGCGGAGGTTGTCGGCAACCGCCGCTGAACGGGTGTGATCGAGAACGGCTTTGACGCCCTTGACCACGAGCGGAGGATTGGCGGCGATCTGCGCGGCCGTCGTGCGCGCGAGTGCGAGGGACTCTTCGGGGGTTTCTGTGACCTCGTTGATCAGGCCGATCGCGGCGGCTCGCTGCGCGTCGATGTCCTTGCCGGTCAGAGCCAACTCGCGCATGTGGCCGTCACCGATGATCGCGGGCAGTCGGGCGAGGCTGCCCATGTCGGCGACCATGCCGACGCGCACCTCGCGGACGCTGAACTTGGCATCGGCACTCGCATAGCGGATGTCTGCCGCGGTGATCAGGTCGACACCACCGCCGATGCACCAACCGCTGATCGAAGCGATGACCGGAGTACGAGAGTCGGCAACGGCGTTGATCGCACGCTGCATGTAGATGATGGTGTCATGAAAGTCCATGCGCGGCTTGGCTTTTGCATTGTCAGCCAAAACCGGGCCAAGCGATCCTGACATCGCGGGAATGTCGAGTCCGTAGGAAAAGTTCTTTCCCGACCCGGTGATGATGATTGCGCGAACCTCATCGTCGGCGTCGAGCCCTTCGATGATGTCGGGAAGTTCGCGCCAGAAGTCGGGTCCCATCGCATTGCCCTTGCCGGGGCCGGTGAGACGGACTTCGGCGACCTGGTCGGCCACATCGACCTCGAAGGCCTTCCATTCACGGTCACTGACGGTCTGCTCGCTCATGGGGGTCAACTTACCGGAGGCCATCCTCGCCGGTCGGGGCGCCTGTGACGAACACGCCGTTACCGGTCACCAGTGGGAGATCGAGCGTTGTGCGTATACCTGCGGGGGCGTCGTGGACTGCAGGGATCGCGTTCACGATCCGTCCCATGGCGGCCACGATCGCGGCGTGGTTGTGGTCGCCCTTCGCGCTCGTCGGCATGATGTCGACGCGGTACGACGGTTCGCCGACGATCTCGACGCGATAGCACCCGCCCGGTTGTGACGGCCGCGCCCAGTCGGGCCGCAGATCGTCGCGTAGCCGCGTGACGTGTTCGATCACGACGGCTTCGCGCCCCTCGGACATCCCGATGATCTCGAAACGCACGGCGGCTCGGGTACCTTTCTCCACCACCCCCGCCGCGATCTCGAATTCCTCTGGTGCGGGCTCACTTTCGTGGTGCTCGACGACCTCGTCGATGGTGATGCCGAGTCCGGCGGCGAGGATCTGCATCGTCGTGCCCCACGCGAGCCCGAGGATTCCGGGGAGGAAAAGCATGGGCGTCTCGTCGAGCGGCTTGCCGAAACCCATCACGTCGAACATGACCTCGGCGCCGTCGTAGGTCGCGTAGTCGGCGATCTCCATGCACCGGACCTGCTCGATCCGCTGACAGGTACCCGCGAAGACGAACGGGATGAGGTCGTTGGCGAATCCGGGATCGACGCCGGTGATGAACACGCTCGCGTCGTTGTCGTGGGCGGCTTTCTCGAGTTTGGCGATCGCCTTGTCCGGCATGACGCCCCAGGGATACTGCAGTCCGCCGGGCGCCGAGCCGACGACGTCGATGCCCGCCGAGACGATCGCGAGAATGTCGTTGAACGCTTCGATCGGGCGCGTGTCACCCATGGCGCAGTAGACGACGACGTCCGGTGAACCTTCGATGATCGACCGCAGATCGCCGACAGCCACGACGCCGGTGGCGCTGTCACCTCCGGCCAGGATTCCGGCGTCGACGCCTACCTTGTCCGGGTTGTTGACGCAGACGCCGACGAGATCGAACCGGTCGTCGTCGATGAGTTGGGTCAGCGCGAGTCTGCCCGCGTTTCCGGTGCCGACGAGAGCCACCCTGATCGTCATGTGCCGATGCCTCCTCGCTGTGTGAACCTCTGTCAGTGGTGAAAGCCAGGCAGGGGTGAACATCTGTCCGGACTGATGTCCATATGAGTAGAACACGGAACGACGCAGATGGGTAGAACGTGTTCTCATTTGACCTCCGAGCAGGTACCGTGTGTCGCCATGGGACGTGTTGACGGCAAGGTTGCGATCATTACCGGCGGTGCCCGTGGCATGGGTGCGGAGCACGCGAGGGCACTCGTCGCCGAGGGTGGGAAGGTCGTGATCGGCGACATTCTCGACGACGAGGGCAAAGCGCTCGCCGCCGCGATCGGAGACTCGGCACGCTACGTGCACCTCGACGTCACGTCACCGGAGGACTGGCAGGCGGCGGTCGCCGCAGCGGTCGACGACTTCGGCAAGGTCAACGTTCTGGTGA
Organism: Gordonia jacobaea; assembly: GCF_965344965.1. Lineage (NCBI taxonomy): Bacteria > Bacillati > Actinomycetota > Actinomycetes > Mycobacteriales > Gordoniaceae > Gordonia > Gordonia jacobaea. Next base: position 658,339 of record NZ_CBDRLS010000003.1, on the reverse strand, counting down.
ACAACGCGGGCATCGTCAACGGGTCGACGGTCCAGAAGTTTCGCCTCGACAAGTGGAAGCAGATCATCGACGTCAACCTGACGGGCACCTTCCTGGGAATCCAGTCGGTGGCGGATCCGATGATCGCTGCCGGGGGCGGATCGATCATCAACGTGTCGTCTGTGGAGGGGCTTCGTGGAAGTCCGTGGGCACACGGGTACGTCGCGTCGAAGTGGGGTGTTCGTGGCCTGGCGAAGTCGGCCGCTCTCGAACTCGCGCCACACAACGTGAGGGTCAACTCGATTCACCCCGGCCTCATCAGGACGCCGATGACGGAGGGTCTGCCCGAGGACATGGTCAAGGTGCCTCTCGGCCGTGCAGCGGATTCGAGCGAGGTGTCGACCTTCGTGGTATTTCTCGCCAGTGACGAGTCGTCGTATGCGACGGGCGCCGAATTCGTCATGGACGGCGGACTTTCCGCCGACGTGCCGCACAAATAGCGAGGGCGGGTCAGCGGTCGCGGATCATCCGCGGGATGAGTTGCACGAACACCACCATCCCGACCAGTTCGACGGCCGTTTGCGCCACCACCGCGGTGGCCGCGAGGTCGGCCCCCTCGTTCAGCGACAGGGCAAGGGGTAAGACCACCAACGAGTTTCGTGTCGCGCCGGAGAATGCGACGGCGCGCGTCGATCCGGTGTCGAGACTGAGGAGCCGTCCTACCGCCCATCCGATCAACGGCATCACCATGAGGAACACGACGTAGATCCACAGCGCGCCTGCCACCGTCGAGAAGTCTGAACCCAGACGCGCCACCTGCGACGCGGCGACGAGCGCCAGAACCAACGCCATCATCGGGACCATGGCCACGTCGAGTCGACGGACCAGCGATTCGCGTGGCGGACTGTTGCGTGTCCACAACTGAACGCCCCAGGCGCACAGCAGCGGAATGACGATCAGGAAGATGAACGCTGACACGAACGGCGCCGGGTCGATTGCGCCGAGCGAGGCGCCGCCGCCGAGAATCGCGAGATAGGCCGGTAACAAAAGGAATTGGGCGATCAGCAACAGCGGGGTCGCTGCCAGCAGCCGGTCGCTGCGCGCTCCCGCGAGTCCGCTGAACACGATGACGTAGTCGACGCACGGACAGAGCAACACGATCAGCATCCCGAGGCGAACGGGGTCGGAGTCGGGCATGACCAGAGTCAACAGCGCGACCACCGCGGGGACGGCCACGAAGTTCACGGCGACGAGCGCGAGAAGAAAGCGCCAGTCCCGCCACGCCGTAGCCAATCCCGACACCGGTACTTGAAGAAACGTGAGGAACAACAGCGCCGCCAGCGCCGGCGTCACCAAATACTCTGCGGCACCGCTGGTCTGCGGCAACGCCAGTCCGACGAGGCCACCGAGGGCGAACACGCACAGGTACACAGCGACCTGGTGGCGCTCGAGCGACGCACCTATCGCGGAAGCCTGCATGCGGTTATTCTCCCCAACGCAGTGCGCCGCCCGGCGGGCACCCTACGGCGGGTGGGTTGTGCCTACTGGGTTCCGAAGATCCGGTCGCCGGCGTCGCCGAGCCCGGGAAGGATGTAGCCGTCGTCGTTGAGCTCACGGTCGACGGCAGCCGTGTACACGGGGACGTCGGGGTGTGCGTCGTGGAGCGCGGCGAGTCCCTCGGGACAAGTGAGGAGGCACACGAATCGGATCGAGCGTGGCTGATACTCCTTCAGCCGGTCGACCGCCGCGACCGCCGAGTGGCCAGTCGCGAGGAGGGGGTCGACGATGACGACGTCGCGTTCGGCGAGTTCCTTGGGCATCTTGAAGTAGTACTCGACGGCGATGTGCGTCTTCGGATCTCGATACAGCCCAATGTGACCGATACGTGCGCCGGGCACCACGCTCAACATGCCGTCCGCGATCGACGTCCCTGCCCGCAGGATCGACGCGAAGACGAGCTTCTTGCCGTCGATCACCCGGCCGGTCGTCACCTCCATCGGCGTCTCGACCTTGATCTCGTGCGTCGGGATGTCGGCGAGGACGTCGTAGGCCATCAGAGTCGAGATCTCGTCGAGAAGGCGTCGAAAATCGTTGGTAGAGGTCTCTTTCTGACGCATCAAGGTGAGTTTGTGCTCGACCAGCGGGTGATCGATGACGTGAACCGTGCCGCCCATGTGTGCTCTTCTCGTTCTTCGGACGGTCAGAAGACCGTGCCGTCGCTGATGATGGTCAGGGGTGGAAGTCCTTGTCGCCGTTGCGCGGCGGCCTCGCGACCCGCAGCCCAGGTGCCGCCTTCGAGAATGCACGCGAGGGGAGTGGTGGCGGGGTCGAGTCCGAGTTCGGTGCAGACGAGTGGCGCCAGTTCATCGAGCAGCGCCACGGTCAGCGCGCGCCACTCGACGATGAACTCGTCGTCGACCCGCCATTCGCGAGTCGACCAGTCGGCCGGAATCGGGACGAGGACGCCGGTGTCGAGGAGCAGACCCCCGTTGCGGTATTCGGGCAGCGCGGTCAGATACCCGAGTCCTGTGACGGTGATTCCCTCGTCACCGAACGGTTCGAGCAACGAGTACGAAAGCCACTGCGACAGCTTGTGGAACGGCATCCATCCGGCGGTGACGCCGTCGCCGCCGACGTCGCTGTGCCGCCAGCAGTCTCCGAGTGGGCGATCGTCGATTCGATTGGCAGAGGGCCAGATCGGCGCGAAGTACGTGAGCAGTAGTTCGAGGATGTCAGCTGCGCGGACACCATCGGTGCCGCCGACCAGTAAATTCCCCAGTCCGCCGGGGCGGCCGTCCTCACCGAAGACACCCGGCGTCGCCTCCAACACGTCGGCGAGTTCGTGGAGCAGCCCGAGGCGTCCCTCGACGCCGACGAGCGGATTGTCGGCGCTCACCTGGAACGCCTGCGCGAGCCGGTCAGCGGTCAGCGCACGCAGACCTGCTGCGTCGACGCGCAGTGGATCCTCGTCCGCGCTGGAGAACAGGCCATCGGTGAACGCGTGGAAACTCGCGACGCCGAGTCCCTCCGACCGCGTGAGGCGGATGCCGGTGCCGGGCTCGTCGAAGTGCCAGTGCGGACCCGCGCCCGCGTCGAGCAACACGCTCACGACGGCGAGGTCGATGCGCGTGCTGATCCGTTCAGCCACAGTCAAAGCGCTCATCCGCTGCGCCAGCCCGGCGACCCTGTCGACTCCCGCGGCCTCGAAGTGGCGCCATCGGCTGTGGAACGGAACGTCGAGGTCGGGGTAGTGCGCGCGTGTGACATCGGCGACGAGGCCGACAGCCGTCCCGATGGCATCGTCGTCGACGGTGAACCACTCCGATTGACCCTCGCGTGCGCGGGTGAGAAGTGTTGTCGCTCGGTCGCGGATCGTGTCGGTACTGTGCAGGGTCGCGAGGGGATCGACGACCGTGTCCGTCGCCCTCATGTGGTCAGACCCCGACCTTTCGCCTTACGCAGTTCGTCGGCGTCCGGGATCACGCCACTCGTGAAGTAGCCTGCGGCGGTCTTCGCGTCGATCTCCACGCGCGCGTCGTCGGGAATCAAGTAGTCGGGAAGGTCGACACGTTCTCCGACGGCGATCCCGGACCCGGTGATCGCGTCGTACTTCATATTGCTCATCGAGACAAGCCGGTCGATCTTGGTGATGCCGAACCAGTGCAAGACGTCGGGCATCAGCTCCTGGAAGCGCATGTCCTGCACTCCCGCAACGCATTCCGTGCGTGCGAAGTATTGGTCGGCGGTGTCGCCGCCCACCTGTCGCTTGCGCGCGTTGTAGACGAGGAACTTCGTCACCTCGCCCAACGCCCGACCTTCCTTGCGCGAGTACGCAACCAGACCGACGCCGCCGTTCTGTGCTCCGAGGATGCACTCCTCGATCGCATGGGTGAGGTAGGGGCGGCAGGTGCAGATGTCGGAGCCGAACACATCCGACCCATTGCATTCGTCGTGCACGCGTGCGGTGAGCTCGACGGTCGGGTCGGCGAGATCGCGTGGGTCGCCGAAGATGTACACGGTCTGCCCGCCGATGGGCGGAAGGAACACGTCGAGGTCAGAACGCGTGACCAACTCGGGGTACATGCCACCGGTTTCCTCGAACAGAACACGACGCAATTCCGTTTCACTACAACCGAATCGCTTGGCGACGCCGGGCAGATACCACACCGGTTCGACTGCGGCCTTCGTCACAAGTGCGGCACCGTTGGGGAGCAACGTCTCGTTGTCAGGTACCAAGCGTCCCTTCGCGATCGCGTCGGCGATCTCGGGGAGGATCACGTGAGCCTTGGTGATGGCAATGGTCGGCCGGACGTCGTATCCGGCGGCAAGCTGATCGGGAAACGAGTCGGCGATCGTCGCGCCCCAGGGGTCGATGCTGACGATGGCTTCGGGGTCGCTCCACTGCGGGTAGGGGCCGACCACGTCGGTGGGCGAGGTGTTGGTGAGGTCGGCGCGGTGCTCGCGCGAGAGTGCCCCGCTCGCCACCGCCAATGCCCGATACACGCTGTACGAGCCCGAATGAGTGCCGACGACGTTGCGGTGTCCACGCGTCGTGGTGGTCGCGATGACGGGACCACGCGCTGCCGCGGTCGGTGCGCCCCAGGTGATCGACGGCGCGTCCACTCCGCCGCTGTGTGACGTCAATCTGATGTGACCGGGCAGACGTTGCCCGGAAGTCGGTCTGGCGTGTGCGCCGGAGTCGGTTGACACGGTGCGCTCCTTCCGCGGATGGCCCCGGCGTCGCGGGTCGGAGCCACCGTGAGGTCGCGCCGGCGCGTCGGGAAACCGCCAGCATAGCCACAACCAGAGGCTGCCGCCGGGCGAGCGATGACCGTTCGATTCGCTTACCGCGTTGACGACGAGACGCGGTCGACGGCAGACTCGAGTGCGTGTCTGCACCATCTGTCCGCCTCGTGCGGCGTGAGGAGGTTGTCGGCGTGCACGCCGACAACAGATAGCCGTCTGCGCTGACCGCGCGCTCGCCGTGATCGGTGAGGGCGTGATCGTTCATACGCCAATCCGGCTGTCCTCATTTACTTCGTGCCGTCAGCAACGCTCCACGGTTTCCAATACTCCACGGTTCCAAGATTCCGAGGTTCTCAGGTTTCCAGGGCGGCACGCCACTCACGAAACAGGTGAATTCACCATGCGACAACTCTCCGAAAAACAACTGCGCGCTTCCCTAGTGAATGCCTCGGTACGGGAACGTAAGGAACTCCATCTACCCGCCGAGTTCGACACGCTCGACTGGGATCGGCTCGAATACCTCGGTTGGCGTGATCCCAAGACGCCGACCATCGGCTACCTGGTCGTCGATCTCTCCAACGTCTCTGATGTTCCCGACGCTGCCGATGTATCTGGAGCTTCCGAGGTATCTGACTCCGATACCGCTGCCGGTCTCGTCGGCCTGCGTCTGCGGGCGGGCGTGGTGCCGCCACGCACACGTGTGTTGTGCGCTCTGTGTGAAGACGTCTCGATCCCGAACGAGGTCCTGCTGTTCACGGCGCGGCGCGTGGGCAAGGCCGGTCGCCGCGGCGACACGATCGGCACACTGATCTGCTCGCACTTCGAGTGTTCCCGCAACGTCCACCGGTTGCCGTCGTCGGCGATGGCCGGTCAGGATCGGGAAGCGGTGCGGCTCAACAGGATCGACAATCTACGCGACCGCGTTCGACGCTTCGTCGTGCGTGCCGGAGCCGACGAGATCGCCTAGCGCGCGGGCGCGGCGAGACAGAGCGCGGGGCCGGGATCGGAGAGTGTTTCTCTGATCCCGGCCCCGCGCCGTCGGTTATCGATGTATCCCGATTCGGTGCTACGACTCCGAACTCGTGCCGACCTGCTCAGTGCCGACCTGCTGGGGGCTGACCTGCTCAGGGTCGGCGGCCTCATGACGACGGTGCGACCATGTCGAATTCGCCTCGATCGCGGCGATGATCCGCGGACGCAGTTCGGCGGCGTCGATGACGGCGTCCACAGAACCGACCTCGACAGCGCGTCGGATGCTGTGTACGGCGTCGAACTCGGCGGCGACAGCATTGATCGTCTCGGCCCGCACGGACTGACGCACATCGGCAAGCTCCGCGCTCAGCGCCGAACGGTCCGAGCCGGAAGCCTCCGCCAAACGTGCCTCGATGTCGCGCACACGCGGGTCGGCGTCGACCCTCTTGTTGACGTCGCCCGCGAACACCACGGCCGCGGCGGGAGCCCCACCGAGCACGGAGGCGAATGAGCCGTCGATCGCCAACACCGTCATGTTCGGATTGAGCGCCTTGGAGAACACGACGAACGCTCCGCCGTGATACCGCGAGATGACGCAGAAGACGATCGGGCCGCGGAAGTTGACGATCGCGCGTCCGATCTCAGCTCCGTACTCGAGCTGAAGTTTGCGCATCGACTCCGGCGAGCCGTCGAATCCGGACAGGTTGGCGAGCACCACGAGCGGACGATTGCCGCTCGCCGAATTGATTGCTCGCGCAGCCTTTTTCGACGACTGTGGGAACAACGTGCCCGCCGTGTAGGTGTCCGGCCCGTCGGTCGGGGTGTAGCCACGGCGCGATACCTCGCGCGATTCGATCCCGAGCAGGCACACCGGAATTCCGCCGAGATGCACGTCGGAAACCACGGCGGTCTCGGCGTCGGCCATTCCGGCCCACCGTTCAAGGACCTGATGATCCTGGTCGGCGACGGCGCGGATGACCGTCCGGATGTCGAACGGCTTCTTACGGTCGGGATTCATCTCCTTGGAGAAGATCTGTCCGACAGTGGTGAAGTCGCTGCCCGCAAGAACGTGCGGGTAGTCGGAGACGTCGCGGTCGACCGGGTCGGTCGTGATGAGGCGTCGAGGAGTCAGTTCACCGGGCATCACGTAGGTGTGGTCGTAGTGCGCCATCAGCACGTCGCGTGCGGCCCCGAGGTTCGGGGCCCAGTACTGAGCCTGGCCGTTGGGGCCCATGACCCGGTCGTAGCCGCCGATGCCGAAGTTGTCTTCCGCGGAGACACCGCCCGAGAAGTCCAGCGACTGCTTACCGGTCAGCACCATGGCCGACTCCGGGGTCATCACGAGGATGCCCTTCGTGTGCATCAGCATGGTCGCCTCTGCGTTCCAGTACGGCTGGGCTCCGACGTTGATGCCCGCGACGACGATGTTGATCTCACCGCCATCCTGGGTGAACTCGACGACCCGCTTCAGTGCGCGCGCCACCCAGTCCATGTTCTCGGTACCCGAATCCATCGAGATGCGCGCGCCGGATGAGAGGGCGTACCACTCGAGCGGGACCTTCATCTCCTCGGCGAGGTCGAGTGCCGCGATCACGCGCGCACACTCGGGTTCCGACAGTGCACCAAGCGATTTCGTCGGGTCGCCGAGCAACACGACGCGGGTGATGCCCTGCGGATACTTCTCGGTCGGCGTCGTCACGACGCCCGCGACGATCGCTGCGGTGTTGCGTCCCTTGAGGCGCGCTACCGGTACGAGTCGCTGCTCGGCGTCGAGGTCGTACTCCCGGAAGTCGCCGAGCAGGCCGGTCAACTCGTACGGGTAGACCGTGTTGCGTCGAGCGGCGCTGAGGACCTTTTGACGGTATTCATCGACGGGCTCGATCGGCTCGGCAGATGGTTCTCCCACCGAGACGTCGAATCCGCCTGTCGCGTTGACGGAGAAGCGAATGGAGACCTTGCGCAGTTCGCCGGTGTCGCGGTCGCGGCGTCGGGCGATCAGCTGCACTTCTTCGAGCCCGACGTCGGCGGTCGTACCGCGGATGTGATCGGCGATCGTGGCCAGATCGTCCGCGGAGGCGTCGACAGGTGGCCACACGTACATGACGATGCGGTTGGTGTTGACCGCACGCTTCTGACCACGCTTGGCGCGACGAATCGAGTCGGCGCAGGAGGCAAGCACAGTCTCGGCCGTGGGGAGCGACAGCAATCGACCGTCGTTTTCGCGCAGCGAACTCAGGTCGCGTACCTGCGCGAAGGCGACCAGCCTGTCGTCGGCTGGGTTTTCCTTCGCGACGGCGCGGAACAGGTAGATCTCCTCGTCGTCTGCCGAGGGCAGCCTGGTCAGGTCGAACTTGCGGAGCCGCTCCATGCGCATCCGCTGCGCGATGTAGGGATGCAGACCACGGATCAGTCGTTCCTCGACCATGCCGGTTGCCGACGGTCGGAACGTGAAGTGGTGATGCATCACAGCGGTGCCGCGTCCGGCGACGGTGAACGTGACGCGTTGCACCTGGCCGGGCATGGGTGCCGCCGCGACGATCTCGTGCAAGGCCGCGGCCATGGTGTCGAAGTCGTCCGGCTGGTCTTCCCAGCTGACGTAGATGTCGGCTGCGATCGACGCGCTGGTACGCGCCAACTCGATGAGTCCGCTTGCCGCAGAAGCCAATTCGTCGAACGGCACCGCTGCCGAGACGACGCTGGCGCCGTCGCGTGCGGCGACGACGAACGTTGTGCCGCGTGCGGTCTGCGTGGTGATGACGTCGACACCCTTGTTGCCGTAGTAGCGGCGGGTGAGTACTTCGAGCATGACGGTGTTGTCGGTGCCGCTGCGCTGAATGCGTTGTCCCAGAAGGCGAACCAGAGGCTCGGTGCTTCGCACCATGTCGGCGATGCGCTCACTGCGGTCGGCGGCATCGGGGTTCTCGTCGAGGTACTTGAGGTGCTTGCGCACGTTCGTGTAGACGCGTGCACGGTCGCGCAGGAGCATCGCCTGGCCGTACCAGGCATAGATCACACCGCGTGCGAGGTCGGCAATCGCGGGGAAGCGCACCTGCGTCGCGGCCACGATCCGATCCAGCGCGAAACCGATGTCCTCGCGCAACTCGTCGCGCGGTGTCGGCTCATTGAGCCACTCACGCAACAGCGTGGTGATGACGGTGACCGATGCACCAGGATTCTGCAGCGTCAGGAAGATGCGGAAGACCGCGGCTTCGAGTTCCGGTGAGCGGTCGAGTTCGGTGACCCCGTAGTGGCGCAGCGCCAGCCGTAGCTGGTCGTGGAACGCTTCGGGGAGACCGTCACGCTCCACGTCGAGGCTCTGCAGATACGTGTGGAAGTTCTCGCGTGAGCTGTGCACATGCTCGAACCCAGGATTGAGGCCCAACGGCGGACGCTTCTGGCTCAGTTCGGCGAGATCGGCGAAGACCGTGAGCAGTTCGAGTTCATCCCCGATGGGGCGTCGACCAGAAGCACGGACTTCACGCCGCACGCTGAGGTAGTCGTCGAGGAGTCGCGATCGGTCGTGCGGGTCGACGTCGTACCCGAGCAGCTGACTGCGCAGATCTTCCTGGGTGCGAGTGGTCCTGACGTCCGGGTCTACGTTGTCGAGAGCCGCGGGTAGCTCGAGTTCGACGCTCTCGGCGGGCTCTTGTGCGGAAGTGTCGTCGTCATCAGCGTCGACGATCGGTTCGAGGCGCATCAACGTCGCGCCGGTCTCGACCTGGGAGCCGACCGACACGGTGCACTCCTTGAGACGCGAGCGCACGGGTGCGCGCAGCACGGTCTCCATCTTCATGCTCTCGAGAACCAGCACGGGTGCGCCGGCCTCGACCTCGTCGCCGACGGCCAACGGAGTGGCGACGACGAGTGCAGGGGCAGGGGAGCGCACAACGCCGCCCTCGTCGCGGCTGACGCGGTGGGCGACGCCGTCGACGTCGATGAGGTGAGTCGGCCCGTGCGTGTCTGTGACGAGGCGGTAGCGAACCCCGTTGAGCACCATCTGTGCCGTGTGCTCGTCGAAGCGCTCGATGTCGACGTCCGCGGTGTAGGTGTCAGTACCCGATTCGATCGACACACGAAAGCGGCTCGCGCCGATCCGGGCGACGCGTACGCGGTATCCGACGCCGCGCAGTTTCAAGTCGAGCGGGCGACCGCTCTCGTGCTGCACCTGTGGGCGTCCGCCCGACGCCGTCGACAGCAGGCGCTGACGCTCGACGGCTTCTTCCTCCTCGTAGCTGTCGATCGCGGCGGCGATCAGCGCGATCGCCGAGTGGCGGTTGACGACCAGTCCGTTCTCGGCGCGGACGCGGTCGATCCAGCCGGTGTCGGCGCTTCCGTCGATGACCGCGGGCTGCCCGAGTAGCTCGAGGACGAAACTCTTGTTGGTCGCACCACCCTCGATGACGACGCGCGTCTCGCTCATGGCGCGACGCAGGCGCCCGAGGGCCTCGTTGCGGTTGGCGCCGTAGGCGATGATCTTGGCGATCATCGAGTCGAAATCAGCGGGGATCGTGTCGCCCTCACTGACTCCGGTGTCGACGCGGATGCCGGGACCGGCGGGGAGTTCGAGTCGGGAGATGCGGCCGGGTGCCGGTGCGAAGTCACGGTCCGGATCCTCGGCATTGAGGCGCGCCTCGATGGCGTGGCCGCGCTCGGCCGGAGGCTCGCCTTCGAGGCGGCCGCCCGACGCGACGTGAAGTTGTGCGCGGACCAGATCGATTCCGGTCGTGCACTCGGTGATCGGGTGCTCCACCTGCAGGCGGGTATTGACTTCGAGGAAGGCAAAGAGGTGCTCGCCGGGGTGGTACAGGAATTCGACGGTTGCGGCGCCCCGGTATCCGACAGCGACGGCGAGACGCTCAGCGGATGCCTTGAGATCGGCGACCTGTTCTGGTGCGAGAACCGGCGATGCCGACTCCTCGATGATCTTCTGATTGCGGCGCTGCACCGAGCAGTCGCGGACGCCGAGCGCCCATGCGGTGCCCTGGCCGTCGGCGATGACCTGGACCTCGACGTGGCGGGCTCCGGTCACGAGTCGTTCGAGGAAGACGACGCCGCTGCCGAAGGCGCGGGCGGCTTCGTCGCGGGTGCGGTCGAAGGCGTCGCGGAGTTCGTCGTCGCTGGTGATGACGCGGATACCGCGACCTCCACCACCCGCGGTCGCCTTGAGCATCAGCGGGTACCCGATCGACGCTGCTGCCTCGAGCGCGTCGTCGATGGTGTCCACGGACCCGCGGCTCCACGGGGCGACCGGAACACCGACTTCTTCGGCGATCAGCTTTGCGCCGATCTTGTCGCCGAGTTTGCGCATTGCCTCGGCGGACGGGCCGATGAAGGTGACGCCGATGCGGTCGCACAGTTCGGCGAAGAGCGGATCTTCTGCGACGAATCCCCAGCCGACCCATGCGGCGTCGGCGCCGGTCTCGAGCAAGGCGTGCTCGAGCACCTTGAGGTTCAGGTAGGGGCGGTCGGCTGCCGCTCCCAGGTTGTACGCGATGTCGGCTTCGCGGACGAATGTGGCGTTGCGGTCGACGTCGGTGTGCAGGGCTACGACTTCGATGGGCTGACCGGTCTCGGCAGACAACCCGCGGACGGCGTGGATGAGCCGCATCGCGGCCTCACCTCGGTTCACGATGGCAATGCGCGTGAACATCACCGACTCCCTTCTCTTCTGGAACTGCTCGTCGGCAGCGCCCCCGCTCGCCGTGCGAAGCACGAAACTCCGCTGGGTGCGAAGCACGAAGCTCCGCGATATGGGCCACGTGTGCGTCACGCCCATGCGGACGCACGCGTGACTGCAAAAACTTGCGGCCCCGGACGATTGTGTCGAATCGTTGCGCTACGCGCGAGTACGGGGGAGTGACTCGACGTGTCGGGCACTGGCGTAAGACTACGTGGGCTGCCACACACACCGATGCACCCCGTGGATTGTGTCCACGAGGTGCATCGGTGGTGATCGGTCGAATCAGTGCAGGTCGTAGCGGTCGAGTTCCATGACCTTGGCCCACGCGGCGACGAAGTCGTCGACGAATTTCTGCTTCGAGTCGTCCTCGGCGTAGACCTCGGCGAGCGCACGCAGATCGGAGTTCGAACCGAAGGCCAAATCGACCCGCGAACCCGTCCACTTCTGCTCGCCCGACTCACGATCGACCGCGACGTAGGTGCCGTCGTCTGCCGGCGATGCCGACCATTCGACGTCCATGTCGGTGATGTTGACGAAGAAGTCGTTCGTCAACGTGCCCGGCTTGGTCGTCAGCACTCCGAGCGAGGAGTTCTTGTGGTTGGCGCCGAGTACGCGTAGACCACCGACGAGCACCGTCATCTCCGGCGGCGACAGGGTCAGGAGGTTGGCCTTGTCGACGAGGTTGTACTCCGCGGGCAGCTCGTTGCCCTTGCCCTCGTAGTTTCGGAATCCGTCGTAGCGGGGCTCGAGGTAGGCGAACGACTCCTGGTCGGTCTGCTCCTGCGTCGCGTCGGTGCGGCCCGGGGTGAACGGGACCGTCACCGTGACGCCGGCATCCTTCGCCGCCTTCTCGATCGCCGCGGCTCCGCCGAGCACCACGAGATCGGCGAACGACACCTTGGTGCCGGGCTCGGAGTTGAACTGCTCGGCGACGAGTTCCAGTTTGCTGATGACCTGTGCGAGCTCGTCGGGCTCGCTGGATTCCCAGCCGAGCTGCGGCTGCAAGCGCAGCCGTCCGCCGTTCGCGCCGCCGCGGTAGTCGCTGCCACGGAACGTCGACGCCGCCTTCCATGCCGTGGACACGAGCTGTGGCACGGTGAGACCGGTTTCGAGGATCGCGGACTTCAGGCTGTCGGCGTCGGCGTCGGAGAGCAGCGGGCCCTCGGCAGCGGGGACGTTGTCCTGCCAGATGTAGGTTTCCGACGGCACGAGCGGGCCGCGGTAGCGAATGGCAGGCCCCATGTCGCGATGGAGGAGCTTGAACCACGCCTTCGCGAACTCGTCGGCGAGTTCTTCTGGATGGTCGAGCCAACGGCGGGTGATCTCCCCGTAGATCGGGTCGAAACGCATCGTCAGGTCGGTGGTCAGCATCGACGGGTGGGTCTTGCCGTCGCCCTGGGCCACCGGCACCGAATTGGCCCAGCCTCCGTCCTTCGGCCGCCACTGGTTGGCGCCCGCGGGGCTCTTGAAGAGTTCCCACTCATTGCCGTACAGGATCTCGAGGAAGCTGTTGTCCCACTTGGTCGGTGTGTGGGTCCATGTGACCTCGAGGCCACTGGTGACCGTGTCGTTGCCGACGCCGGTGCCCTGGGGATTCTTCCAACCAAGACCCATCTGCTCGATCGGTGAGGCTTCGGGCTCAGGGCCGAGGAGTTCGGCGTCGCCGTTGCCGTGCGTCTTGCCGAAGGTGTGACCGCCGACGATCAGGGCTGCGGTCTCGACGTCGTTCATGGCCATGCGGCCGAACGTCTCGCGAATATCGGCTGCAGCCGCGAGGTAGTCCGGAACACCTTCCGGGCCTTCGGGATTCACGTAGATGAGACCCATGGTGGTTGCGCCCAGCGGCTCTTCGAGTTCGCGCTTGCCGCCCTGGTAGCGCAGGTTGGTGCCCAACCACACCGACTCGGCACCCCAATAGACCTCGTCTGCTTCCCACTCGTCGGGACGCCCGAAGGCGAATCCCTTGGTCGGCAGACCCATGTCCTCGATCGCGACGTTTCCGGCCAGGACCAGGAGATCGGCCCACGACAGTGCCTTGCCGTACTTCTTCTTCACCGGCCACAGGAGTCGTCGTGCCTTGTCGAGGCTCACGTTGTCGGGCCAGCTGTTCAGGGGGGCGAAACGCTGCATTCCGGTTCCGGCTCCGCCACGGCCGTCCTCGACGCGGTAGGTGCCCGCGGCGTGCCATGACATCCGGATGAAGAAGGGGCCGTAGTGACCGAAGTCGGCGGGCCACCACGACTTCGAGTCCTTCATGACGTCTTTGAGGTCGCTGACGAGCGCCTCGACGTCGAGGTCGGCGAGCGCGGCGTCGTAGTCGAAGTCGGGTTCGCGGGGACGGATGACCTGCGGATTGTGCGCGAGCACACGCAGATTCAGCTTGTCCGGCCACCATTGCTGATTGCCGCCGCCTTCGACCGGTGGGCGGATGTGCATCGGACAACCTGATTCGGCAGGTTCGGTCTGTGCCTCACCGATGGGGGGAGCTTCGGGGGCTGACTTCTCTTCAGACACTGTCTTCCTTCCGGTAAGTGGTGATTCGGGCTGTGATCACGAATGTGACCCCGGTATGGACGTTGTGTTGCAGTCGGGGCATAGGCCCCAATAGATGACCTCGGCCTCGTCGAGCACGAAGCCGTTGTCGTCGGATGCCGTGAGGCACGGCGTTGTTCCCGCAGCGCAATCGACGTCGCCGATTGCGCCGCACGAACGGCACACGGTGTGGTGATGGTTGTCGCCGACTCGCGCCTCGTAGCGGGCGACGAGGCCGGAGGGCTGGATGCGTCGGACGAGTCCGGCGTCGGTCAGCGCACCGAGTACGTCGTAGACCGCCTGGCGTGAGACGTCGGGCAGCATCGTGCGTGTGGCGAGAAAAATGGTCTCCGTGTCGGCGTGCGCGTGCGTATTGACGGCCTGCAGCACCGCGACCCGCGGACGGGTCACTCGAAGTTCGGCTGCACGCAGTTGGTCTGCGTACTCCGGCGTGGGGGACACCTCGTCAGTATGCAACGCATTCTGGAATGATTCAGGATTTCTCTCAAACTGAGACGCCGTGATCGGCACGTCTCCGCTGTGGCACGCTTGTCTGGTGATGTGGACACCGGAGCGCGTGCGCGCTGAATCTATACGGTGGACGTCTTCCTGGCATCCGGTCGGCTCGCGCCATCTCGACATCGACGGCTACGAGTTCTATGTGCTCGACGGAACCGCCACGTTGCTGAACTACCACGGGACGCAACGTGATCCGATCGTCGTGCTCGATGAGGCCGCCGCCCACGCGAGGCGACTCGACGCCCAGCGTGTGCGCTTCACGCGTGCGCCGGGACTGTTCGGGGGTATCGATCACGCCGAACTAGAGCGACGTGATGCCACGACGATCGCCGTTCGCGACATCGTCGCGCTCAAGATAGCGGCAGAGATCGTCGACCGGATACCGACACCCGACGGAGTCGTCGCGCGCCGCGTCGACGACGATGCCGGAATCGCCGAGTTCGCCCGAATCTCCCTCGACGCCTGGGGTTTTCCGCCACCCATCCTCGACGACGCTGCTACGCGGGACGCCACGCCGCCCGGGCTGTTCGTGGCCGGCGTCGATTCGCACGGCAGCCTGGAACCGGCCGGTGCGGGCGGCTACACGCTCGAGGGTGAGGTCGCTCGAATGTGGGGTGGCGCCGTCCTTCCCGCTCATCGGGGTCGCGGCGTGTATCGGGCGTTGATCGTCGCTCGACTTCACGATGCGCGACGTCGGGGAGCCTCGCTCGGGCTCGTGCATGCCGAGACCGCTACCTCGTCGCCGCTGTTGCAGCGCATGGGCTTTCGGAAATTCGGCGAGCGAGCGATCATCGAGTTCGGCGTCTGAGGATTCGCTCGTGAATCTCGACGACGCTCTCGATGAGCTGTATGGCTGCGCGCCAAGCGAATTCGTCTCTCGAAGGCGTGAATTGACGCGTTCGGCACGAGCGGCCGACAGTCCCGAGCTCGCCGTCGACATCTCACGTGCACGCAAGCCGACACAAGTCGCCTGGCTGCTGAACCAGTGGATTCGCCGTTCGCCCACCGACCTCGACCCGCTGTTTACCGTTGCCGACGAACTCCGTGAGGCGCAGCGCCGCTCGTCGGCCGAACTGCTGCGTGAACTGTCGATACGACGCCGCGAGGTCGTGCAGACTGCGCTCGATCACCTAGGTTCGTTCGCCACCGAGATCGGTACGGGCATGACCTCGACGGTCGAGCGAGAGGCTGTTCAGACACTGCGCGCGGCGATCGGCGACGAACAGGTGGCCGAATTGTTGCGTCGCGGTCGGCTGGTCACCGCGATGGAGTACAGCGGCTTCGGCCCCGCCGGACTGGTGGCACTAGCAGATTCGCCGGCACCCGCCGACGAGGCGACCGCAGGGATGCCCGAACCCTCGTCAAGTGCTGCAGAAGGTTCGACGGCTGCCCGCGAATCGGAGATCGACGCTGCCAGAGCACTTCTCGATCGATACACCGCCGACGTCGACTTGGCGACCGTCGAACTCGAGAGCGCGCAGCGCGGCGTGGACGACACCGAGCGCACCGCCGCCGATCTCGAGGACCGCGTCGCACGGCTACGCGCGGAACTCGATCGTGCCGAACAGGAACTGCGTTTCGCGCAACGAGCCGCCGAGACAGCGCGGTCACACCGCGACGAGGCCGCGTCCGTTCTGGAGTCGGCATCCGACGAGCGGTTGCGCGCTCAGCAGCGTCTCGATGAGCTGTCCGGCGATCTTTCGGGCGACGCCGATCGGGACTGAGGCGTACCGCTCAGCGTCGGCGTTCTCGGACTCGGCAGAAAATCTGTTGTGCGTCGTAGCGGGACCGCTTAGAGTCGCTACCCGCACTGCTCGACAGCGACAACCCAAGTGGTGCAGGACGTTTGACAACTACATCGACATACGAATGCGGCATGGCGCATAAGCCGGAGTGATCCGGTGAAAGGCGGGGTGACATCCGTCGCCGGGAGAAGTTCCGGTACCCCATGCACTCCGAGCCGGAACCTTCACCCCAGGGTGGAGGCAACGTCGAAGCGATCTGACGGTGAGAGCCGGGAGAGCCGATCGGTGACCCGACACCTGCCAGGTGTGGTCAGTAGCGACGAATGTTGCGGTGAGGGAAGGAATTTCAGTCCGAGATGGTTCAGTCGAGGGCGTATTCCATGACTGTGGAGGCGGGGCGTGGCAGCTTCGCCGAGACAGGAGAGATCGAGTAGGACCGACATCCGAAAGGTCGAGGGTGTGCGGCATTCTGGGCCCAAAAGGCTTGGAACCGCACGGAAGAGCACATCCTCAGTCAACGCGACACTAGCTCAATTGGCAGAGCGGTCATTTGCAGAATGGCAGGTTGCTGGTTCAAGTCCAGCGTGGCTACCACCACACAAGCGAAAGTCTCTTCCCGACGACATCGCGACAGTGTCCTAATCCCTGACGTCGCACGACGAATCAGGGCGACATTCGAGCCCGCAAGGCCCGAGTGACGTTCACGCGCCAGTAGCGGTAGCGGAGAGACAGGCCAGTCTCTCTTCGACGTGACAGCGGTGGAGAAGCGGTCGTCGATACGCGTGGTGCCACGACACGGCACCGGACATGGTGAATACCGTCGAGAGGCGGTGGATACGCCGCAAACCCCCTGCAGGGAATACAGCGCGCAAAAGGTCACCGGCAGTGGGGAAGTAGTCTCATTCCCCGCACACACAATCTTTGCTCACGGAAGGTCGAGGAGTTCCTCGTAGAAGCCACCGAATCGACGGTCGGGCTCGACGAGATGCACCTCGAGAATCCAATGGCACACCCGTCCAGACGGATCCAGGCGACGCATGGGACCCGACGACCCTGGCGCCACATAGCTCTCGATCTCGTCGCCGGAGATCTTCTCGTGCGGGAACTCGCCGACGAGGTGGCCGGCGATCTCGCCGCCGAAATGCCAGCCTGCCTGCTCGCTGAGTTCGACGACGTGGTCGAACAGTTCGGCTCCGGTGATCTCGGGGTGTGCGCGAAAGTAGGCGCGGCCGGCATCCCAGATTCGGGGCAGGTCGTCGGTGAGACGTCGCTTGAGTTCGTCGTCGCCCAGAACGAAGGTGCGGCCGAAGTCGGCTTCCCATTCTTCGAAGATCGGGCCGAAGTCGAGGAACAGGATGTCGTCGTCGGCGATGATCCGATCCGGTGGGTTGGCGCGGAAGGTCTCCAGGGTGTTCCCTCCGGCGCGGACGATTCGTTTGTGCCAGTGACGCGTCACGCCGAACATCTCGGCGGCCAGATCACGGATCTCGTCGGAGAGCGCGCGCTCACCGATTCCCGCCCGGATCATGCCGCGCCGCTCCACCTCGTCGAAGAGTTGTTCGGCTTTGGTCTGTGCGTCGAGGAGGCTGTCGACGCGTGCGCGGTCGTCGATCTCGGGCGATGACATCGTGAGTCCTCCACTGGACGCTGGTACTGCTTGTGATTGTGAGGCCTTCGAATCCTCTGGCCTCGAACATGGTCACACAACCGCGAGCATGACGCCCACGGCGACGAACAGAACGCCGAACACACGGTTGAGACGACGTTGGCCCTGTTCGGTCCGCGTGACGCGCGCGAATCCCCGTGCTATCAGGGCAAAGAAGAACCACATCACGAGTATGTCGACGACCACCATCGTTACTCCGATGACCACGTACTGGATCAGCTGAGGATCGCTGGGGCGAACGAATCCGGGGATGAACGCGAGCAGAAACACGATCGCCTTCGGGTTCAGCAGGTTGACCCAAAGTCCTCGTACGAACATCGACGCGGCCGATTCGTTCCGGACTGCCACGTTTGCCTCGTCGGACATGTCGGGGCGTCGGAAGAACTGTCGGATTCCGAGGTAGATGAGGTACGCCGCGCCGGTGTACCTGATGACCTCGAACGCTGTGTGAGATCGGGAGATGATCACGCCGAGTCCCGCGGCGACGATGAGCAGTTGGATGAGGAGCGCGACCTGTTGACCGAGCACACCCCAGAATGCGCGTCGGAATCCGACATTCATGGCGTTGCTCATCGTGTTGATCGCGCCGGCTCCCGGGGTGAAGCTGATCAGCACGCACGCGGTCAGCAGCGCCGCCCAGGTCGAGAAAGTCACCTGCAGAGGGTAGTGGTGCGTCGACGCCGCGCGGGAATGCCCCCGGCTTGGTGACGGTTGCCACAACCATGACTGACGAGCAGTACGACCCCCGTGACCTGATCGCCGACACGTCGATCGCCATCCTCGCCACGATCAAGGCGAACGGACTTCCTCAACTCTCACCGGTCACTTCGGTGTACGACCGTGAGTCCGACACGATCTATGTATCCATGACAGACGGACGTGCGAAGACCGTCAACCTCCGCCGAGATCCACGCGCCGCCATCGAATACACCAGCGCCGACGGCTTTACATGGGCCACGGCGGAGGGAACCGCGGAACTGATCGGTCCGTCGAGCGATCCTGACGGACCCGAAGTCGACGCGTTGGTCGACTACTACCGCCTGGGTGCGGGGGAGCATCCGGACTGGGCCGAGTATCGCGAGGTGATGGTCAGCGATCGGCGCGTGCTGCTCAAGCTGACTGTGACGCGGGTGTACGGCGCCAAACTGCGCTGAGCGATGGCCGGTCGGGTCATGGGCGTCAACTGTGCGCGCGAATGTCGGCGGCGACAAGGGAGGCGCACCCGTCGAACTGATGTCCACCTAGTTCGTAGCGGTGAACGTCTGCCGACGGCAGGAGCCGCTGGTTGAGTGCCACGTGGCTGACGGGCACGACGTCGTCGTCCTCGCAGTGATGCAGGGTGAGCGCGGTTGTCGGTTCCGCGCCGGTGAAGTCGTAGTCGGCGACCGCCCAGCCGTTATCGCCCCAGTTCGGCATCGCCAGCAGGAATGCACGGGACGGAGGCGTCGGCATGGTGCTCAACAGCGCGAGCAACATCGACGCACCGAACGAGTGGGCCACAAGTACGTCGGATGCCGTCAGCTCGTCGACGTGTGGGCGGATCGCCGACGTCCATGCCGCTACAGACATGTCCTCGTCGGGTAGCTCCGGAATCGAGAAATGTGCGCCGAGTTCACTTGCCAGCGCGGCGGCCAACGGCTGATCGTCGTGAAAGCCGCCTGCTCCGTGTAGAAACAACATCTCGATGGCCATTTCGTGTCCCTCTGGGTCGACGCTCGGTTTCTCGGAGGTTGTGACTGCGAGCTGCGTCGGAACTCATCGGTCGTCGGTGCGACGGCCGTGAGTTGCGTGGGAACCGCAACGGTCTTGCGCGCAGCAGCGACGGGGGCCCGCTGTTGCAGGCCCCCTGTCGTCCGAACAGTGAAGCGAGTAGCGGGCTACGCTACCGCTGGTTCGAGGTCGGTTGCTTCGGATGTCGTGGTCGATGTGCGCAACGCCTGAGCGATCAGACCGCCCACCACAACGAATCCGATCATGACGACCAGCGAAGCACGGTAGGCGGACTCGAGACCCGAGGATTCTCCGACCGACGTATACACAGTCCCGACGACCGCGGCGCCGAATGCCACCGCGAGTGCCTGGGCGGTGTTGAAGACGCCTGACGCCGCACCCGCGAGGCGCACCGGAACGTCGTTGAGCACCAGAAGGCCAGCCGAGCCGACGATCCCGCCGAAGCCGAGCCCCCCCACGGTCAGCGCTGCGGCAAACCACAGCGCCGGATGCGCCGATTGCTCGGCAAAGCCCATCAGCGGCATTCCGACGATGAACACGGCACCGCCGACCTGTAGAACTCGCTTACCGAATCGTGCGACGAGCACTGTTGCGGCGAGACCCGCCGAGATCGGTACTGCCAGCGAGAACGGAATCCACATGAGACCCGCGTGAAGTACCGACCATCCGAGCGCTAGCTGGACGTGCAGTGACTGGACCAGGAAGTAGCCGCCCGTGGGCACCATCAGCGCGGTGAATGCCGCGAGCCCGATCGAGAATGACCGAGTGGCGAACAAGGCCGGCGGGACCATGGGTTCGATGCCGCGTCGAGCCGAACGCACCTGTCGGACGCCAAACAACCCGAGCCCAGCGATACCAACGACCATCACGATGAATCCCCAAGCCGGCCAATCATTCTCAGGTCCGAGTGTGATCGGAAGCATGATCGCCGCCAGCGATCCGCCGAGGAGCAGTGCCGCACCAGCCGTGATGGGTGTCTTGATCGCCGAGCGCGACTCGGGAATGAAGGCGATCGCGGCCGCGATAGCGAGCACGGCCAGCGGCACATTGATCAGGAAGACCGGTCGCCACGACAAGCCGAACCAATCGCCGTCGGTGATCACGGCACCCAGGATGGGGCCGGTGACGGCCGCCAGACCGATCACGGACGTGAACATTCCCATCGCCTTCGCGCGCTCGGCCGGTGGATACAGCACCTGAATGTTGCTGAGCACCTGCGGCACCATCAGTGCTGCTGCCACTCCTTGAATGAGGCGGAAGACGACGAGTTCGGTGGGACCGGTCGCGAGTCCGCATGCCAGAGAAGCGAGTCCGAACGCGGCAAGACCGGCGACGAAGAGTTTCCGTCGGCCGAAGTTGTCGCCGAGCCGTGCGCCGAGGATCAGGCCAACGGCGTAGGTGAGTGGGTAGCCGGCGACGATCCACTGCAGACTGACTGCGGATGCGCCGAGGTCGACCTGCATCGTGCGCAGCGCGACGTTGACGACGGTTGCGTCCATGAGCTCCATGAACGACGCCGCGAGCAAGCAGATCAGCGCGATGGTTCGTGCCTTGCCTCCGATGCTCGGCGTGGCGTCGGAAGGTGTTGTGGAAGGCGACAATTCAGGTGAACGTCGAGTGGTGCCAGGGGAGGCGTCGACGACTTTGTCGTCGGCGGGCTCGAGTGGTGCTGTCGTCATCAGGTGCTCCTGGGTGGCGGGTTGATCTGACAACGGCGACGTTATGAGGGATAGCGGACACATCCGGTCCTCGATGAATCGGGTTCCGTCTTCTTTCTCATCGGCGTCGATCCGGCCCGACTACGCAGGCTTGATCGGCTGCCCGGAACGCAAACGCGTACCGTGCTACCCGTGTGGGCGCATACGCAGCGCCTTAGCGTCGACATCATGACCAAGAATCTCGTGGTGTGCTGTGACGGGACATGGAAGAACTCCGACGATCGCTACGTCTCGAACGTCGAGAAGATCGCGCGTTCGATTGCACCCCGCGGCTTCGACGGCGAGACCCAGATCGTGCATTACGCGCGCGGCGTCGGGTCAACAGGCAGTTGGATAGAACGTATCGTTGCCGGCGCATTCGGCGTGGGCCTCGACGACGCGATCGTCGACTGCTATCGATTCCTCGCGCTGAACTACGAACCTGGCGACCGCATCTTTGTGTTCGGATTCAGTCGCGGCGCGTACACGGCCAGGAGTCTGTGCGGCATGATCGCGCATGTCGGACTGCTCACCCCGATGGGGGTCGCGGAGGGACAGCTTCCCGCAGCGATGGACCTCTACCGCAACAGACCGCGCGCGAAAAGCTCCACAGAGACTCCTCCCGCCGATCCCGCGCACGAGCGCGCGCTTGCGGCCATCGACAGGCACGCCCACCGGCGTGGCGAGGTACGCATCGAATTCCTCGGGGTGTTCGACACTGTTGGCGCCCTGGGTGTTCCGGGAATCGCGCGCGCGAAGTACAAGTTCCACGACGTGACGCTCTCGCCGATGGTGAAGACCGCCAGGCAAGCGCTGGCGATCGCCGAGCGTCGACGAGTCTTCGCGCCGTGCCTCTGGGGAGGCCAGCACGCCGACATCAGCCAGGTCTGGTTCGACGGCGTGCACAGCGACGTCGGCGGAGGGTACGAGAATTGCTACTACTCCGACAAATCGTTGCTGTGGATGGCATCTGAGGCAACGGCTCGTGATGAACGACGTTCTGGTGTGGCCATTGACTGGAAACGGTTGGGCACCACACTATGTCGCGACGACGAGAGCGTGACCGAGCACAATTCGCTGTCCTTCGCGTATCGGATCAGCAACGTGTTCAGCGCCGCGCAGGAGTCGATACGTCGCAAAGTCGCGCCGTACGTTCCGCTTTTCGTCGGCGGGTGGCGCAACTTCGCACCTACGGTCGCTGTACCGGGGCTCGGCTACGCGCCCGCATGTGATGTGAGTGTGGAACGGTCTGCCATCAGACGTGCCGCGAATCCGAACTTGATGCCGTGGTTCGACGCACTGGGTGCGTCGCCAGCCGACCGCGAGCGATTCGTCGTTGCCGCAGTGACTTTCGCATCAGTGAGCAGACAGCACGAGGCGGGCGCGGTTCAGGCGCGATCGTGAAGAGTGATGTGATAGCCGTCGGGGTCGGCGAATGCGAATGTCCGTCCGAATGGGCCGTCGATGGGCTCTGACACGATCGTGTACCCGTCTGCGACGAGAGCGTCGTGGATCTCCTGCACGCCGGTGGCGTGCAGCCAGATTGCTGCGCCGATGCCGGGTTGAGTGACGGCGTCGAGGTCGGTGCCGGGAGTCAGATCTCGCAGGGCGAAGGCAACCGGCTTCGTGTCGAACACGACCGCGTGCGGTGGCCCGGCCGGGGAGCGGACCAAGCCAAGGTACTTCTCATAGAACGCCTGGGACGCTTCGAGGTTGCGCGTTTGCAGGGAGATGAAGTCGGGACCGCTGACGGGCATGTTTTCCTCCGGAATCGAGTGTCAATAAACTGACATAGGACAATGTATGTCAGTATGTTGACATGAGTCAAGACGGAAGCGGCGTCGAACCAGAGACCGTCGAACTAGAGACCTCTGTGGGGTATGCCCTCAAAGAGGTGGCAAGTGCGCTCCGTGCGGCGATGGACGACGTTCTCCGGCCGCTCGGTCTAAGTGTGACCCAGTACTCGTGTCTTGAACTGCTTGCGCAGCGGCCTGGTCTGTCGAATTCCGAACTGGCCCGCGGCACGTTCATCACACGTCAAGCGATGAATGTCCTACTGCAAGGACTGGAACGGGATGGCTTCGTCAGCAGACCCGACGCCGCGCCCGTGGGCAGAGTGCTTCCTGCACGGCTCACACCCCGTGGGCGCCGCAAGCTCGAGAAGGCCTCTGCGGCAGTGCGTTCGGTGGAGGATCGGATGCTCTCAGGACTCAGCGACGTCGAACAGGCGTCGCTGTTAAGGGCCCTCCAACAGATGAGCCGGTCGCTTCGCTGACGCATCGATTGTGTTGCTTCGCCAACGGTTTAATGGAACTACCGCACCAGCAGCCAGATGAACCGCAAGAGGACAACGGCGAACCCGAGAACGGCGGTGGCGATGAGCCAGCGTCGAGCGAGGCGGTCGCGGGCGATGTTGTCGCGCTTGGGGTTCTCGTGAAGGTAGACGTAGGCGGCGGCGAGCGCGCAGCCGGACGCGGCCACGCCGAGGGTGATGCTGATGATCAGCATCACGGTGGTTGCTGCGTCGAGGTGTGGCATGTGGCGTCAACTGTAGTAGCCCATGGATGCTCGGTTCGTGGGTCTCATTCGCGGGTCAAGGAGTCGATCACCCTCCAGAATGCGTCGGCGTCTTTGGCCTCGATTCGGCCGAACAGGTGTGTTCGCACGGCCCGTGAATGTGCCTGACGGGCGCGAACCACCTGAGACTGTCCTGCCTCGGTGGTGCCAATCGTCCGAACCCCTTGTGCCACATCGCGAGTGAGTAGTCCTCGGTCGACCATTCGTGAGATTTGCCGAGAGAGCCTGCTGCGCTCCCATCCCAACAATTCCGCGAGGCGCGCTTGCTGAATGCGGTTACCGTCGGACTCGGCTACCCGGGTCAGAACAGAGAAATCGGCTCCCGACAGCCCTGTCTCCGCGGTGATCTGGTCGACCGTTGACGACCACACCCGATCGGCGGCCCGTTTCCACTGTTGCCAGTGCAGCAGTTCGGTGTCGTTCAATCGCGATGTCGTCATTCGCCGGACTCTACGAAGGACGATGTTGACATGTCAACCGACTGGATGCACCATGTTTACATGTCAACATCAAGAGCGGTTCTGATCACGGGCGGCAGTGCCGGTATCGGATTGGCGCGTGCGCAGCGGTACGCCGAGCGGGGCGACCGCGTCATGGTGACTGGTCGATCGGCCGACGCACTGCGCCACGCGGCGCAGGGGACCCCCGGACTCGAGACCGTCGTCAGTGACATCTCAGCGCCGATCGATCGGGAGCGGCTTGCCGCACACGTTCTCGCCGAGATGCCCGAGATAAATACGCTCGTCAACAATGCGGGCGTTCAGCGCCGGGTGCCTCTTGCGGTCGACGACGCTCCCTGGCATCAACGACAAGTGGAAATCGACACGCTGCTCGCGGGTCCGATTCACCTGAACGCGTTACTCGCACCTGTCCTGGTGGGGCACTCCAGACCGTCGGTGATCGTTAACGTCACTTCGGGTGGTGCGCTCATCCCTCAGCCGTTTGCTCCTGTCTACAGCGCATGTAAGGCCGCGATGCACAGTTACACGATCAATCTTCGTTTCGCCTTGCGTCACACAAGGGTTAGGGTCGTCGAGGTCATCCCCCCGGCGGTGGCCACTCGGTTGGCGGGACCCGGACACGTACACGGCGCGCCGGTGGAGGATTTCGTCGATGCCGTGTTCGACGCACTCGTTGAAGGGCGCCTCGACGAAATCGGTTACGGCGCCACCGATTCGCCAGCCGTGCTGAGACGTCGCGAGATGGATCGGGAGATGTTTGACGCCGCGTCGACGAGGGTTCCGGTGGCGGACTATTCGATTCGTCCTCGCTAGGTGGCCGTGTGCCAAGTGAATGCGTAGGGCCACGGGGGAGACGCGAGGCAGAACCGTCGCCGCGATAGCCTCAGCCACCACGACACTGCCTTCGACGCTGACCGCCTCAATAGCCCTGCAACACAGTGCAATACGTGACGGCCTATTTGCATACCGGCGTATTCGAATGGTTCACCATCAGCGTGCTACGCGCCCAGAAGACTCACGCCGTCACCGGACAACTCTTCGACGACACGGCGTCGTCCGGTGATAGCGAGCATCAGCGTATCCGCCGTCCCACGCACGGTCGGTCCGTCGCCGTGACTCCAGTCGATATCGGTGGCTTCCCATCGCACCGCAGCAGCGGAATGTGCGAACGCATCGCGCCCGCGGAGACCGGTGACGTAATCGAGAACTGCGACGCGACGGTCGTCGGGCGAACTGCGTGTTATCTCCAAGGGGCGACAGATGTCGAGCGCATGCACGACGATGTCGGTCAGGGGAGCAGCGGGACCCCGGCCAGGCGGCGCGAAACGCTTGTCGGCGCGGTCGTGGAGGAGTGAGACCAGCTCGGTGCCGTGCTGGCGCACCACCAAGTCGGTCATCATCTTGTTGGCCTCGTCGAAATTGCCGCGGGCACGAAGCATGAGGACACCGAAACGCCACATCGGAATCACCATCGGTGCCACGAGATGGGCTGCGACATCGCGGACAGTCCACTCGCCACATAGCGACGCGTGGTCCCACTGAGCCGGTGTCAGAGTTTCCAATGTGCTTGCGAGCGAGCGTCGTTCATCGGCGATGGCCTCGAAGGTCTTGTCGTCTGACATCATCGCCGTATACCTCCGGACTCAGGACTGGTCCAGGGTGTCCCAGCGCCGTGGAGGGAGCGTACCGCCGGAAGCGGGGCGTGAGAGGGGCAGTCAGGACGAAAGGAGCCGTCGATCGATCTGATGATGCACGAGGTGGGTTACCGGTAAACCTGCATATTCGGTTGTTGCATATTGTCTGGACCCTGTCGATGAGAGACTCGAGCTGAGGTCGGCTCTCAGCTCAGGGGCGACTCACGGGTATGACGCGAACAATGCCGTCCAAGCCCTCGAAGTCGTTGGGGTTGGTGGTGTAGAGGGGGAGCCTGGCTGCGGTCGAAACGGATGCGATCATGAGGTCCGCCACTCGTCTCCGCGGCGTTCTTCCGCGAGCTTGGACCGCGGCGCTGATGCGGCCGAATGCGCGAGCAGCATCAGCGCCGAACGGTAAGGGGTCGAACTCGTTCTCGACGCGCTGGAGAACATCGGCGCGGCGTGCGCGTTCGTCGGAGGCCTGTGGGTCGTCGCCAGTTACCAGGTGTACGCCTGCGGAGAGCTCAGCCAGGGTGATCGCACTAATTGCCATCTCGTCCGGCAGTTCCGCAGGCTCGATTGCGTGGCGAAGAATCAAGATGTTGGTGTCGAGTAACCCCCGCCGTACTTCGTCAGGCATACGGGTCGCTCAACGTTTCGTCATATACGCGGTCCTGATCAGACCGGAACTTCTCCACATCAATCAATGGAGCCGACACCGAGCCGCGGGCGAACTCTGTGCGGGAAACAAAGCTGCGTCGTCGACGTAGGGGGACGAGTTCTCCTATCCCACGGCCGTCGCGGGTCACCGTAAAGGAATCACCGGACTCCACCGCGTCCATGATCTCTTTGGAACGCATGCGGAGGTCGCGTTGGCTTACCTCGCGCGGCACACTCATGTGCTACATGGTAGCACGGAATGGCACGAAGTAGAGGCCGTAGCGAACGTCGTCGAGGGCGGGGCGCTCGGTGGCGGCTCGTGGAACTCGAACGGTAGCTTGGCGATGAGTTTCGGCAGTGGTTGTGGTCAACAATCACGCAAAGCCGTTCCACCCCGGAGCGGCGGTTAGCCGTTTCATCACCAGTCCAGGAGAGTCATGCGCACACTCATCGTCTCAGCTTTCGTTTCACTCGATGGAGTCATGGAGGCCCCTGGTGGGGAGCCCGGGTACCGCAACTCGGGTTGGACGTTCAAGGATGTCGCTTTCGATCCGGCGGCGTATGAGCTCAAGGGCCGCGAGCAGCACGAAACAGCTGCCTTGCTGTTAGGGCGCCGATCGTATGAGGCGTTCGCGCCGGTCTGGCCCACAATGGACGAATTCGCGGGGTACAACTCGATGCCCCGCTACGTGGTGTCAACGACTCTCGACGGTGACGACAAGCGGTGGCCGGCGACGGTGCTGCGCTCAATCGACGAGGTGCGCCGACTCAAGGAGGGTGACGGTGGCCCGATTGCGGTGCACGGCAGCGCCACGTTGGGTGCCGCGCTGGCCGACGCCGGTCTAGTCGACCGATACCACCTACTGGTGTTTCCGCTCCTGCTCGGCGCCGGAAAACGGCTGTTCAGCCGGACCGATAAAGACGCAACCAAGCTCGTCCTAGTCGAACATGAGGTCTACAACAACGGAATTCAAAAACAAGTTCTCGACGTCCAACGTTAACGCCTGCGATGTCGGGGTGGACCGACGATCCGGCGCTGCTCTCGAACCGCGCGTTTCGGTGCTACTGGTAATCCTGCATATTCGATCGCTGCATATTCGCACCCAGGTGCACAGCCTGGCCGCGCGGCAGCGTTGTATTCAATAGCGAGGCGCGGCAGCGAGGGACAGGGTTCGGCGAGTACCGACACCGGATGCGTGAGGGCGATTTGGGACCGTTGCAAGTCTGGGTTTATGACGCATTCTGGGACGACGAAGAAGTCCAGATCGATGTGAAGCACTCCTTGAGACAGACTGTTCGGAAGCTTGGGTCCTCCAGGAGGTGCGGCCGTCGTGGCTCGATCCTCTCGATAGACTTTCCAACCACAACGTATCGCCGTTTCACTCATCCGACAGGGCGGGCGGTGGTCTAGCTGTGATTCATCTGCTGCAGTATGCAGCGGTTTACTTTACATAATGTTTCTTATCGGCACTCTAACGGGATGAGCCTAGCGGCGGCTCCGTTCTGTGTGTGTGGTCGTTTGGCAACACTCCGGGCCTGAGCGGCGCGGCGATCGTCGCCGCAAGTTCACATCGGTCTCCTGTGCGCGGGCCTCCTTGACGGGACGGCGAATCCCTGGGGATGGATGATACGTCACAGTGACGATTCATTAGAAGTGCAGCCGCGTATCTCCAGCTGTATCCATCGCGTCCATAATTTCACGGAGATTCAAAGGCCGTCATTTTCTTGTAGTCTTCCGCCGGGATTTCCTCGGCCGTCCGGCGAGAGACCTTCACGAGCGTCTCTATTAGCTGTCGCCATGTAGTTTCGGGCGGGAACGGTCGGTAGCGGTACCGGAACTCGCCGCCGTAGCGAAGCCAGTCCTTAGTGCCCTTGTATGCCAATAGCAATCCGTCATCGAAGTCGAAGCTGAAGAATGTTGGATATGCCTTTAGCAGCTCGTCCCCACGCAGATTCTCAGGTATGCGCTTCGACTCCTGCGGGTCTAGAATCCCTACGAGCCGCAAGGCTAAACCTTCCAACTGCCAGCCGAGTCTACGCTCGAACTTGCCGTGCATGTGCGTCTGAAAGTGCTCAACCACTCCGCTTTTGCTCTTGGCCGAGATCCCTGCACCCAACACGACTTCGTCCGGGCTGAACCTAAAGTCGGTGATCAACCTGTTCCTGACGATCTCGGCACACCGAGACATCTGCTGTTTGCGTACCATTGTCACCAATCGGGCCTCGCCGAGCATCGTTACGTCTGTACTCGATAGCTGGAATGGCTCATCGAGGTGAAGGCCCGGATCGAATTCCATTGTGAGTGTGACCAGGTCTTGCACTAGGTCGACGTAGCGGGAGAGGATTGAGTGGTCGTCGCCTTCCAGGTGCATCAGGGTCGCCCGAAGTGCAGGTAGCAGATCCTGATATGAACAATAGCGCCATGTCACGCCTTGGCAATCAGCGATCTCGAAGGCTGGAGGAGCCAGTGACAAAAGCACCCATGACGTCCCCGATTTGTAGTCCGGCGTCTTGAGCGCCAAGAGGCGATTGACATATCGCTCCAGTTGCTTTGGATCAGGGAGGGCTAAGACCTTGTTCTCGAGAATTAGAAGACCATGGTCTGAGTCAACCTGAAGATCGATGTGTCTCAACTCTCGGTGTGCCTTAATTGGGTGACCCACACCGAACAACTTCCATATCTCGGCCGATTCGGCGGGCTTCTCTTCGGCCAGCCAATAGAGCATGTTGGTGTGGAAGAGCTCCTGACCAGCAGTCGAGAGTTGGTACATTGGGTTAACTGCCAGCCGCTCGATAACAGCCTGTCTCGTCATGTCGTCACCTCTCGAAGCCTTCTTGACCACAGAGAGCGCTACTCCCCTTCGGTTCCGCTCGACGTTCGGAGACGTGAATTCTGCATTCTCGTCAGACCTTGGTTGGGACGGTCAAAGGTATGAAGTTGTTGTTGCCAATTGCGCCCACGAGTGGAAGCCACGATGATGTGATAGCGATCCATCCGCCCTAGGCTCGGTCAACAGCAACGTCGCGAGATACTGCTGAATGTGCTCAAAGGGCAGGCCGACGTCGGCAAGGTCGCCTTCCTCGCTGCGGTCCGGGCGCGCAGCTCCGAGGCAGACCTTCCACCATCTCTATCTGATGAGGCGTCAATAGCAGCGACATCCGCGCCGCGCAACTTCTTCGCAATCGCGCCTAAAACACCAAGCACGACACGCTTCGGAAAATTCGCCGCGATTTTTGAATAGAGCGTGACGCGATCAGTCTCACCCGAAACGGCGACCCCAGGTCGGCGGCGTCGCCACCCGCCACTCCCCTCGCATGTGCACATTGTTGTTGTCAATCATCACCGCCATTGGCGAACCATCTATTTGGCGAGACTTCGGTCTGCTTTGTCGTTGTTTGACAACGCGTTCGTCGCTTGAGTCGTCGGTGTGGGAGGTAATTCCGTTGCCTCCCACACCGCGTCGCCGGTACCTAGGCTGGAATCATCGAGCCGCCAATATCCCGGGAGATCCGAGTCATGAGCACGTGGAATGTCCAGCAGGCACAACAACTCACCGCACCGCAGGAGGTGGGAGTCGCTACGCGACGCCGCGATGGCAGTGTCCGCAGGCCGCGGGTCATCTGGATCGTTCGCTCGGGCGACCGCGTATTCATCCGCTCCACCAACGGCCGCGGCGCGGATTGGTTTCGGTGGGCGATTGCCAACGGAACCGGGCAGATCGCCTCCGGGACTACCACATTCGACGTCGCGTTCCGCGAGGTCGACGGCGCCGACCTGGACATCGTTGACGACGCATATCGCGACAAGTACGGGAACTACGCGTCGATCGTCGATCACCTCCAGGAGGATGGACCGCGCGCCGCGACGCTGGAGGTCCTGCCGGGCTGATCATCGCCGCCTACACGTGTCGTTCCCCAGTACACGGCTACGGCGTCGCACCGCTGAGCCGGACTATTGACCGCCGGTCGGCGGGGCCTGGCCGTACTCCGCGTCGGTGACCGGTGACAGCCACTGCACGACGTCGTGGTCATCGTCGCCCTCGTTGATGGCGATGTGCACCATCAGACGGTTGGGTGCCGCACCGTGCCAGTGCTCCTCGTCGGCCTCGAACAGCACACTGTCGCCAGGTCGAATGACCTCGATGGGTCCACCACGGCGCTGACACAGACCGATGCCTTCTGTCACGAATACCGATTGGCTGAGCGGATGTCGATGCCAGTGCGTCCGCGCACCAGGCATGAAGTGCACGAGGTTGGCCGACATCCGCGACGGTGGCGGCGCGGCGGCCACCGCGTCGATGTAGACATCGCCGGTGAACCAGTCCTGCGGACCTTTGGCCGTGTTTGTGGAACTGCGAATGATCTTCATCCTGATCACCTTTCATCCGGTGTGAGCATCACCTTGATTGCTCGGCGTTGGTCCATTGCCTGGTATGCCTCGGCGGCCAGATCGAGCGGCACGGTGAGATCAAATACTCTGCCGGGGTTGATCTCTCGTTTCCAGATGAGATCGATGAGGTCGGGCAGAAACCTGCGCACCGGCGCAGGGCCGCCATGGAGGTGGATCTCTGCGAAAAACAGCTCAAGGCCCGGCAACTCGACGTCATGGGAGACCCCGACATAACCGACGTGCCCGCCCGGGCGGGTGGAACGGATGGCCTGCATCATCGACTCCTGCGTACCCACAGCTTCGATCACTGAGTGCGCACCCAGCCCGTCGGTCAGCTCCTTGATCTTCGCGACTCCTTCATCACCGCGTTCTTCGACGATGTCGGTGGCACCGAACTCACGTGCCAGCGCCTGCCGATCGGAGTGTCGACTCATCGCAATAATCCGTTGCGCACCAAGTTGTTTCGCAGCCATCACAGAGAGGAGGCCCACGGCGCCGTCACCCACAACCGCCACCGTCTTGCCCGGTCCCACCTCTGCGGCAACGGCGCCGAACCATCCGGTACCCAACACGTCGGACGCGGCCAGCAGCGAAGGGATCAGATCGGCATCCGGTGCCGAGGGCGTTGCCACCAGCGTGCCGTCGGCCAGCGGGATGCGCGCGTACTCGGCTTGTGTACCGATCCCGCCCATCCCCACGGAATGGACGCATCGGGATTGGTAACCGGCCCGACAGATCTCACAAGTGTTGTCGGAGGCGAAAAACGATCCGACGACGAAGTCGCCGACCTTCACGGTGGTCACCTCGTCTCCCACCTCGGTCACCGTGCCGACGTACTCATGGCCCATCGGGGCATGATCCACGTCCTCGATCCCTCGATAGGGCCACAGATCCGATCCGCACACACACGTCGCGACGACCTTGATGATCGCGTCGGTCGGCTCCTGGATCGTCGGATCATCGCGCTGCGCCACCCGGATCTCTCCCGGGGCGTCCATGATCACTCCACGCATGTTTCTCTCCTTGTTCAACGGGGCTATACCCAGACAACCGCATCGACGCGGCCGATGGCAGGTACTGGTGTAAGGGGTATTGCCAGAACCCCACAGGCTGCTTGTATCGACAACAACCCATAGATGTATGTGCAAGGAATCTGCGTTCACCCCTCGCGACTCTGAAACGAGCGGTGCTCGACGTCCCCAACGCCGCCGCCACAGAATGACGCGACAGTCAGCTCGGTAGAGTGCGGAGTTCGCCCGACTCGGTGGCGGTGGCCGCCCAGCTGGCGAGGACTTTCAATCCATCAGACGCGGGCGTCCCGGCGGCGGCGGTGTAGACCAGCAGGGTCAGGTCGGGGTGCGCGGGGAATTCCATTGCCTCGTAGTCGAGTTCGAGTACACCGACTACCGGATGTCGGAGAATCTTGCGTCCGGTGCGGTGGAAGCGCACGTTGTGGGCGGCCCATCGTTGCCGGAATTCCTCGCTCTGCGTGGAGAGTTCACCGATCAGTGCGATGAGGTTCTTGTCGTGCGGGTTGCGGCCGGCTTCGATGCGGAGCATGGCTGCTATGTCGTCGGCGGCCAGGTTCCAGTCGGTGAAGAAGTCTTTCGACGCCTCGTCGAGGTAGACGAAGCGCGCATTGTTCGGCAGCCGGTGGGGTGTGCCCGCCAGGAGCGGCAGGTAGAGCGCTCGCGCGAGTTGGTTGGCGGCCAGCATGTCATGACGGGCGTTGCGGACCCACGCCGGGGCGTCGGAGATGGCGTCGAGCACCTGCCGGATCCCCCGGGTCACCTCGGTGCTGCGGTTGCGTGTCCGCGGCGGCGACGCCTGTGCGGCGCGTGCGAGGTCGAACAGGTGGGATCGTTCGGCCTCGTCTAGTTGAAGAGCGTTGGCCACACCGTCGAGAACGGCGTCCGACGCTCCCGCCAGATTGCCGCGTTCCATACGCACGTAGTAGTCGATGCTGACGCCGGCCAGCAACGCCACCTCCTCGCGGCGCAGACCCTCCACACGACGTGCCTTGCCGCCGTAGGCCGGTAGACCTGCCTGGTCAGGAGTAATCCGCGCGCGTCGTGAGGTGAGAAACTCTTTGACCTGCGCACGGTGGTCGGGTGTGGCGCTCATGACCTCCACGGTAAAGCGATGAGTGGATCGGTGAGAGGTACCGGCATTACCCGGAAGAATCGGCACTCCCACAGAACCTGCTCGCGGCGTGAACTGATTTCCATGCCCTCCGATTACTCCGTCCCAGCATCGTCGACGCGACTCAACACCCGGGCCGTGCTCGCGATCATCGTCATCAGTTACTTCATGATCCTGCTGGACAACTCGATCATCTTCACCGCTCTTCCGAAAATCGAGTCGGCCATGGATCTGTCACCCACCGGCCTGGCCTGGGTACAGGACGCGTACGCGCTCGTGTTCGGTGGATTGTTGTTGCTCGGTGCGCGAGCGGGTGATCTGCTCGGACGCCGACGCGTCCTGGTGGTTGGTCTCGCGATCTTCGCGACGGCCTCGTTGCTCATCGGACTCTCGACCGCCGGGTGGTGGCTGATCGCCGGGCGCGCACTGCAGGGCATCGGTGCTGCGATCGTTGCACCGTCGTCATTGGCGTTGCTGACCGCGAGCTTCCCGGCCGGCCGCGAGCGCGCCAAGGCCGTCGCGATCTACGGGATGACCGCCGGGATCGGCGCCAGTCTCGGGTTGGTCATCGGCGGTGCACTGGCCGACTGGGTGTCGTGGCGGGCGGGCTTTTTCGTCAATGTTCCGATCGGCATCGCGATGATGATCCTCGCGCCGCGATTCCTACCCGAAACCACAAGGACCACAGGCCGATTCGACATCGCCGGGGCTTTGTGTGCCACAGTTGGCGTGGGTGCGCTCGTCTTCGGCATCATCCACTCGGCGTCCGACGGATGGGCTGATGCCACCACGGTCGGCGCATTGGTCGTCGGTGTCGTGGTCTTGATCTTGCTGGTCGTCGTCGAAGGTCGTGCCGTCGCACCGATCATGCCGTTGCGCTTGTTTGCCAGCCGGCTGCGTACCGGCGGATACCTGGCGCGTCTGCTCTACCTCGCCGCGATGATCGGATTCTTCTACTTCCTCACCCAGTACCTGCAAAACGTGCTCGGGTTCAGTGCATTTGAAGCAGGAATCGCATTCTTCCCGATGACCGTCGTGAATTTCATCGTGGCGTTGTTCATCACGAAGATCACTCAACGATGGGGCCAGGCGCTGCCGCTTGCCATCGGTGTTGCGCTGACCATGGCAGGGATGTTCGGCCTCGCCCAGATCACCCCGCACAGCTCGTACTGGACCGCGGTGGCCGCGCCGATGCTGCTCGTAGGCATCGGACAGGGTCTGGCGTTTGCGCCGCTCACCTCGGTCGGTATCGCCGGTGTCGATTCGGATGATGCCGGAGCGGCGTCGGGGTTGGTCAACACCTTCCACCAGCTGGGCATGGCACTGGGCCTCAGCATCTTGCTCACCGTGTCAGCCCATGCCGCCGTCGGTGCGCCGACCCCCGCAGACGGGCTGACGGCAGAGGTCTCCACCGCGCTCGCGACCGGCGGGGTCCTGTTGGCGCTGAGCCTGCTCGTCGTGGTGGTGTTGATCCTGCCTGCCGAACGCGAAGCGCGACGCCGTTCATCGACTTCGTCTGTTGCACAGAATCATTCAGAACTTTCGAGTACGAAGCCCTGAACAACCGAGGAAGGTGAGGACAAATGCTTCGGTGTCCGTCGACGTTGTCCTTGTGCGGCGTCGAAAACGTCGTCGGTTCAGCTTCAAACTTCCGGTCAAGTTGCTGTCAGACATTCGCCACGAATTTTGAAAACAACTCGACTCTCTCGGTTTCACCCGAAGTGGCGACGGTTACGAGGTGCTATCGGGACGGAGTGCCTCGTCAAGTAACCGGTGGAGGTCATCGAGTTCACCCTGGGTGAGCTGACCGAGTGTGCCGGTCAATGTCTGGTCCACTACGTGCGCCGCGTCCGCCAGTAGACTTTGCCCCTTCGCGGTCATCGTCAGGGTAACGGCGCGACCATGGCCTGCCTCCCGCTGGACCAGGCCACGATCTTCCATTCGAGCAGCCAGGGTTCCGAACCCTTGGTCGGACTGAAAGGTCAACTGCGCTAGGGCGTGTAGCGATGCTCCAGGGTGCTGCGACAGGTGCCGCAGCGCGTCCCACTGAACCAGGGTAAGTCCTATGGCGCCCAGCGCAGCGTCGAGTGTTTTGTGGTGTTGGTTCTGCAGCCGCTTGATGAGCAGCGCCACATCCTGCATCGAAGACACCAGCAAACCTTACCGCCCGGGCGAGCATTGCTCAGCATGCTTATATCAATATGTTGATATAGTCTGGTGGCACGAGACTTCGGGGTTCCGTGCGGACAACCGCGGCAGGGAGTGTGTCCGGTCGCACGACCGCGGCGACTGTGGCGTTTGCATGCGGGTGTCGCTGAGGCGCTTTGTGAACCTCTTGACTGCCATCTACCCCATCGATAACACGCACGACCCGCCGAGAAGGAGACAACGAAATGAACGCACCAATGACCACCAAGACCGCTCTTGTCAGCACTGATGCCGGCACCACACCCGTGAGCTATATCGAATACGGCCAGGGCCACCCTTTCGTGATCCTGCACGGCGGTGCAGGTTCAAACTCGGTCCGCGAATTCGTCAAACTGCTGGCCACCACCCGCCACGCTCGCGTAATTGCTCCAATCCATCCCGGGTTCGACGGCACCCCTCGGCCTTCCGCATTGACGACCATCAAAGATCTCGCCGCGGTCCACCTTGCGCTGATTGAGAAACTCGACCTCCACGACGTGACCGTGGTGGGCAATTCTGTAGGCGGGTGGACCGCAGCGGAAATAG
This sequence comes from Gordonia jacobaea, assembly GCF_965344965.1. Classification (NCBI taxonomy): domain Bacteria; kingdom Bacillati; phylum Actinomycetota; class Actinomycetes; order Mycobacteriales; family Gordoniaceae; genus Gordonia; species Gordonia jacobaea. Next base: position 622,475 of record NZ_CBDRLS010000003.1, on the reverse strand, counting down.
CCCTCGCCCACAACTCTCGGATAAGCAGTGTCGTACTCGTCAATGCTGTGGGCCTCATCATCGAAGACGACCCCACCACAGACTTCTTCAGCCTCACCATGGACGAGGTGACCGACATCAGCTACTACAACCCCGACCATTACCGACTCGACACATCTGCACTGCCGGCGGCCGTGCAGCAAAATATGGTTTCGAACAAGGCCACCCTGCGTGCCCTCTCAGGGGTACAGATGGGCGACCGCACGCTTCTCGGGCGGCTCGCACAGATCACCGCACCGGTGCTGGTGGTATGGGGTGCGGCAGATAAAATGGTGCCGATCAGCCACGGGCGGAGGTACGCCACGGCCATCCCCGGTGCCCGTCTCGACGTTATCGCCAACGCAGGTCACCTCCCCCAGGTCGAGACCCCGGACCGCCTGGTGCACGACGTATGGGAGTTCGCAGACGCTCATGCCACCATGCGTCCGCAGCGCTGACCCCCGATCACGAACGCAGCCTGGCAGAATCAGCCACCGTCACACACTCTCCTACTCGCGCGGAGGCGGGCGACGACCTGTGGCGGGTGGCCGGTACCGCGTAGCTCTGGCCGGCGGATGGGCTCCCCCGACGTCGACGGTGTCACTTGAGCATGTCGCACGGGCGCGCGCGTTGGCCTGCCTCCTTTGCGGGCTACCGCTGCAACCCTGTGCCAAGATCCGGGGTCAACGCCAACTTCATCGTCTTCAGAAGCGAAGTGGCACGATTAGCGGTGATTACTTAGCCATGTGCGAATGGCGCTGATGTGCTCATCTGGCCGCTCGAGCGGGAGCCAGTGTCCGGCGTTGATGTTGACGATGGTGAGGTCTGAGCAGGCCTCTCGCATCGGGTCTCCTTGATGGTTGCCCGTGATGGTGCAGATGAGGTCCCACTCGCCGTTGACGAAGAGAACCGGTTGCCACAAGCGCCCGTCGTGGGGGGCGCGCCGGGCAAAGTCGGTGTTGGCGTCGTCGTTGATATACCACGCACACGACGGAGCGAAGCCGTGCGACTCAAACCCGGCTACCAGGAGGTCGAAGCCGCTCGCTGGCCACAGGGCTGGGTCAGGCTCCGCAGCAGGAGGCCGGTGTGACGGGCCGAAACGGCCTCCGTTGCGTGTCACAGAGGCACTCGGGGATACCGTCCCAACCGCGACCGGGTCCCCCGGTCTGTAGATGGAGGCCAACGCGGCGGCGGTGTCGGCGTCGAGGTCGGCGACAGCTTCGTCGAAATGTGTTGTGTAGTAATGGAAGTAGTCCCACTGTCCGTAGGGGTACTCGTCTGCCGGGTAAATATCGCGGTCCACGACCGCGACGAGATTTGCCAGGCTGTTGGCTCGAGGGAAGTAGGCCCACGACGTCAAGACCGCGGCCCGGCACCGCTGTGGGTGGTGCGCTGCAAGCGCTCCGACGACCGCGCTCCCCCAGTCGTGTCCCACCCAAATTGCTGCGGTACCGCCGAGATGGTCGTGGAGTTCTGCAAGGTCGTTCACCGCGTTCTCGACGGTGTACGAGCTGGCACCCGACGGGGCTGACGATTGGCCGTAACCGCGCAGGTCTGGAGCGATGCAGCGCCATCCGTCTGCGGCGAACGCCGCCATGTGGGCTCGCCACATCGCCGAGATTCCCGGCCAGCCGTGCACGAAGAACATCAATGGCCCGTCGACCGGACCGCACGTCACAAAGTACGTCGAGTGACGCTCCGTGTTGACGATGCCCGACCGGAATTCCATGTCCATGTTGTGAGACTCCTTGTGTCTAGAACCTGGAGCGCAACGGGCGGCGCTGGAACACACTCGGTGGCGATGACGCTACGACGAAGCGTCGCAATTGCCGAAGGAACCCGGTTGCACAGTCCGACAACCGCGGTAGTGATCACGAGGTCGACTTATCTGACTGGTGCGGCGGCGCAGTGTACGGAGCCGGGTGAGGACGCCAGTGCGCAGGTGAACGTTGGGCTGCCATTGCAGGCCACAGCAGTTCTAGTGCGCAATCGATGACATCGTCAACGCGTTCGGCCGGCAGACGACCTGACACAGCCAATGCGCCGATACCCTCCACCATCGCGGTTACTGCATAGACCAATGGCCCGGGAGGACCGGCCGCGCTGTCGCCGAGGAGTCCCCGGCCTTGGGTGAAAAACTCGTCGGCGGCAGCCGATGCTCGTGGTCCGCGAGCGCTAGTCGAGAACATGAGCTCCATCAGCGCGGCGTTGGTTGTCGCGAAGCGGACGTGCTCGGCTATGTAGTGCCGTAGACCGTGGTCGATGTCGTCGGTGACGTCGGCTGCGCGCAGTATCGCCGTCAGTTCGGCGAAGCCCTCGGCGGCTACTTCATCAAGGAGCGCATCGCGGTCGGGGAAATGCCTCCCCGGCGCACCGTGACTAACCCCCACCCGCTTGGCCAAACCCCGCATCGTCACGGCGTCAACGCCGTCGACGGCTATCACCTCTCGCGCCTCGGCAAGCAGCGCAGAACGTAGAGACCCATGGTGGTACGGCGTCATTAGGTCACCTTACATGCATGTAGGCATTGCCTACAATGTAGTCGAGAGCTACATTGTGGCTATGAACTCCTCCTCGAGACATGCCACCCTGACCGGACAGACCGTGCTGATCACCGGCGCGAGTAGTGGCATAGGCCGGGCCACCGCGGTCGCCGCCGCCGATGCCGGGGCGAGAGTCCTGCTCGCGGTGCGCGACCGTAATCGCGGGGCCGCGGTCGCGCAGACGTTGCGTGGCGGCCTCGGCGAGCATGCGGTGGTCGAGGTGGACTTGGCCGACCTCGGCTCGATCTGCCGCGGTGCGGCCTCTGTCACCGAGCCTGTCGACATCCTCGTCAATAACGCGGGTGTGTCGTCGCCGACTCTGCAACACACCGCCGATGGGTTCGAGATGCAGTTCGGCACCAACCACCTGGGTCACTTTGCCTGGACGGCTTTGCTGCTTCCGCGGGTGCGATCGCGCATCGTGACCGTGGCGTCGCAAGCCGAGCGTGCCAGCCGACTGGATCTCGATGACGTCAACTGGGCCAGGCGCGCCTACAACCCGGCCCGCGCCTATGCCGATTCGAAGATGGCGAATCTTCTGTTCACCTTTGAACTCGCACGCCGGCTGGCCACGGCGAACTCGCCGGTGACCGCGTTCGCCGCGCATCCGGGCCTGGTGACCACCGCGATTTACGACCGCGACCCCGGCACACGACCAGGTGTGTGGGACAGGCTGGTCCCGGTGCTGGGGCAGTCGCCCCAGGCAGGTGCCTTGCCGGTCATGCTCGCCGCTACCGGTGAGCTGCCAGCGGGATCGTTCACCGGTCCTCGGCACCTTTTCCACATGCGTGGCGGCGCACAAGTGATTCGCGCATCGAAGCGCGCCAGAGCCGCCGGTGTTGCGCAACGCCTCTGGGATCTGTCGGAAGACATGACCTCGATCGAGGTCGTGGCATGAGCGCGCAGATTGCGCCGACGAGCTGGCGGCAGACGGCGCACGTGTCCACCGGCGACATCAAGGGCTGGTACCGGCCGCTGCTATGGCTGTCCGCTGCAATGGCGGTGTGGGCAATCGTCAGCGCCATCGGTATCGTCGTCGATCCTCGCACCCTCAGCGGAGACCCCATCTGGGCCAAACCGTTTAAGTTCAGCGTCTCGCTGTGCGTGTATGCCATCACCTTGGCCTGGATGCTCGGCCAAGTCCAGGGCCCGCGCCTTGCCCGGACGGGCCGCGTCGCTGCGCTGACCGGGGCCACCGCATCTCTCATCGAAATCGCCATCATCTCGATTCAGGTGATCCGCGGGACGAGCAGCCACTTCAATGTGTCGACACCCCTGAACTCAGCGCTCTACATAGTGATGGGAGTAGGCGCGATCTTGCTGTTCACCACCACCGCCATCATCGGTGGTGCGCTTGCGTTCTTCACCACCTTGGCCGACCGCAGTATCCAGTGGGCGTTACGTCTCAGTGTCGTCATCGCTCTCGCCGGAATATCCGTCGGATTCATCATGCTCGTCCCCACCACACATCAACTCACCGAGGTACCGCCCACCACAGCCGGATCCCACTCCGTCGGAGGCGACGACTCATCCGGTGGAATCTTTTTGCTGGGCTGGAACTCTCGCCACGGCGACCTGCGCATCGCCCACTTCGTCGGAATGCACGCACTGCAAATCATTCCGCTTGTCGCTGTCTATCTCGCCGTCACGCGGGGACATCGACTCAGTGTCGGAACCCGCACCCGCATCGTCGTATTCCTCTCCGCCGCATGGGCTGCCGTGACCGCCGGCGTGCTCTGGCAAGCACTGCGAGGCCAAGCCCTCCTCGAGCCCGACTCGATCACCTGGACAGCAATAGCCGTTCTGGGTCTCGCCGCGATTACCGCAGCTGCCGGCATCGCCCGCTACGCCCACACACACCCTCCCTCACCGACGTCATCGGCACCACGACACGAGGCAACCATGACTGACAACACAGCTCCCGCTACACAGCCCACTGATCCCTCCCGGCACAAACTGAATCAACGAGCTGCTGCCGCCGTCTACTTCGCCCTCGCTATCGCCGGGCTCATCGGGACCTGGTACTTCAACATTCAATGGACCAGCGCTGAAGGCGGTTTCAGTCTGGGCAACTACCTCAACGGATGGTTCGCCAACAGTGCCTCATCCTCCGCGGGAACAGACCTACTCGTCATCACCGCCGCAGCGTGCCTCTACTTCTGGCGCCACCGACGCAGCCTCGGAACGCACCCCTGGCCACTACTGCTCATCCCCCTCTCATTTCTGGTTGCCGTGTCATTCACATTCCCGTTGTTCCTCGGACTCCGCGAATTACGCAGATAACCCCGTCATCGGGTGTGACGCCGCGGGGTCAGCGACGGCTCGGACCACCGGCTCGCTATGGGCGATGTACTGGTGTAAGGGGTATTGCCAGAACCCCACAGGCGTGTATCGACAACAATCCATAGGCATGTGTGCAAGGAATCTGCGTTCACCCCTCGCGACTTTGAAACGAGCGGTGCTCGACGTCCCCAACGCCGCCGCCACAGAATGACGCGAAATCAGCTCGGTAGAGTGCGCAGTTCGCCCGATTCGGTGGGGGTGGCCGCCCAGCTGGCGAGGACTTTCAATCCATCGGACGCGGGCGTCCCGGCGGCGGCGGTGTAGACCAGCAGGGTCAGGTCGGGGTGCGCGGGGAATTCCATTGCCTCGTAGTCGATTTCGAGTACACCCACCACGGGATGTCGGAGAGTCTTGCGTCCGGTGCGATGGAAGCGCACGTTGTGGGCAGCCCATCGTTGCCGGAATTCCTCGCTCTGCGTGGAAAGTTCACCGATCAATGCGATGAGGTTCTTGTCGTGCGGGTTGCGGCCGGCTTCGATGCGGAGCATGGCTGCGATGTCGTCGGCGGCCAGTTCCAGTCGGTGAAGAAGTCTTTCGACGCCTCGTCGAGGTAGACGAAACGCGCATTGTTCGGCAGCCGGTGGGGTGTGCCCGCCAGGAGCGGCAGGTAGAGCGCTCGCGCGAGTTGGTTGGCGGCCAGCATGTCGTGACGTGCGTTGCGGACCCACGCCGGCGCGTCGGAGATGGCGTCGAGCACCTGCCGGATCCCCCGGGTGCTGATCCAGCCCGCCGAACGCGAGACGCAGCTGCTCCAGTGCGTCAGCTAGGACGAAGAGGCTATCTGCTTGTGCGGCAAGTGCTCTCGCGTTCAGCAGGTGCTCGGGGCTGGCTTGTCGGCGAATCGGTCGGCGATCCAACCGACAGCACCGGGATAGCCGGTTGCCAACATAGAGACGTGATCGCCGGGTTGGGTTACTGATTGCACCACAACACCTTTGGCACAGTATCGAGCAGCGAGCTTGTCGACATCGGCTGGGATCACAAGCTCGTCGGCACTGGCGTTGTAGAAATAGCCGGGAGCCTTGGGTGTACCGAAAGCGCCGGGCTTGTTCTCGGCGAGAGCGGTCCGGACCGCGGGCACAGTGAGTGGGTCGATACCGCCGACTGTGTACGACTGCACACGCTTGAACGCATAGGCGGCGGTGTACTCGAATACGCACATACCGGAGAGTGTGCGTCGTAGCTCTTTGCCCTTGTCAGTGAGGATCGTGTCCATCTTCATCGATGGATAGGCGCGGTCAAGTCCGAATAGGCCGGCGAATACGACCCCGGAGAAGAGGCCTCCGTTGGCGTTGCGACTGATTTTCTCCATGTCGACACCGAGTCCCCCAGCCGCGGCGCCGACGATGTTGAGCTCGGGCGCGTAGGCCGGGGCGAGTTCGTAGGCGATTTCGGTGCCGCGCGCACCGCCGGAGTAACCGGTCAGCGCCACCGGTGTTTTCCGACCCTCGAGTTTGGCCGGGGCGAAGCTCTCGGCTGCGCGGATTCCGTCCAAGGTGCTGTGGCCCTCGACGTGCCCGACGCCCCACTGGTGGTCGGGGCCGAGGAAGTCCGGCACCGCAACAGTCCACCCTTGGTTGAGTAGGACTGCGATTTGCGGGACTTCGAGACTGGTGCCGCTCCGCAGCTGATACGACGGATCACATCTGGACGACAGGCTGTCGATCGCAGGTTGGTAGGACACCAGTTTTGGTGATCCGCTCGCGGTCAGTGGCTTGAGTAGCGTCGCGACAGCGGCTTGGCGGACACCCGAGGTATCGGTGCTGACGTACTGAATCTGGTACGCGGTGAATGGTAGTGGGACTCCGGCCAAGCCGACCTCGACCGGTCGACTCTTGAGGATCTGCCCAGGTGTGTGACCGGCGAACGACGTCGGCTGGCGGTAGAAGGGATCATTCCTGGGGTCCGGTGCAGGGCTCGCGCCGGCGGTGCCCGCGGTTAGCAGAAGAATCGCGGGCAGAATGCCGGCGATCAGCGCGCCGGTCGAGAATTGACGCCACTTCATTGTGTCCCCTGCGTTGTAGCCGGATATCGCGGATTGGGGCCGACCTCTAATATGGTCATTGTCACACTTTGCACGCGCAAAAGCGACTGTTAGTGCAGGTCATTAGGGGTGCGGAACAGCATCGGATCCAGAATCGAACGAGCCTCCCGGCCTCGGCCGCGTTCTCTTCGGGCAACGAAACCATTGCCGAGCGAGTCGACGAACTGCTCGAGGGTTTCGGCGAGTGAACGTTGATACGAGCGCGTTGCTGGCCTTGGTCGACGCTTCTCAATCGCAGCATGAAGCCGTCTCGGCGGTGATCGATGCATCCGATGAACCCTTTGTCATATCGCCGTTCATCGTCGTTGAGCTCGACTACGTAGTGCTGACTCGCCATGATTCGCGCATTGAGCGCATCATGCTCGACGAACTGGCTTCGGGCGCTTCGGAACTCGCCCCTGCGTCGCGCGAGCAGTTGTCTGCAGCTTCGACGCTCGTTCGGCAGTATTCCGATGCTCCCGTAGGTGTTGCCGACGCATCGAACATCGTTCTGGCCGATAGCACCAGGACGGTCCCACTCTCGATCGTCGATACTTCTGCGTCCTGCCCTTGGGTGACGGTCCGGCGCCGGTGAGCATTCCTTAGATGGGCTGCCCGACATTCGCCACCGATCTTGACAAGATTCGAGACTCTTGAATTTCGCATGAGATGGCGAGCCCCAGGTCGGCCGCGTCGCCATCCGCCTCTGCCTCGCACGTTCACGTTGTTGTTGTCAATGATCACCGAGATCATCAGCCCTATTGTCCTAAATCCCGGATTTTTGGTCCGGTCACGTCAGGAGTGCAGTGCCGTCAGCGATTGCAGCCCGCAACTGCTCCGCCGCCTCCCCTAGCTCGGTGGCTAGAGCGACTTGATCGTCGGTCTCCGCAACAATTAGGCGCTGAGTTCCTTCGACGAACGACTTCCATGCGGTGTGGGCCTCACGTGTGCAGTCATCGATCACCTGCTGTTTCATTGTCGGATCAGGCACGACAGGGGCATCTAATCCCCCGAATATGGCAGCGTTGGCCCGGCGTTGAGCATCGATTCTCTGGGCGACGAATAGCGCTAGCGGCAGCGCGGCCTCGGCGACGCTGACGTACTTGTTTAAGTCACCGGCGCGCCCTCGGCCCTTCATTGCAGTCGCGGGTCCGTCCCATTGTTCTGCAAGAACCTTCATGATGTTTATGACGTGATCGCCGGCTTCGTCGACCTGATCGGCAAGGTTCGTGTATGTGCCGCCGGACGGAGGCGCAGTCGGCTGCGGGCCAGTCCCAAGCCGGGCCACAAGCGCGGAGAAGTTGTCCCACGCCGGCCGGCTGTGGTCGCGGTCTGCGGTTTTCTGAATAGCACGTTCGAGCTTCCTGAGCTGTGCGTCGTGTGCCGTGAACCAGTCTGTCACTGCCTTCTCAATTTCGGTCTGCAATTCGTCGAGTGAGGTCTGGTGCCCCGACCACCATCGATTCACCACCTCCTCAACCAATCCATCGAGACTGGATACTGCAGCGCCGTCGAGTGCAGCCAGTTCGCTCTCCCAGCTGACGCGACGAGCGACACCCTGAGACGCGACACTTGCAGTGCTCTCGCATTCAGTCAGTTTGGCTTCAAGTTGCTCGATACTCTCGGTCACCGCCTGGTGCCAATATCGTTGGGCGGCAGCCTCTCGCCACTGCGGAAGTGACTGCGGGTTGACGCTGTGGAGGTGCTTCTCAAGCACTCTCATACCGTCCCATTCACGAAAGTCGTCCCAGATCGAGTGGTGAGGATCGCTGTCAGATCCTGCTGTCTGATACGGATCCTGAGAAACCACGAATACGGGCACTGCGGGGTCGAGCTTGAAAAGATCACGCAGCTCTGCGACCTTGCGTTCGGCAAGTTCGAGGTATCCGTCGGTGTTGTGCTCGGGGTCGTCAGTTGTTTCGTCGAACCGAGAAATGACAAACCACAAGGATCCGTTTGGCCATCCGCGGTTAACGAGCGCAGCGAGGTGCTCGCGATCGGATGTCGCGAGTTGAGGGGTCAGCACGGCTACACCGATATCTGTCAGCCCGATGCTGGCGAGTGCGCGGCGAGAGTTGTTTTCACCGCGCGCATCGGTCGCGTCGACAGCGAATCCAGGGGTATCTCGGACAATGCACGGTCCGATCTTCACAGCATTTGACTCAAACGTCTCGTGTCGAGCGCTGATTGTCAGCCAGTTCGGGACATCCTGTCGGTTGTCGACGAGAAGCCGCCGGAGTAGTGAGCTCTTACCAGTGTCGTAAGAACCAAACAGTGTCACAGTTGGAGATTCACCTAGTGCGAACTCGTCCCAGGGTTCGATCCGTGGGTCCGCTTCTTCGGCACTCGGCAGACCATTCAACCACTTTCGGGCTGCTTCGATTTGGACCATGATTCTACATTTCTCCTTCGGCGAGGGCAGCCAGCGCTAGCGCGCGGCTGATCAGGTCGTCGGTAGTTTCCAAACGCTTGGTGAATTGCTTGTTCTGTAGTTCGAGGTCTTGCGCCTGTTTTTGGAACTCGCCGATGAGTCCCTCCAACTCGGATATTGCGCCTTGGAGGTACCCGAGAGGGCTGGTCTCGTCGTCGTCAATTGTGAGCTGGTCGAGCAGCCTGGCGCCGAGGCCCATCAAAGCATCCGCTGCTGCGGACTGATTGGCTTCGCGCTTCTTGGCCTTTTTTCCGTCGTCAACCATGCTCTTCGCATCTGCGGCCGTCGCGACGACACCGAGGACTGTACTGAACTTGGCGACCTTCGCCCCGCCTTTGACCGCTCCCCACGGCTTGAACTTATGACCGAATTGCTTTCCAATCGCGTACACAGCCTCGCGATTTCCCAGCACCTTCGCAACGTTTTGTGCAGAGCCGGCGACCGTGCCGATACCGCCGGCGGCATTTTCGACTGCTGAGGAGCCGGTCGCGCTGAAGGTGGACGTGGGACCGGCCATCGGTGTGACCTGATCGGCATACAGTTCGCGGCGGATATTCGATTCGTGCTCGCCGTGCCACTGGGCGAGATCCTTGGTGACGGTCGAGCCATACTGCTCGATGGCATTGCAGAGTCTCGCGTCACTCAGCCAGTTTTGCACGAGGTCATTCAAAGCGGTTGGGTCGTCCGGGTCTCGTTCGTAGATTTCTCCGATAGCGGTGGCAACGGCGTTGTCCACAAAGCGCTTTGCCAGCGCCCGAATCGATTCCTGGAGCACGTTGGCATCATCGAGTGCGGACTGCAGGGTGGAAAGGTGCGATTGTGTTCTGGCAATTTCGGTTTGGCAGTCCGACTTTTTGTCCGTTAGGTCGTGCTGGCGGACCTTTAGCGCAGTCACACCCGTATCGAAAGCCGCCACAGTCGCCGCGGCGGTGAACTGTTCGTCGGGGAGGTCTGCGATAGCACCAATCAGTGCACCGATCCCGTCCCATAGCCGGTTTCCATCGAAGGCGTCTGCTCCCACACCGGTTGCATTACCAACGATGCAGTAAGGGTCTGCTGCAAGACAGTAGACCTGATCATCATGGATGGTGATCGATCGCGAAGCCAGCGCGGTGATCAATTCTGCACGCTTTCGATCTTGGAGTCCGATGTACGCTGCCGCGCCGGCTAGTGGATCCACACCTAGCTCGTCGGAACGGTTGATGAGGAAAACTATCCGACTGCCTTTCGGTGCGACCGTGGTAGAGCCACTTGCCAGATCCTCCAGGAGTGACGTATTGCCGATCAGAAGGTTGACGTGGACGACAACGAACACGAGGGCCGACTCGGCTATCGCATTGCGTGCGATCGATTCATGAGCCTGGTTTCCGCTCTGCAACCCAGGTGTGTCGACAAGGGTGAAGCGAGGAAACTGGTAGCGGTTGCCTTCGCCGGTAGAAGGACGAGCTTGAATATCCAAAGTTTTCGACTCATCCAGCACTCCGTTCTCGACGAGGATTCGTCGGACGAGGGACGACTTTCCAGAGTTGTAGTCGCCGAAAACTGTGAATACAGGGCGGCGTTCTGCCACGCGACGGAAGTCGCTGGCTATGTCTAGCAGTTCGACGTCTTCATAGGCTGCATCTTCGAGGTCGTAGCGCCATGTGCGAATCGTGGACAAATCGGGGGTACTCCAGGAGCGCCTGATCGCCTGCCCTAGTGCCTGCCGATCGGCAGTCTGCTTGTCAACGAATTGGTCCCGCACGCTTTCGCTGACAACGACCGGCCGGAGTCCGTCAGTTGCTTCGAGCCAGTCTTCGCCGAGAAGGGTGCGTTTCAGCTCTAGTGGCGATGGAGCCAGATGGATCTGCGCTCGCCGAAGAATATCGTCGACGTCGGCGGCGCTCTCGATCTCAGAGAGACGGCTGTGAATACCGTCTGCGAGAGCAAGGGCCTGGCGATTTGCGCTGCGGCACTCTGTTCCGGCGCGAAGCGCCGCTGCAACGATCGGCCCTACGAGCTCCCATGCTTTCGATCGGCTGTCCTCGATCAGTGATTCCTCGCACGCGTCGAAGGTCTGGGTCACCGCACGGTTGGCATCGGCGATTGCGTTGATCCGATCGCTACGCCGTTGCTTCTCTGCGGCGGCAACTATCCGCTTACCAAAGAACTGCTGTACTTGGCCGGCGATCCCAATGCCGGCTGCAGCAAGCCCGGTGGCCCAGCCCGCGGGGTTCCAGAAATTGGCGACGGCGAACGGGACAGCTACGGCAGCTGCGCCTGCGGCAATCCCGGCGCCGCGAAGCGCGCTCCCAGCAGTGTTATTGCCGGTCGATCCGAAGATGGAAGCCGCCGTAATCAGCAATTTTCGCGTGTCAGCGGATCCGCTAACCGCGGCGAGCTCAAGCTCACGTTCGAGGAAGTTGTTCCTGGCCGCCCATGCGGCAGAAGTAGCCTGCTGTATCTTCTCCTCCCGGAAGACCTCGTCCTGGAAGGTCTCGGGATCGACTAACGTGCCGTGTTCGAATGCGCTGCTGATCAGCGCGTCAACGCGCATGCGGCTCGCTCGTCGCTCTCCTGCCAGTCGAGAAGCACTCTGATGGCTCACATGACGGTCGAGCGTTCCCAACGTTGATGCGGTGAATGGTTGACCTCGCTCTCCCTCGGCTGCGGCGAGGAGATCGGCACCATCGGAGGACGTCAGCCAACTCTTTCGCTCAGCATCGGACGGATAGCCGATGACTGTCAGGAGCGATTCCACCGCGTCATCTTGCACTCCCGCCTCTTTTGAGTACCTTGCAGCCTTGTCCTCGAAATCTGCTGCTGCGGTACGGCACCGAGCACGGAGGTCCTCGCGGAGAGCAGCAAGACGGATGTCCACGCCGCCTTCGGCGATGGCGGCAGACATCAGACGTTCGAGGGTTTCGAAATTTGACCAGCGGTTTAGATAGTCGACCCCGAACGCTTCTCTCTCACCGACGAGGCTTTGGCATCCAGGTCCGTGGAAGGGCGTGCTGGCGCGAGCAAAAAGAGCGCGTTTGCTTTGAACCGCAACGACGGGGATTGACGAAAGCCCGATCTTCGCGAGTTCGGTCCGTATGTTGTCGGCGTGCTGACGGACCGACTCGGCAGGTCGGTGCCGCTGGCTCTCCGGGACACGCGCCGGATGACGCCAACGGCTATTCCGAACGTTTAACACCGCGATGGCGGGTTTGCCGTACTCCTTAATCCAGTCAGCGATCTTCGCGAACTCCAACGCCTGTTGGCTTTGGCTATCGAAGCACAGCAAGACGATGTCTGCGGTCTCGACCGCTCGGCGGGCCTTCTGCTCGAGGCTCTCACGGCTCTGGGTACGCCCCCAGCCGTTGATTCCTGGGGTGTCGAACAAGCGGCACCCGTGCCAGTCGACGTGGTGAATGTCGGTCGTCCAGTCGCTGTCGCCCGGGGAGACGTACTCTCCGTTCAGCCGTCCGAACGCCGAGAGGAGAGTGCTCTTGCCTGCTCCGGTGCGGCCGAAGAACGCGACGTTGAATGTCGCGAGGGAATCGCGCTCGTGGTCGAGATGGCGGCGAAGAGTTCTGAGCGTGTTTCGGCTCAACTCATTGAGCTCGGCCACACCACCAGAGGGCTCTTCCGGCTCCTGCTTCGCATTGGCGAACGCGCGCGCCAACTCGTCAACGAGGTCATCGAGTTTCGCGAGCTCCGTTCGCCCTAACGCAACGGCGTCGCGAACAGCATCCTCGAATGCCTTTTCGTGTCTACTCACTTTGGCCAGCCTTGCCTCGTTCTTGCGATGAGCCATGTATAGCAGTCAAGGCCGACAAGACTTCGTCGGCCCGATACAAACATCAGGGCCGAAATGCCGGGCACGTTCGACTGCCACTGAACCGCAGGTAGCGCATGCACTAGATGCCATTCATAGCTCAGATACGCTACTTTCGATAGCTTCGCTGATGGGAGGAACCTCCGCTTCGAGTGGCTCGCCTGGAGTTCCGGGGGCTGCGAGCACATCTGCGAGTCTTTCCCGTAAGAGCGCTCTCCTTTCCCGATAGAACCTGAGGAAGTCATCGGCGCCGTCCGGCAATGCTGGCAGCGCATTTCGATCACGGTACGCTTCTTGCGTTGCTCCATCACCAAATGCTTCGGTCACCCACGCTGACGGCATCTGTGCCGACTTAGCGATATTTACATTCCCCTCGAGGAGTTGAAGGTTAGCAATTCGGTTACCCGCCCGTTGGATCTCTTCAATAGCGCTCTGGTTGATCCCCTCGTTCGAAAGTTTCTTCATGGAGAACTTCGCTACTGGGAATACATGGTCGACGTGATGGATGTTCCTTGTGTTTACATGCGGAAACAGGATGGCCAGGACGGCAAACGTGACCGAGTCCTTGTATTCGAGATTGAGCAGTCCGTCGATGACCTCTGGGGTGGCCGTTAGGGGCTTTCCACGGATCGACATGGCTTTTTCCAGCTCGACATGGGGAAACGCGCTTCCGCCGTGCGCCTCTATCGCCGACCGCAATGCGCGCAGGAGCTGGTCCAGGCCAGCGCCCCAGATGCCAGGAATGATTAAGGAACGGAGCACCCATCGCTTAACGTTCGCTCTATCCGAAGCGTCGGCGACGGACTCGCGGTACGCCTGAGTCAGTCCGCGTTCGTGTACATACATTGCGATCGGAATAACTATGCTGTTTGCGGTGAGATTGGCTCCCGAGAGTCCGAAGTCACCGAGCAGTCCGGCAGTTACACGGAGGGACGCACTAATGCTATCCCAGTTTTTGTCTAGCAGGTCCGTATTCGCCCTGGTGAAATTCTTGACCTGAAATCCTATGTCGTTAATTCCGGACAATACGAGACCACACTTGAGGACAAGGTCTTTGCTAAATCGGAAGCCGGCTCCGGTTGCGTTAAGGTCGTCAACCAGTCCGTGGATCTCTTTGCGAGCGTCTCGGTCTTTCCACTGGGCGGTGGCTATGCTGAGAAGTAGGTCACTGTAGGACAGTACAGTTCCCGCAGAGTTGACGCGAATGAATATATCTAACACGCGCTCAACATCTTGGTTGACCTCTTCGTAGAAGTGTACCGACTGTTCGGAGTGGATTCTCTCCCACAGGTCGGTCGCTCTTTCCATTGCCTCAGGATCGTTGCCGACGCTACGTTTGCTCAGCTCAAGAAGCAGTGGGTTGATTTTGCTCGCTTCAAAAACCCTTGGCACGGGTAGCCAGTAATTAGCCTCATCGTCGTTCATTCCGCTGAGTTGGGCGGAACTGAGGAAGCGAAAATCGTACATCAGGCCAGCCGAGTTCGGTTCCGCGTCGGCCCGCAGGTTCAAATGAAGTGTCCGTGGAGGATAGTTCTCGACGAACTGGCTCCACCCGTACTTCTTCTTCCAGGCGTAAGTGCCTCGAAGTCCGATATTTAGCGACGTCAGACGCTGTTGCCCGTCAAGCATGGCGGTCACAGATTGGGCGGGAGGGACGTCGAGTTCCGGGTTGTGCCGCTGGTTGAACTCGTTGTAGTCCTTCAAGAAGGCATAGAAGCGAAAATTGCTGGCCGTATCGGGTTCGACCGACCAGGAGAGAAAACCACCGATCGGATAGCCGCGCATCACTGAGTCAAAGAGGGCGGTTACTTGACTCGGTTTCCAGACATACTCTCGCTGCGTTCAACTTAGTGCATTTAACCGACAGATGAAACGCCCACCGCTGGTGTTAGTACGCGGGCTGTGACGTCTTTGGTGGGCGGTGGCCACATGCTGGACTGCATAGGCGAGGCGGATTAGCCTGCCCCGGTCCAGTGGGTACGCGATGGCCCGATGGATCCGATCCCGACGCTCGTCAGGAGGTCAAGCAGATCCGACAGCTATGGCGCTAGCAATAGCCTGGCTCCCCAGCGCCCACTGTGAACGGCTGAAGCTGAAATTGATGCGGTGACGCAACCATAACCTGCAACATGTGGCCGACGTCTGGGAATAGAGGAGTGAACCCGTGGCACTTCTTCTGAACTCGCTCGCTGGCCAATCGTCGGCTCGACGACGTCGGCACAGCATCTCCAACAAGAGCGCGTTGCTGGCCTACCTCGATGCTTCTGAACCGCGGCATGGAACTGTGTCGTTGGTGATGGATGCATCGGATGACCCTTGGTCTCGTCGTCGCGCATCATGGCCGACCTCGACTACTTCGTACGCTCCACCGTCCTCCGCCCGGTGACGATCCAAAGGATGGTGAACATTCCGCAAAGTGGGCTACTGAACATGCCAATCGCCTTGCTCTAGTCCAGCGGCAGCGGCGCCAAAGCGCCCAGGTTGGCGAGCAGCCCACGGCCGCAGAGCATCGTTGGGCTTTGGGCCACCGGTGATGTCGCGTACCTCTATCGCGCTGACAGTCGTTCGTTTTTTGATCACACGCTCCAGCAGGGGCGCCAGCAGGGGCTGCCGGGGATCGAGCAAGTATCGCGGCAATTCCGGGCCGCGGTGCCCGATTTCCACTGCACCGTTGCCGATGTTCTGGTCAGCGGTGACTGCGTATCGGTCAGGCAGGTCTACACCGGTCACTTCACAGGCACTTACGACGGAGTGCGTGGGCACGGCCAGCCGATCCAATTCAACGCTTTCGATATCCAGCAGGTCGGACGATCACAAATCGGCGCCGACTGGCACCTTGAGGACAACCTGACGTTCCTCACCCAGATAGGCGCTCGGTAGCGGACAGTGGCGTTGGTTGTGTTGTGGCGCAGCATGTCTGCGGTGTTTCGCGCGTGCTGGCCGTGCGGGATGTGTTCGTTTTGGTGCGGCGATGGCGTGCGATCACGACCCCCGCGGCTAGTGAGTACTCGTCGACGGGCAACTAGCCCCGATTCAACACACGCCGTCACCGGTTGAGGTGCGTAGCGCTGCAGCAGGTGTGGTTTCGCCTTGTGACAGCGGCTTCACCGCGACAGGCGTCCGGACCGTCGACCACGCCGCCGATCACCAAAGCGGCTTCTGGTCGGACGTCCATTTGGACTGAGCCACTGCGACTGAGCGCCAATATGGCGAAGTTGGGTGGGACGCCTTAGTAGCCAACCAAGGCGACGCGCCCGTTGCCACCTACGACGAGCGATGACGTAGCGGTCAGCCGGGCGGCGTACTCGAGCTTGGCTCCTCCAACCATCCGGCTGCAAGCGTCGGTGCGTCGGCCAGGTACCCTCGGGACTTCGACAGACAGGAGACCCTCTCCGTGACGGGAAACCATAAATATCCTGCGGACTGGTCGCTGATGGCTCGAGAGATCGCTACGGCAACCGACCGAGGTATCAGAGCGGCGCGCAGCCAAGTCTCGCAGGATTTCGACGACGCTGTCGCGCAACTCGAGAAGAACGGTGACGCAGCCCGCCTAATGCACTCGCACATGGTTCGTGAGCTGCTCGAGACGTCCTACCAGGACGGGTTGAGCGGCGACGACGTGTCCGATGTTCTCACCCGCGTCGTCGCCTCTGCGTCGCGTTGGGATGCGCCGGTCGATCCAGACGCCGTCGCAGCGGTACTCCTTGGCGCACTGGGCGTCGGCGAACGGTCCGGCGTCAATGGTGCTGTTGCGCAATCGATTCCGCTCGTCAAGATCATCAGTGCTGCCATTCTGGTGACCGCCGACTTGGCGGCAGATGCAGAGGTTGATCACGAGCCGTACATAGCGCGCGCCGTCGACGAGATTCGCCGCGATCAGACCATCGAGATCCCTTGATTCAGAACGATTCTCGCAGCAGCGCGCAACCTGCGGCAGGAAAGCAGGCCTGATGCTGGTGCTCGTTATCGCTGCACTGGTCCTGGGCTTGGTCCACTTCCTGCTGCACCGGCGGTTCGTCAGGGCTACCGCTGCGAGCCGCGGGTGGGGTCGTTGTATCGACACCGTTCTGGTACTCGGGTGGGTGCTGGCGGTGGTCGTGGCGGGCGTTGGCAGCATCTTTCCCACGTGGCTGCGACCCGTCGGCTTTCTCGGACTGACCTGGCTCGCGGCGGTGTTCTACCTTCTGGTGGGTCTGGCGATCATCGGTGTGGTGCTGCTGGGCATACGGGTTGTCGGTCGGCTGCGCCACCAATCAACGAACCGGACACGACTCGTCACCACCCGGGTCGCCAGCGGCTGCCTGGCGATCGTTGCCGCCGTCACCGTCGTCTACGGCGTCACCGAAGCAGCATCCCCGAGCGTGACGCGCGAGAGCCTCACGCTGGAGCGTCTGCCCGAGGAGTTCGACGGCATGCGCGTCGCTATGGTGAGCGACCTGCACCTCGGCCCTGCTCGAGGCGAGTCGTTCACACGCAAAGTCGTCAACATGGTCAACGAGCAGAAGCCGGATTTGATCGTGGTCCTCGGAGACCTCGACGACGGAACCGTCGCGCGTGTCGGCACTGATCTGCAACCGATGGCAGACCTGTCCGCGCCAATGGGTGTCTACGGCGTGGCCGGCAATCACGAGGAGATCTCGGACGACACCGGCGCTTGGATGGCGCACTGGAAGACTCTCGGAATCAACCCAATCAACAACGAACGCACTGAGATTCGACGCGGCGCGGCGTCCATCGACATTGCGGGCGTCTACGACTACTCCACCGGCGCGCCGTACGCGCCTGACCTCTCCGCTGCCCTACGCGGACGCGACGACCAGCGGTTTGTGCTGCTCCTTGCGCACCAACCGAATCAAGCCGTTGAAGCGTCGGAGGCCGGCGTCGACCTCCAGCTCTCCGGACACACACATGGCGGCCAAATGTGGCCGCTGCGGTACATAGTCGATCTCGCCACCACCACCAACGTCACCGGAGTCGATCATCTCGGACCGACCACGGTGTTCACGACATACGGATCCGGCGCGTGGGGACCTCCGGTCCGCGTCGGGGCGCCGCCGGAGATCGCGATACTCGAACTCAACGCGCCGACATAGCATCCGCCCCGAATGCGTGCCGTCGAAAATCGCGGTCTGCCACGATCCTCGGCGTCAGGTACTCGTCACCCCGGACAGTCGGTGTCGGTGCACATACACCACGGCCTGAATGCGGTCGCGCACACCCAGTTTGGCCAGAATGTGGGATACGTGAGTCTTGACCGTCTGCTCCCCCACGTACAATTCCGCAGCAATCTCAGCGTTGCTGTGTGCCTCGGCCATCAGGAGCAGAACCTCGAATTCGCGTGCCGTCAGCGTCGCCACCTCCGGTGGTACCGGCACCTCGGTCAGAGTGTCGGCAACGCGGGCCGCCAAACGGCGCGTCATGGCGGGATCGATGACCGAATCACCGCGCGCCACAATGCGAATCGCCCCGACAATTTCTTCCGGCGGCGACGACTTGAGCAGAAAGCCTGAGGCCCCGGCACGCAGCGCGGTGGCGAGCACCTTCTCGCTGTCGTAGGTCGTGAGCATCAGGATCTTGGCGTCGGTGGCGGCGATGATCGGCTCGATGGCGGCGACACCGTCGAGCCTGGGCATTCGCACATCGAGTACCACCACGGCTGGTTGGACCCGCTGAGCCGCCTCGATCGCGGCGCGGCCGTCGTCTGCTTCGGCAACGCACGAGGTGTCAGGGCCGGCGTCGATGACGGCCTTGAGTCCCGCGCGGAACACGGCGTGGTCGTCGGCGACGAGAACGGTGATGGGTTCGGTCATCGTGTACTCACAGGGATCTCGACAAGGGTGCGCCACCGCCCGGATTCGTCGGCGCCGCATTCGACGCGGCCATCGAACAACTCTGCGCGACGCCGCATACCGTCGAGTCCGCGGTGCAGCGAGTCGCCTGTGTAGACCTCGGCCGCAATGGGATTCGACTCGTCGATGACGATTCGCGATCGATCTCGGCGAACCTTGAGGCAGGCCGATCCGTCGCCGTGACGCAATGCGTTGGTCAGCAGTTCCTGGACGATTCGATACACGATGACGTCGAGCGATTTCGGCAAGGTGACCAGTCCGCGCGGTAGGTTGATATCCACGGAGAGTCCGGCCCGACCGACAGATTCGACCAGCTCGGGGATGTTGGCGAGGCCGGGTTGCACCTCGCCGGCGTCGTCACGGCCGTGCAGGATGTCGAGTTGCAGACGAAGGTCCTTCATGGCCGCCTGGCTGGATGTCTCGACCGCCCGCAGCGATCGCTCCGACGCCTCGATGTTCGATCCGAGTGTCATTCGAGCCGCGCCTGCATGGATGCCTATCGCACTGACGTGGTGGGAGATGACATCGTGCAGATCACGGGCGATGGCCTCGCGCTCGTCGGCGAGTGCCTTGGCCAGCGCTGCGTGGTCACTCTTCCGCTGCATCTCCAGTTTGGTGACGTAGGCGCCGCCGGCGGCGGTATACCGGCCAACAAGCCACGGGATCAACGCATTTGAGACCGCGATGGCAGGAATCATCCACCACACATCGGCTGAGCCGTTGAGATATGCCGCCGTCGCGACTCCTGCCATCAGCACGGGCAAGACTGTCGCCGAAGCCCGGGCGGGCAGCCATGCGCCGGCTCGATAGCCGGCGACCAGCACGCCGACGTTGCCGATCCCGGCCGCGAGTCCGTAGTGACTCAGCAGTAGGCACGCGAGAATACGTGTGATCACCTGAATGTAGGCAACCGCGGCTGTGGTGCTGGGGCGCAAGGCCAGACAGAGGTCGGCGGCGACCAGCGTGATCGTCATCGTGAGCGCCGCCGTCGGGGCGGCAGAGAAGATCCCAGAGGAAATGAAGAGCATGGCGTCGATCACGGCGGCGAACAGTGCCACCAGGAGCGACTGGCGTTCGAGCGACTTTCGAACGGCGACGAGTCCTGGCTCCGGCATGTGTGAAGGCTAGTCGAGATCCCCCGTGAGAGGGAGGGAAAATCAGTTCTTCGCGGGATGTTTGCGCAGGTCACCGTCAATAGTGTTCTGCACATGAACGCAACAAGTACCTTGCTCCTCGCAGCTGTACCTGCATTTATCTTGCTCTCTATCGTCGAATACGTTGACCACAGACGAGACCGCGACGCCACCCACACGTTCTCCAAACGATCTGTGCGCGACTACGTCGGAAACTGGGCCACGTACCTGATCAATACGGCCGCCAAGGCGCTCACTCAGTACATCCTGCCGTTCTCGACCATCGTCGTTGCCTCAGCGCTGACGCCGCTGCACTTGTCGGCCAAGCACTGGTGGGTGTGGGTGGCATGCCTGGTCGTCACCGACTTCTGCTACTACTGGGCGCACCGCGGCGACCATCGCATCAGGCTCCTCTGGGCCGCACACAGCGTGCATCACTCCAGCAACTACTTCAATCTGTCGACGAACCTGCGCTTGCCCTGGTTTCACCCCGTGTCCTACACACTGCGCAGCCTCGCCTGGCTCCCCGCGGCCCTGCTGGGATTCCCGGTCTGGATGATTCTTCTACTCAACACCGCCGGTCTCCTCTTCCAGATCCCGTTCCATACCCAACGTATCGACAAGCTATGGGCGCCTTGGGAGTTCCTTTTCAACAGCCCGTCCCACCACCGCGTTCACCATGGATCGAACCAGCCCTACATCGACAAGAACTATGGCGGTGTGTTCATCATCTGGGATCGCCTCTTCGGTTCGTATGCCGAGGAGACCGAGCCCGTGCGGTACGGACTGCTCCACGACGTCGAGACCCAGAATCCCATCAAGTACAACTACGTCGAGACAGTGAACATGCTTCGCGACACAGCGCGCGCTCACACGTGGCGCGGCCGCCTCGGCTACCTCTTCGGGCCTCCCGGATACGCCGAGAAGAACAAGTCCGACGACGAACTCATCACAGCCTGAAGTTGCACGACGCCGCGCCGCCTCGCCCACACGGGAGGCGGCGCGGCGTTGCCTCATACCGCGTATGGGGGGCTATCGAAATGTTGTGGTTCTGCGCGATCCCACGATGGCCGACGATGTAGACGTGACTGCACGTCGAACGATCCCGGCCACGATCGTGGCGCACGCTGAGGAGAGTCGTCCGGTCCACAACCGACCCGACCCCGGGCATGGGACGCCAGGTTGGTTGAGGCGATTGTTTCTGCTCTGCTTTTCGGCCTCGATGCTCGCGCTGGCATGTGTGGTATCCGCGCCTGCCGGTGCGCAAACCGTCTGTCGGCCAGTCACTCTGGTGACGTCGGCGTATCCAGCGGAGTTGTCCGCGGTTCTCGCGCAGTCCTCCGGCGTCCGGGACCGGTGGACTGATGACGGAGTCACCTTCTACCGGACGGAGATCCGTGGCAAGCCGATCGTCGCAGCGATGACAGGGGTCGGCATCGTCAACGCCACCCGCGCCGCCAACGCGTCGTTCGCGAACCTTACCTGCTCGCGACACGGCCTTCGGATCGCCCGGATCGTCTTCTCCGGCACGGCAGGTGGGTTACCGCCGGCGGGCATCGGTGATGTCGCGGTTCCGGCAACCTGGTACCTCACCCGCAAAGGACGGACACTTCCCGCCGGTCCCACACTGCTGGCTGCCGCGCGGGCGGCACACCCGCACCTGAAACATGTCACCGACGGCATGAATCCGCTGTCACCCTGCGGATGCAAGCTGCCCTGGGTGCCGCCGATCGATCTGCACCGAGAACCGCGCGTGGTAGTCGGCGGTAAGGGACTCAGCAGTGACCCGTATCAAGGATTCACGTTTCCGTGTGTACCCGGTAGTGGCTCGGTGACCGGTTGCAGGCCATGCTCGTTCGCAGACCCTGAGGACACTCGTCGCGACGTCGACACGCTTGCCCGTATCGATCCCCGTGTACTAGCAACACTCTTCGCCGACGTCGATTCGGGTTCGGGCTATCTCACCTCCGACATGGAGACCGCCGCCGTCGCCGGGGTTGCGGCGGCGCACGCCATACCCTTCGTCGGCCTACGCGGGATCTCCGATGGTCCTGGCGACCCGAATCATCTTCCCGGCTTTCCGGTGAGTTTCCTTGTGTACCAACAGCTGGCCGCGACGAACGCGGCCGCGACCGCGGCGGACGTCATCGCCTCAACCGCCACCTGATCGACGGCGGGGTCATCGTGGCGGCGCGGCCGGCGGAGCGTGACGGGTGCTCGGCTCGTGCGTGTTCACCCGATCATGTCGCACGGGCGCACGGAGTGTGCAGGATTGACCGTTGACCGATCAACAGTGTCAGGGCAAGCACAGTCGTGGACGCTATGAAGCGCCACACACGACCACCTCCGCCGATTGCAGCGGCCTGCGGCCCGTGACATATTTACCGCTCACACGCCCCATCACAGCGCCGGCCGGACAGCTCACCGGCCACCGGGTGTCACGGCGGCATCGGCCGTCGCTCGCATCGATCGGAGGAGGTCGATATGCACTTGCCAGTTGCGGTCCGTCCCGACCGCCGGCAGTCGTCGGTCGCGCGGTGCTGTGTGGCTGCACGGACACGGTCGTGACGGCGAGTAGCGCGCCGTCCGAGGGTGGTGAGTTCGACGTACAGGCACTGGATCTGCGAGGTCTGCACGCACTCATCGCGGTCAGAGAGTCGGGCTCGATCTCGGCCGCCGCGTCGGCCCTCGGTTGGAGTTTCCCGACCGTGGACCACCACCTGCGCAAGCTCGAGCGACTGCTGGCATCTCCGGTAGTCGACCGCACTGCGCGTGGCACTCGCGTCACTCCGCTCGGCATGTCCGTGGTCGCCACCGGAGAGTCGATAGTGCAACTCTGCGACCAGATCGTCGCCGATGCGCGCACCTGGCGGCGCGGACAATCCGCAGTCGTGCGGTTCGGTGCGTTCCCGAGCTTCGGTGCCGCGATGTTTCCGACCCTGCACCTTGCGATAAACGCCAGCGGTACCTCAGTGGAGTACCTTCTCGACGAGAACAGCGCACTGGCCACACGGCTCGCCGACGGCACACTGGATGTCGCGCTGGTGTTCGCCGCGCCGCACTTTCCGCCCGATATCGACTGCCGCGAATACACCGTGGTCGGGCTGGGCTCAGAACCGGCATATCTCGCGGTGCCAGACGACTTATTCGACCAATTCACCATCTCCCCCACCGGCGAATACGACCTCACACCGTTGCGGGGACAGCGCTGGATCCTCGGCACAGCCAACGACGCGTTCGATCGCGCGACGACGGCCTTCTTCCGAAACCGGGGTATGGAAGTCGACGTCGGCGCTCGCATCGACGACTACGCGGCCATCTTCACCTTCGTACAATCCGGCAGCGGCGTAGCGGCCATACCCGCCATCGTCGCGGCCCAGGTGCCCATCGGTGTACACCTGATTGAGCTGCCCGAGATTCGCCGCGACATCCTCCTCGCATTCCGCCCCCGGACTCGCACCAAGCATCGCGTCACCCCGGCAGAGGCGGCGCAGGACCGCGTGATCTCCGCTGTCGGCTCGGCCGTCGACGACATGATCACGCGGACAACGGATCTCGACCACCCACGCATCCATCGGCGTAGCGGCGCGGCAGCGGGTGCATCGCCACACGCTCCCCCATACCGGGTATAGGGGGTTATCGAAATGTCATGGTTCTGCGCAGTTCGAAGATGGCCGACGATGTAGATGTGACCGCACGTCGAACAATCGCGGCCACGATTGCGACGTCGGCTGCGGCCGTGCGGGCGTATCTCCTCGACATCACTGCGTCGGCTACTTCGGATTAAGGATAAGGATCGAGTATGCGTGAAATTCCCTGGCGGAGAAGAGTTGTCGCTGTCGCCCTCGCCGTCGCAACCGCGGTAACCGGCCTGAGTCTAACGCTCCCCGGGCAGGCCGCAGCCGCGCTGGCCAACGGCACCGCGATTTCCTCTGAGCCGCTCCCCACGTCAGTGTGGACCATCAACGGCGCCGACGCCGGGAAACAGCGCCGCGTCGTCTATTGGACTCGCGGCCCTCAAGGACGGCCTGGCTTGTCCAGTGGTGCGATCTTCCTCCCGACCACACCGCCACCGCCCGGCGGCTACCCGGTGCTGTCGTGGGCTCACGGCACGGTCGGCATCGGAAATCAGTGTGCCCCATCGATTCACGGGCCGGTCTACCGCGACAGGGACAACAACTATCTGTCGCACTGGTTGCGCCTGGGATATGCCGTCGTCGCCAGCGACTATTACGGCTTGGGCACGTACGGCATCGACGGCACCGGTCACCACCCCTACGCCGATGCCCAAACGCCGGGCTACAACGTCATCGACATGGTGCGCGCCGCGCACCAGCTCATGCCCTCGGTGATCTCCACCAGGTGGGCCGCCATCGGGCAGTCGCAAGGCGGACAGGCGTCCGTGGCAGCGGCCAGCGTGGCGGAAAAGTACGCACCCGACCTACGCTTCGTCGGGTCGGTGTCCACCGGACTCACCGGATACTTCGACCGTCTCGCCCCATACGTGATATGGCTGGCGCCGTACGCGTCGCTGCCCGTACCGATCGAAGATGCCACGGCCTACGTGGTGTTCACTCTCGCGGGTATCCAGGCGGCATACCCGGAGCTGAACATCGCCAGCTATCTGAGCCCGCTGGGCAAGAATCTCATGAACGAGGCGAACGACAAGTGCGACGACCAGATGAATGCCGAGCTGGCCAATGTGCAGATCTCGAAGCTCTTCGCGAAGACTCCCGACGACCTGCGCATCTCCGCCGCCTTCGCTCAGATGCAGCGCATCCCCACGTCAGGATTCACCAAGCCGCTGTTCATCGCTGAGGGGTACTTCGACGACACTGCGATCTATCCGGTTACCGCGTCGCTGGTGAAGGACATGAGAGCTTCGGGCGCCACGGTGAACTTCCACGGATACCCCACCACTCACGACAGCACAATGCAGGCCTCACTCGTTGATTCGACGCCGTTCCTGGCTGGGCGTTTTGCCGCCGTGCCGTAAGCCGCGGCGGCGCCGGGCCACCGCCGTACGCCAACCCTGGTGCGCGATGAGCGGATCCGCACCTCGTCTGTCGCTCGGCACCTTCGGCAGTGCAGAAGGTAAACCGTCACAGATGAGGTGCGGTCTCGAGGGCCGCCCGCGCGTGACTCACGACGACGCGTCACCACTTTCGAAGCGGCACAGATCTTCTCGCCACCCTCATTGACGCTCGCGGCGGTAGTGCGACGGGCTTGTCCCGTGCATCGTCTTGAACGCGTTGCTGAACGAGAACGCTGACCCGTAGCCGATCCGCCGGGCAATCGTCTCGAGGCCGTCGTCGGATCCGACGAGTGCGTCGGCAGCCAGGGTCATCCGCCAGCGCGTGAGGTATCTCGCGGGCGTCTCTCCCACGCTGTCACGAAACTTGGCGGCCAACCCGGATCTGGAAACGTGTAAGGCGGCGGCGAGTGCTGTTACGGTCCAAGGCTTCTCGGGTGACTCATGGATCAGGTCGAGAGCGCCGGCAACCGTCGGATCGAGTGTGCCGGACAGCCACCCGGGCCCGGCCAACGGTCCCGCGGCGCGAATGGCGGAGGCCACCACAACGTCGAGCAGGCGGTCGATGACGAAGCTGTGTCCCGGTTTTGCATCGGCGAGTTCCTGACGCAACAGGGCGAGTGTCGTTTCGTCGACGCTGCCCGGCGGTAGCACCGTGAAGTCGGGCAACTGCTCGGTGAGGTGTCGTCCGACCTGGGATGCGGATGCATAGGTTCCGACGAGGAGCTGATCGGCTCCGTCGCTGTGATTGCCCCACGTCAGCAGACCTCTGTGTACCGCAGACTGCATCGACTCGTGGAGCGCAATGCACCTGCCGCCCTCCACGATTCGAACGGTCGGGGCGCGGTCGGGCTCGTCGGCCACCACGTAGCGGGGCCCGTGCGCGACCAACGCGACCTGCCCCGCCGTCAGAAGCACTTCCTCTTCCGGTCGGACGAGCCACGCCGATCCGCGGTCGACAGCGATCACGGTGAGTGGAGCGCCGTCGTCGATGTCGACCGACCACGGTGCGCTCATGGACAGCCGCAGTGAGAACAGGCCCTGTGCCCGAAGCCCCGACAACATCCTGAACAGAGGGTCCACGACCTCAGATTAGACGTTCGCGTATGAATATCAGCCACTTCGGCATGGATAACGCCAAAGAGTCGACCGATGCTTGTAACCATGACAATGAAATTGCTGATCGGGTCGGCCGTGCTCTGCAGCGCGGTACTCGCGGGTTTCTACTTCGCCTACGCCACGGTGATAGCGGCCCTGAGCGGAGTCGACGGCGCTGACGCGATGCGCAGGATGAACTCCGCTGTCGAGCGTCCACCATTCCTCGCGGTCTTCTTCCTCGCGCCGGTGCTGGCGGTGGCCGTCGTGGTCGGGGTCGTTGCATTCGGTCCTCGTGACGTTCGCGGACTTGCTGGGGTGATCGGTGCGGTGCTCGTCCTCGTAGCGTTCGTGACGACGGTGGCGATCAACGTGCCCCTCAACCAACGGCTCGCCGCTGGAACGGTGGACTGGGCCACGTTCGCCAGTACCTGGGGGACGTGGAACGCAGTGCGTACCTGGCTTTCAGTGCTCGGCGCAATCGGGATGGGCGTGGCGGCGTTGCGCTGAGAGGCACGCGTTCTTCAAGTTGCCGCGTCTGAATACGAGCGACGAACGCTCGCACCTCATCTGTCGCAATTCACCTTCGGCACCGCCGAAGGTGAACCGACACAGATGAGGTGCGCCCAGCTACGGCTGCCGGAACATCTGTGCCGCGTTGGACCATTCGATCGCGTCGCGCTGCGCGGCGTCGAGGTCTGGGTAGTTCTCCAGGTTCGCGGCGAAGTAGGCGCCGGCGACAGCGGGTGCGAATGGCCAGTCCGAGCCGTAGGTGATGTGTCCGGGCTGCGCGAACGCCGGCAGACGAGACAGGAGACCTCGCAGTGGCTCGAAACCAGAGATTCCCCGCGCAATGGTCGCCGATGCCCGAGAGATCGCCACAGCGAGCGACCAGGGTATCAGCGCAGCGCGCAGCCACGACCGGGAGCATTTCGACGACGCTGTCGCGCAACTCGAGAAGCACGGTGATGCGGCCCGCGCCGTGCATGCCTATGTAATCCGTGAGCTACTCGAGACGTCCTTCCAGGACGGTGTGAGCGGCGACGACGTGTCCGATGTCCTCACCCGTACCGTCGACACTGCAGCACAGTGGGATGTATCGGTCCCACCAGACTCCGTGGTAGCGGTGCTCATCGGCGCCTTGGGTGTTTCCGAACGTCGTGGTGACGACGCTGCCGCAGCAGCCATTCCGCTCGCCGCCATCATCGGTGCGGCCATGCTGGTCGCCGCCGAGATGGCGACGGATGCCGCGGTTGATCACGTGCCGTACCTGGTGCGGGCCGTCGACGAGATCCACCGCGCTCAAACCCATCGAGATCCCTTGACACAAAACGACTCTCGCAGAAGTGCGCGATCGGCCGACGCGAGGTCACGGGTGGTGAATCCTGTGCGAGTCGTCATTGCCGGACTGCGATGATGTCGGCCAGGTGCTCCTCACCCCAGTCGCCCAGGGGTGCGAGTGCCTTGTCAAGCGCCACACCCTTGCGCGTCAGGCTGTAGATCACGCGCGGCGGAACCTCTTTGTAGACCTCACGATGGACGATGCCGTCGCGTTCGAGTTCGCGGAGTTGTTGGGTGAGAACCTTTTCCGACACACCGTCGAGCTCACGGCGCAGTTCGCCGGTGCGTCGCGGCTGCACGCTCAGCGCCCACAGGATCAACGGTTTCCACTTGCCGCCCACCACCGCGACGGCGGCGTCGAGTCCGCACAGAAAGTCCGCCATGGGATGCACCTTTCGTCGGGCAGGTGCACTCCACACCCACCTCCAGGTAAGTACGCCACAAAATAGTGGGTACTTGTCGCCGCCGACTGTTCTGTCGACGATAGACCTATGACACAGAACGAAGCAGCACACCGCAGCGCCGGGGTGACGATGATCGGTCTCGGACCGATGGGATCTGCACTCGCACAAGCATTTCTCACCGCTGATGTGCCGACAACGGTGTGGAATCGCACCCGGTCGGCGTCGGAGCGAATGGCTGAGGCCGGTGCAACCGTGGCCGACGATCTGGCGTCGGCCGTGAGCAGCGCCCGCCTCGTCATCACATGCTTGCGAGACCATGAAGCGACCCGCGAGGTGCTCGGCTCACTGCCCGGCGAGGTGTTCGGCGGGAGAGTCGTCGTGGTCCTCGCCTCGTCGACACCGCATGAGGCGCGCACGACCCAACGATGGGCAGATGAGCGCGGCATCGACGTCCTGATCGGCGCGATCCTGGTGCCCACCCCAGTGATCGGGACGCCGGAGGCCCTCATCCTCTACAGCGGACGCCGCGACCTCCTCGAACGGCATCGGAGCGAACTGGAGGTAGTCGCACCGCGATCGACGTTCGTCGGGGACGACCCCGCAACGGCGTCCATACTCGACACCGGCATGCTGGAGATCTTCTTCAGCGGGATGACCGCGTTCCTGCACGCGGCTGCGCTGGTCACCTCCGCCGGGCATACCGCGTCGAGCTTCGTCCCGATGGCCATCGAAATGCTGGACATCCTGCCCGCTACCTTCCTGGGACTTGCGGCCGACGTCGACGCCGGAGAGTATCCAGGAACCGAGGAAAACATCGCCATGGAGGCGGCGGCCCTTAGGCATATCGTCGACTCCAGCGTCGAGGCGGGACTCGATGCCCGGCTGCCACGTCTGATGCATGACCTCGCCACGCGGGCGGTCGAGGAGGGATACGGCGCCGATGGATGGTCCCGGGTGGTCGAACTGCTTCGCACCGACCCAGCTGCACCTGCATGATGGCCGACTCCACCGCCGGCGCAGTGCTGACGCGCGTGAGCCCGCTGTGACGTGACGAGGCATCGCACGTTCTCGCGGTCAGTTGTCGGGGATGCCCATCCCGGAGAGCGCCGTGACGGTGTCCTCCTCGTGCCGGAGCGAGAGCGCGCCGCGGCGGAACTGGTCGAGTTTGTCGATGATCGTCTGGCCTTCTGGTGTGTGCCCCCAGATGCTGATCCCCTTGTGGGTAGACGGTTCCCACGTCTTCTCGTCGACGGTGATCGGGTTCCAGCCGACTTCCCATTCGAAGCCGGATGGGCTCTGTGCGTAGAACGAGAGCTCTTTGTCGTTGGTGTGCTGGCCGACGGAGAGCGCCATGTCGAAGCCGAGTTGCTTGACCCGCTGATAGGCCTGGGTCATGTCGTCGAGTGATGCGACCTCGATGTTGAGGTGTTGAACGCGAGTCCGGATCGGATTGATCGGCAGGGCAGGGACATTGGCGATGGCGATCGAGTGATGACGCTCGTTCACCCGCAGGAATCGGATCTTCAGCTTGGCGCCGCTGATCGTTTCGTCGATGTAGTCGGTGAGCCGGGCGTCGAAGACGGTGTTGTAGTAGCCGCGCATCTGCTGCGGTTTGGTAGACGTGATCGCTACGTGCCCCATTCCTGATGTGCCGGTGACGAATCCGTGTTGGTTGGTCATCGCCAGTGGTGTGTCGGTCACTCGCGCACGGGTGAAGACTTCCTGCGCCAGACGGTTGGGACCGGGAAACCGGATCAGCCGTTCCACTCCGCGAATAGCGGCATCTTCGTCGGTGCCGACCATGGTCGGGACACCTCGGCCGGTGACACGACCAACGATCTGGTCGAATGCTTCATGATTGTCGAGTTCCCACCCGAGGGCGACGACGTCTTCGGCGGGGCCGCGCACGATGATGAACCGTGCTTGGTGATCGTCGAGACGGAACCGAATCACGTCTGGCGACAACTCATCGAGGTGCATTCCGATGGCGTCTTTCCCGAATCGTCGCCACTCACTGAACTTTTGGCTTTCGATGACGATGTAGCCGAGGTGTACGTTCCCGAACACCGACGGTGCGATGGTCGTCGAGGCGCTCAACATCGGGCCGCTCATGCGTAGGTGCCGTCGAGGAAGTCGGCCACAACCCGGTTGAACAGGTCGGCTCGTTCCCACTGAACCCAATGGCCGGTTCGCGCCGGCATGATCAGGTCGGCGTTGGGCATGGCGTCGACCAACATCTGTCCCCCGGCCGGCCGGTTGACCTTGTCGTTCTGGCCCCAGATGACCAACGTGCGGTTCGGCAGTGTCTGCAGGCGCGAGTCGCGGGTGAAGTCCATGCGCCACAGAGTTTTCAGCGCACCGAGACCCGAGGGACGTCGCAGCGGCGGATGTGCGACGACGTCGGGGTCGATCGAGGCCTGATAGCGCTCCTCGATTGCGCTCTCCGGTACTGCCTCGGCGTCATAGACGAGGTAGGTGCGGATGAAGGTTTCGAGCTTGTCGCGGCTGGGCCCGGAGCCCGTGTAGTAACCGAGAAGTGCGTTGAGTCCCTTGGTGGGCGCCCCGCGCGTGGTGCCGATCCCGCCCGGTCCCATGAGCACCAGCCGGTCGACGCGGTGCGGGGTGTCCAGGGCCAGCCGCAGCGCGCAGGCGCCACCGTACGAGTTGCCCACCAGATGGGCGGTGTCGAGTCCGAGGTGATCGAGTAGGGCGCGGATCGCGTCGGCAAGCGCGCCGAACGGGTCGGTTTGTTCGAGGTTCTTGCTGCTACGACCGTAGCCGGGCAGGTCGGGGACGATCACACGGAATCGGCTGGCCAGGGCGTCGACGTTGCGCGCGTAGTTCGACATACCGGAGGCGCCTGGTCCGCCTCCGTGTAGCAGAACGACTGGGTCGCCGGTACCGATCTCGGTGTAGAAGATCTCGGTATCGCCATTGACTGTGACGGTGTGGGATGCGTTGTGAGGGGCCAACATCAGGTTTCCTTCATCGTGAGGTGGCGGTCGCCGCACGCAATCCTGCGGGCGGTGTCGGGAGGGTGTGTCCGGAGTCGGCAGCGCAGTAGACGAAGCCGTCGGGGCGCAGCGCAACCGCCGAAGCGTGGTGCGTGCTGAACCACGTCCGCAGTGTGCCGTCGGCGTCGACGATGGCGTCGGGGGCGGGCCGTGCACCAGCAGGCAGTACTCTCAGCACTTCGACGCCGCGCGAGTGCCACGCAGTGTGGTCGCGTTCGTCGAGACCGAGCACGACCCAGCGACCGGCGAGCACGTCGTCGAGGCGAACTCGTGTTCCGTGCTCGTCAAGCACCCACGGCTGAGGGATTTGCCACCCTCGGGCGGGGTGGGTCTGTTCGCTGAAGAGCCCGTCGACATAGTGGGCATTCGGGATCCACTTGTTGTCCACCATCCAGCGTGTGTAGATGGAGAACTTGGATGCGAACCGAAAGGCGTTGTTGCGGAGGGCTGCAGCCCATGGGCGACGTTCGGTGATCACCTTGCCGGCGAATACGGCATGATCGGTTGTCTCGCGCACGTGGGGCTCACGTTCGACCTGATAGCTGTCGAGTGCTGACTCCGGAAGACTTCCGTCGACAACCCCGGCGAGTTTCCAGCACAGGTTGGCAGCATCGCGTACGCCCGACGCCATCCCCTGCCCGATCCATGGCGGCATCGCGTGCGCGGCATCGCCTGCCAGGAACACCCGGCCCACACGCCAACGGTCGGCAACCCGCACATGGTGGCTGTAGACCACCGCGCGCAGGATCTCGACGTTCTCCTCGGTGATGCCCTGACTGTTCAAAATGGCCCAAATAGCTTGGTGTGTCGCGAGATACTCCTCGTCTTCGCCGTCGCGGACCGGGAACTCCCACCTGTGATGCCCGAGCGGCGTCGGACAGTCAACGGTGGGACGCGCCGGGTCGCAATGAAAACGTAAGCGCGAGCTGCCTTCCCAGTCGCGGAGCACCTTCGTGTCGATGACCACCCATCGCTCGGTGTAGGTCGTGCCCTGGTACCCGATTCCCAGTTGTCCCCGTGTCGCCGACGACCCTCCATCGGCAGCGATCACATACGACGCGCGAATCCGCACTAAGCTGTCGTCGGCAAGGTCGGCGGCCAGGATCTCGACGTCGTCGGCGCCGCTGAGCACCTTGAGGCTCTCGTGCCTCGTCAGCACCGTGACGTTGGCAAACCGTTCCACCCCTGCGCGGAGCGTCGTGTCGACGGCAGGTTGGTAGATGAACTGCTGCGGTGGGTGACCGGCGCCTCGTGATGTCGGCTGTACCTCCGAGAACGGCTTGCCCTCGGCGTCGACGAATGCGACGACGCCGCCGGGCAGCATGTCGCGCTGCAGGGTATCGGCCAGGCCCACCTGCTGCCAGATACGCATGACCTCCTCGTCTGTTGAAATTGCACGGGCGCGACCGTAGACGCCCGGATCACGTTCGAGCACAACCACATTCAGTCCCTGTCGACCGAGGAGGTTGGCTGCGGTGACGCCGGTGGGGCCATAGCCGATGATCGCCACGTCGTAGTGCGGAATGTCGGACACGGAAGTCTCCTAAAGCCTGACTTCGCCACCAGGGCGAGATGCCACATAAACGAGCTGTAGTGATCACTACGCTAAGACCTTGACCGCGGGCCGTCAAGGACTTACTGTAATGACCACTACGGCAATTGCGGCCACTCCCCGACCAATCGAGAAGGGTGAACCAATGGCAGAGACATCGCGGCGACGTCGAGCGAACGGCGAGACGTCGAGAGCCAAAATCCTCGACGCGGCAACAGAAATCGCCAGTGAGCGCGGATACGAGGGAACAAGTATCAACCTGGTGAGCAAGCGGTGTGGGTTGCCTGCGAGTTCGATCTATTGGCATTTCACCGACAAGGACGACCTCATTGCTGCTGTCATCGAGCGAAGCTTCGGCCAGTGGCTGTCCGCGTGGAGCATGCCCGACGACGGTACGGCCCGCGACCGGGTCGCGGAGATGACCATGCAGGTGGCCAAGGCGCTGCTGGAGTCCCCCGATTTTCTGCGGCTCGGACTGATGCTCGCGTTGGAACGCCGACCAGTTGAGCCGCGCGCCCGCGAGATGTATCTCCAGGTGCGAGCTGAGGCTCAGGTCCGAATTCGCGAAGCAGCCAAGGAGTTGTCGCCAGATCTCGACGCGGCCGCCGTCGATCAACTCGCCACCTATGCCATGGCGGGCGCCGACGGTCTGTTCATCGCCAAGGAGATCGGCGGTGACTCGGTCGATCTACCAGCGCTGTTCGAACTCCACGGACGCATGTTGATCGATGCCGCACTCCGACTCACCGAATCACCACGAGACGAGGACTCATGATTTCTCCCCTGCCACCGGCCGACTGTGACGACTGGGCTGACAGGTTGCACATCGCACTGCTCGACAGCGCGCCGATTGCCCCGCTGAGCGAAAGCATCCCCGACTTCGACGTGGCCGGTGCCTATGCGATTCAGCAACGAAATCTCACGCGACTGCTCGACGACGGGGCTCGGCTGGTCGGCCGCAAGATCGGTCTGACGTCAGCGCCCATGCAACAGTTACTCGGCGTCGACGAGCCCGATTACGGATTCATTCTCGACACCATGGTGTACCCCGACGGCGGCGCCATTCCGGCGTCGTCTCTCTGCGCGCCGCGCGTCGAACCGGAGATCGCGTTCCGGCTCAACCGTCCTTTGCAAGGACCAGGTATCACCGTCGCCGATGTCCTCGATGCCACCGACGCAGTTGCTGCGGCCCTGGAGATCGTCGACAGCCGGATCGCTGACTGGCGAATCACTTTGTGCGACACCGTCGCCGACAACGCCAGCTCTGCCGCGGTGGTCCTCGGTCCGTGGGTGCCGATCAACGACGCACCCGACCTCGACGACATTTCTGCCTACCTGTACGTCAACGATGAGCAGGTCGACACCGGAATTGCCACCGCGGTTCTGGGTCACCCCGCCGAGGCGGTGGCATGGTTGGTGAACGCCCTGGCCGCGTTCGACATCGGGCTGCAGGTCGGCGAGTTCGTCATGTCCGGATCGATCACCTCAGCCGTGTTCGTTCACGCCGGCGACACCGCGGCAGCGGATCTGTCCGGTCTCGGCCGCGTATCCATCGACTTCACCTGAGAGAGCCATCGATGACCACGACTCAGCGCTACCCGGTTGCCATTATCGGCTCCGGAAATATCGGCACCGATCTCATGATCAAGATCCTCCGAAGCGACGGCCCACTCGAGGTGGTTGCGATGGTGGGGATCGATCCGAGCTCCGACGGCTTGGCGCGCGCCACACGACTGGGCGTCGCCACCACCGCCGAGGGCGTCGACGGACTGCTTGCCATGGACGAATTCGCCGATGTGCGACTGGTTTTCGACGCGACGTCTGCCGGGGCGCACCGTGCCAACTGGTCCATCCTCGAGTCCACCGGGGTCCGGGTGCTCGACCTCACTCCCGCGTCGATCGGGCCGTTCTGTGTGCCCGTTGTCAACCTCGACGAACATCTGGATGCGCCGAATCTGAACATGGTGACCTGTGGCGGTCAGGCGACCGTGCCGATCGCCGCTGCCGTCGGCGCATGTGCTCCGGTCTCGTATGCCGAGATCATCTCGTCCATCTCGTCCAAGTCAGCGGGGCCGGGAACCCGCGCGAATATCGATGAGTTCACCGAGACGACCGCCGCCGCGTTACGTGACGTCGGAGGTGCGCAGCGCGCAAAGGCAGTCATGATCCTCAACCCGGCCGACCCGCCAATCCTGATGCGCAACACCGTGTATTGCCTTGTCGACGGCGACACCGACCACTCGGCGATCGAAGCGTCGATCACCGACATGGTCGAGCGCGTCAATGCCTATGTTCCCGGCTATCGGCTCAAGCAACGTGTGCAGTTCGAGACGTTCACCGCGGAGAATCCGCTCTACATCCCCGAGACGGGCAAGTTCAGCGGCACGCGGGTGACCACAATGCTCGAGGTGACGGGCGCAGCCCACTACTTGCCCGCCTACGCAGGCAATCTCGACATCATGACGTCGGCTGCCAAAGCCACGGCCGAACGCATTGCAGTTCATGCCGCGCAGACAACAGGAGCCACACGGTGAGCAAGGTGTATGTCAGCGACGTGACGCTGCGAGACGGCATGCACGCGATCCGGCACCAGTACACAACCGAGCAGGCGGTCACCATCGCCACGGCACTCGATGCGGCCGGTGTGGATTCGATTGAGGTGGCGCACGGCGACGGCCTTGCCGGCTCCAGTTGCATCTACGGCTTTGGCGCCCACACCGACCTGGAATGGATCGAAGCCGTTGCAGGCGTGGTGAAACGAGCGACCGTGGCCACCCTGCTCCTTCCCGGGATCGGCACTGTGCAGAACCTCAAGGACGCTCATGGCGCCGGTGCGCGCACCGTGAGGGTCGCGACGCACTGTACCGAGGCAGACATCTCCGCCCAGCACATCGCCGCTGCCCGTGAACTCGACATGGACACCGTCGGCTTTCTGATGATGAGCCACATGGCCAGTCCGCAGGAGTTGGCGCGGCAAGCCCTGCTGATGGAGTCCTACGGCGCCACCTGTGTCTACGTCGTCGATTCCGGGGGCGCGATGACCATGCGCGACATCGCCGAGCGGTGCGACGCCTTGCGTGGAGTCCTGCACGGCGACACCGAGATCGGTATCCATGCACACCACAACCTCTCCCTGGGAGTGGCCAACTCGCTCGTGGCGGTCGAGCATGGCGCGAATCGTGTCGACGCGTCGCTGGCGGGTATGGGCGCAGGCGCGGGCAACGCTCCGTTGGAGGTGTTCGTGGCGGCCGCGTCGAGAGCCGGGCTCGAACACAGCTGTGACCTCAATGCGCTCGAAGACGCCGCCGACGACATCGTCCGCCCGTTGCAGGACCGCCCCGTGCGTGTCGACCGCGAAACGTTGACTCTCGGATACGCCGGCGTGTACTCGAGCTTCCTGCGTCACGCCGAGAGCATTGCCGAACGCTACGACCTCGATGCCCGCAGCCTGCTCGTGGAAGCCGGCCGACGCGGCATGGTCGGCGGGCAAGAAGACATGCTCGTCGACATCGCGTTGGACTTGCTCGCCGGAAGCCGTTCTCAGACAGTCGTTCTCACCCATGACGCCTAAGCGTCCACACTCATCTCCCGAGAGGTCCACAACCGATGACTGCTGATATCACCCTGTCCTCGCCCAGCACTGGCGAGTCCTTCGGCATGAGCCGTCGGTCGCTGTTGATCGGTGCAGGCGCGGCGGCCGCAGGAGTCGCTGTCGCAACGAGCGCTGTGCCGGCGACCGCTTCGGCCGCACCGTCCGGAAGGTACCGGATCGATCTCCATGCCCATTTCCTGCCACCTGAGTACCGTGCCGCACTGCTCGAACACGGTCATTTCACCATCGGCGGCTATCCCACCCCGCAGTGGTCGCCGGAATCAGCGATCGACTTCATGGACCGATGGGGCATTCAGTCCCAGGCGCTCTCGGTGTCTGACCCGGGTGTGTCGTTCCTGCGCGGCCAAGAAGCCCGCGATCTTGCCCGCTACTGCAACACCTACGCCGCCAGGCTCTTTCGCACGCACCGCACTCGCTTCGGCGCATTCGCGGTACTGCCCATGCCCGACGTCGCGGCCTCGATCGCCGAACTCGAGTACGCACTCGACACTCTCCACCTCGACGGCGTCGTGTTGCTATCGGCCTACGACGGGGTCTACCTTGGCGATCCCCGTTTCGAGCCGCTCATGGAGGCACTCAACCGCCGCAAGGCGTTCGTCTTCGTCCATCCCGCTGCTATCCCCGATGACGCCAAACCCTCACTGCCACTACCGGATTTCCTCGAGGAGTTCACTTTCGATACCACTCGAGCGGCAACGTTGATGTTGGCGGGCGGAACCCTGCGCCGCTACCCCGGTATCCGGTTTCAACTCGCACACGCCGGCGGGACGCTGCCCTTCCTGTCCTGGCGCATCGGCGTCCTTGCCGAAACACCCGTCGGCAACCATTGGCCCGCTGGTGCGCCTCGTCCCTCTGCCCTCGACGTGCAACAACTGATCCGCACCTTCTACTTCGACACCGCCCTCAGCGCGTCGGAAGCAGCGATGCGGTCAGTGTTGGCAGTCGCGCCGCGCTCGCATATCGTCTTCGGCTCCGACTGGCCGTTCAGCCAAGCAGTGTTCCTCGAGGGCTCGGGCGATCCCGCTCCCGGTTTGAGCAAGGTATTCACCACAGATCAGCGCTACGAGGTCGAACGCATCAACCCGCTGCAGCAACTCCCCCGGCTGCGGGCTGCCGTGAGTTGACGAGCAGGGCCCGCACCGAACAGCAAATGGGACGGAGAGTGTGTTGCGTGGCTGTTCTCACTCCGCGTCGTCGTCGCATGCGGCGAGAGCAGCCAGTACGGCCCGTGTTCGTGTATCGCGCCGTTCCCGAAGGGCCTCATAGGTCTGCTCGCCGGCGCCGTAGGTGTCCTCGACCTGTTCGATGAGCGTCTCCATCGATGCCGGATCTGTTGCCGGAGCGTGGTATTCGATCCCACCCGTTGTTGCGCCAACACCGGAGATCAAGTGCCGAATGCCTCCCGGACCACCACCGAGCACATTGCTCTCGAACAATCCGATTGTCGCCCAGCGTAATCCGAGTGAGTTCTGAAGGATGGTGTCAAGATCGGCTGGGCTTACAACGCCCTGCTGCACCAGGTAACGAGCTTCGCGTGAGATCACGCCCTGCAGTCGATTGGCGACAAAGCCCGCGATCTCCTTCCCGATCACGACGGGAGTCCGGCCCAGTGAACGGTAAACGTCCACCGCCCGCGTCACCGCCGACGTCGATGTCTTCGGAGACGGGACGACCTCCACCAACGGCATGAGATCCGGCGGATTGAACGGATGCCCGACGAGCACCCTCGATCCGTCGACGCCGTCGGCGATGATGGCGCTCGCGGTGATCGACGAGCTCGACGTTGCGATCACGACTGACGCGTCGGTACCAGCGACGAGGGCGCCGATGGTGTCGCGTTTGACGTCGAGTCGCTCGGGACCGTTCTCTTGCACAAACGTGGCACCTCGAACACAGTCCTCCAGTGAGGTCGCAACCGTGACGCCGGCGTCGGGTCCGAACTCCGCCTGCACTACGTCAGCGACGTCGGGCCGAACATCGAATACTCTGACGTCCCAACCATGTTTTAGCGCAAGGCGTGCCCAGGCGAGGCCGATCACTCCGACGCCGATGATCGCGACGGTTTCCGGCGTGGGTTGATCTACGTGCTGATTCTTGGTCATGTCATCGACCTCCAATATCCGGTGAACATCATTTCTGCTGTCAGCGTCCGACGGCGCCGAGAACGTCGGCGGTGCTGGCACCGTACTGCTCCGGTAGCCGCCTGATGTCGGTTGGCGTCCGTGAGTACTCCAATGGGTTGCGCACCATACGAACTCGTCCCTCGGTCGGATGGTCGACCTCACCGATCAGGTGTACTTCACGGACATAGTCGTCGTTGGGTAGGTCGGCGATGTCGGTGACCAGTCCGAACGGAATGTCGTGGGCATTCAGGTACTCCTCCCACTCCGCGGTGGTCTTGGTTGTCGAGTGCTCGAGGACCTCTTCCCACCCCGAATTGAAGACGTCGCGGTCGATCGCAACGGTGTCCCATACGGGGTCGGCTGCGCGCTCGTGGCGGCCGGCGCCGATGAGTAGTTGGCGAATCGCGGCGTTGGTGTAGGCGACGGCGGCGATCGCCCCGCCGTCGCGCGTGCGCATTGCGCGGTGAATCTGGCTCAGGCTGAGGGGATTTCCCGCGTCGCCTGCTGGGGGAACGAACATCTCGCCGCCGAGGTGCTCCACGGCATTGACGGCGATCATCGCATCTGCCATGGCAATTCGGAGGTACTGGCCCTGTCCGGTGCGCACCTGATCGACCACGGCACCCAGGACGCCGATGGCGAGATACAGTGCGACGGTCTTGTCGGCGATGAACGTCGGCAGGAACTGCAGACTGCCGTTCGCTCGCTCCTGCATGTTGACGATTCCGCTCACTGCCTGAATGACCTCGTCATACGCAGGCCGATCCGCAGCGCTCGATGTTTCGTTGAAACCCTGTGCGTGCGCGTAGATCAGGTGAGGAAAGCGCTTTTTCAGACTGTCGTAGTCGATTCCGAGCTTCGTCAGTGCGCGACCCCGCATATTGGTGACCAAAACGTCGGCATCTGCCAGCAGGTCCAGCAGCGTATCAACGCCGCCGGGCGCCTTGAGATTGAGTGTGATGCTGCGCTTGTTGCGATTGAGCTGCATGTAGAGCGCAGCCATTCCCGGATTGCGCTCCACATTGGCCGGCGAGATCCGGGCGTTGTCTCCTGGTGATTCGATTCTGATGACATCGGCGCCCATGTCGCCCAAGATCTGGGTCGCCATCGGCCCCAGAACCACCTTGGACAAATCGACAATTCGGACACCGGCTAGTGGTCCAGTTGCTTCGCCGCCGATATTCAATGGAAATGCGTTGTCGCCCATAATGTCTCCCGACTTTCGTAGTTGACCTGTACTCGAGTGTATGTGCTTTGGGATGCTAAAGGAATGACCATGTGTATTGCTTCGGTATGATCGCGGCGATAACACCAATGGAGGTCTCAATGGAGATTCGACATCTTCGGTACTTCGTGGCAGTCGCCCGCGAGTTGAGTTTCACGAAGGCTGCGCAGTCCCTGCACATGTCGACGCCGCCGCTGAGTCAGCGAATCAGATCGATGGAGTCCGAACTCGGTGTCAAGCTCTTCGACCGCTCCACTCACCACACCGCACTGACAACGGCCGGACGCGAGTTGCTCCCGCTCGCAAGGCAATTGGTCACCGAGTTCGACACCCTGTCCGCACGGGTCAACCAACCGTCGCCGGGACTCGATGTACGCCTGACCGTTCCCGACGTCTTGTCGCGTGCGCAGCGGCGTTGTGTGTCTCAAGTGATCGACGATCTATCAGATCTGTTCACCATTCGCTTACGTCAGAGCCCGTCAGTGGCGATGGAAGTCGAACTGATCGACGCCACAACCGATCTCGCTCTGTGTCACATGCCGACGAATCACCCTCAGTTGGTGGATCGGTTGCTGTGGTCGAATGAACTCGACGTGGTGGTCGATGCCCGCCGCTTTTCCGGACGGGTCGACGTCACCGCCGCCGAACTGCGCGACCTCAGCTTCTTACGCGGTCCACGCCATTGGGACCTGCGTTCCAATCAGCACTTCTCCGAACTGCGACAGCGCGGCATCCAGATCGAACCCAATGTTCGCTACAGCGACGTCAGCGGAATGCTGTTGTTACTACGGCACGCGCCGTTGTTTGCGCTCATTCCGCGTGACTCGGAAGTCCGAGCGGTCATCGAATCTGAGGAGATTTCGCTTCTCCCCATCAGCGATCTGTCGATGAAGATCACCACAAGCTGCATCCGCCGGTCGGGTGACGTCCATCTGGCCCCTCTGATTGACGCACTCGCCGCCTCGTTGAATCCGTGAGGCGCGCGGGTCGTCGACCCTGGTGACGGCTGCTGCCATACCTCATCTGTCGCGATTTACCTTCGGCACTGCTGAAGGTAGCTGCGCACAGATGAGGTGCGCAGCAGATCCCCGGGGCCTGGGCTCTATATCTGGGGCGCGCCTTCGAAAAGACTGACAGATATCAAGTACTGATTCTGTCCGTGCGGATTGACCCGCGCCGTAGCCCGGTCGGTCAACCAAGCCGTCCAGGGGTCGGGGATGAGGTGTATTCCGATCACACAGCGGTGCGGAAATCCGCGTCTCGCGACCTACACCTGCGTCACAATCCGCTCCCGCGGTCTGTGTTGACCGGATTTCGGGATTTGTGAAACTACAGTGGAATGTCGGGCTAGTGTATGCGCGAACGCCTCGACATCCGTAGGCGACCGAGCACGAAGGAACCTGCGCATTCATGGTGTATCCGTCTGGTCCTCCGCCACACCGGGCCGCACCACCTCCCCATCAGCGACGTCAGTCGGGGCTGCCGGGCTGGGCGTGGGCATTGATCGGTGTCGGTGCCGCGGTGGTGGTGCTGTTCGCTCTGCTGCTGGCAATCGGGCTTGCCGCAGCTCCCGACACCGCGACGTCGGCGTCGACCACATCGAGCCCAGCACGTGGTGGTGCAGCACCTGAGGCTGCCGCCCCTCCCAAGGTCACGCAACCAACGGCGACGTCGACAGCCGCCATGCGAAAGCCGGTATCGGACGGCGCGTTCGCGCAGTTCGAGGTGACCGGGGTACAGACGGGCTTGGCCTCGGTTGGTGACTTTCTCACCGAGTCTGCCCAAGGCGTCTACGTACTCATCGATGTCACCATCACCAACACCTCCAGCTCACCGATCTCGTTCAGCTTGAGTCAGCAGGTGGTGCGTGATGCGGGTGGGCGCGCCTACCAAATCGACTCGTCGGCCACCGTTGTCGCCAACGACAACACCAGTTGGATCACCGATATCAACCCTGGAAACAGTGTGCATGCGGTTCTCGTCGTTGACGTACCACCCACCGCGGTGCCTGCCTCAATCTCACTGCGCGCCTCGGGTGGTCGACCGGTCACGATCGCGCTGAGGTGACCGCTGAAGGCATCGCACACCCTCATACGTCGGGAAACGAATGGTCTGTCGCACTACACCAGTGCGGCGGGCACCCATGAAAGGAACACCTCTGTGACCGATCCGAACAACCCGAACAATCCCCAGCAGCCCTACCCCAATCAGGGTGGTACGCCGTCGGGGCAGCCCTACTATCCGCCGCAGCAGGGCCAGCCCTACCCCGGATATCCGGCCACCGAACCACCCAAGCAGAAGCGAAAGAAGTGGCCGTGGATTCTGTTGGCGATTTTCGTGGTGATCATCGCGATCATCGCTTCCTGTTCGGTACTGGTCGGCGGTGCGGTCAAATCGGTAGACGACGAATCGAAGCGCGTGGTTGACGTCACCTACGAGATCACCGGTGATGGACCCACTGCGTCGGCGACCTACACCACCGGCAACCTCAACATCGCCCAGGACACCGACGTGCCGGTGCCGTGGACCAAGCAAGTCCAAATCAGTGGGCTCGGCAAGTCCGTGACGTTGAGCGCCTCCAATAGCATCGACGGTTCAGGAACGATCACCTGCGCCATCAAGCAGGGTGACAAGGTGATCTCCACCAACACCAGCTCGGGACCAGGTGCCACCGCTAGCTGTTCAGGTACCGCCGACTAACGGCGGCACACACTGCGGCCCGTCTCGCCTTGGCTAAGCCGAGATGGGGCCGCAGTGAGTTGACGAATTCGGCTCTGCCGCAACACCGACGGACTCATCGGTTGCACCGCACCTCATCTGTCGCGATTTACCTTCTGCACCGCCGAAGGTGAATAGACACAGATGAGGTGCGGGGCCGGGCAGTCGTCACGGCACCCGCGAGATCCGGTCGGCCTCGATCGTGACGATGACGCGGGTCTGCTCCTGGCCGCCGTACCAGGCGTACGGCTTGCCGGTGTACTTGTGAGCCAACTCGTTGATCGAGTCGACGCCTCCGTCGGTGGTCATCTCAACTACTCGACCGCGAATTTGAGTAAACAGCGCCGGATTCGCGGGATCAGAGATCGCGACAGCGACTCGGGGATCCCTTTCGAAATTGCGGGCCTTCTGCATGCCCGCGACGACGTTGATCACGACGCGCTTGCCATCGGTGTCGACCCAGGTCTGTGTCAACTGCGGTGATCCGTCCGGCATCACGGTCGCGACGTAGCAGAGCGCAGGTGTACGCAGTAGTTCGACGAGGTCATCAGGCAAGTCCATGTGGAGCTCCCTTGGGATGGTTGACGCGGCAGGGCGTCGCGCAC
Source organism: Gordonia jacobaea (assembly GCF_965344965.1). Classification (NCBI taxonomy): domain Bacteria; kingdom Bacillati; phylum Actinomycetota; class Actinomycetes; order Mycobacteriales; family Gordoniaceae; genus Gordonia; species Gordonia jacobaea. Next base: position 579,611 of record NZ_CBDRLS010000003.1, on the reverse strand, counting down.
TGCCGACTGTACTGACCGCTGGCTGTCAGGCCGGCATCACGTACGCGCCGTCGAGCTCCTTCACCTGCTGCCAGACCCTGTCGAAGGAGTCGGCATCGGCGACGGGTCGTCGGACAGCGTCAAGTGCCCACGCCTGCTGCTGGGGCGTCGCCGTCGGCTTGCCGTACAGCGATACGGCGTAGCCGGAGAAGTCGCGGATCTGGAAGTCGAAGATCCGGTTGAGCAGATCGGCGTCGAGTCCGATGAGCGAGGCTTGTTCAAGGATCAACTGCCCGTAGACGACCAGTGAGAACAGGTGTCCGATTGTGAGGACGAAGTCGAGGTCCTTCTGCTGCTCCGCGCTGGGCGCGGCGGTCTGCAAGAGCTTCTGCAGTGCCTGCGCCTGCTCGTAGAACACCGCGACGTTCGGCACATCGGTGCGCGCCGCGTACGGTGCGGTCCAATCGCCGAAGCGCACCTTGCCCGCACCGCCGACGGGGCCCTGCGCGAAAAAGAAAGCGTCGTCGGTGGCGTCGAGCCGCGTCTCGATCTCGGGATACTCGACCGGCCCGAACAGGTAGTTGGGCATGAACTTGAGGATCTGCCCGACGTTGACGTGCACGGTGCCCTCGAGCCGCGGCAGCCACCCGATGAAGCGGTTGGCCTGATGGAAGTACGTGTTCTTCTCGTAGCCCTTCGCGGCGATCGCATCGAGCAGCAGCGTCATCACGGTTTCGCCCTCGGAGGTCACCTTCGACTTCGTCACCGGGTTGAACAGCAGGTAGCGGCGGTCGTCGAGGCTCGCCGAACGGAAGTAGTCCCCGGCGCGGTCGCTGAACAGCTTCATGGCCGACAGTCGCGCGAATGCGTCGACAAAATTGCCCTGGACGTGCGAGAAGTCGGTGACCGGGTTGCCGTAGAGGATCCGGTTGTTGGCGTGGTCGATCGCCTCGTACAGCGAATGCGTGCACATCCCGACCGAGCCGTGACACAGATTGAATTTTCCGACGTTGACCGTGTTCAACGCGGCGGCGAATGCTTCGGGGCCGGTGTGCAGGATGTCGTCGGCGCTCACCGGATAGTTGTCGAGCTCGAAGGTCGACACGAACATCTGTCCGTGCACGACGTTGTCGATGAGACGGTAGTTCTCGTGCCTGCTGTCGACGGCGAAGAACACGTAGCCGTCGGGTCCCTCGATGTCGGCGCGGCGGCCGAACACTGACACCATGCCTGCGACGTTGCCATTGCCGATGTAGTACTTGGTGCCCGACGCGGTGAACCCGCCGGCGCCGTCGTCGGTCAGCACCATGTCGGTGCTGTACACATCCGCACCGTGTGTTCGCTCCGACAATCCGAAGGCCATGACCTCGCCGTCGAGAAGCTGCTGTGCCGCTTTGGTTTTCGCGACGTCATTGCTCGACATCCAGATCGGGCCGAGACCCAGAATGGTGACCTGCTCGGCATACCAGTACGACAAGCCGTAGAAGCCGAAGATCTCGCTGAGGGCGGCATTGCGCGCGGCGTCCCACCGTCGGTTCTCGTCGCCGTCGGCATACGCGGCGGGCGTGAGGAACGTCGCGAAGAGCTTTTCCTTCTTCTCGAACTCGAGGAAGTCGGTGACCCACTCGGCGTTCAGATCGGCCTGCAGCAGGCGCTCCTTGCCGTACGACTCGAAAAAGTCGATCGTCGCGCGCAACAACCTGCGGGTCTCGGCGTCGAACTGCGAGTAGTCGTTGGTGGCAGGGTTCAGCAGCAGACTCATGGGGCAAGCGTAGCCAGTCGGGCATTGCGCCCACAGATCGACCATGCACCGTCGATGGGTCTGGTCCACTCGATAACGATCGCGCGTCTGCCTCGTATCGAAAGGTAAAGCGGCTAACGCGGCACGACGTCGAGCCGAAAGACACCACAGGGCCGGGAAACGTCCACTCGAACCTTGGAGTCGTCAATGTCTCGTCGTCGCACACGTGTACTGAGTTTCCTCGCCGCATCCGCGTTCCTGACGTCCCTCGCGGCGGCACCCGCAGCAGCTGCCCCGCCGGGCGCTCAGGCCGCCGGTACCTCCGTCGGTAGCGCCTGTCTGTCGGTTGCTTCGTCGGAAGTGCAGCGCGGACTCCGCCAGATAGGTCCGCCACTCGGTCGAAACGATCTGCACTGGGTCCTGCGGGCGAAGTCGAATGACCGTACCCCGTGGTGCCCGCCACTGATGTGGGCGGCGTTCGACACATCGGGCGGCACGGGTTCATCGCCCGTAGCTGTACTGCTGTTCCGGCCCGGAAAGTACCTCGGCTCCGCTTGGAAGCCCACCGGCTTCGTGTCCGTGACGGGTTCGACGCCGATCAGCGTCACGATCACCTACAAGTGGTTGAATCCGGGCGACGCGAACGCCAACCCGACGGGCGGTCCCGTCTCGTCAACCTATGTGGGACTGTGGGATTCGTTCTTCCGTTTCGGTGAGCTCCCGCCTCCCGGAAAGTGAGTTCGACGCCGCGCTCGTCGAGAATCACCGCGCCTGTTGGCTATGCTGCCGACCATGCACACCGAGATCGTCGACGCGGCGCACTCAACCGGAGATCCGCAGGCGCGGCAGCGGTTTGCCCGCGAAGCGCACCCGATCCTGTTCGGCTTGGTCCGCGACGGCGCCGCACTCGGATGGGTTGATCCACCGGCGGAAGCGGAGGTGGCCGAGCTGATCGACGAGATCCTCAGCCATGTCGCAGTCGGCGACGCGTCACTACGGGCTGCGTACGTCGACGATGTGCTTGTGGGCCTTGGCTACTGGAGTCGCTATGCCCGCCCGACGCATCGGCCGCACGCCGACATCGAGAAGATCGCCGTCAACCCGAGCGCCCAGGGCATGGGCATCGGTCGCGCGCTGACGGCTGCCCTGATCGACGATGCCAGGGCAGCCGGCGTCGAAGTACTCACCTTGGATGCGCGCGGCGACAACATAGCGGCGTTGTCCCTGTACGAATCCCTGGGTTTCACCGAGTACGGGCGCCTACCGAGATTTGTCGCCTTCGGGGAACGCCGCTACGACAAGGTCTTCCTGATGATCGACCTGCGCTCGACGTGAGGCGTTACCCCTTCGCGTCTCCGGTGGTCGCAGCAGTATCGGTGCGCACACCGGCACTCCACGCATACGGTAGATCCGCTCCGTTGAGCAGGTAGTCACCGATCGATCGCAGCTTCTGGTTGATCGGGTTGTGCACGGCAAGGGTGCGTGCGTTGCGCCAATGCCTGTCCAGCGCAAGCTCTTCCGCCACGATCGACGCCCCGCCGACCTCGAAGAGTTCGTTCGTCGCCGCGAGTACCTGCGCTGCGATCGCCGCTTGCGCCTGTCCCGCGGCAAGCTCGACGCGGGTGATCGCCTCGGCGTCCTCGGGGTCGTTGGCGAGCAGTTCGTCGAGGAGATCCGCGACGGCGAGGACACTCGAGCGAGCCGAAAACGCAGTGGCAGAAAGGCGTCCGACGATCTCCTGGACCAGCGGGTCGTCACGCTGACGATCGGCGACCGAATGGGTGAACGTGCGCTCGCGCTTGGACACCCAATCGATCAGGTCGTCGGTCGCACGCTGCGCGATACCCGCGAGTCCGGCCAACTGGAACAGTTGAAGGTAGGCGGTGGCATACGTGGGGCCCGCTGCTCCGTATCCGGGACCGAGGATCTCATCGTCGTGCACGACGACGTCGGTGAAAACAGTTGTGCCGCTTGCGGTGAGACGTTGGCCGAACCCGCGCCAGTCGTCGATGCGCTTGACTCCCTCCCGTGTCGCCGGGACGAGAACGCTGACCCGTTCACCGTCACGGTCAGCAGCCACGAGGATGTGGTCGGCGTACAACGAGCCTGTGCTGTAGAACTTTTCGCCGTTCAACCGCCACTCGTCGCCCGTTCGAGTCAACACGGTGCGGTAGCCGTCGATGGCGCCGGCGCCGGGCTCGGTGATCGCGTTGCCGACCAGGATGCCGTCGGCGATAGCGGCGATCAGGCGTTCGTTACGCGCGATGAGTTGGTCTTCGACAAACGAGAAGTGCACGCGCAGCGCCTGCGTGATGTTTGAGTCTGCTGTGGCGAGGTCGATCAGTTCGGTGAACAGGTCGCGCACCGACGCGCCGGAGCCACCGAGTTCGACGGGCAGCCGCTGCGCTCCGAAGCGACGCTCCCACAGCAGAGCAACCTCAGGGTGCGCCAGAGTGCGCGACCGCTCGCGCTCGACCGCACCCGAGGCAATGGTCGCGTATACGTCGTCGAAGGAGGTGGGGTCGAAATCGGTGGGACGGTCGTCGACCTGGTTGGGACGATCCTGCGTCAATGAGGTGGTCATGGAAAGTCAAGCTGTCATGTTCGTGTGTCGCTGGCACCCGTTGTGCTCACGGGGATATTTACTCGACGCCGATGCGGGTACCCGTGAGCGACCCGGACGTACCATGTCTCAAACGTGGCATGCCCCAGACGTAGAGTGTGGCTGACATGAACTCGCACAACCAGTCCATTGAGACGCTCGTCGCCGAGCGGGATCGCACGGTGGGCTTGATCGAGTCTCTGTCTGCGCGGCTGACTGCGGTGCTTGAGGCGACCTCCGACGAGGCGTCCGACGACGAGCACGACCCGGAGGGATCGACGCTCGCCGTCGAGCGCGGACAACTCGTCGCTCAACTCCAGCGTTCGCGTGACCGGCTGGTCGAGATCGACTCTGCTGTCGAGCGGGTCGAGCACGGTTCGTACGGACGATGCGAGACGTGCGGCAAGCCAATCGATCCCGAACGTCTCGACGTTCTGCCCGCCGCACGCCAGTGCATCGACTGTGCGAGAAAGGGTTCGACGCGCAGGTGGTGAGGGCGCCGTTCAAACAACCGATACCCGTTTCCGAAGCCGCACCAATCTGCAAGAGTCAGACCCAGACATACGAGGGGACAGATCCCATGGCACGCACAACCAAGCGCTCGATCTTCTCCGACAAGGCACAACCCACGTTGAGCGCCATTGAGGTCGACCGAGGCCGCCGAGCCGCACGAGCCGCTGCCAGCGCGGCACGAGGATCGCTGTGGCTCACCAAGAAACGGCTCTACCGGCGGTACCGCGACGACGCAGGCGATCGCTTCCTCGACTGGTCGCGCTGGAAAGCCGCGTATGTCGGTGAGTACGGATCGTCGACACCAGGGGTAGGCAACTCAGCCACCGATTTCAGCGGCTACGTCTGACACGGCGTGGGCCAACCCGACCTCTGTCGGCAAAGGTTGCAGAACTCTCCCGTTTTCAGTCAATTTCGGAGCTGCCCGACAGCAAAAGGCCAGGTCGGCTCGCCGGGACTGTTCAGAAATGACTGAAAACGGGAAGGCCGAGGCGTCCTGGTGCGACAACCGAGCGGTGTCGCACCTATTTGGCCAACACCGTCGCGGTGATCTTTGGCTGCCAGTCGTTGGTGAGCAGCGCACCAAAGTTGTCTTCCCGATTATTCGACGACGTTCCCTGGTCCCGAACCGAGTAGATGAACGCGGGGCCGCAATAGCCCGACTGTCCGGCCGCCCGCAGAACGTCGACGATCTGCGTCGCCTGCTCCTGCTGGGTCACCATGTCGGTGGCCCCGAATCCCAGTGAGCCAAGACCGAAGTCGCTGGAGCCCGATGTCCCCGCTGCCGGTCGGGTCGGAGCACCCATCTCCGTCAGCCAGATCTTCTTTCCGGCGTCACCATTCGACGTCATCACCGAGCGGATTTGCTGAGTCTCGCTCCAGCCGTTCGGCTTTGAGTTGATGCCCTTCGGAAACACGTACGCATGCATGGCAGTGGCGTTGAAGTAGTTCTTGGCACCCGCGGCGTACATCTTGGTGACGAAGTCGACCGCCCCGGCGCCAGGGCTCATGCCCGCGGCAACAACAGTCGACGACGGCTGCACCGCTTTGATCGCGGTATATGACGCCTTCAGCAGCGCCGTGTACTCGGTGGGATTCGCCGGATACAAGCCCCAGAAGGCCGGCAGGTTCGGCTCGTTCCAGATCTCGTGACGCGTCACGTCGGGGTAGCGCTTGATGAAAGCTTTCAGGAAAGGGGCAATGCTCGCGGCGTTTGACGGGGGTGCGTACATCCCCGCCAACGCACCCCCGCGTCGCGCCCATGCCGGAGTCGACAACACCAACGACAGCACTTTCAGTTTGTGAGCACGCGCCGCCTTGATCACCCGGTCCGTCACCGCCCAGTTGTACGTGCCCTTCGTACTCTCGATTTCCGACCAGTTGATGAGTACGCGCAACCACTCGCCGCGCGTCTTCGATACAGCGTCGAGTTCGCGATTCAGATCGGCCGCACTCATAGTCAATTGCGGGGCACCTTGAGCGAAGCCGTAGCCGGCGGCGGGTGCGATCACATCGGCACGGGCGGCCGACGACCCGACCAGAACCGACCCAACGAACAAGGCGATCGTCGCGGCGACGACCAACGCCCGCGTTGCTGCACACTTCACTCGCATAGTCTGTACCTCGCAGGTCATCGACGCTGATCGAATGAGTCTAGCCAGCGAGAAGCAGACTGGGCCTTGCTTACGATTCCTGGTCCCTATTTGCGATTCCAGAACTGATGGATCAGCCCGGTTGACGTCGGGACGGACTCGATGTCGAAGCGTGTGTGAATCCCGCCGAGTCCTGACCACAGCGACACTCCCCCGCCGAGCACGATCGGGTTGATGGAGAGGTGCATGAAGTCGACGAGATCGTCGCGGAGGAACTGATTCACGGTCGACGGTCCTCCGCCGATTCGCACGTCGCGCCCCTCGGCGAGGTCGAGGGCGAGTTCGAGCGCTTTCGAAGGAGAGGCGTCGACAAAGTGGAAGACGGTTCCGTTGTCGAACGTGATGGGTTCGCGCTCATGGTGGGTCAACACGATCACCGGAGTCTGAAACGGGGGCTCGTCTTCCCACCATCCGCGCCACCCGTCGTCGGGCCACTCGCCCTGTTGTGGCCCGAACTTGCCGCGGCCCATGATCTCCACGCCGACACCCTGACCCCACACGCTGGAGAAGACGCGGTCAGCACTGATCGGTGCGTCCGCATTCTGGACACCGGCGATCACGCGTCCGTCGAAGTTGCCGAACAGTTCCCCGGCGCCGCCGATCGGTTCGTCCAGCGTGATGTGGTCGCCTGCGGCGTAGCCGTCGAGTGAGACGTTCATCAGGTCGACCCGTACCTGCGCCTTGCGTGCCATCGTCAGACTCCTTGTCCTCGTCGTCAGCGACTGCTGATCGCAGTCACCCTACGACTGACCATGCGCCAGCGCGGAACTCATCGGTGATGGCGCGCCTGAGTCTCAGCCGCTGACCGCCGCGGCCAAACGCCCCAGAGTGTCTTCAAGCTGTTCTTCGGTGACCAGCGGAAAGCTGACCTTCTTGAGGAGATCTTTGTCGGTGACCTTCGACCAGTCGTAGGTGTGACGCACGAGCGTCTTGTCGGGGCCCTGGGCTTCGAGCTCCCACACCCACTCCCATCCGGGAGGCTCGGTGCCGGCGGGTGCGGTCTGCCACGCCAGAAGTTTGTCCTTGGCGTAGCCGGTGACGTGGTTGTCGGTCTTGTACTCACCACCCATGTGCGCGCCCTCCATGTTCATGGTGAATACGTCGCCGACCTCCTGAATCCGATCGGCGTGGTCGACGCTGCGGACGAATCCCGAACCGTCGAGTTCCGGGTGGCGCCGAGGATTGCTGAGCACGTCGAAGACCTGGTCGGCCGGTGCGTCGATGACTCGTTCTACCGTGACACTCGTGTGTTCGCTCATACCTCCACCGTGCCGAAGGCGTCGACTCTTGGCAACCATGCGGACGAATCAGCAACCGCGGTGGACGGTCCGCGAGAGGCTTGCCGATCAGCCGCGATCGCGCTGATGGGCGCCGCCTCAGATCACCCCGAGCGCGAGCATCGCATCGGCGACGTGGGTGAAACCTGCGATGTTTGCGCCGAGCACGTAGTCACCGGGCGCTCCGTACTCGTCGGCGGTGCTCAGGCAATTCTCGTGGATGCCGCGCATGATCTGTGCGAGTCGTAGCTCTGTGTGCTCGAAGCTCCACGAGTCGCGAGAAGCGTTCTGCTGCATCTCGAGTGCGCTCGTCGCGACACCGCCGGCGTTGGCGGCCTTGCCGGGAGCGAACAGGACGCCCGACGACGAAAAGGCTTTGATCGCCTCCGGCGTGGATGGCATGTTGGCGCCCTCGGCGACGATGGTGCAGCCGTGCGCGATGAGGCTCGCGGCGTCGTCGGAATCCAGTTCGTTCTGGGTGGCGCAGGGAATGGCGATGTCTGTCGGCACGTCCCAGATCGATCCCGAGGACACGAAATGTGCTGGTGCACCCCGCTTCTCGGCGTAGTCGGAGACACGCCCGCGATGAACACCCTTGATCTCCTTGAGGAGTTCGAGGTCGATCCCGTCTTCGTCGACGACGTAGCCACCGGAATCCGAGCAGGCGACAACTCGCCCGCCGAGCTGGTGGACCTTCTCGATCGCATAGAGCGCGACGTTGCCGGAGCCTGAGACGACGACGCGCTTGCCGTCGAGGTCTTGTCCTCTGGCGTTGAGCATCTCGCGCACGAAGAAGACGACGCCATAGCCGGTGGCCTCGGTCCGCACCTGCGAGCCGCCCCACGACAGTCCTTTGCCGGTCAGTACGCCTGACTCGTAGCGGTTGGTGATGCGCTTGTATTGCCCGAAGAGGTAGCCGATCTCGCGACCGCCGACGCCGATGTCACCTGCCGGGACGTCGGTGTGCTCACCGATATGGCGATACAGCTCGGTCATGAACGACTGGCAGAACCGCATGATCTCGCCGTCGGATCGACCCTTCGGATCGAAATCCGTTCCGCCCTTGCCCCCGCCGATGGGGAGGCCGGTGAGCGCGTTTTTGAAGATCTGTTCGAAGCCGAGGAACTTGATCACTCCGAGGTACACGCTCGGATGGAACCGCAGACCACCCTTGTACGGCCCGAGCGCGGAGTTGAATTCGACGCGGAAACCTCGATTGATACGAACTGCTCCGGTGTCGTCGACCCACGGAACCCGGAAGATGATCTGACGTTCGGGCTCGCAGAGGCGCTCGATGATCCCCGCGTCGGCGTAGTGCGGGTGTTTGACGAGAACGGCGCCGAGGCTGTCGAACACCTCGCGTACCGCCTGGTGGAACTCGACCTCGCCGGGGTTGCGGGCCACCACCTCGTCGTAGAGATCCTGCACCTTCTCGTCGAAGAACGACACCTCACACCTCCATGCGCTCGCCGAAACGGCCGGTCAGGCCGCCGGACACCATCATGGAGCCTATCGCCCGATAGAAAAATCTCTCATGTCGGGCATAGCGAACGTCTTCTCCTCGATCAGTGGAGCGCCGCGAGATTCTCGATGGAGCGGCGAACGTCGGAGGTGATGACCTTGGCGACGAGGCGGCCGATGGGGCCGCTCAGTAGGCCGCCGTCGAGAGTGGCATTGAGGTGGAATCGCGAACCGTTCGTCGTCTTCGTCACTGTCATTCGAAGACCGATCCTGACCCCGCCGATCCCGTGCCCCGAGAGTGAAATCGTCTCCGGCTCAGAATATTCGGTCACCGTCCAGTGGATGACGTTGCGAAATCCTTTGACTTTGATCAGCGACGAGACGTGGGTTCCGACGGTGATCTGGTCAGGCAGTTCACTGCGCCAACCGCCGAAGATCGTCATCCATTCGGGGAACCGCGAGAGGTCGGACGCCAGATTCCACGCCTGTTCGGGTGAGAGATTCGACTCGACACTTACGTCGACGTCGGCCATGGGTACCTTTCGGTCGAAGAGGTGGGATTCACTGGTGGGTGGGTTTCGTCGAGATCAGAAGATCTCGGGCAGATCGCTCGACACCTTGTCGGTGAACACGGCTCGACGCTTCTCCAGGAACGCGGTCACGCCCTCGGCGACGTCGGGCATCGAACCCCTGACGAAGATCGCTTTCGAGTCAGCCTCGTGCGCGTCGCGAGGACTCGGCGCACCGGCCATTCGCCAGATCAACTGACGTGTGAGAGCAACCGACACGGGGGCGCTGTCGGCGGTCATCTCGCGTGCCACGGCGATCGCGGTGTCGACGACGTGATCCTTGGGGACGACCTCTTGGACCAGGCCGGCGTCCAATGCCTCTGTGGCGCTGACCATCTGGCCGCCGTACGTCCATTTGAGCGCTGTCGGGATACCGACGAGGCGTGGCAGGAACCACGACGAGCACGCCTCGGGCACCAAGCCGCGACGGGTGAACACGAAGCCGAACTTCGCGTCGTCGGACGCGATGCGGGCGTCGGCGGGCAGCGTCATCGTCACACGGACACCCGCCGCGGGGCCGTTGATCGCCGCCACCACGGGCTTCAAAGAATCGAAGATTCGGAGCGCGGTCTGCCCCCCGGAGTCGGGCGGAACGACCCCGGGGGTGGTCTCGCCGTGGACGAACGTGTCGACACCGGCCTCGAGGTCGGCGCCCGCGCAGAATGCCCGGCCGGTCCCGGTGATCACGACGGCGCGCACGGAATCGTCGGCGTCGGTGGCGGCGAGTGCGGCCTTGATCTCCTCGCCCATCTCATGTGTGAAGGCGTTGAGCCGATCCGGCCGGTTGAGTCGCAGGATGACGATCTCGTCATCGCGATCGATCTGCACGGTTGTGGACGGACCAGCGGGGTGAGACGGACCAGCAGGTTCAGACGGACCAGCGGAGTCCTTCGACGACGGCATTCCGTCAATCTACGCGGATCATGGCAGACGCAGACAAGCCGACGCCGCGACCTGGTGGGTCGCGGCGTCGGCGTGCTCGTCCTCGCGTGCCGTCAGACCAGTTTGGCGTCCTGGAGCAACTGCTCGATGTAGGTGCCTTCGATCTTCTTCAGCGCGGCCTTGCCGATCAGCTTCTCGATGAGCGGGAACTTGATCTCGCTCAACGGCTTTCGGTCGTTGAGGTAGTAGATCGACGAAAGCAACACGCGGATGTCGAACGACGAGTCGAAGACCTCGGGAACGCCACGGTCGACGTTGAGATGTGTGTACACGGCCTCCATGGCGGTGCGCACCGAGTACTCCGTCGTGAAGACCGTGTCACGCTCGGTCTCGGAGAAGTTGCCGATGAACGAGAGGTTCTTGTAACCCTCGGGTACGACGAGCGGACGGTCGCCGAGTGCGCGCGGCATGAAGTACGACGTGATGTAGGGCATGTTGCACGGAACCGTCGACGCCGAATTGTGGGCCAGATCGTCGATCTGATCCTCCGGAACGCCGAGGTGGTAGAGCCACTCAGCGCAGAGTTCTGCTCCCGTGCATTCCCTGATCGTCTTCTTCACGTAATCGCCCGGCTTGTCGGAGAACAGGCCGTAGATCCACGCCACGATCTCCTTTTGTGGGTCCTGCGCCTCGAAGTGCGGCTGACGACTCACGGTGAACCCGTAGAGCCAACTCGAGTCTGCGATGTTGCAGGGGCCGCCGGTCACGATCTTTCCGTTGCGCGGGTCGCGACCGGTGATCTTCTCGATGTAGGGCCAGATCTTGTCGTCGGTGAGCGTGACGGTAGCCGAGATGGACCAGTTGGCCTCGGGGATGTTCTCGCAGAACTTCTCGGGGTGACCGAGCGAGGCATCCTGGGCGGCGAGGTTCTTCCACAGCGACCATGCGCCGCCTTTGTCGGTGACGACGGGTGCGGGTGTGTCGTTGTCGCCGTAGGTCGACGACTCGGTGATCGACCCGTTGGTGACGAACACGATGTCGTTCTCGGACAGGTCGATGGTCTTGGATTCGCCGTTCTCGGTGAGCAGGATTCGCTTGGCGAGTTTGCTGCTGCCGGAGCTGTCGAGCTCGATGTTGTCGACCTGCGTGTTGTACACGAAGGTGACCCCGTTGCCCTCGAGGTAGGCGACCAACGGCTTGATGAGCGACTCGTACTGGTTGTAGCGGGTGAAGCGCAACGACGTGAGGTCGGCCAGCGTGGAGATGTGGTGGATGAAACGCAGGGTGTAGCGCCGCATTTCGAGTGCGCTCGCCCACGGTTCGAACGCGAACATCGTCGCCCAGTAGAGCCAGAAGTGCGATTCGAAGAACTCCTTGCCGAAGACCTCGTCGATGCGCTTGTCCTGCAAGTCTTCTTCGCGCGTGAGGACCAGCTTCATGAGTTCCTCAGCGGCACCCCGCGTCAGGGTGAGGTCTTTCATCTGGTCGATCTTCTCGCCCCGATTATGGATCGCGCGTGCCGGGTTGGAGCTGGGATTGTCCTTGTGCAGCCAGTACATTTCGTCGAGCACCGACGCGTTTTCCACGGCGAGCGACGGGATCGATTTGAAGAGATCCCAGAGGGCCTCGAAGTGCGCCTCCATCTCGCGGCCACCGCGGATGATGAAGCCCTTGTGCTCGTCGAGGATTCCATCCATGCTGCCGCCGGGAAGTCCGAGCTCCTCGAAGATCGTTATCTTGTTGCCCGGCAACTGTGCATCACGAATCAGGAACGCCGCGCCGGCCAGGGACGCGAGTCCGGAACCGACAAAGTAGGCACTCTTGCCGTCGACATCTGCAGGCTTCTCCGGCCGTCCGAATGCCTCGAAATTTCCGTTACTTCGGTACACGTGCGTCTCGCCTTTCGTCGTCGGACATCATGCGCCCGCGTCAGGATCGAACTCGAACAACTTCGACGCTAGTCGGCTGGTTGCGGACAGTGTTCCGGATCGAGATGAATTGTTGTGGTTCCCGGACAGTGTGACCTGTCATTCCCTCCGCACAGCGCGGACAGGTGCGCCACAGTACGACGGCAGGTCACCGAAAATCGTGGGCCGGCATCCACAGCCCGACAGACAAGAAACCACCGACCGGTGCGGTCGGTGGTTTCTGGATGGACGGTGTCGGTCAATGCGCCTCTCGGCGAATAATCCGCTCGAAGCGGTGAAGGTTGGGACCTGGGGCAATGAATCCGGCACCGTCGACTCCTTCAACTATCGATTGTCCCGACATATTCCGCAGCCCTATAGCGGGGTTGCTTCGACGTGGAACTCACGATTGGGACACGATCGATGTCCGCTACGTCGGCCTTGCCAGGCTGATGTTGCAACACTGCACCAGTCCCCGATTTCTGGTCGATCGCTGCCGCCAGTGTGCTTACGGTCCTGAATGCGGTCTTGAGAACCGTGTAGTGCTCGAGAGTCTCGAACCGAAGGGGAACCAATGAAGCAGACCACTCGTCGTATCGCCGGTGTCGTTGCAGCGGCGTCGGCAGTCGCGCTCGTCGCTGCCGGTTGTAGCGACGACAACGATTCGGGTTCGGCGGCGTCGTCGTCGGTGTCGGCAAGCGAATCCGGCATGGCGGGAATGTCGGGGATGTCAGGATCGGCGGCTGCCGGTGCATCCGTGGAGCTCAAAGCTGCCGACGGCAGCACGGTCACGTTGAGTGGACCGATCGCAGCGAAGTATCAGGCGGCGACCGAACAGCAAAAGACCGATCTGGGCGCACCGAGCACCGGGGCAGACGCATCGGGCACTGGCTCGAACGGCGTCGTGTTCCAGCAGTTCGCCGGCGGTGTCATCACTGCAAAGAACGGCGAAGAGGCAACCCCGGCGTACATCACCTGGGGCAAGATCCGCGACGCGTGGAACGTCAAGCGTGATGCCGAGGGCAACCCGTCCGCTGACGGTAAGGGCGGATCGCAGGGTCCGCTCGGCACGGCAACCAGCGACGAGACCACTGAAGGCGGCGTCAAGACCTCGACGTTCGAGCACGGGAAGATCACCTGGAACTCGTCGACCAACACCGTCGAGGTCACGGTGAATGGCAAGGTCGTTCCGACCCAGTAGTCGCGTCGGAGCAGCTTCAACGATCAACGACGACCCTTACCAGCACTCGGTGCGGTAAGGGTCGTCGGCTGTCTTTGTCAGGGTTTGGCGCTCGTCGCCCCGGCGAGCCGCACTGACTGAATGGGACGCTTCGGAATAGGATTCAACAAGGCCAGACGGCGGAAATCGCGGCCAGTCGCATTCGCTGGTGGGCGGGTTGCGGCCAGTTCGGAACGTCGCCACTCGGAGGCGAGAGAGGCGAGCGGTTGTCACGATCTGAACGGTTGTCGATTCCCGAACGAATCGACAACTTTCAACACCGGCATCCAAGGACCGGATACCCGCTCGCTGTGCTCTACAAGTTCTTCGACGACCAGGGCGGATACCTTGCAGCACTGATCGCCTACTACGGCTTCGTCTCGCTGTTTCCGCTGCTCCTTGTTTTCACATCGATTCTGGGAATTGTTCTGCGGGACAACCCGGAACTAGAGCAACGAATCCTTGACTCCGCGTTGTCGCAAATACCTGTCATCGGGTCGCAACTGCGCGAGACAGGCACGATCAGCGGCAGCGGTGTGGCGGTCGCCATCGGCGTCATCGGCGCGATCTACGGCGGACTCGGGGTGGCCGTGGCAATTCAGAATGCGATGAACATCATCTGGAATGTCCCGAGAAATGAGAGGCCGAATCCGATACAGGCGCGTCTCAAAGGGGCTGTGCTCCTGCTGACGATCGGGGGCTCGATCATCGGTCTGACCGTCTTGAACGGCGTAATCGCCGCGGTCGACCTCGGCTCGGTGGGTAGGCCCCTCGCCATTATCGCGTCGGTGGTCCTGTACGCGACAGTCTTCACCATCGCGTTCGTCATCGGAACTGCGCGTTCGGTGAGCGTGCGCGACGTACTGCCCGGAGCGATCGCGGCAGCGCTGTGCTGGCAGGCTCTGCAAACGTTCGGCAGTGTCTACGTTCAGCGAGTGATCGTGCGATCGAGTGCGACCAACGGTGTGTTCGCTGTGGTGCTGGGGCTGCTGGCCTTCCTCTACGTCGCGGCGGTGCTGGTCATCTTCTGCGTGGAAAGCAACGCGGTCCGCGTCGACAAGCTTTATCCTCGTTCACTTTTGACGCCATTCACCGACAACGTGGTCCTGACCCCCGGTGACGAGGCCGCATACACCGCGCAGGCGCAGGCGCAGCGCAGCAAGGGATTCGAGGAGATCGAGGTTTCCTTCGACAATCCGGCCGCTGCCGAGATCGACCCTGACGCAAGCGGCGCGAGCAGACAACACGACAAAGACCCGTGACGACTCACCGGTGGCACGTCCACCGGTCGCGGACGCCACACGCGAGCCTCACGTTTGTCCCCACTTGTGCGACTGCAGGGCAAGAACAGCACGGTGCGGTGACACAAGGAGTACGGAAATGACAAATGCACACACGACGAGCACGGCGAGATACGACCTGGTCACGACCTCCCTGGGTGCGGTGACCATCGTCGCGACGGGTGATGCGATCACCGGGATCTACTTCTCCGATCAGCGACGTCGCCCCGACGACGCGGAGTTCGGCCGCCACGTCGACGACGATGCGCTGCTCGACGCCGCGGCATCGCAACTTCTCGAGTACCTCGAGGGTGACCGAACTGACTTCGATCTCCCGGTGCGTACTCACGGCGACAAGTTCCACCAAGCGGTATGGGATGCGTTGCGCGCCATCCCATATGGCACCACCACGACCTACGGGCAGGTGGCCGCAGAGATCGGAATGCCGCGGCAGGCTCAGCGGGTCGGACAGGCCGTCGGAAGCAATCCTGTTGGCATGGTGATCCCTTGCCATCGGGTGATCGGAGCCGACGGTTCATTGACCGGCTACGCAGGCGGGCTGGAGCGTAAGCGGCATCTCCTCGAACTGGAGGAGCCGACAGAGGTCCGGGCATCGATGTTGTTCTGACAGCCGCGGGACCCGATCTCACGTTCTGACGTTCCGCGGCGTTTACCGTGTGATGGACATGAAAGAACCTTTCGAACGTGCTGTGGCAACGCATGGCGCAACGGTGTTACGGGTCTGCCGGGCCAGCCTCGGTGTCGGACCCGACGCCGATGACGCCTGGTCAGAGACGTTTCTGGCCGCGCTGCGCGCCTGGCCGGACCTCGCCGACGACATCAATGTCGAGGCGTGGTTGGTGCGAGTCGCCCAACGCAAGGCCATCGACATCATCCGAGGTCGACAGCGTCGTCCGTTCCCCACCGATGCCATCCCGGAGACGCCGGACCCGCGTGCTGTGCCCTCCGATCGTTCGGGAGTGTGGGATGCGGTTGCCCGACTCCCCGACCGTCAACGATTCGCCATTGCCTACCACTACATCGGCGGGTTGCCCCACGCCGAGACCGCTGAACTGCTCGGCAGCACACCCGATGCCGTCCGGCGAGCTGCTGCCGACGGTATGAAAACACTGCGACGCGTGTACATCGATGCCGACGACCAACGAGGACACGAAACACCATGAACGACAACACAACTGATCTCGGCATGGACGACTTTCCGGTCTCCGTCGGAGATCTCACCGCCCTACACGCACGACTGGAAATCGGTGCAGTGCAACAAGGACTCCTCGACGTGGGCTACCGGACCGTCGACACCCCCATCGGGACACTGCTGTTGGCGGCGACAGACACAGGACTCGTGCGCGTCGCGTTCGAGAACGAGGGGTTCGACACCGTGCTCGAAGATCTGGCAGACAAGATCGGACCACGAATTCTGCGAGTGCCGGCAATGCTCGACGACGCCGCCGCCCAGCTCGACGAGTACTTCGACGGACGCCGACAGGAGTTCGGACTGGCTCTCGATCATCGCTTGTCGTCGGGTTTCCGGGAGCAAGTGCAGCGCTACCTGCCGCGGATCGGGTACGGACAGACCACGACGTACAAGCAACTCGCTCAGCGGGTGGGCAATCCTGCCGCGATCCGCGCCGTCGGAACGGCCTGCGCAACCAATCCGTTGCCCGTTGTCGTTCCCTGTCACCGGGTGTTGCGCACCGACGGGACGCTCGGCGGCTACCTCGGTGGGCTGGAGGTCAAGTCGGCTCTGCTCGCACTCGAAAGTGCCGCGTGACCTCACTGAACATGACCGTTCGAGCGCGTGCGGGCTAGAGTTGGGTAACCACGCCTTCAGCCAATGGGCATCACGATAGTCCGACCCATCCTGGGGGCCATGTGCGTGCTTCTACTCTCCCTGTCTCGACGGTCGTCAACCGGATTGCAGTAGTCGTGCCGGCACACAATGAGGAAGATCTCGTCGCCGACTGTGTGACCAGTGTCCTCGTCGCGGCACGCCACACGCCGCACGAAGTGGCAGTGACGGTAGTCCTCGACAACTGCACGGACGCGACCGCGCGTCGCATACCCCTTGGCGTGCAAGTGATCTCGTGTTCGTTCGGCTCCGTGGGGGCTGCACGACGAGAAGGCTTCGCGCGACATGGCGCCGTCGACGACGCTGCGACGTGGTTTGCCAGCACCGACGCCGACAGCCGAGTTCCGCCACACTGGTTCCAACAGCAACTTCACTTCGCCGACCAGGGCGCCGACTGCTTCCTCGGCACCGTGACGCCCGACGGGTGGACGGGATGGACGCGAGACGTCGAGCGTCGATACACCGAGTCGTATCGAAACGAAGAGGGCCACAGTCACATCCACGGCGCGAACCTCGGAATGCGCGCCGCGACTTATCACGCGGTGGGCGGGTTCTCGCCGCTACCGCACGGAGAGGACGTCGAATTGATTCATCGTGTCCGCGCTTTCGGTGCGCGGGTCGTGGCGTCGCATCACGCGCCTGTGATCACATCGACCCGTGCTCGTGGTCGAGCAGAGCACGGATTCGCCGCTCACCTTCGCTCGCTCGATTCCGCATCGCGCCCCGCCGCACCCTCCCCCGCCGCACCTTTCCCCGACCCGCCTCAGCTCGCCCCTTCTCCGACGGGCGGCTTCGCATGATCGACGACGCCTCAGCGCGAGCACGCCATCTCCTCGGCGATGGCGTCTGCGTCCCGCTTCCCGGCGCGGGCGACACGGGGACGCGATGGGAAGCCCTGCGGGAGCTCTGTCACATCGACATCGCCGTCGGGCGGCTGGTGGAAGCACACCTCGACGCCGATGCCATCCTCTGGGAGCTGACCGGCCGTGGCACCGAACCCGGCGAGTTCTGGGGTGTGTGGGCCGCGGAGCCTCCCGCACCGCGCGTGACCGCTGAGCTTCGTCGCGGAGGCGGGTGGCTTCTCACAGGAGCAAAGCCGTGGTGCTCGGGGGTCCTGTCGTGTGATCACGCACTGATCACCGCGGACGTCGTCGACGGCGGATGTGCGTCCGGCGAGCGTCGACTCTTCGCCGTCGAACTCGACGCGGCGGGTGTCCGCAGAGAATCGGCCGACTGGACCAACGCGGGCATGGACCGCACGGAGACCGGAACCGTTGTCCTCGACGGCGTCGTCGGACGACCGGTCGGCGAGCCAGGCGCCTACCTTGATCGCGCCGGATTCTGGCACGGAGGAATCGGTGTCGCAGCGTGCTGGGTCGGCGGTACGCAGAAGGTTGCCGACGCGCTGTACGCCAAGGCGGCGTCGGCGCACAGCGGACTTTCCGACATCGTGCTGATGCACCTGGGCGCCGTGGAGGCCGAGATCGCGACGGCTGTCGCACTGCTCGACGCCGCTGCACGGGAGGTCGATGCCTGCCCGTCGGACATCGACTCGGCCAGGAGGCGCGCTTTCAGCGTTCGTTGGTCGGCCGAACAGCGGGCGAGCTCCGTGATCGACCGGGTTGGGCGCGCGCTGGGACCCGGTCCGCTGGTGCACGACGCCGAGCACGCGCAGGCCGTCGCCGACCTCCAGATCTACGTGAGGCAATCCCACGCCGACGCCGATCTCGCGAGCCTCGGTGCGCTGGTTGTCGAGAGAGCGCGTGCGGCTCGGTAACCCGTCGCCTCCCGGGTTGTAAGCACATCTCCGGATATGTTGGGGTCTTACTACGCGCCCGGCAGACCGCTGGCGTGCCAAAACGTGGGAAGACACGAACAGCCGATGGATGTCGACGGACGCGAGATCACCGTATCCGGTGATCTGCTGCAACCGCTGACGCGGCGCACGTCGGACATCCTTCGTCTCATCACCGCGGCCATCGTTCTGATCGTCGTCATCGTCAGTTCTCTGATCACCCGTGGTGACTGGGTGGCATTGGAGAAGTCGATCTCCGACATCGTCGGAGTGTTGACCCCCACCCAGGCCGGGCTGGTCTATCTGGCTTACGGCCTGGCGATTCTGGCACTGCCGTTCATGGTCCTCGTCGGCTTGCTTGCCGCCCGCCAATGGCGCCTGCTCTGGGCATACGCGACGGCAGCGGCGATCAGCTTCCTCGCATTGTCGGTCAGCGAGAACGGCATCGCCGCGCCGACGTGGCATTTCGATCGCAACGAACGACTCGATTCGCTCCTGTCGCAGTTCCTCGACGATCCGCGGTGGATCGCGATGCTCGCCGCGGTGCTGACGGTGTCGGGACCGTGGCTACCTGCGCGCTGGCGACGCTGGTGGTGGATCCTGCTCCTGGCCTTCGTCCCCATCCACCTCGTGGTCAGCGCCGTCGTACCAGCGCGCGCGGTCTTGGGACTCGCGACCGGATGGTTCGTCGGCTCACTCGTCGTGTGGGTTGCGGGCACGCCCGCGCTGGTCGTGCCGCTCGAAGATGCGGTACGGATGCTGGAGCAACGGGGTGTGCGCGTGACCGCGCTCCGTGTGGTCCGCCCGGCCAGTCGCGGTCCGCTCGAACTCGTCGCCCACGCGGACGAGGACATCATCGTCGATCTGTATGGACCCAATCAGCGCAGTGCAGGTCTGCTGCGAGAGTTCTGGCGCAAGATCCGGTTGCGCTCGGAAGAGACCGCGCCCCTGCAGCTTTCCGTGCATCGGATGGTCGAGCACCGTGGACTCATGACGGTCGTCGTCAACGACCTCGATCTGGCGAATAGCTGCACGGTAGCCGTTGCGCCCCTCGATCTGGATTGGACGATGTACGCGGGCACACCGCCCCGCGGGACCCCGCTCGACAGGTGCAGCGACGACGTCGCGGTGGCCGATATCTGGTCCGCGTTGCACACACTGCATTCGGAGCGGATCTCGCACGGAGACCTTCGAGCTACGCAGATCACCGTGATTGACGGCCACATCGTGTTCGGTGGTTTTCACTTCTCGGAGTTCGGTGCCACCGACGTCCAGCTTCAGTCCGACATTGCTCAATTGCTCGCCACTACAACCGATCTCTACGGTCCCGAGCCGGCCGTTACCGCGGCGATCAATGCATTTGGCGCCGACGCGGTCCTGATCGCATCGCGTCGGTTGAGCTCGTCGGCATTGCCGAGGCGGATTCGTGATCAGTTGAGCGACGCGAAGAAGGTGCTGTCGTCGGCGCGCGACGAGATCCGGTCGCAGACAGGCGCGGACGAGATCCGTGCCGAGACCATCACGAGGTTCAGTCGCTCCCAGATCATCCAGTTGGTCCTGCTGGTGGCGCTGGTCTACGTGGCCTACCCGTTCATCAGTACGGTGCCGACCTTCTTCAGTGAGCTGCGCACCCTCGACTGGGCCTGGGCATCGGCCGGTCTGGCGGCGTCGCTGCTCACCTACGTCGGTGCGGCGGCTGCACTATGGGCGTGCGCCGACGGTCTCACCAGTATGTGGAAGCTCACCGTCATGCAGTTCGCCAACACATTCGCCGCGACGACAACTCCGGCCGGCGTCGGCGGGCTCGCGCTGAGCACGCGGTTTCTGCAGAAGGCGGGCCTCGGGGGTGTTCGGGCGACAACGGCTGTCGCGCTGCAGCAGAGCGTGCAGGTCATCGTGCACGTGGTGCTGCTGTTGTTCTTCACTGCGATCGCGGGGACGTCGGCCAACCTGTCGCATTTCGTTCCATCGGCGACGGTGCTCTACCTCGTCGCGGGCATCGTGCTCGGTGCGATTGGTCTGTTCCTGTTCATCCCGACGCTTCGCCATTGGCTCGGCACCTCGCTGCGGCCGCGATTGATCGAGGTATTCGCGGATCTGCGGGCGGTGGCGCGTGAACCCAAACGGCTCGCGATCATCACACTGGGTTGCGGTGCAACGACTCTCGGCGGTGCGCTCGCGCTCTGGGCGAGCGTGCACGCGTTCGGCGGACACGTCTCGTTCATCACGGTGACCGTGGTCACGATGGTCGGTGGGACCTTGGCGTCTGCGGCACCGACCCCGGGTGGTGTCGGTGCCGTCGAGGCGGCACTGATCGGTGGCTTGGCTGCGTTCGGCGTCCCTTCGGCGGTCGCTGTCCCCGGTGTGCTCCTCTACCGCGTACTGACCTGCTGGCTTCCGGTGTTCATCGGCTGGCCGGTGATGCACTGGCTCACCAGGAAGAACATGATCTGACGCCGTCGCATCGTGGTGAGGTGCGCCGGGTTCGATAAGTGGCGGACTCTGGATCCGGGTGTCAGGGACCCGCGCAGTAGGCTGACCTGCGACCACGTTTCACAATCTGGAGGAGCTCCATGACACAGCTCGGAGTAGTCGGCGGCGGCACGATGGGTGCCGGTATCGCCGAGATCGCGATCCGCGCGGGTGACGACGTACTCGTGCTCGAGCGCGACCAGGCTGCCGCCGACGCGGCCCGCGCACGCATCGAGAAGTCGATCAACCGTGCGGTCTCGAAGTCGAAGATCAGCGCCGACGACGCCGAACAGGCGCTCGCGCGTCTTTCGCTGACCACGTCGGTCTCCGACTTCGCCGACCGTGAGCTCGTGATCGAGGCGCTGCCCGAGATCGAGGCACTCAAAGTGGGCTTCTTCGCCGAGCTCGACAAGATCACCGCCCCCACAGCGATTCTCGCGACGAACACGTCGTCGATCCCGATCATCCGGATCGCCAAGGACGTCGCCGATCCCAGCCGCGTTGTCGGTGTGCACTTCTTCAATCCGGTGCCGGTCATGCCGCTCGTGGAGATCATCTCCAGCCTGGCAACCTCGCCGGAAGCAGTGGCGACGGTCACCGAGTACGCACGAGATCACCTCGGCAAGAAGACGATTCAGGCAGGCGACCGCGGCGGGTTCGTCGTCAACGCCCTGCTCATCCCCTACCTCGTCGACGCGATCCGGATGTACGAGAGCGGATACGCCACCAAGGAAGACATCGACACCGGCATGGTGAACGGCTGCGGCCACCCGATGGGTCCGCTGACGCTCAGCGACACCGTCGGACTCGACGTCGTTCTCGACGTCGCGGAATCGCTGTACGACGAGTTCCGTCAGCCCCACTACGCGCCGCCGCCGCTGCTGCGTCGCATGGTCGAGGCCGGCTACCTGGGCAAGAAGTCGGGCAAGGGCTTCTACGACTACGCGTCCTGACGCGACACGCGATCTGACTTACGAGAGCCTCGGCTGGCGCCTGCCAGCCGAGGCTCTCTCGTCGGTGGTCGCCCGACCACTCACACCGGCAGGCGGCTCGAACTGGTTCGGCGCAGATCCGAGAACGTCTGAATCGACGTCGAAATCGCGGTGGCGATGGGACGGCTGTTGACGTCCTCGGTCTTCGACACCATGACGACGTTGTCGATATAGGGCTGGATGGTGCTGGTGTTCTGCACCGTCGCGACGATGATCAACTGGAAGCCGAACTTGCGGAATGCCGCAAGAGCCTGCTGCGCGAACTGGGGATCCGACTTCGAGAACGCCTCGTCGAGCATCAGCTGCGCGAAGATGGGGCGGTTTCCCTTGCCGTGCGGACTCGCCAGGTTGAAGCTCAACGCCCCGGCGAGACAGAACGCCATCAATTTTTCCTGCTCACCACCGGAGTTGTCACCCGCGTTGCTGTATGTGCGGATGGTCTCGCCGGTCTCGGCGTCGCGTTCCTCGCAGTAGAAGTCGAATCGGTTACGCACGTCGAGTGCGTCTCGCGTCCATTGACGGTCCTCGGGCGTTGCGCCGGCGAGTCGTTCACGGAGAAGCAGGATGTCGGCGTACTGCTCGAGGATCGCCTCCTCGTCGCCGAATCCGACGGCGGCGGTGCGCGACGAGATCTGCCGCGCCTTGTCGGTCAGTTCGGCAACCGCTGCGAGCGTTTTGCGGCCCGGGCAGAGCCGCAGGCGGGTCCCGCGGTTGAAGGCGACCGAGCCGAGTCCGGAGTTGACTCGCTCGATCTGTTCGACGATGCGGCGCTCCTCGGCTTCGGCCGCCATGTGCAGGCTCAGGATTGCGCCCGGTGCCTGCTCGGTGATGAGTCGTCGCATCCGTTCGTAGGCGGCAGGCAACTCGCGTTCGTCGATGCGGCGACACAGCGCGACGTAGTCGTGGACACGCTCGTCGAAATCGTCGCTGTCGTTGGGGATCGCGTCGGGGAACTCCTTGTCGTAGGCGTCGAGGATTCGCCCCAACTCGTCGCGCGAGCGGCGAGTGTCTGCGCGCATCCGATCACGCTCGCGCCCAACGGCTTTGAGTAGATCCTGGCGGAACGGATCCGGTGCGAGTACGTCGAGCACCGCCGCGGACTCCTCACGGAAGCGATCGAGTGTCGCCTCTGCGTGGGCAGACACGGGTTCGATCTTCAACCGGTCGACCAGATCGAGTAGCTGAGTACGACGCTTGTCGTGCGTGGCGATCTTGTCACGCACAAGTGCCGCCTGCGAGATGGCGGCGCGGACCTGCTCCCAGATGTCCTCGGCCTTGCGTTGCAGTGCCTCGGTGTCGGGATTCTCCTCCATGAGGAGCTCGTACTGTTCGGTGAGCGCGTCGACGCGATCGTCCGCGGTGTCGAGGTCGATCTCGTTCCACCCGGCGAACTGCTCACAGACTCGTCGGTACGCGTCGCGTCGCTGTTCCTTGGCGGTGCGCTCCCGATCGAGTTCGGCGCTGCGAGCTCGCGCCTGTTCGTACAGCTCGTTTTCGAGTTCGAGTTCTTCTTGCAGCGCAGCAATTTTCGCGCTCACGTTTCCGACGAAGATGTACTGGGACGGACGCAACTGCTGGCGGTCGTCCTTGATGGCGAGTTTGGCCGAATCCTTGCGGAGACCCCGGTCGGTGACGGCCTTGGTGTGCTCGACGAAGTCGGCGGTGGAATCGACGCACACGTAGTTGCCGAGTTTGGCGAGGATCGTGAGCGCCTCGTTGGTGCACGGGTGGTCGGGCTCGGCCGCCTGTAGCGTTGCCCCGAGCGTGCCCGGCTCCACCATCGGCGCGGGACGCGTCTCTGCGTGGTGGAGTTGAATCCGTCCGCGCATGTCGTGCTCGTTGACGAATTTGAGCGCGGCCGCAAAGTGCTTGTCCGGCACCAGGAGTCGCAGCCCGGCGTTACGCAGGACCTTCTCGACGGCCAGTCGCCACCGCTCGGCGGAAGGTTCGAGCTCGACGAGTTCGGCGACATACCGCAGTTCGGACTCGTCGAGTTGGAGTGCGCTGGCGATGATTCGACGCATCTCGTGCTCGGCGCGGGGCAGCGCGGAACCGGCGTGGCGCACACGTTCGAGCTCGTCACGGGCAGCGTCGCGTTGGGATCGCGCGGCCACCTCGGTGGCGAGCGTCTCGGCGAAATGTGGCTTGCCGGCCTCGAGTTGACCGTCGAGTCGGGTGGCCTCCTCCATCAGGTGCTCACGCAGCTCCCAGAACGCTTCGCCGTCTTCAGGAATGTCGAATCCGAGCGCGGAGATCTTGTGTTCGTACGTGGCGCGCCGGATCGATGCCTCGTTGCTTGCCTTCTGCGCCGTCGAGAGTTGTTCTTGCAGCGGCGCGAGATCGCCCGTCGACGTCGCGATCCGACCGAGTAGGTGGCTGTGATCCTGGCGGAGTTGATCGTGTTGGGAGTTGAGTGCGGCGAGGTCGGAATCGAGCCGGGCGATCTGATCGTCGAGGTCGGCAATCTCGGGTTCGGCATTGTGCAGCCGCAGGTTGGTGACGTACGAGCGGACGACTTCTGGCTCGATGGTGTCGAGCACGGTGAACGTCGCCGACTCCGCCGCGTAGCGTTCCTGCATCGCCTCGACGTTGTCGAGAATGGTGCGCTTACGCCGGGACACATCGAGGAGTTCACGCGCCTCGACAAGTGGATCGATCTGCTCGAGAGCGTCGGAGATGCCCGCGATACTCGTGGGTTCGTCGAGCATGAACTCACGGACGAACTGCGCAAGTCCGCCGACGCTCTTGAGCGACTTGGCCTTTCCGAGCAACTGCTGTGCGGCATCGGAGCCGCGGATGCCGATCAACGAGTACAGCGTCGACAGGTACTTGCCCTCTCCCGGACCGCCCTGCCAACCGCGATCGCGGAACCGCGCAGCGCTGTAACCATTGGCGGCCCACTCGTTGCAGGCGTCCACGATGTCGATGTCACCGTCGTGGATGAAGTACGCGCTGTGCGCATCGGTGAGTTTGCCCGCGCCAAGCCATTTCAGAACAAGCCCGGTGATGGCCGTGCCCGACGTCGAGGTGTAGGTAACCGCGATTGCGGCCCACGCGGGGCCGCTTCCGCGGAGGTACATGATCTCGCGGTGCGCTCCCGTTGCGTCGCGACGCTCGCCCCACGCGCCGCGCACGTATTTGCCGACGGTGCGTCGACCGCCGGACGAGCCGGCCGCGGTGGTATCGCCCGAGGCATTGAAGTTGCGGCGGTGATCGGGCAGGAAGGCCAGCGAGATCGCGTCCAGCAGTGACGATTTGCCACTTCCCGACGAACCCGTGATGAGCGCGCCGCCCGGGCTGAACCCGATGGAGTGGTAGCCGTCGAAGACGCCCCAGTTGATGAGCTGCAACCGCGACAGGTAGTACTGCTCGTCCCCCTCGCCGCGATCGGGTGTGCTCCGCTGATCGAGCTTGTCGAGATCACTCACCACTCGTCTCCTTCGTCGTCGGAGTATTCGTCGGTGGAGTCCGACTGGCCGGTCGGCGCCGAGTTGCCCTCTGCGCCTAGCGAATCGGCGTCGACCGCGAGATCGTCACCGGTGTCGCCGGCGCCGATGAACTGCTCGAACTGATGCTGCAGGTCGGTGATCACCGAGGCGGTCATGACAGCGGTGATCACTGGGCTGACGGTGAAGGTATCGGGATCGTCGCGGTGTCGGCGCAAGAAGTCGAGTTCCTCGAGTTTGTCGATCGCCCGCTCGATCCGCTTGTCGAACAACGCGAGATCACGATCGATCGTGTTGGTCACGCCTGCGAACATCTCGTGGATCTCCTCACGGGTGATGATCGCTGTCTCTTCGCGCGACGAGCGCAGGAACTTGGCGAGGTGCAAGGCGAGAATCGCGTCGTAGGTCTGGATGGTCTCGCGCTTGAGAATCTTTCTACCCCAACGTGACTCGTATCCAGCCTGCTCGACGAACGCGACTTGGAGCTCGTCGACGAGGCGCAGTCGAAGGTCGAGCTCTGACAGCCGACTACGGAGCAGGTCCTGATACTCGGTGACCCACGCCCACAATTGCGGGTTGCGGTCGCCGCTGACGTGCCTGCGCGTGAGGAGATTCTGCAACGCCCAGCATGCGCGATCGGGCATGGCCGAGACATCGCCGTCGAATCGAGGAGCGCGTGGTCCGTCGATTCTTCCGTGCGTCGCCGCGGTCGGCAGATCGTCGTATCCGGCGAACTCGTCGGCGGGCACGGAGGAGACCGAGGTGTCCGTCGTTGCCCCGGGCGTGTTCGGGCCGGTGGTGTCAGTGTTCGTGTTGTCGGTGCTCGTCATCAGGCGTCGGCTTCCGTGCTGAGAATCGAATCGGTATCGCTGGACTGGGACGGGATGGGCTCGCTGAACATCAGCGTCGGCACTTCGATCGCGCGGTCCTCGCCCTCCAGCGACCGGAACCGTACAAACGACGACCCCGCCCCTGCCTGGCGCTGCGACTCCCGAGGCTGGCGCTGTGGTTCCCGAGGCTGGCGCAGGGCCCACGACCACAGCACGATGACGTGCGCGAGGTACGGCTCGTCGAGCGCGGCGATCGCGTCGCTCAACGACAGCGGTCCCGATGTCAGCTTGTCGTTCACGACGTCGGCGAGTTCCACCGTGTCGACCTGCCCCGCGAGCGACGCGAACGATGCCAGGTTGGTGCGTCCGTCTGCGGGACGTGCCTGCTCCGGCGGTGCCGGATTGCGGATTTCGAACGCGAGCCGACCGATCGACGTCACCTGCGGCGTTGCGACAGGCAACTCGTAGCCGAGTCGACGGTCGGCGAGCGAATCCTTGAGTAGCTCATTCGCTGTCGCCAGCGCGTCGTTGAGCTGTCGGGCGACGCCACGGCTCTGCTCGAGTGTTCCCGATGCGACGAACCGTCGGATTCGACGGGCACAGCGCTGCCTGATCCGCCCGACCTCGGCCATCTGCTCACTGACCAACGGGAAGAAATTCTCCATCACTGCCCGCAGACCGGTATCGATGCTCGGCAGCCTGTCGACGACGAGCTCGATGTCGGAGATGAGGCGTGCGCGCTGCATCGGATCCTGAATCATCTGCGTGAAGGCGTGATACGAGGCGCTTTGCGACGACTCGAGGAGCGACTCATAGTCGTCGAACATCTGACGCTGCCGATCGCGATAGGCGAGGTCGGAGTCGTGCGGGTCGTCGAGCAGCGCTGTGGTGATCCGATCGAGCATCGCGCCGTATTGGCCGATGTCGGTGATGATCTGTTCCATTTGATACGCGATCGCCCGAGCCTCATCCTCGGCACCCCGCAGGTCGAATGGTCGACGGCGGCCCTCATTGAGTTCGACGAGTTCGGCGTCGAGTTCGTCGATCTGGTTCTCGATGTCTTCGCGGATTCGTTCGGGATCGTCGGTCACCTGCGTGGCAACCCGGTGCAGACCGGCGGCCACGCCCATGATCGACCCTCCGGTCGCGACGCTGTCCTCGCGCCGCAACCGACGCATGTACGCGATCACCGAACGCGCCTCGGTGCTCAGGAAGCACACATTGGGCGCCGACGGCGACGCGACGTCGGTCACACGGTGTAGCCACCCCTGCTTAGCCCACGACTTGATGAGATCGAGCCCGGCGGGCTGGTCTGACGTGCCGAGTGCGGCGATGTCGCGGTCTAGGCGAATAGCGAGCTCCGACTCGGTGTGGCGAGTTCCGAAGTCGAGGTGGCGTTCCATCAGCGTGACGTACAGGGCCGAGTTCGAGGCCGCGAACAGTCGGACGGCGGCAGAGCGCTGGATCGAGCGGTTTGCCTCGAACGTGTCGGTCAGCGTCAGAGCCCCATCCACGGCAGAGTTCACCATCGTCACCTCACGGTTGCACCTCGTTCACGGACCGCGGTCGAGTCTGCCATGGCCCTGCGGCGTCGTCGCGAGCGCACCACAGTGGGCGAGGACACCCTGCGATCACGACGCGACCCAGCTCATTTCGCGAGCACATGCGGCACGGGTTTCGCCGACCGAATAGGGTTGACGCTGGACGTGCACACCCGCGCGTGGCCAGCGGTTGAGACACACGACCCATTGTGTCGGGCGACCGCACTCGAGAGCGAAGGCAGGTTATGAGCGACAAGCAACCGACCATCATCTACACCCTGACCGACGAGGCGCCGATGTTGGCGACCTACTCCTTTCTGCCCGTCATCCGGGCGTTCGCCGATGCCGCAGACATCAACGTCGAGACGTCCGACATCTCCGTTGCGTCGCGCATCCTGTCCGAGTTCCCCGATTACCTGACCGACGAGCAGAAGGTCGGCGATCACCTGGGCGAGCTCGGGCGCCTGACCCAGGAACCCGACACCAACATCATCAAACTCCCCAACATCAGCGCCTCGGTGCCGCAGTTGCTCGCAGCGATCAAGGAGCTGCAGGCCAAGGGGTTCAACATCCCCGACTATCCCGGCAATCCGAAGACCGAAGAGGAGAAGGAGATTCGCGACCGCTACACCAAGTGTCTCGGTAGCGCCGTGAACCCCGTTCTGCGTGAGGGTAATTCGGATCGTCGCGCGCCCAGGGCCGTCAAGGAGTACGCACAGAAGCACCCCCATTCGATGGGTGACTGGTCGATGGCATCGCGTACCCACGTCGCACACATGCGGGAGGGCGATTTCTACCACGGCGAGAAGTCGATCACCGTGCAGGGCGACCGCAAGGTCAAGATGGAACTCGTCACCGACAGCGGCGAGACGATCGTGCTGAAGCCGGAAGTGAAGCTGCTCGACGGCGACGTCATCGACAGCATGTACATGAGCAAGAAGGCGTTGATCGAGTTCTACGAGAACGAGATGGAAGACGCCTACAAGACGGGTGTCATGTTCTCGCTGCACGTGAAGGCGACGATGATGCGGGTCAGCCACCCGATCGTGTTCGGCCACGCGGTGCGCACCTTCTACAAGGAAGCCTTCGCCAAGCACGGTGATCTGTTCGACGAGCTCGGTGTCAACGTGAACAACGGCTTGTCTGATCTTTACGCGAAGATCGAATCGCTGCCGGCGTCGAAGAAGGAAGAGATCATCGACGACCTGCACAAATGCCACGAGCACCGGCCAGAACTCGCGATGGTCGACTCCGCGCGCGGCATCTCGAACTTCCACTCCCCCAGCGATGTCATCGTCGACGCCTCGATGCCCGCGATGATCCGTGCGGGCGGCAAGATGTACGGCGCCGACGGCCGACCCAAGGACACGAAGGCCGTCAACCCCGAGTCGACGTTCTCGCGGATCTACCAGGAGATGGTCAACTTCTGTAAGACCAACGGACAGTTCGATCCCACCACGATGGGCACGGTGCCCAACGTCGGACTCATGGCACAGAAGGCCGAAGAATACGGATCACACGACAAGACCTTCGAGATCCCGGCCGACGGTGTCGCGAACTTCGTCGACCTCGAGTCCGGCGAAATCCTGCTGTCGCAGGACGTCGAAGAGGGCGACATCTGGCGTATGTGCATCGTGCGCGACGCTCCGATCCGCGACTGGGTGAAGCTCGCCGTTACACGTGCGCGTGAATCGGGAATGCCGGTGGTCTTCTGGCTCGATCCCTACCGCCCGCACGAGAACGAGCTGATCAAGAAGGTCAACACCTACCTGAAGGATCACGACACCGAGGGCCTCGACATCCAGATCATGTCGCAGGTTCGTGCCATCCGCTACACGATGGAACGTCTGATCCGCGGCCTCGACACGATCTCGGCAACGGGCAACATCCTGCGCGACTATCTGACCGACCTCTTCCCGATCCTCGAACTCGGGACCAGCGCCAAGATGTTGTCGATCGTCCCGCTGATGGCCGGCGGCGGCCTGTATGAGACCGGCGCGGGAGGGTCGGCGCCCAAGCACGTCAAGCAGCTTCTCGAGGAAAACCACCTCCGGTGGGATTCGCTCGGTGAGTTCCTCGCCCTCGCGGTCAGTCTCGAGGACCTCGGTAAGAAGAACGACAACCCCAAGGCCGTGGTGCTGGCCAAGACGCTCGACGCCGCGACCGGCCGGTTGCTGGAGAACAACAAGGGGCCGTCGCGCAAAACCGGCGAGCTCGACAACCGGGGTAGCCAGTTCTATCTCGCGATGTACTGGGCTGAGGAACTGGCCAAGCAGACCGACGACGAGGAACTGGCCAAGCATTTCGCGCCGCTCGCGAAGACGCTTGCCGACAACGAGGATGCGATCGTGGCCGAGCTGAACAAGGCGCAGGGCCAGGCGGTCGACATCGGCGGCTACTACGCTCCCGACTCGGACAAGCTGGCTGCGGTCATGCGACCGAGCGCGACGTTCAACGAGGCGCTCGACTCCGTTCGCAGCTGACGCGCGGTCAGACGACACCGGCTCCCGACCTGAATCAGGTCGGGAGCCGCCCGTATTTCCGGGGTCTGCCTGTATTTCCGGCGTCTGTGATTGTCCGGTGCGCAGCCCTCGGGTGCGGACCGAAAGTCCCATTCGTCTGGCTGTCGGTTGCACTAGCGTCGAATACGGGGTTGGGGCCCACGCTGAGCAAGCTGGATTCGGCCAAAGGAGGCCAACGTGAGTGACCACGAAGTCCGCATGATCGTTCTGTCGACCGACGATCTCGACGATTCCATCAAGTTCTACAGCGAGACGTTGGGCATGGCGCTCAAGTTTCGGGACGGGGCGCATTTCGCCGCCCTCGACGGCGGATCGCTGACACTTGCGCTCGCAACCGACGTCGACCATCCCATACCGGGCAAGGTGGTGGTCGGTATCAAGACCGACGACGTCGACGGCGACGCGAAGGCCGTCGAGGAAAGCGGTGGCGCCATCATCAAGGGCCCGTACGACGACGCACACGAGCGTCGCGCGGTCGTCTACGACAACAAAGGAAACGGACTGGTTTTCTACAGCCCGCTCAAGCGCTGAGGTGGTGCGGTCACCCGACTCGTGGTCGGGTGGCCGCATCAGCGTCGATCCCGCGACAACTTTTGTTCACATATCGCAACGACCATGTCCGAGTTCAGTAAAACGGCGGATATGGGGAGAATGCGGATGCGACGACATCGGTACATGGCGGTCACGGCTTTGGTGTGTGCGACGACAGTGATGGCGGCGTGCGGCGGTGACGGAAGCAACGATGCGGCCGGACCGCTGTTGAATCCCGTTGCCAAGGGCAAGCTTTCGGAACACGGCGGGGCGACGAGGGCGGGCGATGACCGCAGTTCGCTCATCGCCGACTCCATCCGAAACTCCGGCGCCAAGAACGTCATCCTGCTGATCGGTGACGGCATGGGAGATTCCGAGATCACCGTTGCTCGCGACTACGCGCAGGGCGCGGGCGGCGCATTCAGTGGTCTCGACGCCTTGCCGCTGACGGGCCAGTACACGCACTACTCGCTCGACAAGGACGGCAAGCCGACCTTCGTCACCGATTCGGCCGCGAGCGGTTCGGCCTGGTCGACGGGCACGAAGACCTACAACGGCGCAATCTCCGTCGACATCGAGGGCCGATCTCAGCAGACGCTGCTCGAACTGGCGAAGAAGTCGGGCAAGGCGACCGGTGATGTCACCACCGCTGAGATCCAGGACGCCACACCCGCGGTACAGGTCGCGCACGTCACCAATCGCAAATGCTATGGGCCCGAGGAAACATCCGAGAAGTGTCCGACAGACGCCCTGGAAAAGGGTGGCAAGGGGTCGATCACCGAGCAGTTGCTGGGAACGCGACCTGACGTCGTGCTCGGTGGTGGCGCCAAGTCGTTCCAGCAAACCGCTACTGCGGGCGAATACCAGGGCAAGACGCTCGAGGTGCAGGCGAAGGAACGGGGCTACAACATGGTGCGCAGCGCCGACGAGCTCAACGGCGTCACAACGGCCAACCAGGACTCCCCGGTCCTCGGACTCTTCGCCGACGGCAACATGCCTGTCCGCTGGAACGGACCCGTCGCGACCAAGGGTGGTTACCTCGAACCAGCCGCAACGTGCACCGACAACCCCGAACGTGGCGCATCCACGCCGAAGCTCGCCGACATGACGAAGAAGTCCATCGACCTCCTCAAGGGCAACGACAAGGGCTTCTTCCTGCAGGTGGAAGGCGCGTCGATCGACAAGCAGGATCACGCCGCAAACCCGTGCGGTCAGATCGGCGAGACCGTCGACCTCGACGAAGCGACGAAGGTGGCGCTCGACTACGCCAAGGACAACCGCGACACGCTGGTGATCGTGACCGCCGATCACGCGCACAGCAGCCAGATCGTCGAGTCGATGACTGCCGAGGACGTACAGAAGGCCGCCGACGACGCGAAGCTGCCCCTCCAGGTGGAGGAGGACGCCATCTACCCCGGACTGACCCGCGTGTTGACCGGCAAGGACGGCCAGCCGCTCACGGTGTCATACGGAACGTCGGACAATTTGGACGCGATGGATCAGGGCCACACGGGTACGCAGGTGCGGATCGCCGCATACGGCCCCAGCGCGGCGAATGTCGTCGGCTTGACCGATCAGACGGACCTGTTCTTCACCATCTCCCGCGCACTGGGACTCCAGGGTTCGTGACGTCGGCGATGTGGTTCGATGCGGTTCACGGTCCGGGGTAAGCCGTTCGGTAGCGTGACGCCCGTGAACATCCGCCGTGTCGTACTTCCCGTAGCCGTTGCCTCGCTGACGATCGGACTCGCCGCGTGCGGCTCCGATTCCGGATCCGACGCTGCCGCGTCGTCATCGACTTCCGCGGCGTCGCCCTCCTGCCCGTCTGCGGCACCGGCAGCGGATGCCAAGCCGGACTGGACCCTTCGTGGCACGACGGGAAGTGTCGACGTCGTCGCCTCGACCTCGACGACGGCGCCGGCAGTCACGGTGACCACTCCGTTCGCGGTCGAGCAGACTCAGGTTCACACCCTGCGGGAGGGCAGCGGCGAGGTTGTCCCCGACACGGCGACCGTCAGCGTCTGTTACGTCGGCGTCGATGGCCGTGACGGTAAGACCTTCGACAGCAGCTACTCGGGGGGTACTCCCGTTCAGTTCCCGCTCGACCGGGTCGTGGTCGGTTTCAAGAAGGCCATCGCGGGTCAGAAGCTGGGTTCGTCGGTTGCTGTCGCGATGAACCCTGAGGACGGATACCCGAATGGCAATCCTGCCGCGGGCATCAACAAGGGTGACAGTCTGGTCTTCGAGCTGACGATCGTCTCCGTCGACGGGTAATCACGGGGTCGCCCCTGCGAGCACACGAAGCGCCAGAACGGTTTTGCTCGTCAGCGGGCTGGTCTGACACCCGGCGTCGTGGAGGCTGTCGCGGAGATCGCTCGCGACCGCCGAGGCCCGCGCCGCGAGGTCGTGCGACGACTCGCCGGGGCGGACACCGATGCACGTGGAGACCCCGACGACGTCGATGTCATCGGACAGCCACCTCGCCACCCGAACCTGTCGGACGTCGCGCACCGACGTATCCCAGACCTGCGACGTGATCGGCCCACGCAGTACGAGGTGGTCGATCGGCGGCCCCGACGACGCGCACGCGACCAGAAAGCGTCGTTGCGCAGTGTCGAGGAGGTGGGTGGGGTCGGCGCCGTCCTCGATCGCCTCGGACATGCTCCCGGACGGATGACGGGTACGTGCCGACGCCCTGAGCCTTCGATCGCCACCACACCACTGATCTGAAATGCGATATTCGAACTGGTCACGGTCGAACGAGTTGGCCCAATCACCGGTCAGCCACTCGCTTCGCTCGGGATGCATGGTGACCGTGAGGTCGTCGAAGGAACCCGTGCGCAATCTGATCGCCACTCTGTTGTCGTAGAGGGGTGTCGGGGTGTCGATCGATGCGTGACGTGCCTCCGCGAACCAGAATCGACTGTGCCGCGCGTCGCCCACGCGGCACCCCAGCGCCGACACCGCGTCGTCGAGTTCCGTCTCGATGTTGAGCGTGATGCCGATCGGGACGATCACGAATCACCTGCCATTCTCCCGTAGTGCACGACATCGTTGATCGTGCCGATTGACCCTGCGTCGGACATGCGCGAACCGACTGGGTTTCCAGCCTTCGCGACATGGATGGCGGTCGCACGAGTACCGGGGTACTCGAATCAGCGTTATCCCGATGAGGTAGTCCGGTACGCATGCACCCGAACGCCGCCGTCGGGGATACTGATCGCGTCACATCGGTCAGGGCGGGCGACACGGGTACGGAAGAGGAATCGGTGGTCGATCAGAGAAGTACCGTTGAGCGGGTCCTCGCAGTGACCGCGGAGCAGCTCGACCGGGTGGTCGGCTGGTCGCGACTACCGAAACCGTTGGGGCTGGCGGTGCTTGTCGGCATCCGCAGCCAGCTTCGGGCGCTCAACCTCGTCGACACCGATCCCGATCCCGCCCCGCCCCTCGACCCACCGTTACCGGCGTCGGACCATCGCAAGCGCACGATCGACGGGCGCTTCGACAACCTCGCGCACCCCGACATGGGGTCCGTCGGCACTCGATTCGGTCGCAACGTGCCACTCGACGCGACATGGCCAGAGCTCGGAGACAGATTTCATGAGCCGAGTCCGCGCGTCGTCAGCGAGAAGCTGCTCGCGCGCACCGAGTTTCAGCCCGCTGAGACGCTCAATCTGCTCGCCGCCGCATGGATCCAGTTTCAGGTGCATGACTGGGTGAGTCATCTCACTCCTCCCGATCCCGAGCCGTGGCTCATCGAGCTCGACGCCGACGACCAATGGCCGCACTCCCGGCCGATGCAGGTTCCACGAACGCCGACACTCGACGGCCCGGCCGACACCCCGCCGACGTACGCCAACCGTGACACGCACTGGTGGGACGCGTCGCAGATCTACGGCGACACCGAGGAGTACGCGGCCGCGATCCGCGACCGAGATGCCGACGGCAATCTGCTCGCCACCATCGAACTCGCTGATGACGGACTCCCCACGTTGGCAGCGGAACAATTGCTGGACAAGAACGGACCCAAGGCGAATTCGTGGCTGGGACTCGCGCTGATGCAGTCGTTGTTCCTGCGGGAACACAACGCGATATGTCGACGACTCACGGTCGCACACCCTGAATTCACAGCTGATCAAGAGCGGCTGTACAACGTTGCGCGACTGGTCAACTCGGCACTGATGGCAAAGATCCACACCGTCGACTGGACACCTGCGATCATCGCGCACCCCACAACCGTGACCGGCATGCACGCGAACTGGTTCGGACTACTCGGTGAGAAGTTCACCTCGAAGTTCGGGCGGCTTGTCGACAGCGAGATACTCTTCGGGATTCCAGGTGGCGGAACTCATCTCGACGGGGTGCCGTTCTCGTTGACCGAAGAATTCGTGGCCGTGTATCGCATGCATCCCCTGCTACCCGACCAACTCGATGTACGGAGCCTGGCGACGGGCCAGACCAGGCGTACTCACCCGCTCGGAGAGCTTCTGGCCGACGAGGTGCACCAGCGAATGGCGGAATGGTCGATGGACGATTTGCTGTATTCGTTCGGAAGGGCATTTCCGGGAGCTTTGACGCTCCACAATTTCCCGGAAGCTCTCCGTGATCTCCCGCGGCCGGACGCTGAGTCGATTGACCTCGCCACTATCGATGTCCTCCGAAGCCGAGAGCGTGGCGTGCCACGCTACAACGAATTCCGGCGACATTTCCGACTCCCGCCCGCCAAGAGCTTCGCAGATTTGACGAACAACGCCGAGTGGGCGAAGCAGCTCGAGCAGATGTACCGCGACATCGATGACGTTGATCTCATGATCGGTCTCTACGCAGAACGCAAACCTCGCGGATTCGGATTCTCCGACACCGCGTTTCGGGTGTTCATCTTGATGGCATCACGCAGGATCGCCGCTGATCGATTCTTGACGACGGACTTCACCGCGGACGTTTACACCGAAGCGGGCATGGCGTGGATCCGCGACAACACGATGCGCACAGTGTTGCTCCGCCACTTCCCCACGCTCACCCCGGTGCTCGCACATGCCACCAACCCTTTCGCACCCTGGCCCGCACCCTGATGCGCCGAGAGGACCGTGACGATGAGTCGTGAGTACGTGTTGTGGGAGCCGGAGATGGAGGACACCCCGCCTGGTGAGGCGGAGGTGGTGGCGAAGATGGTGCAGATCCTGCACACGAACAACGAGCACGCGTACGCCAAGTACAAGCGCGGCATCCGAGACGCCCACGCCAAGAGTCACGCTGTCCTACGCGGTGAACTCGAGGTGCACGCCGGCCTGCCGGAAGAACTCGCCCAGGGGCTGTTCGCGGAACCACGGACCTACCCGATCATCGCCCGCTTATCGAGCACGTCGGGAGCCATACGTACCGATCAGATGCGAGGCGTGCGCGGCCTCGGGATCAAGGTCGTCGGCGTCGATCCGACCGCCGACCGTGCCCTGCCCGACGACACCGCGGTCACCCAGGACTTCATCATGGTGACCCATCGGGAGTTCCTGTTCGCGGACGCGAAGGAGTATCTCCTCAAGGGCATGCCGACGGCGGTGCTGCTCGCCCGTGTTTCCGATCCCGTTCTCGGGTTCGGCGAACGCTTGTTGGCCGCAGTCGACGCCAGGATTCTGACAAAGATCGGGCGCCCGCTTCCGGACACCCTGAGAGTTTTCATCAGGGAGAACACGCATATTCTCGGGGACACCTTCTATACGTCAGCGCCGCTGCGCTACGGCAAATATGTCGCGAAGATGCTGTACGCGCCGTCGTCGGCGGAGGTTCGTGCGCTCGCCGGTCAACCGACACCCGACTATCGCGGAGTAAATGCGCTGCAAGACATGACCGTCGATTTCTTCGAGTCGCATCCGGCCGAATATGAACTGCGGGTGCAACTGTGCACGAATGTCGACCGGATGCCGATCGACGATGCGACAAAGGCGTGGTCGGAGGAGGAGTCACCGCACCGGACAGTTGCCACGATCAGATTCCCGACGCAGAATCCCTACACACCGGAGCGACGCGCATACGGCGACGACGTCCTGTCGTTCAATTCCTGGCGTGGCCTGAAGGTACATACCCCGCTCGGATCGATTAACCGCCTCAAGCGCGACGTGTACGATGCGTCGAGTCGATTCCGGCATCAAAAGAACAATGCGCCGATGTGTGAGCCGACGAGCGTGGACGAACTCCCCGAGTGAGTTTCCCTGCTCGAACCTTCACAACTCAATTTCTGGCAATTCGCCCTATACTGCTCAACCATGGAAGGGCGCTGGCAACTCCTCGGCCGGCCCGCCGAGCAACAGTTCATCCGCTCCGCGCTCTTGCGACCAAGCGATCGCTGTGGAGTGGTACTTGTCGGGCCCGCGGGCGTCGGCAAAACCACGCTCGCCCGGATGGTCACCGATTCTCTCGGTAGGCCTGTCCGATGGGCTGCATGTACCGAGTCGTCGCGCGCCATACCGCTCGGAGCCTTCGCCCCGTGGGTAGCTCCTACCGCGTCGCGCGATCCGATAGCGGCGTTGGTGTCCGCGCGCGAGACCCTCGTCGCCGAGCCCGGAACGGTCATCGGGATAGACGACGCCCATATGCTCGATCAGCTGTCGGCGACGCTGTTGCATCAGATCGCGATTGATCGCAGCGCGCGAATCATCGCCACAGTTCGCACGGGCGAGCCTGTGCCCGATGCGGTGACCTCGTTGTGGAAGGACGGCTACCTCCACCGACTCGAACTGCAGAACCTCACGAAAGAACAGTGCGCTGAACTGGTCGAACGTGTTCTCGGCGGATCGTTGGAGGGGTTGAGCGCCGACGTCATCTGGGATTCGTCCGGCGGAAATCCACTGTTCCTACGAAACATGATCGAGGGGGCCGTCGAATCGGGTGCGTTGTCGGAGGTGTCGGGCGTCTGGCAATTGCGGGGCGCGACGGCGGTTCCGTCCGGCCTGGTGTCACTGCTCGACGACCGTCTCGACCGTGCTGGTCCGCACGTTGTCGATGCGCTCAAGGTGTTGTCGCTGTATGAGCCTATCGACATCGATCTCCTGATCGGGCTGATCGGCGAGGAACCGGTCGACGACGCCGAGACTCTGGGTTTCATCACGACAACTCGCGACGGCGACACGACCAACGTCCGATTCACCCACCCGCTCTACGGAGACGTGGTTCGCCGACGTATCAGCACCGTCGCGGCCCGACGGCTACGCGCCGAACTCGTCGACGCATTGCGCGACCACGCAACCGACACCGCCGCCGAGCGTATCCGCCTCGCACAGTTGAGCGTCGACGCGCACCGTGACGTCGACGTCGCGCTGCTCATCGCAGCGGCCAAGGATGCGATCTTCCTGGCCAATCTCCCGCTCGGTGAGCGGCTCGCCCGCGTCGCCTTCGAGCACGACGGCAGTCTGACCGCGGGAGAGCTGCTCTCCCGCGCGATCATGTGGCAGGGGCGAGTCGTCGAGGCCGACGCTGTATTCACCGAGTTCGAGCCCGAGTCGTTCAATGAGTTCGAGCTCGTGGTGTGGGCGGTATCGCGCATGAGCCTGATCTTCTGGATGCTCGGCGACGTCGATGAGAGTTATCGCATGCTCGAACTGC
The DNA here is from genome assembly GCF_965344965.1 of Gordonia jacobaea. Taxonomy (NCBI): domain Bacteria; kingdom Bacillati; phylum Actinomycetota; class Actinomycetes; order Mycobacteriales; family Gordoniaceae; genus Gordonia; species Gordonia jacobaea. The sequence goes on along the minus strand of NZ_CBDRLS010000003.1, from coordinate 540,940 downwards.
TCAACGAGAAGGTCGAGCATCCGTCGCTACGACTTGTCGTCGACGCGGTTGCCGCGGCGATGGCCGTTCACGAGAACCGGCTCGACGAGGGAATCGCGCTCGCCGAGCACGTTCTCGAGAGTCCGAACGCGCCGTCGCAGGCCATCGATTTCGCGGCCTTCGGTGCAGGGCTGGCCATGTCGATTGCCGGACGCGGACGCGACTACGCCCCCTACGCAGAGCGCACCCGTGCGAAGAAAAAGGCGACCGACGGGATGATCAGCGTCATGGTGCGCTACTGCGACGTCCTGGCGCTCACGATGGTCGGCGACCTCAAGGAGGCGCGAAACCGCGCCACCGAGTACACGCAGTTCTCCTCCTCGGGTCAGTTCCTCGGATGGGCGATCGCCAAGATCGCGGCAGGTGTTGCGGCGACGTACAGCGGCTCGTTTCGCGAGGCGATCAGCGAGTTCGAACAGGCACTCGCCGCTCTCAACGCCAAGCAGCCACTCCCGTGGCGTTTGCCCGGCCGGTTGATTCTGGTACGGGCGTACGCGGCGCTCAACGACGTCGACGAAGCCGAACGGGTGCTACGAGACGCAGATGAGCACCGGGGTCCGCACCTGGCGATCCACGACTCGCAGCGGGTGCTCGCGCAAGCCTGGATCTGCGCTGCACAGGGCGCCGAACGCGCGGCAATCGATCACGCGCATCGCGCGGCCGCAATCGCTCACGACTCCGGGCAACTCGCACTCGAGGCCGAGTCCCTGCATCACGCGACTCGCTTCGGCGACAAGACCACGGCTCCGCGCCTCGCGGAGCTCGCAGGACTCATCCAAGGCGAGCTCGGCCACGTCTACGCACGCCACGCAGCGGCCTACGCAGCGGGCGATCCGGACGAATTGGCAGCGGCATCACATGATTTCGAGGATGCGGGAGTGCTGCTGTCGGCCGCCGACGCTGCGGCGCAGGCGGCACAGTTGTACGAGCGTGCCGGCCGGCGTGGAGACGCCACCGCATGCTCTGCGAGAGTTCTCGCGTTGTCGAAAGCGTGCGATGGAGCGACAACTCCCGCGATCCGGGCGACAGCACGACCGCTGCCGATCACGGCCAGGGAGCGGGAGATCGCGGTTCTCATCGGTCGCGGCCTGACCAACCGCGAGATCGCCGAACGCCTGACCGTCTCGGTACGGACTGTCGAGGGTCACATCTATCGCGCCTGCATCAAACTCGACGTCGCCGACCGCGACTCGTTGGCCGGAGTCGTCAACGACGCCCCGGGCGGATGAGACACCGTGGCGCCGGGTGAGTCGAGCGGTTCAGTTCTTCACGTAGTCGGCGAGATGCTGTGCGGTCAGCGTCGAACGTGCTGAGACGAGATCGGCCGGTGTGCCCTCGAATACCACTCGCCCGCCGTCGTGACCGGCGCCCGGACCGAGGTCGACGATCCAATCGGCATGAGCCATCACCGCCTGGTGATGCTCGATCACGATCACCGATCTACCACCGTCGACGAGGCCGTCGAGGAGCCCCAGCAGTTGCTCGACGTCGGCAAGATGCAGACCTGACGTCGGCTCGTCGAGGACGAAGATCCCGCCCTTGTCCCCGAGGTGTGTCGCGAGTTTCAGCCGTTGCCTCTCCCCGCCGGAGAGCGTCGTGAGCGGTTGTCCAATCGTGAGATAGCCGAGTCCGACGTCGGCGAGCCTTTCCAGGATCTTCTGTGCCGCAGCCACTTTCGATTCACCTGCGGAGAAGAATTCGAGCGCCGCGTCGACCGACATGTGGAGGACCTCGGAGATGTCGCGACCGCCGAACGTGTAGTCGAGTACCCCGGGCTGGAATCGCTTACCCTCGCACACCTCGCACGTGACGGCGACTCCCGCCATGATCGCGAGATCGGTGTAGATGACACCCGCTCCCTTGCAGTTCGGACACGCACCCTCCGAATTGGGGCTGAACAGAGCGGGTTTCACTCCGTTTGCCTTCGCGAACGCCTTCCGGATCGGCTCGAGGAGGCCCGTGTACGTCGCCGGGCTGCTGCGCCGCGAACCCTTGATGGCGGATTGGTCGACGGTGATCACGTCGTCTCGGCCCGATAGCGATCCGTCGACAAGAGAGCTCTTCCCGGAGCCGGCGACGCCCGTGACCACACACAGCACCCCGAGCGGGAAGTCGACGTCGACGTCCTTCAGGTTGTGCGAACGCGCGCCGCGAATCTCCAACGCTCCATTGGGCTCTCGCACCTGCGGTTTGAGGGTGGCGCGGTCGTCGAGGTGGCGTCCGGTCAACGTGTCGCTCGCGCGCAGGTCGTCGACGCCGCCTTCGAAGACGACGTTGCCCCCACCGGTCCCGGCGCGTGGTCCGAGGTCGACGATGTGGTCGGCGATGGCGATTACCTCGGGTTTGTGTTCGACGACCAGCACCGTATTGCCCTTGTCCCGCAGTTGCAGGAGAAGCCGATTCATACGGTCGATGTCGTGTGGATGCAGCCCGACCGTCGGCTCGTCGAAGACGTAGGTGATGTCGGTCAGCGCCGACCCGAGATGGCGAATCATCTTGGTACGCTGCGCCTCTCCACCCGACAGCGTCCCGGACGGGCGGTCGAGCGAGAGGTATCCGAGACCGATGTCGACAAACGAATCGAGCGTGGCGCGCAGGGATTCGAGCAGCGGTGCGAGTGTCGGCTCGTCGAGCGAGCCGACCCAGTCGGCGAGATCGGTGATCTGCATCGCGCACGCATCGGCGATGCTGACGCCACCAATCGTCGAACTTCGTGCCTTCTCCGACAGCCGCGTCCCCTGGCAGTCCGGACAGATCGAGAAGGTGATCGCCCTGTCGACGAATGCCCGGATGTGGGGTTGCAGCGCGTCTTTGTCCTTGGCCAGGAACGACTTTCCGATCTTGGTGATGAGGCCCTCGTAGGTGACGTTGATGCCGTCGATCTTGATGCGTGTCGGTTCCTTGTACAGCAGGGCGTCGAGTTGGCGGGCAGTGAACTCGTCGATCGGTGTGTCCGGATCGAAGAAGCCGCAGCCGCGGAAGATGCGCCCGTACCACCCATCCATGCTGTAGCCGGGGATCGTGATCGCGCCTTCGTTGATGGACTTGGAGGCGTCGTAGAGGGCAGTCAGGTCGAAATCCGAGATCGATCCCCTGCCCTCACATCGAGGGCACATTCCGCCGACGACCTCGAAAGTCCGTTGCTCCTTGACTTTTCGGCCCGCCTTCTCTGTCGTGACGGAGCCCCCGCCACTGACAGAAGCGACGTTGAAGGAGAACGCCTGCGCCGAACCGATGTGTGGAGTCCCGAGTCGGCTGAAGAGGATGCGGAGCATCGCGTTCGCGTCCGTCGCCGTTCCGACAGTCGAGCGCGGGTCGGTACCGAGACGCTCCTGGTCGACGATGATTGCGGTCGTCAATCCGTCGAGGACGTCGACATCCGGCCGATTCAACGAAGGCATGAATCCCTGAACGAATGCGCTGTAGGTCTCGTTGATCAATCTTTGCGACTCGGCGGCCACCGTGCCGAAGACGAGTGAACTCTTGCCGGAACCGGAGACGCCGGTGAAGACGGTGAGGCGTCGCTTGGGAAGGACGACGGTCACGTCGTTGAGATTGTTGACCCGTGCGCCCACGACACGGATCTCGTCGTGACGATCGGCGGCGGCTGGCGGTGCTGACGAACTCATGTGTGCGTCATCCCTCTCGACGAAGTCATGTGGCGGTCGGTCTCGGGAGTATCGGACTCGGGAGTATTTGTCCAGGTCGTCCAGAGCGGGATCACGCACACCGAGATGATCTGGTCGATGGTGTCCTCGGACATGTTGCCGGTGATGAAGACCTCGTGCCGGGCGAGATCGAAAGGGAGAGACGCGGCGCGAGGGGGAAGCGGGTGCGGACCGAGTTCGCCCCGTCGGCGAGCGCGCTCGAGCACGGGAGCCATGACCTCGTCGACATGCGTGGTGATGAGTCCGATGACAGAACCCGTGGAACCCTCGGGCAGATCCGCGAGCAGCGAGCGGATCGTCCGGGGACCCACCTCGGCCAACCGCACCCGCATGCGTGCAAGGACCATCCGGAGGTCGTCGGCGAGCGACCCGGTGTCCGGGACGGTCAGAACCTCGCGGGCGACGTCGACCATTGCCGCCATGACCATCTCGACCTTGGTGTCCCAGCGTCGGTACAGGACGGTCTTGCTCGTTCCGGCGGCAGCCGCGACCCCCTCATAGGTGAGGCCGGCGTATCCGCGTTCGGTGATCTCGGCACGGACGGCCTCGAAGATGTCTGCTTCGAGTTCTGTGCCACGGCGACGTCTGGTCACATAATCTCCTTCCGATACGTTGCGTATCTTATCGTATCGTCCTACTCTGCTAAGAAACGAACCGTATCTAATTCGAGGGAGGCGCCATGAGTGCCGATGAAACCACCACGACGTCCGGTGCGACGAGTGCGACCGACATCCCCGTGACCGATACCCCTGCGAAGAAGGGTCCACCGGCGCCCGTCAAAGTGATTGCGGTCGTGCTCGGAACCGCAGTCCTGTTGTCGGTGATGGTCACGATGTTCGCGCTTCCCGCTGCGCGGTCGGCGCCTCATCACGTTCCGATCGGGGTCGTCGGGTCTGAGCAGGTGGTCAGTCAGGTCGATCGCCTCACCGGTGACTCGTTCGACGTCACGGCATACTCCGACGAGGTGGCTGCGCGCGACGCGATCGAGACGCGCGCAATTTACGGCGCGTTGGTAGTCAAGCCCGGCGCAGACCTCACTGTGCTCGTCGCCTCTGCGGCGAGTCCAACGGTGGCAACGATGATCGAAACGATGGGACAAGGTGTCGCCGACGCCACTCACGCACAGACTCAGGTCGTCGATGTGCGTAGTTTCCCGGCGAAGGACCCGCGCGGTGCCGGATTGGCGGCAGGCGCTCTTCCCCTGGCTCTCGGGGGCTGGATCAGTGCGATGGTGATCATGCTCGTGATCAGCTCGGCGGGTGGTCGGATCATCGCGGCGCTGGGTGTGTCGGTCGTCGGCGGCTTCGCGCTGATCGCGATTCTGCAGTTCCTCGTCGGGACGTTCGACGGAAACTACTGGCTGACGTCGCTGGCGGCGATGCTCGGAATCGCGGCCACGTGCTTCGCGGTGCTCGGCCTTCGCGAAGCGCTCGGGGGTCCGGGTCTGGTCGTCGCGGCCATTGCACTGATACTCCTGGGCAACCCGCTGTCCGGACTCTCGAGCGCCCCTGAACTACTGCCCACGCCGTGGGGCGCGATCGGCCAGCTCCTGCCGCCGGGCGCAACGGGATCGCTCCTGCGGGATGTCGTGTTCTTCAACGGCAACGCCATTGCGCATCCGCTCATCGTGCTCGGGTGCTGGCTTCTCGGTGGCCTGGTGCTCTACGGCCTCGGCCTGAGGCGTGAGCGCCGCAAGCACGTCTCTGACGTCGATGTCGTCGAGTTCGGCTACCGCGAGACCGTCGACGCGTGAGTTGCCTGTGTGCTCGGGTGGCAGTTGCTGCGAGGGCTCCCGCAAGTGAGTGAACAGTTGTACTCTGTGGGTTGTGACCACAGCCGAGAAAGTCGCCCCCACCGAACTGGCGGCGCTGGCGCAATTGGGGTGCAGTGAACTCGCAGGAGCTATCCGCGGTGTCGCGAAAGTGCATCGCGCGGTATCCGATCGTGTGTTCGCGGTGACCGATCGACTCGGCGGATCGTCGAGTCGATCGGCACATCTGGTCCACGACGCAGTAGCCGACACGACCTACGAGTCGTTGTCCGCGATGTTGGAAGCCATCGCCGAGGTGGGTGCCACACTTCCGGAACCACGCCACTCGCCATCGGAGGGTTCACGGGGCGCGCTGGTGCTCGCCATTCTCGACGGGCTGATTGGCGACTCGCTCGCCGATCAGCGCTCGCCGCTCGCGCAGCCGATGTCGATCCGTGTCGACGGTATGCCGGTGGCGGTCGAGGCCGAAGCGCTCCGCGCGGCTTTTCCGGAGGCTACCGGGCACATCGTCGTGTTTCTGCACGGCCTCATGGAGTCCGAGCACGCGTGGCGCAGAGGTAACCGCCCGACGTATGGCGAGCGGCTCGCTACCGATATCGGCGCGACCGAGGTGCGGCTGCGATTCAACACCGGACGCCACATCAGCGACAACGGGCGCGAACTCGCCGCACTACTCAATGACCTGACGCTCCAATGGCCGGTGCCTGTGTCGCGACTGACCCTGATCGGGCATTCGATGGGCGGGTTGATCATCCGAAGCGCCTGCCACAGTGCCGCCACCCAGGACGCGTACTGGTGCGGATTGGTCACGGAGACAGTGGGTTTGGGGACGCCGCATTTCGGGGCTCCGCTGGCTCGGACTGTGCACTTTGCCGCCGGAGCGCTCAGGTCGGTTTCGGTGACCGCCCCGTTCGGCAACCTGCTCGGACGACGCAGCGCAGGAGTGCGCGACCTTTTTCACGGAAGTCTTGTCGACGACGACTGGAGTGGGAGGGATCCGGATGCCTTCCGGCAGCATCCCGCCACCGCGGTACCGCTGCTGCCACAGGCGCGACATTTGTTCGTCACCGCATCGTTGACGCGCGATCCCAACCATCCCCTGGGCAGGTTCATCGGCGACGGATTGGTGCTGACGCCCAGCGGTCGCGGCGAAAGTCGCGCTCGCAGCGTCGGATTCACTACCGAGCACGGACTGCATCTGGGTGGGGCGAGCCATTTCACCCTCCTCAACGACGACGACGTCTACCGCTGGCTGCTGGAGCATCTGCGACCCCGACGCGCGCTGCCGCCCGGTCGCAGCCAAAACGCCGCGAAGTGGGGCGTCGCCTGACACCATCCCTCTTATGGGGAGACGAGCGTCGTTGGTGGTGATCACCGCCGCGTACGTCGTTGCCCTGGCGGTGGCGTTGCTGTGGTTGACATGGGGACCCAGCGTCGGGCAACTGTGGGCGGACACGCTCATTGCCGATGTACTCGCCACGCTCGTCATCTTCGTGGTGAGCCGGGCGGTCGGTAATTCGAGTTGCTACGACGCCTACTGGAGTGTCGTCCCGGTATTTCTGGCCCTGTACTGGTGGTTCGCGGGCGACGCCATACATGGTGGCTCCCAAGCGAAGTGGCGTTGCGCCCTCCTCGGCATCGTTCTCGTGATCTGGGCGGTGCGGCTGACGGCGAACTGGGTACGGTCGTTTCCCGGGCTGGTCCACGAGGATTGGCGCTACGAGTTGCTGCGGCGACGTGCCGGAAGGTTCTCGTTCGTCGCCGACCTCTTCGCCATTCACCTCATCCCCACGTTGCAGGTGCTTCTCGCGATGATCCCGGCGTACGTCGCGCTCACCAGGGCCGACGCCGGGCTGATGTGGTTGAGCGTTGTCGCGTTCGTCGTCGGTCTCGCGGCGATCGCACTCGAGTCGATCGCCGACCGACAGTTGCGACTGTTCCGGCGGTCGAGCGAGCCCGGTCAGACCGTCGACGTCGGTCTCTGGGCGTGGTCGCGGCACCCGAACTACTTTGGCGAGTTCATGTTCTGGGTGTCGATCCTGCTGTTCGGTATTGCCGCTGCGCCCGCGGACGCGTGGTGGCTGTGGGTGGGTGCGGGCGCGATGCTCGCCATGTTCCTCGGGGCGAGCATTCCGATGATGGAAGAGCGCAGTCTTGAACGACGTCCGTCCTACGCCGACGTCATCGATCGTGTGCCAAAATTTCTGCCGCTTCCCCGGCTCAGTTCCCGGACCACCGACGGTGCGGGGCGACCCGGGTGAGTGCAGCAGTGCCGCTCGTCCACGAGCGGGGGACGCGGAGCGTCGTCGTCGCAGGCATGGGCGATTCCGGTGTGCTCACCGCGATGCACCTCGCCCGCCGCAGCAGCGTCGTCGGAGTCTCGATGCGGCCCGCGCTGGTGAGCGGCCAGGAAGTCGGGCTGCGGATCGCCTACCCGGAGCGGTGGGCTCGCGACTATCGCGTCGAGTTCGGTCGGATGCGTCGACTCGATCCGGTGGACATCCGTCATGGTGAGATCCTCGACCTCGATCACGATCGTCGAACGCTGCGCCTGCGCACGCCGTCGGGAACGGTTGAGGCAGTCACCTACGACGCGCTCGTCATCGCGACGGGCGTTGCCAACGGATTCTGGCGCCAGCCCGTACTCGAAGGCAGCGACGACGTCGACATCGGTTTACACGGCGTGCACGAGCGCCTGTCGCACTCTCAGACCATAGCGGTAGTCGGTGGGGGTGCGGCAGCATGCAGTTCGGCCGCCCAACTGCGTCGACGCTGGCCGGAGAAGCAGATCGCGCTCTACCATCCCGGCGAGCTGCCACTCCCCCGACACCACGACCGCACGCGCCACAAGGTGGCCAGACGACTGGAGTCCCTGGGTGTCGACAGACACGGTGGACACAGGGCGGTCCTGCCAACCGGTGCCGATCTCGGGGAGATCGGCACCGGTTCGATCAACTGGCTCACCGGACAACCGGCGGTCGAGGCGGATGCGATCGTGTGGGCCGTCGGCCGAGTGTCACCGAATACAGCCTGGCTGCCTTCGGACATGCTGACCGACCGGGGATTCGTCCGCGTCGACGCCGACCTCGGAGTGCCCGGGTACCGGGGAGTGTTCGCCGTCGGGGATGTCGCCGATACGGATCCGCTGCGTGGCTCGGCTCGCAACCGCGCCGACCGTCTGGTGGCGCGCAACGTTCTCGCTCATCTCGACGGCCGCGAGACTCGCCGATATCACCCGGCCGAGCACCGGTGGGGATCAGTCTTAGGGCCAAGTGACAACGGATTGGACGTGTTCTCCCCCAACGGAATTCGCTTCCGATTTCCGCGATGGACCGTCGACACACTGTTACAGCCGCTCATCGTGAGGCGCGGCATTTACGGTGGCGTGCGGCGGAGCCGACTCAGTGCGAATCGTTGTGGTCGAGGGAGACCTTGACCCGCACCGATCCGTTGCTGTCCTTTGACGCGACGGCGTGCCCCGTTCGGTGCTCGCCGTCGAGGGTCAGCGTGATCGGTGCGCCGTCGCCGGTGAAGTTGCGCCACCAGGTCTTTTTGTCGGGCATGGCGACGCCGATCGTGCCCGAGTCGCCGGATCGGACGTAGTTCACCGGAAAGGTGACGTGCTTGCCCGTCTTGCGGCCCGTGTACGACACCTCGGTGAACGCACGACCGAGCAGACCATTGAGTAGTGGAATCTGCAGGAGTGGGAGGACGACCGTCCTGTTGACCACGCCGGCCACCCGTTGAAACCGGTTTGGCCCGTCTGGTCGGCTCGTCTGGCTCACGACGACTCCTTAGCTGCGACTGATCGAGTGGGTTCGATGATCAAGGTGCGCGTGGCGAGAGCCGGAGACCGCACCGTCGCGACCCGCGTATTGGGTTTGCGTCCCGTGCGAACCTGCGACACGGTGAAACCCGCGCCGCTGAGTCGGGCTTGCGTTGCTTCGATATCGGTTGTCGCCCAGGCGATCCCCCACAGTGAGAGGGGCGGGGACGTTCTCGGAACGCCATCGGGCGTGACGAGAACTTCGACGATCAGGTCGTCCGCGCGAAAGAACAGCTGCCGAAGGCCATCGGCGACGGGTCTGTCGAGACGGAAGTCGAGGCCGAGAGTCGAGCCGAACAAGGCCACCGCGTGGTCGCGGCCCGCGGCCTGGAACACGATGTGGTCGATGCCCTCGATGTCGCATGCGTTCGGTGCGGCCTCGGCTCCGGAAGCGCGGTGCTCGGTCACCCCGACCGGAAGGCCATCGACTTGGACAGCGGTGGCGTCGTTGCGGGTGGCCAGACCGCGTCGCTCCAGCAGCGTCTGCCACGACGACACGTCTGCGACGTCGAACAGTACGCGGTGCCCGAGGTGTCTGCGGTCGAGTCGCAGCGTGGCGTTCGACGTGGCGTACTCGGCTGCGCTGTCGTTGCGAGCCAGAAGGCGCCGGTATGCGTCGGTGGTTGCGGTGAGATCGTCCACCGCCAGTTCGACGAGGGTCACGACCGTTTCCGCTTACGCCGTGTGTCCGGAATGTCCACTGCTCTGCTTGTGAGATGCCAAGAGCCGCAGATGCATTCGTAGGACCGCAGCACCGGGGCCGTGCGTCCGGCCGCACGGATGCGGCTCACCGCGGCGTCGACCTCGTGGACGTCACGGTAGGCGTCCTTCTCCGGTGTGGGACAGGCGGGCGTCCTCGATGTCCGAGAAGACCGAGTGGGCGACGAACGCTTACGGCTGGGCTGCTGGGTGCCCGCCTCGATACGCCGGTAGAACTCGTCGAGTTCGTCGTCGGCGAACGGCGGCACCACAACTCCTTTCGTCGGACGTGACTCCACGAATGCGTAAGGGGGCCGTCGACCTCAGCGAGCCATCCAGATTCTGCTGCGGACGACCTCGCGCATCCGAGCGAGTTGACCCTTCGAAAGGGTAGCCGGTGGTTCGGCATTCAGCAGGTGCTGGACCTGCGTGAAGAAGTCACGGTCGGACAGCCCGAACTGCGAGCTGATCTCGCGCGACGAACCCCCACCGAGTGCGTACCAATTCTGCTCGAAGTCGAGCATCTGACGCTGCGTCGGATCCATAAAAGTACTCACTCTTGTGCTGTGACCTGTGTCGATCATTGGATGTGAAGGATGCGGAACGGCTTCGGTGAATTACCGTTGTCCCTGATCTGGAAAGCGAGCCCACCGCTGTCAACGTCCTTTGTACACTCGGCCCGCCGCGATGGACACCCATTTCGCCATCCGGCGCAAAAACGCTGGGCCACCGCAAGGTAACGAGTTGTAATCGGACGCGCCAGAGGGTCGAGACCCCCTCGGATCCGAGTGTCGTCGCCCTATGCTGAGAACCATGGCTGAGCACTCGGCAAACAAAGCTTCTGTCTCGTCGACGCCCGAACCGGGGCGCGACACAGACGTGACCGTCAGTTCGACGTCGGCGCAGACTCAGCCGACATTCTCCGACCGTCTCGCCAAGGGGGCGCGCAAGTTCCTCTTCGTCGCGATCGCCATAGCCATCGCGGTGGTCATCTACTTCATACTCGCGGCGTTCCTGCCGCGCTGGTGGGCTGAGCAGATCGGCAGCAACGTCGACGGATCGATGGGGCGCGGAATCGGCAGCGGGCTGTCGATCGGGTTCGTCTGCACGTTCATCCCGATATCGATGCTCGTGCTTGCGGTCTCGTTGCGGGGCCGGATGAAGAACCTCCTCTCGATCCTGTGCGTGGTGATCGGCGTCGTGGTCGCGATCCCCAATCTGCTGACGCTGAGCATCCATCTCGGCAACAACAACGCGGCGGAAGTGGGCAAACAGATCCTCAATGTCCGGGCGCCGGGATTCCGCGCGGCCAGCGCGTGGGGTGTCGTCATCGCCGTGGTCGTGGCCATCCTGCTCACCATTTTCGTCGTGATGTACCAACGCCGAGGAAAGAAGCTGCGCGCGGCAAAGGGCGACGACGTCTCACAAGGCGGCAAGAAGAAAAAGTGATCAGCGACGTGCGGCAATTGCACGGCGTTGGTCGCGGCGGTTCGCGACGACGCTGCTGAACAATGCGGCACCGATGAACACGACGCCGATGAGTCCGGTCACGACGTCGTTGATGTGGAACTCGATGCTCAGCAGCAGGATGACGGCCAAAGCGCCGATAGCCCAGTGGGCGCCGTGCTCGAGATAGCGATACGAGGCCAGCGTTCCGGTACGGACCAGGTAGATCGTGATCGACCGCACGAATAGCGCGCCGATGAATCCGAGTCCCAAGGCAATGATGATCGGATCCGCGGTGATCGCGAACGCTCCGATGACACCGTCGAACGAAAACGATGCGTCGAGGACCTCGAGGTAGAGAAAGAGGAAGAATCCCGCCTTGCCCGTCGCCTTCGCCGCGCCGGACGGACCACTGTCGCGCAGGTCGGGATCGGATTGGAAGAGTGCGCTCAACCCGTCGACCATCAGATACGTGACCATGCCGAGGATTCCGGCGATGAGGACGGTGGAGCGGATCTCGGCGGGCGCGAGGAACTCGGCGACCAGCACAAGGGTCACACTGGCGAGGACGACCGGGAGCGCGCTGAGTCGACCGATCTTCGACAGCGGACGCTCAAGCCACGTCAACCACGTCAGATCGCGATTGCTCAGGATGAAGTTGAGGAAGAGCATGAACAGGAACATTCCGCCGAACGCGGCGATCTGTGGATGTGCGTCGGTGAGGATCGTTTCGTAACTCGGACTTCCGTCGGCGAACTGCTCGGCGCCATCGGGTGGTGGGTTCATCGCGAGTCGGAACGCCTCGACAGGGTTGAGGCCCGCCGTCACCCAGACGATCAAGAGTGGGAAGAGCAGGCGCATCCCGAATACGGCGATGATCATGCCGACGGTGAGAAACATGCGCTGCCAGAACGCACTCATCCGTTCCAACACGGTCGCGTTGATAACTGCGTTGTCGAAGGACAGGGAGATCTCGAGAACACCGAGTATCGCGGCGAGCGCCACCGCCTCCCACCCGCCGTAGACGAACGCGACGACGAGCGCGAGGACCGTGACGACTATCGACAGCCCGAAGATGCGACCTATCAACGCAGTCGCTCGGCGTCCTTGGCCAGGGTCACGACTTCTTCCGCCAACTCGGCGACGGTACTCGTGTCAGCGTTCTCGTCCACCGCCGTCGCGAGGTCCTCCGCAGCGCAGCGCAGCGCGAAGAGTCGATCACCGAAGTCGCTCACCTCGGCCTGAGTCAGAATCACGGCGTCGGAGGGAATAGAAGTGCCCTCGGTGAGCGCTCTTTGTTCGTAGGCGCGTTGACGGCACGACCGCTTGCAGTACTTGCGCCGACGTCCATGCTCCGAGTCGACCATCGACTGGCCGCACCAGGCACAGGCGTACGGGCGACGCCGTGATCGGGTGGTACCGCTCGTCGTGTGCTCCACGCTCATGACCGTACCCAAGTCTGGTCGTCGAGGTTCAGGTGGCGGCACGCGGCCGGGAGTCACCGGTGGTGCGGATGTGGCGCCGTCGGCGCGTAGAATAGGAGTGTTGAGCGTTCGACAACGCTCGAGAAACGAGAGGACACCGCCAAATGGCAGATCGAGTACTTCGGGGCAGCCGCCTCGGCGCGGTGAGCTATGAGACCGATCGTGATCACGATCTTGCTCCGCGACGAATCGTCCAGTACCGGACCGACAACGGAGAGATCTTCGACGTCCCCTTCGCCGACGACGCCGAGGTTCCGTCGAAGTGGCCGTGCAAGAACGGCATGGAGGGCACGATCCTCGAGGGTGCAGAGCCCGAGGAGAAGAAGGTCAAGCCCCCGCGCACGCACTGGGACATGCTGCTCGAGCGCCGCAGCGAAGAGGAGCTCGAAGTGCTGCTCAATGAGCGGCTCGACCTTCTCAAGCAGCGTCGTCGCGGAGTCACCAACTGACGTTCGCGTCCTGAACCAGACATCAGCCGGGTGGAGTCACATGACTCCACCCGGCTGATGTGTTTCGTGCTTCAGTTGTCGCGGCGCACCGTTGGGGCCATCAGGCTCGCTTGCGCAGCCCGATCTTCTGCAGGCGGTTCTCGATGCCCCAGCGCGCGACGCTGGTGAATGCCTCGGCCATCACACCACCGCTCATCTTCGACGAACCGACTTCGCGCTCGGTGAAGGTGATCGGAACCTCACGAACGTCGTATCCGGCCTGGATCGTGCGCCACGCCAGGTCGATCTGGAAGCAGTAGCCCGCCGACTCGACCGTATCGAGGTCGATGGTCTCGAGCACTTTGCGGCGGTACGCGCGATAGCCGGCGGTGATGTCGTGCACGTTGGCGCCGAGCGCCAGGCGCGCATACGTGTTGGCACCTCGTGAGAGGACTTCGCGATACTTGGGCCAGTTCACGAGTTTGCCGCCGGGAACGTAGCGCGACCCGATCGCGAGGTCGGCGCCCTCGTTCACCGCGTCGAACAAGCGATACAGCTGCTCGGGTGCGTGGCTGCCGTCGGCATCCATCTCGACGATGACCGCGTAATCGCGGTGCAGGCCCCATGCGAAACCTGCGAGATAAGCCTTGCCGAGGCCGTCCTTCTCCACGCGGTGCATCACATGGATACGGCCGCTGTCGTCGCCGGAGGCGAGTTCGTCTGCGACATCGCCGGTGCCGTCGGGACTGGAATCATCGACGACCAGCACGTGGACGCCAGGCATGGCTGCCTGGACCCTCGACACGATTCGGGGAAGGTTCTCGCGCTCGTTGTACGTGGGGATCACGACCAGTGCGCGTGAGCCGTCGGATGCGACGATTCCGCCCTCGTCTTGGCTGGTCGCACCTTCGCTACCCGTTGTCACCACGCTCCTCCGACTCCCTTACATCACCCTGTGCTGCCGGTGTGCCACCGACGCCGACCTTGCGAGGCCCGAGAGTGAACCTATAACGACGCGACAGCACGACCAAAAGCCCACCCACCGTCACCACGACGATGATCCACTGTGGCCACGCCCCGAGAACGGTCGCGACGGTCTTGGCCGAGTGCAACGGTAAGCGATCTGAGAGCACCGCCGGGGTGAACACGCCCGACTCGTGAGAGATGGATCCGTCGGGTTCGATGATCGCGCTCACGCCGCTGGTCGCTGCGACGACGACCGCCCTGCCGTGTTCGACGGCTCGGAACTGCGACATCGCGAGTTGCTGGTAGGTCATGTCCGTCCTGCCGAAGGTGGCGTTGTTGGTCGGGACGTAGAGAATGCGCGCGCCGTCGTCGACGGCGGCCCGAGCCGACCTGTCGAATGCGATCTCCCAGCAGGTGGAGACACCGACCTCTACGTTCCCGGAGCGTCCGGGGACGGTGATCGCCGACGGGCCGGTGCCCGGACGGAAGTTGCCCGCCATGGACGCGTACGACGAGAACATGCTGAAGAACGATCGCCAGGGCAGATACTCACCGAACGGCTGAACGATGTGCTTGTCGTAGCGCGCGACGGGACCTTTTGCGCCGTCCCACACCAGAACGGAGTTCGTGGGCCGACCGTCGGAGTTCATGACGAGAGTCCCGACGAGAATCGGCGCACCAACGGATATGGATGCGTCGGTGATCTCCTGTGCCGCGTCGGCGTTGGTGAGTGGCGAGATGTCAGACGCATTCTCGGGCCACGCAACGAAATCGGGTTGTTCGGCGGTTCCGGCGCGCACCGCGTCGGCAAGCCGCATGGTCTCCCGAACGTGATTGTCGAGGACAGCTCTGCGCTGAGCGTTGAAGTCGAGGCCGAGTCGGGGCACGTTCCCCTGCACCGCCGCCACCTGAACCGACGACGACGCGACGTTGCGGTCGAGGGTGTCGGGTGTCAGGGCAATCGCGGCGATCGGCCCGACAAGGGCCAGCACCACCGCCAACGCCGCGGCGCGCGCCACCGATCCGCTGCCGTTGACGACTCGGGTGACGAGAACAACGACAAGCCAGGCGATCGACGCGCCGAGCAATGCGACGGCGGCCGACACTCCCGGCGCCCCGAGGATCGACGCGAGCGGGAGCAGCGGACCGTCGACCTGACTGAACGCGGCTCTCCCCCAAGGAAATCCGCCAAACGGAACAGACGAACGCAGAGCTTCGACGCTGACCCACGACAGCGCAAACCACAACGGCGGGCACGGGAGTCTCATGGTCCACACAGCGCACACACCGAAGAGTGCCGAGAACACCGCAAGCACGACGGACAAGGCGATCCACGGAAGAGGGCCGACGTACACCCCGATCCACGGCAGCAGCGGGATGTAGAACGCCAGCCCATAGATGAATCCGACGAGTGCACCGACGCGGGCGCGGATGGGCCCGGAGAGCGCGAGGAACAGCAAGCCCATCGAGACGACGGCCATGAACCACCAGTTGCGCGGCGGGAACGCCGACCACATTGCCACGCCCGCCACGACGGCCAGGGCCGCACGCACGAGAAATGGGGTCCAGCCGCCACCGGCCAGCCTCGACCATCGTCGATTCGAGTGCTCGGGCGCGTCTGCCCGGGTGTCGGATGAATCCATGGGAGTCGCCGAGTCGTGGAGGCGCGTCGCGGTGTCGTCTACCGCCGTGTTGTCTACTGGGTTGTCGGCTACTGGGTCGCTCACTGGTCAGTGACCCTCGGCGCGGTAGATGTCACGACCTCGGTGCACAGTCCGCACACACCGTGGCAGCGGGCTGCCCGGCGAGACGTCGGGAAGTGCGGGCACACGGGACCGAGGGTCCAGCGACCAGCGCTGAACGCTCTCGTGCGATCCGGCAACGACGAGTTCGTCGACCTCCCAGACCGCGTAGCTCGCCGGTGCGCCGACCGCCAGTGTGCCGGTGAGTCCGTCATTCGTTCCTCCCGCGCGCCAGCCTCCTCGCGTCGAGGCTGCGAACGCACCGCGAGCCGAGATCGCGTTCCGTTGCTGATGGTGGTGGACGGCCGCACGTATCGTCGCCCACGGATCCATCGCGGTGACGGGTGAATCCGACGAAAATGCCAGTGCGACGCCAGCTTTGGCGAGCGTGGCGAAATCGTTCATCCGGGAGGCACGTTCGTCGCCGAGGCGCTGCGCGTAGAGGCCGCCCGGTGCGCCCCACCCTGCGTCGAACTGCGGTTGCATACTCGCGACGACACCACACGCCGCCAAGGTCTGAGCCTGGGCGGCGTCGACCATCTCCGCATGCTCGACGCGGTGAGCGCGCGACGCGAGCGCAGGCGTTCCGAACTCCGCCGCGAGTGCGTCGAGTGCGTCAACCACTGTCGCCGTCGCCGCGTCGCCGATCACGTGAAAGCCGGCTTGCAGCCCGGCCTCGGTGCATGCGCGTAGGTGGTCGAGAACCGTGTCCGGCGAAAGGTAGTCGATACCGGTGACGTCGGGGGCGTCGTGGTAGGGCTCGAGGAGCCATGCCGTCCGTGAGCCGATCGCACCGTCGATGAAGAGATCGCCGCCGAGCGCGTCGGCGCCCGTGATCGCAACGAGTTCGCGCGCGTGGTCGGCGTTCTCGGCCGCCTGCCCCCAATAGCGTCGGACCTCGACGGGATGATCGAGTCCGCCGATGGCGAGAAAGTCGTCGAGACCGCTGATATCCGGCCCGCCGTTCTCGTGGATGGCCACGATCCCCATCGATGCGACCGCGTCGAGTGCGCGCAGCTGTGCGCGGGTGCGCGACGCGGGGCTCACCAACGATCGTGCGGCTCCTCGCACGAGGTGGTGCGCCTCGGCGATCAGCGGCTCGTCGGGGTGATAGCCCTGTGCGTCCTCCAAGCCGACGACCAGGCGGCGCAGCGCCGTCGAGGCCACGGCGGAGTGTTCGTCGACTCGAGCCAGATAGACCGGGCGGTTGCCGACGATCGCGTCGAGGTCGGCAGTTGTCGGGAACCGGCCGTCGAGGGCCTCGGCGCCCGACCATGTCGAGCTGTCCCAGCCGCGGCCCCAGATCAGGTCGCCCTCGCCGGCGGTCGATACCGCGTCCGCGATCATGCGAAGACAATCGGTGCGCGACACGGCATCGTTGAGAGTGAGCCCGGTGAGCGCGAGTCCGGTCGACGTCAGATGCACATGTGAGTCGACGAATGCGGGTGCGACGAAAAGCCCATCCAGCTCGGTCACGGAAGCATCGGGGTGCAGTGCCTTCCCCACGTCGTCGGTACCCACCCAGGTCACTACGCCGTCGGTGACCGCAAGGGCAGTCGCGTCAGGAATAGCGGAGGAATAGACGGTCCCACCAAGGAGCAGTTCGGTTGCCACGATTGTTCAGTGTGCCCCTGTGGGGACCCTGGTGTATCAGTGGCCCCGCGGGAGCTGCGGCTGCTCGGCCGATGTCGAGGAGTTCGGTGTTGAGTAGGTCGGATCGTCGACGACGGTGCCGTCGATGACCGTTCCTCGCCTGACCCCGGCTTGGCCGTAGGCGCCTGCCCGGTCCATTGCCGACATCATCGTGCGCGCGCCGACTGCAGCCAGCACCGGACGCAGGGCACGTCGCGTCGGTGGAAGGAGTGCGACGGTTCCGACAACCGTGGACACCAGGCCGGGCGCGATCAGCAGGATCGACGAGGCGCCGACCACGGCGGTGTCGGCGAGCGGGGCTCGTGCGTCGACTTCGTTGCGTGAGGCGCGGCGGAGTTCACCGAACACCTTGCGGCCCTGCCAACGGAGGATGACGAATCCGACGAAGGAAGCCAGCAGTGTGATCAAAACCGCCCAGGCGAAGCCGAGTGTCATGACCATGGCCACGAACACGGCGATCTCGATCACCAGGTAGACGAGGAAGTACGGGAAGCGCATGGGTGTGCCTTTCTGGTCCGATGCAGGTGGGTTTCGACACCCGACGCCGCCCCGGAAATATGCCTTTCACTCCGTCCAACGAACGAGCACCCTATTTTGCTCCCGTGCCGGGGCCACGTAACCGCTTGCGTTCGGGGCCCAACCCTGACCGGCTACGTATTGCCCTGTTCGTCGTCCGTGTTCCGGTCGGACGCACTGCGCATTGCTTCGAGGAACCGTCCGATGACGTCGAGTTCGTGGGAGTCGAACTCGCTGAGTGCTGTCATCGCGTCGTCGATGAGTGTCCCGAAGAACTCTCGACCCGTGTCACGTGCGCGCTCGGTAACGGAGAGCAGAACTTTGCGTCTATCCCCGGGGTCGCCGGTGCGCTCGACGAGACCGGCTCGTTCGAGTCGGTCGAGCAACGACGTGATGGTTGCCGAGTTCACTCCCCCGAGCTTCCTTCCCAGCCAGGCGGGGGTCGCAGGCACTGCGTCGCGTTCGGCGTCGAGGAGCGCAATAAGCGCGCGCAGATCGGTTGGATGAAGATCCACCGTTCTCGCGAACCGCGCTCCTCGAATGTCCAGCTCGGTCATGAGTGTGCGCAACTGGCGGATCAGCAGATAGCGCGGTCCGCTCTCATCCGCGCGCTCACGGGAAGTCACGGTTCTCGACCTTAGCGCCGGCTTGATATAGCTTGATGAGCAAGTAACTAGATTATCGAGGTAAATATGAGCGAGACCGCTACCTTCCTTGCCTCTCCCATAGGCCGACGATTCTCCGAGGCCTACGACGCGCTGGTGAATCGTTGGCCGCCGGGCACCCGGCGGTTCGATCTCGCGTCGCCTTACGGCAACACGCACGTCGTCGCCTCGGGACCTGACTCAGGTCGACCACTCGTCCTGCTTTCGGGTTCAGGGGCAACGCTGACGGAGTGGTACTCGGTGATCGGACAACTCAGTCGGCGACACCGTGTCTACGCAGTCGACATTCCAGGCCAGGTCGGTGCGTCAACACCTTCGAGCACGCCGATCTCGTCGGTCCCCGAACTCCTGGATTGGCTTGCCGTCACGCTGTCGACGCTCGGTGTCGACGAACCGACGTTGATCGGCCACTCGTATGGGGCGATGATCGCTCTCGCATTCGCCGGTGGTGGGTTCCCGACGGACGGGCTGATCCTGGTTGAACCCAACTCGGTCTTCGGTGGCATGCGCCCCGAGTACCTCGCCCATGCATTGCCTATTCTCTTGTCTCCCAACGAGAACCGTGAACGCAGGTTTCTCGAATGGGAAACCGGATGTAGACCGCTCGACGAGCAGTGGTCAGATGTCGCCGCACTCGGCGCGACGATGCCGACGACGAAGCTCGTCATACCTCGGCGTCTGCGGTCCGTGCGACCGGAGGTCAAGCGCCGCACTGTGATCCTCGCCGAGCAGAGTCGCGTGCACGATGTCGCTCGAATCGCTGAGAACGTCCACTCCACGTGGCCGGGTACGCAGGTCGAGATCGTTGCCGATGCAACACACCACAGCCTGCCGATGTACCCGGACGTCTTCGGCGACGTGCTCGAGGCCGCACTCGACGAATCCGGGCGCTAGCACAGGTCCCGGCCGGCGGCTATTCCGACCGGCCCTCGATCTCGCCCTCGGCCTGCAGGTACACCGCCCGCAACTGGTCGAGCATGTCGGCGGGCGGCGCCTCCCACATGTCGCGATCGACCGCTTCGAGGAGACGCTCAGCGATGCCGTGCAGTGCCCACGGATTCGACTGATTCATGAACTCCTGATTGCGTTCGTCGAGCACGTAGGACTCGGTGAGCTTCTCGTACATCCAGTCGGCGACGACGCCGGTCGTGGCGTCGTACCCGAAGAGGTAGTCAACGGTGGCCGCCATCTCGAAGGCGCCCTTGTATCCGTGTCGCTGCATCGCGGAGATCCACCGGGGATTGACGACCCGTGCACGGAAAACCCGACTGGTCTCCTCGGAGAGCGTGCGCGTTCGGACCGCGTCGGGCCGCGTCGAGTCGCCGATGTATGCCTCCGGGGACTTCCCGGTCAGCGCTCGGACCGTTGCCACCATTCCACCGTGGTACTGGAAGTAGTCGTCAGAGTCGGCGATGTCGTGCTCGCGGGTGTCGGTGTTCTTCGCGGCCACCTTGATCCTGCGATACGCCGAGCGCATATCGTCGACTGCGGCGATGCCGTCGAGTTCGCGTCCGTACGCGTAGCCGCCCCATTCGGTGTAGACCCGCGCGAGGTCCTCGTCGCTTCGCCAGTCACGAGAATCGATGAGTTGCAACAGCCCCGCACCGTAGGTTCCGGGTTTGGAGCCGAAGATCCTGGTCGTCGCCCGACGTTGGTCGCCGTGCTCGGCCAGCGCCGCACGGGCGTGCGCCGCGACGAAGTTCTGGTCATCGGGTTCGTCGGCCGACGCAGCGAGTGCGACGGCGTCGTCGAGCATGGTCACGACGTGTGGGAACGCGTCCCGGAAGAATCCGGAGATCCTGACGGTGACGTCGATGCGTGGGCGACCGAGTTCGTCGAGGTCGATCAGTTCGAGATCGCGGACCCGCCGCGACGCCTCGTCCCAGATCGGCATGACGCCGAGCAGTGCGAGGATCTCGGCGACGTCGTCACCCGAGGTACGCATGGCGCTGGTGCCCCACGCCGAAAGTCCTACGGACGCAGGGTATTCACCGTGATCGGTCAGGTACCGTTCCAGCAGGCTGTCGGCCATCGCTCGTCCGGTCTCCCACGCGAGCCGGGAAGGAACTGCCTTGGGGTCGACGGAGTAGAAGTTGCGGCCCGTCGGCAACACGTTGATCAGTCCGCGTAGCGGCGAACCGCTCGGGCCCGCGGGAATGAAGCCACCGTCGAGTGCGTGCAGAATTCGCGGGATCTCTCCAGCGGTCTGCCGCAACCGTGGGACCACTTCTGTTGCGGCAAAGCGCAATACGTCGCCGACAGCGACGGGGTGGCCTGCCGCCGCGTCCTCGACTGCCGACGCCGACCACTCCCCTTTGGCGCACCTTGCCACGAGATCGCGGGCGGTGGCTTCGACGGTGTCGACGTCGGTACGCACGGAGTCTGCGCCTTCGTCGAGTCCGAGGGCTTCGCGCAAACCGGGCAAAGCCTCTGTGCCGCCCCATAGTTGGCGTGCACGCAGCATCGCGAGAACGAGATCGACCTCGGCGTCGTCTACGGGTGGTTCACCGAGGACATGCAGACCGTCGCGGATCTGAACATCCTTGATCTCGCACAGCCAGCCGTCGACGTGCAACAGCATGTCGTCGAAGACCTCTTCGTCGGGCCGTTCGGTGAGGCCGAGGTCGTGGTCCATCTTCGCGGCGGTCAGCAGCGTCCAGATCTGTTGGCGAATCGCGGGGAGTTTCGCGGGATCCAGAGTCGAGATGTTCGCGTGCTCGTCGAGGAGCTGTTCGAGTCGCGCGATGTCGCCGTAGGATTCGGCCCGCGCCATCGGGGGGATCAGGTGGTCGACGAGTACCGCGTGTGCTCGACGCTTGGCCTGGGTGCCCTCGCCCGGATCGTTGACCAGGAACGGATAGATCAGCGGGACGTCGCCGAGTGCGGCATCGGTGCCGCACTGTGCCGACATTCCCAGTGTCTTGCCCGGTAGCCACTCGAGGTTGCCGTGTTTGCCGATGTGCACGATCGCATCGGCACCGAAGCCCGGGATGTCCTGTGCGGCACCGGCCCTACCCGCGAGCCAGCGATAGGAGGCGAGGTAGTGATGCGATGGCGGAAGGTCGGGGTCGTGATAGATCGCGACAGGATTCTCGCCGAATCCTCGCGGCGGTTGCACCATGATCGCCACGTTGCCGAATGTCAGTGCTGCGACCACGATCTCGCCGTCGGAGCTCTGCGATCGATCGACGAAGAGGTCGCCTGGCGCAGGCCCCCAGTGCTGTTCGACGCCGTGCCGGAGTTCATCCGGCAGCGTCGCGAACCACCGCTCGTAGTCGGCGGCGCTGACGCGAATCGGGTTGGCAGTGAAGGCCTCCTCGGTCAGCCAGTCGGAGTCCTGGCCGCCCCGGTCGATGACCGCGTGAATCAGTGCGTCCGAGTCATTCTCGGCCAGACCGGGAATCGCGTCCGGACCCGATTCCGGGCCGATGTCGTAGCCCGCGGCGCGCAGGGCGTGCAGCAGGCGTACGAGGCTGCGTGGTGTGTCGAGGCCGACGGCGTTACCGATACGTGCGTGCTTGGTCGGGTACGCCGACAACATCAGTGCAATCCGACGATCCGCAGGTGAGATATGCCGTAAACGGGCGTGTGACACCGCGATTCCGGCCACCCGAGCGCATCGCTCACTGTCTGGCTGGTACCAGGGCAGCCCGTTCTCGTCGAACTCTTTGAAGGAGAACGGCACAGTGATGATG
Organism: Gordonia jacobaea; assembly: GCF_965344965.1. NCBI lineage: Bacteria > Bacillati > Actinomycetota > Actinomycetes > Mycobacteriales > Gordoniaceae > Gordonia > Gordonia jacobaea. The sequence continues at coordinate 518,342 of NZ_CBDRLS010000003.1, read as the reverse complement.
CGGCCGTCGAACTCCGGAACGGCCACCTGCGTGGCGACATCGAGCGGCGAGAGTCCGTCGTCGTTGGCCTCCCAGTCGGCTCGTGGCCCGGTGAGGCACAGCCCCTGCAGGATGGGGATGTCGAGTGCGGCGAGGCGCTCGATGTTCCACGCTTCGTCGTCTCCGCCGGCCGACGCCGTGGCGGGCGTCGCACCACCGGCAGCGAGGACGGTGACCACCAGTGCGTCTGCGGTGGCGAGCAACTCGATGAGGTCGTCGGGTGCGGTACGCAATGAAGCGCAGAAGATCGGAATCGGCCGCGCGCCCTGTTCCTCGATTGCTGTGCACAGTGCTTCGACGTACCGCGTGTTCCCCGCCAGGTGCTGCGCACGGTAGTAGAGGACGCCTATCGCCGGCGCGGTGTCGGGAACGGCTCTGGTCGGCTGCCGCTCGAGAACTCCCCAGCCGGGAGTCTGTTCGGGGGGTTCGAACCCGTACCCGGACAGCAACACCGTGTCGGACAGAAAGTTGTGGAGGTTGGTGATGTTGGGCACGCCGCCGAAGGCGAGATAGTTGTGGGCGTCTGCGGCCACACCGGCGGGCACCGTCGATAGCGCCATCAGGTCGGGATCGGGTTGCTGTTCTCCGGAGAGGACGACCACCGGCTTCCCGACCGCGAGGACGGCATCGAGTCCCTCCTCCCAGGCGCGACGCCCACCGAGGATGCGTACGACGGTGAGGTCGGCGTCGGCGACCATGCCGGGAACGTCGTCGAGCAGAATCCGCGACGGATTCGCGACGCGATACTCCGCGTCGCTCGCGTCAGCGGTGATGAGGTCGGTGTCCGACGTGGACAGCAGCAGGATCATCGCAACTCCTCGGACTCCGACTCGCGCGGAGACAGGTGGGACAGGGCCGAGACAGGTCCGAGGTCGCAGGTCTGGCATCGCGGCAGCCCGTTGGCTCTCGCGTCACAGTGGCGCGACCGCGCCGGAATCGCACCGGCTTCCGCGCACCTCGTGCGGCTCAGCCTAGTGCAGTGCGTTCCGACACAGCCGCACACGTCCCGCGTGCGGCCGCTGTGTACCGCCGACGCCTACGCTGGATACCGTGCGTGACCCCGACTCTTCTTCTGCAGACGGCCAGTCCCGTGAGCTCACTGGTGAGTTGCCGTCGGGGCGACCAGCGTCTGATCGATGCCCTGGAGTCTTCACCCCGCATCCGGCGGCCGACGGCGCACTGGCGCGTGTTCGCCTGCTCGGAGGTTCGATCACGCCGGAGCAACTAGCTGTACTCGCCGGTGTGGCCTCGCAGTACGGCGACGGCTTCCTCGATCTGACGGGGCGCGCCAACGTGCAGATACGCGGCATCACAGAGGTCGACGCTGTCGCCGACGCCCTCGTCGACGCCGGCCTGGTACCGAGCACCAGTCACGAAAAGGTGCGCAACATCGAGGTCAGCCCCTTCACCGGGAGGGTCGGCGGCAACGCTGATCTACGCCCTCTGGCGCACGAACTCGACGACGCGCTCCGCTCGGATCAGCGCCTCACGGCACTATCTGGACGGTTCCTCTTCGGCCTCGACGACGGGCACACCGACATCGTGGGTGGCGGCACCGATGTGTGTGCCATCGCGCGCGTCCGCACCGACGAAACGACCGGTTTCGACATCGTTGTCGACGGCGAGATCGTAGGCTCGGTCGCCCAGGAATCAGCCGTTGCGCAGGTGATGCTGAGCGTCGCGCACGATTTCCTCGACGCGGCGGACGGTGCGTGGCGCCCAGCCGATCTCCCCGCGTCCGCGCGTACCGATCTGATCGCAGCGACTCGGAGCCGACTCGACCCGCCGCTCGATCCCTCCCCCGACGCCATGACGGCCGACGAGCCTCGGGTGGGTTGGTTCGATCAGGACGACGGCCGCGTGCTGCTCGGAGCGGTGGTCGAACTCGGGCGCCTGCCTGCTCGACTCGCCGAGTTCATCGCAGCCGTCGAAGCGCCGGTGGTGTTCACCCCCGACCGCGAAATCCTCGTCTGCGACCTCGGTGAGGGCGTCGCCGAGACCGTGGTGCGGGTTCTCGCCCCGATGGGACTGATCTTCGACGCCGCGTCGCCGTGGACACGGGTCAGCAGTTGTGCCGGCGCACCCGGCTGCTCGAGTGGCCTGGCCGAGGTACGCACCGACGTGAGCGAACGCGTCGAATCGGGGCCGCCGGTCACCGAGCGTGAACACTGGGTGGGGTGCGAGAGAGGATGCGGATCACCGCGGGAACCTCACCTGCGGGTCGAGGCCACCGGCGCCGGATACCGACGCACACACGAGTGAGGATCAGGTCCGGTCGAACACGTAGTCATCGAGTGGGAACGAGTCCTGGGCAGTTACCGCCTCGTTCACCGACGTGGGACGGAACAGCGGCGTCTCGCCCTTGCTGTTGAACCAATACGACCTCGACGTCGCGCAGTTTCCGAGCGCGAACACCGAATCGGCGATTCTGGTGGTCATGTCGTCGAAGAACCTGGTGTTGGCTGCCTCGGTGACCTCGAAAGTGGTTGCGTCTCGACGTTGCAGCTCGCCGAAGAGTCGCGCGATGTGTCGCATCTGGCACTCGACTGTGGTGAACCACGACAACCCCACCCACGAGTACGGTCCCGCCGAGTTGAGGAAGTTGGGGAAGTACGGCATCGAGACACCTTCGTAAGCCTGAAAAGCTGTGTCGCGCCACCACTTTCCGAGGTTCCGCCCATCTCGACCGATCACCTCGATGGCTGGGAGATTCCCCTCCCAGACGTCGTAGCCGGTTGCGAGCAGTAGTACGTCGATGGTCGTCTTACGTCCGTCGCGCGTCACGATTCCGTCAGGCTCGATGTGGTCGATTCCCGCCGTCTCGAGATGCACGTTGTCTTGGCCGAACGCCCGGTAATACTGATTCGACACGGTTGGCCGCTTACAGCCGTAGTCGTATGTCGGCGTCAATGCCTGGCGCACCCCGCGGTCGCGGACCTGCAGAAAGCGGAAAAGTGCTGCGAGCTTCTTCGCATTCTCGTTGAGCGATCGAAACCTGCGGTACTTCCACATCGCGATGAGCATCAGCATCTCTTGGGTCACGTCGGTCACCCAACGCACCGCGCGCTGTGTCGCCGGGACCTTGGCGAACAGTCCACGGACAGGAGCCGGAATCGGAAGATCGAGTTTGGGCATGACCCACATCGGCGTCCGTTGGTACACCGTCAAATCGCCGACTTCCTTGGCCAGTTCCGGAATCACCTGCACGGCAGTCGAACCGGTCCCGATCATCGCTGCGCGCTTACCCGCGAAATCGTAGTCGTCGTCCCAGCGCGAGGTGTAGACGATATGTCCGGCGAATGAGTCGAGGCCGGGAATATCAGGTTTTGCCGGTTGTGACAGAAATCCTGTTGCACAGATGAGGAAACGCGTAGTGAGCGTTTCGCCGCCGTCGACCGCAACCTGCCAGGTCGACGAGTCCTCGTCCCACCTCGCACCGTTTACGGTTGTGTTGAACCGCATGTGGCGTCGAACATCGTATTTGTCCGCGACATCGACGGCGTATCGCTTGAGTTCCGGTCCTGGTGCGTAGAGCTTGGACCAGTTCGGGTTTGGCTCGAACCAGAACGAGAATGTCGGCGACGGGACGTCGACCGCCAGTCCTGGATAGCGGTTGACATGCCAGGTTCCGCCCAGGTCGTCTTCACGGTCGAGAATGACAATGTTCTCGAACCCCAACCGTTTGAGTGCGATAGCGCTACCGATTCCGCCGAAACCGGCGCCGACGATGATGACGTCGTACTGCGCTTCGTTCATGGAGGCACGGTACCCCGACGGCGTTGTCGACGTCGTGGGACCTTGGTCTGATTCCGGTGGTCTCGTCATAGTCAAGCTCTATTCTCGTGAGTATGGATATCTCCGGGGCGAACGTTCTCATCACAGGAGCCAGTGGCGGCATCGGCGAGGCGCTCGCCAACGCGATGGCCGCAAAGGGAGGCCGCTTGATCCTCACCGGACGCAGGCACGCTGTGATCTCCGAGCTCGCAAAGCGATTGGGCGGCACCGCGATTGCGGCCGACCTGGCAACTCCCGGCGGACCCGCCGAACTGGTGCGCGAGGCGGGGCACATCGATATCTTGATCGCCAACGCAGGAGTGCCGGCGTCGGGAGAGATCACCGACTACACGAACGACGAGATCGACAGGGCCATCGACGTCAACTTGCGCGCCCCGGTCATTCTGGCGAAATTGATTGCCGAACAGATGATTCCACGACGACGAGGACACCTGGTCTTCATGTCGTCGTTGTCGGGTAAATCGGCGTCGGCAGGCACAGCGCTCTACAACGGAACCAAATTCGGTGTTCGGGGATTCGCGCTCGGCTTGCGTGACGATCTGCGCCCTCACGGCGTCGGTGTCTCGTCGATCTTCCCCGGTCCGGTCAGGGACGCGGGCATGATCGCCGATTCGGCAGTGTCGTTGCCCCGCTTGGGTACTCGCACCACGGCGCAGGTTGCTCGCGCCACGGTGCGAGCAATCGAACGAAACCGTGCGGAGACCACCGTGGCACCGGTCAGTCTGCGCGCGGCAACCCTTGTGGGGGCGTTCGCCCCGGACACCGCGGCCCGTCTGGCACGCTTGTCGGGAAGCGACAAGATCGTGACCGCGATCAGTGAGGGTCAGCGTTCCAAGAGGTGACACTGCAAGAGGTGACACTGCAAGCGGGGACATTCCGAACCGGGACATGGCGAAAGCCGTTACGCCGCCGCGCCGGTAGAACCGCCGGCCGAACTCGTCGACGCGCCGCTATCGGATGACGTTCCCGTCGTCGCGCGATGCTTGCCGGTGTACCCGGAACCGTCGTCGGCACGATGCTTTCCTGCGCTCGGCGCGGAGGACGTCTGCCCCGCGTCCGGCGACGACTCTGTCGGTTCCGATTCTGATGGTGTCGAGTGCTCCGGTGTGGAATGCGCTGGTGCCGAGGTCGTCTCGTCGGAAGTGGTGCTCGGCGGCGGTGTTGGAGACGGTGTCGGTGACGGGGAGACAGTGGTCGGCGACTGGGTTGACGGCGAACCAGGCTCCGGCGCGGCGGCAGATGGCTCCGCGCCGGGACCCGGCGTCGGTATGTCCTGATCGGCCGGCTTGCTGTCGGATGCGAGCGCTTTGCTTCCGCGAAGAGCCTCGTCGGCGGTCAGGGTCACAGCTGTCTTCGCCGCGGTCGTCGGCACCACGCTGCGTAGCGTGCTCGACGTACGGCCGTTGTCGCCTGTGGTCGCTGACGGCAGCGCGTTGACGAACGACTCCTTGATCATCTCCGCCAGTTCTTCGGCGGAACCGAACGTGGCTCCACCCGCGGTGGCGAGGCCGTCGATGTTGGCCACGATGTTGTGAGCCAACAACTTCGAGAACTCGTCGAGCTGGTCGCCGAACGTCGCGAGATTCTGCGGGATGATCGTCGGCAACTGTGGGATCAGGGCGAGTGAATCGCGGGTGGATGTCACGCCGTCGGTGAAGATCTGATCCCAGGCGGCCTTGGTCCAGATGTTGGTGACGGGCACATAGTCTTCGCGGTTGGGGTCGGTTGGGTCGTAGTCGGATGGTGGGTTGAGGCTCCAGTCCTGTTCGGTCAGCTTCTGTCCGAGGTTGAATGCCGTGTAGTACTTCCCGAACAACGCGAACTTGGGTAGCGATCCGGGAGCGCCGGCGGTGCCGAACAATTGGCAGGGCAGACAATAGGTTCCGTCGACAAACGGGTTCAGGCCGTTGAAGACTGCAGTACCGAACTCACCGTATGCCTGCGCCCACTGCTGCGCCGTCGGACCCTGTTCGATCCTCCCGGACGGATCTTCGGTGAGTGTCTCCCAGACCGCCTTGGCGGGCCCCAGGAAGTCGAGGTGGACAGTCTGACCGGACCACCACGGCTGGATGGCTACCTGCTGACCATCGGCCGCGGTGTAGTACTCGCTGTCCGGATCGATGGTGTTGCGGATCTCCGGGAACGTGTAGCCCTCAGGACTCAGCAACTGCCACATCGGGACCTGGCCGTACTGCAGAAAATACAGGGGATCGCTGCACGGACCCGGCACTCCGGTGCAATTGGGTGTCATCGGCGCGAACGTCGCCAATGTCATCCACAACTGATCCGATTGAGCCGCAGCCACTTTCGGGATCGGCATGAGAAGGAGGCTGATCGCAGCCACCTTCTCGTAGTCCTGCTGATCGAATCCGACGACATTCGTCGGGATATAGAGCCACCAGTTGCCGGAGTCGTTGAACGCCTTCGTCGTCTGCTGCAGTGCTTGGTATTGCACTGCGGGCATGTTCGCCAGCGTCTCGTACACGTTGGCCGGAATATTGGCTACCGAACCAGCCGCATGCGCCTGCGCCCCGGGACCCGCGAGCTGCGCGCCCAAAGTCACCGCAAGACCTGCGCCCGCGACGGCGGCAACGACGGCGCCGCGGCGGCCGGCTCTCGTGGTGGTGGCCGTGGTGGTGGACATCGTGTGTGTCGCTCCTCTGCTCATGGGTCGGCTCTCCGTCGCGACGGTGTCACTTGGCACGTCTGCCGAGAAGGGTTCTGTACCTTATCGATATCGACGCTGTCGCCGTTACGCTTGTGGGACAGAAACATTCGTGATTTCGCTACTTGTCTCCGGATCTTCCGTCGACGTGTCTGCTGTCGGCCGCCGGGTCGACTCGTCGGGTTCGGTTGTAGCGTCGAGCGGCTGAAGCCAGGTGCGCACGCCGTAACCGTCAAGGTGCGTGACCTCTCCCACCGGGCGGCGCGTCGAAGGCCCGTAGCGGCCGCGAGGCCACCCGATAGGGACGACGCATACCGGGGTGACGTTGGCGGGCAACTGCAGGATCCGACGTGCCGACGTCAGGTTCCACAGGGGCATCGTGGTGAGCGACGCTCCGAGACCCATCGCTCGGGCGGCGAGCAGCAGATTCTGCACACTGGGATAGATCGATCCCCAATAGCCCGACTCTGCAGGGTGCGGCATCCGGAGTCCGGTGACCCGTCCCTCTCTCACGCCAAGCCGTAGGCACGCGATCACCAGTACCGGTATCTCCTCGAAATGGTCGACCTGCCACTGCACGGCCTTGACCGTGCGTGCGGTCGCCGGGTCCTGTCGTACCAGGTAGCGAAGCGCGAAGCGGGTGTACAGATTCCATGCCTGTCGATAGCGCTTCGCCAATCGTCGCTTGATCTCACGATCCTTGACGACGACGAACTCCCATTGCTGCCCGTTGTTTCCGGTAGGCGCCTGGAGCGCGAGCTCGATACATCGGAGGACGACGGCGTCGTCGACCGGATCGGGCAACACCCGTCGAATCGCTCGTTGCGTCATCATTGCCGCGTCGAGTGGCATGGCCAGTCGGTCGAGTGCCTCGTCGGTGCTCGGAATCGGTTCCGGCGTCGTGGCCGATGGTCGTTTCGCGTCAGTCATGGGTCCGTACCCACTCGGTCGTGAACTCCTGAATGACCGGGATGTGAAGTGTGAACTCCTGTGCGACATGGCTTTCGATCTTTCCGCCAAGGAGCGGAACGGGCACTGCCACCACACCGGAGAATGTCATGCGAGAACCGTCGCCGTCAGGGACGATCTCGGCCGTACCTCCGCCGGACCCAGGTGCGCCGGTGACCTCGACCACGAGTTCCCCACGGACGACGTCCTTCTCGACGGTCACCCAGGTCTCTGTCGTGCGGATCGTCAGGCCGCGACGGTACACCTTGGTCAACAGCGATGGCAGCGCATCGTGGCCCAGGTCTTGCACCGTGACGACCTCGGTTCGGCCGCCGTCCACGGTGAGATCGTCGAGAACCGTGTGGTTGTCGAACTCCGCGAATCTGTCGTGCCAGTACTCGGCGCGCCCGAAGGCTGCAAGAATCTGCTCCGGCGATGCCGACGACGAGACCTCGACCTCGAATTCACGCGCCATCAGACCTTCTCCCCCATCAGCCGATCTGCCAGTCCCGCTGCGAAAACGCGCACCTCGTCAAGGTGTTCGGGCTGCACGTTGGTCGGTGGCAGCCGGACGCCGCGGTACGTCTCGCGATACTCCCCCGAGCCGAGAAAGCTGGTGAGCGACAACATGGAACGGAGCTGATCGCCGGGATACTCGACGTGCATTCCTCCGACGTAGTGCCCGCCCTGCCATTGGCCGAGTTTGCGAACCTCGTCGAGATTGCCCTTCCAACTGTCGCGGCAGACGACAAACGTCGCGAACGGTGTGCCCGCGAGGAGGTTTCGTGCTTCGTCGGTTTTCAGAAATGAGCGTATCGGCATAGACGCTTTACTCCACCACGTCGGAGAACCGATGCACACCAGGTCATAAGGGGTTTCGCTCACTTCTCGGGGAATCGAGATATCACCGGTCTTTCCGGCTACTTGTGCCGGCAGGACGCTGAGCATGTCCGGCCAGACGTTACGCATGGGAAATCGAGCGAATCGACGGGCATAGCGAGCGTCTGTGAATCCGATCTGGGCGTTCGTCACGTCGTACCCGCGCGTCGCGAATTCTGCTGCGGCGGTGTCGAGTAGCCGACGAGTTTGTCCCGAGTAGCTGTAATAGAGCATCAGCACGCGGAGGCTTTTGCGCCCTTCGGTGGTTGGCGTATCGATCACCGGAAACCCTTTCGTATGCGTGCAGGAAATCGGAGTGGACTATTCGAGGAACTATGCATTCGCTTCGCACAGCCAGTTGATGTGAACCGCCGTGATGGCGCCGAGAGCATTCTCCCGTTAGTGTGTTGCAAATGACCGACAAGGCCGCAGTAGACCTCACCGGTGCCGCGAAGACCATGCTCACCACCCTGTACCTGAAATCCCTCGATGCACAGTTCGACGAGCCAGTTCTCGGCGATACGTTCGCACGGGACGCGGTCAGCAGACTCGACTTCGACTGGAGTGACCTGAAAGTCACGGCGAAGTGGGCACCGATCGTCACCGTACGGACCGCCCTCTACGACATGTGGGCACGCGAATTCCTCGCCGCACACCCTGAGGCGACGGTCATCCACATCGGTTGTGGTCTCGACGCGCGGGTGTTCCGACTCGATCCGGGCCCCGAGGTGCGATGGTTTGACTGCGATTTTCCCGACGTGATCGCCCTCCGTGAACAGATCTACCCGACGCGCCCCGGCTACGAGCTCATCAAGACGTCTGCCACCGACCCGTCGTGGTTGGAGAAGATCCCGACAGACAAGCCCGTGCTGTTTCTCGCGGAGGGCATCAGCATGTACCTCACCCAGGACGAGGGCACCGCGTTGCTGCGACGCGTGGTCGACCGATTCGATTCCGGCGAGATCCAGATCGACTTCTACAACTGGTTGGCCATCAAGACACAGAAGATGCACATGCTCAACAGGCGTTCCGGTTCGACGCTGCACTGGGCGGTCAACGATCCCGCAGACGTGCTCGACGAGGTCCCTGGCCTGCGCAGTGTCGCCGACACCACGCTGTTCGACGCACCCACCTTCGATCGGGTGCGCGGTTCGTTTCGCACCGCCGGAGCTGTGACGCGGGCGATGCCTGCTGCTCGAAAGTCGTTGCAATACCATCGATTCGCTTTCTGATCCTCAGCCGACGCTGCTTGCGACGGCGGCGTCGGCGAGTTCGATGAGCAACTGCTCGACTGCCGCGATGGAACGCTCCGGTTCTGGTCCGTGGGTGTGGTATTCCACCATGAGCTGACCGGCAAAGATCTTGCTCGTGTACATCTCGATACCGCCGGCCACCTGGAAGTGCAGTTCGCCGTGCACCGCGACCAACTCGATGTCGCTCGGCGTGCGCATGGGTGGAATGATGCCGTTGTCCGTCATCATCACCACATCGGGAAGTCCGGGTGGATTGCCGTCGTACTGCGGTGTGAAGTGCAGTAGTGACTGCGCGATGACCCCCTCATCGAGGTCGGTGCGATAAGCGTCGGCGATTGCCTGAGCCAGTTTTAGAACGTCTGTGCTGCGGTCGATCTCGGCGAGGAAGGTGCCAACGCCCACGGGATTGGTCGCAGCAGTCGCGGTTACCGGTGGACTGAGGATGTAGCGAAGGTCGACCGGGTAGATGTAGGGCACGGGGATCGCGCGCTCGCCTCGCAATCGCCACTCTGCCATCAGGATGGCCGCCGACAGCACCCCGTTGAGGCTGATCTTGTGATTGCGCGCGTACGCGGTGATGGCGGCCGTGTGCTCAGCCGAGAGCTGACACCACGCCATCGGTACGCGGATCGGTGCGGGCGGGCGTTCTGCGGACGCCGAACGCCGTGACGGAGGCAGGTCGTACGCAAACAATGCGGGCATGAAGCGTTCGAGTCCGGAGCGGGCGAGTTTCGTGATGCCGCGTTCGGACAACACCGTCTCCAACGACGCGGGCGCGGGCTCGATCTTGCCGGGACGGATGTCACCGGTTGTCACGAGATCGGTGTAGTACGAGAAGAGTTCTTCGATGAGACTGAACTGATGGTGGCCATCGGCGAGGGCGTGGTGTACATAGAGGGTCGCCTGCACCGTGTCGTCTCCGACGATCACCCGCAGATGGACCAGCGTTTCGGTCTGATCGAAGTGGATGGGCGTGATCTCGGTATCTGACCTCGTGATCTCGGTATCTGAATTGTCGACGACGATGATGCCCGGATGCATCAGGTCGTCGACCACGATTTCCCAGCGACCGTCCTCGGTCTGCTCGAGATGTCCACCGAGGACGGGATGAACGTCGAGCAGGGTGTCGAAAGCATCGGCAAGCGCGTCGACGTCCAGCGGGCCTGACAGGTGCGCACCGAGACCGACGAAGTTGTGTGTCGCTGCGAACATTTCTTCGCTCTTGGCCAGTTTTCTGATCGTCGAAGCTGAACTCATTCGGTCTTTCCTGCCATCTCGGTGGTGTGGCGCAAGGTCACGTCTCGTTGTCTGTGGGCCGCTATCGCTGGGCCCAATATCTCTGGGCGCAGGCCTGGTGCTCGCGGCGTCCGGCTAGTCGCGCATGCTCGCCTTGCGATAGCCGATTGCCGCGGGAATCAGGCACACGGCGATGATGGCGCCCGACCAGATCAGCAGCCCCATCAGCGGTGTCAGCACCGGACCGCCCAGCGAGAGTCCGCGCATCACGTCGATGGTGTAGCTGAGCGGCTGGTGTTGCACGGCCGGTTGAATCCATTCCGGGTAGGCGTCGAGTGGCACGAACCCGGTGGAGAAGAACATGAACAGGCCGGAGATGAGGGCCGTGGCCTCGACGACGATCGCTTTGGCCGAGTACAGCGCAACTGTCGCCACCATCATGAAGAACGCGAGCCCGAATATGCAGGGCACGAACAACCAGCAGATCGCGGCGAGTACGCCCTCGTGAAAACGCATACCCAGAATCAGGCCGGTGATCATCAGTGCAAGTGTTGCCAACACGATTCGCGCGGCCTCCGCGGCGAATCGCGAGATGAATCCGGCTGCCCGATGGATCGGCAGCACCCACAACCGGGCGAGTAGACCGTCGTCGCGCTCGCGCATGATTCCCAGGCCGCCCACCGTCGAACCCTGAGTGGCCGCGACCATTGCGACGAGCGGCACGCTGCCATAGAGCGCGCTGTGTCCGCTGAATCGTTGGATGCCGTCGCCGAGCACGATATTGAGCGTCACCAGAAAGGCGACGGGCACCAGCACCGTCTCCGCAGTGGTCGCGGGGTCGCGTGTCCACCGGCGCAGCAGTCTCGCAGTGAGTGTTGCGGTGTCGCGCACGAGGGATCGCAGCGATGTCTCTGCCGTGTCATCGCCGCGGGCGGGCAACGTGGTGACGGAATCCAATTCGATGGTCGAGGTCATTTCTTCACCTTCTCCGACGAGGTGAACGCGTACGCCATCATCAACACCGCCAGCAAACCCACGATCCAGGCGATCGCGGGTCCGAGTGTGGCCCAGCCGATCTCACCGGCATAGGGGGTCGAATCACCCGCGAGTGCTCGCAGCGCATAGACGAACTGAGAGATCGGCTGGTTTCGTACGAAGCCCTGAATCCACGACGGGAAGGCTTCTGCCGATTGCACTCCGACCGAGAGCAATCCGAAGATCAACTGCGGCAACATCATCATGTGTGTCGTCGCGTCCGGGTTGCGGGCAACGGTACCGACCACCTCCCCCAGCAGCGAGAGAACCAGTCCGATCGCGAGTGCGAGCAGGCAGAATCCGACAGTGCCGCCAACTCCGTTGTAGAAGCGGAAGCCGATGACGTAACCGCAGATGAGCGAGATCACGAGAGCGACCGTGCAGCGGTACATACTCGCCGTCAATCGGGATGCCAGAGGAACGAACCGCGAGATGGGCATCGCCCGAAAACGTCTGTTGATGCCCGCGACGGCATCCGACGCGGAACGGAACGCGCCCGAGATCGCCGCGAAACTGACTGCCTGCAGCGCGATGAGCGGCATCAGGTATTGGGCATAGCTGCTCATATCCGTCGCGTACATCCCGATCTTCTTGAGGGGGATGTAGAAGCCGACGGTGAACATGATCGACGCCGCGATCTGGGTGACGAGTTCGCCATTGCGCAGTGTCGGCAGAATCGAGCGCGACGTCAGCACCCACCACTGTTGCAGGCGTGATGGTTCCACGTCGCGGGTGGTCGACGCGTCCCGCGCGTAGGCGCCATTACGCACCGTTCCCGTCACCTCGTCAGCCGTTCGTCGGGGCGACGGCCGCCGGTGTTCTGTCCGTTGGTGGGTTGCTGGTGTGCTGTCTCGGTGTTGCCGGTGAGGGCGAAGAACACCTCGTCGAGTGAGGGGCGTCGGAGGCCGATGTCTGCCAGTTGGATTCCCGTTGGTGAGAGCCGATGAACGACCTCGACGAGCGTCTGCGGGCCGCGTGGCGCAGGCATCGAGACCCGGTCGGTCTCCGCGGACAGCATGTTCTGCTTCTGGCGGGGCATCATCATCGGGCCGAGTGCGTGCAGGATGTGCGGAATGTCGGAGGGATAGCGCGGAACGATCTCGCAGAACGTCGCACCGGTCCTCGCCTTGAGTTCGTCGGCGGTGCCCTGGGCGATGACGGTGCCCCGGTTGATGACGACGATCTTGTCAGACAGCGTGTCTGCTTCTTCCAGGTACTGGGTGGTCAACACGGTTGCGATGCCCTCGCCCTTGAATTTGGCCACCAGATCCCACACGGACTGCCTGCTACGGGGATCGAGGCCGGTCGTCGGCTCGTCGAGGAAGACCACTTCTGGGCGCACCACGAGTCCGCACGCGATGTCGATACGTCTACGCATGCCGCCGGAGTATGTGCCGAGTTGACGATCCGACGCGTACTGCAGATCGAATTGGTCGAGCAACTCGTCGGCCCGATTCTTGGCTGCGTGCTTGCGCAAGCCCTGGAGTCGTCCGAACATGACGAGATTCTCACGGCCCGTGAGCATCTCGTCGAGCGCGACCTGCTGACCGGTCAGCATGATCGACCGTCGGACCGCCGCGGGATCGGTGGCGACATCGTGCCCGGCGACGCGAACGATGCCGGAGTCGGGTGTGCTCAGCGTCGACAGGATGTCGACTGTCGTGGTCTTTCCCGCTCCGTTGGGGCCGAGCAGGCCGAGGACCTCACCACGACCAACCGAGAAGCTCACTCCACGCAACGCCTCGAAGTCGCCGAAGCGCTTGCGCAGCCCTTCGACCACCACCGCGTAGTCGGACTCGTCCCGGCGCCGGTGACGGCCCGAGCGACGTCTGATCCGCGCGTTAGTGTCGTGCACTGGCTTCTCCCAGGTCGAAGTCGGACGACAAATCGATGAGTTCGAGTTCGTCACTCGCCGAGTCGGTTTCGTCTTCGATGATCGACTCTCGGGCGAGATCGGTGAGCGTGTGCCCGAACACGTCGGCCAACAGCGCAGCGCGTTCGGTGTCGACACGACGATGGTCGTACCACCAGTCGATGTGCAGCGAACCGCCCGTACGGTACACGCGGACCTCGATCGCATGCCCAGCTCCCGGTACGGTCTCGCGAATCGCCAGCGCTGCATCGGAATCCAGCGAGATGGGCGCGTTTGCCGCGTCCGCGGGTAGGTCGGGTATTGCTCCGGCAAATGTGACGAGCAGATCCGCCTCCGGTGCAGCCTCGAGTCGGCGGGCGGTTGGTGCGTACAGGTAACGCAGCACGCCATATCCGACACCCTGGTGTGGGACGTCGGTCACGGTCTTACGGATCGTCTCGAGGCGTTCGCGGGCCGTGTATCCGCTGACTGCGTTGCACTGCAGCGTGATCGGATGAATCGCGGCGAAGGTGCCGACCGTGCGTCGCGGATCGAGTTCGGGCCGAAGAACAGCCCGCCCGTTGCCGGCCAGATCCACAAGCAATGTGCCGTCGCCGGTCACCTGCGCGACCGTGCGGCCGAGTGCGGTGAGCAGGAAGTGCTCGAGCGGGAACGTCAACCTGCGACGCGCGTCGTCGAGTTCGGTGGTCTGCTTGTCGTCGAGCGCGGTCGCGATTCGGGTGAGGTGTGAGCGATTCGGACGTGCGAATGAACCGTCCCGCACCAGTTGGATATTCGCGGAATCGGTTGCACCGAGCCAGTAGTCGCGGGTCGCGAGGACGGCCGGATGTGCCGCGAGCTCGACCGATAGCTGCGACCAGTCGCGCCAGGGTGTGGCAACCGGAGCCAGGGTGATTTCCTCGCCTGCGAGGACCTGGCCGAATGCCGTGAACAGATCCGTGAGCAGAATCTCCCGGGACTCGTTGTCGGCGACGAGTCCGTGCACACTGAGGGCCAGATATCGGGGGCCGTCCGGTGTGACGACGTAAGCGGCGACCAGCGGGACCAGGGCGTCTGCCGTGCGTCCCACCGCGGCGTCGAGAAGTTCGCGTACCTGGCGACGTTGGGTCTCCTCCCCCGCCTCGATGCCCGCGTCGATCTCGGCGACCACGACGTCGAGGGCTTCCACGGGTTCGCTGATTCGCTGCTCGACCAATCCGTTGTCGTCGACGAGTCGAAGCCGCAGCGCGTCATGGTGATTGACGATCTTGGTCAAGACGGTGCCGACCACCTCAGCCGACACATCTGAACGGAGTCGAAGGATCAGCGGAACCCGCCACGAGTTCTGCTCGGCCAGGCCACGTTCGAGGAATCGCGTGACGGTCGGCGGCACCGGCAGATGTTCCGGATCGGCGTCGACCTTTCGGCCGAGGCCGCCGGACTCGTAGCGGGCGGTGAGCTTCTTAGCGAGTGAGGCGACCGTCTGGTTCTCGTACAGATCTTGTGGCGTGATCTCTAGGCCCTCGTTGGCAGCGCTCATGGCGATGCTGATCGCGATGAGCGAGTCGCCGCCGATCTCGAAGAAGTTGGCGGTGCGTTCGACACTGCCGACGCCGAGGCACTGTGCCCAGATCCGCGCGAGTGTCGCTTCCATCGGTGTCTGTCCGGTGGCGGAGGGAGCCTTGGAATCTGCAGCGGTGTTCTCCGCGTCGATTCCGTGCGTGCCTGCAAACCGCGCTGCGGCGTTGTGCTCGACCCAGTGTCGTTCGCGTGCAAAGGGATAGCCCGGCAGCGTCAGTCGCTGACGTGGTGTGGTCGTGTCGGCGAGTTCGACGTCGACGCCTGCGGCCCACAGTTGGCCGAGTCCGAGCAGGAATGCCGCCTCGTCGTCGCGATTCTGCGCGGGGTGACGCATGAGGCGCACCGCGCGATGTCCGTCGGACCAGCTCGGGTGCCGCGTCGCCGCGCTTGTGAGGGTGCCGCCTGGCCCGACTTCCACCAGCACCCGGGCGGGGTCGGCCAGCAGTGCGTCGACCTCGTCGGCGAACCTGACCGTCGCGCGGATCTGCCGAGCCCACGTGGCCGGATTGGCGGCCTCGCTTGCCGACATCCACGTGCCGGTGACGTTGGACATCAGCGGGATCTGTGGCGCGTTGAGTGTCAACTGCGAGAGGAAGCTCGTGAACTCGGCGACCACGCCGTCCATCAACCGGGAGTGGAACGCGTGTGAGGTGCGGACTCTGCGAGCTGCGATGCCCTGTTCGGACAGCCGCGCAGAGAAGGCGGCGATCGCGCTGTCGGAGCCCGCGACCACGCAACTGCCCGGGTCGTTCACGGTGGCGATGTCGACTTCGCCATCGAGGAGTGCCGCGATCTCGGCCGGGCCGCGTGGGACCGCGACCATCACGCCGCGCGGTGCGGCGTTCATCAGCCGTGCGCGCATCGCGACGGCCTTGACCGCTGTCGGTAGGTCGAAGACTCCGGCGATGGTCGCGGCGGCGTACTCACCGATGCTGTGTCCGGCGAGCGCCGAGGGCTCGACTCCCCGTGACTGGGCGAGCTTGGCCAGTGCGTACTCGACGGCGAACAGGGCCGGCTGGGTCCGGTCGGTCCGTTCGAGTGTTCGCGGAGAGCCGTCGATGATGTCCGAGCGGAGGTCGATGCCGAGCTCGGCGTCGAAAAGAGTTGCGGCAGCGGTGAAGTGCTCGGCGAAGACGGGCTCGGATTCGATGAGACCACGCGCCATCCCGACGTGTTGCGAGCCCTGTCCTGGAAACAGGAATGCGATGCGCTCACCGCTGCCTTCAACAGCCGGTGCCGCGGACGTGAACGCATTGTCGTGCTCGTCGGCACGCAGGATGCCAACCGCATCGGCCGTATCGTTGACCACTGCCGCCAGGCGGAACCGTTCTGTACGACGGCCGGCAAGGGTGTGGGCGACATCGGCGATGTCGAGGTCGGGTCGCCGCTCGAGATCGTCGGCGAGTGCGCGCCGGCCCAGCGCCAACGAGTCCGCGGTTCGCGCCGACAGCGTGACGACGTGAGGACCGCTGCTCGCCGGGACGGGCGCCGATGCCGGCGCTTCCTCGAGGACGACGTGCACATTGGTTCCGCCGACACCGAAGGCGCTCACACCCGCGCGCCGCGGTCGGCTCGATTCCCACTTGCTGTGCTGGCCGCGAACCTCGAAGGGGCCCCGCTCGAGGTGTAGCTCGGGATTGGGTGCCGTGTAGTGCAGCGTGCCCGGCAGTGCCTTGTTCTCCAGACACAGCACGGCTTTGATCAGGCTGGCAATGCCTGCCGCGGTTTCGAGATGGCCGATATTGGACTTCACCGACCCGAGGACACACGGTTCGGTGCGATCTTCCTCGGCGAGTTCGAAAGCCTGACGCAACCCCTCGACTTCGACCGGATCGCCCAGTGGCGTTGCGGTGCCGTGTGTTTCGACGTAACCGATCGTCGCGGCGTCGACCTCGGCGAGCGCGTGGGCCTCGGCGATGACCTCGGCCTGCCCTGCCGCGTTCGGTGCGGCGTAGTTCATCTTCGTCGCGCCGTCGTTGTTGACCGCGGAACCGCGAAGCACAGCGTGGATGCGGTCGCCGTCGGCCACTGCGTCCTCGAGTGGCTTGAGTAGCACCGCGCCGACACCGCTACCGAAGATCGTCCCGTCCGCCCGGACGTCGAATGGGCGGCAGTATCCGCTGGGCGATGCCATCGATCCCGGCTCGTAGAAATACCCGACCCGATTGGGCACGCGAATCGACGAACCGCCGGCAAGAGCCATCTCGCACTCGCCGTTGAGAATCGACTGGCATGCGAGATGGACCGCGAGCAACGACGACGAGCACGCGGTCTGCACGGCGAACGCGGGGCCGCGCAGATTGAACTGGTGCGCGACTCGGGTCGCCAGGTGGTCCTTGTCGTTCTGCAGCGAGAGATTGATCATCTCGAAGCTGGCGCCTTCGCCGATGACCTTGGCGGGGTCGAGATGCGACATCAGATTGTGAAGCAGGTAACCGCTCGCCGAGCTGGTGCCGAACACACCGACGTTCACATCGATGTCGGCGGGGTTGTAGCCGGCGTCCTCGAGTGCGTGCCAGGTGGTCTGCAAGAACAGCCGATGCTGAGGGTCGAGGGTGCGCGCCGCGTGCGGGGTGAAGCCGAAGAACTCGGCATCGAACTCGTCGATCCCGTCCATCGCGGGAGCCCTGCGCACATAGTTGCTGTTCTTCAGCGTGGAGTCGCTGACGCCTGCTGCGCGAAGATCACCTTCATCGAGCGAGACGATGCCTTCTTGATCGGCGCTGAGGGCCCGCCAGAATTCGGTGACCGAATCGGCGCCGGGAAACCGGCCTGCCATGCCGATGATCGCAATCGCGCCCGACGGGTAGTTCGCTGTGTCGACGCCGACACTCCCCGGCTGCGCCCCGAAGGTGCCTGTCCCCGTAGTCGATGCGGCTGTCGTCATACTCGCTGCCCCGTCCTGCGTCGCTGCGCCCGCTGACGGGCCGCCGCGCGTTGTTGGGCGCGTTCCCGCAGCCCACCGGTCGTGTCTGTCTTCTCCGCCTGAGCGAGTCCGAGTTGTCGGATGAGGTCGGCGGCGAGGTCTCGCGGCGTCGCGCCCTGCAGGAGCAACGCAACCGGCGGTTCGACGCCGAAGTCACCGCGAACCGTGTTTCTGATGCGCACCGCCATCAGCGAATCCATACCCAACTCGGTGAGTGGGCTCGTCGGATCGATCGCCGAGTTATCGGCGTACCCCATGATCGTCGCCACGCGTGTACGCAGGCGTTCGGTGACGGCGTCGAGCACCGCGTCGCCGTCGAGATCACGCAGCGCTTCGACTCCCGCCCAACCGTCGTCGGAGTTGTCGACGTCGAGTTCGGAGACGAGTGGCGCGAAGTAGCCGATCTTGTTCAACTCGGGGAAGGCCGCCGAGGCGCGGTCGAGGCGCAGTCGCACCACGCCCGCCTGTGCGACATCGTGACGGAGAATGACTTCGAGTGCCTCGATGCCCTCGTCGGGCGTGATGGGGTCGATCGCGGTCATGTTCAGCGTCTGCGCGACACCGACCTGCGCCCACTGGCCCCAATTGATCGACGTGGCAGGCAATCCCGAAGCGCGCCGCCACGCGACGAGCGCGTCGGTCCACGCGTTCGCAGCGGCGTATGCCCCCTGTCCGGGCGAGCCGAGCAGCGACGCGACGGACGAGAACACCACCCACCAATCGAGTTCGCGATGCGCACATGCGTCGTTGAGCGCGAGGGCGCCGAGCACCTTGGGACCCCACACGCGGTCGAGAGTCTCCGGAGCGAGTGCGCCCAGGAGCGCATCGTCGATCACAGCGGCACAGTGCATGACACCACGCAGTGGTTTTCCGGTCGCCTCCGCGGCGTCGACGAGGACCGTTGCGACGCCGGGATCGGTGATATCGCCCTGCACGTAGACGATCTCGCTGTTCGCCTGGAGTTCGACGAGTGCGGTCTGCTGCGCGTCGTCGGCGGCGCTGCGGCCGTTGAGTATCACCCTGCCTGCCCCGTTGGCGACCAGCCACTGGGCCATGACCAGACCGAGTCCGCCGAGCCCGCCGGTGAGGATGTACGCGCCGTCAGAGGTGACCGTCGTCGACGTGGAGTCGACGCCCAGCGCCGTACGCGTGAGCCGCGCGGCGTACCGAATGCCGTCGCGCCACGCGACGATATCGTCGATGCCGGCCGTCTCGGCTCCTCCTGCAGCGATCTCGCGTACCAGGTCGTTCATGCTGTCGCCCGCATCGTCGAGATCGACGAGCGTGGTGTGCAGATCGGGATGCTCGTACGCGAGCACGCGGACGAGTCCCTTCAAGCCGCCGACCGCCGGGTCGCCGGGCTCACGGGGGTCCACACCGAGTCCGTCCCGCGACACCAGCCACAGCCGTGGGGCGTTGCCGTGCCACCCGTTGACCACCGTGCGCACCGCACACGTCACGGACCACACGAGATCGCGCGCCCTCGTCGCTGACGCCGCGCTGGCGTCGAACCCCTGCTTGTCGACCATCACGATCACGCCTGCGGGCGGATGAGTGGGATCCCCGGTCGCCTCGCCGAATGCAGCAGCCACGGCGGCGTCGTCGAACATGTCGGCCGCGATGACCCGGCGGTGGTCGACGTCGCCGAGCGTCTGCGCGAAATCAGCGGCGAGCACGTCTGCGGTCTGTCCGGCCGAGAACGAGCTGAGCACCAGCCAACTACCGGCGGGAATCGCAGACGACGCGTCCGCAGGCAGCGGCGCCGGTTGCCACTGGGTGTCGAACAGCTTCTGCTCCAACGGAAGGGGAACGGTGTGGCTCTGCACCCGCCGTAGGTAGACCTGCGATCCGGCGAGGAACGGGCGTCCGTTGTCGTCGCTCAGGACGAAATCACCGATCTTGTCGACGCCGTTCTCGGCGTCGACGACACGCGCCGAACACGTCGCGGTTCGCCCGACGGGGCCGAGGACGCGCAGACTCCCTATCGCGACGGGCAGGTACGTCGCTTCGGCAGATTCTGACAGCGCGGTTGCGGGCATCGCTGCGGCGACGCCCTGGAGCGCGGCGTCGAGGAGTACCGGGTGGACACGGAAGCCACGGTGGGCGCTCGCCTCGTCCGGGAGCACGATCTGGGATTCCGACGCACCCCCTTCCGCACGAACGATTCGGGTGAGTGCGGCAAAACCCTGTCCGTGGTGAGCGCCCGTGCGGCGCAGCGCGGTGTAGAAGTCGGCGGCAGGAATGACCGATCCGGTCACCGGCACGACAGTGGGTGCTGCGGCATCGTCGGCAGGCGAGACACGACCGACGGCGTGGCGTCGCCAGGTGCCTTCCGCGTCACGCGAATGCACCTCAACCCGCACGGCTCCCCCGTCGACGGGCGTCAATTGAGTGGTGACCCTGATGGTTTCGTCGACCGGGAGCATCTGCTCCACCTCGACCTGAGCGAGTTGAAGTTGTTGTGCGGGCACTCCGAGTGCTTCGGAACCAGCGGCGAGAACCATCTCGGTGAATCCCGCAGCAGGCATGATGGCCTGACCGTGCACACGGTGGTCGGCCAGCCACACCGTGCTCTCGACGCCGATCTCGCTCTGCCACAGATGGCCTGCGGCAGCGGGGAGTTCGACGTGGGTACCGAGGAACGGGTGTGCGCCCGCACTCGACGTCGACGGTGCGGTCGCCATCCAGTAGCGGGTGTGATGCCAGCGGTTGGGCGGAAGGTCGACGAGGGAACCGTCAACTCGCTGTGTCGTCTCCGACCCCGCCTGCACCGCTGCCAGATTGGCGTGGAAGACGAGGGCCTCGTCCTCGTTGCGGACGATGCTGCCGAACACCGCGACATCGCCACGCGGCCGCGCGACCGAGAGCGTGTCGCCAATCGCGTGGGTGAGCAGCGGGTGCGGGCTCATCTCGATGAACGTCGAAAACGACTCTGCTGCGCGGGTCACCGCCTGTGAGAAGCGCACGGGATTGCGCAGGTTACGTGCCCAGTACTCGGCGTCGAGCACGGTCGACTCGCCCTCGCGGGCCACCGTGGTCAGCAGCGGGATGCGCGGCGTGGTCGGTGCGAGATCGGTCAGCGCCGACCGCAGATCGTCGAGAATCGGGTCGACGGTTCGGTGGTGCGAGGCGACATCGACCTCGACGCGTCGCGCCAGGAGGTTGCGGCCCTGCACCTCGGCGATGACCTTCTCGATCTGCTCGGGCGGGCCTGCGACGACGCTTTGCCGTGGTGAAGCGTAGACCGCGAGCGACACGTCGTCGTAGTTGCGTAGAAGTGCCTCGGTGGTGGTGGCGTCGGCTTCGAGCAATGCCATCGCGCCCTGGCCGGAGAGGTGCACTGCCATCAGCTTCGACCGGGTCGCGATGACCTTGAGACCATCGGCGCGGCTGAGTCCCCCGGAGACGATCGCGGCGGCGACCTCGCCCATGGAGTGGCCGATCACCGCATCCGGCTCGACACCGCGTGAGCGCCACAGTGCTGTGAGTGCCAACTGCACGCCGACGAGAGCCGGCTGGATTCGGTCGATTCCGACGACAGCGTCGCCGGAGGCGAGCGTGTCGCGCAGCGAAAAGCCCACCTGTGCAACGAAATCCGGCTCGATCTCATCGATCGCCGTGGCGAAAGCAGGCTCTTCTGCGAGGAGGCGTCGGCCCATGCCTGCCCACTGCGCACCCTGTCCCGAGTAGCAGAAGACGGTTCCGGTGCCACGTGCCCGCTTGATCGGTGCGACGACCCCCGCTGCCGGTGACCGCTCGGCCAGTGCGCGTAGGCCCGCGACGGCTTCGGTTCTGGTGCGCGCAGAGACACTGCCGACGAGGTCGGTGCGGCCGCGCTGGCGGTCGAGCGTGTGGGCGACGTCGGCCAACGACACGGCCGGGTCGCTCTCGAGCCAGTCGGCGAGGATCTGCGCCCACGTCTCCGCGCGGTCGGCCGTCTTGCCGGTGACGAACAACGTCACAGCCTCCGGGGTGGCCGTCGATTCCGGACTCGTCGACCGTACGGGCTCGGGGCCCTGCTCGATCACGATGTGTGCGTTGGTACCGCCGAGACCAAACGACGAGACCCCCGCACGACGCGGAGCGTCGGCGACCGGCCACGGCGATGCCTCGGTGGGCACGACGAATCGTGTGCCCTTGGTGTCGATGGCCGGATTCCATTGTGTGAAGTGCAGATTCGGCGGAATCTGAGCGTGGTGGACCGACAGCACCGCTTTGATGAAGCCTGCGATCCCCGCGGCGGCCTCGAGATGTCCGAAGTTGGACTTCACGGCGCCGAGAGCCAGCGGCGCACTGCCCTTGCCGTAGACGGCGGCGAGGGCATCGAACTCGATCGGGTCGCCGAGAGCTGTTCCGGTGCCGTGGGTTTCGATGAAGTTGACCGACGACGCCTGCACATCGCCGGATGCCAGGGCGCGTGCGATGACCTCCTTCTGCGCGGGCGCATTCGGTGCGGTGAGCCCGTTGGACCGGCCGTCCTGGTTGGTCGCGGAGCCACGGATCACCGCGAAGACACGATCACCGTCACGCACGGCGTCGGTGAGACGCTTGAGCACCACGACGCCCGCGCCCTCGCCACGGACGAAGCCGTCGGCCGCGACGTCGAATGCATTGCACCGGCCGCGTGGCGAAAGCATTCCCCACTTGCCAAGTGCCAACTGGGTTTCGGGCTGTTGGATGAGATTGACGCCGCCCGCGAGTCCGAGGTCGGTCTCGCGCGAGCGCAGGCTCTGGCAGGCCAGGTGCAGCGAGACCAACGACGACGAGCACGCAGTGTCGACGGCGACGGCGGGGCCACGCAGACCCAGGAGGTAGGCGACTCGACCGACAGTCACGCTGTGCGCGTTTCCGGTCGCGGAGTAGGCGTCGATCGCGTCCTGATTACCGGCGGACTTGGCCTGATACTCGTTGTAATAGACGCCCATCATCACGTTGGCGCGCACACCGTTGACCGTTTCCGGCGAGTAACCCGCGTTCTGCAGAGCTTCCCACGCGACCTCGAGGAGCACACGCTGCTGCGGGTCCATCGCCTCGGCCTCGCGCGGGGTGATGCCGAAGTAGTCGGCGTCGAATCCGCCTATGTCGGAGAGGAACCCACCCCACTTCGAAGGCATTCGGCCGGGCACACTCGGGTCGGGGTCGTAGTACTCGTCGGCATCCCAGCGGTCGGCGGGCACCTCGACGATCGCGTCGCGACCCTCGGTCAGCAGCTTCCAGAAATCGTCAGGACCGTGGACGTCGCCGGGAAGGCGGCAACCGATTCCGACGACAGCGATGGGCTCGGCGCCAGAGATGCGGGCCGCCTTGTCGAACTGCTCCACCAGCGCGCCGCGCTGGGTGGGGTTCATGGCCGCGACACGGTTGTAGGTCGTCTTCATGCGTCACCACTCTCGCTGGATGCCGACACGGATTCCGCGCCGGCAAGGGGATCGTCGGACAGCGATTCCACGCTGTCGAACAGGCTGTCGAGCACGCTGTCGACGTCTGAGTCGTCCGGCTCGGGTTCGGTTGCTGCGGAGCGTCGTGCGGGCTCGAGCAGGTCGGTGAGGAGGTCGCTCATTGCCTCGACCGTTGGGTGGTTCCAGAGCATCGTCGCCGATAGATCCATGCCGACCAGCTGTCGTGCGTCGCGAAGCACGGTCATCGCCATCATCGAGTCCAGGCCGAGTTCGGGGAACGGTTGATCGATGCGCAGTGCGTCCGTCGGCATTCCGATCTCGCGAGCGAGTATGGCGCGCAGGCGATCTCGCAGTTGCGCTCGGGTCTCGTCCTCGGTGAGCTCAGCCCAGACCGGTGCGTCGACAGCGGGCACCAGGGCCTCGGCGGTGTCGGGTGCAGGCGCGGCGGCCCCGGCGAACCGCAGTCCGCGCAGTGCAACGGTGACGGTGCCGTCGGGTGCGCTGACGACGACATCGGTGCTGAAACCATCGGCGTCGCCGGCACGGTGGCGCAGCTCGACGTGCCCCTCCGACGCAGCGGAGTCGACGTCGAGTAGGACCGAGTCAACCGACGCCGGGAACATCAAGCCGTCGTGTGAACTGTCGAGGAGTCGCGCGAGATGTATTGCCGAATCGACGAAAGCGATCGCTGATGGCCCCGCGGAGTCGAGGGACGCGGTCCCGACCTCGGCGGTCAGGGTGCCCGGGGTTGCCGAGTGGTCACCGACCGACCAGGGGTACGGACGCCCGTCGATCCCCCAGCGTTCCTGAAGTCCTTCGGCCTGCGCCGCGTCGAACCCTGTCGGTGCCGGATCGGTGAGTGCGCCGGGCGTCAGGTCGACCGCGGTGTCGGTTGTGGTGGCGGTGACGTGGGTGACCCACCTGTCGGCCGCGGCATTCGGAGACGTCGCCGATGCCACCGTCACGGTGCCGTCGGTGCCGATTCGCACCCGAACGACCCGCGGGCGGTCGGCGACCACCGGGTACTGGAACCGCACATCACCGACTCCTGCCGCGCCACTCTCGCGTGCCGCTACGGCGACGGTCGCAATGAGGACCGACGCCGGGACGACCTGCACACCTTGAACGAGATGCGAACCCGGGTAGGGCAGATCGTCGGGATCCAGGCGTGCCTGGAAGATGGCAGCGGCCCCGTTGGTATCCCCGTCGATGAACTCCCCCAACACGGTGCCCGGACGCGCGGACGGCAGCGCCGCGAGGTCGGCGGCCTCGGCGGCCCCCAGCAACTCGTCGACGACCTTGAAAGAAGTACGCATGCGATACGACTCGGCGAGCCGCTCCCAGTCGGCGGCGACGACGATCGGGCGCACACCGGCGGAGGGGTCGAGGAGGCGACCGAGTGTGCCGATGGCGACGTCGTTGGGCATCGGTGTGAGACCTGCGGACGCCGTCTCGGGCTGTGCGTCGGCCCACGACTTCCACAAGCCCCAGTCGATGACCGTGGCCGCCAGACCCATCGCGTGTCGTGCGTACGCCAGTGCGTCGGCATAGGCGTTCGCCGCGGTGTAGTGCCCCAGCCAGCGCGAACCGAACAGGCCGGTGATCGAGGAGAAGAGTACGAAGCGATTGACCGGCGTGCTCACCGTCAGACGGTGCAGCACGTCCACTGCATCGATCTTGGGCCGGAACATGGCGGCCGCGTCGTCGTCGGACATGTCGATCAACTCGCCTGCCCCGCCTGCGAGGGCCGCGACGTACACGCCGTCGAGCGGCGGTAGATCGGTGCCGAAGCGCGCGAACAATTCGGCCATCGCAACGGGATCGGCGGCATCCGCGGCGTGCGAGACGAGCGTTGTCCCACGTTCAGCGAGTTCGTCGGTCAGCTCGGACAGCGCAGCCCCTCCCCGGCGCGACACTGCGACAACAGTTGTGGCGCCGAGTGCGGCGAGTTGCCGCACCAGATCGGGGCCGACGTTGCCGGTGGCGCCGACGACCAGCTGTGTGAGGTCTGCAGGCAGTTGCGTGATACCGGTGGGAACGTCGGTGCGTGCGAGCCGCGGCACCAGTCGCTGCCCCGCGCGGTAGACGACCTGATCCTCGCCGTCGTTTGCGGCGGCATTCGTCGCCACATGGCGGGCGACGAGTTCGGCGGGCACCGTCGCATCGATATCCAACAGTCCGCCGAAGAGTTCAGGCCGTTCGAGCGCCAGCGTGCGACCGAATCCCCACAGCACGGCTTGTGCCGGATCTGCGGCCTCGCTTTCGGCGACCGGAGCCGCATTGCGGGTGAGGATGTACATACGTACCGGGGTGTTGGCGGCAGCCAGCGCGGCGGCAGTACGTCGTGCCTCGCCGAAGATGCGACGTGCGGCGCGAGCTGAATCCGCGACGACCGGTCGCGGTGCGAAGAGCACGTGCGTCGCGGGCGAGAGCGCCGCCGGGGTCAAGGCGTCGGGTGCCACGACCGTGCCTGCGTCGAGGAGAGCGGCGAGGTCAGCTGCCGAAGAATCGTCGGAGACGACAACCCAGTTCTGATCGGTGGTGTCGGCGAGGGCGTCCAGCGCACGTTCACGCCATGCGAGTGTCATGAACCAGTCGTCGAAAACCTCACCGGCACCGACGTTTTCGGTGTCACCGCCACTATTGCGCCCGGGAGGACCCGACGGTGTCCCGTTACTCGACAGTGCGGCGCGAGCGACAGCTCCGTCCGTCTCGGGCACCTGAACCCAGTAGCGCGAGTGATGCCACGGAGTGTGCGGCAGCCGAACGAACGGCCCGGCCGCGGGCACAGACGGCGGAGTGGTGGTGCGAACCGCTGCGAGATTCGTGGCGAACGTGACCAGATCGTCGGTGTCGCGGTAGAGCGTGCCGAGGACGTTGTTCTTGCCCGCGCGGACGATGTCGTCGAGCGCGTACGTCAGCACGGGATGAGGGCTGACTTCCACAAAGGTCCCGTACTGTGCACCGGCTGCGGCGACCACGGGGTCGAAGCGCACCGGATTGCGCAGGTTGGCACACCAGTAGTCGGCGTCCATCCGTGGCGATACCGCGCCGGAGGGATCCGCCGTCGAGAGCAGCGGAATCGTCGGCGTGCGAGGCGAGATGTCGGCGAGTGCCACGCGCAGGTCAGGAAGGATCGGATCGATGATCGGGTGATGCGACGCGACGTCGACCTCGACTCGGCGCGCGAGTCGGTCGGTGGCTGCGACACGGGCGATCGCGGCGTCGACCTGTTCGGGTGGGCCGGCGATGACGGTCTGCCCCGGCGACGCATACACCGCTACGGTCAGGTCGTCGAAGTCGGCGATCAGGTCTTCGGCAGCCCGGGCGTCGAGTCCGAGCAGCGCCATCGCACCCTGACCCGACAGCGCCGACATCAGCCGGGAGCGTGTCGAGATCACCTTGAGTCCGTCACCGATGCTCAACGCTCCCGACACGACTGCTGCGGTGACCTCGCCCATCGAGTGGCCGATCACCGCGGCGGGCTCGACGCCCTTGGCGCGCCAGAGCGCGGTGAGGGCCAACTGGATACCGACGAGTGCCGGCTGGATGCGGTCGATACCCGTGACCGACTCACCCGCCGTGATCGTCTCGCGCAGTGAAAAGCCGGCGTGTGCAACGAAATCCGGCTCCAGCTCGTCGACTGCGGCGGCGAAGGCGGGCTCGTGTTCGAGAAGGCGCTTGCCCATACCCGCCCACTGGGAACCCTGTCCGGAGTAGACGAACACGGTGCCGGGCGTGCGCACGGCGTCGCGGACGCCGACCACACCCGGTGACTTGTACCCGCCCGCGATCGCGCGCAGGCCCGCGACGGCGTTGGTGTGGTCGGCCGCGGTGACCGTCGCGAAGACCGGGAAGGTTGCTCGGTGGTTGGCCAGGGTGTCAGCCACCGCTGACAGCGGGGTGTCAGCCCCCGCGCCGGCAAGCCAATCGGCAAGTACGCCAGCGGTCGACGCGACGCGCTCCGCGGTCTTGCCTGCAACCACGAGGGTGCTGACCAGTGGTTCGGGGGTGAGTGCCGTTTCGCCTGCGACCTGCGGTGCCTGCTCGACGACGATGTGCGCGTTCGTCCCGCTGACCCCGAAGGACGACACACCCGCGCGGCGCGGGTGATCCGTCTCGGGCCAATCGACGGGCTCGGCCGCGACGGTGAAGGTCGACGCGCCGGCACACGCATGGGGGTTCAGGCTCGAGAAGTGAAGTTGTCGTGGGATGTGCGCTTTGCCGACGGCCAACACGGTCTTGATGAAACCTGCGACACCCGAAGCGGATTCGAGGTGTCCGAGGTTGGTCTTCACCGATCCGATGATCAGCGGCGACGAGTCCTCACGGTCTCCGAAGACGTTGTAGAGCGCGTCGAGTTCGATCGGATCGCCGAGCGGTGTGCCGGTTCCGTGCGCCTCCACGTAGTCGATGTCGGCGGGCTCGAGTCGCGATGCGGCGAGCACTCGTCGCATCAGAGCTTGCTGCGCCGGACCGTTGGGCACGGTCTGCCCGCTGCTCGCGCCATCCTGGTTGACTCCCGTACCACGAATGACGGCGAGCACCCTGTCGCCGTCCCTGGTCGCGTCCTCGAGTCGCTTCAGCACGACCACACCGCAGCCCTCGCTACGCACGTATCCGTTGGCATCGGCGTCGAAGGTCTTGCATGTGCCGTCTGGTGCGAGCATGCCCCAGCGCGAGCAGGCGATGCTGTTCTCCGGGGAGAGGTTGAGGTTCACGCCCGCGGCGAGCGCGGCGTCGGCCTCGCGCCGCCGCAAGCTCTGGCACGCGAGGTGGATGGCGACCAACGACGACGAGCAGGCCGTGTCGGTGACGACAGCGGGTCCGTTCAGTCCCAAGAAGTACGACAGGCGTCCGGCCGCGAAGTTGGCGGCGTTGCCGAACGGGATGTAGGGATCGAGATCTGCCGGTGCCAGCTTGCCCGCGAATGACAGTGTGTAGTCGTTGGTCGTCATGCCGACGAAGACACCGGTTTGTGTGCCGCGCAATGCTTTCGGGGTCAGGCCGGCGTCTTCGATCGCTTCCCACGCAACTTCCATGAGGAGTCGTTGTTGCGGGTCCATGCCGACGGCTTCGCGGGGCGTCAGTCCGAAGAACTCGGCGTCGAACTGATCCGGATCCCAGTGCGTGAGGAAGCCGCCCTGGTTGGTGACGATCGTGCCGGGCACGGTGTGATCGTCGGTGGCGAATTGGTCTGCGTCCCAACGGTTGGCGGGAACCCGGACCACGCCGCTGCGACCTTCGGTGAGCAAGTCCCAGTAGTCGTCCGGGTTGTTCACCTCACCGGGAAGCCGACACCCCATGCCGACGACGGCAATGGGTTCGGTCTCGCTCTTCTCTGCGATGGCGAGTTTCTTGGTCAGATCGTCGATCCTGCGGAGCGCATCGGTGATGATCGCCCGTCGATCGGTGGCCTCGGGAGTCATCGGTGCTCAGCCCAGCCTTTCGGAAAGTGCTTTCAACAGTTCGTCTTCGGAGAGTTCGTCGAAGGAGTCGTCGGGTGCTTCCTCGGTCGCGTCGACCATCTCGGGCAGCGTCGACGCGAGGTACCCGGTCAGTGCTTCGACTGTCGGATAGTCGAACACCACAGATGTGGGCAATTGCTCGCCGAGCGATTCACTCAGCGCGCGCTGGAGTGTCACCGTCATCAACGAGTCCATCCCGAACTGGAAGAACCCGGTGGTGGCGTCGAGTTCTTGAGGCGACGACAACCCCATCACCTTGGCGACCAGTGCTGCGACGTGGTCGCTGAGCAGTTCCCTTCGCTGCGACGGTTCGGCACCCGCGAGCGCCTCGCGCAACTCGGTCGGGCCGTCGGAAGCCGGCAGGTCTGGCTCGTCGACGAGATCGTCGACGATGCGCAGCACCGCACGGGTGCGGTAGGCCGCGGCAAGGGTCGGCCAGTCGGCCGCGACCACCGTCGAGCGCACCGGCGCTCCGGGAGCGGTCGCCGACACCAGCGCACGAATCGCGGTCGGATCGTCCATCGGGAGCAGACCCGAGCCGCGCGTCACCTGACGTTCGATCTCGTCCTGGACCTCGTCGAGCGACTGCCACAGCCCCCAATTGATGGTCGTCGCAGCAAGACCGGCCGCACGACGGGCGTGCGCAAATGCGTCGAGGAAGGTGGTGGTCGCGGCGTAATGCGACAACCACCGCGATCCGGTGAGGCCGGAGATGGACGAGAAGACAACGAAACGATCGACATCGGTGCTCACCGTCATGTCGTGCAGCACCGCGAGCGCGTCGAGCTTGGGCCGGAACATGGCGGAGACATCGTCGTCTGACATGTCGGTCAGCGTCACCGGGCCACCGCCGAACGCGGCGAGGTACACCCCGTCGAGCCGCGGCAGGTCTGCGCCGAAGCGTGCGAACAGCGCTGCCATGTCGTCGCGATCGGTGGCGTCGGCTGCTATCGGAATCACGGTGGTGCCCTGTGCCGCGAGTTCGGTGATCACTCCGTCGAGTCGGTCGCCCGGATTGCGCGACACCGCCACGACAGTGCCCGCACCCATCGATGCCAACTGTCGGATCAGGTGTGGTCCGATATTGCCGGTGGCACCGACAACGAGGTGAGCGCCGTCGGATGCCAGGCGGTCGTCATCCGGGAGCGGCAACGCTGAGGCGCGCGTGAGTCGCGGCACGCGGCGGACTCCGGCGCGATACACCACCTGATCCTCGCGGTCTTCGACCGCGGCCTCGGTGGTCTCGGCGACGAGGTAGCCCGCTGCGAGCGTGAGCGGTACCGATTCGTCGATGTCGACGACCGATCCCCAGAACTCGGGATGCTCGAGTGCCAGCGACCGTCCGAGACCCCACAGCACAGCCTGAGCGGCGGCGGCGCGATCGCCTTCGGAGATCGGCTGCGCGTTGCGCGTCAGGAAGTGAAGTCGCGGCGGTGAGTCGAGTCCGTGCAGTGCCGAGACGAGCGACCGGGCGACGCCGAAGATGCGGTAACCCGCTGCGGCGCCGAAGATTTCATCTGTCGTCAGCGGTGCCGGTGCGTAGAGCACGCGGTCGACGTCGGCGAGGTCGTCGGCAGCGGTGAGCGTCGCGACCTCGTTCTCGTCGACGATGCGCACCGAGTCGGCGCCGAGACGCGCTGCGAGGGCAGCACCGACATCGCGCCCTACCACGACCCAGCGCTCAGCAGAGCTGTTGGAAGATGAGGCGTCGGGGGTTGGCCGGGTCAGGGGTCGCTCCGGCCACGTCAGCTCGTGCCACCACTGTGCCGGGATCGCGGTGTCGACCGGTCCTGTCGGGGCCGGGGTTGCCACCTGCAGGGCGTGCCGCTGCGGGATCGGCATCCAGTGCTGGACGTGCTGCCACGGCGTTGCGGGCAACACCGGGTGTGGCTCGGGCGGATGAGGGGTGCTCGGCGGTCGCGTGGTGGCGGCGGCGCTCACCGCGGTGTGGAACGACACCGTGTCATCACCATCGCGGATCAGGGTGCCGAGCACGTTGTGTACGGCGTCAGCGTTCTCCAGTGTTTCGGAGACCGCCTGGGTGAGCATCGGATGCGGGCTGATCTCGACGAATGTCGCGTTCTCGAGAGCCGCAGCGCCGACCGCTTCAGCAAGGGATACCGGCTGCCGGACGTTGGCCACCCAGTAGTCGGCGTCTGCGGTGGGAGTGGTTCCGGGTGTCACGGTCGAGAAGAAGTCGATGCGGGGCTGTCGGGGTGTGAGTCCTTCGAGCGCGCAACGCAGTTCGTCGAGTATCGGATCCATCAGCGCCGTGTGTGACGCGACCTCCATATTGACCCGTCGCGCGAAGCGACCGGTCGCCGAGACCTGCGCGATGACGGCGTCCACCGCGTCGACCGGGCCGGCGACGACGGTCTGACGCGGCGCGAGGCGTCCGGAGATCTCGACACCGGTGTGGGTGGTCAATAGCTCTTCGACTTCGTCGGCGCCGACGCGCAGCAGCGCTACGGCGCCCAGGCCGCCGAGTCGTGCCATCAATGTCGAGCGAACGGCAATGACGTGTAGCCCTTCGGCTTGCGTCAGCGCACCGGCGACGACTGCGGCGGTGACTTCGCCCATCGACTGACCGATGACTGCGTCGGGATGAACCCCGTAGCTGCCCCACAGTTTCGTCAGCGCCAGTTGGATGCCCAGCAGGACTGGCTGCACCTCGGCGTCGCCGTGCAGGTCCTTCTGCTCACTGATGACATCGCGCAGGGAGAATCCCACCTCCGCGACGAAATCATCGTCGAGTTCGTCGATTGCCGCGGCGAACGCCGGTTCGTCGGTGAGCAGAGCAGCGGCCATCGAGACCCACTGCGATCCCTGACCGGAGTAGACGAAGACGGTGCCCGGCCCGGGTGAAGCGGTTGCGGGCAATCGGACGCCTTCTGCGCTCTCCCCTGCCGCGAGAGCGACCAGGCCTGCGATGGCCCCGGCACGATCGCGGGCGGTGACCGACCCGAAGACCGGTAGTGCTGCCCGGTGGTGATTGAGCGTGTGGGCGATATCGGGGAGCGGAACGCCCGCGCCGTCGGAGTCCATCCATTCGGCGATCGCAGCGGCCTGGGCCGAGACGCGCGCGGGGCTGTTACCCGAGATGACAAGTGTCGCAACGGCTTGTACAGGATCGTCGTCGGCTGCAGCTGCTCGACGTACCGACGGTGCCTGTTCGATGACGACATGTGCGTTGGTGCCGCCGAATCCGAACGACGACACTCCTGCCCGTCGCGGACCCTCAGTGGTCGGCCAGGCGGTCGCCGAATCGACCACCCGCAGTCGTAGTTGCTCGAACGGGATGTGCGGGTTGGGGTTTCGATAGTGGAGGTTGGCCGGGATCGTCCCGCGTTGCACCGCGAGCACGGTTTTGATGAATCCTGCGACACCCGCGGCGGCCTCGAGGTGCCCGAGGTTCGACTTCACCGCTCCGAGAAGGAGTGGTTTGTCTGCCTGCCTGCCGCGCCCGAGAACGGTACCGAGAGCACGCGCTTCGATCGGATCGCCGAGAAGTGTTCCGGTGCCGTGTGTCTCGACGAAGTCGACGTCGTGGGCGGCGATACCGGCGTTCGCGTACGCAGCGCGTAGCACTTCCATCTGGGCGGCGGGATTGGGCGCGAACAGGCCGTTGGAATGTCCGTCCTGGTTGACCGCGGAGCCGCGCACGACCGCGAGTACCCGATCACCGTCGCGTAGCGCGTCGCCGAGGCGCTTGAGCACCACCACGCCCGCGCCCTCGCCGCGGACGAAACCGTCGGCGTCGGCGTCGAACGAGTGGCAGGCACCCGAGGTCGACAGTGCGGCAGATTGATCGAAGCCGTGGAAGACCGCAGGCGACAGAAGCAGATTGACCCCCGCCGCGAGCGCGACGTTGCAATCCTGCAGACGCAGGCTCTGACACGCGAGGTGGATCGCCACCAACGACGACGAGCAGGCCGTGTCGATGGTCATCGAAGGCCCGCGCAGGTCGAGGAAGTACGACAGGCGATTGGCGATGATGCTCAGCGCTCCGCCGAGGTTGTTCCACGCGTCGACGCCCGGGAGGTCGGTGGAGGCCAGGAAACCGTACTCACTGACGCACGCGCCGACGAAGACGCCCGTCGGCGAGCGCTTCAGCGTCCCCGGTGCGATTCCGGCATTTTCCACTGCCTCCCAGGCGGTTTCGAGAAGCAGGCGTTGCTGAGGGTCCATCTTTGCGGCTTCGCGCGCGGTGATCTCGAAGAAGTCGGCGTCGAATCCCGCGATGTCGTCAAGGAAGGCGCCGTGCCGCGTTGTCGACTCCAGAGCCGCCCGTACTTCCGGGGTGCCGTCGTCGAAGCGTTCCCAGCGTTCGGCGGGAACCGTACCGACGGCATCGCCGCCCGTTGAGAGGAAGTCCCAGTACTGCGCAGTGCCGTGCACGCCACCGGGTAAGCGACAGCTCATGCCGACCACCGCGATCGGGTCGTCGAGCGTGCCTGCGCTCACCGTGTGGTCGCTGACGTCGATGGGCTCGTCGTGCAACAGGTAGTGGACGAGCGAGTTGATCGTCGGGTGCTCCCAGAACTCGACCGGCGAGACGTGACGCCGCAGGAGTTCGGAGAGTTCGCCCGAGAGAACAACCGAATCACGCGATCCCACACCGAGATCGGCCATCGAGGCCTCGGGGTCGACCTCGTGGCGCGCACAACCGGTCATGGCCACGAGGTGATCGACCATCCACTCCCGAAGGCTGTTGTCGTCGAAGTCGTGTGCCGCCATCAGAGCCCCGGCTCCGCTCCGAGCGGTGAGGACTCGACGTCGTCGAACAGGCTGTCGAGCAGCCCGTCGGACTCGGTGTCGAACTCGTCGTCGACATCGTCGGACTCCTGCGGAGCGATCTTGTCGGCGAGGTGGGTGGCGAGCGCCGCAACGGTCGGATGGTTCCACAGCATCGTGGCCGAGAGTTCGATCCCGGCGAGCTTCTCCGCGTCGCGGCGGATCGACATCGCCATCACCGAGTTGAGACCCAACTCGGCGAACGGAACATCGGATTCGAGGTCGGCCTCGGGAAGTCGTAGCTCGTGGGCGAGAATCGCGCGCAATCCGTTCTCCAGGGTGCTCAACATCTCGGCGCGGTCCATCCGATCCCATGCGTGCGTGTCGATCTCGTCGGCGGTGTACGACACCGACGCGTCAGCGCGTGGAAGGACGACGGCTTGCGCGACGTCGAAGCGGTCGATGTACTCCCACGCCGCGAGTGCCTCGCCGACCCGGACGGGACGCGACCCGACGCGTTCGAGCTCAGCGACGACGAGGTCGGCATCGGCGGCGAAGCCGAGGCCCTCCCACGCCACCCAGTCGATGCTGAGGGTGCGCCCATGTGATGGGTTGGCGAAGCGTGCGAAGGCGTCGAGATAGGCATTCGCCGCGGCATAGCCGCCTTGTCCCGGAATGCCGAACAGGGCGCCCGCACTTCCGGTGAGATGGCAGAAGTCCAGTTCGGAAGCCTCGAAGACCTCCGACAGAGCTTGTGTGCCTGCAATCTTGGGCCGGATGACGGTGTGGAGCGTTTCGGCGTCGGTATCTGTGAGGAGTCGGTTCACCGTGACACCCGCAGCGTGGATCACGCCGCGTACCTGCGGAGCACCCGCGTCGTCGCGGCGCTCGAGGAAGGCACGCAGCGCCGAGGCGTCGGCGACGTCCAGTGCGACGGGCTCCACTGCGACGCCCCGTGCCTCCAGCGCACGAACACCGTCGATGCGTGTGCGCGTGGACGAGTCGACGTTCTCGTCGTCCCACGTCCGCCGCGGTGGTAGTCCGTTACGACCGGCGAGGATGATCCGCCGTGCGCCACGCCCGGCGAGCCAGTCGGCGATCACCAGACCAAGTGCACCCAGGCCGCCGGTGATGAGGTACGAGGCGTCAGCACGACACCGCAGCGCTTCCCGGACGGGCCCAGACTCGAGCAGAACCGACTCGAGCGGAACCGTTGTGGGAACGGACAATTGCTCGTCGATGAGCGAACCGATGGCCTTGAACGGGGTGGCCATCGCCGCGGCGAGCGACGACGCGTTGGCGGTGAGGTCTGCGTCCGCCGGTAGGTCGATCAGCCCGCCCCAGATGTCGGGTTGCTCCTCGGCGATCACTGTCGCGAGTCCCCAGAGCGCGCTCTGGGCGAGATCCCCTGCCGCGGTTGGTGTGCGGACACCGCGGGTCACGAGCCACAGTGTCGTGGCGCTATCGCGTTGAGCGAGACGCCGCACCCACTCGGTGACCTCCGAACCCATACGCACCGCGTCCGCGGCGTGATCACCCGTCGATGCTCCCCCGGCGTAGACGACATGCCGTGCTGTCGACGCATCGTCGACGACGTCGACGCCCGCGGTGCGCAGGGCTGCTGCGACCGCGTTGCCCTCTCCGACGACCGCGACCGAGCCGCTCGGTGCCGCAGCGCGATCGGCGTCGAACTCCATCGGTTGCCACTCGAGTACGTGTGTCATCGACTCCGGCGGCAGATCGGGAGTCGGCGCGTCGGTTCCGTCGACGGCCGCGAACCGCAGTCCGCGAATGTCGAGAAGCGGGCCGTCTGGGCCGTTCGCGGTGACGTCGACGACCAGCCCGTCCTCCACGGTGCGGTTTCGTCGGATGTCGATCGTCGCCCTCGGATCGGTGACATCGTCTGCCAGCCAGACGAACTCGGTCGCGGACGGCACCATGAGGTCACGATTCGAGTCGTCGACGAGGCGCGCGAGGTGCGCGGCTGCGTCGAGTACGGCGGCAACGGAAGGTTCGGGTAGGTCGACTTCGGCCGACAACCGCTCCGGCGATCCGTGCAGACCCGAGAATGTCCACTCGAAGGGTTGGCCTGTCACACCCCACTCGCGCAGGAACTCCGCCGTAGAACGACCCTGCGCGGCGGTGATCGGCGCGAGGCCATTGAGTTCGGATGTCTGTGTCGCGGGTGGTTCGACGACCGCGTGGGCGGTCGCGTGTCGCACCCACGTCGACGTGTCGGACGCCGAGCGCGACGAGATCGACACGACGTCGCCGGCGGCCACGACCTGGACGAGTCGAGGGCGGTCGAGAGCGATCGGATAGTGGAATCGAACCTCGCCGATGTGCTCGATGCCGACGCTGCGGGAGGCGTCGACCAGGGTGGCGAGGAGTACCGAGACCGGCACCACCTCGAGGCCGTTGAGTTCGTGTGAACCCGGATACGGCTTGGTGTGCGCGGTGAGATCTGCCCGCCAGAGATGCGTGCCCGCGGTGTCGGCGACGTCGATACGCTCGCCGAGCAGTGTGCCGTTCGTCGGCACCACCGCAGCCGCCGTTGTACGTTCGGGCAGTTCGATCCAGTGCGACGTGTGCTGCCAGACAGTGGCAGGCAGCTGCACATGCGGCTCGGCGCCGTGCGAACTCGTCGGAGGCGTCGTGGTCTGCGCCGCGTTCAGGTTGGTGTGGAAGGTCAGCGCATCGTCCTGGTTGCGCAGCAACGTCGCGACGGAGTGGTGATGAACGTCGGCGAGCGTGTCGTCGATCGCGTAGGTGAGTATCGGGTGCGGGCTGACCTCGATGAACACGCCGTGCGCGTCGCCTGCGGCGCTGATCGCCTGCGAAAACCGCACCGGATTGCGGAGATTCGAGCACCAGTAGTCTGCGTCGAACCGCGGTTCGCCCTCGGCAAGGGTTGTGGTGATCAGCGGAATGGTTGGTCGACGCGGGGTGAGATCGGCCAACTCGGTGCGGAGATCCGGCAGAACCGGGTCGATGATCGGATGGTGGGAGGCGACGTCGACCTCGATGCGGCGGGCGAGCTTGTCGCTTGCGGCAACCTTGGCTACCGCGGCGTCGACCTGGTCGGGTGGGCCGGCTATCACCGTCTGTCGCGGCGACGCGTGCACCGCGACGGTCACGTCCGGATATGTGTTCACCAGTGCTGTCGCAGCGTCGGCGTCGAGTTCTACGAGGGCCATCGCGCCCTGGCCCGACAGCGCGGACATCAGTCGCGAACGGGTTGCGATGACCTTGAGACCATCGGCGACGGACAGCGCACCGGACACGACAGCCGCCGCGACCTCCCCCATCGAATGTCCGATGACGGCGTCGGGGATGACGCCGTACGAGCGCCACAGTCGGGTGAGTGCCAATTGCAGACCGGTGAGGACGGGCTGGATGCGGCTGATACCGACAACCGGTTCACCTGCGCGGACGACGTCGACCAGCGAGAAGCCGACCTGTGCGACGAAGTCCGGTTCGATGTCGGCGAGCGCCGCCGCGAACTCGGGTTCCGAATCGAGCAGTGTGCGCGCCATACCCGCCCACTGCGATCCCTGCCCCGAGTACACGAAAACGGTGCCGGGCCTGCACCGTCCACCGTGAACATCGACGAGCCCCGGTGCCGTGTCGCCCGCCGCGAGAGCGCGCAGACCCACGACCGCCTGCTGGTTGTCGCGCGCGGCCACCGTGGCGAACGTGGAGTGTCGCGTGCGGTGGTGATCGAGGGTGTGGGCGACGTCGGCCAGTGATACGTCGGCACCGGCACCGTCGAGCCAGTCGGCCAGCGCTGAAGCCTGTGCGCGCACTCGATCGGCGGTCTTCGCCGTCACGGTGAGTGTCGTCACCGCAGCGATGCTTGCCCCAGAGTTCGTAGCCCCAGAGTTCGTAGCCCCAGAGTTGATAGGCGCAGTCGCATGCGCGGGCGGGGCCTGTTCGAGTACGACGTGTGCGTTGGTGCCGCCGAAGCCGAACGAGGACACACCGGCGCGCCGAGGCCGATCGCGTTCGGGCCACCCGGTGTGCTCGGCAACGACCCGCAGGCGCAGGTTGTCCATGTTGATGTGCGGGTTCGGTTGGGAGAAACCGAGATTCGCCGGAATGTTTCCACGGTCGACGGCTAGGACAGCCTTGATGAAGCCGGCAACACCGGCCGCGGCCTCGAGGTGACCGATGTTCGACTTGACCGCACCGATGAGGAGCGGATCGTCGGAGCTGCGGCCGCGTCCGAGAACGGTACCCAGTGCCCGTGCTTCGATGGGATCGCCCAGAAGTGTTCCGGTGCCGTGGGTTTCGACATAGTCGACGTCGCGGGTGGTGAGGCCTGCGGCTGCGTACGCACCGCGCAACACGGCCATCTGCGCCGATGGGTTGGGCGCCATCAGACCGTTGGAATGGCCGTCCTGATTGACTGCAGAACCGCGCACGACGGCGATCACGTTGTCGCCGTCGCGAATCGCGTCGGACAGCCCTTTCAGCACCACGACGCCCGCACCCTCACCGCGCACATAACCGTCGGCGGCTGCGTCGAACGAGTGGCACTGTCCGCTCTGCGACATCGCCTCCGCGGTATCGAAGCTGCGGGTGATCGCGGGCGACAGCATCACATTGACGCCCGCGGCCAGCGCGAGTGTCGATTCGCCCGAACGCAGACTCTGGCATGCGAGATGGATGGCCACGAGCGACGATGAGCATGCGGTGTCGATGGTGACCGACGGACCGCGGAGGTCGTAGTGGTACGACAGGCGGTTGGAGATGATCGACGACGCTCCGCCGGTCCCCGACCACGCGTCGACCTGACTCAGGTCGCTCGTCGCCAACGCACCGTACTCACCGGCACACGAACCCGCGAAAACACCGGTCTGCGAGTGACGCAACGCGCCGGCCGGGATGCCGGCGTGGTCGAGCGCCTCCTGGGTGACCTCCAGCAGCAGACGCTGCTGCGGGTCCATCTTGTCGGCCTCGCTCGGTGAGATGTCGAAGTACTCGGCATCGAAGGCGTCGACCTCGGACAGGTAGCCGCCCCACCGCGTGGTGCGCCGCAGAGCGTTGGCCGTCTCGTTGCGGCCGTCGTCAAACTGTGTCCACCGTCCCTCGGGGACGGTGCTGACACCGTTGCCGTGGTCGAACAGGAAAGCCCAGTATTTCTCCGGCCCGAAGACATCGCCGGGAAACCGACAGCCGATGCCGATGACGGCGATGGCGTCGTCGGTGGGCTGTGAGTGTGGCAGGTCGACGGTGTTCGTCTGTGCTGCTTCGGGATTGGCGACGAAAGCTGCCAGCGTGGCGATCGTCGGATGCTCCCAGAAATCGACGGGCGAGATCTGTCGACCCGCGAGTTCGGACAGTTCGCCCGACATGACGACCGCATCGCGCGATCCCACACCGAGGTCGTTGAACGCAGTGTCGACGTCGATGTCGTCGGCTTCACAACCCATACGCACGAGCTGGTCGACCAGCCATGCCCTCAGATCCGCCTCGTCTCGAGGCATAGTCACTGCGCGGAGTCCAATCCGACGAACACGCCGTCCCGGTAATGGTCGCCGACCGACGACCGACGCGTCTTGCCGCTCGTGGTGATCGGAATGGAGCCGGGTGCAACGAAGACCACGTCCGCGGCCCGGACGCCATGACGATTCGACACAGCCGAAGTCACCTCGTTGCGCAACTGTGCGTAATCGACCTGCGCGCCGCGATCTTTGACCTCGGCGACCACCACGAGTTGTTCCGCCGATCCACGGTCGACCGACACCGCCGCGACCCTTCCGCGGGTGAGTTCGGTGACCGTACCTTCTATGTCATCGGGGTAGTGGTTGCGCCCGTCGATGATCAGAAGATCCTTGATGCGGCCTGTGATGAACAGGTCGCCCTCCGACAGGACTCCGAGATCACCGGTGCGCAGCCATGGTCCGGCCGGTGTGGTGGGCGCGGGATCTTCTATCCATCCCCCGAACACCTTCTCGGTGAGCTCGGGATTGCGCCAGTAACCTGCGGGAACGTTGTCGCCATGCACCCATATCTCCCCGACTTTGTCGGCGGGATTCTCCTGGCGGGACTCAGGATCGACGATCCGGAAGGTCACCGAACGCTCGGGTCCGTGGCTCATCAGTTCCGAGCCGTCCTGGCCCTCACCGCTTCGCCGTGCCCAGCCCGAGGCGAGCTTCTCGAAGTCGAAGTTGATGCCCTCTGACGTGCGTCCCGGCGTCAGAGCCGCCACGTACAGCGTCGCCTCGGCCAAACCGTATGCCGGACGAACAATATTGCTGGGCAAAGCATTTCGCTCGAATCTGTCGACGAACCGACGCACTGTGCTGGCGTGTACACGCTCTGCACCACACATGAACGCGGTCACGCCGGACAGATCACGTCCCGCGAGGTCGTCGTCGGTGGTCCTGCGGGCCGCGAGCTCGTACGCGAAGTTGGGTGCGGAGGTGAACGTCTTACCGTAGGAGGCCATCGTGGTGATCCAGCGAGATGGCTTCTGCAAGAACGCCATCGGGCTCATGTCGACGGTGCGTCGGCCAGACAGAATGCCGCCGCAGATGCCCAATAGCAGGCCCATGTCGTGGTAGAAGGGCAGCCACGACACCAGCACGGTATCGGGATCGGGCCAGCCGCCGTGATGAGCGAACATGTCGCTGATCAGTTGGTCGAGGTTCGTGACGACATTCCGGTGCGACACCATCACTCCGCGTGGAGCGCTGGTCGAGCCCGAAGTGTATTGCAGCACTGCGGTTTTGCTTTGTCGCACGTTATCCGGGTAATCGTCGACGGGCGCGTCGGCATCGAGCGCATCGATCTCGATGACCGTCGGTGTGGCTCCCGCCATCTCCTGTGCGTACGGGAGTACGTCGTCGATGACGGTGGTTGTGGCGAAGATGACCGACGGGGTGCAGTCGGATAGCGCAGAACTGATCCGTTCGTCGTGGTGCGCACCGAACATCGGCACGGACAACGGTACGACGATGAACCCTGCTTCCATCGCGCCGAGAAACGCGACGATGTAGTCGAGGCTCTGTGGAGCGAGGATCGCTGCGCGATCACCCGGACTGCCATGCCTGAGCAATTCCGCGGCAACGACACGAACGCGCTGATAAAGCTCACGAAACGTCAGTGATTCTTCATATCCAGCCTGGTCGATGTCGTAATCGATAAAACTGAAAGCGACGTCGTCAGGTTGCGCAGCAGCCCTACCCCGAAGAATGGACGGGATCGTTTGCTGCGACAAATTTGGCTTTGCCGGCCCGGTGAAATCAACCGAACTTGTTACATCCACGATGCATTCGCTTTCCCCCCGACAGAGAATGTGCGATGACACTCAGGCGACGGCTTCCCCTCGTCGTCGATGAGTCTTCCCCAAATAACCAGAGCGTCCAGAACGATAATACTTCGATTCACGAACGTGGAACGAAGGCTAGCAGCCGCAGTGTCTGCACGCCACCGGGGAGTGCGTGAATTGAGTTTCCAAATGCAACCAAATTTTGCGAACGATCAGCAGTGCCTTGATGCTTCGGACAGCTCAGTTCTTCGAGTCGCGCGTGACCTGTGCGAACAGAACTTGGTCATTTGTTCCAATCAAACTGGGTCATTTGTTCCAGTCGGCGACCTGTGAGTTACCTATCAAGATTCTCAGGTGACAGGCAGCTTCTGCTCGATGTCGGCCACCACCTCGGAGAGGTTGTCCGTGAGGTAGAAGTGATGGCCCGCAAACTCCCGCATCGTGAACTCTGCGGTTGTCCTTTCCTGCCAGGGGCTGACCTTTTCGGTAGTTGCGACCTCGTCGTCGTCGGCGTAGTAGACGTGTATTGGGCACGACAGCGTGGCATCCGGGGGGCATTGATATGCCGTGATGGCTTTGAAACCGCGCAGTGTCGGCAGAATTCGGGCCTGAAATTCCTCACTCTCGAGGAGTGCCGGGTCGACGCCTGTCATTTCCGACACCGCGTCAAGCAAGCCGCGATCGGATTCGGGAATGTAGTCGTATCCGCTGCGGCCGGGCGCGGCGCAAGCCGACACGAAGAGCGCCTCGACTCTGCGGCCTGCTGCCTCGAGGATGCGCGCGGTCTCGAATGCCACCAGCGCGCCCATGCTGTGTCCGAACAGGGCTATGCGCGCGTCGGGGTCAGCAGGAAGCTTGCTGACGACCGTGTTGGCGAGTTCAGGTATCCCTCTGAACGACGCGAGGTCGTGAGTTCCGTTCTTGCCGGGGTATTGCACGGCGATTCGTTTCACACCGGACGTGAAGGTCCGCGCGAATGGTACGTAGAAGCTGGCCGATCCGCCGGCATGCGGGAATATGTACAGTGTTGGCGCACTCACGCCGGTCACCCTATCCTGTCGAGCCAGGGGGCAACCGATCTGTTGGTCGTGACGACGGCCCCGATAGGGTTGAGCCATTATGCCCGACTACCTACGCGACGCCGCCGAGATCTACCGGCAGTCCTTTGCCACCATCCGAGCCGAAGCCGATCTGGCCGGATTCGCCCCGGACGTCTCCGGGGTTGTCGTACGCATGATTCACGCGTGTGGCGAAACAGATTTGACCAAGGACGTGATCGCGACGTCCGGCGTCGTCTCCGCGGCACGATCTGCTCTCGAGGCGGGTGCACCCATTCTGTGTGACTCGACGATGGTCGCCAGCGGAGTGACCCGCAAGCGATTGCCCGCGGACAACGAGGTGCTGTGCTATCTCGGAGAGCCGGGCCTGCCGGCACTCGCCGAGCAACTGTCGACCACGCGGACCGCTGCGGCC
The DNA here is from genome assembly GCF_965344965.1 of Gordonia jacobaea. NCBI lineage: Bacteria > Bacillati > Actinomycetota > Actinomycetes > Mycobacteriales > Gordoniaceae > Gordonia > Gordonia jacobaea. The sequence continues at coordinate 475,783 of NZ_CBDRLS010000003.1, read as the reverse complement.
GTCGAGTATTGGCGGGACCGACTCGACGGAGCGGTCGTCGCGATCGGTAACGCACCGACCGCGTTGTTCGCGCTTCTCGACGTCATCGACGCGGGCGCGCCCCGCCCGGCGGCGATCGTCGGCGCACCCGTCGGTTTCATCGGAGCTGCGGAATCCTGTGCGGCACTGGCGAACCGCGATGATCTCGACTTCATCACCGTCGCCGGACGTCGAGGCGGTTCGGCGATCGTTGCCGCCGCGATCAACGCACTGGCGAGTGCACAGGAATGACGCTGTGACGACACCACGCAACGAGGAAAGTGCGGCGAAAGAGGCGCGCTACGGAAAGCTCTGGGGCGTAGGACTCGGCCCGGGCGACAGCGAGTTGGTCACCGTCAAAGCCGCGCGGATCATTGCCGCTGCCGACGTCATCGCCTATCACAGCGCTCGCCATGGAAACAGTATTGCCCGGGGCGTCGCCGAGCCGTATCTGCGCGGCGATCAGATCGAAGAGCGTCTGATGTACCCGATCACGGTCGAGGCAACCGATCATCCCGGCGGCTACCGCGGCGCCCTCAACGACTTCTATGCCGAGAGCGCCGAAACACTCGCGGCGCACCTGCGGGCCGGGCGGGATGTCTGTCTGTTGGCCGAGGGTGACCCGCTGTTCTTCAGCTCGTACATGCATATGCACAAACGCCTTGCCGACGACTTCGATGCAGAGATCATTCCCGGGGTGACGTCTGTGAGTGGGGCGTCGTCTGCACTGGGCATCCCGCTCGTCGAAGGCGAAGAAATACTGACCGTTGTACCGGGAACACTCCCGGTCGACGAGTTGACCGCGGTGTTCGCCGGCGCCGATGCCATCGCGGTGCTCAAACTGGGCCGCACGTTCTCGACTGTGTGCACGGCCCTCGAACGAGTCGGACGGCTCGACGAAGCTTGGTATGTGGAAAGGGCCTCGACGCCGGCGCAGCGCGTGCTGCCGCTCACCGACGTCGACCCGTCGGAAGTCCCGTACTTCTCGATGGTCGTCGTTCCCGGCCGACGGAACAATCCGCGCTTCGAGGCGTCCGTTCCCGAGCCCGGGACCGGTGAGGTCGTCGTGGTCGGGCTCGGACCGGGAGCGCCGACACAGACCACGCCGCAGGTGCGCGCCGAACTGGCGTCGGCCACCGACTTCGTCGGCTATCGAACGTATCTCGCGCGGGTGACGCCCCGGCCGGGACAGCGGATGCATGCCAGCGACAACCGCGTGGAGGCCGAACGCGCGGAGTTCGCGCTCGACCTCGCTTCGCGGGGTGCTCGCGTGGCCGTCGTGTCGTCCGGTGACCCGGGCGTGTTTGCCATGGCGGCGGCGGTGGCCGAGGTAGCGGCTCAGCCGCGTTGGGCCGACGTGCCCGTCCGCGTTGTGCCGGGGGTGACCGCGGCAACGGCGGTCGCTGCGGTCACCGGCGCCCCACTCGGGCACGACTTCGCGGTGATCTCGCTCTCGGACAGGCTCAAACCGTGGGAGCTGATCGAAGCCAGGATTCGGCACGCAGTTCAGGCCGATCTGGTGATCGCCGTCTACAACCCCGGATCGCAGAGCAGGACATGGCAGGTGCCACGCCTTCACGACCTGCTGCGCGAGATGGTTCCCGACGACCGCGTCCTGATTGTCGGGCGCGATGTCGGCGGACCGGAGCAGACGCTGTCGGTGACGACCGTCGGCGCGTTCGATCCGTCGATCGTCGACATGCGCACGATGCTCATCATCGGATCGTCTGCGACGACGGTTGCCGAGCGCAGTGGTGGTCGTCTGGTGTTCACGCCCCGTCATCACACGCCAGATGGTGACGGCGCCTGATCATCGCGGCGCCTGATCATCACGGTGTCTGATCATCGCAGCGTCTGGCCGGTGAGCAGGTCACGGACGAGTTCGACGGCGCCTGCTGCGTCCTCGACGGTTGGCATCACGGGTTCGCTCGGACGGTCGACCATCACGACCTCGATGCCGAGAGTCCTTGCGGCATCGAGCTTTGCGCGCGTCATGTCACCGCCGCTGTTCTTCGTGACGAGCACGTCGATACGGTGCTCACGCATCAGGTCGATCTCGTCGGCGAGATGGTAGGGACCACGCGACCGGATCACGGTGTGGTGTCTGGGCGTGGCGGTCTGCGGAGGGTCGACGACCCGGATGAGGAACCATGCCGAGGAGTTCTCGGCGAATGCGTCGACGTCCTGCCTGCCGGTGGTCAGGAATACGCGTGCTCGTCGGCCGTCGAGATGCCTTGCTGCACTGGCTATATCCGGAACCTGGACCCAGGTATCCCCGACATCCGGTGACCACGGTGCGCGACATAGCCGGACGATAGGTACAGCGAGGTCGCCGGCCGCGGCTGCGGCGTTGGCGCTGATGCCACTCGCGAAGGGATGGGTCGCATCCACGACGACGCGAATAGCGTTGTCGTGCAGCCATGTCCGCAAGCCGGGCACTCCCCCGAAGCCGCCTATGCGTACGGCACCGACGGGCAGCCGAGGATCGCCGACCCGCCCCGCGAGTGAAGAGATCACGGGAATGCGCTCGGCGACGAGTCGGGCAGCCAGCTCGCGGGCTTCGCCTGTGCCCCCGAGCACCAGCACGGCCGGTGCGTCGCTCATGTGGCGGACGGTCTGTCGTCGTGACCGCCACTGCGGAGTTTGGTCATCCGCGCGTGCGAGTAGAGGTAGCTGTCTGTGGGGGTCGAGGTTGCCGGATCGAGCACCTTGCCGACGAAAATGACCGCGGTGCGGCGGATTCCGTGGTCGTCGAGCCGTTGCGGCAGGTCCGACAACGCGCATCTGATCACCACCTGATCGTCGCGGGATGCGAATGCGACTGTAGCCGTGGGGCATTGCGGCCCGTAGTGGTCGGCGAGCGCCTCGACGATCTGCGGCGCGCGGTGCGCGGCGAGGTGCAGTGCGAGGGTGACACCCGACTGCGCCAGGTGCGCGAGTTCCTCACCCGGCGGCATGTCCGTCGACAGCGTCGACACGCGGGTGATGAGAAGACTCTGACCGACCCCGGGCACCGTGAGTTCGGTGTCGAGGGCAGCTGCGGCCGCGGCGAACGCGGGTACGCCGGGCACGATCTCGACGCCGATCCCCAAGCGTCGGAGCTCACGGTGTTGCTCGGTGAACGCCGAATACAGCGAAATATCGCCGGAATGCAGACGTGCGACGTCGGCGCCGGACGCGTCTGCCTCGACGATGTGCCCGATGATCTCGTCGAGCGGCATCCTGGCCGTGTCGATCAGGGTGGCGTCGGCCGGACAGAGTTCGAGTAGCTCCTGCGGGACAAGCGATCCGGCGTAGAGACAGGTGGTGCACTCGCCCAGGACGCGTGCCCCACGCAGGGTGATGAGGTCGGCTGCGCCGGGGCCTGCGCCGATGAAGTAAACGGTCACGACTCGTCGTCCGTTCGTGTGACAACCCACTGCACGATCGGCAGCGCGGGACGCCATGTCGTCATGGATCCGAGCGGCTCGACGGTCTCGATGGAGAATCGTCGCAGAAGTCCCCCGAGTCGGCTGTGCCATTCGACAAGCAGTGACTGGGTTTCGACCGTGACAGCGTTCGCGACGAGGCGCCCACCCGGGAGTAACGCGTGCCACGAGGCGGTCAGGACCTCGTCGTCGAGTCCTCCCCCGATGAAGATCGCGTCCGGATCCGGTGCGTCACGCAGTGATTCGGGCGCGGCGCCCTGCACGGTCAGCGCGCCCGCCACACCGTGACGGGCGGCGTTGCGCGCGAGGCGCGCGGCACGGACGTCGTCGTGCTCGAAGGCGATGGCGGTCCCGTCGGAGTCCGCGCGCAACCACTCGATGGCCACGCTCCCCGACCCGGAACCGACATCCCAGAGGAGTCCTCGCCCACCTGGCGCGAGGGCCGCGACGGTCAAGGCCCGCACCGCCGACTTGGTGAGTTGTCCATCATGCTCGTACGCGTCGTCGGGTAGCCCCGGTAGGCGCGTCGTCCGAGGTCCGACACAGTCGATGGCAACGATGTTGAGCGCATCGTGAGGTTGAGGTCGGTACGAGCGCGCAACCGACTCGATGATCCGTTGGCATGGGCCACCGAGTTGTTCGAGAACGGTCATCGTCGACCAGCCGAAACCGTTGCGCACCAGCACCTCGGCGATCGCGGCGGGTGTCTGAGCTCCCCTGCTGAGCACGAGGATCCGACGGCCGTCGGTCAACGCGGGCACCACGACGTCGGCGTCGTCGCGCAGCGTGCTGATCACCTGTGTGCGAGACAGGTCCCACCCGAGTTCGGCACAGGCGAGACTCGCCGACGACACGGTCGGGAGCACCCGAACCCGGTTGCGCCCCACGGCATTGACGATCGTCGACCCGACACCGTGGAACATCGGGTCGCCGCTCGCCAGGACGTGCACGGTCGCGTCAGAAGCCGGGGAGTCTGACGATCCGGACAGCACCTGCTGTAGGTGCTCGGACATCGGCGAACGCCATGCCACCGTCGTCGTGTCGAGCTCGGGCAGGAGTTCGAGTTGGCGTGTTGATCCGTATACGACTGTGGCGCTGCGTAATTCGTCGCGCGCGCGATCGGTCAGTCCGGCCCAGCCGTCGGCGCCGATCCCGACGACGACGAATTCTGGTGTATCCGTCGTCGCGACCGTCATCGGGGCAACCTGCGCCAGATCGCACGCGGTACGAATTGCATCGCGAATCCGACGAAGCGCAGTGGTCCGGGAATCCACACCTCCCAACGGCCGCGGTGGTACGCCCGTGCCACAGCGTCTGCCACCTGTTCGGCGTCGACCGACATCGGCGCCGGCTTGGTTCCGGAGGCCATGAGTTCTGCTGTCATGTTGCCGACCACGAAACCCGGGCGGGCGAGCAACAATCGGACGCCCGATCCATGGAGTGCGTCCGACAAACCACTGGCGAAGCCGTCGAGTCCCGCCTTTGCCGACCCGTACACGTAGTTGCCGCGTCGTACCCGCACTCCGGCGATCGACGAGAAGACGATCATGGTGCCCGATGACTGACGCCGCAGTGCGTTGGCCAGCGGCGTCAGCACACTGATCTGGCCGACGTAGTCGGTCTGGGCTATCTGCAGCGCGTGCGCGACGTCGGTTTCGGCGCGGTGTTGATCGCCGAGAATGCCGAACGCGACGATCGCCGCGCCGATGGGCCCGTGATCGGCTGTGATCGCCTCGATGAGCGACGAGTGCGTGTCGGTCGCATCGGCGTCGAATTCGACGGCGCTGACGTCGCTGGCGCCCGCCGCGCGCATAGCGGCGATTTCGTCGTCGAGGTCGGCGGCGCGGCGCGCGGCGAGAACAACACTCTTGCCTGCCACCAGTTTTTTCGTGAGGGCGATCCCGATCTCGCTGCGTCCACCGAAGAGGACTACCGTCCCCGGATCGTCGTGTGAATTGCTCCGCGCCATGACACGCAGTATTCCACCGGCGTGCGGCCAGCCGACAGCGGTGCCGTCGCGGTGACTATCGTTGGCACCATGCCGCGCACTCCGGAGAACATCGGTTCCGCTGCGCTCGACTTCCTCGGCGAGCGACACCTTGCGTCACTCGCGACGCTTCGACCCGACGGCACCCCGCACGTCGTTGCTGTCGGGTTCACCTACGACCCCGACAGTGGACTCGCTCGGGTGATCACCCGTGAGGGCAGCCAGAAGGTGCGCAATGCCGAGCGCGGCGGCTATGCCGCCGTGACCAACGTCGACGGTCCGCGGTGGCTGACGCTGGAGGGCCCCGCGACCGTTCATCGCGATCGCGACCGCGTTGCGGAGGCCGAACGGCGCTACGCCCAGCGATATCGGGAGCCGAAGCCGAATCCCGAGCGCGTCGTCATCGAGATCGACGTGCAGCGTGTACTCGGTTCGCACTCGCTGCTCGATTGATCGTCACCCGTCCCGCGGGGCCCGGGTCTACAGCACCCGCAATTCGTGCGGGCGCACATTGACCGGTTCGCATCCGTCGTCGGTCACGATGACGATGTCCTCGATCCGCGCGCCCCACTGCCCCGGGAAGTAGACGCCGGGTTCGATCGAGAACGCCATCCCGGCCTCGAGGACGAGGTCGTTGCCGCTGACGATGTAGGGCTCCTCGTGAACGGAGAGCCCGATGCCGTGGCCGGTGCGGTGAATGAAGTTCTCCCCGAACCCCGCGTCGACGAGTACTTCACGCGCTGCCGCGTCAACCTTCTCGGCGCTCACTCCTGGCCGCACCGCTGCGACCGCGGTCCGCTGGGCGAGCTCGAGCGCGGCGTACGCACGTGCCCTCTCGTCGGTCGGCTGGGCGAAACAGTACGTGCGGGTGGAATCGGAGTTGTAGCCCGGTTCGACCGGTCCGCCGATGTCGATCACGACGATGTCGTCGGGTTGGATCACCCGGTCGGACTGCTCATGGTGCGGATCGGCGCCGTTGGGACCCGACCCGACGATGATGAATTCGGGTTCCGTGTGTCCCTCCGCGACGATCGCCTCGGCGATGTCGGCGGCTACGTCGGCTTCCGTTCGTCCCGGACGCAGCCACTCGCCCATGCGTGCGTGCACCCGGTCGATCGCGGCGCCTGCGCGTCGGAGAGCGTCGACTTCGTTGCCGTCCTTGATCATTCGCATCTGACGAAGCACCGGCGTCGCAAGGGTCGGGGTGGCTCCCAGACGATCTGCGATCGGCACGAGATGGAGCGCCGGCATCGACTCGGAGACCGCGACGGCAGCGGGAGTCGGCAACCCGGCGACGGCAAGCGCGTGTGCGTCATCGCCGTCGACCCAGTCGACGACGTCGATGTCGAGTTCGCTGACCGCGGAGTCGCGCACGGAAGCGAGCTCGAGTCGAGCGATCACCAGTCGAGGGGTTCCGGATGCCGGGATCACCAGCGCCGTCAGACGCTCGAAGGTGTCGGCGCGAGAACCGGTGAGATAACGCAGGTCAGGTCCTGGGGAAACGATGAGGGCGTCGAGTCCGGCTTTGCCGGTCAGCACAGCGGCACGTGCGAGGCGACGGCGGTACACCTCGGCATCGAAACGCTCTTCTGCAGTGGCGGTCACGAGTCGAAGCCTACGCGGATGGCAGAGTTGAGACATGCCAGGATCCGTGATGTTGCTCGACGGCGCAAGCCTGTGGTTCCGCTCGTTTCACGCACTGCCCGAGAAGCTCACCGCCGCCGACGGACGGCCCGTGAACGCGGTCCGTGGATTCGTCGACACGATCGCTTCTCTGGTGTCCCAACACCATCCGACCCGCCTCGTCGTCTGCCTCGACCTCGATTGGCGTCCGGCGTTTCGTACTGACTTGCTGCCGTCGTACAAGGCCCATCGGGTGGCGCAGGAGGCGCCGCATTCCGGTGACGGAAGTCGAGACGAACCCGACATCGAAGAGGTTCCCGACACCCTCACGCCGCAGGTCGACATGATCCTCGACGTGCTGGCCGCCGCGGGACTGACGACATCGGGAGCAGCGGGATGCGAAGCCGACGACGTGATCGGCACACTCGCCGCGATCGAAGCCGACGACGCCGTGATCGTGGTCAGCGGCGACCGCGATCTGCTTCAGGTGGTGGCCGATGACCCGGTGCCGGTGCGCGTGCTCTACGTCGGACGCGGACTGGCGAAAGCCGAGCTGATGGGACCCGAGGAGGTTTCCGAGCGATACGGCGTGCCCGTCGACCGGGCCGGCACGGCCTACGCGGAGATGTCGATGCTGCGCGGAGACCCGTCGGATGGGCTGCCCGGCGTGTCAGGGATAGGCGACAAGACGGCCGCGAAGCTGATAACCGCCTACGGCGATCTCGACGCGCTCGAGGCCGCAGCCGACGACCCGTCGTCGACGCTCACTCCGCGCGTGCGGTCGGCACTGCGTGATTCGACGGACTACCTCCGTGCCGCACGGACAGTGGTGACGGTGCGCACCGATGCGCCCACGGTGGAGAGCATCGATGACGACCACCTGCCGTCGTCGCCCGCCGACCCCGAGCGACTCGCCGACCTGATCGACGAGCTGCGTATCGGTGCGTCTGTGGGCAGGCTCGCCGACGCGCTCGGGTGGGAGCTTGCGTCGCGCTGATCAGCTCGTCGGACGCGACACCTCGTACTTGCCGTCATCGTCGAGGATCGTGACCTTGACCTGTTGCTTCTGGCCTCCGACGGTGACCGAGCAGCTGAACGAATTACCCTTCTTCACGCTCTGACCCGACGGGCACGAGACGTTCGAGACGTCGCTCGCCTGGTAGTCCTTGGTCAGGACCTGCTTCACGCCGTCCTGAACCGCGTTCTGGTCGAGCGTCTTCGGTGCCCAGCCCGGCCATGCGAAGGCGGTGATGAGCAAGATCGCGGCGATCACGACCGCAGCGCCGACGCCGCCGAAAATGGCTGTGCGCTTACGGTTTGATGATCCCGACGTTGTTGACGCCGCCATCGACGAGAACGGATCGGCCTGCTGGCCGGGCTGCTGCGGCTGACCCTGACCGTAGTCTTGCTGACCCTGCTGCGGCTGTGCGTACTGTCCCGGCTGTCCGTACTGGGCTGGCTGGCCGTACTGGCCCTGCTGCTGCGGCTGACCGTACTGGGGTTGGGCGTACTGGGGCTGACCCGGCTGCGGCTGCCCGTACTGCCCCGGCTGTCCGTACTGCGCCGGTTGCCCGTATTGGGGCTGGCCGGGCTGCCCGTACTGGGGCTGCTGGCCGTACTGCGCCGGTTGCCCGTATTGGGGCTGGCCCGGCTGGCCATACTGCCCTGGTTGTCCGTATTGCGGCTGGCCCGGCTGCCCGTACTGGGGCTGCTGGCCGTACTGCGCCGGTTGCCCGTACTGGGGCTGGCCCGGCTGCCCGTACTGCGGTGGCTGACCATACTGAGGAGGTTGCGCCGAGCCTTGCCCCTGCTGATCGGCCTCGTGCGACTGGCCCCCGGGGGACGACTGGTCACCGGCGTTGTTGGGATCGTACGGATGACTCATGCGTCTCTCTCTCGATCGTCCCGGCGATGGTGCACCGGTGTGCAGTGTCGAACGGTCACGGTATCGCGGCGCGACGCGCGTCTCCCCCGCCGTCGTCGCCGACCGATATGCGAAGTGAAGGTTACCCCAGCGAATCGGACTCGTCGGTCAGGCGGTCGACGACTCCCGATCACGTCGAACCGCCCACGCACTCCTGCTACGTCAACCGAGTTCGGCAGCGACAACGCCGCGTCGGATCGCTCCGACCGCTGCGCGTGCCGAACGGGCGAGCGGAGCGTCGTCGCCTACACCGAGGCGGATCTGTTCCAGCAAATCAACGACCTGTCGGTTCCATCGAACGAAGTCGCCGGGTGAGAGCAGCGTGCCGCGCTCGCCCGCGGCGGCCAACGACTCCGTCAGCGACCGACCCGACGCCCACAACGACACAGCGACGGAGAACCCCGTGTCGGGTTCGCGTGTCGGCGACACCCCGTGACGCCGTTCGACGTCGGTGACCTGACCCCAGATGTCGAGGGTCTCGGCGATCGCGGTCCGCAGCTCGACGTTTCCCGGCATCGCGTCGGCACCTGCGTGACTGTCGCGGCGCGATTCGAACACCATCGCTGCGACAACCGCAGCGAGTTGCGGCGGTCCGAGTCTGTCCCAGATCCCGGCGCGAATGCACTCGGTCACGAGGAGATCGCTCTCGCTGTAGATCCGGCTCAGGAGCTGACCCGTGGGCGTGACCACCACCTCACCGCGATCACTCTCGACGTAACCGAGTTCGGTGAGCACGCCGACGATCCTGTCGAAGGTCACTCCGAGTGTTGATGTTCGCTCGCTGATCGAGCGCTCCGCCGACACGATGTCCCGAACAAGCCGGTTGCGTTGCTCGGCGAGCCGGAACAGGTCGTCGCCGTTGTCGAGCTGATGGGCGGGATGAGCCCGCAGTTGGTGGCGCATTCGGGCCAACTCGGTGTCGTCTGCCGCCAACGCCCGCTTCTTCTGGCGTCCCCGTGGCATCTCGATCCCTGTCGACCGCAGTGCCGATGCCAGATCGCGCCGACCGCGTCCGGTCCTGCGGTCGGGATTCTTGGGCAGCCGCATATGGCCGAGCACCTCGGGCGGATTCACGAAATCACGTGTACCCACGCGGCCGCACCAGGCGTCCTCGCTGAGTACCAGCGGCTTGGGATCTGCCGGTTGGCTCGCGGCCTCGAGCACGACGGCGAGTCCGCGGTGGCGCCCCGATGACACACCGATGACATGTCCGCGTTTGAGGCCGGCAAGGTCGGCGACCGTCGACTCCTGCGTGGCCACACGGCTGCGGAATTTGAGATCCCGCTCCCGTCTGCGGATCTCCTCACGCAGCGTCACGTAGCCGAGAAAACCTCGGTGCGAGTCCGACCCATCGTCCGCACCGTCGGACGGGTCGTCGTCGAGTGCGGTGATCGTCCCGGGCTCGATGCCGCGTTTGTCGGCGGCTCCGGCGAGCTCGACGTCGAGTTTGCGTAGTCGGCGGTACATGTCGTCGACCTTGCGGGATTGCCCGACGACGGAACGGTCGGCCTGGAACTGCGCAAACGACCTGTTGAGTAGCTCACGTGACCCCGCGAGTCCTCGACGACCGATCAGGTTGACCGCCATGTTGTATTCGGGCGCGAATGAGCTGCGCAGCGGGAACGTGCGGGCCCCCGCGAGGCCTGCGACCTGTTCAGGAACCAGCTCGGGCGTCCACACCACCACGGCGTGACCCTCGACGTCGATGCCCCTGCGCCCGGCGCGTCCGGTGAGCTGGGTGAACTCACCGGGAGTCAGATCGACGTGTGACTCTCCGTTGAACTTGACCAGGCGCTCGAGAACGACTGAGCGGGCGGGCATGTTGATACCCAGCGCGAGGGTTTCGGTGGCGAACACCATCCGCACGAGTCCTCGCACAAAGAGTTCTTCCACCGTGTGACGAAACGTCGGGAGGAGGCCCGCGTGATGGGCGGCGAACCCACGCCGCAAACCTGCCCGCCACTCGTCGACCCCGAGGACGTCGGCATCACCGGGCGCGATCTCGGTGAGGTGCCGGTCGATGACTTCGTCGACGGCACTCGACTCCTCGGGTGTCAGCAACGACAGTCCCGACCGAAGGCATTGGGCCAAGGCGGCGTCGCAACCCACGCGCGAGAAGATGAATCCGATTGCGGGGAGCAAGCCTTCGCGATCGAGGCGAGCGACGAGCTGCGGACGTGAGAGGGCGCCGGGCCCTCTACCGCGGGTCTGGCGCGGTCGTCCGCGACCGGAACGTCGATCGTGTCCGCGACCGCTGTCGCGGTCGTCTGCCAGGAGCATTCGGTGTCGGATATAGCGTTTGAGTTCGGGGTTGACCTGGGGCTTGCCGCCGTCGCGGTGGGGGTCGAACAGGTCGAACATGCGTGAGCCGACGAGCATGTGCTGCTGGAGAGGCACGGGTCGATGTTCGTCGACGATGACGGTGACCTCGCCTCGGACAGTCTGAATCCAGTCGCCGAATTCTTCGGCGTTGCTGACCGTCGCCGACAAGCTCACCACCCGCACCGAGGGATCGAGCCCGAGAATGACCTCCTCCCAGACCGCACCGCGAAAACGGTCGGCAAGGAAGTGCACCTCGTCCATCACCACATGCGAGAGTCCTTGTAGAGCAGGTGAATTCGCATAGATCATGTTGCGGACGACCTCGGTGGTCATCACCACGACCGGAGCGTCGGAGTTGATCGAGCTGTCGCCGGTGAGGAGCCCGACGTTCTGTCTGCCGTGAACGGCTACGAGATCGGCGTACTTCTGATTGCTCAGCGCCTTGATCGGAGTCGTGTAGAAACACTTCGTTGCGTCGGCCAATGCGAGATGCACCGCGAACTCGCCGACGATCGTCTTGCCTGCACCGGTCGGTGCACACACCAGCACGCCTTGACCGTCCTCGAGCGCGTGGCAGGCCAGCCGTTGGAAGTCGTCGAGCTCGAACGAGAGGCTCGCCGCGAAGCGGTCGAACTCCGTGTGGTCAGCAGACATCGGGCTCAGAACACATCGGGGTCAGAGGACATCGTCGAAGGTCGCGGCGTCGCGCACGGAGGTGCGGCCCTGCTCTGAGACCGGCGAGGGTGCTCCGACGGTCGATGGTTGCGGTCGCGGCGAGACGTCGGGCAGTGGGCTGGCCTGGTCGTCGGGAATCGACGCCCAGTCCGGTGTGTTCCGGTCGCGCCGTCGGTCGTTGAACCGCGAGAACTGGATCGCTACCTCGAGCAGGACAGTCAAAGCGAGGGCCAGGGCCAGCATGGTGAACGGATCCTGGCCCGGGGTCACGATGGCCGCGAACACGAACAGGGCAAAGATCAATCCGCGACGCCACGCCTTGAGGCGCTCGTACCGCAGCACGCCAACCGTGTTCAGTGCGACGATCAGCAACGGCAGCTCGAAACTCACGCCGAAGATGATGAGCAGATGGATCATGAATCCGAAGTACTGATCGCCCGCCAGCGCGGTCACCTGCACGTTGTTGCCGACGGTCAGCAGGAAGTGGAATGCCTTCGCAACGACGAGATACGCCAGCACAGCGCCTGCGATGAAGAGCACCGCGGCCGCCGACACGAACGAAATCGCGTACTTGCGTTCCTTCTCGAGCAGGCCGGGAGTGACGAACTGCCAGATCTGGTACAGCCACACCGGGCAGGCCAGCACTATGCCCGTGGTCAATGCCACCTTGAGGCGGAGCATGAACTGATCGAACGGCCCCGTCGCGAGCAGGCGGCAGGAGTCGTCCGCGGTCAGCGTCGCTCGTGACGATGCAGGCAGCGAGCAGTAGGGCTCACGGAGCAGGTCGCCGAGAGTAGGGAGACCGAATATCCCGTAGGAGTACCAGACGAAGCCGATGATCGTCGTGACGACGATCGCGGCCATCGAAATGAGCAGTCGGGTACGCAGCTCGAACAGATGCTCCACCAGCGGCATGGTGCCGTCGGGGTTGAGTTTGCGCTTGCGGTACCTCGGGTCGAATGGAATCCGCACTCAGGTGTCCCGGTGAGCGGCTACGCCGACTTCTTGGTGTGATCCGGGGTGGATGGCGCAGTGGTGCTCGCGTCCGACGACGGGAGCTCGCGCTGCGGTGTCGCTTCGTCGGGAGACGCGGTGGTCTTGGGAGGCGTCGAATCACCCTCGCGCTGCATCTCCTGTACCTCGCTCTTGAAGATCCGCAGCGACTGGCCGAGGCCACGCGCCGCGTCGGGAAGCTTCTTGGAGCCGAACAGCAGTAGCACTACCACCAGCACGATCAGCCAGTGCCACCACGACATTGCACCCATCAGGATTTACCTTCCGCTTGTCTTCATCGTCATCGTACCGCGCCATTCAGCGATAGCGCGCCCGAGCTTGCTGTGCGGCGCTGGTCACAGCGCCGTCGATCTCCCGATCATCGACGACGCGCACCGTCCCGCCGAACCCCAACAGAAATCGCGTCAACCACTCCGGTGAGCCGTACGCGAGTCGGCCCCTGATCGGTTCGTGGGTGTCGCGGTCTGCGACGACGTCGTCGAGCGGATCGATGCGGTAGTAGTCGAGAACCCAAGCCTGCTCCGGATCTATCGCGATGTCGACAGACCTGTGGTCAGGGTCATCGCCGAGAATCACCGACTGCTGCGTGCCCGCCACGGATGCCGGCGGCGCTGACGGCTCGTCGCGCAGCTGCGCGGCCTCGATTCGATCGAACCGGAACAGGCGCACGCCCTCGCTGCCGCGACACCAGGCCTCGAGGTAGGTGTTGGAGTTCAGCCCCTGCAGGCGTATCGGGTCGACGACCCGCTGACTGACCGAATCGCGCGTCGCCGAGTAGTAGGTGAGGTCGAGTGCCCGGCCTTGCGTGACCGCACGCCGCACCGTCGCGTAGGTCGGGTTCTTCTCGTCATCGTCGTCGACGGTGACCGTCGCGACGGCAGGAAGAGACTTGCCGACGGCTTGTTCGATCTTGGCGATCGCACGCCGCGCGGCCTGCTGGTCGAGGACCCCCGCCATGTCGACGAGCGCCTGTAGGGCAACCAACAGCACGCTCGCCTCGGCGCCGGTCAGTCGAAGGGGACGGTCCATTCCGGCCGTGAACCCGACATCGACGTACCCCTCGGAGAACTCGAGCTCGATGAGGTCGTCCGGGTAGTAACCCGGCAGTCCGCAGACGAAGAGCTGTTCGAGATCTTTGCGTAGTTGAGTGGGCGTGACCCCCAGATCGCGCGCGGCCTTCTCCATGGAGATACCGCCACGCGTCGAAAAATATGGGACAAGTGCCAGCAGTCGACTCAGGCGCTGCGATTGTGCTGTCGACATCAGGCGTTCACCCCGGCGATCCGATCGAGTCCCGTGATCACGAGGTCGCGTAGTTCGGCCGGTTCTCGGACGACGGCGTCGGGGCCGACGGCCAGAATCATGCGGGCCAGCGTGCTCAGCGACATGATCTCGATGACCAGGTCGTCGCCCTCCTCGCCGTCGAACGAGGCAGGGGTGCTCGACGTCGCGAGGCGTCGAAGCCCTGCCGCACGGTCGGTAGCCACCCAGACGCGAGCGGCGCGACCATCCGAACCGGTGGCTGCATCGACCGCGTCGGCGACGATCTGCTGCAGATCGGTGTGCTCCGGACGGTGCACCACCCCGGCCGGGCCGATGGCGGTGACGTCAGAAAGCCTGCTCAGTCGGAAGGTTCGTGTTGCCTCGCGACCACGGTCGTGGCCGACGACATACCAGCGACCTCGGTGCGTCACCACTCCCCACGGTTCGAGCGTGCGGCGCTCCCCCGACGACGTCGCGCCCGCGCGGTAGGTGAACGTGATGGCCTGGCCCGCGTCGATCGCTGCCAGTGTCGGTGTGAGCGACTGCTCACCCCCGAGGGACCTCTGTGACACCGCTGCGACACCGATCTCGTCGTCGGCACGCACGTCGATTCCCGCCGCCTGGAGTTTGAGGACGGCGGTCTGCGAGATGGTCGAGACGTCGGAGTTGTCCCAGAGTGCCGCGGCCATCGCGATCGCCGCGGCCTCCTGCTCGTCGAGCGTGATGTCGGGCAGCGAGTACGAGTCCGGGTCGATTCGGTACCCCTCGATCCCGCTCTCCGGAGAAGGGCCGGTGACCAGAGGCACGCCGAGGTCGCGCAGATCGTTCTTGTCACGCTCGAACATCCGATTGAACGCCTCGGCGGAACGCTCCTGGTCGTGGTAACCGGAGACGTTGCGGCGGATGTACTCGGCGGTGACGTATTGCTTGGTCGAGAGCAGACAGATCACCAGGTTGATCTGACGCTCGACTTTCGACGTAACCACGCCATGCAGCTTACGGCTACATGGATGCGATCAAGCGATCGACGCGCTCGTCGACGCTGCGGAACGGGTCCTTGCACAGCACCGTGCGCTGAGCTTGATCGTTGAGCTTGAGATGGACCCAGTCGACGGTGAAGTCGCGTCCCGCCTTCTGCGCGGCGGAGATGAAATCACCGCGCAACTTGGCTCTCGTCGTTTGCGGCGGTTCGTTGACGGCGGTCTTGATCGCCTCGTCCGTCGTCGCGCGCGTGACCAAACCCTTGCGTGAGAGGAGGTCGAAGACCCCTCGTCCGCGCTTGATGTCGTGATAGGCGAGGTCGAGTTGCGCGATCTTTGGGTCCGACAGCTCCATCGAGTACTTGTCCTGATAGCGCTGGAACAGTTTGCGCTTGATGACCCAGTCGATCTCGGTGTCTACCTTGGAGAAGTCGTCGGCCTCGACGGCGTCGAGCATGCGACCCCACAGGTCGACGACCATGTCCATCTCGGGGTCCGGCGCGCGATTGACCAGATGCTCGACCGCACGTGCGTGGTACTCGCGCTGGATCTCCAGTGCGGTGGCCTGCCGTCCGCCAGCGAGACGGACCGGGCGCGTGCCGGTCGTGTCATGGCTGACCTCGCGAATCGCCCGGATCGGGTTGTCGAGGGCGAAGTCGCGGAAAGCGACCCCTGCCTCGATCATCTCGAGCACGAGTGCCGCGGAGCCGACCTTGAGCAGGGTGGTCATCTCCGACATGTTGGAGTCGCCGACGATGACGTGGAGTCGGCGGTACTTCTCGGCGTCGGCGTGGGGCTCGTCGCGCGTATTGATGATCGGACGCGACCGCGTCGTCGCCGACGACACGCCCTCCCAGATGTGCTCGGCACGCTGCGAGAGGCAGAAGGTTGCCGCCTTGGGCGTCGCCAGCACCTTGCCCGCACCGCAGATAAGCTGACGGGTGACGAGGAACGGCAGCAGCACATCGGAGATGCGCGAGAACTCCCCTGCTCGAACGACGAGATAGTTCTCGTGGCAGCCGTACGAGTTGCCCGCCGAGTCGGTGTTGTTCTTGAACAGGTAGATGTCGCCGCCGATACCTTCGTCGGCGAGCCGCTGTTCGGCGTCGACGAGGAGATCCTCGAGAACCAACTCACCGGCTCGATCGTGGTTGATGAGCTGGATGAGGCTGTCGCACTCCGCCGTTGCGTACTCGGGATGAGAACCCACATCGAGGTAGAGCCGTGCGCCATTCTGGAGGAACACATTCGAGGAGCGCCCCCACGACACGACCCGTCGGAACAGGTACCGCGCGACCTCGTCGGGACTCAGTCGGCGATGGCCGTGGAAGGTGCAGGTGACACCGAATTCCGTCTCGATGCCCATGATTCGACGTTGCACTCTTCAACCCTACCCGCGGAATCCTGCGTCGACCGGTTGCACGATCAGGACGCGCCCGAATCAGTTGAGGCATCGCCGCTCGGGTCGCCGTTGCCGTCCGACGCTGTCGATTCGGTCGGCTCCGCTGCCGCTGCGGGCAACAGGTCGGCCACCGCGGCAGCGGTCAACCGTCGGAACGCGCGCCTCGGACGATTGCGGTCGAGGATCGCTACCTCGAGATCGCCGGGGCTCAATTCGCGTGCCGCAGTTGGCGTTCCGTTCGACGCCTCGGTCGGAGTCGAGAGCGCATCCACCGCGATCTTCAGGGCGTCTGCGAGTTGAAGATCCGACTCGTAGCTGTCCTTGAGGGCAGCCGAGATGGCGTCGGTGGCGCCACCCATGACGATGAATCTGGTCTCGTCGGCGATCGAGCCGTCGTAGCTGATGCGGAACAACTGCGAGGGCTTCGGCTTTCCGAAGCGCGCCACCTCGGCGACACACAACTCGACCTCGTACGGCTTGGGCTGTTCGGTGAACACCGAACCCAGCGCGTTCGCGTACGTATTGGCCAACGAGAGCGCCGACACGTCGGCGCGGTCGTAGGAGTAACCACGCATGTCGGCGAGCTGGATACCCGCCTTGCGCAGACTCTCGAACTCGTTGTACTTGCCGACCGCGGCGAAGCCGATTCGATCGTAGATCTCGCTCGTCTTACGCAGGGTGTTCGACGGATTCTCCGCAACGAAGAGCACGCCGTCGGCGTAGGTCAGGATGACCACGCTGCGCCCGCGGGCGATTCCCTTGCGCGCGAGATCCGAGCGATCGCGCATGATCTGCTCGGCACTTGCGTAATACGGGAAGGTCATCGCGGCGCCTCCTCATGCTCTGCGGCTCGACGCTCGATGATCGCCCGAGCTGCCGCCTCGATGTCGGCGGGTGGAACCTCTTGTGCGCCTTCGGCACTCACGACGACGGCGGTCGGGAAGATCTTGCGGACGATGTCGGGGCCGCCGGTCGCCGAATCGTCGTCGGCCGCGTCATAGAGCGATTCGACGGCGATTGCGAGCGCCGAGTCGGCGTCGAGATCGGAACGGTAGAGCTTCTTCAACGACGATTTCGCGAATACCGACCCGGAGCCGATCGCCTGATACCCGCCGAACTCCTCATGCCGGTCACCCGCGACGTCGAAGGAGAAGATGCGGCCTCGTTCGGTTGGGCTGTCGTGGTCGATGTCGTAGCCGACGAGCAGCGGGATCGCTGCCAGGCCCTGCATCGCCGCACCGAGGTTGCCGCGCACCATCGAGGCGAGTCTGCTGACCTTGCCGTCGAGAGTGAGTGGGACACCCTCGATCTTCTCGTAGTGCTCGAGTTCGACAGTGAACAGCCGGACCATCTCGATGGCGATACCCGCGGTGCCCGCGATGCCGGCAGCCGAGTACTCATCTGTGACATACACCTTCTGCACATCGCGAGTCGCGATGAGGTTGCCCATCGTCGCGCGTCGGTCGCCCGCGAGCACCACACCGCCGGGAAAGCTCACGGCCACGATCGTGGTGCCGTGCGGGATTTCCGAGGTGTCGGTGGCCGAGGTGAAGGTGCCCATGCGTTCAGCCCTCGCCTGTGGCAACTGGTCGGGTGCGTTGACCCGCAGAAAGTCGGTGAACGACGAGATGTCGGCACCGAACGTGGGGTGGGAACTTCTGGTGGGACCGGACGGGGACAGTGAACCGAATCTCTCGCTCACTGGCCGCCCTTCTGCACGTACGCGCGCACGAAGTCTTCGGCATTCTCTTCGAGCACGTCATCGATCTCGTCGAGGAGGTCGTCGGTGTCCTCGGCGAGCTTCTCGCGTCGTTCCTGGCCGGCACTGCCGTCGGAGCCGAGTTCGCCGTCGTCTCCACCGCCGCCGCGAGTGGTCTGTTCCTGCGCCATGTGCACTCCCTCGTTTCTGCCGAGGCTCCGCCTCGACGATGCCTGCACCCGTGGTCACCGCTCTTCGCCGTCGGCGACGAGGAGTACTTCACCCGCCCGTCGCTTCCTGCTGCATCGCGGTGCGGCGCAGACACTTCCAGCTCGTATATCCACACTACCTGTGACGTGTGCGAAAGGGCGGTTGAAACCAAGACGCGTCGAGAACCGATCAGGTGGTGAGTTGATCGACCAGCTCGGATGCCGAGTGCACGGAGTCGAGGAGTTTGCCGACGTGTGCCCTGCTTCCGCGCAGGGGTTCCAGTGTCGGAATCCGTACCAGCGAATCGCCGCCGAGGTCGAAGATCACCGAGTCCCAGCTCGCTGCGGCGACGTCGGCGCCGAAGCGGCGCAGGCATTCGCCACGGAAGTACGCCCGGGTGTTCTCCGGAGGTTCGGTGATCGCGCGCGTCACATCGGCCTCGTCGACGAGTCGCTTCATCGAGCCGCGCGCCACCAGACGGTTGTAGAGGCCCTTGTCGAGTCGGACGTCGGAGTACTGCAGGTCGATCAATTGCAGTCGCGGCGCCGACCAACCGAGCCCCTCACGCTGGCGGAACCCTTCCAGGATGCGGAGCTTCGCGGGCCAGTCGAGGATGTCTGCGCATTCCATCGGGTCGCGCTCGAGGCGATCGAGAACGTCAGCCCAGGTGCGCAACACGTCCATCGCACGGGCGTCGTCGGAGTTCTCGCGCTCGTGGAACTTCGTGCATCGCTCGAGATACTCGCGCTGAAGTGCGAGCGCGGTGAGTTCGCGGCCGTCGGTCAACGCAACCGTCGCCTGCAGCGTCGGGTCATGGCTGATCGCGTGCACCGCCGACACCGGGCGCGCGAGTTCGATATCGGAGAAGTCGACACCGGCCTCGATCAGGTCGAGCACCAACGACGTCGTGCCGACCTTGAGATACGTCGCGGTTTCGGCGAGATTCGCGTCGCCGATGATCACGTGGAGTCTGCGGTACCGCTCGGGATCGGCGTGCGGTTCGTCGCGGGTGTTGATGATCCCGCGCTTGAGCGTCGTCTCGAGTCCGACCTCGACCTCGATGTAGTCCGACCGCTGCGAGAGCTGGTAGCCGGCTTCGTCGCCGGATTGCCCGATGCCGACACGACCCGCGCCGGTGATGACCTGACGCGATGCGAAGAAGGTCGTGAGACCGCCGATGACTGCGGTGAACGGCGTGTCGCGGTTCATCAGGTAGTTCTCGTGGGTGCCGTACGACGCACCCTTTCCGTCGATGTTGTTCTTGTACAACTGCAGGCGAGGTGCGCCGGGCACACTCGCGACGTGGCGCGCCGCCGCTTCCATCACCCGCTCGCCCGCCTTGTCCCAGATCACGGCATCGAGCGGGTCGGTGACCTCGGGTGCCGAATACTCGGGATGGGCATGGTCGACGTAGAGACGCGCCCCGTTGGTGAGGATCATGTTCGCGGCACCGATCTCGTCGGCGTCGATGATGGGGGCCGGTCCGGTGCCGCGCCCGAGATCGAAACCTCGCGCATCGCGCAGCGGCGATTCGACCTCGTAGTCCCAGCGCGTCCGCTTGGCGCGCGGCACCCCTGCTGCTGCGGCGTACGCGAGCACTGCCTGTGTCGACGTCATGATCGGATTCGCGGTCGGGTCGCCTGGCGCGGAGATCCCGTATTCAACCTCGGTGCCGATGATTCGCTGCATGGTATTGAGACTAGATGTCGGTCGGATGAAAGGTCGGACCCACCACCGCGCATCGGTCGCACCGGCGACGCTCGTGTGGGACCTTCTACACGTGAAAGCATTCCGCCGGTTCACCGTTCGGGTTCCGTTGCCCACTCCCCTGTCCGATCTCGCCGTTCTCGCCCACAATCTCCGATGGGTCTGGCACGCACCGACCCAGGACCTGTTCGCCACCGTCGACCCCGAGCGGTGGGAAGCGACGGGCGATCCACTGCGGTTGCTCGCGGAGGTATCGCCGGAGCGACTCGCAGAGTTGTCGACCGACTCCGACTTTCTCGCGCGACTCACCGCGCTACGTGCTGACCTCGACGAATACTGCACGTCGCCCCAGTGGTACGGCGACCGGGCGGACTCGGGAGACCCCATGCCCGAGGGCATCGCCTACTTCTCCATGGAGTTCGGCATCTCCGAGGTGCTGCCGATCTACTCCGGCGGTCTCGGCATCCTCGCAGGCGACCACCTCAAGGCGGCGTCGGATCTCGGTCTGCCCTTGATCGGCGTCGGACTCTTCTATCGGTGCGGCTACTTCCGGCAGAGTCTGTCCCACGACGGCTGGCAGATCGAGCGGTATCCGGTCAACGATCCGGGCGCGTTACCGCTGACGCTGCTGACCGATGCCGCGGAGAAGCCGGTGATCATCGAGATCTCGATGCCCGGCGGGCGCACGCTGCATGCACAGGTGTGGGTTGCCACCGTCGGTCGAATCCCGTTGCTGCTCCTCGATTCCGACATCGCTGCCAACGACGACGAGCTGCGCGGCATCACCGACCGCCTCTACGGCGGCGATCAGGATCACCGCATCAAGCAGGAGATCCTGCTCGGCATCGGAGGGGTGCGAGCCCTGCGTGAGTACGTCCGTCTCGCAGAACGCGCACAGCCCACCGTCTTTCACATGAACGAGGGCCATGCCGGGTTCCTCGGCGTCGAGCGGGTCCGCGAGCTCGTCGACTCCGCTGGGCTCGACTTCGATTCCGCGGAGTCCGTGGTCCGAGCGTCGACGATCTTCACGACGCACACACCCGTCCCCGCCGGAATTGACCGCTTCCCCGACGACCTCGTGCGCTTCTACCTCGATCCGGGGCCCGACGGCACGTCGCATCTGTTGCCGGGGCTGTCGGCGAGCACGGTTCTCGAACTCGGCGACGAGTCGAATCCGGGTGTGTTCAACATGGCGCACATGGGTTTTCGCCTCGGGCAGCGATCCAACGGGGTGTCGCAACTGCACGGCGCGGTCAGTCGCGAGATGTTCTCCGACCTGTGGCCCGGATTCGACGCCGACGAGGTGCCGATCGGTGCGGTCACCAACGGCGTGCACGGCCCGACGTGGGTTGCGCGCAGATGGCA
The DNA here is from genome assembly GCF_965344965.1 of Gordonia jacobaea. Taxonomy (NCBI): domain Bacteria; kingdom Bacillati; phylum Actinomycetota; class Actinomycetes; order Mycobacteriales; family Gordoniaceae; genus Gordonia; species Gordonia jacobaea. Next base: position 454,166 of record NZ_CBDRLS010000003.1, on the reverse strand, counting down.
GGACGTCAGTGGGGGCAACGAGGAGGCGGCGCCCGCGGTCTACGAGGCGTTGCCCGCCGCAGACCTCTGGGCGATCCGCTCGGAGTTGCGGGCAGGTCTCGTCGACGAGGTGCGTCGTCGTGCCTATGCGAGTGGCCGCGACCGCGACTTCACCGACGCCGAACTCGGTTGGACCGCAGACCTTTTCGACCCCGACTCGTTGACCATCGGCTTCGCGCGACGGGCGGCCACCTACAAGCGACTGACGCTGATGCTGCGTGACCCCGACCGGATGCGCCGGATCCTCACCGATCCGGAGCGGCCGGTGCAGCTCGTCGTCGCCGGCAAGGCGCATCCGGCCGACGACGGCGGCAAGGCGCTCATCCAGCAGATCGTGAAGTTCACCGAGGATCCCGAACTGCGCGACCGCATCGTCTTCCTCCCCGACTACGACATCTCGATGGCGCGACACATCTACGCGGGCTGCGACGTGTGGCTCAACAATCCGGTACGCCCCATGGAGGCGTGCGGAACGTCGGGGATGAAGTCGGCGCTCAACGGTGGGCTGAACCTGTCGATTCTCGACGGGTGGTGGGACGAGATGGCCGACGGCGAGAACGGCTGGGCGATTCCGTCGGCCGAAGGCGTCAACGACGAGAATCGTCGCGACGACCTCGAGGCCGAGGCGTTGTACTCGCTGCTCGAGGAGACCGTCGTGCCGCTGTACTACTCACGCGAGGACGGCGTGCCGACGCGGTGGGTGGAGATGGTCCGCCACACCCTCGCCGTGCTCGGTCCCAAGGTGCTCGCATCGCGCATGGTCCGCGACTACACCCTCGAACTCTATGTGCCGGCAGGGATTTCGTACCAACAGGCGTGCGCGGACGGGTACGCGTTGGCCACCTCGCTGGCTTCGTACCGTTCGACGCTGGCGTCGTCATGGAAGTCGGTGGCGATCGCCGGTATCGACGAGTCGACGACTCCAGACGACGAGCTCGACCTCACTGCGCACGTCTCACTCGGCGAACTCGCGCCGGACGAGGTGACCGTGCAGGCCGTGCTCGGTCGGGTGACCGACGACGGCGACATCTACGACGCGGTGCACTCGCCGATGGAACCGGTGCCCGGGACCGACGCATCCGGCCGGACTCGTTACCAAGCAGCCGTCGCACCGTATCGATCCGGGGTGCTCGGCTACACCGCGCGTGTGCTGCCGCGGCATCCGCTGCTCACCGACGACGCCGAACTGGGCTTGGTGCGCTACCCGGCGTCGGCAGGCGAGCCGCCCGCGATGCCCTCGTAACCCGAATACACCTGGGCCAGACACATCGCGCCACACACAACTGCGGCCGACCCGTAACGGGTCGGCCGCAGTTGTCTGTATTGAAGACCTGCAGGAACCGAAGATCTACAGGTACTGACCGGTGTTGGTCTCGGTGTCGATGGCACGGCTTGCGCCGGAGCTCTTACCGGTGACCAGCGTGCGGATGTAGACGATCCGCTCGCCCTTCTTGCCCGAGATACGCGCCCAGTCATCCGGGTTGGTGGTGTTGGGCAGATCCTCGTTCTCGGCGAACTCGTCGAGGATCGAATCGAAGAGGTGCTGCACCCGCAGACCGGGGGCGCCGGTCTCCAACTGCGACTTGATCGCGTACTTCTTCGCACGATCGACGACGTTTTGGATCATCGCGCCGGAGTTGAAGTCCTTGAAGTACATGATCTCCTTGTCGCCGTTGGCGTAGGTGACCTCCAAGAACCGGTTCTCGTCGCTCTCGGCGTACATCCGCTCGACGACCTTTTCGATCATCGCGTTGACGCATGCGGTGCGGTCGCCGCCGAACTCGTTGAGATCGTCTGCGTGCACCGGAAGCTGCTCGACGAGGTACTTCGAGAAGATGTCGATAGCCGACTCGGCGTCCGGACGCTCGATCTTGATCTTCACGTCGAGACGTCCCGGGCGCAGGATCGCCGGGTCGATCATGTCTTCACGGTTGGACGCGCCGATCACGATGACGTTCTCGAGGCCCTCGACACCGTCGATCTCGCTGAGCAACTGCGGCACGACGGTGGTCTCGACGTCGGACGAGACGCCTGATCCGCGGGTGCGGAAGATCGAGTCCATCTCGTCGAAGAAGACGATGACGGGCGTGCCCTCCGATGCCTTCTCACGTGCGCGCTGGAAGATCAGCCGGATGTGTCGCTCGGTCTCGCCGACGAACTTGTTGAGGAGCTCCGGACCCTTGATGTTCAGGAAGTACGACTTGGCTTCCTTGGCATCGTCGCCACGCGCGGTCGCGATTTTCTTGGCAAGCGAGTTGGCGACGGCCTTCGCGATGAGCGTCTTACCGCAACCGGGAGGTCCGTAGAGCAGCACACCCTTCGGCGGACGCAACGAGTAGTCGCGGAACAGGTCCTTGTGCAGGAACGGGAGTTCGACGGCGTCGCGGATCTGCTCGATCTGCCGACCGAGACCACCGATGTCCTCGTAACCGACGTCCGGCACTTCTTCGAGGACGAGATCCTCGACCTCGGCCTTGGGCACCCGCTCGAATGCGAAGCCGGCCTTGGTGTCGATCAGCAGCGAATCGCCGGGGCGTAGCTTGCGACGCTTGCCGTCCTCACCGTCGACATCGCCGAGTAGCGGTTCGGCGAGCCACACGACTCGTTCCTCATCGGCATGGCCGACGACCAGTGCGCGTTGGCCGTCGCCGAGAACCTCGCGCAGCGTGCTGATCTCGCCGACCGAGTCGAATTCGCACGCCTCGACGATGGTCAGTGCCTCGTTGAGGCGCAGGGTTTGACCCTTGCTCAGCGAGTCGAGGTCGATGTTGGGCGAGCACGTCAGCCGCATCTTGCGGCCCGACGTGAAGACGTCGACGGTCTGATCGGGGTAGATCTCGAGGAGCACGCCGTACCCACTCGGTGGTTGCCCGAGACGGTCGACCTCTTCGCGGAGGGCAACGAGTTGCTGTCGCGCTTCCTTGAGGGTTTCCAGGAGCTTGGCGTTGCGTGTCGTCAGATTGTCGACGCGCTCCTGGAGGTCCGAGGCATCCGCTGGACGCCCGAAGGAAGGGCGGCCGGCTTCTGCGTGCAGCGGGGGCGTGTAAGCAGGAGTGAATTGGTCCCCGGACGAATTGAGATCATGGCTTGCGGTCTCGTCTGCCACATTCTCACCGGAGGCTTCATGGCGATCAGATTCGGTCATTGCTGACTCCTCTCCCCGGCGACTACCCCAGTGGGTTGCGCCGTAACACCACGCTACCGGGAGGCGGCAAATATCGCCGCGCACCGCGCGATACGTGGTGTTGACGGCGTGTTAAATGTGAGTCTTCGCAACGTATTCGCGGTGTTTCTTCGGCGAAGCCGCGCTTTGTTCATACCCTCTGAGCTGAACTCATCCCTTTGTCGGTCGACGCTGGGGACGCAGGGTTGTGACTCCGTCCGCCAGGCGTCGTGCGGTGATGAGAAAGGCCGTGTGTCCTTGCATTTTGTGTTCGGGTCGCACGGCGAGGCCAACGGCACTCCAGTCACGGACGAGCGATTCCCACGCGTGCGGCTCGGTCCAGCATTCCTGCTCACGGAGCGCTTCGACGACCCGCGACAGCTGGGTGACCGTTGCCACATACACAGTCAAAACCCCGCCTGGTTTCAATACCGTTCGGACGACGTCGAGTGTTTCCCACGGCGCAAGCATGTCGAGGATGATGCGGTCGAATCGCTCATTGGTGTCGACCTCCATGAGGTCGGCGACAGTCAACGACCAATTGTCGGGCGCCCCGCCGAAGAAAGTCTCGACATTGCGGCGTGCGTAATCGGCATGATCCTCACGGATCTCGTACGACACGACTTCGCCTTCTGCCCCGACGGCCCGCAGCAACGAACATGTCAGGGCGCCGGATCCGGCGCCGGCCTCGAGAACTCGAGCACCCGGGAAGATGTCGCCTTCGCTGACGATCTGCGCGGAATCCTTGGGGTAGATGACCTGAGCTCCGCGCGGCATCGACAGGACGAAATCGACGAGCAGCGGCCGCAGAGCGAGGTACTCGGTGCCGCTGGTGGCCTTGACGATGCTGCCTTCGGGCGATCCGATCAGATCGTCGTGCGAGATGGCGCCACGGTGGGTGTGGAACTGTTTACCGGACTCGAGATTGACCGTGAACTTACGGCCCTTGGCGTCGGTGAGCTGGACTCTATCGCCCACGACGAACACGCCACTCGACGCCATGTGTGTTTCCTCTCGAGACTGCTGTGACGCATGTGACCGTTGGGAAAGATCCGAGGTCAGGGTGCGCATGTCGGGCGGCAGCAATGTCACTGCCGCGACCTACCCTGCCAAATGTGAGCATGACTGCGTACTCCGGGTCCTCCGCCGACCCCATCGTCCGGAACGACGGAACGGCCGACGATCCTGCGACGTCTTCGGCCAAGGCGCCCGCGACATCCTCATCGTCGAGTCCGGAGACGAGTGGGCGGGGACATGGGCGTGGACTCGTCGGACGGCCGCTTGCCCTGTCGCCGTCGAGGGCCGCTGATTTCAAGCAATGCCCGTTGCTCTACCGCTATCGGGCAATCGACAGGTTCCCGGAGACGCCGACGCAGGCGCAGACGCGTGGCACGGTCGTCCATGCGGCGCTGGAGAATCTGTTCGATCTGCCCGCCGAGCTCCGAACCCGCGAATCTGCCGAGTTCCTCGTCGAGGGTGCGTGGGCGGCGATGTGCGAAGCCGACCCCTCATTGGGCGCCATACTCGACGGCGACGACGACAAGTTCGTCGAAAAAGCCATCAAGCTGATCGGCAACTACTACCGCCTCGAGAATCCCACCGCGTTCACACCCGAGTCCGTCGAAGAACACGTGGAGATCGAAAGCGACGATGTCCTGATGCGTGGCTTCATAGACAGAATCGACGTGGCGCCTACCGGCGAGATCCGCATCGTCGACTACAAAACGGGCCGCGCACCAGGTGAGGGGTATGAAGCCAAAGCGCTGTTCCAGATGAAGTTCTATGCGCTGGCGATCCTGCGGATCAGGGGTGTGGTTCCCCACCGCCTCCAACTGATGTATCTCTCCGACGGCCAGGTGCTCAGCTACACACCCGACCGTGACGAGCTCGAACGGTTCGGTCGTACGCTCTCGGCCATCTGGCAGGCGATCCGCGAAGCGGTCGCCTCCGGAGACTTCCGGCCTCGACGATCAGCCCTGTGCCGGATGTGCGAACACAAGTCTCGGTGTCCCGAGTTCGGTGGCGAGATCCCCGAGTACCCCGGTCCCCCGCCCGGATTCGTCGCCTGATCGCGCGACTGTCAGTCCTTCTCGTCCGAATCCTGTTGCCTAAGCGGCATTCTCGGTGTTCTCGGCTGCATGCCGACCCTGCCCGGTCACCGCGTGCCTGCCGCCTTCCGACGCCGCCCCGTCCTTTGCCGCCCCGTCTTCAGCCGCATCCGGCCGTGTCTGCGCCGCGTGCCGAGGTCCATCTGACTGCGTCGGCGGAGCCGCCGGTGACTGGGGTCCTGCTGGTGCTTGGGGTCCTGCTGGTGATTGCGACGCCGGGTCGGTGATCTGCGGGGAACCGACCGTCGGGGCCGCCGGGGACGTGGTCGGAAGCGTTGGAGGCGTTGTTGCCTGCTCGGGCGCGCGGTGGCGGCCGCGTGTCGACGGCTGGACCGCGTCGAGCTGTTGCTCGCCAACGGACTCCTCGGTATCCGACGACAGCGTCGCGGGTACCGGCGTCTCGGTGTTCTCGGCGGCGGCGCGCGACGCCGAGCTCGGCAGATCTGTCGGTGCCATGCGGGCCGCAGCGGTCGGGTCGACGACGTCGACGGCCGCGTTCTGCACGCCCGGAGCCTGGAGCGGATAGAACGCGTTGTTGACGCTATCCCAGCGGGCAACGTCATCGTCGTCGACGGCGATGCCGAGCCGACTATTGACCAGCACAGCAAGCGCTGTCAGCGGATGGTGTTTCGGTGTGTAGACGAGGTAGGTGGTGTTGCCGTCGGCGCTGCGCAGGACCGTCGGCTCCTGGCTGTAATCGATGAGGTTGCCGTAGTTCTGTTCGCCTAGCCCGGTGTGGATCGTGATGAATCCCGCTGCGTTGACCAGGAGCGAGCTCACCGGTCGAGACGAGGCCCATTGGAAATTGGCGACGGGATCACCCACCACGATCACCGACGTCACGGGCAGGTCGCCGGTTGCCTCCGGGTCGCGCGCCCCGTTGGACTCGGCACCGAACATCTCCATCAGTCCGGCCACTGCCGCGTGGTCGGCGGCCCAGGCCTTCAGCCCCCACGGGCTGCGCGGGTCCGAGATGAGAACGATGTGGGACCGCTCGACATCGATCGACGGGCCGTCTTCATTGGCGGCGACAGCCTGCTCGGCAGCGTTGCCGAGGGCTTCGGCACCTTGGGAGTAGCCCGTGTAGACGACGAAGGGGTTCGCACCCTGCTGCGTCGCGAAAGCTCGCATGGCCGCGAGGTTCTTCGTGATCGCCACATCTCGTGATTGGTCGTAGGTCGGGGCGAAGATCGGCAGCGCGGCGTCGGAGCGTCCGCCGATGATCGGCCCGATCGACTCGGGGTAGTCGATGATGTATGTCGGTTTGTCCCCGGTTCGAAAGCCCCTGAGGCGCGGGTAAAGGGTGCCGTCATCGGTACCAGGGGTCATGACGATCAGCACATCGCCGTTGTGCGCTCCGATCGCCGTACTCAACCAGTCCGGACCGGTGCCGTCGTCGGGCTCGGACGGACGAAAGACTCCGGAGGCGGCGAGGCCGTCGACGGTGTGTTGAGTTGCTTCCGCGGACGGTACGCCGGCGTGTGCCGTTGTCGACGAGAGGGCCAGAGGAACAACAGTTCCCACACATAGCGCACAACCGACGGCAGCACTGCCGACCGATTTCCGGAGTCGGTACACGGGCAACCTCATGTGTCAGTGCCGCTGCAGATGAGGCGGCAGGGATGTTCGTGACCGAATATTGCGATCTCAATGGTCAAAATAACTGTCGCGAACATACCCGAGTGTGGTCGTTTGACCACACTGACGACGTGGACTTGTAGCGATTTGGTCTAAACGTAGGAATGAAAGCGTCCGATCGGATGACACCGACCTGATCGGGGGCTTGAGGTTCACGTGATCTAGGGTCGGGCCGTGGAGAGTTGCTACTACGAACGCGTCGACGACATCCCCAACACCGACGACGACGCTGACGACTTCGAGTACTTCTCACCCACGTCCGCAACCCTGAGTGTGTGGGCCTCCGACATCCAGCACGGAGGACCTCCCGCGGGTCTGTTGATGCGCAGTCTCCTACGGTGCGCGCCGAATCCCACGCAAGAGTTCACCCGGGTGACGACCGAGATCCTCGGGCCGATCGGTTTGGGACTCAATCGGGTTCGCGCGAGGGCGGTTCGCCCCGGACGACAGATTGCGCTGATCGAAGCCGACCTCGAGGTCAGGCAGTCCGACGGTACATATCGCCTGGCGGCACAGAGTGTCGGGTGGCGCATGCGCACAACGGATTCGGCAGCGATCACCCACGCGCCGCGCGAACCGTTGCCGTCGCCGGAGACACTGCCCGTGGTTCGTGGTGTCACCGCAAACAGCGACCTCGGCGTCGACTGGGGCACCGTCGGCTTCATCGGGACGACGGAGACCGCGGCGACGCCGGGATTGCACGGCCGGACACCCGCGGTGTGGATCAAGCCCTCGATCGACCTGGTAGAAGGCGAGACCATGTCGAATATGGAGTCGGTCTTCACTGTTATCGACGTGGCGAACGGACTCGGAACGACGCTGCGACCCGACGAGTGGACCTGGATGAACACCGACACCACGGTGCACCTCGTCGGCCAACCGTCGACGCCGTGGCTTGGCATCGATGCCGACATGGCCGCGGGCAGCCACGGCTACGGCGCCACATTCGCCGATCTCTACGACGTCAGGGGCTTCTTGGGCCGCTCGGCCCAGACGGTGCTACTCGGTCCGCGCTGAGCGCTTCTCGGGTTTCCGCCAGACGTCAGAAGCGGCAGGACCGGATGTCCGACGCGAGGATCGCGCGCGCACCCAGCTCCGAGAGCTCGTCCATCAGGTTCTGGTGATCGCGACGCGGCACCATTGCGCGTACGGCCGCCCACTCCGGATCGGCCATCGGAGCGACCGTCGGCGACTCGAGACCGGGGGTGATCGCGGTCGCCTGCTCCAGCAGTGATCGAGGGCAGTCGTAGTCGATCATCACGTACTGCTGTCCGAACACCACGCCCTGCACTCGCTTGATGAACTGCGTTGCGCGCTTGTCGGGGTCGACGCCGGCACGGCTGATCAGGACACCTTCGGAGTCACAGAGCGATTCGCCGAACGCCTCGAGGCCGTGCTGTCGCAGAGTCCGTCCGGATCCGACGACGTCGGCGATCGCGTCGGCGACCCCGAGCTGGATGGAGATCTCGACCGCACCGTCGAGGCGGATGATCTCGGCTGTCATCCCCCGCGACGCGAGGTCGTCGCGCACCAGGTTCGGATACGACGTCGCGATGCGCTTGCCTGCCAGATCGTCGACGCTCCACTTCTGACCTGCGGGAGCCGCATAGCGGAAGGTCGAGGACCCGAAGCCCATCGCGAGCTCTTCGTCGACCTGGGCACCCGAGTCACGAGCGAGATCACGCCCGGTGATGCCGAGATCGAGTGTGCCCGCGCCGACGTAGATGGCGACGTCTTTGGGTCGGAGGAAGAAAAACTCGACGTCGTTGTTGTTGTCGAGGACGGTGAGATCCTTCGAGTCGGATCGCTTTCGGTAGCCGGCCTCGGCCAGCACGGCGGCTGCGGACTCGGAAAGGGCACCTTTGTTGGGGACTGCAACGCGCAGCATGGTCACTCCAGGGGATGTCGATGAATCGTCTGTGGTCTGTAGGTCGGGCGGGCCGGGACCGAATCGGTCACGGCCTACAGATGGCGGTAGACATCCTCGAGTGAGAGGCCCCGTTTGATCATCATCACCTGCAACCAGTAGAGAAGCTGCGAGATCTCCTCGCCGAGCGACTCGTCGGATTCGTATTCGGCGGCCAACCACACCTCGCCGGCCTCTTCGATGATCTTCTTGCCCAGTGTGTGCACGCCGGAGTCGAGTGCGGCGACGGTGCCACTGCCCGCGGGACGCGTGGTCGCCTTGTCGGTCAGCTCCGCGAACAACTCATCGAAGGTCTTCACGGGTGTCGATTGTCCCATGCGCGCACATGGGATCGACTCACGGGATCGCCGAACGACTAGTCGTGCCGTGCGAGGTCGAGGATCGTCAGACCGTCGAGGCTGCGTCGAAAGCGGCGTCGGGGACCCTGCGGGACGTCGGCGGCCGACGGCACGACGATCGTCGTGCACCCGGCGGAGACCGCCGACTGCGTTCCGGTCGGCGAATCTTCCACGGCGACACACTGACTGGCTTCGACGCCGAGTAGTGCCGCTGCCCGCAGATAGGGATCGGGCGCCGGCTTGCCGTGCTCCACTTCATCGCCGCACACGGTGACCGTGAAGAAGTGCGGGCCGATCGTGTCGAGCGCCTGATCGGTCAGCTCGCGCAAAGTGTTGGTCACCAGCGCCATCGGGATACCGGCGGCGGCGATGGTTGTCAAAGCCTCGAACGCGCCCGGTCGCCACGGCAGATCGACTGCGAACAGTTGCGCCACCCGATCGAGCAGCCATCGCTCGTCGGCTGCATGGTCACGCTCGTCGACGGGCACGCCGGAAGCGTCGAAGACCTTGGTCAGCGCGTCGGTCATGGAGTTGCCGAGCGTCGACTCCCGTAGCTCCGGCGTCATCGTGTAGCCGTGACGTTCCGAGAGTTCGGCGACGGCGATGTCCCACAGTTTCTCGGAGTCGAGCAGCGTGCCGTCCATGTCCCAGAGGACCGCGGCCGGACGGGCTGGTTCTGTCGAGGTCGTCACCCGAGAATCATCGCCGATGCGGACAACGCGCAGCGAATCCGGTGATTCGGCTCACGTGGCGGCGTGATCGTGCACAGGGCGAGGGGCCGGGCGTCTGACGGTGTCGACGACGCTGATCACCAGTCCCAGCACAGCCGCGGCCATCAGGGAGGCGTAGACGGTCAGCGCGGTATCACCCCGGCCCGACGTGTAGCCACCGCTTCCGCCATGTCCATCCGGTCGACCTGGCCCGCTTTGTTCGCCGCGTCCACCCGGTCGGCCCGGTCCGCCGGGACCGGCTTGTTGGCCGGTAGGTGATTGCCCGGCGGGTTGTCCGGACGGCTGTCCCCCGGGTTGTCCGGAGGGCTGGCCGGCACGACCACTGTTGCCATGGAACTGCCTGGTCATGCCGTGGCCCTGATCGCCGGACAGTGACGAGTGGTAGACGCCGATCGCCGACGCCTGGATCAGGACCGGCACCGCGATGAACCACAGCGGGAGGTAGAACGCGACGATCACGCTGAGGATCTCGACGGCGTAGAAGTATCGGTCGTGCATCGCGGGCAAGAGGAACGGCACGATGGCAGCACTTGCCGTTGCCACCACGAGGATCGAGGCAGGTGTGACGGCCGGCTTCTTCCACAACGACCAGGCCAGGAACACCACGATCACCAGCGCGGCCAGCCCGATACCGAGATGCGCCAGCCAGGTGGCGTCTCCCGAGATCGGAATGAGCTGATACAGGTTCGCCGCGCCGAGCGTGAGCTGCTTGTACGAGTCGGTCTGGTTCAGATACACCGAGAGCGCCGTCGACCACGACGCGCCTGCCACCACCGCGGGAAGGTCGAGCAGTACATAAACGGCCGGTATCGCCAGCAGGGCATACCAGGGAATGCGACGGCGAACGAGCAACCACAACACCACGGGCAACACGAAGATCGCCTGCAGTTTGAAGCTGATCGCCAGGCCGAAGAACACACACGCGACCACGGAGTTCGACACGTACGGATTCCACGCACGCACAGCCCACGCAGAGCGATTCCCGACGTGCGCCTGTCGCCCGGAATCGCCTTCACGAGCATCGCCCCGACGAGTATCGCTGCCTTGAGCGCGCAGCAGGAAGTAGATCCCCGCGACTACGCACGCGGTGTAGATGGCGTCGGCCTGACCCCACCAGGCGCTGTTCATGATCACGGACGGCAGGAGGAACACGACACCAAACGCCAACGCGCGCAACCAGAATCGATCCGTCCGCAGTGCGACGATCCGGTACGCCGAGCTCGCCAGCGCCACGTCGAAGATGATCGACAGCGCCTTGATGCCGATCAGTGACGGCACGTGCAGCACGGTGAGGAGCCAGATCAGATAGAGGTAGGGGTAGTTGTAGTCGGCGAACTGCTCACGGAACGCGCTGAAACCCTGCTCGTCGAGAGTGTCGTACCAGCGGCTCAAGAAGTTCTGGTAGTCCATCGTCTGGCGGTCGAGGAAGTACCACCGCACACCGAGACCCACCGCCAGCACAGCGCACAGCACACCCCATCGCACCCACCGTGGCACCGCGTCGCGCGGGGTCGGGTCGGGCTGTGCGCCGGTTCCGCCGGCGACAGGTGTCTGTGGACGTGCGGGAGGGCTTGCGGAAGTGAGAGTCGACGACATGGTCCCCACTGTGACCGGCGAAGCTGGGAGGTCGGTGGAAAGAGACTGTCTGGTTCGCGCCAGTGGATTCACCCCGGATGAGCTCGCTCGGGGCGGAGTGACCGTAGTGTCGGCAGAGAGCACCGACATCACCGAGCAGCCCCGGAGGAGTCATGTCGAAGGTCTTCGTCTTCGGACACCGCAACCCCGACACCGATGCCATCGCGTCGGCGATCGCGATGGCGCATCTCGAGCGCACGCTCGATCCCACACGTGACGTCGAGGCGGTGGCTCTCGGTTCGCCCGGACCCGAAACTCGCTATGCGCTGGATCATTTCGGGGTTGAGGCGCCGCGCGTGATCGAGCGTGCACGACCCGAGGCGGACGGTGTGATGCTCGTCGACCACAACGAACGTCAGCAGAGTGTCGCCGATCTCGCCGACGTGACCATCCACAAGGTCGTCGATCATCATCGGATCGCCAACTTCGAGACCGCTGCGCCGCTGTGGTTTCGCGCCGAGCCCGTCGGCTGTACGTGCACGATCCTTCACCGGATGTTCGGCGAGAACGATCTCACACCGCCACGAGACGTCGCCGGACTGATGGTGTCGGCGATCATCTCCGACACACTTCTGCTGCACTCGCCGACGACCACCGACCTCGATCGAGCTGCGGCAACCGAACTCGCCGAGCGCGCCGGAATCGACCTCGACGGCTACGGCACCGACCTACTCCGCGCGGGCTCCGACGTCGGCGACGCGTCGGCGGCCGAACTCATCGACCGCGACGCCAAGAGCTACACCATGGGGTCGACGACGGTCCGCGTCGCACAGATCAACACCGTCGACGTCGACAGTCTGCTCGCACGCCGCGACGAGTTCCTCGCAGCGATGAATGCCGAAGCGCGACAACAGGGATACGACCTGTTCCTGCTACTGCTCACCGACGTGCTGAAGGTCGACTCCGACCTACTCGTCGTGGGCTCGCCTGTCGAGGCCGTCGAGAAGGCGCTTGGCGTGACCGTTCGCGACGGCCACGCCAAGGCACCGGGGATCGTCTCCAGGAAGAAGCAGATCGTCCCGCAGCTGACCGAGGTACTGCGCGCCACGTGACGCGCATGCTCAGACGTTGAAGTACTTGGCCTCGGGATGGTGCAGAACGAAGGCGTCCGTCGACTGCTCGGGATGGAGCTGCAACTCCTCCGACAGTTCGACGCCGATGCGCTCCGGTTCGAGCAACTTCATCATCGTGATGCGGTCTTCGAGGTTCGGGCACGCGCCGTAGCCGAACGAGAAACGAGCACCGCGGTACTCGAGGTCGAAGAAGCCCTGGGCCGCGTCGGGATCCTCGGACCCGAATGACTTGTCCCCCACCGTCAGTTCACTGCGCACCCGCTGGTGCCAGTACTCGGCCAACGCCTCCGTCAACTGCACTCCGATGCCGTGGACCTCGAGGTAGTCGCGGTAGGCGTCGTCGGCGAAGAGCTTATTGGCGAAATCGGCGATCGGCTGGCCCATCGTGACGAGTTGGAACGGCAGCACGTCGACCTGTCCGGTGGCGATGGCGTCGTCGCGCGAGCGGATGAAATCGGCGATGCACAGGAACTTCGGCCGCTGCTGGCGTGGGAACGAGAAGCTGTACCGCACAGGGGCATCCGGGCGGGGCTCGGTGAGCACATGCACGGTGTCGCCCTCGCTGACCGCCGGGAAATACCCGTACACCACGGCCGCGTGCTGCAGGATGCCCTCGGTCGACAACCGATCGATCCAGTAGCGAAGCCGCGGGCGCCCTTCGGTTTCGACCAACTCTTCGTACGACGGCCCATCACCGCCGCGCGCTCCGCGCAGACCCCACTGGCCGAGGAAGAGTGCACGCTCGTCGAGCAGTTGGCGGTACTCGGCGACAGGTACGCCTTTGATGATCCGAGTCCCCCAGAATGGTGGCGTCGGAACGTCGTTGTCGGCGGCCACATCCGAGCGTGCGGGCACCTCGATCGGAGTCTCCGCGGCCTTGCGCTTGGCGGCGATGCGCTTCGATCGTTCGTGTCGTGCCTTGCGCTCGGCGGCCTTCTGGGCGGCAGCGATCGAGTCGGCGCTCTCGGGCACCGATCCCCCACCACGCTTGAGCGCCATGATGTCGTCCATCAGGCGCAGACCCTCGAAGGCATCACGCGCGTAATGCACGTCGCCCTCGTAGGCTTCCGACAGATCGTTCTCGACGTACGACCGTGTCAGCGCCGCTCCGCCGAGGAGGACGGGATAGTTGTCCGCCAGCCCTCGAGCGTTGATCTCCTCGAGATTCTCCTTCATGACGACGGTCGACTTCACCAGCAGCCCCGACATGCCGATCACGTCGGCACGCTTGTCCTCGGCCACCTCGAGGATCGTCGAAATCGGTTGCTTGATACCGATGTTCACGACCTCGTAGCCGTTGTTGCTCAGGATGATGTCGACGAGGTTCTTGCCGATGTCGTGGACGTCGCCCTTCACGGTGGCGAGCACGATGCGTCCCTTACCGTCCTCGCCGGTGGCTTCCATGTGCGGTTCGAGATGTGCCACAGCGGTTTTCATGACTTCGGCAGACTGCAACACGAATGGCAGCTGCATCTGGCCGGATCCGAACAGCTCGCCGACGGTCTTCATCCCGGACAACAGCGTCTCGTTGATGATCTCCAGCGGCGGCTTCTGCGTCATCGCCTCGTCGAGATCGGCCTCGAGCCCGTTGCGCTCCCCGTCGACGATGCGACGCTCGAGTCGCTCGAAAAGCGGAAGCCGGTTCAGTTCTGCCGCACGGGTTTCGCGGGCCGACGCCGCCGAGACGCCCTCGAAGAGCTCCATGAGCTTTTGCAGCGGATCGTATCCGTCACGTCGACGGTCGTAGATCAGGTCGAGCGCCACATCGCGCTGCTCGTCGGGGATGCGAGCCATCGGCAGGATCTTCGACGCGTGCACGATCGCGGTGTCGAGACCCGCCTGCACGCATTCGTGCAGGAAGACCGAGTTGAGCACCTGGCGCGCAGCGGGATTCAGCCCGAAGGAGATGTTGGAGATGCCCAGGGTGAAGTGCACGTCCGGATGTGCCTCGTGCAGCCGACGGATAGCCTCGATGGTCTCGATGCCGTCCTTGCGGACCTCCTCCTGACCCGTCGAGATCGGGAACGTCAGCGTGTCGAGGATGATGTCCTCTTCGGCGAGGCCCCAGTTGTCGGTGATGTCGGCGATGAGCCGCTCTGCGACACGGACTTTCCAGTCCGCGGTACGCGCCTGACCTTCTTCGTCGATCGTCAGTGCCACCACAGCGGCACCATGTTCGACGGCGAGCCGCATGATGCGTGCGAATCGCGAATCGGGTCCGTCGCCGTCCTCGTAGTTGACGGAGTTGACCGCACACCGACCGCCAAGCGTCTCGAGTCCTGCGCGGATCACCTCCGGCTCGGTGGAGTCGAGCATGATCGGCAGCGTCGACGACGTCGCGAAACGGCTGGCGAGCGCTGTCATGTCCGCTGCGCCGTCGCGGCCGACGTAGTCGACGTTGAGGTCGAGCATGTGCGCGCCGTCGCGTGTCTGGTCCTTGGCGATGTCGAGACACTTCTGGTAGTCCTCGGCGAGCATCGCCTCGCGGAAAGCCTTGGAACCGTTGGAGTTGGTGCGCTCGCCGATGACCAGGAAGCTGGCGTCCTGGTCGAAGGGCACCGCGGTGTAGAGCGACGACGTCTCCGACTCGTGCTGCGGGGTCCGCTTCGCCTTGGTCACGCCGCCGACCGCGGCCGCGACCTCACGGATGTGGTCGGGCGTCGTGCCGCAGCAACCGCCGACGAAGGAGAGCCCGAATTCACCGACGAACATCGCCAGTGATTCCGCCAGCTCGTCTGGCTGCAACGGGTAGACGGCGCCGTTGGGGCCGAGTTCGGGCAGACCGGCGTTGGGCATGACCGAGACCGGAATGGTTGCATGCCGTGACAGGTACCGCAGATGCTCACTCATCTCGGCCGGCCCGGTGGCGCAGTTGAGTCCGATCATGTCGACGCCCAGCGGCTCGATGGCGGTGAGCGCCGCGCCGATCTCGGAACCGAGCAGCATGGTGCCCGTGGTCTCGACCGTGACGTGGGAGATGATCGGAATCCGACGCCCGAGCTGAGCCATCGCCCGCTTGGCGGCCAGCACGGCAGCCTTCACCTGCAGCAGATCCTGCGAGGTCTCCACGAGGATTGCGTCGGCGCCGCCGTCGAGCATGCCTGCGACACATTCGAAGTAGGCGTCGCGGATGGCCTCGAACGTGGTGTGGCCGAGGCTCGGCAGCTTGGTGCCGGGGCCGATCGATCCGAGAACGTAACGTCCGGTGCCGTCACTCGACGGCCCCATCTCGTCGGCGACGCCGCGAGCGATGGAGGTGCCCTTGAAGGAGAGTTCGCGGATGCGATCGGCGATGTCGTAGTCGCCGAGGTTCGAGAGGTTGCAGCCGAACGTGTTGGTCTCGACAGCGTCGGCGCCCGCCTCGAAGTAGGCGCGGTGGATGTCTGCGAGAACGTCGGGGCGGGTGTCGTTGAGGATTTCGTTGCAACCCTCGAGGTTGTTGAAATCGTCGAGCGTCAAATCCGCGGCCTGCAACATGGTGCCCATCGCCCCATCGCCGATCAATACTCGACGCGACATGTCCGTGACGAACGTCGTGTCGAAGTCGGTGGCGGTACGGGAGGGGTTGGACATGGTTCTCAGCGTAGTTCGCTCTCTCTTGTGATCAGGTCGTAGGCTGGTTCAGTGAACGCAGAGCAGTTGTCGAACCTTCCCCGGTTGCGCCGGCCGATCCTGCTGGCTGCCTTCGAGGGCTGGAACGACGCCGGAGACGCGGCCAGCAGTGCCGTCGAGCATCTCGCGCTGACCTGGGACGCGCGCCCCCTCGTCGACATCGATGCCGACGACTATTACGACTTCCAGGTCAATCGGCCCACGGTGAAGCAAATCGACGGAGTCACCCGCCGAATCGACTGGCCGACGACGTCCATCTCCTACTGCAGCCCCGAGGGAGCCGACCGTGACATCGTACTGGTGCGCGGAATCGAACCCAACATGCGCTGGCGTGCGTTCTGCGCCGAGATCGTCGACCTCGCGCACGAGCTGGGTGTGGAGACGACAGTGATGCTCGGTGCGTTGCTCGCCGACACTCCCCATACCCGTCCGGTCCCGGTGACCGGAAGCGCCTACAGCAGTGAAGCGGCCGAGCGCTATAACCTCGCCGAGAACCGCTACGAGGGCCCGACGGGGATCACCGGGGTGCTGCAGGATCTGTTCGTGCAAGCGGGGCTGCCCGCGGTGTCGTTCTGGGCTGCGGTCCCGCACTATGTGTCGACGCCCCCGAACCCCAAGGCGACCGTCGCGCTGCTCAACAGGGTCGAGGAGGTCCTCGACATCGAGGTACCGCTCGGCACGCTGCCCGAGCAGGCCGAAGAGTGGGAGCAGGCGGTCACCGAGATGACCGAGGACGACGAGGAGATCGCCGACTACGTCCGAGGCCTCGAGGAGCGCGGTGACGCCGAACTCGACACCGACGAGGCGATGGCCAAGATCGACGGTGACGCGTTGGCCGCCGAATTCGAGCGCTACCTCAAGCGGCGTCGACCCGGCCCTTTCGGAGGCTGAGTTTCAGCTACTGGTCGCTGTCCAACGGGCTGCTCGCTCGTCGGTCAGTCGATGCGTTCGATGGAGACGACCGGCGTTGTGATGCGCCAGGTGCGTACGTCCGGGTCGTCGGCGGCGCGAACCCAGAACTGTGCGGATTCGCCCACTCGGCATGACTTCACACCGAGAAGCGGGATGTCTTCGGAGTCGCGACGCAGCCTGCTGACCGCCCACTCCTCGCTGTCGGTGCCTCCCACTCCCGGAGCCCGCAGCAGAGTCATGTCGTTGAAGTCGAGCAGATACGTCGAGGTCCGTGTGATCACGGTGTACACGCCGGATTCGGTGTTGGGTCGGATCTCCTGAACGCGGGCCACCCGGAGAACTCTACTAAGCTGCGCCGCCTGCGTACGAATCGCGTCGGATCATCGTGTCGCGTGGCCTAATTCGACGCCGAGCAGTGCTTGGACGGCGGTGGCGACATCGCCGGGAGCGGTCGTCGACTGTCCGATTCCCTGCTCGACATCTCGGCACCACCCGTCGATGGCGGCAAGGGCCTTCGGCGTATCGAGGTCGTCGGCGAGATGCTCCCGAACGCGGGCGATGACGGGTGCGGCGTCCGGGCCGGTCGGCGCCGACGTGGCAGTCTGCCACCGGTGAAGACGTGCGCGGCCCTCGTCGAGAACGGCATCGCTCCACATGCGGTCGGCGCGGTAGTGCTCGGCGAGCAGCGCCAGCCGGATCGCCGCGGGATCCTCACCCGCACGGCGCAGCACCGACACGAACACGAGGTTTCCACGGCTCTTCGACATCTTCTCGCCGTCGAGTCCGACCATGCCGGTGTGCACGTAGTGGCGCGCAAAGCGACGGGCGCCCGTGTACGCCTCACCATGCGCTGCGGAGAACTCGTGATGAGGGAAGATCAGGTCGTTTCCGCCACCCTGAATGTCGAATTCGACGCCGAGCCGGTTCAGCGCGATCGCCGAACACTCGACGTGCCAGCCGGGACGTCCCGGTCCGAACGGCGACTCCCACGACGGTTCGTCGGGGCGACGCGCCCGCCACAGGATGGGATCGAGGCGGTCACGCTTGCCCTGACGGTCGGGGTCGCCGCCCCGTTCGGCGAAGAACCGTTCCATCGTCGCCCGGTCGTACCCGGATTCGTATCCGAACTGCTCGGTGGCGTCCGCGCGGTAGTACACGTCGGGGAACTCGGGATCGTCGACGACGTACGCTGCGCCGGATGTGAGGAGTTTGCCCACCATCTCGATGACCTCGTCGACGGACTCCATCGCACCGATGTAGTCGCGCGGCGGTAGGACGCTCAGCGCGGTCATGTCGTCGCGGAAGAGCTGAATCTGCTCGGAGCCCAGCGCACGCCAGTCGACGCCGTCGCGGGCCGCACGCTCGAACAGCGGGTCGTCGACGTCGGTGATGTTCTGCACGTAGTGCACCTCATGCCCCTGATCGCGCAGCACCCGGTTGACGATGTCGAAGGTGAGGTAGGTGGCCGCGTGACCGAGGTGCGTTGCGTCGTAGGGCGTGATGCCACAGACGTACATGGTCGCGGTCGCGCCGGGCGAGACGGGGCGGACGGTGCGGCTCGAGGTGTCGTACAGGCGGAGCGCGGGTCCGGATCCGCCGACGGTGGGCACAGCCGGTTGGGGCCACGATTGCATATGTCCCACTGTATTGGCCGCTCTCAGACGGGTCCGAACAGGGCTGTCAGAACGGGCTGTCTGAATAGGTCGTCAGAACGGTGGCCAGGGAATGGGGCGGTGAGGCGGCGGCATGGGAAGCCTGCCGGATTCGGCGAGGATGATGGCGCGCAGGGTGAGTGCGTCGATCTCGTCGTCGGTGATGTGTGGGGCCAGTGCCGCGCGGAGCTGCGAGTCGTCGGACTCCAGGGCCTCGGCGAGCGTCGCGATATCGGCGATCAGGTGGCCGGGGATCTGATCGCCCGCCCAGCCCCACAGCACCGTGCGCAGTTTGTCGTCGGTGTGCAGGCAGATGCCGTGGTCGACGCCGTAGACGTTGCCGTCGAGACCTTCGAGTACGTGTCCGCCCTTGCGGTCGGCGTTGTTGAGGATGACGTCGAGCACCGCCATCCGCAGCAGGCGCGGATCGTCGGCGTGGACGAGAACGACCTGCTCTCCGAGTGGATCGAGCGCCCGCAGGATCGGCCGATAGTTGTCCGGGACGGTGTCGGGCGGGCACAGGTCCACGAGGTCGACGCGGGCCGCCGGGAGGTCGCCGGAATCGGGATCGGGGGTGTCGATCCAGCGCTGGACCATTCCGGGGCCGAGCGGACCGTCGCGCATCACCGTCGTCGGGATCGTGTGCCAGCCAAGCGCCTCGGAGATCAGGTACGACGCCACCTCGCGCCCAGCAAGTGTGCCGTCGGGAAAGTCCCACAGCGGTACTTCGCCACGAATCGGTTTGTAGACACACCGAACGCTGCCGCCGGTGGACGGTGTTGCCTCGCAGACAAGGGTCGCGTTGCTCGCCGTCGGGATTCGGCCGACGATGACCAGCTCTCCCTCGCGGAGCGCATCATCTGAGGTGATGCCGCCCGTACCGGGCTCGCCTGCGGCCTCCCCCGGTTGCATCGGTGTCAATCCCGCCCCGGGCTGTCGGCGTCGGGTCCTTCTCCTGACTCGTCGCCTTCGTCGTCGGTGTCGTAGAGACCCGAGTCATCGCCGAGCGACAGATCGCGGAACACCTCCGGGTCGACGAACTCGATCGATTTGCTCAGCTCTGCGTCGCGTTTGAAGCCGTTTGTGCGGACACAGAGGTGACCGGCGGGATCGAGAGGCTCGGCGCACAGCGGGCACGGCGGCCGCCCGGCGGAGATGACCCGCGACGATCGCGCGGCGAACTCGCGCGCGGCCTGCGTGGTGAGGAACACGCGGACGGCGTCGGGACCCTCGTCGGTGTCGTCGAGTACGACGCTCTCGTCGAACTCACCCTCGGTGATGGCGAGCAGCTCCACGACGACGGCCTCGGACTCGGCATCCCAGCCGAGGCCCATGGTTCCGACCCGGAACTCGGCGTCGACCGGCATCACCAGGGGGCTGAGATCTCCAACACGGTCGGACGGCGGTGGAATCGGGGTGCCGAACCTGCGATGGATCTCGTCGAGCAGAGCGCCGATCCGATCGGCGAGGATCTGCACCTGTTGCTTTTCGAGCATCACGCTGATGATGCGCGCCTCGTGGACAGCCTGGAGGTAGAACGTCCGGTCGCCCGGTTGTCCGACGGTACCGGCGACAAACCGGTCCGGGCTGCGGAAGACATGGATCGCTCGAGACATCACACCTCCTTTTCTCGTGTGTTCATTATCCGCGTCCGGCGGGAGCCTGTGCAGAAGTTGCCGGTCGCAGGGTGTTGTCGTCGACGCCGGTCTCGCCTCCGATGGTCGCGTCGTCCTCGGCTGCGGCTTCGTGGGAGGCGGCGTCGTGGCTCTTCTTCGGCGGGGGCGACGGTATCGAGATCACTGCGGCGTTGTTGACCGTCTGCACGTACGGGCGTGTCGCGCCGTAGCGGACGATGCTGATCGACGCCGGTTCGATGACGATCCGTTGGAAGGTGTCGAGGTGGGCACCCATCGCGTCGGAGATCACCGATTTGATCACGTCGCCGTGTGAGCACGCGACCCAGACACCGGAGCCATCCGGCCCCCCGAGTTCGCGGTCGAGCCTGCGTATGGCGGCAACGGCACGGGCCTGAACCTGAGACAGACCCTCACCGTCAGGGAAGACGGCAGCCGACGGGTGCTGCTGCACCACCTTCCAGAGGGGCTCGGCAAGGAGGTCTTTGATCGGTCGGTTGGTCCAACTGCCGTAGTCGACCTCTGCGAGATCGTCGACGACCACCTCGGGAACCTGACGACCGGTCTGCTCGGTGATGGCTGCGAGCAACGGTGCAACGGTCTCACCACACCGTTGCAATGGTGAGCGAGCCACCGCGGTGATCTGCTCGACGCACGAGCCGAGTCGATTCACCAGTTCCGCCGCCTGCGAGCGTCCCTTGTCGTCGAGGGCGACGCCCGGCGTGCGGCCGGCCAGTACGCCCGAGGTATTGGCAACCGACCGGCCATGGCGAACCAGGATCACGGTCATCCCTCAACCATAGGCACTCGCGCCCGCTGCGGCACAGACGGCCGACACGGCGCAGGTCAGGTCGCGCTGATGACCCCGGCGGAGAGCAGACCGATCACGACGAGGCCGAGGGCCACGCGGTACACGCCGAACCAGTTGAGCGAGTGTCCGCTGACGAAGCGCAGCAGCCAGGCGATGGAGATGTAACCGACGACGAAGGAGATCAGCGTGGACACCGCGAGTTGTGCGCCGGTGGCCTCCATGCCGTCGCCGGAGGGGTGGAAGGCGTCGGGGAGACTGAACAGCCCGGACGCCAGCACCGCGGGGATCGCGAGCAGAAACGAGAAGCGGAACGCGGCCTCGCGCTCGAGCCCGAGGAACAGACCCGCGCTTGCCGTCGCACCCGAGCGTGACACGCCGGGCACCAGGGCGAGGCACTGCGCGAGACCCATGACAAGGCCGTCGCGCAGGGTGAGCTGCTCGATCGACCGGGACTGCGTCGCGACGCGTTCGGCGAGCCAGAACACTCCCGAGAACACGATCAGGACGATCGCGGTGATCCACAGGTTGCGCGCAGCGGTGCGGATCTCGTCCTTCAGCAAGAAGCCGATGATGCCGATCGGAATGGTCGCGAAGATCACGTACCAACCGATCCGGTAGTCGAGGTTGCGCTCGTGTTCGTTGAACAGTCCGCGGAACCAGGCGGTGATGATGCGGCCGATGTCGCGGGCGAAGAACACGAGAACCGCAGCCTCGGTTCCGAGTTGGATCACAGCGGTGAACGACGCTCCGGCGTCGCCACCGAACATCAGTTCCGAGGCGATGCGCAGGTGGGCCGACGATGAGATCGGAAGAAACTCGGTAAGGCCCTGGATGATTCCCAGCACGATCGCCTGGGCCCAGGTCATGGTCTCGGTCACGGGCGACGATGCTACCGGTCGTATGCGACGCGCGAGCGGCACACCGGATGTGATCCGGCGAACGGTCACGCTGACCTGTCGGCGGGCGACCGATGTGCGTCGCGCAAGATGGTTGCATGCGCTCACCCCGGCTTGTCGATACCGCTCACTCTGCTCGCCGACGTTCGGCGCCGGTCTGGGGTATCGCAACGATCGTGGTCGCGACGATGGTGCTGGCGGGCTGCGGATCGTCGGACGATGGCGGCGGCAAGAAGGAAACGGTGGCGCCCGCGACCGCAAGTGCCGCCCCCGCCGGACCTGCCGCAACGCCTGCCGGCACGGTTGTGCCGACACCGCCGGGAAGCACGCAGCTGGCTCATTCGGGCAACTCGCTGGGTGTTCTGAGCAAAGACGGGACATCAGTGCTCCGATTGTCGACGGAGGCGATCACCACTCCGCCGAGCACCGTCGCGGTACCCCGGCTCACACGATTGATCGGGGTCGGCAACGGCGCATTCGTCGGTGCGGGGCCGGAAACCCTGGTGCGCATCGCTCCCGACGGAGCCGTGACGTCAGCGCGCACCTCGGTTTCGGAGCCCACCGCGCTGGCTCGCACGGCAGCCGGACAGATCCTCGTGGGGACGGCCAACGGTCACCTCGTGGTCTTCGACGCCGCGCTCAAGCAGACCCGCGATATCGGCGGATTCGTCGGCGTGGATCAGATCACCGTCTCCCCCGTCGGCGCCGACCTCCCTGACGAGCAGGTCGTCGTGCTCGACAAAGCGCAGTCGTCTGTCACCCCGGTCAACATCTCCACCGGCGAGTTCGGTGCGGCGCTACGCGCGGGCAACGGCGCCACCGAGGCGACCGTCGACCACTACGGGCGAATCCTGGTGGCCAACACACGCGACGACGAGATCGTCGGATTCTATGGAGCACCGCTGGTGATGCGATTCCGCTATCCCGTGCCGAACGGACCGTACGCCGTAGACTACGACGACACCCGCAATCTCCTTTGGGTGTCGACGACGGCGAACAACGAGGTGGTGGCGTATGACCTTGCCGGTGGTGAACCCGTCGAGAAGCATCGCTTCGCCGCGGTCGCCCAGCCCGACGCCCTCACCGTCGACGATGCGTCCGGCACCGTTTACGTCCTGTCGGCCCGCGACGGCGGCGTGCAGGTCGTCAGTCCGCCGTATACCCAAGGGGCACCTGTGAGCAGTCCCACTGCCGCGCCGAGCGAGGCGGGACGCTGATGTCGACGCCCGGTCATCACCGGCTCCCCCAGCATCACCGCACCAGCGCACGAATCGGTGCGCGTTATCCCCGCGGATGGGAGGTGACGTCCGAGGACTACGAGACGATGTTGATCAAGCTTCCGCCGGACATCACCAGGGTGACGGCGTCGATGCGTCTGTCACTCGAAGCCGAGTTCGGTGGCTGGGAACTGTCGCGGGTTCGGCTGTACACCGATGGCACCCGAAAAGTGTTGCTACGACGCAAAAAACCGCCACGGGGCCGAGGTGGCGAGCAGTTCGGCGGAAGTGCCGAGGCATGCTGACCCGCGTCAACCGGGTCCTGTATCCGGTCG
This sequence comes from Gordonia jacobaea, assembly GCF_965344965.1. NCBI lineage: Bacteria > Bacillati > Actinomycetota > Actinomycetes > Mycobacteriales > Gordoniaceae > Gordonia > Gordonia jacobaea. The sequence continues at coordinate 430,445 of NZ_CBDRLS010000003.1, read as the reverse complement.
CGCTCAAGGCGATGTTCCTTCTCGCCCCCGAGCGCATCCACTCGATCATCATGGCGTCGATCCGCACCACCACCAGGCTGGGCATCGCGCGGACCCTCCTCGCGCGACTGTTCACCGTTCCCGACCCGGTGCTGCGCCAAGAGGTCTTCGGTGTCACCTTCCCGGCGCCGCTGGGACTGGCGGCCGGTTTCGACAAGTCGGCGGCAGCGGCCGACGCGTGGGGGCTTCTCGGCTTCGGGTACGCCGAGGTCGGCACCGTCACCGGCCAGGCCCAGCCGGGCAATCCGCCACCGCGGCTGTTCCGGCTCCCCGCCGACCGTGCGCTGATCAACCGCATGGGATTCAACAACCCCGGCGCGGTGGCAGCGGCTGACAATCTCCTGGCGGCCAAGGGGCGGGGTATCCCCGGTCCGATCGGCGCGAACATCGGCAAGACCAAGGTGGTGCCGCTCGACGGCGCCGTCGAGGACTACCGGATCTCGGCTCGCCTGCTGGGCCAGCATGCCGATTTCGTGGTGGTCAACGTGAGCTCACCGAACACTCCCGGTCTCCGCGATCTCCAGGCCGTCGACTCACTGCGGCCGATTCTCGCCGCGGTACTCGACGAGGTGACGGTTCCGGTCCTCGTGAAGATCGCCCCCGACCTCGCCGACGCCGACATCGACGCGGTGGCCGATCTGGCCGTCGAACTCGGTCTGGCGGGCATCGTCGCGACGAATACGACGATCTCGCGTGACGGACTCACCACTCCAGCAGACGAGGTCGAGGCGATGGGTGCGGGCGGACTTTCCGGCGCACCGCTCGCTGATCGGTCGCTGGAGGTGTTGCGCCGCTTGTACTCTCGCGTCGGCGGCAAGCTCGCCTTGATCAGTGTCGGCGGTATCGAGACGCCCGATCAGGCATGGGAGCGCATCTGCGCGGGCGCCGATCTGTTGCAGACCTACACCGGCTTCATCTACGGGGGGCCGGTGCGACTACGCGAGATCCATGAGGGACTCGCAGCCCGCGTGCGCGCCGCCGGATTGAGCAACATCTCCGAGGCGGTCGGCAGCGCGCCACGCGGCTGATCGTCGAGTCAGACGTTCTCGGCGGGCTGTTCGTACGTCCCGATGATGCGCGCGCGTCCGATCGCGTGCGAGAACAGGTTGAATCCGAGGTAGGCCGGCGTCGCGTTCTCGGGCAATTCGAGCGACTCGACGTCGACGGCGTGCACGACGATCATGTACCGGTGCGGGCCGTGTCCGGGCGGCGGCGCAGCTCCGACGAACCGCTTGAGTGAGGCGTCGTTGGCCAGGGTGACCGCTCCCGCGGGTAGACCACTCCCGTTCTCGTCGCCTGCATCCTCGGCGAGACTCGTCACCGATGCAGGGATGTCGGCGACGGCCCAGTGCCAAAAACCTGCGGCAGTCGGAGCGTCGGGGTCGTAGACCGTCACGGCGAAACTCTTTGTCTCCGAGGGAAATCCAGACCACGAGAGCTGCGGTGAGGCGTCGGCGCCGCCCGCGCCCATGATTCCGCTGACCTGAGGAGTTGCCAGCGGCGCGCCGTCGGCCACGCTCTCCGAAGTCAGCGTGAACGTCGGCAGGTTCGGCAGGTCTGCGTAGGGGTCGTACGAGGTCATCGAACACCTTTCTCTCGCGAGTACGGCCGGTATGGCCGAGCGTGCGTGGACTCGTTCGCGAGTCTAATCCGCAGCGCTCGGAGCCCGAGATGCACTTTCACGTCCCGCCGCCGGAAGTTGTGTAGTAACTTTCAGTTGACCACTTGGTCAACTTTGGGAGCCGGGTACTCCGAGCTCCCCACAACACCTCTGGGAGCAGCACATATGGGCCGTCTCGAGGCCACGACAACCCACTCGGGCGCAGTCGCGTCGTCACAGCCGTGGTCGACCGACCCCGACGGGTACTACGCGGGAATCGACGCGGCGGTGCGTGATGCGGGAATCGACGCGCCGACCCTCGCACTGGATCTCACCGCGCTCGAACACAACATCGCCAACCTGACCGCCCGAGCGGGCGGTGTGCCGATTCGGTTGGCCAGCAAGTCGCTTCGCGTGCGATCGATCATCGACGACGTCGTCGCGCGCGACGGGTTTGCGGGAGTCCTTGCCTACGACGTCGCCGAGGCGCAGTGGTTGGCCACCGAGTCGAACATCGACGATGTGCTCCTCGGGTATCCGTCGGTTCGACGTGCCGCTCTCGCCGACCTCCTCGCCGACGACGTCGCACTGACGCGCGTCACGCTGCTCGTCGACGACGTCGCGCAACTCGACGTCATCGACTCCATCGCCTCGCCAGAGCACCGTTCGGTGGTTCGCGTGGCCATCGACCTCGACGCCTCGTTGCGACTGTTCGGGGGTCGCGTCCACCTCGGTGTCCGACGCTCCCCTGTGCACGATGCAGACGCCGCCCTGACACTGGCCGGTGCGATCGTCGCACGTCCGGGGTTCGCGCTCGTCGGCGTGATGTCGTACGAGGCTCAGGTTGCGGGAGTCGCCGACGACGTCGACGGCAAGCCACTGATGAACAGGGCGACCCGGGCGATGCAGCGCGTGTCCATGCTCGAATTGCGACGACGACGGGGCGTGATCATCTCCTCGCTGCGCGAGCTCGCCGACATCGAGATCGTCAACGCGGGCGGAACCGGCTCGCTCGAAGAGACTGCCCGCGACAGTTCGGTCACCGACATCGCCGCGGGCAGTGGGCTTTTCGGCGGCCATCTGTTCGACGGATACCGACGTTTTCAGCCCGCTCCCGCGTTGATGTTCGGTCTCGACGTGACGCGCAGACCCGCGCCAAAGATCATCACGTGCGCGGGTGGCGGATGGATCGCGTCCGGCCCGCCCGCGCCCGACAGACTGCCGCGTCCGGTGTGGCCCGCGGGTTTGTCCTACGTCGGTACCGAGGCCGCAGGCGAGGTGCAGACGCCGCTGACCGGCGACCCCGCGTCGACGCTGGTGCCGGGTGATCGAGTGTGGTTCCGCCACACCAAGTCCGGCGAGGTGTGCGAGCGCGCCAGGACAGTTGCTCTGATCGGACGTGACCAGAACGGACAGGCACGCGTCGACGGTCTCGTTCCGACCTACCGAGGGGAAGAAAAGTGCTACCTGTGACAACACAGACGCGCACGCAGTGGCGCAATTGGAGTGGAAACCAGTCGGCCACAACGGCAGTCGCGACACCCGACAGCGACGACGCCGTCTCGCAGCTCGTCGCGACAGCAGCGGCCGACGGAACACGTATCAAGCCGATCGGCTCCGGGCACAGCTTCACCGCCATCGGCGTGCCAGAGGGCATTCAGCTCGACATGTCCGCGCTCCGCGGGGTGGTCGGCGTCGACGGGAAGCGGGTGACGTTGCGTGCGGGCACCCGGCTGCACGAGATCCCCGCTCTGCTCGCCCCTTACGGGCTCGGAATGCGCAATCTCGGCGACATCGATCGTCAGACGATCACCGGGGCCACGTCGACGGGTACACACGGAACCGGTCTGCACTTCGGTGGGATCTCGACGCAGATCGTCGGCGCGAAGATCGTCACCGGCACCGGCGACGTCGTCACCCTCACTGCCGACGATGACGAATTGCGCGCTGTCGCTTTGGGATTGGGTGCGCTTGGGGTCATCGTCGAGCTGACCATCGAATGCGTCGACGCATTCAGTCTCCGCGCTCACGACGAGCCGCTCGACCTCGACGATGCGGTCGGCGGCTTTCTCGACCGCGTCGAATCCTTCGACCACCACGAGTTCTACTGGTTCCCGCACACTCGTCGCGCGCTGGCCAAGACCAATACAAGGCTTCCCGCAGATGCGACGCCGAGTGGGCCGGGCTCGGTGCGTAGATACATCGACGACGACCTGATCAGCAACAAGGTCTACGGCGTTGTCTGCGAACTCGGACGCCGTGTGCCCGCAGTTGTTCCGACGCTCAATCGGGTTGCGAGTCATGCGCTTTCGGAGCGCACTTACGTCGCACCGTCGGCAGAGGTCTTCGCGTCGATCCGTGATGTGCGCTTCCGCGAAATGGAGTACGCGGTCGAACTGCCCGCCGTGGCGGAGGTACTCAACGACATCGAGAAGCTCATCGCACGCAAGGGATACCGCGTCAGCTTCCCGGTGGAGGTGCGCGCAGCCGCCGCCGACGATCTGATGCTCTCGACGGCCTCGGGGCGTACCACCGGTTACATCGCGGTCCACCGCTACCACCGTGACGATCCCGCGGACATCTCGGCGTTCTTCGCCGACGTCGAGGAGATCATGGTTGCCCACAACGGCAGGCCACACTGGGGCAAGCTACACACTCGCGACGCGGAGTACTTCCGCGCTGTGTACCCGCAATTCGACGACTTCCTCGCGGTTCGGGACAAGTACGACCCCTCGCGCGTTTTCAGCAACGACTACCTGCGGCGGGTGCTCGGCGACTGATCGCGCTGACGCATCGCAGCTGAACCGTAGGTCGGGGGACCGCTCAGCTGTGATGCAGAAAGTGCTCGAACACCTGCGTGCCGAACAGGACCGAATCCACCGGGACACGCTCGTCGACGCCGTGGAAGAGCGCGGCGAAGTCGAGCTCGGGTGGCAGGCGCAGCGGCGCGAAGCCGAAGCACCTGATACCGAGCTTGGCGAACGCCTTGGCGTCGGTGCCGCCCGACATCATGTACGGGACGGTTCGGCCGTCCTCGTCGTAGGCGAGGATCGCGTCGTTCATCGCGTCGACGAGGTTGCCGTCGAATGTCGTCTCGTAGGAGTCGAGGTGGGTGATCCATTCCCGTCGGACGTTGGGGCCGATCAACTCGTCGATCTCAGCCTCAAATGCCTTCTGGCGTCCGGGAAGAACACGGCAGTCGACGACGGCCTCGGCCTTCTGCGGGATGACGTTGGCCTTGTAGCCGGCCTTGAGCATGGTCGGATTGGCGGTGTCGCGCAGTGTGGCACCGAGGATCCGGGCGAGGCTGCCCAGTTTGAACAAGGCGGTCTCGAGGTCAGGTGTGTCGGGACCGAGGTCCCAACCCGTCTCCTCGGACACCGCCTGCAGGAACTCGGCCACCGAATCGCTGATCACGAGAGGGAATTCGTGGTTTCCGATTCGCGCGACCGCGGAGGCGATCTCGGTGACAGCGTTGTCGGAGTGCAGGAACGATCCGTGGCCCGCAGTGGCTTCGGCGGTGAGCCGCATCCACGAGAGCCCCTTCTCGGCCGTCTCCACCAAATAGAGACGACGCTGCGTGCCGTCCGGGCGGTCGACGGTCAGTGAGTAGCCGCCGACCTCGCCGACTGCCTCGGTGATGCCCTCGAACAGATCCGGCCGATGCTCCACCAGCCAGTGCGATCCCCACGTCCCGCCAGCCTCTTCGTCGGCAAGAAAGGCGAAGACCAGCTCACGCGGCGGCACGGTTCCGTCACGTTTGAACTGGCGGGCCAGTGCCAGCGCCATGCCCGCCATGTCCTTCATGTCGACGGCGCCGCGGCCCCAGATGTAGCCGTCGGACACCGACCCCGAAAACGGGTGGACACTCCAGTCGGCAGGCTCTGCGGGCACGACGTCGAGATGCGCGTGCACCAGGAGCGCACCACGGTCGGAATCAGGCGGACCGGCGAGCCGCGCGAACACGTTTCCGCGTCCCGGTCGCCCCGACTCGACGTACTGAGTGGTGTACCCCACCTCTTCGAGCATCCCCGCCACCCACTTGGCGCAGTCCTCCTCGCCCTTCGTCGTCTCGGGCTCTCCCGTATTGGAGGTGTCGAAGCGGATCAGTTTGCTGACGATATCGACCACTTCGTCGACGGCTTTGATGGTCCCGGCGGTGTTCTCAGGCTCCGAAGTCACCCCTCACTCCTACGGGATTTGGGATACGGGGGCAACCTCGGTTAGTGTTATCCGGCCCGGTGCGGAACGGAGAAATCCGCGAGACACCGAAGCACCGAGTCCGAGTGGCGGAATGGCAGACGCGCTAGCTTGAGGTGCTAGTGCCCTATTAACGGGCGTGGGGGTTCAAGTCCCCCCTCGGACACCGCGAGAGTCCCGGAGAGCATTGCTCTCCGGGATTTTTTCGTTGGGCGGCCGGGCTGGGGCAATCGAGCCGTGCTGGGTCGTGTCGGGAGATCGCGAGTACAGATGCTCAAGCCAGTCTCCAGCGTGGACGACCGGCGACAAGATCTGCACGGTCGGTCCAAGTGCCTGCGACTGAATGTTTTCCGTGTCGGCGCCGTCGCGCATTGCTGTGGCGCAGACAAGAGACTCGCGCCCGCTTCCCGCCGCTCCGCCGGTCATTACTCAACCGGCGGGCGTCGACACCGCCGACGTCAGTAGCCGGAGTCCGGTGACCGGTTCGCGCTCGCGTTCACCCGGTCCCGCACCGTGAGGTAGTACTCCCGTTGCGCCGGGTAGTAGTCATCGAAGTCGAGGTCGGCCGGGTCCGTTCCGGTCACTACCGCCGAGAGACGATCCAGGTAGTACTCCCACCCCGGGCCGGTGCTTTCGATGATCTCCGGGTCGTGGACGATCTGACTGAGCCTCAGCGTCGTGATGCCACTGTTCTCGTCCAGCTCAAGGATCAGATCCCACGTACCGGCATCGTCGGTCGTGTGCACCTGAAGGACATGTGGCGGCTCGCAGCGTCGAATGTCGTAGCGCACCGGGGTCATGTTCTCCTCCCCCTCGGCGTTCATCGTGAAGGCGACGTGACCCTCGTCGGGGTCACCGTCGAAGAAACCGATCCAGCGGGCGAGCCGATCGGACTCGGTCACGGCGGCCCACACGTCGTCGACGGCGGCGCGGTAGGTACGGGTGAACTCGACCACGTCGCCCTCTCGGCGGACGCGGTGCCGGCCGCTGGGTATGGGCGCATTCGTCATCCTGACTCCTGTATCTGGTGGGATGTGACGTCGGGTTCGGCAGTGTGTCGGCTGGACCTGTCTGGGCTTGCGGCCCTGCGTCTTTCGCGTCGGGTTCGGTACACCTCGGTGTTCAGGGCGTCGAGTGCCGACTCCGCGATCGGCACGCGGGAGGCGTCCGCGGCGTCCCCGGATCCGAGGTCGGACAACAACTTCCGCACCTCGAGCAGTGGTGTCGGGTCGAGTCGATAGTGACGTTCCCGGCCCGTCGTGGCGGCCTCGACCAGGCCGGCCTCGGCGAGCACCCGTAAGTGTCGACTCACCGCGGGCCGCGAAATCGGGTGACGGGCGGCGAGCAACCGTTGGATGTCGACGACTCGTTGCGGGCCGTCGACGAGGATCCGCAGGATCCCGCGACGCACCGGGTCGGCGATTGCGACGAAGACGGACACTCATAAATGGTAACTGACTAGTTACCAATTGTCGGGTGTCTTTGTGGAAGGGGCAGCGAGCGGCGACTGCCATGTTTTGGCAACTATCGCCCCGGAAAACCGTGCCGCCGTCGCGTTCTCGGCGATCACGAGCATCCTTGACACCTTGAGTGTTCAACGCCGCAACGCTGGACCGAAAATGGGTGGTCGGGACTCGGCGAAACGCGTGTCCACAAGGTCGAAAAATTGTTCGAGAATTCCTCGACGCTGTCGGTATTGTCGGGTAATGTAGAACACATATTCGACATGACGTGGGGCGGGGGTGGCGGCACGTGAACAGCAATCGCAACAACAGCGAGAATGGCCGTGCGCCTTCAGCTTTGGGATCATCTGTGTTGGCCTCTGCTGCGGTGGGGTCGGCGGATGCGGTGGTGGCGGAGAAACTGTCACGGCTTGCCGCGGTGCTGGATGAGTTGGCTGCCGTCGATGTGTCGTTGGTGTCCGACGCGGCGCTGGTGGAAGCCACTGTTGAGGCCGAACGCCTGGCACTGCGGACCGCCGGTGCGGTGACGGATCGCTTGATCGTGGAGGCTTCCGACCGGGATCTGCCCCGCGCCCTGGGTTTCCGCGATGTTCGCAATTTCATGGGGCATGGTCTGCACATTGGTGATCCCGCGGCGCGGCATCGGGTGATCGGCGCGACCGGGTCGTTCACCACGATCTGCGGCGACCGACTGCCACCGTCGTGCCCGACGTTGGCCGGCTACGTGGTGGAGGGTCGTGTCGCGGGCTCGCATGTCCGGGCGGTGTTGGAGGTGTTGGAGGCAATCCCTAGTGAGGTGTCGGCCGAGACGAAAGCTGCCGCCGAAGCACAGATGGCTGGGTATGCGGTCCAGTTCACGCCCGCTGAAATCACCAATCTCGGTTCGCGGCTACTGGCCCATCTGGATCCGGATGGGACGCTGACCACCGCGAAGGACCGTAAACGTCGACGCCGGTTGTGGGTGAATCGGCAGAACGCGCAGCTGATGTCGCGGTTGACCGCTGATTTGGATCCGATCGCCCGCGCCCGGCTCGATACGGTGCTCGACGCGTGGGCCAAACCGGGCATGAACAATCCCGACGACCCGGAGTCACCTGTCGGGCCGATCACCATGGCGAACGCCGAACAGGTCGCGGCCGCCGCCCTGCGCGATCAGCGCTCACCCGCCCAACGCAACCACGACGCATTCTCCGCCCTGTTGGGGCAGGTACTCGAGTCAGGGATGTTGGGTAACACGCATCGGGGGTTACCGATCCAGGTGATCGTCACCACCAGCCTGCACGAGTTGGAGGAGCAGGCGGGGATCGCGCAAACCACGTCCGGAACACTGCTGCCGATCAGCGATGTCATCAACATGGCCGCCTCCGCCGGGGCCAGCCAGTATTTGGCGGTGTTCGGTGACCACACCAGCATCCCGCTCTACCTGGGTCGGTCGAAGCGGATCGCGTCACTCGGGCAACGACTCGCCTCGTTCGCCTCGCCGGGCGGGAAAATGTGTTCCGCACCGGGCTGCACCCTGCCCGCTTCACGGGTGCAGATGCATCACGCCGCGAAAGACTGGGCCGACGGCGGGTTGACCGATATCGACCAACTCGTCCCGGCCTGCGATGTGCACAACCGCCGCGTCGGCCCGAAACCCGGCCAATTCACCACCCGCATGATCACCGAAGGACCCGACACCGGCCGGGTCGCGTGGCGACTCAACGCCAAACCCGGTATGCCGGAGAATCCCGAACGCATCAACCGCATCGCCGACGTCAAAGCCGATTTCCACGACTGCCTCACCGCCGAACACTCCAGCAACCAAGCCGCCGCCGCGGCACGCGCAACCGGGACATGCACAGACGCGACAGTCACCGAGATCGGCGCGCGAGGCTCGGGTACACCGGACGCCGAGATCGTCGCGGGCGCGGTCGGCGCCTGGATGGAGTCGCCGCCTTTGATGCCAGGTGCGCCGAGCGCGAATGAGCCGACGTTGACCGGCATCGAGCGCGCGCTGGTGGGCAGGATGTCCGTCGGCGACACCCCGCCCCTCAGCAGGCGGGTCGACATCAGATGGAACCTCGCTGATCCACCCGATCCCGAGCCGCCCACAGACCCGGACGCGCCAACCGGTCCGGCTCCACCAGGCGACCCCAACCGATTCGGCGGCGTCGACCCACCGCTGGCCGACGCAGCCTGACCAACGGTCACCTGACCGACGCGCCAACCCCCTAGCCTGGGCGAACCGTCGAATCCGGTTGTGCCGCAACCCGTCCACACCCCGCCACCACAACCCGGTGGCGGGGCAGGCTTGGTTGCTCGGTCGGTCGCCCAGCCTCGCGCGCCACGCCCCTGCTGCCGCTAGTTCGGCGACGCGGCGAGGAGTTGGCCCCGCGGATACGGCAATTCGATTCCATGCTCGTCGTAGGCCCGCAGGATCTCGCGGCGCAGTGTCCGCTGAACCTTCCACTGCGAGTTGGGCTTTGTGGTGACCGTCATTCGCAAGATCAGCTGATCGGCAGAGAGTTCCTGCACGCCGAGCATGTCGGGTTCGCCGGTCACGTGCTCGGAGAGCGCATCCGACTCCACGGCGGCGTGCGCAGCGGCGAGTGCCACTTCCTGCGCCCTGTCGACATCCGCGGTGAGTGCGACGGGCAATTCGACGCGGGCTACGGCGTACTCCTGGCTCATGTTGCCGACGCGCGCAATCTCGCCGTTGCGGACGTACCAGAGCGTGCCGTCGACGTCACGCACCGTCGTGATCCGAAGACCGACCGATTCGACCTCCCCGACTGCCTCGCCGAGATCGACGACGTCGCCGACTCCGTACTGGTCCTCGAGCAGCATGAAGATTCCCGTCACGAAGTCGCGCACGAGATTCTGAGCACCGAATCCGATTGCCAGACCGATTACACCGGCTGAGGCGATGAACGGCGCGATGTTGACTCCGAGTACGGACAGGATCGCCAGCACCACCCAGGTGAGCAGCACGATCGACACAACGGACTTCAGCACCGATCCGATGGTGCGAGCCCGTTGCGAGCGCCTCTGGTTGATCACTGCCCTGCTGGCGCCAGACGGTGCGCGGTCACGCAGGTGGCGTAGGAGCAGCGGCATCGAACCCTCTCCGGGTCGACGTCGTGTGACGCGGTCGATGAGCCGGTTGCACACGAAGCGGGCCACCAGCGCGACGATCACATACCCGACGATCCTGATCGGGTTCTCGATCAGCCATTCCCGATTTGTCTCCGTCCATTCGAAAGCCGTTGTGTACGTTGCCATGAACCCGACCGTACGTATTCGTTGCGTATCCATCAGAATTGTGTCGTGACCCAGCGACTGTTCTTCGACTGCGACACCGGTATCGACGATTCGGTCGCACTGCTGTACTTGCTTGCCCGCACCGACGTCGACATCGTGGGGATCGCGAGTACCGCAGGGAACGTGCCGGTCGACGTCGTCGCCGCCAACAACCTCGCCTGGTTGTCGCTGTGCGAGCGCGGTGAGATTCCGGTACATCGCGGGCCCGACGGTCCGCTCGTCGCACCACTGATGACCACCGAGGACACACACGGACCACTGGGTGTCGGATACGCGGAATTGCCCACATCCGACCTCGTCGTCGCCGACACGGACGCACCAGACGCTTGGCTCGACGCGGCGCAGGCGCACGACGGGGAATTGGTCGGGCTGGTCACCGGGCCACTCACGTCGCTTGCCACCGCGATACGACGCGACCCGAGCCTGCCACGACGACTTCGGCGGTTGGTCATCATGGGTGGCGCGTTCCATGTCCACGGCAACACCACGCCCGTCGCCGAGTGGAATATCGCCGTCGACCCGGAGGCTGCCGCCGAGGTCTTCGCCGCATTCGGCGTCGACGGTGCGCCTGCCCCGATCGTCTGCCCACTCGATCTCACGGAGACCGTCGCACTTCTCCCCGACCACCTGGTTCGACTGGCGGCCGCGGCGGGCAGCAGTCCTGTCGAGTATCTGGATCCGACAGACGAACCCGGCATCCGATCGGTTGCCGATAATCCGATCGTGCGTCACCTCGTCGACGCAATGCGTTTCTACCTGGAGTTCCACGACGCCCATGACGAGGGCTACCTGGCTCATCTCCACGATCCGTTCGCCGCGATGGTTGCACTCGACCCGGCCATCGCCGACACCCTGCCCGCCCAGGTCGGTGTCGAGCTCACCGGAGCTCTGACCCGCGGGATGACCGTCGCCGACGAGCGTGGCATGTGGGGCGGAACCCCGAATGCCCGAATCGCAACAGCCACCGACGTCGACGCCGTGTTCGATCACCTCATCGAGACGATCGCCTCGCTCGCTCGCCAGATCGGCGGTTCGGCGTAGCGTCGACCAGGTGACGACACTCGGCTACCAGATCCCGAACTTCACCTACCCCGACACAACACCCGACCAGCTCTTTCCCACCATCGCCGCGCAGGCAGTCGAAGCGGAGAACTCCGGGTTCGACACCGTTCTGGTGATGGACCACTTCTATCAACTGCCCATCCTCGGCGCCCCGGACGAGCCGATGATCGAGTGCTACACACTGCTCTCCGCACTCGCCCAGCACACCTCGCGGGTGCGTCTGTCCTCACTGGTCACCGGCAACACCTATCGGAACCCGACGCTGCTGGCGAAAAGCGTCACCGCGCTCGACGTCGTGTCGGGTGGTCGTGCTCAACTCGGGATCGGAGCCGGGTGGTTCGAGTTCGAGCATCAGTCACTGGGCTTCGAATTCGGTACCTTCACCGATCGATTCGAGAAGCTCGAAGAAGCACTGCAGATCATCCTGCCGATGTTGCGCGGCGAGCGGCCCTCACTCGACGGCAAGTGGTACCACGTCGAAGAGGCAATCAATTCCCCTGCGCCACTTGGCCGTATCCCGGTGATGATCGGCGGCGGTGGCGAGAAGAAGACGTTGCGGATGGTCGCGCAGTACGCCGACGAGTCCAACCTCATCGCCGCACCCGAGGATCTGCCGCGGAAACTCGACGTCCTTGCCGCCCACTGCGAGCGACTCGGCCGCGATCGGTCGGAGATCACGGTGACCGCGCAGACCTCGGCCTGCATTGCGCCCACCGAGGAGCAGGCCACGGCCGAATTCGAGGCATACCTCGCACGGAATCCGGCGGCAGAGGTTCGTCGAGCGTCGACCATCGTCGGTAGTCCCGAACAGGTCGCCGCGCGCTTCTCCGCGATGCTGGAGAGCGGAATCGACGGCGTGACGGTCAACTCTCCCGCCAATGGGCACGTCCCCGGTCGCGTGACGCTCCTCGGCGAGACCCTGGCGCCCCTCATCGGTTGAGCGGAGGGGCCGGGACGAATCGCGCTCACCCGAGCGGGGTTTCTCCCGTGACCTCTACTCAGGTGCCTCGTCGTCCTCGACGTGGTGGTCGAGGTTGACGGTTCCGGTGCGCCAGTATCCGTCGACCTTGACGCAGTCCTTCGGCCGACCGAGCTCGCGTCGCAGATGGCGTCGAATCGGCTTGAGCGACAACGCTTCTCCGGCGAACCAGCTGTAGAAGTTGCCTTCGGGGAGGTCCAACTCCTCCACCGCGCGAAGCAGATTTGTGCCTCTACCGGACTGATCGACGCCGCGATGGACGAAGTGCACCCGGGCGTTCGGCCGTTGGGGAAGGTCTATCTCCGTCTCGGGTCCGGTGACCTCGGCGAAGGCGATGACCTGCTTGTCCTCGGGTAGCTCTTCCAGCCAACGCGCGAGAGCGGGTAGCGCGGTGTCGTCGGCACCGAGCAGGTACCAGTCGTAGCCGGTCGGATAGATGTGGGAGCCGCGCGGACCGAGCATTCCGAGCCGATCGCCCGCAACCGCTCCTCCCGCCCATTTTCCGGCGACGCCGTGATCGTGCAGCACGAAATCGATGTCGAGGACGCCGCTCTCACGGTCAAAAGCCCGAATGGTGTAGTCGCGGTAGATCGGGAACTTGCCCTCGGTCGGCAGCTGCATCCCTTCGGCGCCAACACCCGGCATGACTATCTCGCCGCTTTCGGGATCCGGGAAGAACAGCTTGATGTGGTCGTCGGGTGCCATGTGCACCACGATGAAGCTCTCCGGTGCGCTGATGGAGAACCGCACTCGACGCATGTCCGGACTCAAGTCGATGGTCTCGACAACCTCGACCGTGCGCGGCAGCAGGTCGTACATGGTCAACTTGATCTCGGTCGCGTGAGGCCTAATATCCTGCCCCTGCACGGCATCGATGCCGGTCACGTTGCTCACCTCTCGAAAACTCAAGCGCCAGAAGCGCTATGGCCAACGGGTACGGCCGTCGGCATCGGTTGATTCGATCCGCGACCCACGACGGCGTCGAGGATCTCCCCCGATCGGATGGCCACATTCGACAGTAGCGTCGACGTGAGTCCGTGTGTGTGTTCTGAGTTGCCCTGTACAAAGATCTGCCCCGTGATCTCCGGGGAGGTCTGCAGTCGGTACGCACGGTCGAGTACGGGTCGGCCGTGTTGATCGGCCGCACAGTGGGCAGCGAGATCGCCGAGCATGTCCGCGACAGGAGTCGGCTCGAATCCGGTCGCGAATACGACGGCGTCGCAGTCGAGATCGATTACCTCGCCCGTTGTGCGATGCGCGATGCGCAGGCGTGCGACGTCGTCGGCCTCGTCGAGATCGGTGACCTCGGTGGCGCCGTGTACGAAGAGGCGGCGATTGCCCGATACGCGCTCGGTGTACTCGCGTCCGTACAGATCCTGGATCAGTACCGGATCGACAGCCGAGTAATTCGTGCTGCGGTGGTACTGGAGCAGACGGTCGCGCCACGCAGGTTCGGCCGAGAAGTACTCGTCGACGGCCTCGGCATCGAAGATGCGGTTGGCATAGGGGCTGTCGTCGGCCGGCGTGTAGCCGAACTTGGAGAAGACGGCGTGCACCTCGGCGCCGGTCGTCTCATGCAGAAAGGCCGCAACCTCTGCAGCACTCTGACCGGCGCCGATCACGGCGAAACGGCGATGCGTCAGTGGCGGTAGCTTGGCCAGGTTGGGCAGCACGTGATGGTTGTGGAAGACACGTCGGCCGGCGACAACACCGGCCGGAAGCTTCGCCCGCAGCCCTCCGCCGAGGACGAGATTGCGCGACCGCACGCTTTCGCCAGACGCCGAGGTGATGTCGAATGCGCCGTCGGTGAACGTGACCGAGCTGATCTCGGAGCCGTAGTCGACCGGCACCGACACGCGTTCGGCAGCCCACCGAAGGTAGTCGTGAAATTCGACGCGCAGCGGGAAGAAGTCCTGACGATTGATGAAGTGGCCCAACCGGTCATGCTCGGCGAGGTAGCTCAAGAACGAGTACGAACTCGACGTATTACGTTGCGTCACCAGATCTTTGAGGAACGACACCTGCATCGTCGCCCCGGGAAGGAGCATGCCGGGGTGCCACCCGAACTGGGACTTCTTCTCGAAGAACCGTGCCTGGATGTCACCATCGCGTGCCGTGCTGTTGTCGTTGTGCTCCTCGACCGCGATGGCCAAAGCCAAGTTCGACGGTCCGAATCCGATGCCAGCGATATCGAGTTCGGAGTTCCGCTTACTACACACGCGCCACTCCCTAGATCGTCGTGATTTCCGTGGGCCACCGCCGCACGCAAGACTAGGTAAGTCTAACCTAATCCACAGGTCGGGTTCAGGTACCCCCCGCGAGGCCGGACCCGCACCCATCAGCACACGTCAGCGCACGCCGAATCCGCATCGAACGAGGAGGACGACCGGCATCATGACTCTTTCGACCTCGACAGGGCACGTGGATGGTCCCGACGCTCAACCCGCCCGCGTCGACGGATCAACCACGCCTGCCGACCATTTCGAGCTTTACGGACTCGACTACCACTGTTCTGCGAGTGGTGCAGTGGCCTCGTTCAACGATCCCGCACGCGCAGCCGAGTCACTCGCGCGCGGCGAACACTCAGCGATTGTCGGCGCCCTGGCATTCGACACGGAGGCACCGAGCGCGCTGACCGCGCCCGCACACATCCGCTTCGACGTGCCGACGAGCTCCCGGGCCACAGCCGTCGCGACCATTCCCGTGACGAACATCCCCGTCCCGAACGCAGGTGGCTCGACCAACGCGCCAGGCCCGGTCGCCGAGGCCCGTGTGGTCGCCGCAGAACCGCTTCGCGAGGAACACCGTGACAGGGTCGCTGCAGCGGTGGCAGTGCTCGCGGACTCGACCAATCCGCTGGCCAAGGTGGTGCTGGCACGAAAGCTGTTGTTGGACACCACCCCGAGGCTGACACCGGAGTCGTTCATGGCCGCCCTCGCCACACTGAACCCGCACTCGGGAATCTTCCGCACAGAGCTCACTCCCGCAGGTGACGCCCACCACGGGCGGCATCTCGTCGGCGCGAGCCCCGAGGTACTCATACGACGGCGCGGTCGTCAGGTGAGCGCTCACCCGCTCGCCGGATCCACTCCACGCCATCACGACCCGAGCGTCGACGCCGAGCGCGCAGCAACGCTGAACTCGTCGGCCAAAGACCTTGGTGAGCACCGTTTCGTCGTCGACGCTCTGCGGAGCGCCCTCGCGCCGCTGTGCACGCGACTCGACGTACCCGACGCGCCCAGCATCGTGGGCACGTCGTCGATGTGGCACCTGGGAACGCCGATCGTCGGCGAGCTCGCCGATCCGTCGACGACGGCGCTCGATCTCGCAATCGCCGTGCATCCGACACCTGCGGTGTGCGGAACCCCGACCGCCGCGGCCAGGGAGTACATCCTCGCGACTGAAGGCGACCGTGGTTTCTACGGCGGCGCAGTCGGCTGGTGCGTCGGAAATCTCTCTACTGACGAGCGCTCGGGAGCGCTGCGCGGGGCCGACGGGATCACGCCAGGAGACGGCGAGTGGCTCGTCGCCATCCGGTGTGCGGAAATCGACTCGCGCACAGGAACTCTGGCGACCTGGGCGGGTGGCGGTATCGTCGCCGACTCCGATCCCGACGCGGAAGTCGCGGAGACCACAGCCAAGCTACGTACCGTGCTGCGCGCTCTCGGCGCCGACGAGATCTGACTGACGGGCATCCGGTCGGCATCGTCGCGCGGCGGCCGCGACCATCGGCCCCGCCATCACCGACGTGACCACCGCCATGACGACGACAATCATGTAGGTCTCCTCGCTGAACACTCCGAGACTCAAACCTGTTGTCGCAATGATGATCTCGACGACCCCGCGAGCGTTGAGCCCGCTTCCGACCGCCATCGACTCCCATCTCGACAGACGCGCGAGGCGAGCCCCGAGGTATCCGCCCAGCAGTTTGGCGACGACGGCGACGGTGATCACACCGACTGCCACTCCCGCCACGCCCGGAGAGGCGAGAACTCGCAGATCGACGTGTAGACCTGCCGACGCAAGAAACACCGGCGCCAGCACCGCGGTGGTGACCAACCGCAGCGGCGCCACGACGCGCTCGGGACGTCGACCACAGGCAATCCCGGCGAGCAGCGCCCCGAGAACGGCTTCGAGGTGCAGAGCTTCGGTCGCCGCGGCACCGGCGACCATGGCGATCACCATCACGGCTGCCGACTGCGCGTCGTGGCCACCGGATTCCAAGCGGGTCAGCACACGCCCGATCACGGGCCGCGCGACGAGCGCAACGGCCACCGAACCGATCATTGCCAGCAGAGTCAACGGAAGGTGCCAGCCGCGCAGCCCCACGGTGACCAGGGCTGAGACAGCAGCCAGCGCCAGCCACGCGGCGAGGTCGGTGAGAGTGCCCGCCGAAAGGATGAGCCGACCGAGTCGCGTCTGCAGTAGGTGGAGGTCGCCGAGGATCCGAGCGATCACGGGTATCGCGCTGACCGACATCGCGACGCCGAGCAGAACCGCGAATTCTGTTGTGCTCGTGGCGTCACCCGCGTTCGTACCGGCACCGAGGTACTCGGCGGGCAGCATGAGTCCGATTCCGATGCCGGCGACGAGCGGAATCACGAAAGAGACTCCGCTGACGACGCCGATGGTGCGGGCGTTCCCGCGCAGGAACGGCCCGTCGAGTTCGGTCGCCGCAAGTCCGACGAGTAAGACCACAGCGAGCGTGCCGACCGCGGATATCGCCGTGGTCGGCGCGCCGTCTGCATCGACGACCACTCCCGTGACCTGCGGTGCCACCATGCCGAGAACCGACGGGCCGAGCAGCACACCGGCGACCAATTCGCCTGCCATCGAGGGGAATCCGAGTCGACGCGCGATCGCTCCGCAGACGAGTGCCGCCCCGAGGATCAGCGCCAACGCTGTCAGCATGGCAGGTGCGTGCCGATCAGACGGTCGCGGGAGCCGGTTCGGCCCAGCTCAGTCCATCGGCCGACGGAACGAGTCCGCCGTCGAGCAGTGGCGGTTCGCTTCCGTCGGTACCAACTGCCCCGCGTGCCTGGAACGCGTTCATCTCCTCCATGACGTCACGCACGACCTGTGTACCGAAGAGATGTCCCATCCGCTGGCCCGAGTCGGTGTCCATGCCACCGGTTCGCTCCGCGGCCTCGGTGAGGGCGGCCGTCGACGCCGAGAAGCGCTCGATGATCTGTTCCGGGTCGGTGAGGGCCTGTTCGCCGGAGTAGGCACCCGCGACCAGCGACACGAATGCGGTCATGTCGTTGCGGTCGAAATTGGTGACCTTGCGTGCCTTCCAGAAATACGAGTCCTCTGACTGCTCCATGTCGTAGAAGGCCGACAGGAACTCGTAGAAGACCGCATATTCGCGACGGTATCGACCCTCGAACTCGGTGAACGCGCGCTCTTCGGTCATCGCACCCGCCAACACACTGTTGATCGATCGCGCCGCCAGCACACCCGAATAGGTTGCGAGATGAACCCCGGTGGAGAACACCGGATCGATGAAGCACGCGGCATCGCCGACGAGAACCATGCCGTTGCCCCAGAACTGGGTATTGGCATACGAATAGTCCTTGCGGATTCGGATCTCGCCGTAGGTGCCCTCGGTGACGCGGGTGGCGTCGGACAGCATGTCCTTCACGATCTCGCAGCGATCGACGTAGTGCAGCAGCGTCTCTTCCTGTGCGTTGAGAACGTGCTCTGCCTTGTCGCGCGAGATCACGGCACCGACACTGGTCAGCGTGTCCGATAGCGGGATGTACCACATCCACCCCTCGTCGAACGCCGCGCACAGGATGTTGCCGCTGTCCGGCGCGGGGAAACGCTTGCCGTTCTCGAAGTATCCGAACACCGCGACGTTCTGGAAGAAGTCGGAGTAAATCCGTTCTCCGCCCGCATATTTCGACAACCGCGTGGTGTTCCCCGACGCATCGACGACAAACTTGGCGTCGATCTGGTGCTCGACCCGGTCGGCGTCGACGTAACGGATGCCGGTGACCCGGCCGGTCTCGTCGGTGATTGTCCCGTTGACCCTGCTGCGCTGCCGCACGTCGACTCCCTGCTCCGCAGCGTTCTCGAGCAGGATCTGGTCGAACTTCATGCGTTCGACCTGGTACGCGTATGACCCCTCACCCGCGAACTCCGGCGAGATGGCGAACAAGAAGTTCCACGGCACCGGATTCTTGCCCCAGCGGAAACTGCCGCCGCGTTTGTGCATGAATCCCGCGTTCTTGATCTTCTCGTCGACCCCGAGGAGTCGGCATACGCCGTGAATCGTTGACGGAAGCAGTGATTCGCCGATCTGGTACCGGGGAAACGACTCCTTCTCCAACTGCACCACGCGGTGGCCGCTGCGCGCCAAGAGTGTCGCGACCGTCGAACCTCCCGGCCCGCCGCCGACGACAACGACGTCGGCGGTCTCGCTCACCGGTTGCCCGCTACGAGTGGCGTCGCTCACCGGAGCCCTCCCTCGTTGGCACCGGAAACACTGTCCGCGGTGAGTTCACGAATCCAGGAGCCGACGACCGGGTCAGCGGCCATACTCACCAGATCTGCCTTGTGAGCACCTGCGGCGCGCCAGCGCTCGATCAGTGACATCAGCCGAACCGAGTCGAGACCGACGTCGAGAACGTTTGTGTCATCGGTGATTTCACTCTCGTCAACACCGAGGATGCCAGCAATGTCGGCGATGATCCGTTCTCGGGTGAGTACCGTATTCGTTGTGGCCATGCCGTCCTCTCTCGTGACATGCGGTGAATTGCGAGCATCGCAGCTCGAACTCTGGTAAGCATAGGCTTACCAACATCGACAGCGCAGCCCCGCCCCCGCTTACCGTTTAGGCTAGGGTAGGCTAACTTTTCATGGTTGGCTGCTGTCGTCGATTGCCCGAGATCGCCGCATTACGCACTCCCGGAGTGGGGCGTTGATGCGCGCCACGTCGGCGCAGCAGGGCTTGTGGTTCGCGCAGCGAGTCGCCCCTAACCCCGATGTGTTCACGATCGGTCAACTCGTCGACTTCGAACCTCGACCCGATGCCAGTCGCCTCTCAGCCGCTGTTCGCCAGACCGTCGCCGAAGCCGACGGTCTGCGATCTGTGTTCTCCGAGCAGGACGGCGATGTGGCAGTCGAGCTCGGCGTACCGATCGAGGTGACCGACCGCGATCTCGGCGCCGATACCGACGCGATCGATGTGTATGCGCAGGCCGCGGTCCAGATCGCGATAGACCCTGCATCCGGCCCGTGCGCAGTCGTCGAGATCCTCCACGCGGGTGGGCGTACCTCTGTGCTCGTCGTCGCGCACCACATCGTGATCGACGCCTACGGCCTCGGTCTGCTCGTTCGGCGCATCGGTCGCCTCTACGCTGATCCGGGTGATACCCGACGCCTCGGGAGCGTCGTCGACCTTCCGCCAGAACCCGATGCCGGCGCGAGCGCAGAATTCTGGAGCCGCGAGCTCGCGGGCGTCACTGGTCCCCTGACCTTGGGCGACACACCGCGTGGCCACCGCATCGCGGCCGCTACGCACACGACTCGTGCCCTGGTCCGCGGCGCAGGCGGGGCCGCGATGTCGCCTGATCGCCTCGTCGCCGCCGTCGCGGCATTCTGTGCACGCGCCACGGGTGCCGACGACGTCGTGATCGGGTTCCCGATGATGAACCGATTCGGTTCTCCCACAGCCAATGTCGTGTGCACAACGGTCAACGTCACCCCACTGCGTGTCGCGGTCGCCCCCGCAGCGACCGCCGACGAACTCGCAGCCGACGCCGCAGCAGGCATCCGCCGGATCGCGCCGCATGCGCGTTACCGAGGCGAGGACATCGTCCGCGACGCACGACGCTGCGACGTCGACGGTGTCGTGGGACCGACAGTGAACGTCAAACCGTTCGGCTCAACAGTCACTTTCGATTCCGGGACCCAGGGTTCCGCAGACGCCGACTCAGCCGACTCGATTACCGCAACGGTCCGCTCGCTGCGTCGTGGTCCGGTCGTCGATCTCTCGATCACCGCACTCGACCTCGGCTCGACGGAGTCCGACCGTTCCGACCTCGAGCTCACACTCGACGCCGACGCCGCCATCTACAGCAAGGCCCGCGCCGCCCGAATCGCCAATTCTCTGGCGGCGTTCGTCGGCGAATTCCTGAGCGAGCCAACCCGTCCCGTCGGCGCCATGCGGATCAACGAGCCCGGCACTGAGGTGCCTGCGTCAGATGCGCCGGAAATCGACCGGCACGGCGTCGACGTTCTCCCGTCCGGCACGACAGCACCGATCGACCCGACCCCGCTCGATGCTCGCATCGCGGCCGCTGCGCCCGGTGCGATCGCGGTGCGATACGGCGACGACGCGATCGATTTCGGCGAACTCAATCGTCGCGCAGACGAACTCGTGGCGCGGCTGGGGCCAGTCGCACCCGAGTCGGTCATCGCTGTCGCACTCCCCCGCGGCATCGACCTCATCGTCGCCTTGGTCGCCGTGATGCGTAGTGGCGCAGCCTTTCTCCCACTCGATCCGGGATTTCCCGCCGACCGCAGAGCTGCCAGCATCGCCGACGCCGCGCCTGTCGCCATCATCGAACCCGCCGTCGTCGAGTCCCGCATCACCGAATCCCCCATCACTGAACCCACCGTCGTGGCGTCCGGAGACCGCGATGTTCAGATCCGGCGCCTATCCGATCCGCACGGGCGGCCGGTCGAGACCACGTCGGACGACCCGGTCGGCAACTCTGCTGCCTACCTGATCTACACGTCGGGGTCGACCGGCAAGCCGAAGGGCGTGGTGATCCCACATCGTGCCCTGCGGAACTTCACTGACCACATGGTCGGCGGACTCGGCCTCGGCCCCGGCAGGTCGCTGCTGGCGGTGACGACGATCTCCTTCGACATCGCACTCCTGGAGACACTCGTACCGCTCTCGGCGGGGACATGTGTGGTCTTGGCCGACAACGACGACATTCACGATCCGGCGCGGCTCGCGGCACTCATCTCCCGACATCGACCGGACGTCATCCAGGCCACACCGTCGTTGTGGTCGGCTTTCCTCGGTGCGGGGCACGGACCCGCGCTGGCAGGTGTCGACGTACTGGTCGGCGGCGAGCAGTTGCCCTCCGACGTCGCTCGCGACCTCGTCGCTTCCGCGCGGTCGGTGCGCAATATGTACGGACCGACAGAGACGACGATCTGGTCGACGACGGCTGAGGTCGACGATGCCGCCGACGTCACCATCGGCACCCCGATCGCGAACACGGGTGTCCGCGTGCTGGATTCGACGTTGCACCCGGTTCCTGCCGGGCGCGTTGGCGAGCTCTATCTCAGCGGAGACGGACTCGCTCGCGGCTACCGCGGCCTGCCCGGCATGACCGCCGCCCGATTCGTCGCCGACCCGTACACCGACGGCGCGCGCATGTATCGCACCGGAGACCTGGCGCGCATCCGGCCGGATGGCCGACTCGACTGCCTCGGCCGCACCGACCATCAGGTCAAGGTGCGCGGGTTCCGAGTCGAGCTCGGCGACATCGAGGCTGCGCTCACTTCCCTCCCGGCCGTCGCAGGCGCGGTGGTCACCTCCGTCGACGGGCGACTGGTCGGCTACGTGACCACGCACTCGGCCACAGACAACCACACCGAGCACGACGCGCTGGCCCACTCGTGGCGGAGCGACATCGCCGACATCCTGCCCGACTACATGGTGCCGTCAGCACTCGTCGTGCTCGACGAGTTTCCCCTCACGCCCAACGGCAAGATCGACCGACGAGCACTGCCCGCGCCCGACTACGCGGCGCAGGCCGCTCGGTCGCGGCCGCCGTCGGGTCCCGTCGAGACCGCGCTCGCCGAGGTGTTCGCGACGGTGCTCAGGCTTCCCGCAGTCGGAGCGGACGACAACTTCTTCACACTCGGGGGCGACAGCATCGTCGCCGTGCGAGTGGTCAGCGCCGCGGCGTCGGCCGGCTGGGAAATCACACCGCTGGAGATCTTCGACCATCCCACGGTCGCGGGACTGGCGTCGGTAGCACGCAGCCACGCAACCGCTACGCATGCTGAGAACTCGTACCCGACAGGCCAGCCGCTCCCGACAAGCTCTGCGGCCGCAACCACCGCAGGGGTCGACGCCGACGAACTCAACGAACTGATGGAGGGTGACCTGCTGTGAGCGCAGCGCTCGAAGACGTCCTACCCCTCACCGGCCTCCAGGAAGCGATCGTCTACCGATCGACAGCCCCCCGTGGCTCTGCTGACGTCGACCCGTATCTGATCCTCGCCGACCTCGATCTCACGACGGTCCTCACGCATGAGATCGACGTCGACCGCCTGCGCGAGGCGATCACCACCGTCACCTCCCGACACGCAACACTGCGGACCTCGTACACACGTCGACGGACCGGCGAACCAGTGGCCCGCGTCCACACCACAGTCGAGACACAGCTCCCCGTCGTCGACATCGCCACGCTCGACGACGGACTCGACACCCTGCGCGCGGACGCCCGCACGACCGGCATCGCACTGACTTCGCCTCCGCCGCTGCGCTTTACACTCGTGACCGAGTCCGGACGCCCTCGCTGGCTGTTCGTCGTCGCACACCACGTTGCTTTGGACGGGTGGTCGCTGCACCTGATGTTCAGCGAGATCGTGCGCGCGTACCAGGGCGACACTCTCGCACCCGTACGGCCGATCAGCGACTACGCACGCTGGATTGCCTCACGGGGCCGCGACGTCGGCCCGTGGGTGGGGGCACTCGCGGATGTCGAGGCGTCGACGCTCATCGACATCGTCGAGCCGACGACGCCCAGCGCGCCACTACGTGTGCACCTGAGCGTCGAGGTTTCGGCGGCGCTGCGTGACGTCGCGACGCAGTCCTCGGCGACACTGAATACCGTCATCCAGCTCGCCTGGGCACTCGTGCTCGCCGATCGAAACGACTGCGACGACGTCGTATTCGCGACGGTGGTCTCCGGTAGGGATCCGTCGGTGCCCGGTGTCGACGAGATGGTCGGCATGCTCATCAACACGATCCCCGTGCGGGTGCGCATCGATCCGACGGACACCGTCGGCGACACGCTGACACGACTGCAGCGCGAGCAACTCGCCCTCCTCGGTAGCCACCACGTGCCGCTTGCCGACATCATGTCGGCAGTAGATCTCGGCGGCCCGATCTCGTCGCTCGTCGTCTTCGAGAGCTTCCCTCGCGGAGATGTGCGGCCCCATATCGAGGATGACAACGACTTCACCGCAACGCTTCTCGTCGAAGACGACCCCTCGATCGGGCTGGTGCTCGAACGCCGCGGAGCAGACCCGCACCTACTCGATGAGGTCGTCGCGTGGCTGACCCTGCTCGCGCACTCGCGTGAGAAACTCCTGGGTGGCCTCACGGTGACCCCTGCGGCCACGACGCCGCCATCAGGATCGCTCCCGTCAGCTTCCCTGCCGCAAGCCTCCCTGCCGTATGTTCCGGTGGCCCAGCAGATCTCGGAAACCGCGCAACGCTGTGCACGACGAACAGCGCTCCTCTTGGGTGATCGACGCGTCGGGTACCGCGAGCTGGATGTGCTCGCAGGACGAACCGCTCACGTCCTCAGAGAGCGCGGCATCGGACCCGAATCCGTTGTCGCAGTGGCATTGCCGCGTGGCATCGACATGGTGGTCGCGATCCTGGCCGTTGCCCGGCTCGGCGCGGTCGTCGCGCCGATCGACCCGACCTACCCTTCCGGTCGCATCCGATTCATGCTCGACGACGCGGCACCCGCGCTCGTGCTCGACGAACACACCTTCGCCGAGATCCGCGACGACGCCGTCGATTCACCCGAACTCGCTCCGTTCACGGCACATCCCGAGTCGGCCGCCTACCTGATCTATACGTCGGGTTCGACCGGAACACCGAAGGGTGTTGTGGGTACCGCTGCCGCACTGGCGAATCGCATCACGTGGGCCGCGCAGCGGTGGGACGGATCGGTCGTACTGGCCAAGAGCGCCATCGCGTTCATCGACGGCACCACCGAGATCCTGGGCGCACTCGCCGCGGGCGCCACCGTCGCCATCGCAGACGACGCGTCCGCGCGCGACGCGATGGCACTCGCCGAGCTGATCGACCGTCACGCGGTCGACCAGATCACGGCCGTGCCGTCACTGGCGAGGGCAATCGCCGACCTGCTCCCCGACAGCCCACCCTCTGAAAAACCAGCGCAACCCGAGCCGACGCCGTCGATACGCCGCTGGATTGTCTCCGGTGAGCCACTTCCCGGCAGCACTGCTGCTCAACTCGCCGGCGCCGCAGATGAAGTGGTGAACTCGTACGGGTCGTCGGAGGTCGCAGGGGACGTCACCACCGCGACGATCCGCACCGCCGCGGTCGGCACGATCACCGTCGGCACGCAGGTTCCGGGCGCTGGTGTCGTCGTGCTCGACCGTCACCTGAACCCGGTGTCAGTCGGCCGTTCCGGCGAGGTCTACGTCACCGGCGTCCAACTGGCGAGGGGCTACCACGGCCACTCCGACTGGACGGCAACGCGATTCGTCGCGAACCCGGCAGGTTCCGGTGACCGGATGTATCGCACCGGCGATCGTGGTCTGATCACTGCCGACAGCAGACTGCAGCTCCTCGGTCGAGCCGACTCGCAGGTCAAGATCCGCGGCACCCGCGTCGAACTCGGTGAGGTCGAACGAGCTGTCCTCGCACTCGGCGGCGTCGACGATGCCGTGGCGGTAGTCGGTGAGGATCACGACGGACACACACGTCTGGACGTCTACGTTGCCGGAGCTCAGGCACCCGACGCCGTCCCGGCCGAACTGGCCGATACGTTGCCCGCGGCCATGATCCCGGCCACCTGGACCCGACTCGACTCTCTTCCCCGTACACCGGGCGGCAAGACAGACCGTAGGGCCCTTCCCGCCCCGACCTCGCCGCGCGCGGTCTCCCGACGCGAGCCGCGCACCGACATCGAGCGGCTCGTCGTCGACACCGTCGCCGACGTCCTCGGCCTCGACGCCGCGGGCGCGGCACGGCCGAGCGTCGACGACAACTTCTTCGACCTCGGTGGCCACTCCCTCTCGGCGACACGTGTGCTGACGAGGCTGCGGGTGGCGACCGGACGTGTCGTCGGTGTCGCCGAAGTTTTTGCCCATCCGCGGCTCGCCGACCTCGCAGCGCTGTTCGCAGACGACAGCGGCGCTCCTGAAACCACGACTACCGGAGTCACCGGCAGCGCGGCAACGGTGCCCGCGCAACGCCCCGAACGAATTCCGCTCTCGCCCGCGCAGCGCAGACTCGCCTTCCAGAGCGGGATCGGCGATGCCGCGTACACGATTCCGTTCGCCGTTCGGCTCGACGGGCCAGTCGACGCTGCGCGGCTGCAACGCGCACTCGACGGCATCGTCGAACGCCACGAGACGCTGCGCACAAGGATCGTCGACGACGCGCAGGTCATCGATGGGGTCGACGGCGCGAGCGTGCTGATCGACGAACATCACATCGAACCCGCGAGCCTCGACGCGACGATCGACTCACTCGTCGGGCGCCCATTCGAGTTGTCAGCGGACCTGCCCCTGCGCGCCGACCTCCTACACACCTCCGAGGCGTCGGCGGTGCTGCTCCTCACGGTGCACCACATCGCCGCGGACGAATGGTCGGCAGCAACGCTTTTCGACGAGCTCGCCGCCGGTTACAACGGCACGCCGGTTGCCGCGCCACAGCTCCAGTACGCCGATCACACGCTTGTCGAGATCGAGCGGCTGGGCACCGTCGACGATTCCCGATCACTGGTACGCCGACAACTCGACTACTGGCAAGACCAACTCGCCGACGCACCAGCCGAACTCGACCTCCCCTACGACCGTCCCCGGCCCACCGAGCCGGATGCCGTTGGTGGTCAGGTCGAGATCGTCGTCGACGCCGACGTTCTCGTCGGGCTCCGCTCTGCCGTCCGGGCACTCGATGCGACCGTGTTCATGGCAGCGCACGCCGCTGTGGCGCTCGCGCTCAACGCGTCCGGCGCGGGCAACGACATCGTGGTCGGCACCCCGGTGGCCGGCCGGTCATCGGCATCCGCCGAGTCGCTGATCGGAATGTTCGTCAACACCCTGCCGCTGCGCACCGACCTCTCCGGTGATCCGACGCTCCTCGAGGTGTTGCGCCGCGTCAGGGAGACCGACGTTGCGGCCCTGGCCGCACAGGATGTGCCGTTCGACGAGATCGTCACCGCACTCGCCCCCGAACGAGCACTGAGCCGACATCCGGTGTTCCAGACGATGGTCCAGTACCGCGACCCGATCATCGCCCCCGAATTCACCGGGTTGCGTGCAGAACCCGTCTTCCCACGAGCCCGAACCGCCAAGTTCGACCTGACCTTCGAGTTCGTCGAACTCGCCGACTCCGCCGGCATCCGCTTGCGCGTGGAGTACGCCGCGGCACTCTTCGACGAACAGACCGTCGCTGATCTCGCAGAGCGCGTGAGATCCGTACTGCTTGCGCTCGTCGACGCCCCGACCAGTCACGTCGCGCAGCTGCGCCTCGGCCGGTCCGCCGAGCTTCCCGTGCTGCCCGCACCCGACGTCGTTCGTCCTCGGCGATCCCTTGTCGACATTTTCGCCGCCAGCGCACGCACCTTTGCCGACCGTCCCGCCGTGTCCGACGGCACGCACACGCTCACCTACCGCGAACTCGATGCACTCAGCGCGTCGATCGCCGGACGCCTGCACTGCGACGGCGTGCGACGCGGACACTCGGTTGCCCTGATCCTGGAACGCTCGACGGACCTCGTCGCCGCGATCATCGCAGTACTGCGCTGCGGCGCCGCCTACGTTCCGATCGATCCCGCGTACCCGAGTGAACGCATGTCGTCGACTCTCGCCGACGCCGCGCCGACGGTCATCGTCGACGCCGACTACCTCCAGCGCGAAGGTGACTCCCTCTCTGACACAGCGGTTTTCGAACCCGAACTCACCCCGGCCGACCCGGCCTATGTGATCTTCACCTCCGGGTCGACCGGAAAGCCCAAGGGTGTCACCGTCACGCACGGCAACGTCGTCGCACTGATCGATGCCACGGCCGAACTGTTCGACGTCGACGAGAACGACGTGTGGACGATGTTCCACTCCTACGCATTCGACTTCTCGGTGTGGGAGCTGTGGGGTCCGCTCTCGACCGGAGCGCACCTCGTCGTGCCCGATCACGCCACCACCCGCTCGCCGGCCGACTTCGCCGCCCTCATCGGCGAGCGGGGCGTGACCGTGCTCAGCCAGACGCCGTCGGCCTTCTTCGCCCTCGACGCCGCAGATCTCGCAGACACCGAGCACCAGGAGACCCCCGAGACAATTGGCTCCGGGTCGGCATTGGATTCACTGCGCTACGTGATCTTCGGTGGCGAGGCGCTCGACCTGCCGCGCCTACGATCGTTCGGCCGGCGGTATCCGCGGACCACGTTGGTCAACATGTACGGCATCACCGAAATCACCGTCCATGCAACGTATCTGGTGCTCGATCAGCAGACCATCGATACCGCGACGGGCAGCGACGTCGGGGCGTTGCTGCCAGGTTTCACCGGCCATCTGCTCGACGGGTATCTGCGCCGGGTACCCGTTGGTGCCGTAGGTGAGCTGTACCTCGCCGGCCCCCAGGTCGCCGCCGGCTACCTGCAGCGCCCGGCGCTGCACGCAACCCGTTTCGTCGCCGACCCCTCGGGCACCGGTCAGGTGCTGTATCGCACCGGGGACCTGTTCCGACAGACCGGCCAGGGTGCGCTCATCTATCTCGGGCGCGCGGACACACAGGTCAAGATCCGTGGTTTCCGTATCGAACTCGGGGAAATCCGGGCAGCCCTCGCGGGTCTGCCCGGCGTGCGCGACGCCGCAGTCCTGACCCGGCCAGGACCGAGCGGTGCCGACCGAATCCTGGCCTACGCCGTCGCGGACAATCTCGCTTCCGATTCGTTCCACGCCGGCTCACTCCACGAGGCACTGCGCAACGCTCTGCCTGAGCACGAGGTCCCGTCGGCCGTGGTGATCGTCGACTCGATCCCGCTGACGGTCAACGGAAAGACCGATGCCGCAGCACTTCCGGAACCCGAGGTCGGCGTCGCGGAGGGTCGTGCACCGACGACAGCGATCGAGACCGCGCTCGCCGACATCTTCGCCGACACTCTCGGACTCGACGACCGGCCGGGCGTCGACGACGACTTCTTCGCGCTCGGCGGCGACAGCATCGTCTCGACGACCTTGGTCAATCGCGCACGACGACGTGGCATCCGATTCACGCCGAGGGATGTCTTCACTCACCGCACGGTCGCCGGGCTGGGCTCGGTCGCCGAGTGGATCGACGACACGTCGTCTGCCGCTCCGACGAGCACGGACGACCCGGCGGCCACCGCGCCGACGCCCATTCCGCTGCTGCCGATCGTCCATCGACTCCGTGAGATCGGTGGCACGATCGACCGGTTCAACCAGTCGCTCGTCGTCGACACCCCGGCGGAACTCGACGCCGACACGCTTCGCGCAATGTTCCGTGCACTGCTCGATTCCCATGAGGCGCTTCGGAGTTCGTTGCAGATCGTCGCCGGTGTGCTCTGGAACATGCAGAGCGCGCCACCGGGATCGGTCGACGTCGACGACGTCCTGCGAATCGTCACGCTCGACAGATCCGTCTTCGACGACCCGGACGCGCTCGCCGCAACCGTGTCGGCCGAATCCAGCGCGGCGGCAGGCAGATTGTCGCCCGGCGCAGGACTCATGGTGGCCGCGACCTGGTTGACGACCGGCTCGCCCGACGATCCGATCGCGGGGCGACTGATCCTGGTCATTCACCATCTCGCCGTCGACGGCGTCTCACGGCGCATCCTGCTCGAGGATCTCCGCACCCTCTGGGAGACGGCAGCCACCGGTGTTGCGCTGCAACCGATTCCGACCCCGACACCCCTGCACGCATTCGCCGCCGCCGTGACCGAGCGAGCCGCCGATCCGGCACTGCTCGACGAGGCTGCCCATTGGGCGCAGGTGCTGGCACCGGGCGGCGAACTGGTGCCCGGTCAGCTCCCCACGTCGGGCACCGTCACCGACCAGCGGCGCCACGTCGTCACGTTGTCTCCGGAAACCTCGGCATCGCTCGTCTCCGATCTACCCACCCGCCGCGGTGTGGGAATCACGTCGCTGCTCCTCGGGGCGTTGCGTGTCGCCGCAACACGAGCTCTCGACACAGGGGACCTCATCGTCGACACCGAACGTCATGGTCGCGATGCACATGAGTTCGGCATCGACGCGGATCTGTCACACACGGTGGGCTGGTTCACCACCGTCGCGCCGATCCGGCTATCGGCCACCGGCGACATCGCCGACGCAATCGCCGACGCTGAGACAGCATGGACCGCAATGCCCGCTGCCGGAGCGGGATTCGGCATGCTGCGCTACCTCAACCCGCAGTTGTCGGCCGCGCTCGCCACCATGTCGCGACCGTCCGTGCTGCTCAACTACCTCGGACGCTTCACCGTCGGCGGGGGCTCGCCATGGCAGCCCTCGGTGGAATCGACGGCACTCGCCGCAGATCCCGACCCGGGCCTCGGTGTCGCCTACCCACTCGAGATCGACATCGTCTGTCGTGACGAGTCGTCGGGTCCCGTTGTCGCCGCGACTTTCAGCTATCTACCCGACCACCTCGACGACGCCGCTGTGCGCGACCTCGCCGCTGCACTGTGCACGGCGCTCGATTCGCTTGCGGCGCCAGCAGAATCCGGAGTCAACCAGTGACCTCGCAGCATGTCAGCCCCCAACATCCGACTTCGCAGCATCCGACTTCGCAGGATCAGACACTGCCCGTCCTCGCCGGTCAGCGTGACATCTATCTGTCGATGCAGGCCTCGGGCGACCCCGCACTGTACGTGACCGGACTCTACGTCGAGGTCGACGCACGAACCGATGTCGAACGTCTCCGGGCGTCTATCCTCGCGGTCCTCGAGAAGGCCGAAGCGATGCGCGCCGTGTTCGTCGAAGAGGGCGGCGACGTACGGCAGCGAGTCCTGCCCATTACCGACTTCGATGTCGACATCCTCGACATGCCTCTCCCCGAAGCGCGCGACTGGATGGCCGCACAACTCGCGCAGCCGATGGACATCGCGCACGGCCCACTCACCGAATGCACGATCCTGCGCACCGCCCGAACCGACACCGACTCAGCAACCGACCAGCCCGACCCGACATTGGCGCTTGTGAAGGTTCACCACCTCGTCTGCGACGGCATGGGGCTCGGCTTCTTCACCCAGGCGGTGCAGGAGCATTACGACGTATCCGGCGTTTCTGGGACATCCGAGACTTCTGGCAACGGCACTGCGTCGCGAGCCAGGGACTGGCGGCTGCTCCCGGTGCTCGACGCCGAGCACGACTATCGCGACGGTCCCGACTTCACCGCCGATGCCGACTACTGGTTGGCGCGCATGGGCGACCGGCCGCAGCCGGTGCGACTCCTCGACGACGATGTGGTGCCCGGTCGCGGCATCATCGCGTCACGCTTCGACATTCCCCTCGAGGTTCTCGACCCGTTGCGCACGCTCGCGCGCGATGCAGGGGTACGACCGACCGTCCTGCTGATCGCCGCGGTTGCGGCGTTTGCCCACGTGCGCACCGGCCGCACCGACCTGGTTCTCGCGCTACCCGTGACCGGGCGACTTGACCGTAGGGCACGCACAACACCGTCGATGGTGACCAGTGTGCTGCCGCTGCGCGTCGACGCGGACCCGCGCGACAACCTCGCCGACCTCGCCGCCCGCACCGAACGCGCGGTGTTCGCGCTCGTCGCCCACAGTCGTTTTCGCGGTGAGGATCTCGGCCGTGCTCTCGCAGCGCAGGCCAGGGAGGCGGGTTCATCGGCACCATCTGACGGCCCGTACCGCATGTTCGGTCTCGGCGTGAACGTCATGGCGAACACCTCGCGGCAGACGATGGGCGGCCATCCACTCTCGCTGCATGCTCTCGCATCCGGTCCTGTCTCCGATGTCGAGATCCAGATCCAGGTGAGGCGTCGGGACAGGCCCGCCGAAGTCGTCGTTCGCACCGTCGCCGAGGCAGCCGAACAGGCGCACCGTCTCGGCGAAGATTTCGCCGCTTTCCTGCGCGCGCTCGCCACCGCTCCCTCCGAACGCCTACGCGCATTCACTCCCGACGGACAGCTCGACGATGCGCTGCGCTCGGTTCGCACCGAAACGCACGGAGCTGCGGGCGCGGTATCGCTCACACCCTCGTTGGCGCGACTTCGCGAAGGCCAGATCGATCCGGATACATTGCCGCCCCGCGTCATTCGTGCCTGGGCGCCCTCAACAGTGACCGCCGACGCGGTCAGTGACATCGCCTCTGCGCTGGCCGCGGCACATCCCGCGTTGCGCACCACGGTCAGTCGGCCCGCACCGATCCTGTGGACCTTGACGACCGCGTCCACGCATGACATCACCCTTCCGGTCTCGATCACCGACGTCGAGCCGACCGGAGCACCCGCGCACGGGTTGACCTTCGTGCCCGCGACCGGTGAGGTCATCGGCGCGTTCGACGCCGCGCTTGTCGATCCGACGTCCGCGGAGATTCTCCGCACCGACCTGCAGACCGCGCTCGACGACGCCGCCGCGGGTAGGCACATCGAGGTCGATGCACCTGACGCCGAACTCAGCACTCTGGCAACGGGATTGGCAGGACGAGCCGCCGATGTCGGCGCGTTGGCGCACTATCTTGAAGCCCTCGCGCCGGGAGCGTCGCTACCGCGCATCGACGGCGCGTCCGGCGCATCCGGGGCCGACCACTCGACACACAGCTCTCGCGTCGACGTGGACGACCCGAACGTCGAACATCCCACCCAGCACGCTCTCGTTGCGGCGCTGGCAGGTGCGATCGCAGACGTCTTCGGCGTCGATGCGCCGCGGGAACTCCTGATCGACCTCGCCGTCGACCTGCGACCCGTCGGCACTCGCACGGTCGGCCCGTTGCAGGCACTCGAGCCGATACGCATCGACCTGGCGAATCCCTCGCTACCCTCCGGCCCCAACCCGACGCTCGGCAACGGACCGGGTCTCGATGTGCTGCGCTATCTCTCACCGCAGGTCGGCGCGGCGTTGGCCGGCGCCACTGCTGCGGGGCAGATCGTCGAACCCGACGTGCTCGTCGGCGACCACGGACTGCCGACCGCACACCCCGTCTCGATCAGGCTGTTGCGCAACGACTCTCCCGATCACGCAGGCTGGTCGGTCATCGTCGACGTCGATTCGGAAGTCATCCCACACGCCGACACCCTGGCGCAG
Organism: Gordonia jacobaea; assembly: GCF_965344965.1. Classification (NCBI taxonomy): domain Bacteria; kingdom Bacillati; phylum Actinomycetota; class Actinomycetes; order Mycobacteriales; family Gordoniaceae; genus Gordonia; species Gordonia jacobaea. The sequence goes on along the minus strand of NZ_CBDRLS010000003.1, from coordinate 397,550 downwards.
GCGATCACCGACCGGGTGATCGCAGACGCCGATCGACGTCTGGTGGCACTCGACGAAGCGACCGTCGAGCGACTCACTCGCGAACACGGAACCATCGACGACATCTGGCCGCTGACACCGCTACAGGAGGGATTGTTCTTCCAGTCGCAGGTCGACGCATCCGACGACATCTACACCGCGCAGTTCTGGCTCGACCTCGGCCACCGAATCGACGTTGAGGCGCTGCGGCGCGCCGCACGCGCGCTACTCGACGAGAATCCCGAATTGCGGGCCGCATTCGTCGAGGTCGACGGCTCCCCTGTGCAGATCATCCGCAGCGCGGTCGATCCCGTCATCGCGGAGGTCGACCTCACGGAGGTGTCGCCCGACGTCGTCGACTTCGAGCTCGACGCGGTCCTCGACGCCGACCGCGGCCGCGAGATCCCGATCGGCACCGCACCCCTCTGGCGGATCACGCTGATTCACCTGCCCGGCGAGCACGACCGCATCGTCGTCAACCGTCGATTCCTGCTGTGGGACGGCTGGTCTGGCGGACTCGTGGTGTCGCGGCTGCTCGCCCACCTCGAAGGCGCCCCGGCGACGACACCGGAAGCCTCACTGCGCGATTACCTCGCCTGGATCGCTGACACGTCCGACGCCGACGCGCTCGCGGCATGGCACGCACATCTCGACGGCTACACCGAGCCAGCGCTCGTCGCGCCGCGGGCGGTGGGGTCTACTCCTCGTGCGCCGCGTCGGATCGAGGTCGACCTCGGTGTCGCCGCGTCGGAGTCACTCCGCGCTGACGCGAGGTCTGCGGGCGTCACACTCAACACCGTCATCTCGGGAGCCCTGACCCTCACGTTGTCGCGCGTCCTCGGAGTCACCGACGTCGCGTTCGGTTCCACCGTCGCCGGCCGTCCGACAGAGGTTGCCGGCCTCGACACCGTGATCGGGCTGTTCCTCAACACCGTCCCCGTGCGAACGGTGCTGCATCCGCAGGAGTCGGTGCGAGACTTCCTGCGCCGCAGTCAGGATGCCCGCGTAGAGCTGATGGCCTACGACCACATCGGATTGGCCCGCCTTCAGCAGGAGACCGAGCATCCGGTGCTGTTCGACGTCCTCTACGTCCTGCAGAACTTCCGAACCGAAGAAGAGGAGCGCGAGCAGTCGGCGCTGCACGACGTCATCGGCGAGGGCAGTCTGGACCACACCCATTACCCGTTGGCGCTCGTGGTGACACCTGGTGCATCGATTCGGTTCCGACTCGAGTATCGAGACGACCTGATCGACCATCGTTACGCCGACGGATTCGTGACACGATTCCGCCACGCACTGGAGTTGATCGGTCGCGACCTCGGCACCACGGTTGCCTCTCTCGATCTGTCGCTCGAGTCAGACGTTGCGCTCGTCGGTCCACTCCATCGGCTCCCCGACACCACGGTGTCGGGATTGCTCGCCGAGCGCGCCGCAACGATCCCCGACGCCGATGCACTCATCTACGGCGATTCGCGTCTCACCTACGCACAGCTCGACGGCGAGGTCGACCGTGTCGCACATGTGCTCGCAGACCACGGCGTCGGAGCGGAAACAGTTGTCGCACTGGCGATCCCCCGTTCCATTGAGACCGTCGTCGCGCTGTTTGCGATCCTGCGGGCCGGCGGAGCGTATCTGCCCCTCGAACTCGATCACCCCGACGGCAGACTCCACGGCATCATCGACGACGCAGCGCCGCTGCTGATCCTGACCCACAGCTCGGTGGCGCACCGATTCGACACGGTCGGCCTGCCGACACTTGCGGTCGACGGCCTGCCCGACCCCACATCACCGGCGTGGGCGGCTCCCCACGTCGACCCGGATCAACCGGCGTACGTGATCTACACGTCGGGTTCGACGGGCAAACCCAAGGGTGTCATCACGCCCTACCGCGGCCTGACCAACATGCAGCTCAACCACCGCGAGAAGGTCTTCGAGCCCGCGATCGCGCTCGCTCGTGAGGCCGGTGTCAGCAGGAGACTCCGCATCGCGCATACGGTCTCGTTCGCGTTCGACATGTCCTGGGAAGAGCTGCTGTGGCTCGTCGAGGGCCACGAGGTCCACGTTGCCGACGAGCAACTCCGTGCCGATTCGACGGCGCTCGTCGCCTACTGCGCGACCCACCGCATCGATGTCATCAACGTGACGCCCACGTATGCAGCGCAGTTGTTCGCCGACGGTCTGCTCGCAGGCGACCACGTGCCCGCGCTCGTCCTGCTCGGTGGTGAGGCAGTCTCCGAACCGGTGTGGACTGCGCTTCGTCAACACCCGCACACCCTCGGCTACAACCTCTACGGCCCGACCGAGTACACGATCAACACCCTCGGGGTGGGCACCGACGAAACACCGACGTCGTCGGTCGGTACCCCGATCTGGAACACCACCGCACACCTGCTCGACCCGTGGCTGCGCCCGGTGCCCGCGGGTGTGCCGGGCGAGTTGTACATCAGCGGCGCGGGCCTTGCGCGCGGATATCTCGGACGGCCCGATCTGACCGCCGAGAGGTTCGTCGCGGATCCGTTCTCCGACGGAGGCCGCCTGTATCGCACCGGCGACGCGATGAAGATCCGTCCCGACGGCAATCTCGACTTCCTCGGACGCACAGACGATCAGGTCAAGGTCCGCGGTTACCGGGTCGAGCTCGCCGAGATAGACGCCGCAGTGACCGCGCTGCCGCAGATCGCGTCGTCGGCAGTCGTGGCGACCGCCGATCCCGCGACACCCGACGTCAAACGTCTGGTGGCGTACGTGATTCCCACCGACGCGGGCTCGGAGCTCGACTACGCGCAATTGCGACGCGAGTTGAGCGCAAACCTCCCCGACTACATGGTCCCCACCCTGTTCGCCACGGTCACCGAGTTCCCGATGACCGTCAACGGCAAGCTCGACGTGAAGGCGCTGCCCGCCCCCGAGGTCGGCGGTACGCGACGCGCACCCCGCACCGATCTCGAACGACGGCTGTGCGAGGTCTTCGCCGAGGTCCTCGGACTCCCGGACACCGATGAGGGATGTGCGGTCGGGATCGACGATGACTTCTTCGCGCTCGGCGGTCACTCGATGGCGGCGATGCGTCTCGTCTCGACGCTGCGCGCCGAACTCGGCGCCGAACTGGCGATCCGCGACCTCTTCGAGGCGAGGACTCCCGCCGACATCGCGCTGCGCACCGAACTGACCGGATCGACCACCGACATCACGACCGGTGTTCGGCCGGACCGTATCCCGCTCTCGCCCGCACAGGAACGACTCTGGGTGCTCTACGAGATGGATCCCGACGACATCTCATATCACTACGGCCACGTCGTGCGCGTGCACGAATCCATCGACACCGACGCACTGTCGGCGGCATTGAGAGATGTACTGGCACGCCACGAGAGTTTGCGCACCGTCTTCGAGACCACGGCGGACGGCGAGGTGTACCAACGTGTTCTCGACTCCGCTGAGGTCCCCGATGTGGTCGAGGTGCGCACCGCCGGTGCCGAGGTCACAGAGGTGACACGTGAGTTCCTCACGCGCACTTTCGATCTGCGTTCGGCGCCACCGATACGGGTGCAGGTGGCGCAGGTCGCTGCACCCGCCGAGTCGACCGTTGCGGTCCTGACCATCGCGATGCACCACATCGCCACCGACGAGTGGTCGGACCGACCACTGCTCACTGACCTCACCGCTGCCTACGCCGCACGGGCCGCAGGTGCAGTACCGGAGTTCTCACCGCTGCCCGTCCAGTACGCCGATTACGCACTGTGGCAACGTGATCGGATCAGCGAGCGCGGTCAGAAGCAGCTCGACTTCTGGACCGACACACTCGCCGACCTCCCCGAGGAGCTCGCACTCCCCCGCGACCGTCCACGGCGTCCCGGTGCGCCCGGACCCGCGGCAACGGAGTCGACCGTCGTCGATGCCGACACCCGTGCGACTCTCGCGCGTATCGCCGCCGATCATGGAGCCAGCATGTTCATGGTCGCCCAGGCGGCAGTGGCCACGCTGCTGTACCGAGTAGGTGCCGGAGCCGACATCCCGCTCGGATCGCCGGTCTCGGGCCGTAACGATCCCGCGCTCGACGACCTCGTCGGCTTCTTCGTCGACACCCAGGTATTGCGCACCGACGTCGGCGGCCACCCGCGTTTCGACGAACTCATCGACCGTGTCCGCTTAGTTGATCTCGCTGCATTCGACAACCAGGACATCCCCTTCCAGCAGATCGTCGAACACCTTGCACCGCAGCGCGTTCCCGGACGCAATCCGCTGTTCTGTGTCAGCGTCGGATACCTGCCGTTCGGCGCGATGCCCGATCGCTTCCTCGGTGTCCCGGCGACGTTCGAGCACCTGACGTCCGTATCGGCCAAGTTCGATCTCGCCTTCACCGTCGTCGACAACACCGAGACGGGTGAACTGACACTCGCCCTCGAGTACGCGACGACGATGTTCGACGCCGCTACCGCTCAGGACCTGCTCGCACGCCTTGCCCGCATCCTGCGCGTCGTCAGTGCGACGCCCGACGTCGTCGTCGATCAGATCGAGCTTCTCGGTCCCGACGACGAGGCTTCCATCCGCGACGCCGAGCGCGGCGCGCAGGCGCTCGCCGATCACGCCGACACGGTGACAGATCTCATCGACGACGTCACCCGCCGGCATTCGTCGCAAATAGCGTTGTCCGACACCGATGGTGGATCGGTCGACTACGCCCAGCTGGCAGGAGCGACCGAACGACTGGCTGCGCGACTCATCGACCTCGGCGTGCGACCCGGCGACGTGGTTGCCGTCCTCGTCCCGCGGAGCATGGCGCAACTGGCCGCCCTACAGGGCGTGCTGCGCGCGGGTGCGGCCTACCTGCCGATCGACAGCGACACACCCACTGACCGTGTCGCGACGATCCTCGACGACGCGCGGCCCGCCGCGGTCATCGTCGGAAGCGGCAGCTCGGCAGTGACCACCGCCAGTGTCCCCGCGATCAGTGTCCCGACGATCAGCGTCGACGATCGGCTCTTCGAGGAGAACCCAGCGGCATCGATCACCGACTCCGAGCTGCCTCACGTACGCGCCGACGACGCCGCATATGTGATCTACACGTCGGGTTCGACGGGCAGGCCGAAGGGCGTGGTGGTCACCCATCGCAGCGTGGTGAACGTGCTGCGGTGGCGCGCGGAGACCATGCCGGGCGGCGGTATCGGACCCGCCGACACCGTTCTCGCCAAGACGCCGGTGGGTTTCGACGGTGCCGTGTGGGAGTTGTTGCTGCCGTTCACCGTCGGCGCGCGCGTTCTCGTCGCAGAACCGGGCGCACAGCGCGACCCCCGCCGACTCGCCGACCTCATCGGCGCCCACGGCGTGACGACGACGGTCTTCGTGCCGTCGCTGCTCGAGCTGTTCGTCCCCCACCTTCCTGGCCTCGACTCACTGCGTCACATGATCGTCGGCGGCGAGGCGTTACGCACCGAGCTCGTCGACGACGTACTCGCCGCGGCACCGTCGCTGGCAGTGATCAATGCCTACGGTCCCACCGAGACCACGGTCGTCGTCACCGATCACACCGCGGTTCCACACGCGTCCACCCGCACGGCACCCATCGGACGTCCGATCGCCGGTACCGACCTCCTCGTCCTCGACACGTCGTTGCGGCGTGTACCCGACGGCGCGGTGGGCGAACTGTACGTGCGCGGAACACCGCTCGCCCGTGGATATCTCGGGCGCCCAGCTCGCACCGCGGGCTCCTTCGTCGCCGATCCGACCGGTGACCAGCCGGGCACGCGGGTGTATCGGACGGGCGATCTGGTCCGACGTCGAGCAGGCGTCCTCGAGTACCTCGGCCGTATCGACAGCCAGGTGAAGGTGCGCGGAAACCGCGTCGAGCTCGGCGAGATCGAGGCGGCACTGCGTTCGCTGCCCCGGGTCGCCGACGCCGCGGTCGCCGTCGACTCCGATCGGGTCGTCGGCTGGATCGTCGCAGCAAGCAATTCGGAAGACGCCGACTCGCAGGACGAGTCGTCCGTCGTCGAGTCCGTGACACGTCAACTCTCGACGTTGCTGCCGGACTACATGATTCCGTCACCGCTGGTCGTGCTCGATGCGTTTCCGCTGAATCAGACCGGCAAGCTCGACCGCCGTGCGTTGCCGACGCCGACCGTCGACGGTTCGCAGGGCACCAGCCCGCGGACCTCGCTGGAATCCGACCTCGCCGAGATATTCTCGGCGGTACTCGGGACCGACGTCACCGATATCCACGCTAGCTTCTTCACCCTCGGCGGCCACTCGCTCGCCGCCATCAAGTTGGTCAACCTGATTCGCGGTTCACTCGGGTACGACGTCGGGGTCCGGACAGTGTTCGACGAGCCGAGCATCGCTCAACTGGCCGAGTGGCTCGTCGCCAACGGGGATGCCACGTCGACGGAATCGCATTCGGACACAACGAGTTTGCGTCGTCGCGCCGACGCCGAACCGGTGCTCTCCTTCGGTCAGGCCCAGATGCTGACGCTCGCGGGAGTGTCGGGACCCACCAGCACGTACAACGTGCCGCTGCTCTGGCGTCCGGGCGGGCCCCAGGGGACAACACCCATCGACCCGGATGTGTTGCGCGCAGCAGTCCGCGACGTCGTCGACCGCCACGAGATACTCCGAACGCGGTACCCGGACGATCGCCCCGATGTCGTCGTCGCGCCACAGATTCCGGTCCGCGTGGTCTCCGACATCGCTGAGCTGCACGCGGACGCGGCACACGCCTTCGACCTTGCCGCCGAGATACCGATTCGGGTGGCGACAACATCCGAGTTCGCGGTGGTCACGATCCATCACATCGCCACCGACGAGTGGTCGGCAGCGCCGCTGCGTGCCGACCTCGACACGGCGTATCGTGCACGCGCACAACAGATTGCACCCGAGTGGGACGATCTCGCACTGCAGTACTCCGACTTCGCCGCATGGCAGCGGGATCTGCTTGCCGACGACCGCGGTCGACGCGAGCTGGACTTCTGGCGCCGCATTCTCGACGGTTCGCCGGAGGAGCTGTCACTTCCCTACGACCGGGCCCGACCTCCGCGACCGTCAGGTCGTGGCGACGGAGTCCTCGTCGGCGTTCGCCCCGAGACGGTCGTGGCACTCAAGGAGCTTGCCGCATCGACGGGAACGTCGATGTTCATGGTGTTCCAGGCGGCCGTGGCGGTTCTACTGTCGCGACTGGGTGCAGGCACCGACATCCCGCTCGGTTCGCCGGTCACCGTGCGCGACGACGCACGGCTCGACCAACTGGTCGGCTTCTTCCTGAACACCCTCGTGCTGCGCACCGATGTGTCGGGTGATCCGACGGTGGCCGAGCTACTCGCACGGATCCGCGCGGCCGACCTGTCGGCGTTCGAGAACAAGGACGTCCCGTTCGAGCAGGTCGTCGAAGCGGTGGCGCAGTCACGCTCGTCGGCGCTCAACCCGCTGTTCCAGACGATGGTGGTCTACGTCGACGGGCGACTCCCCGAGTCACCAACCGACGGCAACACGGGAACCGGCGGGGGTGAAGGCATCGCGCCGCCACTGCCGACGACGGCCAAGTTCGATCTGTCGTTCGACTTCACCGAGGACGCCACCGGCGTGACGCCGCGGGTGGGCGGAGTGATCGAGTACAGCACCGATCTGTTCGATCGGGCGACGGTCGAATCGATGGCCCTACGGCTCGTCATGATCCTGGACTTCATGGCGGCACAACGGGATCGGCCGCTACGCGCGCTCGACATCCGAATCGCGACAGAACTGCGCGACCTGCATCGTCCGCCCGCTCCTGCGACGACCTTCCCCGAGTTGTTCGACGCCGCGGTGGCCCGCGATCGATCTGCACCTGCGCTCCGAGGGCACGACGGTACTCGCACGTTCGGCGAGCTCGACCTGCGCGTGAAGACAATCGCGGCCAGGCTCGTGGCCGAGGGCATCGGTCCCGAGGACGTCGTGGTCGTGTCGCTGCCTCGTGGTGTGGTCGCGCTCGAAGCGATCTTCGGCGTACTCGTCGCGGGTGCCGCCTACCTACCGATCGAGCCGGGCACACCGCCCGAGCGAGTTGCCGCGATGACCGGCGTCGCGTCGCCGCGACGCGTGATCGACACCCTCGACGACCCGATTCTCGCTCCAACACAGGCCGATTCGGCGCCTGCGCTGAGGCGGACAGCGACGGTGCTGCCCGATCACCCCGCCTACGTCATCTTCACCTCCGGGTCCACGGGCACACCGAAGGGGGTCGTGGTGCCCCATCGCGGTCTTGCGAACCTCTTCGCAAGCCATCGACGCATGCTCCACGAGCCCGCACGTCGCCGTGCCGGGCGTGATCGCCTGCGCGTCGGCCACGCGTGGTCACTGGCGTTCGACGCCTCGTGGCAGCCACAGCTGTGGCTCCTCGACGGCCACGAGGTGAGCATCGTCGACGCCGATACCCAGCACGACGCGCAGGCGCTCGCCGCGCAGTTGCGTGCTGAAAGCTGGGATTTCCTCGAGCTGACGCCGTCACACCTGCGTCAACTCGACGGTGCCGAAGAATCCCTGTGCGCCATCGGTTTCGGTGGCGAAGCGGTTCCCGACGCCCAGTGGCAGCGCTATCGCGAACTGAACGGAACCGAAGCCTACAACCTCTACGGCCCCACGGAGGCGACGGTCGACGCTCTCGTCGCACGCGCGGCCGACGCCGAGCATCCGGTTGTCGGCCGACCCGTCGACGGTGCGCGCGCCTACGTCCTCGACCCGGCACTCATGCCGGTTCCCGACGGCGTCGACGGTGAGTTGTACCTCGCCGGAGCGGGATTGGCACGCGGCTACCTCGGTCGCGGCGACCTCACCGCCGAACGTTTTGTCGCCGACCCGTTCGCGGCAGACGGGTCGCGGATGTATCGCACGGGCGACACGGTTCGTTGGACGCGCGACGGCCAGCTCGACTTCCGCGGCCGTGCCGACGACCAGGTGAAGATCCGCGGCTTCCGCGTCGAGCTCGGTGACGTCGAGTCGGCGCTGACGTCGGTACCGGGAGTGACGACGGCGCTCGTCGTCGCGCGTGCCGGCAGGCTCGTCGGCTATGTCGTGGCCGATCGTTACGCAGGCGAGGAGCAGGCTCCGGTGGAGCCCGCCACCCTGCGTGCTGCCGTGCGCACGATGCTGCCCGACTACATGGTGCCCGCGACCGTCGTCGTGCTCGACGCGCTGCCCACCCTGCCGAACGGCAAGATCGATCGCCGCGCACTACCGGAACCGACCTTCGACCACACTGTGCGTCCGCCGGAGACGGACGTGCAGCGGCGAGTGTGTCATGCCGTGGCCGACGTGCTGGAATTGCCGGCAGACCAGGTGGGACTCGACGACGACTTCGCAGAGCTCGGTGGCGACAGCATCGTGGCGATGCAGCTCGTCGCCCGGTTGCGCGCCGAGGGCTTCACACTCAGTCCGCGTGACGTGATGGTCAATCGCACCATCGTCGGACTCGCAGAGACACTTCAACGCGCAGGGACCGCACCGAAACTCCCCCGGGTGGCCGCGGGCGTCGTGCCTGCCACCCCGATCGTTGGCTGGCTCGACGAACTCACGAGCGGCAACCCCGAGCACATCGGTGGCTTCCACCAATCAGCGCTGCTCACGGTTCCCGCGGGTCTCGACGTCGACGCGCTCACACAGGCGCTCAACATTCTCGTGTCGCGCCACCACATGCTGCGCGCTCGACTCGTCGCCACCACGTCGCCGTGGCACTTCGACATCCCCGAGATCGGCGAGGACACAACCGAATCCGGCGTCGTGCCCGAGGTGCTCGTCGTCGACGGCAGTGACGGCACTGACGGCGACCTGACTGAGCTCGCACGCACTGTGCGCGCTCGCCTGGATCCCGTGGCAGGACGCATGGTCGCGGCCGCGTGGAGCGACCGGGGCGATGAACCGGGCCGCCTGCTGGTGGCCATCCATCACCTCGTCATCGACGGTGTGTCGTGGCGCGTGCTCGTCCCGGAACTGATTGCCGCGTACACGCAGCTGACCGCAGGTGTTGCACCGGAGGACATCTCGCTCGCGCAGGTATCGACCGACTTCGGTGCGTGGGCGCGCGAGTTGGCGGAGTTGGACCGCAGTGGTGAGACGGACCTCTGGCGTCAGATCGCCGCCGATGTCGATCCGCTGGCCGTCTTCTCGCGTGCCCTCGATCCCACTCGTGATCGCCAGGGCACCGTGCTCCGACATCGCGTCGATGTCGATACCGATGTCGCGCGGGAGATCCTGGGTCCGGTCGGCGCGCGGCTGGGTGTCGGCGTCGACGAGGTGCTGTTGGGCGCGTTCGGTGCGGCGATCAGCACCCCGACGCTCGTCGACTCCGAGGGGCACGGCCGCGTCGAACATCTCGTTCCGGGCGCCGATCTTACCGGCACCGTCGGGTGGTTCACGGCCGTCCATCCGATCCGGGTCGGCGGTACCGACGACGCCGCAACACAGGCGAGAGATCTCGCGGCGCAACGGGCGACGATCCCGGACGGTGGCGTCGGGTACGGTCTGCTGCGGTACGGTTCCGCGAGCGGCGACGAAAACACTGACCGGGAGGTCATCGACCTACCGAGCGCGGCTATCGAGTTCAATTACGTTGGTCGATACCGTGATTTCGCCTTCGACGGGTGGTCGATGGCGCCCGAGTCGGTCGACATCGGACCCGACGACGAGATGCCCGCCGGTTACGGACTCATCGTCGACGTCGCGACGGTCGACGGGCCGAACGGGCCGCGACTGTCGGCAACGTGGAACTACCAGCCCGGAATGATCGACGCACATGCCATTGCGCGTCTGGCAGATCGATGGCTGGCTGCCCTCACCGAGTTGGCGAGCGTGAACAGCGGCGAGACGGAAGGTGGTCGATGAGCGGCAAGGTACGTGGGGTCCTGATCGATATCAGTCCCCTGCGCGAGAGCGCGGCCTTCCGCCGCATCTTCTGCGCCCGACTCATCTCGATCATCGGCATCGGGCTCCTCATGGTGTCGGTGCCGATCCAGATGTACGACCTCACCGGATCGTCGGCGCAGGTCGGCGCGGCGACTGCCGTCACGGGCGTCACGACGTTCGTCGGCATGCTGGTCGGTGGTGTTCTCGCCGACCGGTTCGATCGCAAGAAGCTGATTCTTCTCGGACGCACGGGCGCGGCACTGAGCTTCGCAGGCCTCGCGCTGAACGCTTTCGGTGTATTCGGCACGACGTCGGTGGTGGCTCTGTACGTTCTTGCGGGCGTCGACGGGCTGATCGGTTCGCTCTCGACGTCGGCGTTGATGGCGGCGGTGCCGACGCTGATCCCGCGAGACAAGCTCGTGGCGGTCGGCGCACTCAGTTCGCTGACAGTCCGGGTCGGGACCGCGATCTCGCCTGCCATCGCCGGATTGATCATCGCGGCTGCCGGTGTCGAGTGGGCCTACACCATTGCCGCGATCCTGGCGACCCTGACGGTGCTGATCCTGCTGGGTCTCCCGTCGATGCCTCCCACTGCGGCAACCCTTGGCGCAGAGTCGGAGTCGTCGTCCGGAGGAGCTCAGGTCAACGCCGCGGACGCGGCACACAGCGACTCGCCGCAATCACTCGTCGAGTTCCTCACCTCGCAACGCGTCGTGCTCGGCGTGATGATCGTCGGTGTTCTGGCGATGCTGGGCGCGGGACTCGTGGCACTCCTTCCCGCGCTCGTGGCGGAGCGGTTCGGCGGCGACGCCAGAGCAACCGGCCTGCTGTACGCGGCCGTCGCCTGTGGCGCGATGCTCGGCGCACTCACCAGTGGATGGTTGGCAGGGGTACGGCGTCCGGGTGTCGTGTTGCTCGGCGCACTCGCGGGCGCGGCGCTCGTCCAGGTGCTCTTCGGGTTCGCACCGGTCGCGTGGCTGGCGATCGTCCTGCTGTGCATCGTCGGATATCTCGAGGCGACGCAGGAAGTGCTCCGGTATTCCCTCATCCAGCACCACACCCCCGGGCCGCTGCTGGGACGGGTGAACGGCATCTGGATGGCCCAGGAGGTCGGCGGCGTGACGATCGGTGCGCTCGTCGCAGGCGTCTTCGGCACGATCTGGACCGCATCGGATGCCATCGTCTACTACGGACTCGCGCTGCTCGTCCTGTCGATCATCGCGGCCTTCGTGCTCCGGGCGGTCGTCGCAGTACGTAACGACCGCCCGGTGGAGAGCACGCTGTCCTGAGCGGTCTGAGCGGTCGGAGCGGTCGGAAGGGTCAGCCCGCGAGGATCTCGCGGAGTTTCTTGCGGCTCACCTTGCCGACGCCGGTCTCGGGGAATTCGTCGATGATCTTGACGATGTCGGGGAGCTTCCACTCGGCGAGGCCGTTCTCGCGGACAAAGCGTCGGATACCCGCGAGGTTCGGCGGATTGTCGGCGTCGTCGGCGATCAGGTAGGCGCAGGTGCGCTCACCGAGATAGGGGTCGGCTACCGCCACCACGATGGCGTCGCGCACCGCAGGGTGTGTCAGCAACTGTTCTTCGAGTTGCTCGGCGGACACCTTCTCGCCGCCGCGATTGACACGATCGCCGCCACGACCGCGCACCACGACGTTGCCCTCTGCGGTCAGCTCGACGACATCCCCTGTGCGGTACCACCCGTCGGTCGCGAACGACGACGGACTCGCGTCCTGCCAATACGAACGAATCGTGTACGGCCCCTGCGTCTCCAGAAAACCAGGTCCGGCGCCGACGTCGACGCCGTCCTCGTCGACGAGCCTGACCTGGTCATCTGCCGACATCGGACGGCCCTGCGTCGTGGTGATCACGTCGATCGGATCGTCGAGTCGCGTGTAGCAGACCAGGCCCTCGGCCATACCGAACACCTGCTGCAGGCGCACCCCGAGTGCCGGGCCGATGCGGCGTGCGAGTTCGTCCGGGCAGCGCGCACCTCCGACCTGAATGACGTCGAGAGACGAGAGGTCGAAAGATGTTCCGGCCTCGGCGGTTTCGGTCCACAGCCGCGCAAGGGGCGGCACGAGGCCGGTCATCGTCACGCCCTCGCGCGCCACCATCTCCCATGCGACGGACGGCGCGGGCGACGCGGTGAGGGCGATCGTCCCACCGGCACACATCGCGCCGAGAATGCCTGGCGAACTCATCGGGAAGTTGTGTGCGACGGGCAGCGTCGCGAGATAGACCGTGTCGGCGGTGACGCCGCAGAGTTCATTACTGCGACGCACGCTGTAGAGGTAGTCGTCGTGTGTGCGCGGAATGAGCTTGGGGATGCCCGTACTTCCACCCGACAGTTGTAGGAAGGCGAGTTCGGCGGGGTTCGCGCGGTCGTGCTCGCACGGTGGCGCCAACAACGCGTCGAGGTCGTCGGCGTCGATCCACCGGGTCACCGAATCAACCTGCGCCGCAATGGTGTCGGCGAGTCCGCGATAGTCGAATCCCGCGTCCTCGCGTGGCGAGATGATCGCGGTGGCACCGGCCGCGCGCGCGATACCGACGAGTTCGCCTGCACGATGAGCGGGAAGCGTGAACACCGGGATAGCGCGGAGTCGGAACAGCGCGAAGACGGCTTCGACGTAGCAGACCCGGTTCGGGATCTGCACCAGCACACGATCATCGGGCGCGATACCGAGTTCGACGAAGCCCGCCGCGATCCGGCTGACGCGATCGTTCAACTCCGCGTAGGTGAGCCTGCGGTGGATGTCGACGACAGCGGTATGGTCGGCGGACGCCGGGTCGTCGGCCCGAGAGCGCAGGACGTCGTCGAACGTCTCCCCCACCCACAGTCCGTCGGCTCGATATTTCGCTTCCAGTTCCGGGGGCCATGGAGACACGAGCATAAAGGTGAGGCTACCCTAATGGCGTGGCTATCCCGACGATCACCCCGTACCAGATTCCCGACGGACCGTTCCCGCAGCGCGTCGACTGGAAGTTGGAACCCTCGCGCGCCGCACTGCTGATCCACGACATGCAGAACTACTTCATCGACGCCTACGATACGCAGGCCGAACCGATGGCGACCGCGCTCCCGAACATGGTCGCCATCCGTGCGGCAGCCACCGCCGCGGGCATACCCGTCGTCTACACGGCGCAGCCCGGCGATCAACACCCCTCGCGTCGAGGAATCCTGGCCGACTTCTGGGGCCGCGGACTCGATTCCGGCCGTGACGAGCACATCATTCCCGCACTGGCTCCTCGCCAGGGCGACATCACCGTCACCAAGTGGCGGTACTCGGGATTTCAGCGCACCGATCTGAGACACCTGTTGGCACGGCACGGGCGTGATCAGCTCATCGTGATCGGCGTGTACGCCCATATGGGGTGCATGATCAGCGCAACCGAGGCGTTCATGATGGACGTCGAGCCGTTCTTTGTTGCCGACGCCGTCGCCGACTTCACGCGCGACGAGCACACGATGGCGTGCGAGTACGTCGGCAAGCGTGCGGGACGGGTCCTCACCACCGACGACGTTGTCGACGCGCTGCAGAAAGGCGCAACGTCAGAATCGGACACCCCCGCGCGCGGGGCGCGCAGCCATGCCTGATTCTGCGCTGCTTCAACCTGGGTCGCTCGCGGGAACACGTGCGGTGGTCACCGGCGCCGCGGGGGGTATCGGGGCAGCCGTCACCGCGTTGCTGCGCGCACACGGATCCTCAGTCGACGCGTGGGATCTGGTGCACGACAACGGTATCCGTCGTGTCGATGTGACGGATCGGCAGGCGGTCGGTGAAGCGTGGAGGACGGCGACGCAGCCGGGCCCCGTCGATATCGTCATCTCGGCCGCCGGAGTGATGTCCGACGACTGGGATACCTGCATGGCCGTGAACGCGGGTGGGGTGCGCAATCTGCTCGACGTCTCACTCGACGACCTCACCGCGCGACGGAGCGGATCCGTCGTGGTCGTCTCGAGCAACGCGGGAGCCACCCCGCGATCGGGCCTGGCCGCGTACGGCGCATCCAAAGCCGCCGCGACGTCGTACGCACGCAGTCTCGGACTTCGGGTCGCGCCGTACGGTGTCCGCGTCAACATCGTCTCCCCCGGTTCCACCGACACGCCGATGCTGCGGGGAATGTGGACCGACAACGCTGACCGCGACCGGGTACTCGCCGGGGAACCAGACGCCTATCGACTCGGAATACCGTTGGGACGCATAGCAAGTCCCGAAGATGTTGCATCGACAGTGGTATTCCTCGCGTCGAACGCCGCACGCCACATCACCATGCACGACCTTCGCGTCGACGGAGGTGCGACGTTGGACATGTGATGTGCGATGTACCGTCCGAAACTGACATACCCGACACAGACGATTGGATTGAAGTGAAGAAAACGCGCGCGACGCGGGCACTCGCGGTTCTGCTGACAGCAGGACTCATCGGTTTCCTGGCCGCATGCTCGTCCTCGGAGGACGACGCATCGTCGTCGTCATCGGAATCGTTCGCCCCCGTGACGATCGACCACGAGTTCGGCAGCACCACGATCGACAAGAAGCCGACCAAGGTGGTCAGCCTGATCACCGACTGGACCGACACCCTTGCGGCGCTGGATATCCCGATCACCGCTGAGTTCGTTCCGCAGGGCACCCCGAGCTTCGAGTGGACGCCCAAGCACGACTCCGAGGTGATCCAGGTTGCAGACATCTCGCAGGTCAGCGTCGGCGAGATCGCCAAGTACCAACCGGATCTGATCCTGGCAGGCTATGTCGGCGACAAGAGCCGCTACGACAAGCTGGCTGAGATCGCACCGACGATCCCCGTCCTGACCAAGGGCGCGACGGTCGATACGTGGGAGAAGATCGCCACCACCACCGGGCAGATCTTCGGCAAGCAGCAGCAGGCAACCGAACTCGTCGACTCGACGAACAAGAAGATCTCCGACTTCAAGGCGAAGTACCCCGCGGCCGTCGGCAAGACGTTCACCTTCGCACAGGTCGGTCCGACCGGCCAGGTCGGTGCGATCAACACCACCGACGATGCCGCCGCAGGTCTGATCGCCCAGCTCGGTTTCACCCTGAACCCGAAGGTCGCAGCGGAGCACAAGGAGGGTTCGACGCGCTCGCTCATCTCTGCCGAGCGAATCGACCTGCTCGACTCGGATCTGCTCGTTGTCTACACCCCGGGCGGCGATCCCGCTGTCGCAGAGCGTGTTCCGGGTTGGTCGTCGCTGCCCGCGGTCCAGAAGGGCACCGTGGTGTTCCTCGACGACAAGACGCAGCCCGCATTCAGCGTGCCCAGCGCACCGTCGGTCGGATTCGTGATCAACACCCTCGATCCCGTGGCCGCCAAGTTCTGAGGCCTGCGCCGGGGAGAGAAACCCACCACAAAGACTGCGTCCCGCTCACCGATTCCTCGGTGAGCGGGACGCAGTCTTTGTAGATCGTTGTAGCGCTGACGCGCTGCGATCAGGCCGTCGGCCAGCGGAGCCCTTCGGACCATGCCAGCGCGTTCGTTTCCGCGTAGACACCGACGCCGTGGCCGGCCTGGTAGGTCCGCAGATCGACATTGACGCCGTTCGCCTTCGCGCGGTCAACCCACCGCTGTGTCAGCGGCGCGAATGCCACCGGATCGAGTGCGCCCTGCTGGAGCAGAATCGGTGCTGGATAACCCTTTTCGGGGACGTACGTCACCGAGCGCAAAGCCGGGATCAGCGGACCCTCGTTGAACGGCTTCGCAACGAGTTGCCCGACGGTCATCCCCTTTGTCGCGCGACCCTGATTCGGGTAGCACAGCGTCTGCGCGTCTTTCACGACCTTGCGCCCCTGCGGGGTCAGGTAGGAATCGACGTCCACATCGGGTCGCGCGACCTTGAGTCCCGCGAGCACGTACGAGAAGTAGGTGACGTAGTCGGGCACCTCGACCGGCGGAACACCCGGTCGGATCGCCGAGAAGTAGTCGGCGATGTCGACGGGCGGTGAGGTCGCGGCGACACCGACATTGGTCAACTCGGGAGCGTACGACGGCGTGAGATGACCCGCCCACAACGCGGCGTGTCCACCCTGCGAACCACCCGTGGACACAAAGCCCTTCGAGGTCTGCACTCCGGTGAACTGTGGGGTCACGACGCGCGCCGCGCGAACGGAATCGAGGATGTTCTTGCCTGCGATGTCGCCGTCGAGGTAGGCGTGCACACCGGGGCCGCCGATACCCGCGTACTCGGTCGCCGCGATGACATAGCCCTTCTTGAGCCACGGACCAAGCCAGGAGTCGTAGCGCCCCTGATGCCCCATGCGGTCGGTGACGGTGCAGTCGTCGCCGAGGCCCGCGGTGCCGTGACCGTAGGCCAGGACGCGATAGCCATCCTTCGGTGCGGCGACCGCGGGAATCATGATCGTGGCACGCACGGGCACGAGCGTGCCGTCACTCTGCGGCGAAAGGTAGGTCACGGCAACAACTTTGCCCGCACCTGCGACCTTCGCGTCCGGCCTGTCGGTGATGTCCTCGGCGCTGAGCACCGTGCCCGCGGTGGCAGGCGCTGCAGCAGCGGGGGTTGCGGTGAGCGTGGGCACCAACCCGATCACCACCGCGACGAGTACGGATACCACCGACCCAAGCATCGCGGCGAAACGACGCCGCGGGATCCTGGCCAGAGAACGCATGAGACCGCCTTCCTTACAGACACGGCGCCCGACATTAGGCGACCCTAAGCAACGTAGCAGGTCATCTGGGTCTCGCCGTCGATGGCCCTTCGGTCACCGACGATCGAAGGAGGCGAGGATTTCCTGCGCAGCCAGGGCGGGCGTCAGGTCGCCGGATCCGACACGCGCTTCGACGTCACTGCGGATCCCGGCGACCTCCGGGCTGGCCGCCAGGCGATTGAGCAACTCGTCGCGCACCATCGTCCACGTCCAGTCGATCTGCTGGCGGCTGCGCCTGGCGTCGAACTCGCCCGCGTCGACCAGCACGGAATGATGGCGCTCGACGGCCCGCCAGAAGTCCTCGACGCCGGTGTTCTCGAGTGCGCTCATCGTCAGGACGGGTGGCACCCACAGCGCGTCGTGCGGATAGATCAACTTGAGCGCGTTCTTCAGTTCGCGCGCAGCCCCTTTGGCCTCGGTGAGATGCGAGCCGTCGGCCTTGTTCACCACGATGACGTCGGCGAGTTCGAGCACGCCCTTCTTGATGCCCTGCAGCGAATCGCCTGTCCGCGCGAGGGTGAGGAACGTGAAGGTATCGACCATGTTGGCGACGGTCACCTCCGACTGACCGACGCCGACCGTCTCGACGAGCACGACGTCGAATCCGGCGGCCTCGACGAGCACGATGCTCTCGCGGGTTGCCTTCGCGACGCCACCGAGCGTGCCCGACGTCGGAGACGGGCGGATGTAGGCGTCGGGGTGCACAGCCAGCGTGCCCATGCGTGTCTTGTCGCCGAGTATCGAACCACCCGTACGCGTCGACGATGGGTCGACTGCCAGCACCGCGACGCGGTGGCCCTGCTCGATGAGGTGCATCCCGAGCGCTTCGATCGTCGTCGACTTGCCGACGCCGGGCACGCCGGTGATCCCCACGCGAAACGACTTCCCGGCATGCGGGGTGAGCGCCAACAGCAACTCCTGTGCCGCCGCACGGTGGTCCGGTCGCGTTGACTCGACCAATGTGATCGCCCTCGCGAGATCGGCGCGACGATCACCGAGCACACCGTCGGTCAGCGCCTGAACATCAACCCGACGTTGCACTCCCATTAACCGGCAGCCACCTCTGGCAACTCGATGTCGAGGCTGCTTGCGAGCTTGGAGATCAACTCGACGGCGGAATCGGCGATCACGCTGCCGGGCGGGAAGATGGCGGCTGCACCTGCCTCGTAGAGCTCGTCGAAATCGCCCGGCGGAATGACGCCGCCGACGACGATCATGATGTCCTCGCGACCGACGTCGGCCAACGCCTGACGCAGCGCAGGTACCAGGGTGAGGTGACCCGCCGCCAACGATGACACCCCGACGACGTGGACGTCGTTGTCGGCAGCCTGCGCGGCGACCTCTTCCGGCGTGGCGAACAGCGGGCCGACGTCGACGTCGAAGCCGAGGTCGGCGAAGGCGGTCGCGATCACCTTTTGTCCGCGATCGTGGCCGTCCTGACCCATTTTCGCGACGAGCACGCGGGGTCGTCGACCCTCCGCCTCCGCGAAACGTCGAACGATGTCGGTCGCCGCGTCGATGTTGCTCACGTCGCCTGCCTCATGCCGGTACACCCCGCTGATGGTCTTGATCTGCGCCTGATGGCGACCATAGACCTTTTCCAGGGCGGCCGAGATCTCACCGACGGTCGCCTGATGACGTGCCGCCTCGATCGCGAGCGCCATCAGGTTGTTGTCCAGACCGCCCGAGGTGTCGGTCGACGCCGCGGCGCGGGTGAGATCGGCAAGTGCAGCATCGACCGCGGCCTGATCGCGTTGTGTCCGAAGCCTTTTCAGCTTCTCGAGCTGCTCGGCCCGCACCTTGGAGTTCTCGACCTTGAGGACCTCGATCTCCTCGTCGTCGTCGACTCGGTACTTGTTCACGCCGATCAGTGGTTGCTGCCCGGAGTCGATGCGCGCCTGTGTGCGGGCGGCGGCCTCCTCGATGCGGAGTTTCGGCAGACCCTCGTTGATGGCCTGCGTCATGCCGCCGGTCTCCTCGACCTCAGCGATATGGCGACGAGCCTTGTCGGCGAGTTGCGCGGTGAGCCACTCGACGTAATTCGACCCCGCCCACGGGTCGATGGGACGCGTGGTGCCCGACTCCTGTTGGAGCAGTAGCTGCGTGTTGCGGGCGATCCTGGCCGAGAAGTCGGTCGGCAGAGCGATGGCCTCGTCGAGCGCGTTGGTGTGCAACGACTGCGTGTGCCCCTGCGTCGCAGCCATTGCCTCGACGCAGGTACGTGCCACGTTGTTGAAGACGTCCTGCGCAGTCAGCGACCATCCGGAGGTCTGCGAATGTGTGCGCAGCGACAGCGATTTCGGATTCTTCGGGCTGAACTGCGCCACCAGCTCACTCCACAGCAGCCGTGCGGCACGAAGCTTGGCGACCTCCATGAAGAAGTTCATGCCGATGCCCCAGAAGAACGAGAGTCGGGGCGCGAACTTGTCGATGTCGAGGCCGGCCTCGATGCCTGCACGGATGTACTCGACGCCGTCGGCAAGCGTGTAGGCGAGCTCGAGATCGGCTGTCGCTCCGGCCTCCTGGATGTGATAGCCGGAGATCGATATCGAGTTGAACTTCGGCATCTTCGCGCTGGTGTAGGCGAAGATGTCGGAGATGATCCGCATGGAGGGCTTGGGCGGATAGATGTAGGTGTTGCGGACCATGAACTCTTTGAGGATGTCGTTCTGGATGGTCCCGGCCAACTTCTCCGGCGGCACGCCCTGCTCTTCGGCGGCAACGACATACAACGCCAGGATGGGCAGCACGGCGCCGTTCATCGTCATCGACACCGAGACTGCGCCCAGGTCGATGCCGTCGAAGAGCTGGCGCATGTCGAGGATCGAGTCGATCGCGACACCCGCCATTCCCACGTCACCCGCGACGCGCGGGTGGTCGGAGTCGTAGCCGCGGTGGGTTGCGAGGTCGAAGGCGACCGACAAACCCTTCTGCCCGGCCGCCAGATTCCGTCGGTAGAAGGCGTTCGATTCCGCGGCCGTCGAGAAGCCCGCGTACTGACGAATCGTCCACGGCTGGTTCACGTACATCGTGGGGTATGGCCCCCGGATGAAGGGTGCGGCGCCGGGGATGGAGTCGAGCGGATAGGGGTGCTCGGCGTCGCGGGTGACGGCGTCGCGGTCGGCCCGGGTGTAGATGGGCTTGACGTCGATCTGTTCGGGTGTGCTCCAGACGACCTGCTCGGTCGTGTAGCCATTCGCCGCTGCGAGCGTGTCGATCGCACCGGCGACATCCGACGACCCCGCGGTGGCCGCGAAATCGCCTGCGCCGTCGAGATCGACGTCGGCGAAACTACCGATGGTTCCCGCCTGCTGTGTGCCCGTCTGCTGCGTACCCGCCTGCTGTGTTTCGGTCATGCCGAGGCTCCCGAGGTGTTCGACCCGGCCGGGGTCGATGTGGTCAGCGTGTCAAAGAGATCGTTCAGGGTGGCGACGGCGTCGATACCGACACGGAGCGACCCGTCGGGCTTCGCCTGCCCTTCGGATTCGGTTGCAGGCCACTCCTTTTCAGGACCGGCGAGAAGCACATTGCCGATCCCGGCCGCACGTGCCGCCGCAAGTGCGGCAGGCCCGTCGTCGGCATAGCGCTGCTTGGTTCCACAGATGACCGCGATCGGGGTGTTCGCCGCTGTTGCCAGGTCGGCGATGTCGTCGGCGGTCACCGGCCCGGGGTTGATGACCGCGATACCGCCTGCGGCGAGGAGATTCGCCACGAAAGTGGTACGACCGTTGTGTTCTGCGACGCTCCCGAGCGGCAGCAGCAGCACCGTCGGACGACGTCCGGTGTCGGCGAGCACGGCGTCGGATCGGTCGCGCAATTCCTCGAATGCACGTCCCACCCGTGCGAGCCGCGGACCGCCGGTCACGAGGGCGGTTGCGTCTGCGGTGTCGGGGCCGAGCGGTTTCTCGTCGAGGTTGGGGAATTCGCTCACGCCGGTGACCGGCTTACGCCGGTGCGCCACCTCGACGTCGCGTCGTGCCAGGGATTCGCCGATACGGTCGGCGACCCAGCCCGACGAGAGTGCGGCGCGGTAGCCCCCGGCTGATTCGATGTCGGTGAAGACCGCCCACGCGTTGGATGCGAGGTCGTCGGTGAGGCTTTCGACAAACCACGAGCCGCCCGCAGGGTCGAGGACGCGGCCGACATTGGACTCCTCGAGAAGCAACAGTTGGGTGTTGCGGGCGATGCGTCGGGTGAACGTCGACCCCGACGTACGCTTCGACGCAGGCAGCGCGGCATCGTAGGGCAGGACGCTGACCTGGTCGGCGCCACCGACACCCGCACCGAATGCCGCAACCGTGCTGCGCAGCATGTTCACCCAGGGATCCCGCTGGGAGTACATCGAGAGTGCTGTCACCGCGTGGGTGAGCGCACCACCGACCTCCGGCGCGCCGACGACACCGGCGACGCGCGCCCAGATCTTACGCAGCGCACGCAGTTTCGCGATGGATGCGAACTGGTCGTCGTCTACCGACACACCGAACGACACCTGGGTCAACGCCTGCGCCGGGGTCAATCCGGCGTCGGTGAGGTCACGCAGATGTGTGAGGGCCGCGCCGACGATGAGCGCGATCTCGAGGCCGTTGTCGGCGCCCGCGGTGGCAAAGTCGGCACCGTCGACGCGGAACGTACGCAGGGCGGGGTCGGGATTCGAGACTGCCAGCGCCGTGGCCTGCGCCGCGTCCACGGTCGGTCGGCCGCTGTACGCCGCAGTCAGCGGCGAGAGTCCCAGCGAATGCGTGGTGCCGACGGTGGGCGCGGTGGTCACCGGCGGCTCCGGCGCGCCCGCACGTATCGCAGCGAATGCCTGGGCCGCCGCGATTCCATCGGCCCCGGCGTCGAGCGTCACCGGCGCGAGATCGAGATAGACGCCGTCGAGCACCGTGGCGAGGTCATCGGCTGCCACGGCCCCGCCGACCGCGATCCACAGGCCGCTGGTGCCGTTGTTCATCGCCTCGAGGATCTCGGTGTTGACCGCCGCTGCGTCGACCGTCGGGTCGTCGCCGAATCGTTCGGTGACTCGCCAACCGGCCGTCACATCGCGCGCGGGATCTGCACCTCGGACGAAGGGAAACGCCCCGGGCAGTCCGGGCTCGGGGGTTTCGTCCTTGCGGGTGTAGAGCGGCCGAACCGTGAGGCCGTCGGCTGTCGAGGTCGACAGCAGGGCTTCCGGAGTATCGGGAAGGTCGGCGACGTCGACACGTCGCGACTTGGCGAGCACCGCAGCCGCCGACTCCGACCAGTGTTGGTAGGCCTCGTCGAGTGCCGGGTCTGACTGCACAGGCTGATCATTCATGTGGTCTGGCTAACCTCCGTGATGCTCCTGTTGGGCGCGTAACCGAACCTTAGCCGATCGTTCGCTCGGTCGGGTAAGCGCTCCATGGAAGCAGTTCGCCACAAGGGACGACGAGTAGAGTTACCCGGTGCCCTCAGAGACCGTGACCCCGACGCCTACACAGGATGTCGGAGACCGTGCGGCACGCAGGCGTCTGGTCCGCAACGCGGTCATCGCGTTCATAGCGGTGTGCGCTGTGCTGGTCACGTCGTATCTGGTGCCCGTCCCGACGGTCGCGAGCGTCCGTAGTTGGGGCGAGGACCTCGGACCGGGGTTCGTCTGGGTCTTCTTCCTCGCGTACGCGCTCGTCACCGTGTTTCCCATCCCCCGCACCGTGTTCACGGTGTCCGCGGGCGTGCTGTTCGGGCCCGTCGTCGGACTCATCGGCGCACTGATCTCGACAGCGGTGGCCGCAACGCTCGGATTTCTGCTTGCGCGGTGGGCAGGGCGCGATCGGGTCACGCCTTTCCTGAGCCGTCCGGTTGTCATGACGATCGACGCAAGGCTTGCTGCACGCGGGTGGCTGGCGATCGGATCGCTGCGATTGATCCCGATCTGTCCGTTCTGGTTGTTGAACTGGTGCGCCGGGCTCTCGTCCGTGCGGCTTCTCCCCTACCTGATCGCGTCGGTCATCGCGTCTGCGCCGGGCACCGTCGCGGTGGTCCTGCTCGGCAACGCTCTGACCGGCGAGCGCAATCCTCTGCTCATGCTCTTGAGCGCGACCTTCTTCGCCGTCGGGGTCATCGGACTGATCGTCGACGTCCGACTACCGGTACGCGAGCAGTCGACCACTGCGTGAGCGCGGCCTCACTCGGTTCGCAGCGCCTCATCGTCGGCCGTCGTCGCGGGAGACGCGGTGTCGGCCAACTCGTTCGCGGCGGGCTGGGGCTCGGCGTACGGCAGCGACGACCGCACGGGACGCGCAGTCACCTCGGGGGCGACGGGCTTGCGCGCAACGGCCTCGGCCTCTGCTACCGCCTGCGCCACCTTGGGATCTGATGCGAGAGAGAACCAGTCCTCGGTCTCGGCGTCGTCGACCTCCGGGGCCGATTCGTCGTGGTTGGGCTCGTACCGGAACACGCCGTCATCACCCTGCTGAGCGAACGACCTCGCGAATCCCTGCAGCGCCGAGCCGAAATCGGTGGGGAGCACCCAGACCTTGTTCGCCTCACCCTTGGCCATCTCCGGAATCTGCTGCAGGTACTGGTAGGCGAGAACCTCGGGCGTCGGCTTGCTCGACTTCACCGCAGCAAAGGTCTTCTCGATTGCCTTGGCCTCGCCTTGCGCCTGCAGGTAGACCGCCGCGCGATCGCCCTGGGCGCGCAGAATGCGTGACTGCCGGTCGGCCTCCGCGCCGAGAATCGCAGCCTGCTTGGCGCCCTCCGCCGCGAGGATCTGGCTCTGCTTGTTACCTTCGGCCGTCTTGATCGCCGACTCACGCTGGCCCTCGGCGGCGAGAATCGTCGCGCGCTTCTCCCGGTCGGCCTTCATCTGCTTCTCCATCGACTCCTGGATCGACGGGGGCGGCATGATCGACTTCAGTTCGACGCGAGCCACTCGCAAGCCCCACCTGCCGGTCGCCTCGTCGAGGACACCACGCAGCTGCCCGTTGATCGAGTCACGAGAGGTCAGCGTCTCTTCGAGAGTCATGCCACCGACGACGTTGCGCAACGTGGTGATGGTGAGCTGCTCGACACCCGCGATGTAGTCGTCGATCTCGTAGACCGCCGACCGCGGGTTGGTCACCTGGAAGTACACGACTGTGTCGATCGACAGGGTCAGGTTGTCCTCGGTGATCACCGGCTGCGGCGGAAACGACACGACACGTTCACGGATGTCGACCCGTGCGCGAATGCGATCGATGAACGGCAGCAGGAGCGTCAACTGACCGGAGACGGTTCGCGTGTAGCGACCGAGCCGTTCGATCACCGCCGCCTCGGCCTGCGGAATCAGTGCTACCGATTTCGCCAGGACCACCACAACGAGGAGCACCAGCAGGATCACCACGGCCAAGCCGATGTATTCCATTGCCATTCATCCCTTCCAGACGACAGCGGTCGCGCCGTCGATCTGCACGATCGTCACATGTTCACCCGGCTCGATGGTCTCGGCCGGGTCCATCGACCGCGCCGACCAGATCTCGCCGCCGATCTTCACCCGACCGTCAGTGCCGTCGATCTGCTCGGTCACTATTCCCTGCTTGCCCTCCAACGCCTCGGTGTTGGTGAGCACGCGCGGTCGACTCAACATGTGGCGCTTGGCAACCGGCCGCACGACGGCGACCAGCAGGATGGACACCACGGCGAAGACGACCCCGTCGACCCATATCGGTGGATCGAACGCGACGTCGACACCCGCGGTGGCGAACGCACCACCTGCGAGCATGAGAAGGACGAGATCGCCACTGAAGATCTCTCCGATCAGCAGCACGATCGCGGCGGCAAGCCAGATCAGTGCGCTCATATATTCATTGTGCCAGAACGAATCCGACAAACCCGACGACGAGCAGAAACTGTGCCGTCTGGTCAGTCGTCGCCGGGCGTGAGCGTCACGAAGTCGATCAGCTCTTCGACCGACCGCAACAGCGGAACCTCGAGATCACGAAAGTCGTTGACTCCGGCCAGAACTCGACGCCAGCCGTCCTGCGGTGTGCCCCATCGAAGTCGTGCACAGATGCCGGTCTTCCAGTCCTCACCACGCGGAACATCAGGCCACTTCGCGATCCGTACCGATGACGGCTTCACCGCCTGCCAGACGTCGATATAGGGATGTCCGCACACCAGAACGTTCTCGCCGACGTCCGCGGTCAGTCGCTCCTCCTTGGATCCCGCGACGAGATGATCGACCAGAACGCCGACGCGGCGATGCGGTGCCGGACCGAACTCCGCCAACGCGGATTCGAGATTGTCGAGTCCGTCGAGACTCTCCACGACGACACCTTCGGCACGGAGGTCGGCGCCCCACACACGCTCGATGAGGGTGGCGTCGTGCACACCCTCGACAAACAATCGACTCGCTCTGGCTTGCCGTGCACGTTGTTGCGGTAGCGCCCGCGATCCGGATGCGGTGCGCGACGCGGCCTGCGGACCGCGGGTCCGCGGACGTACGAGCGTCACCGGCTTGCCGTCGATGAGAAACGCCCCCGGCAGCATCAGGAACACGCGCGATCGTCCGTGACGGTCCTCGAGTCGCACCAGGTCGCCGGAGTAGCTCTTCTCGAGTCCGATGACGGCACCACAGAAGCCCGTCGCGGCGTCCTCGACAACCAGGTCACGTTCGGCCGCCACCTCGGGAGGCCTCGGCTTGGCCCGGCGCGGCGTCGCCAGCACGTCTCGTCCATATCGATCGTCGCTCACTCCGGACACGCTAAGGGCAGACCCGACGCGCTGCGTGTCGCCACGCCGGGCACCTCCATGACGTGTCGGTGTCGATGCGAGCGGCGCGGCGCGGCGTGAGTCGATGCGCGCAGCGCGCATGAGCCGCCATCGGTATCGTGATTCCTCGTGACCAGTACCGACCACACCGTGACGCGAGCGTGGCCAGCATGCGCGCTCGGCGGCTGGGCCGCGGCGTGGCTGGCGGGCCGATGCTCACCCGACGACGTGGCCGACACACTCGCGATCTTCGCCGATCACCACGCGGTCGACGACCACACCGACCACCCGCGCGTCGGCGACGACGGCGTTCTCGGACTCCTCTCGCTCCTACGCGGTGCCACGGCGATGTCGGTGCGTCTACCGTCAGCGGGCGACCCCCACGGTCTGCCCCCCGGACCTGCCACGTCTGCGTGCTTCGCAGCCGGCGAAGTCCTGCTTGTCGACGACGAGATCGGAAAGCGCGCAGGCCCCCTCGCGCTCGTCCCCGACCTCGACGCCGACGTATGCCGGTGGTCTGTGTACCGCTACTCCGCCCCGCTGCCCGCAGACCCGTCGGCACCCGTCGGAGAAGTGGAATATCAACTGCGCCAATCGGTGTCGGAGGCGGCGGCCCTGGCGACCCGGGTCGGCTCGCGTGCGGGCAACCCTCCCGCCGACCTGCGCGGCTCCGTCCGCGCGCTCACGCTGCGCAATCAGGTCGACCTACCGCCCCACGACGACACCCGTGCGAGCAGAGTGATCGATACCGCCGCTCAGATCGAGGCGATCGTGACCGTCGCCGGTCGAGGTGACGTCACCTTCGGCGCGACGTCGAACGAATTGCATTCCGGCGACGGCGAATTACGACGCCTGGTCTCGCTTGCCCGCGCCGCTCGCGGCGCCGCGGTCAATCGGGTCATCTCCGAGTACGTACCGACGATCCCGTAAAGCCGTCGTCAGCGTCGGCGTGCCTCGATGAGGTGACGTGTGGAGTGGGCGACGAACGGCCCCTCCCGCTGGATCTGCTCGTGTAGTTCGTGAAGCCGGCCCCTATATCCGTCCACCGTGAATCCGGGGACCCACCACACAATCTTTCTCAGGAGATAGATCACCGCGGCGACGTCGAAGATCTCGATGCGGAGTCGGGCCGTGCGAAGATCGACGACCCCGAGCACGCGCGTAACCCCACGGAGGGCGTTCCTCGGTTGCACGTCCGTCCAACCACGAGAAATCCCAACCCGACACGTCGGCGGCCGCGCCGTCGGCCACGAGGTCGGTGAACGACGTCGCGACCGCATCGTCGTCTACCTCCGACCCCACTGCTAGGCCCGCTGGGGTCGGCGCACCGGGACGCAGCAGTTCGGGCGGCACGTCGCACCGTTGTCGGCGCACCCGAGTGCCCGCAGGTCACCCCCGCCGTCGGCGTAGCGGTCGATGAGGTCGGCGATCATCGTGATGAAACGCGGATCGGTTCCCACGCTGTCGGCACGCGCGTACTCCATCCCGAGTTTCTCGGCGACTTCCGCGGCCTCGTTGTCGAGGTCCCACACCACCTCGAGGTGATCGGAAATGAATCCGACGGGACTCACCACCACTCTGGAAACGCCTGCCGCAGAGAGCGATTCGAGGTGGTCGCAAATGTCGGGCTCGAGCCACGGGATCTGTGGCGGGCCAGACCTCGACTGCCAAACCTGATCGACATCGGAGTGTGCAGCACCCTCGAGCGCCCCGGCGACGGCATTCGACGCCGCGCGCACCTGCCGTGAGTAGAGCCGACCGCCACCGGCTGCGATGCCCTCACCATTCGTGGTGTCGCCGGTGCGCTCGGCGGTTTCGTCGACGGGCCCCGACGCCGCGTCAGCCGACATCGGTACGGAATGCGCGGTGAAGACGAGATGAGTGGGCGTGTCCGAAGCGGGCAGCGAAGCCACCGCGCGACGCACCGCGTCGGCGCCGGCGTCGACGAAAGACGGCTCGGCCCAGTACTGCGGGAGCTTCCGAAGCAACAACGGGTCGTCAGCCGAAGCGGGGACGCGGGCGGCGAGTGCGTCGAGGGCGCGCGCGATGTCCTCGTGATACTGACGGCATCCCGAGTAACCGCCCCAGGCGGAGGTCGGGAACACGAGCACCCGCCGATGACCGTCGGCGTACATCTGCTCAACGGTGTCCTCGACCATCGGCTCCCAGTTGCGGTTGCCGAAGTAGACCGGAAGGTCGCGTCCCCGTCGCGCGAGTTCGGCACGCAACGACTCGATCATGTCCAGGTTCAGTCGATTGATCGGCGACACCCCACCGAAGTGGTAGTAATGCTCGGCGACGGCCTCCAGTCGCTCACGCGGGATGCCTCGACCGCGCGTGACGTTCTCGAGGAATGGCATCACCTCGTCGGGCCCGTTGGGTCCGCCGAACGAGAGGAACAGCACGGCGTCAAATGCCGTGCTGTTCTGCGTGCTCGAGCTCTGCGAAGTCACTCGCTGAGGAAGTTCTCCGGGAACCAGGTGTTGTGGCTGGCTCCGCCGTCGACGTACACGATCGAGCCCGTTGTGCCGGGCAGCCAATCGCTGAGCAGGGTGCACACACTCTTACCGACCACTACCGGGTCGTTGACGTCCCAACCGATGGGCGACGCGCCGTCCCAGTAGGTGTTGAGCATGGTGAGCTTCTTGGCGTCGTCGGTAGCCGTACCCGAAATCGCCTTGGCTGCAAGCGTTTTGATCGGGCCGGCGGCGACGAGGTTGGAACGGATCTTCTTCGCGTAGCCGACCTCGCGCGCCACGTAGCGGTTGACCGACTCGAGTGCGGCCTTCGCAACGCCCATCCAGTTGTAGTCCGGCAGCGCGGTCCGCGGGTCGAAGTCCATGCCCACGATCGAGCCACCCTCGTTCATCACAGGCAGCGCCGCGCGAGCCAGCGATGCATAGCTCCACGCCGAGATCTCGAACGACTTCGCGACGTCGGGACCAGGACCGTCGAGGAAGGGCACGGCGTCGGGGCCCATCAGCGTCTTCGGTGCGAACGCGATCGAGTGCACGAGACCGTCGACCCCCTCGGGCGCGAGTTCGCGCACCTTGTCGGCGAGTTCGCCGAGGCTCTGCTCATCGGTGACGTCGAGCGGAATAGCGGGCGGCACCTCCTGCGGGAGTCGCTTCGCGATGCGGTCGATCAGTCGCAGACGCTCGGGGATGCCGGTGATGATCACCTTCGCGCCCTGCTCCTGCGCGACCTTGGCCGTGCTGAACGCGATCGACGCGTCGGTGATGATGCCGGTGATGAGGACGGTCTTTCCGTCCAGGATTCCGCTCACAGTGCTGGGCTCCTCTGCGGGTAGGCGTGTCTGTGGATGGTGTCTGTGCGTGTGAGGCTGGGGGGTGTGCGGCTGAGGGGGTCTAGTGGCCCATGCCGAGGCCGCCGTCGACGTTGATCACGTTGCCGGTGACATAGGCCGAGTCGTCGGACGCGAGGAAGCTGACCACTGCGGCCACTTCTTCCGGCTGCCCCATGCGCTTGGCGGGGATCGCCTGGTCGACGGCCGTCTTGGTGTACTCCTCGGGCAGCGACCGTGTCATGTCGGTGTCGATCAGACCGGGTGCGACGACATTCGCGGTGATGTTGCGTCCGCCGAGCTCACGGGTCACGGAGCGGGCGAGGCCAACCAATCCAGCCTTCGACGCCGCGTAGTTGGCCTGCCCCGGGGTGCCCATCAGCGCGACGACCGAGCCGAGGTAGATGAACCGACCCCACCGCTTGCGCAGCATGTCGCGCGTCGCGGCCTTGGTGACGCGGAATGCGCCCGTCAGGTTGGCGTCGACGACGTCTTCGAAGCTCTCGACGCTCATCCGCATCAGAAGGGTGTCTGCGGTGATACCGGCGTTCGACACGACCACCTCGACCGGCCCCTGGTGCTCTGCGACCTCTTTGAACGCGGCGTCGACGGATGCGGTGTCGGTGACATCGCACGTCACGCCGAACAGGCCCTCGGGGGCGCCGGAGCCGCGGTGGGTGACGGCGACCTTGTGACCGTCCGCGGAGAGCCGGCGAGCGACCGCGAGACCGATGCCGCGGTTGCCTCCGGTCACGAGAACCGAACGCGAGACACGGCTGGGAGATTCATTGCTCTGCGACATGGGTTACAAACCTATCGGTTGCGAGTGCGTGTGACGTCGGCAGGGTCGATGCGGTGATGATCGCCGACGATCAGGGTAATCGCTGGTTGATGAGCATCGCACCGCCCGCGGCGAGGATGACGAAAATGGTGCCGGCGAGCAGCCATGGCCACGAATCGTCGCCCTTGCGGTACTCGTAGCCGATCTCCTCCTGCAAGGTGCTGTAGACCTTGTTCAGCTCATCGAGACTCGACGCCGTGAAGAACCGGCCGCCGCTGAGGTTGGCGATCTTGCGCAGCGACTCGTCATCAACCGGAACCGGAACCTGGTCGCCCTCGAGATCGACGGTGCCTGTCGAGGTACCGAACGAGATCGTGGAAACGGGGATCTTCTCCTCTTTCGCCTTGCGAGCGGCGGTGAAGGCTCCGCGCGGGTCGTCCGGGTCGTCTGGCACGGTCTCTTTACCGTCGGAGAGCAGCACGATGCGCGCGGGTGGTGCGCCCTCGTCTCCGCCGAGCACCGCGTTGAGCGTCTGGATCTGCTGCAGAGCGGCGAAGATTCCCTCACCGGTCGCCGTCTTGTCGGCGAGCTGCAACTTGTCGACCGCCTGCTTGGTGGCGTCGTGATTCGGCGTAGGGGTGACCAGCGTCGACGCCGTGCCGGCGAACGAGATCAGTCCGAGGTTGATGCCGTCGGTGAGGTTGTCGGCGAACTGTTTCGCCGCCGACTGTGCCGCCTTGATTCTCGACGGTGCGACATCGGTGGCGTTCATCGAGCGCGACACGTCCATCACCAGGATCACCGTCGCCTTGTTCCGCGGGATCTTGCGGTTGGCCTGCGGTCCGGCGACTGCGACCACGAGCAGCACCAACGCCAAGAGCAGCGCGACCATGGGCGCGTGGCGCACCCAACGCTTCCACCGCGGCTCTGCGGGCACGATGCGGTCGAGCATCTCGGTGTTGGCGAACTGCAACGCCCGCTGGCGCCGCATCCGGAGCATGTACCAATAGCCTGCGCCGAGGGCGGCGACGAGGACGAGCGCGAGCAACCACCATGGGTGCGAGAACACTGTCGTCCTCACCCAACCCCGGCGGCGAGTCCGCGGCGACGACGCCCCACGAACTTCACCATGTCGTTGATCCAGTCCCGGTCGGTACGCAACGACAACACGGGCCCGCCACAGCCACGGATGGTCCGATGCACCTTCTGCTGGTGAGCTCGGGCAGCGTCGGCGAAGTCGCGACGCAACGACTCGGTGATCGTAACCTGCCTGATCTCACCCGACTCGGCGTCGGCGAGTGTGACGTCGCCGATGGGTGGCAATTCCAGATCGCGTGGGTCGAGAACCTCGATCGCCAGGAGTTCGTGATGGGCGCCGATGGCGCGAAGCGAGCGCTCCCAGTCGATCGGACCCAGGAAGTCGCTGATCACGACCGCCAGGCCGCGACGCCGCTGCGGTCGGCGCAGCGCTTCGAGTCCTGCCTTGAGATCGCCCCGCACGCCGGGTTCCGCGCGACGGGTGGTGGCGATCGTCTTCAGCAGACTCAGGTCGTGGGCACGCCCGGCGTGGGCGGGTACGCGGACGATCTTGTCACCGGTGCACACCACCGCGCCGTGGCGATTGCCACCACCGGAGGTGAGATGCACGATGGCCGACGACGCGGCCACCGCGAGCTCGCGTTTGGTGTGGGCGACGGTGCCGAAGTCGAGGCTCGCTGACGCGTCGACGACGAGCCACGTCTCGAGCTCGCGGTCGGCGATCATCTGTCGGACATGGGGTTGGGTCGTACGGGCAGTGACCGACCACTCCATCCGGCGGATATCGTCGCCGGGCTGGTACGGCCGTGCCTCTCCCGGTTCGGAACCCGGTCCCGGAATCAGTCCCTGGTGTTCGCCCTGCAGCACGCCGTCGAGCTTGCGGCGCACCGTCAGTTCGAGCGACTTCAGCGCTGCCGAGAGCTGCGGTTCGTCGAGCAGGCCTGATTCGAGCGACGGCAGTGTGCTGTTAGCCGCCATACCGCGCTGACGTCTGGTTGGCCGGACCCGCCGGGTAGCGGCCCTGTGCACCGTTGACCGGCTGTTCCTGTTGCGGGGGCTGCTGCGGGTTCTGACCGGGTGCGCCGTTCACGCCCGGGGCCTGTGGTCCGACGCCGGGCTGACCCGGCATCGCCTGCATCGGCGGCGCCTGCTGCTGCACGGGCTGTGTACCCACCTGCGGCAACCCGATGGTCTGCAGGATGCGGTTGATGATCTGGTCGGCTGTGACCTCGTCGGCGAGAGCGTCGTAGCTCAGCACCAGACGATGGCGCAGGACGTCGGGGATGAGCTCGACGATGTCGGCGGGGATCACGTAATCGCGACCACGCACGAGTGCCAGCGCGCGGGCAGCCGCAACGATGCCGAGCGTCGCACGCGGTGAGGCGCCGTAGGACAACCAGGAATCGACGTCGTGCAGACCGAGCTCGGCGGGACGTCGGGTCGCGTTGATGACACGGACGACATAGTCGACCAAAGCATGGTGGACGAACACATTGGCCGCGGTCTCCTGCAGCCGGATCGTCGTCTCCG
Source organism: Gordonia jacobaea (assembly GCF_965344965.1). Lineage (NCBI taxonomy): Bacteria > Bacillati > Actinomycetota > Actinomycetes > Mycobacteriales > Gordoniaceae > Gordonia > Gordonia jacobaea. The sequence goes on along the minus strand of NZ_CBDRLS010000003.1, from coordinate 364,617 downwards.
GATCGAGGATCTGCGCCGCGCTCGGTGGCACATTGCCCATCCGGTAGACGATCTCGCGCTCTTCCTCGACCGACGGGTAGTCGACGAGGATCTTGAACAGGAAGCGGTCGCGCTGTGCCTCGGGCAGCGGGTAGACACCCTCGTTCTCGATGGGGTTCTGCGTCGCCATGACGAGGAACGGGCTCGGCATCGGATAGGTGGTTCCGCCGATCGAGACGTGCCGCTCGGCCATCACCTCGAGAAGAGCCGACTGCACCTTCGCCGGTGCACGGTTGATCTCGTCGGCGAGGAGGAAGTTCGCGACAACCGGGCCCAGCTCGGTGTCGAACTCTTCACGACCCTGGCGGTAGATGCGCGTTCCGAGCAGGTCGGTTGGCACGAGGTCTGGCGTGAACTGAACGCGGGAGAAGTTGCCGCCGATGACCTTCGCGAACGTCTCGACCGCGAGCGTCTTGGCCACACCGGGGACACCCTCGAGGAGGATGTGCCCGCGAGCGAGCAGTCCGACGAGGATGCGCTCGACGAGCTGATCCTGGCCGACGATCACACGCTTGACCTCATAGATCGCACGTTCCACGAGCTTCACGTCGTCGTCGCTGAGCGTCACCGCTCCCCCGCCCGAGTTCGACGCGGCGTGCGCCTGCTCAGTGTTCGGATGCGAAGAGGTCAACCCCTACTCCTAAGGTTCGTCCGGATACCGGCGCAGCCGCGTTGTGCCTTCGCAGAATCGGTTGCCGACATGATTGCAAGCCAGCCTAGCCGTGCGTCCTGAAAACGCGCCAAGAAGGTCGTTCGGATGGCGCGGCATCACGGCATCCGGCTCGGTGCGGAATCAGAGCAGGCGCACCACGTTGGGCATCGCGCCCGCCGTCCGCAGCGGCGACACCTTGACGACGTCGCCCGACTGCGGCGCCTCGACCATCTTGTTGTCGCCGAGGTAGAGCGCGACATGCTCACTCGCATTGGGTCCGTAGAAGATCATGTCGCCACGCTGCATCTGCGCCAGCGGCACCTGGGGACCCGATGTGTACTGGTAGCCCGTGTAGTGCGGGAGCTGGATACCGACGCCGCCGAACGCATACATCATGAGACCCGAGCAATCGAAGCCGACCTTGTTGTAATCGCCGTAGCTGTCGGCAACACCACCGTCGCGGATACCGAGGGTGGGACCGTTGGCGTCACCACCACCCCACGCGTAGGGCACGTTGAGCTGCGAGAGCGCGCGGTTCACCACGATCTCGACGGCCTGAGGGCCACGCAGACCAGGACGCACCGGCCCACCGCCACCCGAGGAACTGCCGAACAGCGTGCCGAGACTGCCGGAACCGAGCCTGCTGGCGATGCTGTCAGCACCAGAGGAGCCCAGCGACGCACCCCCGAGGCCGAGTTCGTCGAGGAGTTCCGAGTGCGGGATCTGCGCCTGGCCGACCATTGCCGCGAGCGCCTTCTGGCCAAGGTCTCCCGCGAGACGAGCGGCGGCCTCCGCGGCCACCTGAAGCGCTTGGTTGTCACTCGTCCCTTCGACCTGAGTCGCGCCGGGCGCGCTCGGACGAGGTCCCGGGAGTCCCGGGATTCCGGGGAAGAGTCCCGACAACAGGTCGGTCGGCGCGGGAGCGTCGACCTTCTTGGGTGTTGTGACCGTGCCACGCAGCTTGTCGAGTTTCTGCTGGACCGAATCACGTTGAGTCACGAGCGAATTGCGACGCTGCTGTTCGTTGAGCATCGCCGACCGGGCTTCGCGTACGGCGGCAAGTGCGTCGTTCTTGCGCTGCTCCGCGCCCGAGGTGGCAAGCGCCGCCTGCCGTTTGAGAGCTTCGAGCGCCGACACCCTGTTGGCTTGTTGGTTGCGGGCCACCTGCAGGCGACGGATCGTGTCCTGCTGGTTCCGGGCGAGCCGGTCGAGCGTCGACATCCGCTCGAGCACCCTGTCGGGATTGTCGGAGGACACGTACTTGGTCATCGAACTCGACGTGGTGCCATTCCGATAGACATCACGGATCAGTGCATCGAACGATTTCTGGGCGTCTTTGGCAGCACGGTTGGCTTTGGTGAGAGAGTTCTCGGCGCCGGATGCCGCCTGGGTGGCCAGCTGCTGCGCCGCGATCGAGTTCTGATAATCGGCAAGCGACCTGTTGGCGTTCTCCTGGCGAACGGCGACCGCTCCGTCGAGATCCTTGATGTTCTGATTCGCCGTTGCGATCTGATTGATCAACGTCGACACCGCGCTCGTCGGCTTTTTCGGCGCCATCGCGCCAGGAGCGGCCAATGCCTGGCCCGCACCCATTCCGCTGAGTATCGCGACCGCAAGTACGGCCCCTAGACGTGCGAATCGCGGCCTACCCCGCCCCGGGGTACCACGAGCCACACCGGTGGTCACTCGCCTCACGTGAAACTCCTCGCCCTCGCCGGCGATGTCATGCCTCGAGTCGCACCGTCTCGAGTCGCACGCATCTCCATGTCCGAACACAGGGTGCACGTCTTCCCCAACCAACCAACGTGCATCACCTACCACATGTGGTGCATTGGATACCAACAGCAACACAAGCGACATGAGAACCGTACGTCACATCGGACACACGAGAAAACCGCTGCAACGAATTACATAGGGGTGATTACCTGGGAAAATGCCGTGAACAGCCCAAAGGGTGACATGACTTGCCAGGTATCGAATTGGCAACAGAGCGTCGAACGACGACAAGACCCGGTTGTGCCGTACGACCCGGGTCCGAGCTTCGCGAGGTTGGTTGGTGCAGCCTGCCTCAGCGGGCGGACGACTCAGTAGCCGACACCACGTCGTCACCCGAGGTCGACTCGGCTGATCGCGGCGGTTGTGCAGCCGGTTGCGCGACCTCACCGCGGCGCCGACGCGCACGTACGGTCCGCACACGGGCGAGCACGGCACCGATGATCGTCACGACCACCAGGAGAAGCGTCACGAGCGTCCAGTCGATCTGCGGCGACGTCAGTTCGTCGTACATCTGCGTGGCGGCGACGGACGGATTCTGCAGCGTCAGGTCGTCCATGGCCTGCTCCTGCACCACGCGACTGAAATCGGCCGACGAACTACCGACCGAGTTCGGGCCGATGACCAGTACGGTCCCACCGACCTCGGACTGCAACTGGGTGGCGATGTCGCGGTAGTAGGTGAAGTTCGGCTGCGGCACGGTCAGAACGACCACGTTGAGGTCGTGCCCGTCAGACTCGGCGCGGGCCACGAGGGCGCGAAGCGCTGGTTCCTGATCGGCGGGTGCGGCGACGTGGTCGGCAAGCAGCTCTTGCCGCAGGGCCGTCATGTCGACATTCGCAGGAATGATCGCGGGGTAGCCCTGTGGACCTGGACTCATCGGCTGTACCCAACTTTCTGTTCTGCTCGAAACTGCGTGCACCTACCGCATGCTCCGAACCGCATGCGCGCTGCCACGACAATCCTGCCCAATGGGTCGTCGCGGCCGGGGACCCACCCCCGCGTGTCACCGGAGAAGGTTTCGCAGCCATTAAATGTCGCCGACGCGCACACGACCGCGTGACCCTCGCCTCGTGCCATGCGACAGAATGGAGGATGCTGTAGGTAGGCGGTAAACGGGCGTGTCGCGTGTTGTAAACAGTACAGCCGTACTGTTAGGATGACACGGTGACCACGGCGGCCCCGTGGCCGCCCCGCGAGGGCAGGGAGGCATCGGTACCACCCACCGGCGCCACCGACAGCACTCGAACACCCGGCGCAGCCCGTCGGGTCACGGTCGGAGTCGACGAGCGGCGTTCGTCGACGAGCCGGCCAAGCAGTCCACGTGCGCACACGTGAGATGTCGAACGACGCCGACGCAGCCCGTCGGCACGAGGAGAGTGGATTAAGTCGTGAGTATCAATTCCTTTGGCGCCCAAGGCACCCTCGAGGTGGGCGACAAGTCGTATGAGATCTACCGGCTGAGCGCTGTCAAGGGAACCGAGAAGCTCCCTTACGCACTCAAGGTCCTCGCCGAGAACCTGCTTCGCACCGAAGACGGCGCGAACGTCACCAAGGACCACATCGAAGCGATCGCCAACTGGGATCCCTCGGCCGAGCCGAGCATCGAGATCCAGTTCACCCCGGCTCGCGTCATCATGCAGGACTTCACCGGCGTCCCCTGTGTGGTCGACCTGACCACCATGCGCGACGCGGTCAAGGAACTCGGCGGCGATCCCGACAAGGTCAACCCGCTCGCACCCGCTGAGATGGTCATCGACCACTCCGTCATCATCGAGGCCTTCGGCAACGCGCAGGCATTCGAGCGCAACGTCGAGATCGAGTACCAGCGCAACGAAGAGCGCTACAAGTTCCTCCGCTGGGGCCAGGGCGCATTCGACGACTTCCGCGTCGTGCCGCCGGGCACCGGCATCGTGCACCAGGTCAACATCGAGCACCTCGCCCGCTCGGTCATGGTTCGCCCCAACTCCGAGGGCACCGAGGTCGCATACCCCGACACCTGCATCGGCACCGACTCGCACACCACGATGCAGAACGGTCTCGGCGTGCTCGGATGGGGCGTCGGCGGTATCGAGGCCGAGGCCGCCATGCTCGGCCAGCCGGTTTCGATGCTCATCCCGCGCGTCGTCGGCTTCAAGCTGACCGGCGCGGCCAAGCCGGGCGTCACCGCGACCGACGTCGTGCTGACCATCACGGAAATGCTGCGCAAGCACGGCGTCGTCGGCAAGTTCGTCGAGTTCTACGGCAATGGCGTCGCCGAGGTCCCGCTGGCCAACCGCGCCACCATCGGCAACATGAGCCCCGAGTTCGGCTCCACCTGCGCGATCTTCCCGATCGACGGCGAGACCATCAACTACCTGAAGCTCACCGGCCGCAGCGCGGAGACGCTGGCCCTCGTCGAGGCATACGCCAAGGAACAGGGCATGTGGCTGGAGAAGGACGCCACCGAGCCGCAGTACTCCGAGTACATCGAGCTCGACCTGTCGACGGTCGTCCCGTCGATCGCAGGCCCGAAGCGCCCGCAGGACCGCATCGAGCTCTGGGATGCCAAGAACGCATTCCGCAAGGACATCCACAACTACGTCGAAGAGGGCAACACGCCCGCCTACAACGGTGTCGACGAGTCGAACGCGGAGAGCTTCCCCGCCTCGGACTCCCCCGCCATCGACCCCAATGGCGCGAAGCTCTCGTTCGCCGATGACGGCTACGAGCCCGCCCACAACGCCAGCAAGGGTGCTGAGGGTCGTCCGTCGAAGCCCGTCAAGGTGTCGTCGACCGAGCGTGGCGACATGATCCTCGACCACGGCATCGTGACGATCGCGTCGATCACGAGCTGCACCAACACGTCGAACCCGTCGGTCATGCTCGGCGCTGGCCTGCTCGCCAAGAAGGCCGTCGACAAGGGCCTGACCTCCAAGCCATGGGTCAAGACCTCGATGGCCCCCGGATCGCAGGTCGTGACCGGCTACTACGACAAGGCGGGCCTGTGGCCGTACCTGGAGAAGCTCGGCTTCTACCTCGTCGGCTACGGCTGCACCACCTGTATCGGTAACTCGGGCCCGCTGCCCGAGGAGATCTCGAAGGCGATCAACGACAACGACCTGACCGCGACCGCGGTGCTCTCGGGCAACCGCAACTTCGAGGGTCGTATCAACCCCGACGTGAAGATGAACTACCTCGCGTCACCCCCGTTGGTCATCGCCTACGCACTCGCGGGCACGATGGACTTCGACTTCGAGTCCGATCCTCTCGGCCAGGACGAGAACGGCAACGACGTCTTCCTTGAGGACATCTGGCCGACCAACGAGGAGATCGCGCAGACCATCTCGAACTCGATCAGCCCCGAGCAGTACGCCGAGGACTACGCCGACGTCTTCAAGGGCGACGAGCGCTGGCAGAGCCTGCCGACCCCCGAGGGCAAGACCTTCGACTGGGACGACGAGTCGACCTACGTGCGGAAGCCTCCGTACTTCGACGGTATGAAGCTCGAAGCCGATCCGGTCTCCGACATCAAGGGCGCGCGCGTGCTCGCGAAGCTCGGCGACTCGGTGACCACCGACCACATCTCCCCCGCCTCGACGATCAAGCCCGGCACGCCCGCCGCGCAGTACCTCGACGCACACGGTGTGGCTCGCAAGGACTACAACTCGCTGGGTGCCCGCCGCGGTAACCACGAGGTGATGATCCGGTCGACCTTCGGCAACATCCGCCTGGCCAACCAGCTCGTCGACGTCACCGGTGGCTACACCCGCGACTTCACGCAGGAAGGCGCTCCGCAGTCGTTCATCTACGACGCCGCGCAGAACTACGCGAAGGAAGGCACCCCGCTCGTCGTGCTCGGCGGCAAGGAGTACGGCACCGGTAGCTCGCGTGACTGGGCAGCCAAGGGCACCAGCCTGCTGGGCGTCAAGGCCGTCATCACCGAGAGCTTCGAGCGCATCCACCGCTCGAACCTCATCGGCATGGGCGTGATCCCGCTGCAGTTCCCCGAGGGCGAGTCGCACAAGTCGCTGGGCCTCGACGGCACGGAGACCTTCGACATCACCGGCATCGAGGAGCTCAACAACGGCACCACGCCGAAGACGGTGCACGTCACCGCCACCAAGGAAGACGGCTCGAAGGTCGAGTTCGACGCCAAGGTGCGCATCGACACACCCGGTGAAGCCGACTACTACCGCAACGGCGGCATCCTGCAGTACGTGCTCCGCAACATGATCAAGAGCTGACAGGGCGATAGCAGTGCCCAAGGTCAGTGATGACCGCCTTGCCGCGCGTCGTCGGGAAATTCTCGACGGCGCGCGGCATTGCTTCGCGGAGTACGGCTACGACGGAGCGACGGTCAAACGCATCGAGGAGTCGACAGGACTCTCTCGCGGTGCGATCTTTCATCATTTCCGCGACAAGGAGGCGCTCTTCCTCGCGCTCGCGCGGGAAGACGCCGAACGCATGGCCGACGTCGCGGCAGAGCAGGGCCTTGTTCAGGTCATGCGCGACATGCTCGCGCGCCCACAGGATTTCGATTGGTTGGGCACGCGGCTGGAGATCGCGCGCAAGCTCCGCACCGACCCGACGTTCCGGTCGGCATGGCTGGAACGCTCGGCTGAACTCGAGAAGGCCACGCTCGATCGCCTCGAACGCGGCCGTGAGACCGGCCGACTGCGAGACGACGTCCCCACCGACGTTCTGCTCGACTACCTCGACCTCGTCCTCGACGGGCTGATCACCCGATTGGCGTCGGGACGTCCTACCGACGACCTGTCGGCCGTTCTCGATCTCGTGGAGGCATCGGTGCGCTCGCGCGCCACCGCGGAGTCATGAGATCCCTTGCCGTGCAAGGAAGTCTGCGGATCTCTGGGCAACGAGTTCCCAATTGTCGTCGATCACCAGTGAGTGACCGGCGCCGGGAATCTCGACGAGTTCGGTCGCTGACGGATTCGTGCGTTGCTTCGCGAACGCCGCTCGAGTCATCACGCCTGGCGCAATATGGTCCTTCTCGCCGGTAATCAGGAGCATCGGGCCTCGCTCGGGATTGCGCTTGTCCACCTTCGTCTTGGCCCACGGGTTGAAGTTGGCTGTCGCGGCTTGGAACAGCGGGCGCCCGGGCCCCGGCGTGTGCTGTGCGTCGTACAGTTCCCGTGCCTGAGTCTCGTCGACCGCATTGGCGAATCCGTAGCGAAACTGATCGAAGGTCAACGTGACGGTCCGTCCGAAGGTGAACGGGTTGCCCAGCACCGGCAACGCGGACTTGATGGTCGAGACCGGCAGCGGGAGCACGCCCTGGCTCGGCGCGGGGTCGATCGACACCGTTGCGGCTGCCACTCCGCGCCCCGCGACCATCTGCACCACGAGCCCGCCGAAGCTGTGCCCGATCAGCACAGGCTCGACGTCGAGTTGCGCGACGACCGCTGCCACGTGGTCGGCGACGTCGGCGATCGACGTGCCGTCAAGCGACTCGGGGTGGGCGTGGGCGAGTGAGGTTGTCGGCTGGTCGCCCGGCCAGTCCACCGCGACGGTCGCGAAACCCTTGGCATCGAAGAAGTCTCGCCACGGATTCCAACTTTCGGCCAAGAGCCACAACCCGTGTACGAAAACCACGGGCCGTTTGCCCGACGCATTGGCTGTCGCTATGTCGCCGGACTCTCGGACACTGATCGATGACAATGTCATGGGGCCATCCCTAGGTAGAACGAACGTTCTGTTCATTGTTTGGGTGCGACACTCGATACGTCAAGACCTACGACTGGAGAGTGATGGTGATGGGCACCACTAGTGCGCCGCGCGACAGGCTGGTCGAGACCGCTTCGCGGCTGTTCTACGCGGAGGGCATCAAGGGCGTCGGCGTCGACCGCATCCTCGCCGAGGCGGGAGTCACACGGGCAACCATGTACCGCCATTTCGCAGGCAAGGAGGCACTCGTCGTTGCGTACCTCGATCGGGAAGATGCGACGATCCGCGGTTACTTCGATGCGGCCACCACGGCCGGGGGATCCCCGGGCGAGCTTCTCGGGGCGGTGATCGAGGGTATTGCGACCGATGCGACGCGGTACCACACCAGGGGCTGTCCGTTCATCAACGCCGCTGCTGAGTATCCAGATCCCGATGGCTCGGTTCGACAAGTGGTGCGACGCCACCGCGAATGGTTCCGAGCCTCCTTGAGCACGCTCTGCGACGCGGCGGGCATCGCAGACTCCGACACGGCTGCCGCCGAGTTGGTTCTGCTTCGTGACGCCGCGTTGGTCGGTGTCTATCTCGATGGCGACGGCGTGATGACGGCGTTTCGTTCGGCCGCGCGGCGCTCCGTCGGACTCGGCTGAGTCGGATCACTGCCGCCATCGGATTCCGAACCCGATGAGCAACCGAATCACACGACAGAAGTCCCATCACGGCCCCACCGAACTATCGCTCGGTATACGATCTCGCATGAGATGTCGATCACAATCGACATCGTCCGTATCCCGAGTCATCGAGGAGATAGTCGTGTTCCCAGGAACCATCGCCGCAACCACACCTGACAAAGCCGCCGTAGTCGACGCTGCCACCGGAACCGCCCTCACCTATCGCGAACTCGATGACAACTCCGCGCGCTTGGCGAACCACCTCGACGAACTCGGGCTACGTCCTGGCGACACCATCGCGATGGTGTCGCGCAACAACCTTCACATGTTCGAGGTGTACTGGGCAGCGATCCGCAGTGGCCTCTACGTCACCGCGATCAATCATCACCTGACCGCGGACGAAACCGCCTACATCCTCACCGACAGCGCGGCGAAGGTGCTGTTTGCCGATGCCGCTGTGGCAGAAGCGGTCTCGACGAGCGGCGAAATCGCAGCACTTGCCGAAACAGGCCATCGCATCGCGTGGGGTGGGGTCATCGATGGCTTCGAACCCTACGACGACGTCTTGGCGGCAGCACCGGACACGCTGCGTACCGACGAACCCCGCGGCACCGACATGCTCTACTCGTCGGGAACCACGGGACGCCCCAAGGGGATTCGCACACCGCTACCGGACGGCTTGGTCGCAGAAGTCCCCGATGCGTACACCGCGATCTTCAGCCCGCTCTACGGATTCGATGCCGAGAGCGTCTATCTATCCCCAGCGCCGTTGTATCACGCTGCGCCACTGCGCTTTTGCGGCGTCACCAATTCTGTCGGCGGCACCGTGGTGTTCATGGACCACTTCGAGCCGGAGGAAGCACTGAGTCTCGTCGAGGAGTATCGCGCCACGCACAGCCAATGGGTGCCGACGATGTTCATCAGGATGCTCAAGTTGCCCGCGGATATCCGCGACAAATACGACGTGTCGAGCCTGAAGGTGGCGATCCACGCCGCAGCCCCGTGCCCCGCCGAGGTCAAGCGCGCGATGATCGAATGGTGGGGTCCGGTGATCCACGAATACTACGCATCGACCGAGGCCGCGGGCGCGACGTTCATCGGCCCCGAGGACGCGTTGACGCATCCCGGTTCCGTCGGACGAGCGGGCATGGGCGTCATCAGGATCTGCGACGACGCCGGCGACGAGATGCCCGTCGGCGACGTCGGCCTCGTGTATTTCGAGCGTGAGACACCCGCTTTCGAGTACCACAACGACCCGGGCAAGACGGCGTCGGCGTATCACCCGAAACACCCGACATGGGCAACAACAGGCGACATGGGCTACGTCGACGATGAGGGTTTCCTCTATCTCACCGACCGCAAGGCGTTCATGATCATCACCGGCGGCGTCAACATCTATCCCCAAGAAGCCGAGAACGTACTCATCAACCACCCGGCCGTCTACGACGTCGCCGTGATCGGTGTGCCCGATGACGACCTCGGCGAGGTCGCCAAGGCGCTCGTGCAACTCGATCCGGCGTACGAGGCCTCGCGGACGCTTGCCGACGAGCTCCTCGACTTCGCGGGCGATTCGCTTGCGCGGTACAAGGTTCCACGCTCCGTCGATTTCGTTGCAGATCTGCCTCGTACACCCACCGGCAAGCTGGTCAAGGGCGAACTCACGAAGCGGTATGCGGCGTCGAGATGAGCAGTGGTCGCCGTCGAACGCGTGAATGACACCAGGTAACGCGTCGATAACGGTTCTTCGCGCGTGTTAACGATCCCCCTCCCGATTCGGACTCATCAGACATCGGGGGTCACACAGTGATCCGATTCGGGTCGGGGAGATCGCGAGTCCGCTCATGCGTACCGTCACACATTTCCGTTCTTTCTCGAGCACACTCATCGTCGTCGCGGCGTGCCTGTCTCTCGGGGTGGGTGGTGCCCACGCCGACGTCGACACGACCGCGCCGTCGGTGACCACCCCATCCACCACGGCACCGACAACCACGACGCCGCCGACGACAACACCGCCAACAACAACCACGCCGCCGACAACCAACCCGCCCTCGTCATCGACCCCACCGAGCACACCCGCGAGCACCGAAACGTCCACGCCCACAAGCCCTGTCGCGTATGGGTCCGTGATGATCAATGCCGTGCTCGACGGCGCGCACGACGGGGTCAACGGCGTGTTGGTTCGTCTGGTCGCGGTAAACCCCTACGTCACGACCCTGCCCGCGACCGTGCAGTCCCCGACCGGGACGGTGAGTGTCCTTGTGCTCGAAGTACCCGCGGGACTGACGCTCGTGGGGCCGTCGTCGTTCAACATTCCACTCGAGCGTGGTCGGGACATCATCTACACGATCCACTTCACCGCAAAGGGCACGTCAGGCCCGGGAACAACGAATCCCGGACCCTCGGCTCCCGGCCGTGATCCGGGCGCACGCACTCCGCTGAGTTCGATTCCCTCGGGGCCCGTCGACCGGCCGTGAATGCACCGCCACGTACAGGCCGTACGACGCGTGAATGATTTCCGCCCGCCGACGGCCGCAGGCGATAACGAATCGATTGGCCCACCCGACTTCACGGGTGTCGGGGCCGTCCACCCCACCGAAAGGCTCACTCCAATGTCGAAACGATCACCCAAGCACCCCAGCAGATTCCGCACTCCGCGGACAAGCACCGCAGCCTTTGCGGCGGGAATCCTGCTCAGCCTTGCGATGGCTCCCGCAGTCGGTTCGGCGGAAACCCCGTCGACCTCGTCGACCACGGTCGCACCCGCCACGACGGTTGACCAGCCGACGACGCAGTCACCTTCAACCACGACACCCGCCACCACCGATCCGTCAGTCCCGAGTTCGTCGGTACCGAGTACCCCCGCCCCCGGTCCGTCGACGACCGTCGAAGCGCCGACGTCGACAACCCCGAGTTCTCCGACGACCCCTCCGGAGTCCGGGACCGCACACCTCTATGTCACGTCATTCATCCCCTACCCCAACGGCATCACGCCGGTGCAGGGTGCTCGGGTACGTCTCACCAACAACGAGACCGGCGCGGTAACGATGGTCACCGCCCCCGCCGAACTGACCCTGAACGTGGGAACCTACAGTTTCGAGACGATCAGTTGGCCCGACGGATTGAGGCTGATTTCGGGAAGCGGCACAGTCGAACTCGGACTGCTCGGCAACCATATCCAGATTTCCTTCGCACGCACCGACGGCGGCGGAGATGGTTCCGGAACCCTACAGGTGGTCAAGGCCGACAGAGTCACCGGCGCCAAGCTGCCGGGAGCGAGCTTCGTCGTGTCCACCTGCTCCGGGGATGTGTTGGGGTGGGAAACCACCGGCGAGGGCGGCGTGGTCAACCGTGAGGTGGCACCGGGCTGCTACCGCGTCAAGGAGACGGCGGCACCGAAAGGCTATGTGCCCGAGGGTCGCTCGTACACCGTCGACGTGTCCACCGACAAGGTGTCGACGGTGACGGTCTACAACACCCCCGTCGACCACGTGACCGACCGCAATCCGTCGGGCAGGACATCGCTGTCGTCGATTCCGTCGGGACCGGTGGATCGACCATGAAAACCACGCCGATACGCACACTGTTCTGCCTGCTGGCTCTGAGTCTGACGCTTCTCGTCGGCTGCTCGACACGCACGAGCGAATCGTCCGTGGCAACACCGTCTGCGCAGACCCAGCTACCCGCACCCGTTGCCGCACGCACCGACGAGCCGGCCGCACCGAAAAGTATTGAGGTCGGCGGTGATTCCGCTGTCACCGATGCGGTTGCGACGGATACGACCGGTGCGCTCCTGCCGCCACAGGACGTCCATCGTCTCGGCTGGTGGGTCGATTCGGCGTTACCCGGATCGGGCAAGGGCACAATCGTCGTGACCGGCCACGTCGACGAGGCCTCGCAGGGGCGTGGCTTCGCCGCCCGGTTCAGTTCTCTCACACCGGGAACCGATGTCGCGGTCACCACCGCGAAGGGTGAGACCGTCCACTACCGGGTGCGTAATGTCCAGAAGGCCGACAAGGAGGAGGGCTTTCCCGCAGAGGAACTCAACCGCCTCGACGGTCCGGAAACCCTCGCCCTTGTCACGTGCGGCGGGGCGTTCGTCGGTCCCCCACTCGGCTACGCCGACAACATCATCGCCTGGGCGACGCGAGCATGAACGGCCGATTCGTCCGTGTGACAACGACTCTCACGGTCGTCGGCGCAATGACGCTTGCCGGAATCGTCGGAGCGTCGGCGGCCGCCTCGGCCACACCCGGTTCGGGAACGTTCACCGTGACGACGCGCGACCAGCAACCGAGTCGATCCATCGGAACCGGCGTCGACCGCAAGGGCGGATTCGACGACGGGTCGGGCCAACTGCGGATCGCAGTCCGCGACCGCATCGACGGCCACCCGCTGCCGGGCGCGCGGTTCGCGATCACGACGTGCGCCGGGCAACCCCGTGGCTCAGGTGTCACCGATGCACAGGGACTGCTGATTCGTTCGCTGCCGACGGGCTGCTACCGCGCTCGCGAGGTAGCAGCTCCCAGCGGATACATCGCGAACGGCGCGTCGGGAACGATGCACGTCGAGTCCGATGCCACCGATCATCACGAGATTCTGGCCACTCCCGTCGGTCACGTCAGCACGCGGGACGTCGGCAAGCGCGTGCAGTTGTCGGGCATCGTGGCCGGACCGACGGAGCGGCCCTGATGCTTGCCAGCCTCTCCTACTTGATCACCCACTGATCCGTCGGTGTGCCGGCGGGCAGCGTGTAGCGGCCAGCCACGGCCAGGTAGTCGTCGAGGAACACCGATCGGCCACCCACGGTTGGCGGCCACCTGTGGGCATCGATGGGCAGAGACAACGTTCCACCGGTCACCGTGACCGTCGCACTGCTGCGCGACGGCAGATAGAGCTCGGAGTTGGTGTTCACGATGCGTATTCCGAGGCGGTGCCCAGGCGCCACCAACCAGTCGTTGGGGAGCAACCGGAATGTCGTCGTCGCGGCGCCGCGTTCGAGAACCGATGCGGCACGGGTGATCCGAGTCGCCTGCACGGATGGGGGGAGATCGTAGAGGTCGACAACCAGATGCGCGCCCGCCTGAGCGGTCGTCGTGCGCACCGACACCTGTGGCGCCCCCGAGATGCGGACGGACCTGCTGACCGGCGCGCTGACCCGCCACAGTCCCGGGTTGCGATCGAGTCCTGACGGCGCCGAGATCTCCGAAGCCTGGGTTCCGTATGAGCCGACTGCCGTGACGCCGTCACGATAGCTTCCGGTCGGAAGTGCGACCGTCTGCGTGGACGTCTGCATCGGCCACGACGGCTGCGCACGCCACGACCCGGTGTTGTCCTCCACGACGATGGACGGATCGCTTGCGACGTCAGTGCCCTTGAGATACCTGTCGTACCAGCGCATCACCTCGGCGAACCATCCGGGTCGCCCCATCGCCAGTCGCCCGTCGGCGGCGGTCTCGTTGCCGCGCACGTGGTCCCACATGCCCAGCCACGCCCTCGTCGGAGCCTTGCGCCCGGCGATCGTCTCGTATAACCCGTCGGGCCACGTGTTGTTCTCGATCAGGCCCTGGGTGAGAAACAGCGGCACCGGCGAGTCGTGGGCGGCCTCGGCGAAGCCCCGCTCCCGCCAGTACGACGAGTTGTGATCCGAATCAGCCATCTGCGCTGATGCGTTGCGCGACAAGCACTCCGGATGCTGGAGCTCATACAGCGAGGACTTCATGTAGCGCGCGTCGTCGCCGAACGGCACCCCCGACGCCGAGGCAATCTGGTCGTACCAGATCCCCATGTAGAGCGAGTTCAGGTAGCGCACACCGTTTTGATACAGGTAGCGATAGCCGTCGTACATCGGCTCTTGCGCGACCACCGCGCGCAGCCCCTTCGGGGCCAGTGCCGTTCCCATGATCCCGGTGTTGCCATCGTAGGACTTGCCGTACATGCCCACAGCGCCGGTCGACCACGGCTGACTCGCTGCCCACTCCACCGCTGCGCGCACGTCGGCCTGCTCACCCGGCCCGTCGTAATCCAGGCATCCCGTACTCCCTCCGAATCCTCGGAGGTCGACCATCACGTAGGTATACCCCTTGCGCATGAGGTCACCCTGGGTGACCAGATCGGAGAATCTGTCGTTCGGCTGTGCGGGCGGAAGGGGCTTATAGGTGAATCCGTCGAGCGCACCGGCGACGCCACCGGAGCCCGAATGATTGAAATACGGACTGACACTGAGGATTACGGGCGTCTTCGCGCTAGCGGACAGGTGCGCGGGCCGCAAGATGTCGGCGTGAAGGACGGTGCCGTCCTTCTCGGGGATGTAGGCCTGCGACCAATGCGCCCCCGGCGCCCAGGCGACATTCTCGGACTGCATTGGGGCCGCCTGGGCGGCTCCGGTCGGCACCACGAACCCTGCGGACACAGTCAGCGCGGCGATCGCCGCGACGAGCCACGAACGGCGACGATGCGCCGCCGTCACCGGACCTCCCCGAACCGTGCAGCGAGGAAAAGGATGAGCGATCGCAAAGGTTGCCGCACGGACGCTTTACTCCTAGGTGAGGTGGATACCGGGCGCTCACATGAATGATTCGTGACGCTCAGACAAACCTTGCACGGCTAATGAAGATTGGCAGTGCGTCCACGCCACTTGGGCAGCGATTCACCTCACAGCAGAGATGGGAGCGCAATCACGACGAGAAAAAGGGAGTGATCTGCGCGTCACGCGAGCTCGATGAGCTCCTGGTATTCGTCGCTCCAGTGGTCTTCGGTGCCGTCGGGCAGAAGAATCACGCGTTGCGGATCGAGCGCCGCCGCGGCACCGGGGTCGTGAGTAACGAGGACCACGGCGCCGGTGTAGCTGCGCAGGGCGTCGAGCACCTGCTCGCGCGAGATCGGGTCGAGGTTGTTGGTCGGCTCGTCGAGCAGCAGCACGTTGGCCGCCGACGACACGAGTCCTGCCAGCGACAGTCGCGTCTTCTCACCACCGGACAGCGTGCCTGCGGGTTGGTCGAGCTGAGGTCCGGTGAACATGAAGGCACCGAGCAGGCTACGAAGATCCTGTTCGCCTGCGTCGGGCGCGGCGTGCCGAATGTTCTCCCACACCGTCGCCATGTCGTCGAGGGTGTCGTGCTCCTGCGCGAAGTAGCCGATCTTGAGTCCGTAGCCGGGCTCTAGCGAGCCCGTATCCGACGCCTCGACACCGGCGAGCACCTTGAGCAGGGTGGTCTTACCGGCACCGTTGAGTCCGAGCACGACCACACGACTGCCCTTGTCGATCGCGAGGTCGACGCCGGTGAAGATCTCGAGCGAGCCGTAGGACTTGCTCAGCCCCGACGCCATCAGCGGCGTCTTGCCACACGCCGCGGGCTCCGGGAAGCGAATCCGGGCGGTGCGGTCGGCCACCTGCTCCTCGTCGAGGGAATCGATCATGCGATCGGCGCGCTTGAGCATCTGTTGTGCCGCAGTGGCTTTCGTGGCCTTGGCGCCGAGCTTTGCCGCCTGTGCGCGCAGCGCGGACGCCTTCTTCTCCGCATTGGCGCGCTCACGCTTACGACGCTGCTCGTCGGTTGCGCGTGCGTCGAGGTAGCGCTTCCAGCCCATGTTGTAGACGTCGGCTTCGCCGCGGACGGCGTCGAGGAACCACACCTTGTTGACCACGTCGGCCAGCAGGTCGACGTCGTGGCTGATCACCACGAGTCCGCCCTCGTGGTTCTGCAGGAAGCTGCGCAGCCAGGTGATCGAGTCGGCGTCGAGGTGGTTGGTCGGCTCGTCGAGGAGCAGCGTCGTCGCAGATTTGCCCGAGCCGTCGGAGGCTGCGAACAGGATGCGGGCGAGCTCGATGCGACGGCGCTGTCCGCCCGAGAGCGTGCGCAGCGGCTGGCCGAGCACGCGGTCGGGCAATCCGAGGCTGTTGCAGATGCGCGCGGCCTCGGACTCGGCGACGTAGCCGCCGAGGTCGGAGAAGCGCTCTTCGAGACGGCCGTAGCGTGCGACAGCCTTGTCGCGCACCTTGTCGTCGGCGGCCTCGGCCATCAACGCCTGCTGCTTCTCCATCTGATGCATGATGTCGTCGAGGCCACGCGCGGACAGCACTCGATCGCGTGCGACTACGTCGAGGTCGCCTTCTTTGGGGTCCTGCGGCAGGTAGCCGAGATCGCCGGTCCTGGTCACCGTCCCCGCGTAGGGTTCGGTCTCGCCCGCGAGAATGCGCAGCGAGGTCGTCTTACCTGCGCCATTGCGGCCGACGAGGCCGATCCGGTCGCCGGGTTGAATACGCAGAGCTGAGCCGGGCGCCGACAGCAGGGTCCGAGCGCCCGCTCGAACTTCCAGGTCGGTCGCGGTGATCACGACGGTCCAGTCTACTGTGCGCAGGCCCGTGGTTTTTCCACCCCGGGCGGCCGCGACTTCCTCACGTCGCTCGATACGGTGGCAGGGTGACCGAACGCACAGCTGAACCCACCGGAATGTTGCCGACACCCGATCTCACCGGGCGATCCGCACTCGTCACCGGCGCGAGCCGCGGCATTGGATTGGCCATCGCCACCGAACTCGCCCGTCGAGGCGCCACGGTGGTCATCACCGGCCGTAAACCCGAACCGCTGCAGCAGGCGGCCGAGTCGATCCGGACTGCGGTCGACGGGGCGAAGGTCGACATCTGTCCCGGCAACACCGGCGACGCCGCTCATCGGGCCGACGCCGTTGCGACCGCGGTGCGGCTCGGGGGCGGAATCGACATACTGGTCAACAACACGGGAATCAACCCGACGTATGGGCCTCTCGTCGACGCCGATCTCGACGCGGTGCGCAAGATCTTCGACACGAACGTGGTCGCCGCCCTCGGGTTCGTGCAGGAGGCATATCGGGCAGGCATGGCCGAATCAGGAGGAGCTGTGCTCAACATCGCCTCGGTCGCCGGAATCCGCTCCACCGGAGTCATCGCCGCCTACGGGGCGTCGAAAGCCGCGTTGATCCGCCTGACCGCGGAGCTCGCGTGGGAACTCGGGCCCAAGCAGATCCGCGTCAACGCGATCGCGCCTGCCATCGTCAAGACGAAGTTCGCCGACGCACTCATCGCGGGCGACAACGAAGAGCGCGCGATTGCCGGCTACCCGCTGCGCCGACTCGGCAACCCGGAAGACATCGCGCAGGCTGCCGCCTTCCTCGTCAGCGACAACGCGTCGTGGATCACCGGTCAGACCTTGCAGGTCGACGGCGGACTGTTGGCCACCGGATCGATGTGACCGTGTCCCGTTCGGCGGTGGTGGTCGGCGGCGGTCCGGCGGGCAGGGGCCTGGCCCATCGCCTGCGCCACCACGGGGTGGATACCACTCTCGTCGATCCCCACCCGGACAGGGCGTGGCACGCCACCTATGCGGCATGGACCGACGAACTGCCGAACTGGTTGAGCGACAACGCGATAGCAGCGCAGACCGACGCCGTGCAGGTGTCTGCGCGAACCCGTCACGAGATCGCCCGCGGATACACGGTTCTCGACAATGTCGCTCTCGCAACCGAATTGAACCTCGACGGCGTGGCGCTGGTGGCGTCGGCCGCGACGTCGGTGTCGGCTGATCGGGTGGTGTGCGCTGACGGTTCGGTCGTCCAGGCCGACCAGATCGTCGACTGTCGAGGTGCGCTGCCGCACGACGCCCCGTACCAGACCGCGTTCGGGATCGTCGTCGACGCGACGGACGCGGAGGCGGTACTCGGCGGCACGGGCGCTCTGCTCATGGACTGGGCGAGTCCTCGCCAGCTCGGTGCCGCAGGCTCACCACTACCGTCGTTTCTCTACGCCGTGCCGCTCGGTGATGGGACTGTGCTGCTCGAAGAGACCTGTCTCGCAGGGCATCCCGCGCTGTCGATCCCAGACCTCGAACACCGCCTGCGCTTTCGATTGGGCGACCACGAACCGACCGTGCTCCGCACCGAGGTGGTGAACTTTCCGCTCGTCGGCGCGTCGACGACGCCGTGGCGCGACCCGGTCTTCCGGTTCGGCGCGGCGGGTGGGATGAAGAATCCGACGACGGGCTACAGCGTCGCCACCTCCCTCGCCTGTGCCGACACCGTCGCGGTCGCGATCGCGGACGGCGAGGACCCGAAGGCCGCGCTGTGGCCGGCATCGGCACGTTCGGTACACGAACTCCGAATCCGCGGCCTCTCGGCGCTGCTGGATCTCTCGGCCGAGCAGACCCTCGACTTCTTCGATGCCTTCTTCACCATGCCGATCAGCGCCCAACGCAGCTACCTCAGCGAGCGCGACAACCTCGCGGGCACACTCGAGGCGATGGGCCGCGTGGTCAAGGGCGTCGGAATGCGAACCAGGATGACGATCGCCCGCGGTGCGGCGACCGGTCACGGCTGGTCCGACGTGTGACCGGTCAGGCGAGCGGTGCCGTCAGGGTCACCGACGTCCCGGCCTGAGCGCCCGCCACTGCTCGACGATCTCGTCAACGTCGACGACGTGGGCAGTGACGACCGACGGGAGTCCGGCCCGCGTCGTCAGATGTGCTTCGCGCACACGGCGATTGAAATCGGCGAGGATATCGCGCACCGCTGATTCGTCGGCGATGTCGGCCAGGGAATCGGGAAACCCTTGCGCCTCTTTGCGGAGTTGCAGCGAGGCGGGCAGCAGGGCCGTCGAATCAAGTCCTTCGTCGCGGATCTTGCGCTTGACCCACCAGTCGGGGTCGTCGGTATCGGAGAGGTCGAGCGGCTTGCCCATGCCCGGCAGGTTGTCGAACTCGCCCCGCTCGGTGGCCTCGCGGATCATCTTCTCCACGCGCGTTTCGTACGTGGGCGGCTTCCAGCGGCGGACACGACGAAACCGTCCTTCGGGTTCGTCCATGTGTTCAGGCACCGGGGTGTCCTGTCACCGTGTCTCCGACGGCTCAGACAGTGAAGCCCAGCGCGCGTAGCTGCTCGCGGCCGTCGTCGGTGATCTTGTCGGGGCCCCACGGCGGCAGCCACACCCAGTTGATCTCCAACTCGGTGCACAGGCCGCTGCCGATGAGCGCTGCGCGTGACTGGTCCTCGATCACGTCGGTCAGCGGACACGCCGCCGACGTCAGGGTCATGTCGATCTTGGCGACGGCGTCGTCGGTGACCTCGATGCCGTAGACGAGTCCGAGATCGACGACGTTGATTCCGAGCTCGGGGTCGACGACGTCGCGCATCGCTTCCTCGACGTCCTCGAGCTGGGGCAACGAGGTGCTCGGCGCGCTGACGGGCGCGTCAGCCGCGGGCGTCTCGACAGGGGGCGTCTCGACTGCGGCAGTATCTGCCAAAGGCTGTTCGGTCATGGGGCTTCCACCTGTTCTGATTCACGTTCTTCCACCGACTGCGCCAGGGCGTCCTTGAACGCCATCCAGCCCAGCAGTGCACATTTGACGCGTGCCGGATACTTGCTCACTCCGGCGAACGCGATGCCGTCGCCGATGATGTCTTCGTCGCCCTCGTCGGAGCCGCGCGAAGTCATCATCGCGTTGAACGACGCGACCGTGGCCAGCGCGTCGTCGACGCTGGCACCCTCGAGCTGGTCAAACAGCACCGATGTCGACGCCTGCGAGATCGAGCAGCCCTGCCCGTCGTAGGAGATGTCGGTGACGGTGTTGCCGTCGTCGGACAGCGCGACGCGCAGGGTCACCTCGTCACCACATGTCGGGTTGACGTGATGGACCTCTGCGCCGAACGGCTCGCGCAGCCCGCGGCCGTGCGGGTGCTTGTAGTGATCGAGGATCACGTCCTGATACATCTGCTCCATACGCATGTCAGACGACCCCGAAGAACTTCTGCGCCTTGACGATTGCCGCGGCGAGAGCGTCGACCTCGTCGTGCGTGTTGTACACCGCGAACGACGCACGAGCCGTCGCGGCAACTCCGAAACGTCGGTGCAGTGGCCACGCGCAATGATGTCCGACGCGGATCGCGACACCCTCGTCGTCGAGGATCTGTCCGAGGTCGTGTGCGTGAATGCCGTCGACGACGAACGAGACTGCGCCGCCACGGTTTTCGGTCGTGTTCGGTCCGACGATGCGCAGTCCATCGATCTCACCGAGCGAGCGCAATGCATGCTCGACGAGCGAATGCTCATGCGCGGCAACAGCGTCCATCCCGATCGCCGACAAGTAGTCGACCGCTGCACCGAGTCCGACGACCTGCGAGGTCATCGGCACGCCTGCCTCGAACCGCTGAGGCGGATCGGCGTAGGTGGTTGCCTCCATCGTGACGGTCTCGATCATCGATCCGCCGGTGATGAACGGCGGCAGCGCGGCCAGAAGTTCCGCTTTGCCGTACAGCACGCCGACACCCGACGGTCCGAGCATCTTGTGTCCGGAGAACGCCGCGAAGTCGACGTCGAGGGCACGGAAATCGACGGGCATGTGCGGAACCGACTGGCAGGCGTCGAGCACGACGAGCGCACCGACAGCACGTGCGCGGCGAACCAACTCGTCGACGTCGGCCACGGCACCGGTCACGTTGGACTGGTGCGTGAACGCGACGACCTTCACGGTGTCGTCGAGCTCGAGTGAATCGAGGTCGATGCGACCGTCGTCGGTCACCCCGTACCAGCGCAGGGTGGCGCCCGTGCGTCGGCACAGCTCTTGCCACGGAACGAGATTCGCGTGGTGTTCGAGCTCGGTGATGACGACTGTGTCGCCCTCGCCGAGTTGGCGGCCTCCGAACAGCGGAGCGCTGCGGTCATCGCCGAGCGTGTAGGTGACCAGGTTCAGCGACTCGGTGGCGTTCTTCGTGAACACCGTCTCGGGTGCGGTGACACCCACAAAGGCGGCAATCTTCTCGCGGGCACCCTCGTAGTCGTCGGTGGCTTCCTCGGCGAGCTGATGCGCGCCACGATGCACCGCGGCGTTATGGGTCGTCAGGAACTCACGCTCGGCATCGAGCACCTGGACCGGACGCTGCGAGGTGGCACCGGAATCGAGGTAGACCAACGGCTTTCCGTCGCGAACGGTGCGAGACAGAATCGGGAAATCGGCACGGATGGCGTCGACGTCGAGCGTCGAAGCCTGATCGGCCACGGTCTCCGTCGACATGACTCAGCCCGCCGCAGCAGCCGTCGTGAAGCGGACGTAACCGTTCTCTTCGAGCTCGTCGGCCAGTTCGGGGCCACCGGATTCGACGACGCGACCGTTGACAAACACGTGCACGAAGTCCGGCTTGATGTAGCGCAGGATTCGCGTGTAGTGCGTGATCAGCAGAATGCCGCCGTTCTCCTCCGCCTTGTACGTGTTCACGCCCTCGCTGACAACGCGCAGGGCGTCGACGTCGAGGCCGGAGTCGGTCTCGTCGAGAATCGCGAACTTCGGCTTGAGCAGGTCGAGCTGCAGGATTTCGTGGCGCTTCTTCTCGCCACCGGAGAAGCCCTCGTTGACCGAGCGCTCGGCGAACGACGGATCGATGTCGAGCGCGGTCATCGCTTCCTTGGTCTCCTTGACCCAGTGGCGCAGCTTGGGAGCCTCGCCACGGACCGCGGTCGCCGCTGTGCGCAGGAAGTTCGACATCGAGACGCCGGGAACCTCGACGGGGTACTGCATCGCGAGGAACAGACCTGCGCGGGCGCGCTCGTCGACACTCATCTCCAGCACATCCTCACCGTCGAGGGTGATGGTGCCGCTGGTGACCGTGTACTTCGGGTGGCCTGCGATGGCGTAGGAGAGCGTCGACTTGCCGGAGCCGTTGGGGCCCATCAGTGCGTGGGTCTCCCCCGACTTCACGGTGAGGTCGACGCCTTTGAGGATGTGGATCGGCTCGGCGTCGGTGTCGGACTGCGCGACGTCGACGTGCAGGTCACGGATTTCGAGTGTGCTCATGTGGCTTTCTTTCTGGGGCTGGGTGATCTCGACAAGCTCGATCAGCGGGTTCGGTCTCGGATCAGCGGGTTCGGTCTCGATCAGCGGGTTCGGTCTCGATCAGCGGGTTCGGTCTCGATCAGCGGGTTCGGTCTCGATCAGCGGGTTCGGTCTCGACATGCTCGATCAGCTGGTTGAAGCGCGATCAGGCACCGGAGATCTCGAGTTCGTGTTCGATTGCGGCGGAGAGACGTTCGCGCAGCTCGGGCACCGTGATCTTGGCGATGACCTCGCCGAAGAATCCACGGATGACGAGGCGTCGGGCCTGGTCTTCCGGAATGCCGCGGGCCTGCAGGTAGAACAGCTGCTCGTCGTCGAACCGGCCGGTGGCGCTGGCGTGGCCCGCGCCGACGATCTCGCCGGTCTCGATCTCGAGGTTCGGCACCGAGTCGGCGCGCGCGTTGTCGGTGAGCAGCAGGTTGCGGTTGAGCTCGAAGGTGTCGGTGCCCTCGGCTTCCGGACGGATCAGCACGTCGCCGATCCAGACCGTATGCGCCTCACGACTGCGGTCGCCGGACGGATCTCCTTGCAGCGCACCCTTGTACACCACGTTGGAGCGGCAGTTCGGCTGGTTGTGGTCGATGAGGAGTCGCTGTTCGAGATGCTGTCCGGCATCGGCGAAGTACAGACCCCAGAGTTCGACGTCGCCGCCCGGCGCCGCGTAGCGGACCAGCGGTGAGAGGCGGACGAGGTCGCCGCCGAGGCTGATCGCGAAGTGACGCAGTACGGAATCGCGACCCACCTTAATGTGGTGCGTTGCGACGTGCACGGCGTCGTCGGCCCAGTCGTGGACATTGACGACCGTCAGCGCGGCTTGGTCGTCGACGATGAATTCGACGTTCTCCGCGTAGGTTCCGCTGCCCTTCTGATCGAGAACGACGACGGCGCGCGCGAATGCCTCGAGGCGGATCTGCACGTGACCGAACGCCGTCTTGTCGACGCCGGGACCCTCGAGCGTGATCACGATCGGGTCGGCGACCTCGACCTCGCGGGCGACGGTGACGACCGTGGCCTCGTCGAAGGACGAATATGCCTGCGCCGCAATGCGATCGAACGGGACTCCGCCCTGTCCGAGTCGCTTGTCGTCGCGCCCGACGGTCTCGACGGTGACGCCGTCACCGGCGCCGGTGACCGAGACAGTCGCCTGTCCGTCGGCCGTCGCGCTGCCATCGTGCAGGCCGCGCAAGCGTCGGAACGGGGTGAATCGCCACGCCTCTTCACGTGAGCTGGGAACCTCGAACGCCTCGACGTCGAATGAGGTGAACAGTTCGCCCTTGTTGACGGGCGCGAGTGTGCTGCCCGGAACCGAGACCGGGATTGTCGGATCAGCCATCAGCCGACGGCTCCTTCCATCTGAAGTTCGATGAGGCGGTTGAGTTCGAGTGCGTACTCCATCGGGAGTTCCTTCGCGATGGGCTCGACGAATCCACGCACGACCATGGCCATCGCCTCGTCCTCGGTCAGTCCGCGACTCATCAGGTAGAAGAGCTGATCGTCGCTGACCTTGGAGACGGTGGCCTCGTGACCCATCGTGACGTCGTCCTCGCGGATGTCGACGTACGGGTAGGTGTCGCTGCGGCTGATGGTGTCGACGAGCAGTGCGTCGCACTTCACCGTCGAACGGCTGCCGTGCGCACCGTTGTTGACCTTGATCAAGCCGCGGTAGGAGGCTCGTCCACCGCCACGCGCGACCGACTTGGAGACGATGTTGCTCGAGGTGTGCGGCGCGAGGTGGACCATCTTGGAACCCGTGTCCTGATGCTGACCCTCACCGGCGAATGCGACGGAGAGCACCTCGCCCTTGGCGTACTCGCCTGTGAGCCAGACGGCCGGGTACTTCATCGTGACCTTCGAGCCGATGTTGCCGTCGATCCACTCCATCGTGGCGCCCGCCTCAGCCTTGGCACGCTTGGTGACCAGGTTGTAGACGTTGTTCGACCAGTTCTGGATGGTGGTGTAGCGGCAGCGTCCGCCCTTCTTCACGATGATCTCGACCACGGCCGAGTGCAGTGAGTCGGTCTTGTAGATCGGCGCGGTACAACCCTCGACGTAGTGCACGTAGGCACCCTCGTCGACGATGATCAGCGTCCGCTCGAACTGGCCCATATTCTCGGTGTTGATCCGGAAGTAGGCCTGCAGCGGGATGTCGACGTGCACGCCCGGGGGCACGTAGATGAACGATCCGCCCGACCACACCGCGGTGTTCAGCGCGGAGAACTTGTTGTCGCCTGCCGGGATGACCGATCCGAAGTACTCGCGGAAGAGCTCGGGATGCTCCTTGAGACCGGTGTCGGTGTCGAGGAAGATCACACCCTGCTGCTCGAGATCCTCACGGATCTGGTGGTAGACCACCTCGGACTCGTACTGAGCGGCGACACCTGCGACGAGACGCTGCTTCTCGGCCTCGGGGATGCCGAGCCTGTCGTAGGTGTTCTTGATGTCCTCGGGCAGGTCTTCCCAGGAAGCGGCCTGCTTCTCGGTCGAGCGCACGAAGTACTTGATGTTGTCGAAGTCGATGCCGTCGAGCTCGGCGCCCCAGTGCGGCATGGGCTTGCGGTCGAAGATGCGCAGCGCCTTGAGGCGGTTCTCGAGCATCCACTCCGGTTCGCTCTTCTTCGACGAGATGTCGGCGACCACGGCGTCGGAGAGTCCACGCTGCGCGCTCGCTCCAGCGACGTCGGAATCGGCCCACCCGTATCCGTACGTGCCGAGTGAGGCGATGGTCTCCTCTTGGGTCAATGGAGCCTGTCCATCTGTAACTGTCATCGCTGGGCCTTTCGACTCGTCTGCTTCGGGTCGGCGACGGCGTCATTGCCGGGCTGGTTGTCGCCGATCATCAGGGGGACATGCGTTGTACACGCGCAATCGCCGTTGGCGATCGTCGCGAGACGTTGTACGTGCGTACCGAGAAGCTCGGTGAACGCCGCGGTTTCTGCCTCACAGAGCTCGGGGAACTCCGCCGCGACGTGTGCCACGGGGCAGTGATGCTGGCAGATCTGGACGCCGGAGCCGACCAACCTGGTGTTGGCGGCGTAACCCGCGCTGGTGAGGGCGTCGGCGATCTCTTCGACGGTGTCGGCGACAGAACCGGACTCCGCGACGGGACGTACCCCGTCGACGATGCCCTCGATGCGGTCGCGCGCGAACTCACCGATCGCTTCCTCGCCGGCGATGTCGCGGAGTTTGCGCATGGCAGCTCCGGCGAGATCGTCGTATGCGTGTTGAAGCTTTCCGCGGCCGGTCGCCGTCAGTTGGAACCACTTCGCCGGCCTGCCCCGACCGCGCTCGCCGCCCCGGCCGAAACCGGGCGAGGCGTGTTCGGCATCACCGGCATCGACGAGAGCGTCGAGATGACGACGCACGCCTGCTGGACTGATACCCAACCGCTCGGCGATCTCTCCCGCGGTCAGCGGCCCGTCTTCGACGAGCAGCGACACCACGGCAGCACGCGTCTGCCCGTCGGCATGCATGGCTCCTGGATCGGCGACCACACCGGGACGGGCGCTGTCGGCAGACAGCACTGCATCACTCCGCATGGTTTTCACAACGCCAGTGTGACGTAATTGCTTCCCGGCTTCCAGCAAGGGTGACCTAAGGGGTTGGCCCGCACGGTGCTCAGGTGCGGCATCGGAGGACCGCGAGGCGGCAACCATTACAGTCGTCTCGTGCCTGAAACCAGTGTCCTGCGTCGTGCCGCGACGTACCTCGGGCTGAAGTCTGCCCGACCAGCCGACACGGATTCCGATACGCCCGGCGGCTACGGCCGGTCGGTGGCGACACTGCACGAGACCGAGCAGGAAGTCGGCCCACTCAACGCGGAAGAGAATCGACGCCTCTTCCGGATCAAGATTTTCGGAGCCACCGGTTCGGTGCTCCTGCTGATCGGTTCGCTGGGTACCGGCCAGATCCCCGTGCTGCAGAATCCCGTCGCCGGGATGCGCCTCCTGTCGCTGCCGTCCCGAATGTGGAGCACGGCGCTGACGATGTCGATCGGCGGAACGCTGATGCTCGTCGTCGCGTGGCTGATGATCGGACGCTTCGCGGTCGGCAGGTTCAGCGTGGAGGTGCTCGAAGGTCGAAGCCCGCAGCGGCGCATGACCCGCCGCCAGGCCGACAGCACGCTGCTGCTCTGGATCGCCCCGATCCTCGTTGCTCCCCCGCTGCTCAGCAAGGACATCTACTCGTACCTGGCACAGAGCGCCATCGCCGAACGCGGCATGGATCCGTACTCGGTGAGCCCCGTCCGCGGACTCGGCGTCGACGACGTCCTGACGCGATCGGTGCCCAACCTCTGGCGAGACACCCCCGCACCCTATGGCCCGTTCTTCATCTGGATCGGTGAGGGCATCACCAAGATCACCGGCGACAACATCACCGCGGCGATCTTCCTGCATCGACTCGTTGCGCTGCTCGGGGTGGGCTTGATCGTCTGGGCGCTACCCCGCCTCGCACGGCGCTGCGGGGTGTCGGGAGTTGCCGCGCTCTGGCTCGGCGCGATGAATCCGCTCGTGATCCTGCACCTCGTCGGAGGCATCCACAACGAGGCACTCATGCTCGGCCTGATGCTCGTCGGATTGGAGCTGTGTTTCGCGGGGATCTACAGCAGCGGGAGGTTGCGGGGCTCCGGATTCTGGCCGACCCAAGCCGGGTGGATGCTCATCGCCGGCACGGCGGTGATCGCGGCGTCGTCCATGGTGAAGGTCACATCGATGCTCGCCCTCGGATTCGTCGGTATCGCCCTCGCGAGACGGTGGGGCGCCACTCTGCCCGCGCTTCGTCATGCTCCGGTGAGTACCTGGTGGTCGCGCTCGCGCGATTCCGTGCGCGCACTCGCGGCGTCGGCAGGCTTTCTCTTCGTGATTCTCGCCATAGTCGTCGTGGGCATTTGTCTAGGCACAGGACTCGGTTTCGGCTGGACCACGACGCTGTCGACGGGCGAGATCGTTAGATCCTGGATGTCGATGCCGACGTTGATGTCGGTGAGCACGGGCAGGGTCGGCGTGTGGCTCGGCCTCGGCGATCAGACGCAGGCCATCCTCGACGTCGCGCGACCGATCGGGCAGCTCATCGCCGCGATCTTCGTCGTCCGCTGGATGCTGGCGACGCTCGCCGGACGACTACACCCGCTCGGCGGTCTCGGCATCGCGATGGCGACCGTCGTCTTGTTCTTCCCGTTCGTGCAGGCCTGGTACCTGTTGTGGGCCGTCATCCCGCTCGCCGCGTGGGCGACCGGCCCGTGGTTCCGCGTACTGAGCATCGCGGCGTCGGCGATCATCGCGATCGTCGTCATGCCGACCAGCTCCAACACGAGCGGCGTTGTGCTCGCGCAAGGACTGCTCGCCGGTGTGATCATGGTCGCGGTCCTGACGGCGCTGTTCTTCGAAGATCTGCCGTTCACCCGGCACAGACGCCGACGGTCGTCGTCGAACGCCGACACGTGACGACGTCGGGCACGGGGGTGTCCGAGGGAACACCGTTTTCTCTCCAGCACCCCTCAACGCATAGTCTTGGCGTGTGCGCAGCACGGCTTCACCTTCACCATCTCCGGCAGACGATCCGATGACCGATCGTCGCCCTCGCGGATCCGTATCGACGGACGCGACGACAGAACCCGACGCCGCACTCCGCGTACGCGGACTGGTGAAGCGATACGACGACCGTGCCGCCGTCGACGGACTCGACCTCGATCTGGAGACCGGAACCGTCCTCGCACTCCTCGGCCCCAACGGCGCGGGCAAGACCACGACGGTGGAGATCTGCGAGGGATTCCTCCACGCCGACGAGGGCAGTGTGTCGGTGCTCGGCCTCGATCCGTGGCGTGACAACGACCGACTACGCACACGGATCGGCGTCATGCTGCAGGGCGGCGGCGCATATCCCGGCGCTCGCGCCGAAGAGATGCTGCGCCTGTGCGCCGCGTACTCGGCCGACCCCATCGATCCCGATTGGCTGCTCGGCGCCCTCGGTCTCGAATCAGCCGCGCGTACCCCGTTCCGGCGCCTCTCCGGCGGTCAGCAGCAGCGGCTTTCGCTCGCGTGCGCCATCGTCGGCCGACCGGAACTGGTCTTCCTCGACGAACCCACCGCGGGACTCGACGCCCAGGCACGCCTGGTGGTCTGGGAGATCATCGACCGCCTGCGCGGCGACGGCGTCTCGGTGTTGCTCACCACACACCTCATGGACGAAGCAGAAGAACTCGCCGACCAGGTCGTAATCATCGACCACGGGAAGGTCGTCGCGAACGGCACCCCGGCGGAGTTGACCAGCCGCGGAGCCGAGAACGAACTGCGGTTCACCGCCCCGCGCGGACTCGACCTCACGATGCTCGAACTTGCACTTCCCGAGGACTATCGCTGTACCGAACCGCTGCCCGGCAATTACCTGGTCAGTGGCGACGTGACACCACAGGTGTTGGCGACGGTGACCGCGTGGTGCGCCAAGATCAACGTGCTCGCCACCGACCTGCGCGTCGAGACCCGCAGCCTCGAAGACGTCTTCCTCGACCTCACCGGACGGGAGTTGCGTCGATGACCGCCGCACGGACACGGTCGACGTCGCGGTTCCCGCCGGGAACCTTCGCGCCGAACCCGCAACCCGCGTCGCTTCCCGCCATGCTCGCCGCACAGACGCGGCTCGAGTTGACCCTGCTCCTCCGCAACGGTGAGCAGCTGCTGCTGACCATGTTCATCCCGATCACACTGTTGATCGGCTTGTGCCTCCTACCCCTCGACACCGACCTCGGCACGACCAATGCCGAGCGCGCAGCGACGTTCGTGCCCGCCATCCTGACCGTCGCGGTCATGTCGACCGCGTTCACCGGACAGGCCATCGCCGTCGGGTTCGACCGACGCTACGGCGCACTGAAAAGACTTGGGGCGACGCCGATTCCGCGGTGGGGCATCATCGCGGGCAAAGCGATGGCCGTCGTCATCGTCGTCATCGCACAGGCAATCCTGCTCGGAGCGATCGGCTTTGCCTTCGGATGGCGCCCCGAACCCGTCGGCCTACTGATCGGCGCCTTCGTCATCGCGCTCGGCACGGCTGCGTTCTCGGCCCTCGGGTTGCTGCTCGGCGGAACACTCAAGGCAGAGGTCGTCCTGGCGCTGGCGAATCTCCTGTGGTTCGCGATGCTGGGCATCGGCAGCCTCGTCGTGATGTCGTCGCGCGTACCCGACTCCGTGTGGTGGGTGGCGCGCGTCGTGCCGTCCGGCGCGTTGACCGAAGCGCTACAACAAGCTGCCGACGGACGTGTCGACGTCTTCGGCGTAGTGGTTTTGCTGGCCTGGGCCGTCGTCGGCTCGGCGCTGGCAGTGAGGTGGTTCCGATTCCAATGACGACGTCAGAAACCCGTACCGAGCGGTCCCCTGAGTCCAACGATGCCGAATCGCGGGACACCACGACTCGGCGTCGCGGCCTGTTGGGCCGCGTCCCCGGATTCGCAGATCCGACGGCGCGTTTCGTTTACGGCTGGGCAATCGCACAGTTGGTGGTCAACGTCGGCATCGTCGTCACCGGAGGCGCGGTGCGTCTCACCGGTTCGGGTCTCGGCTGCCCGACGTGGCCTCAGTGCACCGACGGTTCCTTCGTTCCGCATCAGGCGCTCGGGATGCACGGAGCCATCGAGTTCGGAAACCGGATGCTCACCTGGGTCCTGGTCGTCGTGGCCATCGGCACATGGCTCGCCGTGTTCCGCCGACGCGGCTCGACGCGCGGCGACCGCTGGCTGGCGACACTCATCGCGCTCGGCATCCCGTTCCAGGCTGTCATCGGCGGCATCTCCGTGCTCACCGATCTGAATCCGTGGGTCGTCTCGCTGCACTTCGTCTTGTCGATGGCGTTGGTATCGGCGGCAACCGTTTTGGTGTTCCGTACCTCCCCTTACGAGCGGGAGAAGTCGACCAACGTCGTGGCAGCTCGCCTCGGCAGCGCCCTCTCGTGGCTGATCTACGTGCTCACCTGGGCGACCATCTACGTCGGGACCATCGTCACCGGATCGGGGCCGCATGCCGGTGATGCCGATGCGCCGCGCAATGGACTCGATCCGAGCGCGATGACGCAACTGCACGCCGACTTCGTGTTCGTGCTCGTGGGTCTTGCACTGGCAGGCGCCGTCACCGCACGGGTGCTCCGCATGCCCCAGACCCGCGCCGCGCTCATCTACGTCGGGCTGCTGGCACTCCAGGGCGTGATCGGTGGCATTCAGTACGCCACGGACCTACCGATGGTGTTGGTCATCGCGCACATGCTCGGGAGCGCGCTGTTGATGATCGGCGCCACCTGGCTGGTGCTGTGGTTCGGCAGGGACCAGCGGGCAGGTGGCGATCAGCAGGATTCCACCCGACGCGAAGTCAGCGACGCACCCGTCAACTGACCGGGCACGCCTGCTGGACTGTCAGATGATCGCGCTGTTGCGCGCCTTGGGGAAGTGCTCGGAATGGGCGACCCAGCCGGCCATCTTGCGATAGTGCTCGGGCGACACGGTTGCCTTCGACGTCAGCTCCCGATCCCACTCCCCGATCTCGAGGCCCGGCACGGCGTCGACGACGGCATGTGCGGTCGCGATGTCGTCGACGACCCGGTCGCCGAGGTATCCGTCGGACTCGCCGACGAGCGTGATGCGTACCCCGGCGGTGCCGATGGGCTGCAGGACCGCCTTGGCAGCGCCGCCCTCGCCCGCGACGAACTTCTTGATCGAGGCGACGACCTCGGCGGGCGCCTTGACCGGCGGTGTCGAGCTCTCGGCCTTTTCGGTGGTCTGCTCATCGCTCATGGTCTGTAGAGCATACCGACCGACGGCCGGTGGCCCATCCGAGGTGTGCGGCAGCCGCAGACTTGGCAGAGTTGTGTTCATGAACTCGCCCGCGCAGGAGCGCGAAATCCTCACCTGGGAACTCAACGGCGTCGCCTGCCGCGAGCTGGCCCAGATGGTCGCAGACGACGGGTATGTCCCCGACATCATCATCGGGATAGCTCGCGGCGGCCTCATCCCCGCCGGAGCAATGGCCTATGCGCTCGACTGCAAGCTGATGCTGTCGCTCAACGTCGAGTTCTACACCGGCATCGGTGAGACGCTGTCGGAGCCCGTGATGCTCCCCTCGCTACTCGAGAGCAGCGGCCTGCACGATCAGCGGGTGCTTGTCGTCGACGACGTCGCAGACTCCGGGAAGACCCTCAAACTGGTCGACGACTTCTGCGAACAGCAGGGCCGCGTCGCCGAGGTCCGCAATGCGGTGATCTTCCAGAAGCCGCACACCATCACGACTCCCGACTACTGCTGGCGCACCACGGACAAGTGGATCAACTTCCCGTGGTCGGTGGATCCGCCGGTCGTCGGCACGAGGAACTCCAGCAGCGAGTCGGACCTCTAGCGTGGCGTTCGGTACCGGCGACGGCCACAATTCCGCGCCGTGTAGAAACGACTCATGCGCGCAATTCAGGTGACACATCACGGCGGTCCCGAGGTGCTCAACTACGGGACCGTCGACGACCCCATCCCTGCTCGTGACGAGGTGATCGCGCGGACCACCGCCATCGGGGTCAACTTCATCGACACCTATCTACGGCGTGGCATGTACCCGTCGACCCCGCCGTATGTTCCGGGCACCGAGGGCGCGGGCGAGATCGTCGCGGTCGGCAGCGACGTCACCGACCTCGAGCCCGGCCAACGGATCGCCTGGGTCGACGCGCCGGGTTCTTACGGCGAACTCGTTGCGGTACGCGCCGCCCGTGCCATCCCCGTTCCCGACGGTGTTCCCGACGTCGTAGCGGGCTCGACGATGCTGCGCGGCCTCACCGCCCACTATCTGCTCGACGGCAGTGCACACCCAGCGGCTGGTGACACGATCCTGCTGCACGCGGGCGCCGGGGGCGTCGGCCTGATCCTGACGCAACTCGCCAAGCGTCGTGGCATCACGGTGATCACCACCGTGTCGACAGACGAGAAGGCAGCGTTGTCGGCGCAGGCGGGTGCCGACCACGTCCTGCGATACGGCGACGACCTCGTCGGTCAGGTCCGCGAGCTCACCGACGGCAAGGGGGTCCCGGTGGTGTACGACGGCGTCGGAGCCGACACCTTCGAACAGTCACTCGCCTCGACCGCGGTCCGCGGGATCGTCGTCGTGTTCGGCGCGGCCAGCGGACCTGTCCCACCGTTCGATATCCAGCGACTCAATCCGGCGGGCTCGCTGTCGGTGACGCGTCCGACGCTCGGCCATTTCATCGCCGACACCGACGAATTGCGGTGGCGTTCGGGTGAGTACTTCGACGCTGTTCTCGACGGCCTCGATGCCCGCGTCGGTCAGGAGTATCGCCTCGCCGACGCCGCACAGGCGCAAACGGACCTGGAGAACCGGATCACAACGGGAGCCACCGCACTCATTCCGTGAGGCGGTGACGCCGACCTGCGGCCACTCGTCAGAAGTAGCTGGCGATGGTCGGCAGGTTGACCACGGCGTCGATGGCGAGTCCGCAGAACAGGGCCGCGAGATACTCGTTCGACTGCAGGAACACCTTCAACGGTGCCACCTCGACGCCGCGACGAGTGTCGCGATAGAGCTTGTGCACCCGGTTGAGGAACCACACGCCCGCCACCACGGCGACGCCGGCGTAGATCCAGCTCGCGGCTCCGATGAGCAGGAACGAGCAGATCACCGTGAGCCACGTGTAGATGAGGATCTGGCGGGTGACGTGCTCTTCGGTGGCGATCACCGGCAGCATCGGTACGCCCGCGGCCTTGTAGTCCTCGCGGTAGCGCATTGCCAGTGCCCAGGTATGCGGCGGAGTCCAGAAGAAGATCACACCGAACAGCACGATCGGCTGCCAACTGAGCGAACCTGTGACCGCAGCCCAGCCGACCAACGTCGGCATACATCCGGCCGCGCCGCCCCACACCACGTTCTGCCAGGTACGACGCTTGAGAATCAGCGTGTACACACCGACGTAGAAGATG
This sequence comes from Gordonia jacobaea, assembly GCF_965344965.1. Lineage (NCBI taxonomy): Bacteria > Bacillati > Actinomycetota > Actinomycetes > Mycobacteriales > Gordoniaceae > Gordonia > Gordonia jacobaea. The sequence goes on along the minus strand of NZ_CBDRLS010000003.1, from coordinate 331,017 downwards.
ATCGTGGCGGACACGAGCAGCGCGCTCAGGAGGTTTGCCGACCACCACAGGACAGCGAACGAGGCCACCCAGAGCAGCAATCCGAAGATCAACGCGTTGGTTCTCGTCACCGCGTGACGAGCCAGCGGACGCTTCGCGGTGCGTCGCATCTTCTTGTCGATGTCGGCGTCGACGACCATGTTGAGCGTGTTCGCGCTCGCCGCGCCCAACCAGCCACCGAGCAGCGTGAACGCGATGATTCTGAGGTCGACGTGTCCACGATCTGCCTGCAGCATGACCGGGATCGTCGCCACCAGCAGCAATTCGATGACACGAGGCTTGGTGAGCGCGATATAGGCCATCACCGTGCCGCGAACGCGAGCGACGAGACTCGTGCCGACGGTCGTGTTCGATTCGCTGACGGGGCGGTCAGAATCCACCTCGGACGTGCCGCGAGAAGTGGCGGAACCATCTCCGCTCACACGCTCACCGATCCTCACGTCAACTCCCCTGCCCCGCCGACGATTCGGCTCGCGGGCATTTCCGACTACTACTCAGCATGGTAGACGCTGGGGTGTTCGATCAAAGAATTGAGGCTCCGCGCCGTCGGCGACCTGCGACGACCGGCTGACATGACGATCGTTACCGGCCACCCCCCACACCGACGGCACTAGCCGATTACTCTGGTCATCGTGGGTCGAAAGGCCCTGCATCAGCACTCGGACGTAACGCCCGCGAGTTGGCGTTCGCCCGACACACCAGCACCACACGCATCACGCAGGCACACCAACACGTACAGGAGACGGCACACGTGGCTGATACCGACGAGATCCGCGAACGCACCGAGGCGGCCTACCCCGAGGACTGGTCCGACGTGGACACGCGTGCGGTCAATACGGCTCGCATTCTTGCCGCCGACGCCGTCCAGAAGGTCGGCAACGGCCACCCCGGCACCGCGATGAGTCTTGCTCCGCTCGCTTACACGCTGTACCAGCGCGTCATGCGTCATGACCCGGTCGACACCACCTGGGTCGGTCGTGACCGCTTCGTCCTGTCGTGTGGACACTCGAGCCTCACGCAGTACATCCAGCTCTACCTCGGCGGATTCGGCCTCGAACTCGCCGACCTCGAAGCACTCCGCACCTGGGAGTCGCTGACGCCGGGACACCCCGAGTTTCGTCACACCAAGGGCGTCGAGATCACGACGGGTCCGCTGGGTCAGGGACTCGCGTCGGCCGTGGGCATGAGCATGGCGTCGCGTTACGAACGTGGCCTCTTCGACCCCGACGCCGCGCCGGGCGCCAGCCCGTTCGACCACTTCATCTACGTCATCGCCTCCGACGGCGACATCGAAGAGGGCGTGACGTCCGAGGCGTCCTCGCTCGCGGGCACCCAGGAACTGGGCAACCTGATCGTGTTCTACGACCAGAACCAGATCTCCATCGAAGACGACACCACCATCGCGCTCGGCGAGAACACCCCGCTGCGCTACGAGGCGTACGGCTGGCACGTGCAGACGGTCGAGAGCGGCGAGGACGTCGTGGCGATCGAAGCGGCAATCGAGGCGGCCAAGAAGGTCACCGAAAAGCCGTCGCTGATCTGCTTGCGCACCATCATCGGCTACCCCGCTCCCGACAAGATGAACACGGGCGCCATCCACGGTTCGGCTCTCGGCGCCGACGAGGTCGCCAAGACCAAGGAAGCCCTCGGATTCGATCCCGACAAGAACTTCGACGTCTCCGAAGAGGTCATCAGCCACACCCGCAAGCTCGTCGAGCGCGGGATCGAGGCCAAGGAATCGTGGACGCCGGCGTTCGACGCCTGGGCGAGCGCCAATCCCGAGAACAAGAAGCTGTTCGACCGTCTGCACGCACACGAGCTACCCGAGGGATGGCGCGACGTGATCCCGACGTGGGCTCCCGGCGACAAAGATCTCGCGACCCGCGCGGCGTCGGGCAAGGTGCTCTCGGCGCTCGGTGGCATCCTGCCGGAACTGTGGGGCGGTTCGGCCGACCTCGCGGGCTCGAACAACACCACCATGGACGGGGCGGCGTCGTTCGGCCCGACCGCGATCTCCACCAAGAAGTGGTCGGCCAATCCCTACGGCCGCACGCTGCACTTCGGTATCCGCGAGCATGCGATGGGCGCGGTGCTCTCCGGAATCGTGCTGCACGGACCGACGCGCGCCTACGGCGGCACGTTCCTGCAGTTCGCCGACTACATGCGTCCATCGGTCCGACTGGCTTCTCTCATGGAGATCGATCCGATCTACGTGTGGACGCACGATTCCATCGGACTCGGCGAAGACGGCCCGACCCATCAGCCCGTCGAACATCTCGCCGCGCTGCGTGCCATCCCCCACCTCGACGTCGTACGTCCGGCTGATGCCAACGAGACCGCAGCGGCGTGGGCGCACCTGCTGACGCGTCGCAACCATCCCGTCGGCCTGGTGCTCACCCGACAGAACGTCCCGGTCCTCGAGGGAACGTCGGTCGAGGGAGTTGCCGCAGGCGCGTACGTGCTCAGCGATTCGGACGACGACGCGCAGGTCGTCATCATCGGCACCGGCTCCGAGGTGCAGTTGGCGCTCGAGGCGCAGAAGACTCTGGCCGAGAAGGGAATCGCGGCCCGTGTGGTGTCCATGCCGAGCATGGAGTGGTTCGACGAACAGCCACAGGGCTACCGCGACTCGGTGCTGCCCCCCGCAGTGCCGCGGGTTTCGGTCGAGGCCGGTATCGCGATGCCGTGGTACCGCTGGGTGGGCAATGGCGACCAGATCGTGTCGCTCGAGCACTACGGCGCGTCGGCCGACTACAAGGTGCTCTACGAGAAGTTCGGCATCACCGCCGAAGCCGTCGTCGCGGCGTCGCTACGCGCAGTCGCGGGCTGATCGCCGGACGAGATCCATAACTGAACATCGAAATCCCAACCGAGGCACACCCACTAGAGGCGCCCCCACAAGGGGCGCACTGCCGGAGGAGAGAACCGTGACACAGAACGAGAAGCTCGCAGAATTGTCCGCAGCCGGGGTTTCGGTGTGGCTGGACGACCTGTCCCGAGATCTGATCAGCTCGGGACAGCTCCAGGAATTGATCGACACCAAGTCGGTGGTCGGCGTGACGACCAACCCGTCGATCTTCCAGGCCGCATTGTCGAAGGGCACCGCGTACGACGACCAGATCAATGAGCTGGCCGCGCGCGACACCGATGTCGACAGCACGGTCCGGACGCTGACCACCGACGACGTCCGCAACGCCTGCGACGTCCTCAAGCCCGTCTTCGACAGCACCAACGGACTCGACGGTCGGGTGTCGATCGAGGTCGATCCCCGCCTTGCACACGACACCGACAACACGGCCGCGCAGGCCGTGGAGTTGTGGAAGATCGTCGACCGTCCCAACGCGCTGATCAAGATCCCGGCGACCAAGGAGGGCCTGCCCGCGATCTCCCGCACCCTTGCGGAGGGCATCAGCGTGAACGTCACCCTGATCTTCTCGGTCGAGCGCTACCAGGAGGTCATCGACGCCTACCTGAACGGGCTCGACGCCGCACTCGCTGCGGGGCATGACATCTCGAAGATCCACTCGGTTGCGTCGTTCTTCGTCTCCCGTGTCGACACCGAGGTCGACAAGCGCCTCGACGCGATCGGCACGCCACAGGCCGTGCAGCTCAAGGGCTCTGCCGCACTCGCGAACGCTCGTCTGGCCTATCACGCCTACCAGCAGGCGTTCGAGATCGACTCACGATTCGCCGCACTCCGCGAACAGGGAGCGCTGCCGCAGCGTGCGCTGTGGGCATCGACGGGAACCAAGAATCCCGACTACGCCGACACGCTCTACGTCAGCGAACTCGTCGCACCGAACACCGTCAACACCATGCCGGGCAAGACCATGGACGCGTTCGCCGATCACGGTTGGGTCGACACGTTGTCGATCGTGGGCCGCGCACAGGAATCGCGTGAGGTCTTCGACGCGATCGCCGCTGTCGGCGTCGACTTCTCGGACGTGTTCAAGGTCCTTGAGGACGAGGGCGTGTCGAAGTTCGTCGACGCATGGACCGATCTCCTCGGTGCCACCGAGGAGCAGCTCTCCGCCGCGAAGAAGAGCTGACGTAGGTGGCAGGCACCGAGGGATGGAAGAACCCGCTCCGCGACCCACGTGACAAGCGCCTCCCCCGCATCGCAGGCCCGTGCAGTCTCGTGATCTTCGGTGTCACCGGAGATCTCGCACGCAAGAAGCTGATGCCCGCGGTGTACGACCTCGCCAATCGCGGCCTCCTGCCGCCCTCGTTCGCGCTGGTCGGGTTCGCCCGACGCGACTGGGACGACGAGGATTTCGCGAAGGTCGTGCACGACGCCGTACGTGAACATGCCCGCACCGGGTTCCGGGAGGAGGTGTGGGAGCGGCTGTCGGAGGGGTTCCGCTTCGTTCAGGGCTCCTTCGACGACGACGCCGCTTTCGATCGTCTGCAGCAAACGCTGTTGCGCCTCGACAAGGAGCGCGGCACCGACGGCAATCACGCGTTCTACCTGTCGATTCCACCCAACGCCTTCCCGACGGTCTGCGAGCAACTCGAGCGCAGTGGGTTGGCCTCCGAGGAGGGCGACAACTGGCGCCGCGTGGTGATCGAGAAGCCGTTCGGCCACGATCTGCAGTCGGCGAAGGAACTCAACGCCATCGTCAATGCCGTGTTCCCGGAGTCGTCGGTGTTCCGCATCGACCACTACCTCGGCAAGGAGACGGTGCAGAACATTCTCGCGCTGCGCTTCGCGAACCAACTGTTCGATCCCCTGTGGAGTTCGCACTACGTCGACCACGTCCAGATCACCATGGCCGAAGACATCGGCCTCGGCGGACGTGCCGGCTATTACGACGGCATCGGTGCCGCGCGCGATGTGATCCAGAACCATCTGCTCCAACTCATGGCGCTGGTCGCGATGGAGGAGCCGATCTCGTTCGAGCCCAAGCAATTACAGGCCGAGAAGATCAAGGTGCTCTCGGCGACGAGCAACATCCTGCCTCTCGACGAGAACACTGCGCGCGGCCAGTACGGGCCGGGCTGGCAGGGCAGCCAGAAGGTCCCGGGACTCCTGGAGGAGGAAGGGTTCAGCGCCGACTCCATCACCGAGACCTACGCGGCGATCGCGCTCGAGGTGGATTCACGACGCTGGGCGGGCGTGCCCTTCTACCTGCGCACGGGAAAACGCTTGGGCCGCAGGGTGACCGAGATTGCACTGGTCTTCAAGCGCGCACCGCACCTTCCGTTCGACAAGACGATGACCGAGGAGCTGTCGCAGAACGCACTCGTGATCAGAGTGCAGCCGGACGAGGGCATCACACTGCGGTTCGGGTCGAAGGTTCCCGCGTCGAGCATGGAGGTCCGCGACGTCAACATGGACTTCAGTTACGGCACGGCGTTCACCGAAGCATCTCCCGAAGCCTACGAGCGGCTGATCCTCGACGTGCTGCTCGGTGAGCCGTCGCTGTTCCCGGTCAACGACGAGGTCGAATTGTCGTGGAAGATCCTCGATCCCGTCCTCGAGCACTGGGCGCAGTCCGGTCGACCCGACACCTACGAGTCGGGTACCTGGGGACCCGACTCCGCCGACGAGATGATGGAACGTACCGGCCGAACATGGCGTCGACCCTGACGCCGACTCGGCCGATCCCGACCGACCGGTTTTCGCCGCATCCCCCGCCCGCGCCGAGGAGGCACTGATGATCGTCACCCTGCCCGATACGACGACCAACGAGGTCGCCAAGAAGATCGTCATGGTCCGCGAGGCCGGAGGCGCCATCAGCCTCGGGCGCGTGCTGACCCTGGTGGTCGTCGCCGAACACGGCGAACCGACCGAGGCAGCCATCGAGGCGGCCATCGGTGCCAGTAGCGAACACCCGAGCCGGGTGATCGTGATCTCGTGCGATCCGCGCGACGAACAATCGCGGCTCGACGCGGAGATCCGTGTCGGTGGTGATGCGGGTGCGTCGGAGGTGGTGCTGCTGACGCTGCATGGTGAGCTGGCGAATCATCCGCGCAGCGTCGTGACTCCGTTCCTGCTACCCGACACCCCCATCGTGACGTGGTGGCCAGGTGCGGCCCCCGAGGATCCCGCCAAGGACACGATGGGCAAGATCGGGCGTCGGCGCATTCTCGACGCGACGAAGTCGGCGAACCCGGAGACGGTCCTCGAACGTAGGTTGGCCACGTACGCTCCCGGCGACACCGACCTCGCGTGGACGCAGATCACCGGGTGGCGAGCGCTGCTCGCGTCGGCTGTCGAGCGGCCTCCGCATACCCCGATCACTGCCGCGGAGGTGACCGGACCCGCGACCTCCCCGAGCGTCGATCTGCTTGCGGGATGGCTTCTTTCGACACTCGGCGTTCCGACACAGCGGAACATCGGCAGCTTCGAGGTACGTCTCCACCGTGACGAGGGCACCACGGTCATGTCGATCGACCAGAACGGCAACGCCGTACTGAGCGCCCCGGGCAAACCCGACGGCCGTGTGGCGATGATGCACCGCGACCTGCCGATCTGCCTGGCAGAGGAATTGCGCCGACTCGACACCGACGACATGTACGAACTCGCCCTGCGCGGCGCGGTGGAGCTACAGGCACAGGGAGCGCCGGTATGACGACGGAAACACTCGTGTTCGACGACCGCGACATGCTGACCACCACGGCGGCAGCACGATTCGTCGACATAGTGTCACGTGCGCAGAAGGAGCGTGGCGTCGCGTCGGTGGTGCTGACCGGAGGAAGCAACGGGATCGGCATTCTGCGCGCTCTGGCACCGGGAGGCGAGGTCGACACAAGCCCGCTGGACTGGTCACGGATCGACTTCTACTGGGGTGACGAACGTTTCGTTCCGAACGACGACCCCGAACGCAACGTCGGACAGGCGACCGAGGCCCTTCTCGCGCACGTGCCGGTCGACCCGGCCCGAGTGCATCCGGTGGCGGCGTCGGACGGACCGTTCGGCGACGACATCGAGGCTGCCGCACAGGATTACGCGGCCGTCCTCGCGGCCAACGCGGATAACGGCATCTCCCCCGCGTTCGATCTGCACCTGCTAGGGATGGGCGGCGAAGGTCACATCAATTCGCTCTTCCCCCACACCGATGCCACGGCGGAGAACGTGCGGACAGTCGTGTCCGTCGAGAACTCGCCGAAGCCACCGCCGCGTCGGATCACGCTGACCTTCCCCGCGCTGAACCGGTCGTCAGCGGTGTGGTTCCTGGTGTCGGGCGCCGACAAGGCCGAGGCCGTGGCCGCCGCGCATTCGGGGGCGTCGCGCGACGACTGGCCGTGTGCAGGCGCGCACGGGACGTCGGAGACCGTGTGGTTCCTCGACGACGCCGCCGCCGGGAAACTCGCGGTGTAGTTCCCCGGTCGGCGGTCTGGCTAGCCGCTGTTCCGCAGTGCCGTCGCCAACCCGTTCATCGTGAGCTGGATGCCACGCCGTACCCGCGGGCTGTCGTCGCCTGCGCGGAACCGTCGCAACAGCTCCACCTGGAGCAGGTTCAACGGCTCGAGATACGGGAATCGGTTGTACACCGAACGCTTCAGCGCCGCGTTGTCGGCCAGCAGGTCGTCGGTGCCGGTGATCTTCGCGTACATCGCGAGGGTGCGCTCATGCTCGTCGACGATCATTCCGAATACCTTGTCCCGCAACGCTTCATCCGGAACGAGCTGCGCGTACCGGTGCGCGAGACCCATGTCCGACTTGGCGAGCACCTGCGCCATGTTCGACATCACCGTGCGGAAGAACGGCCACTTCTCGTAGTACCGATGGAGGGTCTCGAGTCGCTGCGGGTCGTCGCCGACCCACTGCTCGAAGGCCGTGCCGGTGCCGTACCAGCCCGGCAGCATCACACGAGACTGCGTCCACGACAGCACCCACGGAATGGCGCGCAGGTCCGAGATCTTCTCGGTCTGCTTGCGCGACGCGGGCCTGCTGCCGATGTTGAGTGCGCCGATTTCCGACAGCGGTGTCGACGTGGTGAAGTACTCGACGAACCCGGGCGTCTCGTGCACTAGCTTCGAGTACGCGGCACGGGCAAGGGCCGCTACCTCGTCCATGTTCTGGTACGCCTGTTCCGATTCGTCACCGAGACCCTCGACGTCGAGCAACGACGACTCGATGGTTGCCGCGAGAAGCGTCTCCAGATTGCGTTCGGCGACAACGGGTTCCGCGTACTTGGCCGCGATGATCTCGCCCTGCTCGGTGATACGCAGCGAACCCTGCACCGCCCCCGGCGGCTGGGCGAGGATCGCGTCGTAGCTCGGGCCGCCACCACGACCGACCGTGCCACCGCGACCGTGGAACAGACGCAGGCGGATACCTGCCTTCTTGGCCGCCTCAACGAGGTCGAGTTCGCCGCGATATAGCGCCCAGTTGGCGGCCATGTACCCGCCGTCCTTGTTCGAATCCGAATACCCGAGCATGACCTCCTGCATCCCGGCCTGCGAATCGACGAGGTCGCGATAGAAGGGCAGATCGAGTGCGGCGAGCAGCGTTTCGGCACCCTGCTGGAGATCTTCGATCGTCTCGAACAGCGGGACGATCCGCACCGTCGAGACCAGCTTGCCGTCGTCGTCGATGTCGATCAGGCCTGCTTCTTTGAGCAGGATCATCGGCTCCAACATGTCGCTGACCGAGGTACACATCGAGATGACGTAGTTCGGTACCGACTGCGGGCCGAATGCCTCGACGGCGACAGCGGCAGCGCGCACGATGTCGAGTTCCTTGCGCGCGAGCTCCGACAGGTCCGAGTCGGGCCTGGTGAGCGGACGGCGTGCCTGGAGCTCCGCCGACAGTACCGCCACCCTGTCCTCCTCGGACAACGACAGGTAGTCGGGTGTGACTCCTGCCCATGCCAGCAGCTCGGCGACGACCTCTTCGTGCATGTCGGAGTTCTGCCGCATGTCGAGACCGGACAGATTGAATCCGAACGTCCTGACGCCCTCACGCAGGCGCAGGAGACGGTCGTCGGCGATGGCGTCGTCGTGGTTCTCGCGGAGCGCTTCGTCGACGACGTCGAGATCGGCGAGAAGTTCGGCGGAGTCGGCATAGGGCGGCTTGCCGTCGATGAGGTCGAGATCCTCCTTCTGCAACACGTCCGGGCCGAATAGCGACTCCGCCGTCGCGACGAGTCGCGCACGAATGTGCTTGAGTGCCAACCGGAATGGCTCGTCGGTTGCCGGGTCGTCCGCGTCGACACCCGCGAGTTGGACGAGCCGCCCGCTGGTCTCGATCAACCGCGCCGACATGCTCAGCTCCTGACGGAGCAGCCGGAGTTCGGACAGGTGGTGTCCGATCGCGGTGCGCGCGGCGAGGGACGTCGCCAACGTGACCACATCGCCGGTCACATACGGGTTGCCGTCACGGTCGCCGCCGATCCACGAGCCCATCCGCAGGATCGGCTCGTCGGACAGGCCGGCGTCGGGGTACGCCGCCTGCAGTGTCGACCGCACCGACGTATTGATCTTCGGTACGACGTCGAAGAACGAGGCGTTGTAGTAGCGCAGGCCGGAACGGATCTCGTCCTGGATGGTGAGACGTTCGAGACGGATGAGTGCCGTCTGCCACAGCGTCAGGATCTGGCGCTCGATAGCCTCGATGACCTCGGCGTCCTCGTCGGAGGTGAGGTTGGTGCGTCCGCGAAAGCGCATGAGCTCGGTGATGCGGTTCTGTGCGTCGAAGACGGTGCGACGTCGGGTTTCGGTCGGATGGGCGGTGATCACCGGGACAACCGTCGCGTCGGCGAGCGCCGCTCCCACCTGCGCGTCGGACAGGTCTGCTGCCGCGAGCTTCGCGTAGGTGGCCGCGAGGCTGCTCTCCTGTGGCGGATCGCCCGCACGCACGTGAATGGCACGCCGACGCTCACGGTGGATGTCCTCGGCGAGATTCGCCAGAAGCGCGAAGTTACCGAATGCACGGATGACCGGCATCGCGGTGTCGATGTCGAGATCGATGAACATGTCGGCGAGATCATCTCGGTCGATCTCGGCGCGTCGGATTTTGAAAGCCGCGACACGCGCAGCCTCGACCAGATCGAAAACCTCGGCGCCCGCGTGCTCTCTGATCGCGTCACCGAGAAGACCGCCAAGCAGCCGGATGTCTTCACGCAGCGGTTCGGTGAGGGCACGCCCCTCGTCGTCAACGGAGATCAGATCATCGATGGACGTCGATGGACGCCAGGCCGGGGCACCGTGGGACGGATCGGTTGAGGTCATGTCCTCAAGTATTCAGGTATTCAGCGAACGGGGCATCTCGACGCAACCCGAGAAGGACAGAGCGGACACAGCACAAGGGCCGCGCACTGTGCGCGGCCCTTGTGCTGAATGTGTCAGAAGTACGTGATCTGGGTCAGGAGTACTTGATGTCGAGTTCGACGCCGATGATGAGGATGAACCACACCAGGCCGACGAAGATGGTCAGCCGGTCGAGATTGCGCTCGACAACGCTCGAACCCGAAAGACTCGACTGCACGCCGCCGCCGAACAGCGAGGACAGGCCACCGCCCTTGCCGCGGTGCAGCAGCACGAGAACGACCAGCATAACGCTGGTCACGATCAGACCGATTTCGAGCGCGAGCTTCATCCGGTGAGCATTCCTGTTTCGTCGTGTACGGCAGAGGGCAGGTTGGCCTCGTTGCAGGCGCAAGCGCGCATGACGAAACCAACCTGCCATAGTCTACGCGTCGCGAGCTATGACCCCGCGAGCGACCCACGGCCGGTGGGCACCACCCGTCAGGGCAGCGGACCACCTGCCGCGATGGCCGAGAGCGTTGCGAAGTCGTCGGCCTTCAGCGATGCACCGCCGACAAGGGCGCCGTCGACGTCGGGCTGTGCCCCGAGGTCGCCGACGTTCTTGGCATTGACCGAGCCGCCGTAGAGCACGCGTACCGTCGCCGCGGTGGCCTCGTCGGCCAACTCGGCCAGCGCACCGCGAACGGCGCCACAGACCTCTTGGGCATCCTCCGCACTGGCCACACGGCCGGTGCCGATGGCCCAGACGGGTTCGTAGGCGACGACGACCTTGCCGATCTCTTCTGCCGAGAGCCCTGCCAGCGAACCCTTGAGCTGCTCGACGTTGTGTGAGACCTGGTTTCCGGCCTCACGAACGTCGAGGTGCTCGCCAATACACACGATGGGGGTCAGTCCGTGACGCAGCGCCGCCTTGGTCTTGGCCAGCACCACCTCGTCGGTCTCACCGTGCATGGTCCGACGCTCCGAGTGTCCGACGATGACGAAGGTGCAGCCGAGCTTCGCGAGGAACGCTCCGCTGATCTCGCCGGTGTAGGCGCCCGAGTCGTGCTCGGACAGATCCTGCGCCCCGTAGGTGAGCAGCAGCTTGTCGCCGTCGACGACGGTCTGCACACTGCGGATGTCGGTGAACGGCGGGATCACCGTCACGTCGACCTTCTCGAAGTACTTCGCCGGCAGTGCGAACGCGATCTTCTGCACCAGGGCGATGGCCTCGAGATGGTTGAGATTCATCTTCCAGTTGCCCGCGATGAGCGGTTTACGAGCAGCCATCAGTCCTCCAGCACCTTCAGACCCGGAAGCTCCTTGCCTTCGAGGAACTCCAACGACGCACCGCCACCGGTCGAGATGTGCGAGAAGCCCTCTTCAGGCAGCCCGAGCGTGCGCACGGCCGCAGCCGAGTCGCCACCGCCGACGACGCTGAACGCGCCGTTGTTGGTTGCGGTGATGATCGCCTCGGCCACACCCTTGGTGCCCGCGGCGAACTTCGGAAACTCGAACACGCCCATCGGACCGTTCCAGAAGATGGTCTTGGCCCCGGTCAGCACCGCGGCGAAGCGGTTGACTGACTCCGGCCCGATGTCGAGGCCCATCCACTCGTCGGGGATGTCCTCGACCGAGACGGTGTCGGACTCGGCATCGGCGGCGAACTTGTCGCCGACGACGACGTCGACCGGAAGGTGGATGACGTCGGCGAACCGGTCGAGAAGGTCCTTGCAGACGTCGATCTGATCTTCCTGCAGCAGCGACTTACCGACGGAATGTCCTTGTGCGGCAAGGAAAGTGAACGCCATACCGCCGCCGATGACCAGGGTGTCGACCTTGGGGGCCAGCGATTCGATCACGCCGAGCTTGTCCGACACCTTCGAGCCACCGAGCACGACGGCATAGGGTCGCGCCGGATCGGTCGTCAGCGTCGTCAACACATCGACCTCACGCTCGACGAGCTGACCCGCGTAGTGCGGCAGTAGCTTGGCGACGTCGTACACCGACGCCTGCTTGCGGTGCACCACACCGAAACCGTCGGAGACGAACGCGCCGTCGTCGCCCACGAGCTCGGCGAGTTGGGCAGCCATGGCCTCGCGCTCGGCATCGACCTTCGATGTCTCGCGGGCGTCGAATCGAACGTTCTCGAGCAGGAGCACGTCGCCGTCGGTCAGACCCTCGGCGCGTGCGAGCGCATCGGGACCGACGACGTCGGCGGCGAGCTGCACGTTGCGGCCGAGTTCTTCACCGAGGCGCGCGGCCACCGGCGCCAACGAGTACTTCGGGTCGGGTTCGCCCTTGGGACGACCGAGGTGGGCGGCGATGACAACCTTGGCGCCCGCGTCGATCAACGCGTTGAGCGTCGGCAGCGACGCGATGATGCGGCCCGGATCGGTGATCTTCGTTCCGTCGAGCGGAACGTTGAAATCCGACCGGACCAGCACCGCGCGCCCTGAAACGCCTTCGGCCAGAAGGTCTTTCAGAGTCTTTACACTCATTACAGCGACTTACCCACCAGATCGGAGAGGTCGACGAGGCGGTTGGAGTAACCCCACTCGTTGTCGTACCAGGAGCTGACCTTGGCGAGATTGCCCTCGATGACCTTGGTCAGGCCCGCGTCGAAGATCGACGAGTGCGGGTCGCCGACGATGTCCGAGGAGACGATCGGTGCGTCGTAGTACCGCAGGATGCCCTTGAGCGGTCCGTCGGCGGCAGCCTTCATCGCGGCGTTGATCTCGTCGACCGACGCGCCCTTCTCGAGTTCGACGGTGAGGTCGGTGATCGAGCCGGTCGGGATCGGCACACGCAGCGCGAAGCCGTCGAGCTTGCCCTTCAACTCGGGGAGCACGAGGCCGATGGCCTTGGCGGCACCGGTCGAGGTCGGGACGATGTTGATCGCCGCTGCACGTGCGCGACGGAGGTCCTTGTGCGGACCGTCCTGCAGGTTCTGGTCGGCGGTGTAGGCGTGAACCGTGGTCATCAGGCCCTTGATGATGCCGAACTCGTCGTTGATCACCTTCGCGAACGGGCCGAGGCAGTTGGTGGTGCACGACGCGTTGGAGATGATGTTCTGGCTGCCGTCGTACTTGTTGTCGTTGACGCCCATGACGATGGTGATGTCCTCACCGGTCGCGGGTGCCGAGATGACGACCTTCTTCGCGCCGGCCTCGAGGTGGCCCTTCGCCTTCTCGGCGTTGGTGAAGATGCCCGTCGATTCGACGACGACGTCGACGCCGAGGTCGCCCCAGGGAAGCGCTGCCGGACCCTCGCGGACCTCGAGCGCCTTGATCTTCTGGTTGCCGACGACGATGGTGTCCTCACCCTCGAGCGACACGTCCTCGTCGAGGATGCCGCCGACGGAGTCGAACTTCAGCAGGTGTGCGAGGGACTTGTTGTCGGCCAGGTCGTTGACCGCGACGATCTCGATGTCGGTCTGGCCCAGCTTCTTTTGTGCCTCAACGGCACGGAAGAAATTGCGGCCGATTCGGCCGAATCCGTTGACGCCTACCCGAACAGTCACTGTGTGCTCCTTAAGCGGTTTCATCGGTCTCGGGCCTCACGGCCCGGGTCATGGGCGCAGCCAAAGTGCCTCCGCGAACCCAGTCACCGTCCAGCCTAGTGGTCCCGAACTGCTCCGGCACCCATTAGGGTCGCTAGCGTCAGGCGTCGTCGAGAAGATCCGACGTGACCGCCGACTCGGTATCGGGAATCCCCTCGGTGCGCGCCTTCTTGTCGGCCATCGACAACAGGCGCCGGATCCGTCCCGCGACGGCGTCTTTGGTCATCGGTGGATCGGCGAGTTGACCGAGCTCCTCCAACGATGCCTGCCTGTGCGTGACACGCAATTGCCCCGCGGCGATGAGGTGGTCGGGGACTTCGTCGCCGAGGATCTCCAACGCCCGTTCGACCCGCGCGGCCGCGGCGACGGCGGCACGCGCCGACCGTCGTAGATTCGCGTCGTCGAAGTTCGCGAGGCGGTTCGCGGTTGCGCGCACCTCGCGTCGCATCCGTCGTTCCTCCCACACCAAGCGCGTGTCGTGTGCGCCCATGCGGGTGAGCAGGGCACCGATGGCCTCGCCGTCGCGGATCACCACGCGATCGGCACCGCGCACCTCGCGTGCCTTGGCAGACACACCGAGCCGACGAGCGGCGCCGACGAGCGCGAGCGCCGCCTCGGGCCCGGGACAACTGACTTCGAGGGCCGACGAACGACCCGGTTCAGTGAGTGATCCGTGCGCGAGAAATGCTCCGCGCCAAGCAGCTTCGGCGTCGGCGACGCTACCGCCGACAACCTGTGCAGGCAGTCCACGGACCGGTCGGCCACGCAGGTCGAGAAGGCCCGTCTGACGCGCGAGTCCCTCGCCGTCTTTGGTGACACGCACGATGTAGCGCGCGCTCTTACGGATGCCGCCGCTGCGGAGAACGTGGACATCGGAGGCATAGCCGTAGAGGTCGTGGATGTCGCGGCGTAGGCGGCGCGCAACGTTGCCCATGTCGACCTCGGCCTCGACCACCACGCGACCGGCGACGATGTGCAGGCCGCCCGCGAACCGCAACAGTGCAGACACCTCGGCTTTGCGGCAACTCACCTGTGTCACCGTGAGCCGGCTCAACTCGTCCTTCACGGCCGCGGTCATTGCCACCGGTCCCTTGCCTCCTGTCACCTGGTTCCCAAACCCCTCGATCGGGCGATTGCGCAGACACCCGAGTCACGCAACGCCCGCGCTGCAGACAATAGACCCAGCCTAGTCGGTGACTTCACCTTCGCACAGTTGCTTCACCAGCGATGCAACCTTGACGGGGTCGTGTACGTGCTGACCGGGGACGGCCAGATCACCGACACGCAGTTGTGCGCCGAAGTTTTTCGCCGCCCGCACCAGGTGATCACGCTCGGCACCCGACGGTACAGACGCCGAGTCGACGACGACGTCGTCGATCGACAGCGTGTCATCGTGCGCGTGCAGGACGTGAAGGTGCCGCTCGACCGAGAAGCCGGGCGTCTCCCCTGGTTCGGGTGCCAGGTTGACGAACAACATCTTGCGGGCTGCGCTCTGCCGCAACGCCTTTCGCTGGGCAGGCACGAGCACGTGCGGGATGACGCTCGAGAACCACGAACCCGGACCGAGCACCACGAGGTCGGCGGCGGCGATGGCGTCGAGAGCGTCGTCACAGGCGGGCGGGTCGGGAGGCATCAGACGCACGCGACGCACCTTGCCCGGCGTCGTCGCGACCGCGACCTGTCCCCGGATCACACGACTGATGCGTGGATCAGATTCGAGGCCGGAGACATCCGCCTCGATCTCCAATGGGCCGGTCGACATGGGAAGTACCCGGCCGTCGATGTCGAAAAGTCTGCCCAATTCATCGAGGGCCGCGACCGGGTCGCCGAGAACCTCGGACAGGCCCGCGAGGAGCAGATTGCCGACGGGATGCCCTGCGAGTGCGCCGTATCCACCGAAACGATGCTGCAGAGTGCGTGCCCACAGCTCGTGACGGGAGCGCTCCATCGCGCCCGGTTCGGGGTCGTCGTCTCGATCGTCGAGCGCGGCGGGCGCGCTCATCAGCGCGACCATCGCCATTCGCAGATCACCCGGAGGGATGATGTCGAGCTCGCTCCGGAGCCTGCCGGACGAGCCGCCGTCGTCGGCCACCGTCACCACCGCCGTGACGTTCTGGCTGAGATACCTCATCGCCGTCAACGTCGCGTAGAGGCCGTGGCCTCCACCGAGTGCGACGATGCGTTCCGGGCTGCTCATTCGCGCCCCAGATCGCGGTGCATCACGCGTACGTCGTACCGGGTCGAACCGGCGTCATCTCCCGCAGCTTTCAACCGCGAAGCGAGTTCTTCGGCGATCGCGACGCTGCGATGCTTGCCGCCGGTACACCCGACGCTGATCGTCATGTACCGCTTACCCTCGCGCAGGTAGCCCTTGCCGACGACACCGACGAGGTCGGTGTAGAGGTCCAGGAAATGCCCTGCCTCGTCGTGACCGAGCACGTAGTCGCGAACCGATTCGTCGCGGCCGTTCTTCTCGCGCAGCTCCGACACCCAATACGGGTTCGGCAGGAATCGGACATCGGCCACCATGTCGGAGTCGATCGGCAACCCGTACTTGAACCCGAACGACTGCACCGCGACGGACAGTCGTGGCTCGCCGTCGTGCGGATAGACCTCCTCGACGAGCTCACGCAGCTTCGAGACCGTCAACGACGACGTCTCGACGACGAGGTCGGCCGAGTTCTTGATCGGGGCGAGGATGACACGTTCGCGAGCGATACCTTCGACGAGAGTTTCGCTGCCCTGCAACGGATGTCGACGACGAACCTGCTCGAATCTACGGACGAGGACCGGATCGGTCGCATCGAGGAACAGGACCTTCGTAGCGATCCCCGCGAGTTCGAGTTGGGTGCGCAGAGACTCCAGCTGGGCGCCGATCGTCGGATCGGATGCCCGCAGCACCACCGCCAGTCGGGTGACCGGCGGGTCGGACTCGCGCACGGTCTCGACGAGCGTCGAGAGCAGCGGAGCGGGGACGTTGTCGGCCACATACCAGCCGTCGTCCTCCAAGATGTTGGCGACAGTCGATCGGCCTGCACCCGACATACCTGCCACAAAAAGGACGACGAGTTGATCGTCGTCGGCGATCTCAGCCACTCTCTGCTCCCGTCTGGGTTGGAACACTTGGGACACCGTTCTGATCTGAAACACCACTCTGGGCCGGAGCGCCCGCGTTGACGGGCTCCAGCGCGTCGTGGACCGCGCGCGCCGTCGCCTCACCGATGCCGGGGACCTGTGCGATCTCGTCGATCGACGCCTCGCGCAGTCGGGCAACCGAACCGAAGTGGGTGACCAGTGCGGTGCGGCGTGCACGCCCGAGGCCGGCGACGCCGTCGAGCACCGATTCGGTCATCCGTTTGCTGCGCTTGCTGCGATGGAAGGTGATCGCGAACCGGTGGGCTTCGTCGCGCACGCGTTGCAGGAGGAACAACGCCTCGCTGTTGCGTGGCAGGATCACCGGATCGTCGTCGCCGGGTACCCACACCTCTTCGAGACGCTTGGCGAGGCCGATGACGGAGACGTCGTTGACGCCGAGTTCGTCGAGAACGGCTGCCGCAGCGTGGACCTGGGGCGCGCCACCGTCGACGACGTACAGGTTGGGCGGATACGCGAACTTCTTCGGCGGAGGCGGCGCGGAATCGACCGCACGCGCGGAGATCTCGCCCGATGTCACCTGCACCGCGGCCGACGCGGCGGCCTCCTGGTCGGCGCGATGACGCAGAAATCGCCTGCGGGTCACCTCCGCGATGGATGCCACGTCGTCGGAGTGCCCGTCACCGGCAGCCTGCCGAATCGAGTAGTGACGGTAGTCGGACTTGCGTGGCAGCCCGTCCTCGAACACGACGAGGGATGCGACGACGTCGGTTCCCTGGACGTGCGAGATGTCGACGCATTCGATACGCAGGGGTGCCTGGTCGAGTCCGAGCGCTTCCTGCAATTCGGTCAGGGCGGCCGACCGCGTGGTGAGATCGCCTGCGCGCCTGAGCTTGTGCTGGGCGAGAGCCTCACCCGCATTGCGCTCGACGGTCTCGAAGAGTGCGCGCTTGTCGCCGCGCTGCGGTACGCGCAGCCGGACCTTCGACCCGCGCAGGCCCGAGAGCCACTCGGCGAGTTGCTCCTCGTCCGGTGGCAGCTCCGGGACCAGTACTTCTCGTGGGATCGCCTCGCTGCCGTCGAGGTCGTCCTGCCGACCGTAGAACTGGGTGAGGAACTGCGAGACCTGCTCGGCGGGCGACTCGTCGTCCGGTTTCTCGACGACCCACCCTCGCTGCCCGCGTACGCGCCCGTCGCGGACGTGGAAGATCTGCACCGAGACCTCGAGGTCGTCGCCGACCATCGCGACGACGTCGGCGTCGGTTCCGTCGCCGAGCACAACGGCCTGCTTCTCCATCGCGCGTCGCATCGCGCCGACGTCGTCGCGCAGCCGTGCCGCACGCTCGAAGTCGAGTTGCTCTGCCGCCGTGTTCATCTCGCGTTCGAGGCGTCGAATCATCTGATCGGTGCGTCCGGCGAGGAAGTCGCAGAAGTCGTTGACTATTGCACGGTGCTCATCGGCACTCACGCGTCCGATGCACGGCGCAGCGCACTTGTCGATGTAGCCGAGCAGGCACGGACGATCGATCTGGCGATGCCGTTTGAACACACCTGCGGAGCAGGTCCTGGCCGGAAAGACGCGAGTGAGGAGGTCGACCGTCTCGCGGATCGCCCACGCATGCGAGTAGGGACCGAAATACCGGACGCCCTTCTTGCGCGGACCGCGGTAGACGAACAACCGCGGGTACTCCTCGTTCATGGTGACCGCGAGCATCGGGTAGGTCTTGTCGTCGCGATAGCGGACGTTGAACCGCGGATCGAATTCCTTGATCCAGTTGTACTCGAGCTGAAGCGCCTCGACCTCGGTGCCGACGACCGTCCACTCGACCGACGCCGCGGTCGTGACCATCCGACGCGTGCGTGGATGCAGCGACGCCACGTCGGCGAAGTACGACGTGAGACGCGAGCGGAGGTTCTTGGCCTTGCCCACGTAGATGACGCGGCCGTGTGCATCGCGGAAACGGTAGACCCCGGGGTCGGTCGGAATCGTCCCCGGCGCGGGACGGTAGGTAGTCGGGTCTGCCACGGATTCCAGGCTAGTACGCGGTACCGACCACAGCGGCGCACCCGCCGGTCAGGTCGATGACGAACCGCTCTGGTACCGCGCTGCGAGTACGCGATAGCGATCCATCGCCTCGACAGCCCTGTCCCCGTCGCCCGCTTGGACCGCCAACACCGGGATGTGCTCGTCGGCCGGCAGGAGCAACTGCGCACCGAACCCGCGGTCCGGGTAGGTCAATCCGCGCACCCGATCCCACCCGAACAGTCGGTCTCCCCACAGGTTGCGCACCGATACACCCTGCTTTCCCACGCGCAGCCGCGGCCGGGTGAAGAGCAGAATGGCGGCCGCGATGATCAGTCCGATGATGATGATCGCCGCCTGATCCGACGCCCCGATGTTCTCCGGGCCGGTGTCGGAGATCGTCAGCAACACGCCGAAGACGATGTGGATGGCCAGCACGACGATGGCGACGACGACGGCGATCCGCGCGAGTCGGCGTGGTCGGTAGATCATGTCCCACTCCGCATCACCGTTGCGGAGTGAATCGGTCGACGCCATCTGCGGACTGCTCTCGGTCACGCGGGCGACCCGGCGGTGCTCAACGCACGCAGTGTGAGCGCCGACGCCAACGCCGCGGCGGTCGCCTGGGCACCCTTGTCCTCCTTGGAGTCGGGAAGCCCGGCGCGGTCGAGGGCCTGCTGCTCGTTGAGCGTGGTCAGGACGCCGTTGCCGACAGGGGTCGACTCGTCGAGCGACACACGGGTCAGACCAGCGGTCACGGCGTCGCAGACGTATTCGAAATGAGGCGTCTCGCCCTTGATCACGACCCCGAGTGCCACGACCGCGTCATGGGTTCGGGCCAACGCCTGCACGATGACCGGCAATTCGATGGCGCCCGCGACCTGGACGATGGTCGGGTTGTCGACGCCGTACTTGGCTGCCTCCCGCACCGCACCGTCGAGGAGCGCGGTACAGATCGTTGCGTGCCACTGCGACGACACGATGGCGAGCGAGATGTCGCCCGCATCGCCGAGGTCGAGTTCGGGTTCGCCCGCGCCGCTCATGCCTGTCCCGCCTCACCTGCGACCGCTGCGCCGTCGGCGAGCGGTTCGTCGAGTCCGATGATGTCGTGGCCCATACGGTCGCGCTTGGTGCGCAGATACCGCAGGTTCTCCTTGTTTGCGCGCACCGGCATCGGCACCCGTTCGACGATCTGCAGACCGTACCCGTCGAGTCCGACGCGCTTCGCGGGATTGTTGGTCAGCAACCGCATCGAGGTGACGCCGAGGTCGGCGAGGATCTGCGCGCCGAGTCCGTAGTCACGCGAGTCTGCGGGCAGCCCGAGCTGAAGATTGGCGTCGACCGTGTCAGAGCCCGCGTCCTGCAGCTGATAGGCCTGCAGCTTGTGCATGAGCCCGATACCGCGGCCCTCGTGACCGCGCATGTAGAGCACCACGCCACGACCCTCGGTGGCGACCATCTCCATCGCGGCGTCGAGTTGCGGCCCGCAGTCACAGCGAAGCGATCCGAACACGTCACCGGTCAGGCACTCGGAGTGCACGCGCACCAGCACGTCGCTGCCGGTTCCGTCCTCGCCCGCGATGTCGCCCATCACCAACGCGACGTGCTCGACGTCGTCGTGAATGCTCGTGTAGCCGACCGCGCGGAACTCACCGTGCCGGGTCGGGATCCGTGCGTCGGCGACGCGGACGACGTGCTTCTCGTGTCGACGCCGCCAGGCGATGAGGTCGGCGATCGAGATGAGCGCGAGGTCATGTTCGTCGGCGAAGACCCGCAGTTCGGGAGTCTGCGCCATCGAGCCCTCGTCCTTCTGCGAGACGATTTCGCAGATCACGCCCGCGGGGGTGAAGCCTGCGAGGCGCGCGAGGTCGACGGCGGCCTCGGTGTGTCCGGGGCGTCGAAGAACTCCACCGTCCTTGGCGCGGAGCGGCACCACGTGGCCGGGTCGGGTGAAGTCGTTCGCGGTGCTCTCCGGATCGGAGAGCTTGCGCATGGTCGTCGCACGGTCGGACGCGCTGATGCCGGTGCCGATGCCCTCACGCGCGTCGACCGTCACGGTGTAGGCGGTGCCGTGCTTGTCCTGGTTCACCGAGTACATCGGGGGCAGGCCGAGCCGGTCGCAGGTGTCGCCGTCGAGGGGCACACACAGGTAGCCCGAGGTGTAGCGCACCATGAACGCAACCAGTTCCGGGGTCGCCTTCTCGGCGGCGAAGATCAGATCGCCCTCGTTCTCGCGGTCCTCGTCGTCGACGACGACCACAGCCTTACCGGCGGCGATGTCGGCGATGGCGCGCTCGACGGTGTCGAGCTCGACCGTCGTGTGCGTACCGGTGTCGTCGGTGACTGGGCTCTCGGTGAGGGCGCTGTTGTCGGTGCTCATCTGTGTCACTTCACTCCTGCTGCGTCCGCGGGTGTCGCGGTGGTATTCGCCGACGCGAGACGTTCGACGTACTTGGCGATGACGTCGACTTCGAGGTTGACCACGGCACCCACCTGCGCCGTACCCAAGTTCGTCTCGTTCAACGTGGTGGGGATCAGGGAAATTTCGAACCAGCTCTGCCCGTTCCCGCCGGGTTCGGTACCGATGGCCGAAACCGTGAGGGACACTCCGTCGACGGTGATCGATCCCTTCTCCACGAGATAGCGCGACAGTGTGTCGGGAACCGCGATGCGCACGACGGTCCAGTGCTCGGAGGGAGTCACGGAGGTCACCGTTCCGGTTCCGTCGACGTGGCCCTGCACGATGTGGCCCCCGAAGCGTCCGTCCGCAGCCATCGCGCGTTCGAGGTTGACGCGGCTGCCGGTCGCGAGGACATCGAGCGAGCTGCGATTGAGGGATTCGGCCATCACGTCGACCGTGAACGCGCCGTCGGACGAAAGCTCCACGACGGTCAAGCACACGCCGTTGACCGCGATCGAGTCACCGTGTGAGGCGTCAGAGGTGACGAGCGGTCCGGAAATGGTGAATCGGGCCGAATCCGAAAGGTCGTCGCGCGCGACGATCGTGCCGAGTTCTTCGACGATGCCGGTGAACAATATGCGCTCCTGTCCTGCCCTCGTTGTGGGCGACCCGCTGCGTTCTGGGCTGCCCGGCGTGTTCTGGCGAACACTGTCGGCAACCCGCTGGGGCGGACAGGGCGGCACACGTGTGCCGTCTTGTTCTCTCGCATCCGGACTGTGACCGTCGGCTCCGGAATCACACCGGATCTGCTGACCCCGACCTTGTGGCCGGGCGCTCGCGGGCTTGTCGTCGCGAACCTGATCGCGACCACTCACCGCCGGTGGGGACTTTCACCCCGCCCCGAGAACGTCACTTTCGACGCTAGCACGCAGGTGAAGGGGTTCGACACTCACCCGAAACCCGCAATCCGCCACCGGTGCCCCTCACCGGGTGATAATTCCGATCAGCGGGCGTACATCGCCCACGCCGCAGTGCTCAACCGCAGCACTCAACCGCAATGCTCAACCTCATGGAAAGGCGGTGTCGCCGTGACCGCGAACACCGAGCGCAGTTCAACAGGACAGACGACGTCGTCGAAGCTCCTCGGACTCGCCGCACGCAACTGGATTCCACTCCTGCTCATCGTTCTGGGCGTCATCTTCATCGCGCAGAACACCCAACATGTGCGCATCAATTTCTTGTTCATCCACGTCGGAGCGTCGCTGTGGCTCGTGCTGACGATCATCGCGCTCGCGGGCGTCATCGCGGGATGGTTCATCGGCCGGAACCGCTTGAAGCGCAAGTAGGTTCAGCCGCGCGCCATGCGAATGAGAACGTCGTCGCCGAGTCGCTCGACCTCGGTGGTGGCGAATCTCTGCGCTTGCGCGAGCGTCGTGAGTGTCGGCCGATCGACAGATGCAGCACCTGCGCCGAGCACTGTCGGCGCAACGTAGGCCTCGATCTCATCGACGAGACCCGCGTCGACGAACGCACCGATGATCGCCGGTCCACCCTCGACGAGCACCCAGGTGGCGTCGGGTAGCGCCGCGAGGACGTCTGCCGGCTCGCGGCTGCGGACATGCAGAAACGGTGCGGCGTCGTCGCGGATGCGCGCCGACGTGTCGACGTCGCGCAACCCCATCGCCACCCTGGTCGGCTGGTGTGGCGCGAGAGTGTCGTCGGGCAGGCGTGCGGTGAGCGAGGGATCGTCGGCGAGCACGGTTCCGGTGCCGACGACGATGGCGTCGATCTGCCCACGCTGCCGGTGTGCGCGCGCTCGCGACTGAGGGCCGGTGATCCACCGACTCGTGCCGTCGGGTGCTGCGACCCGGCCGTCGACGGTCGATGCGATCTTCGCGGTGACGAACGGTCTGCCGTGCTCCTGCGTGAACAGCCAATGGCGCAGCGGGCCTCTGCGCGCCTCGACGTCGAGGCGACCGGACTCGACGTCGACGCCCGCGTCGCGCAGCCGTCCGGCTCCCCCGCTGGCGGTGGGATTGGGGTCGGCCACCGCGAACACCACGCGCGAGATCCCCGCGTCGATCAGAGCTTGTGAACAGGGGCCCGTGCGGCCTGTGTGATTGCAGGGTTCGAGTGTCACCACAGCGGTCGCGCCGCGCGCCGCGTCTCCCGCAGCACGCAGCGCCATGATCTCGGCATGCGGCCCACCAGGCGGCTGCGTGTGGCCGCGCGCGATGATCTCGCCGTCGGGCGACACGATCACCGCCCCGACGGGCGGGTTGGGAGAGCTGAGTCCCAGCGCGCCGACCGATTCCTCGATGGCTGACCGCATCGAAGAATCGAGCAGGGGGTCGTCAGTCGACACGAGCCCTGGCCGTGGCGGCCTGCTCGCGCAACGCTGCGACGGCCTTACCGGGATCGTCGGCGCCGTAGACGGCAGAGCCCGCGACGAAGCAGTCGACGCCCGCCTCCGCGGCCTGCTCGATGGTGTCGGCGTTGATCCCGCCGTCGATCTCGACGAGCAGTCGCAGATCCGACGAGTCGACGATCGTGCGCACGATCTTGACCTTCTCCAGCACCTCTGCGATGAACTTCTGTCCGCCGAAGCCCGGCTCGACACTCATCACGAGCAACGTGTCGATGTCGCGCAGGATCTCCAGATATGGCTCGAGCGGCGTGTTCGGCTTGATCGCCAGGCCGGCCTTTGCCCCTGCGGCGCGGATGTCGCGCGCAACGTCGACGGGATCCGACGTCGCCTCGGCGTGGAACGTGACGTTGTAGGCACCGGCCTCGGCGTATGGCGGAGCCCAGCGCTTGGGATCGTCGATCATCAGGTGGCAGTCGAGGGGGATGTCGGTTGCCTTGAGCAGGCTCTCGACGACCGGGAGTCCAAGGGTGAGGTTCGGGACGAAATGTGCGTCCATCACGTCGACATGCAACCAGTCGGCGCGAGTGCTGCCCGGATGCGCGACCGCGGCGGATTCGGCTGCGAGATTGGCGAAATCGGCGGAGAGAATCGACGGCGCGATCATCGGAGCGTTGGCGTCAGTCATGGCAGCCAATCTAACTGTCCACCGGCCCCGACGATGTGGCAGGTTCCGCGGAGGCAGTTGGCGGCACCTGCTCTTCACGCTCGGCGATCGGTGACCGCACCGCACGGAACGTCCACAGCTTGTTGACGGCGAAGTTGATGGGCATCGTGATCACGATCGTGATGATCTGGGCCCAGTATTCGCGCGAATGCAGGCCTGCTCCCTCGTGGAAGAACGACGACGAGAGGTAGATCGGCGACGTCGGATTGGTGAAGCCGACCTTCAGGAACATCCCGACGATCGCGGCGACGCTGCCGACCGCGAGAAATGGCCAGAACTCCGACCACCAGCTGGCATGTTTGGAGCTTTTGAAGGTCCATGTGCGGTTGAGCTGGAAATTCACGCAATTCGCCACGAGGAATCCGACGATCCAGACGATAACGGTGAACCGAAGGTTGAAGTCGGTTCCGCTGACGTGCCACACCACGTCGTTCGCCTTCGAGGTACCGCCGTGCGCCTTGTTGAGCAGGATCGCGACGACCATGTTGACGACGACTCCGCACGCCCCGACAATGCCGAAACGGACAAATTGGCCCATGCTACGTATGTGTTCGGCGTACCGGGCTGCGCGAAGATCGTTCACGTAAGGGCAATATACGTGGTCACCGCTCAAACTCCCGCACCGAGAATCCGCGCGCCGTGGAAAGTGATCACAATTGAGTGTTCTGAATGCGCTGCATTTCGACCATCTGCCATAGCTGATGTCGACTCGTCGTCGTCGACGACGAGGTCGGCGGGACCCTCGTCATCGTCAGTTGCGCAACCGACGTCACGCTGCGTTGATCAGCGCCGCCAGTTCGGTCTCGAGCGCACTCTCCCCGGGCGGCCGGAAGCCGACAGCGGGCGGTGACGTGCTCCGGTGCTCGCGCCCCGAGGGTGTGATGACGTCGATCACAGTGATGTCGCCGAACTCGGTGCGCCGACGGTACTTCCAGCCGGGTAGTTCCTTGACCAGATTATGGAGACGGCACAGCCCCTCGCCGTTCTCCGCGGTCGTTGGCCCACCACTGCGGTGGGCGAGGATGTGGTCGATGTGTTCGACGTGCCCGTTGCAGTAGGCAACCCTGCATCGCCTGTCACGCCGGGCGACGAAGAGCGCCAGTGCCGCGGGAAAGCAGCGCGACTTTGCGTCCATCGAGACCAGCGTGCCGTCGGACGGCCTCGCGTACAGGCGTCTCAACGTTGACGCGGTCTCACTATCGGGGTCGAAGCCCTCGGAGATGAGCTGACGTGCAATAGACGCCGGAATCGGCCCGTATCCCGGAACCTCCGCCGCCTTCTCGCCCCCGAGCATCGTGTCGGCCGACATGACGACGTTGACCGCGACGGGGACGGCGTCGGCCGATGCCTGTCCGGTGACCCGCTCGACGAGCGTGTCGGCCATGATCTGCGCGTGGCTGCGGTCGTCTGCACTGACGACCGAGTCGGCGTACCGCTTGAGTGCCGCGTAGACCGAGATTCCCTGCTTCATCGGCAGCAGCGCGGACAACTGAGTCATCAGATCGGGCGCCGGACGTACCGACACTCGACGATCCTTCTCGGCCTTCGCTTTTCGATCCACCACGGCCTGAGGTTCCAACTCGTAGGCGTGCTGCTTGGCGAGCGCCTCGAGTTGCCTGTCGCCGACGCCGTCGAGCGTCGTCGGATCCGCGCAGACTCGTCGGTCGATCTCCTCGCGTGTTTCGCGGGTGAGGTAGGCCGTCTCGCGGACCAGAATGGTGGCACGCCACTCCGTCAGCCGACCCGACGCTAGCGCGTCTCGCGTGTGGGGCATCTCGTGCTGGATCGCCCGCGCGAACCCGAGATACTGAGAACCCTTCTGCGAAGAAGCTTTTCGAGCGATTCCGACTTCGGCCGAGAGTCCCCTGCCCTGCCTCGCCTTCGGTACGCCACGCAGTTCCTCATCGGCGCGACGGAGTTCATCCAGCCGAGCGGCCTCACGCGCTTGCGCTGCGGCACAGGCGGATTTGATCTCTTCCAGAACGGTCAGCCGGGCGGCGGCATCGGCTTCGGACTCAGCGGCAGGCATCTCACCGAGCGCAGAAACCAGCGATTCCAGGTCACTGGTTTCTGCGAACATGAGACCCCCGACGCCGTCGAATATTTGTTCTAGTCCATCTCGAATCAGGCCGTGCCGCAAGCCTTTTCGATCAATGCAGCACTGGACCGAACGCGCCGAGGAGTAGTGGTCACTCCTTCGTCAGCGCGGCCAGGAACATGGCGTCGGTGCCCTGGCGATGGGGCCAGAGTTGTACGTGCGGGCCGTCGCCGATCTCCTCGGTGCCGACCAGTGGCCGGGCGTCGAGCTGGCGGGCCTCCGGGACGTCGTCGAGAACAGAGGCGACGAGTTCGGTCGTCTCCGCGGGATGCGGCGAGCACGTCGAATAGACGACGACGCCGCCGGGGCGCACCATTCGCAATGCCTCCGTGAGCAATTCACGCTGCAGGCCTACGAGTTCGGTCACGTCGTCGGGAGTACGCCGCCAGCGGGCCTCCGGTCGACGACGAAGCGAGCCGAGTCCCGAGCACGGGGCGTCCAGCAGAATCCTGTCGTAGCCCGGGGCCAGGCCCGTCTCGGGCGTGAGGTTGCGTGCGTCGCCGACGTGGACGTCGACGGGCATGTCGCGGGTGACACCCCGGATCAGGTCGGCGCGGTGTTCGCTCACCTCGACGGCGTCGAGGTGGGCACCGTCGATGTCGGCGATCGCGCCGATCAGCGCAGCCTTACCGCCGGGGCCCGCGCACATGTCCAACCATCGGCCGCCGTCCTCGCCGACGTCGGCAGCGGTGACTGCCCGTGCGACGAGCTGACTCCCCTCGTCCTGAACTCCCGCATAGCCCTGGCGGACAGCCTCAATGTCACCGGGGTCGCCGCCCGGCAGGTACACCGCGTACGGCGAGTAGCGTCCGACCTCACCACCGCTCGTGAGGGCCAATTCCTCTGCGGTGATGAGTCCCGGGCGTGCGACAAGATGCACGGGTGGTCGGTCGTCGTCGGCGGCGAGCGCGGCCTGCAGTTCGCCTGCGGAGCCACCGAGCGCGTCGGAGAAGACCTCCGCGATCCACCGCGGGTGCGCATACCGGAAAGCCAGGTTCCCGACAAGGTCGTCCCAGATCGGCGGAGCCAGGTCGTCGACCCACAGGTCCTCGTCGCGTTGAGAGATCTTGCGCAGCACGGCATTCACGAAACCCGAAGGGCCCATGCCCTTTTCGCTACGAATGAGGTCGACGGACGTCGAGACCGCCGCGTGCGCCCCGATGCGGGTCCGCAGCAACTGGTAGGCACCGAGACGCAGTACGTCGAGGACGTCGCCGTCAATCTCGGACACCGGGCGATTCGCCGCCGCGGCGATGATCGCGTCGAGAGTGCCGAACGCACGCGCGGTCCCGTAGGTCAGCTCCGTGGCCAGCGCGGCGTCGCGTCCGGTGATCTTGCGCTCCCGCAACAGTTTCGGGAGTACGAGGTTCGCGTAGGCGTCGCGCTCGCGGACGGCGCGCAGAACGTCTCGGGCGACCTCGCGTACCGGATCGGCGGCCTTCTTCCGAAGTTTGGGATCACTCATGACAGCACCGTCTCCTCGTCGAGGCGCGCACCACGCGCCCAATCTGTGGCCGGCATCTGCTTCTTACCCGGCGGTTGCACCCACCCGAGCCGCACGGGATCGGTGGCCGTACCCACGAGCACCACCTTCTTGGTCACGACGACGCGCCCGGGCGCCAGATCCTTTGGCGCGGAAGGGTCGTCGGAGCCGACGAGACCGACCGGGCCGACCTTCACGCGTGCGTCGCCGAGCGTCGTCCAGGCGCCCGGTGCGGGAGTGTGCGCACGAATACGTCGATCGAGCAGGTGCGCGGGCAGATCCCACCGCACCCGCGCGTCGTCGACCTCGACCTTGGGTGCGTGGCTGACCCCGTCTGCGGGCTGCGGCACCGGTGACAGCGCACCCGCGGCGATCCCGTCCAGGGTGGACAGAAGCAGCGTCGACCCGGCGTCGGCCAATCTGTCCAGCAGTTCTCCGCTGGTGTCGGTCGGGCGGATCGTCTCGGTCAACACGCCGTAGACGGGGCCGGTGTCGAGTCCCTTCTCCAGCAGGAAGGTGCTGGCACCCGTGGTCTCGTCACCCGCGGCGATCGCGGCCTGCACCGGTGCGGCGCCACGCCATGCGGGCAACACCGAGAAGTGCAGGTTGATCCAGCCGTGCCGTGGGATCTCGAGAACGTCCGGCGGAATCAGCCCGCCATAGGCGACGACGGCTCCGACGTCGGGTTGCCACCGCGCGAGTGCCTCGGCGACCTCCGCGTCGGACATCCGACGCGGAGTGATGACCTCGATAGCGTTCGCATCGGCGAGTTCGGCGATCGGTGACCGCGACACCTTACGACCACGTCCCGCGACCGCATCGGGTCGTGAGATCACACCGACGACCTCATGGTCGGGTGACTCGAGGAGCCGCTGCAGCGAGGGCACCGCGACCTCGGGTGTTCCGGCGAACACGATCCGCACGTCAGACTCCTTCGGCGTCGTTGGGCGCAGACATTGCGCTCATCCGATGGTAGGTGGATCGACCTGCACACGGATCGGCCCGGTCTCATGATGTGTGTTGCGCCGCACCTGCGCCTCGGTCAGCGCCGCCGTCAGTTCGCGCCCGTGCCGACGATCGGTGCGCACCAGAATGCGTTCGATCTCGGCGCCGTCGGGAACACCTGCGGGAGGACGCACACCCGGCGGCAGTGGCACGGGCCCGAGAACGTCTGCGCCGGCGGGCAATTCGATCAGATCGGTGAACGCGTTGATCGACGCGGTGTCGCCGTCGATCGACGCCATCGTGACCGCGGGCGGAAAACCCAGCTCGACCCGATTGGCGAGTTCGTGCGCGGCGAAGCCCACCGGGTCCCACCGGATGACCGCTTGTACCGGGCTCAGTGAGGCGTCGGCGACGATCACCATCGCGCCGCCGTCGTGACGAGCACGGATCAGCGCACCAATCGCCATCCAGCGGCGGACCGCGTTCTCGTCGACGCGCAGGTCGAATCGGTCGAGTTGCGCCCATGTGTCGAGGACGACCGCGGCTCCGTAACCGCCGTCGGCAATTGGCTCGGCGCCTGGCGTCGACACGACGACGCGCGCACCGCCGTCGATCCGGTCGTGGATCGACGAGCCACCGCTGGTGAGTACCGGGACCCCCGCGAACGCGCGCCCCAATTCCTCTGCCGTACGACGAGCGCCCGTCGTGAGCGCTCTGACCTGCGTGCCGCCGCACTCGACGCAGCGGAAGCGCAACTCCACACGGCCACACCATCGGCAGGTGAGCTGCTGGTCGGCGCCCATCTGTACCGGCCCATGACACGATCGGCAGCGCACATGGGTACGACACCGCGCGCACGCAAGCGACGGGATGTAGCCGCGCCGCGGCACGCTGAACAGGACCGGGCTGTCGGCGGCGATGGCCTTCCGCGCGGCGTCGAACGCCACCTCGGGTATGCGTGCACTGTGCGCCAGCGGATCACGTGCCACGCGCGAATCCTCGTCGCTGATCGCATCGATCCTGGGGCTGCGGTCGCGGACCGTCGCGCGCGCGGCAACGAGGTCGTGTGCCCAGCCCGCCTCGGCGAGCACCTGTGCCTCGGCGGTGCGTGCGAAACCACCGATTACGAGTCCGGCCCTCTCGATGTGCGCCCGCAACACCGCGACCTCGCGTGGATGCGGATACGGCGCGCGCGGCTCATCCAGGCTGTCGTCGCCGTCGTCCCAGATGACCATCAGCCCCAGATCGTGCACGGGCGCGAACACCGCGCTGCGGGTCCCGAGCACGACGTCGGCACCACCACGCCGCACCGCCAACCACCGCCGATACCTCGCGGTCGGGCCGAGTCCCGCGGCGAGGGTCACGCACCGGTCGCCGAGCAGCGGCTCGCACGCCGCCGACAATCGGTCGAGGTCACGTTGATCGGGCACCACGACGACCACACCGCGTCCCGCCGCGGCGACGTGGGCCGCGAGTTCGGCGAGTCGGGCAGGCCAGTCCTCCCCCGGCGTCGCCTGCCACAGCGCACGTGGAGCGCCGTCGGCGAGTGAGTCGAGGAAGGAGTCGGCGTTCAGATACGCACGCCACCCGTCACGTTCGGGAACGACGACGTCCGACGTCGGTGCAGGCGTCTCCTCCTTCTCGGTGCGCGCATGTCGAGGCGGCACGGCGAGTCGGATCACGTCGGACATCGTGCCCGCGTAGCGCTCGGCCACGGCACGGCACACGAGCATCATCTCGGGTGAGAGCACCGGCTCGGGTGAGACGATCCGTTCGAGCCACCCCAGCTTGCCGGGATGCTCGGATTCTTCGACGCGGTCGAGAAGGAAGCCGTCGACGAGTCGGCCGGAGAACCGAACCCGCACACGGACACCCGGGACGGCATCGGCATCTTGCTCGGCGTCGATCAGATAATCGAAAGGCCGGTCGAGATGGGCCAGCCCGAGCATGGGCAGGACCTTCGCGACCGGCTTCGACGCTGCACGTTCTTTCTGCAGAACTGCGGCTTATGTCTTAGAGACCCGCTGCCGAGCGCAGCTTGTCGGCCCGGTCGGTGTTCTCCCAGGGCAGGTCCAGATCGGTGCGTCCGAAGTGGCCGTAGGCCGCCGTCGGGCCGTAGATCGGGCGCAGCAGGTCGAGATCGCGGATGATCGCGAGCGGCCGCAGATCGAACGTCTCGGAGATCGCCTTGCGGATGACCTCGGGATCGGTCTTCTCCGTGCCGAAGGTCTCGACGAAGAGTCCGACGGGAGCGGCCTTGCCGATCGCGTAGGCGACCTGCACCTCGATGCGGCTGGCAAGACCGGCAGCGACAGCGTTCTTGGCGACCCAGCGCATGGCGTACGCCGCGCTGCGGTCGACCTTCGACGGATCCTTACCCGAGAAGGCACCACCACCGTGGCGGGCCATGCCGCCGTAGGTGTCGACGATGATCTTGCGTCCGGTCAGGCCGGCGTCGCCCATGGGGCCGCCGAGCACGAACTTGCCCGTGGGGTTGACCAGCAGTCGGTAGCCCTCGGTGGTGAAGCCGGGCAGATCCAGCTCGGCGAGGACGGGATCGATCACCTGCGACTTGATGTCGGGGGTGAGCATCTTCTCGAGGTCGATATCGGCTGCGTGCTGCGTCGAGACGACGACGGTATCGAGTCGGACCGGCTTGTCGCCGTCGTATTCGATGGTGACCTGGGTCTTGCCGTCGGGTCGCAGGTACGGCAGCGTACCGTTCTTGCGAACCTCGGTGAGCCGACGCGACAGTCGATGTGCGAGCGCGATCGGCACCGGCATCAGCTCGGGTGTCTCGTCGGTGGCGTACCCGAACATGAGTCCCTGGTCGCCCGCGCCCTGAGCGTCGATCTCGTCCTCGGAGATGCCGCTGCGGCTCTCGTGGGAGTTGAAGACACCGCCCGCGATATCGGGTGACTGAGCGCCGATTGCCACGTTCACACCGCACGACGCGCCGTCGAAGCCCTTGGTGGACGAGTCGTAGCCGATTTCGAGGATCTTGCTGCGGACGATGCCGGGGATATCGACGTAGGCGGTCGTCGTGACTTCTCCTGCCACGTGAACCTGCCCGGTGGTGACGAGGGTCTCGACGGCAACGCGGGCCTTCGGGTCGTCGGTGAGGATCGCGTCGAGGACCGAATCGCTGATGGCGTCGCAGATCTTGTCCGGATGGCCCTCCGTGACCGACTCACTGGTGAACAGGCGTGACGCAGAGCTGGTCATCTGATCCTCTCAAACATGTGTCCCCCCACTGGGAGCACACGGCAATTCGAATGATCGCCGTTGGTGGTCTCGTGGATTACAAACCTACACACTCGTCCCGACATCCGATTGACGAGGTGGAGCGCGAACCTAATCAGGCAGCAAAGCGTGAACTTCGTCAAGTATTCGGCTCGCCATGAGTGTTTTTGAACCGTACGGAAGCGACGTTTCGTTGCCGTTCGCTGCGAGTAACCAGCCGGTATTGTCCTCGGTTCCGAACGCCTTGCCGTCGCCGACCGCGTTCACGACGAGCAGATCGCAGCCCTTTCGACGCAGCTTCTCGCGGCCGTGGTCGAGCACGCCGCCGTGTTCGTCCCCGGTCTCGGCCGCGAAGCCGACGATCACGACCTCGGACGGGATGGCTCCGGACTCCCGGGACTGCACGAGACCCCGCAAGATATCCGGATTGGTCGTCAGCTCGATCGGCGCGGGGCCGTCGTCGTTCTTCTTGATCTTGGTGTCGTTGACGGTGATCGGCCGGAAGTCGGCGACGGCCGCCGCCATGATCACCGCGTCGGCGTCTGCGGCACGCTTGGTCATCTCGTCGGCGAGTTCTCGCGCATCCTCGATGTGGACGACGTCGACGCCTGCCGGTTCGCCCGCCTCGTTGGTCGAACCCGCGACGACGGTCACGTGGGCTCCGCGCTGTGCTGCGGCGCGTGCGAGAGCGAATCCCTGCTTGCCCGAACTGCGGTTGCCGAGGTAGCGCACGGGGTCGAGCGGTTCGCGGGTGCCTCCCGCGCTGATCACGATGCGCGCTCCGGCCAGGTCGTATGGCAGTGCGTCGGAGCGGTCGAGCAGCAGTTCACCGAGAAGCGCGATCTCCTGCGGCTCGGGTAGGCGTCCGGCACCGGTGTCGCGACCGGTCAGCCTTCCGGAGGCCGGTGTCACGACCGTGGCGCCGCGTTCACGCAACGTGGCGACGTTGGCCTGCGTTGCGGGGTGCTCCCACATCTCCGTGTGCATGGCGGGCACGAACATCACCGGACACGTGACCGTCAGCAGCGACGCGGTGAGGAGGTCGTCGGCGCGCCCCGTCGCGGCGCGCGCCATGAGATCGGCTGTGGCAGGCGCGACGATCACCAGGTCGGCGCCCTGCCCCAATCGGACGTGCGGCACCTCGTCGACGTGTTCGAAGACCTCGGTGGACACCGGATGACCCGACAGTGCCTCCAGGGTCGCGGCGCCGACGAATTCGAGGGCGGCACGAGTCGGGATGACCCGCACCTCGTGTCCGGCCTCGGTGAAGTGTCGGATGACCGAGCACACCTTGTACGCGGCGATACCGCCGCCGACGCCGACCAGAATGCGCCGCTTGGCGCCCGGAGTGGTCATCTCCTGTGGGTACTACTCGCCCTCGGTGTGCTGCAGCAGATCCGAGTGGATCTCGCGCATGGCGATCGACAGCGGCTTCTCCTGCATACCCGGCTCGACGAGCGGGCCGACGTACTCGAGGATGCCGTCGCCGAGCTGGTTGTAGTAGTCGTTGATCTGACGTGCGCGCTTGGCCGCGTAGATCACCAGGGCGTACTTCGACGACGCGCGCTCGAGCAGATCGTCGATCGGAGGATTGGTGATTCCGAGCGGTGTGTCGTACGACGGTGCGTCGACGATCTCGGGGGTGTCGAAATTGGTCTGCGTGCTCACGCGAACTCCTGCTTTGTATTGTCGGATCCAACCAGCAAGGATACCAACTGGCGGGCGGCTGAGTCGACTTCGTTGTTGACCACCACGTGGTCGAACTCGCCCTGCGCGTCCATTTCGGTTCTGGCGGTTTCGAGACGACGCTGTGCCGCCTCGGGTGTTTCGGTGCCGCGACCAGCGAGTCGTTCGACGAGATCGTCCCAACTCGGCGGCGCGAGGAAGACAGTGATGGCCTCGGGAAGTCGGCGTACCGCGTTGCGTGCGCCGGCCAGGTCGACCTCCAACAGTACCGGCTGTCCCTTGGCGAGGGCGTTTTCGACAGGCTTTGCCGGCGTGCCCGATCGCTGGAGTCCGCCGTGGATCTCTGCCCACTCGAGGAACTCGTCGTCGGCGATCATGCGATCGAACTCGGCGTCGGAAACGAAGTAGTAGTCGCGGCCGTCGACCTCGCCGGGGCGCGGCGCGCGCGTCGTGGCGGAGACGCTGAAGAACAGGGTTGGCACGAGCTCGCGGACTCGTCTCACGACGGTCGACTTACCCACGGCCGAGGGGCCGACCAGAATAACCAGTCGGCCCCTCGTGTGTGTGTTCTGCCCGCTCAGGACGGGAACTTCTCG
This sequence comes from Gordonia jacobaea, assembly GCF_965344965.1. Taxonomy (NCBI): domain Bacteria; kingdom Bacillati; phylum Actinomycetota; class Actinomycetes; order Mycobacteriales; family Gordoniaceae; genus Gordonia; species Gordonia jacobaea. Next base: position 296,562 of record NZ_CBDRLS010000003.1, on the reverse strand, counting down.
AGCAGCGCCTTGCGCTGACGATCGCCGAGGCCGCGCAGGCGGCGCGTCGGGGCGATCTCGAGTTCGGTCATGATTTCCTGCGCCTTGACCTTGCCAACCTTCGGCAACGCCTCGAGCAGAGCCGAGACCTTCATCTTGCCGAGGATCTCATCGGTCTCGGCATCCTTGAGCACCTGCGAGAGATCGGTGCCGCCGCGCTTGAGACGCTCCTTGAGCTCGGCGCGTACTCGGCGAGCGGCAGCTGCCTTCTCCAACGCAGCGGCGCGCTGCTCGTCTGTCAACTGGGGAAGCGCCACGGGTTCCTCCGTCTTTCGTTCTCGAACTGACTACACCGGCGCCCGGGGCAGGCTCCGGCGGCGTGTGGCCGCGGGTCCCGACGTGTACTCGCCCCGATCTGGGGCGACATCACCTCGAATGACTGCAGCGAAAGCGACCGTACCCATCTGAACAGGCATTTGCGAGAGGCACCCCCGCGTTTTCGGTCGGCCTCGGTGATGTAGAGGGTTCGGAAACTCCCTGCTCACCGACGACCCGGCAGAGCCTACGCGTTTGCTGTGACAGACCACGAATCCGGATAAACCCGCAGGTCACAGACCCGGCTCCGTGACACGATCGTTTCCGACGCCCCGAAGTCGTCGATGCTCGTCGAATCCCGCCTGGTACTGCTGTGACAGCAGTTGCGACCGACAAACTCAGCGAATTGATGCACTCGTTGAGCGTGTCGCGCGCCCGCGTCCTCGACGTTCCCCTGTGCCGACGCCCACATCCACCGATCGGGGGATGCGCTGATCATCCTGCTGATCAGCCCGTCGGCGGAGGTTGCGAAGGGCTTCTGAGCGGCAAAGTCATTGGTGTCAGAAACAGCGACCACGCCCCCAAAGGACGCGGCCCCGTCGCAAGGAGAAACACCATGAACGCCAACAACACCACCCCCGAGACCAACACCACCGCCGCAAGCACCGAGACCGGCAACACCGCAAGCACCGGGCAGACCACGCCGCGTAACCGCAAGACCTTCGCAATCCGCACCGCGGCCGTCGTCGCAGGACTCGGAATCGCCGGCACACTGGCCGCCGCCGGAGTCGGCGCGGCACACGCGGGCACCTTGCCCGTGAACCATCCGGGAGAGCCGACCGTCGCCATGACGATCACCAACCACACCGATCACACCGAGTTCTACGCGGGCGGCACACCGGGCTCCGGTCAGTGGATCAACGCGCCTCAGTTCGCTCTGGCCCCGGGTGCCAGTGAGGTCGTCACCGCCAGTGCACCGAACGCGTCGTCGGAGACGGTGTTCGTCAACTACCAGGTCGGTGCCTTCGGCCCGCGTGCGATCTACGAGCTGGAGAACGTGCGCGGCGATGTGAACACCAACATGACCGGCACCACCGGTGGTCACTACTTCGTCAATGCCTCGGTCGCGAGCGGATTCCCCAACGCGAACGCCGTCTATGACCTGTGGTGATAGGAACAAGCAGGCGCCCGTCCGGCACGGATGTGTCGGGCGGGCGTCTCGTCGTCGAGAATCCGACGATCAGCGCAGGGCGGCCTCTACCTCGTCACGAGCAACCGCGAACGCCGCCCGCAGCGCCGCGACGTCGGGACCCGCGCGCAGGACGCCACGGGAACTCGCGGGCAACACCCAGTCGGGGTCGGCGCCGTCGAAGACCTCGGGCAGGTCGGCGGCCGTCGCACCCTGCGCTCCGAGACCGGGAGCCAAGATGGGGCCGTTCAGTTTGCTCAGATCGAGCCCGTGCGCACGAGTTGCTCCGACGACAAGCCCGACCGTCGCCGATCCGTCAGCGTTCTGTTCAGCGGCGTCGTCGACGATCGTCTGTCCGACGGTCCGGTCGCCCGTCGTGGCGAGCTGCAGGCCGGCACCCTCGGGGTTGGATGTGCGCGCGAGCACGAAGACACCGCGCCCACCGCTGCGCGCGGCGTCGATCGCAGGCGACAGTGAGCCGAATCCCAGATACGGCGAGACGGTGACGGCGTCGGCGCACAGCGGTGACGCTTCGTCGAGCCACGCGTGCGCGTACGCCTGCATGGTCGAGCCGATGTCGCCGCGCTTGGCGTCGGCCAGTACGACGGCACCCGCCGCCCTGCACCCCGCGATGACCGACTCCAACACCGCGAATCCCGCAGCGCCGAACGCCTCGAAGAAGGCCACCTGCGGTTTGATCACGGCTGCGACCGGGCCGAGCGCGTCGACGCAGATGTCGGCGAACTGCCGCAGTCCGCTGGTGTCGACGGGCAACCCCCACTGCTCGAGCAGTTCGACGTGGGGGTCGATCCCGGCGCACAGCCTGCCACGTTCGGCAACAGCAGATCGGTAGTGAACCGCGAAACCTGTTGTGTCCGAACGTGTCACACTCATCACCCCTCGTTGATCAACGTTGCGTGCCGACGCTGAAGCGATTCGACGCCGATCTCTTCTCGCAACGCGGCCTCGATGCCCTGGACCGCGGCGCTGGCTCCCTGCACGGTGGTGATGCACGGAATTCCGGCGGTGACTGCAGCGCTGCGGATCTCGTAGCCGTCGACGCGCGGGCCCGACTGGCCGTAGGGCGTGTTGATCACCATCGCGACCTCACCGGCGAGAATCGCATCGACGATCGTGCGCTCCCCCGGCTTGGCCTCGAAGTGCTTCGGAACCGTTGTCGCGACGATTCCGTTGCGGCGCAACACCTCTGCGGTGCCCTCAGTGGCCAGGATGGTGAACCCGAGGTCGGCGAGGTGCTTGACCGGGAAGAGTAGGGCACGCTTGTCCTTGTTGGCCACCGACACGAAGACGGCGCCCTGCGTGGGCAGTGAGCCGTATGCCGCGGTCTGCGACTTGGCAAACGCCCGCCCGAAATCGGCGTCGATTCCCATGACCTCGCCCGTCGACTTCATCTCCGGGCTCAGCAGCGCGTCGACTCCGGTGCCGTCGAAGCGGCGGAAGCGGTTGAACGGCAACACCGCTTCTTTGACCGCGATGGGAGCGTCGATCGGCGCGGTGCCGCCGTCTCCGGTGGCGGGCAGCAGTTGCTGCTCACGCAGTTCGGCGATGGTTTCGCCGAGCATGACGCGTGCGCACGCCTTCGCGAGCGGGACAGACGTGGCCTTCGACACGAACGGCACGGTGCGGCTCGCACGCGGATTCGCCTCCAGGACATACAGGATGTCGTCCTTGAGCGCATATTGCACGTTCATCAACCCACGCACGCCGATGCCCTTGGCCAATGCCTCGGTGGAGCGTCGGACCATCTCGAGATCCGATCGGCCCAGCGTGATCGGCGGCAGCGCGCACGCCGAATCGCCGGAGTGGATACCGGCCTCCTCGATGTGCTCCATGACGCCACCGATGTACACCTCGGTGCCATCGCACAGCGCGTCGACGTCGATCTCGACCGCGTCTTCGAGGAAGCGGTCGACGAGCACCGGGTGGTCGGGCGTCAATTCTGTTGCGCGCGAGATGTAGTCGGCGAGCGATGCCTCGTCGTACACGATCTCCATGCCGCGACCGCCGAGCACGTAGGACGGACGCACCAGTACCGGATAGCCGATCCGGGCGGCGGTGTCGCGTGCCTCCTCGAACGAGGTGGCCGTACCGAACGCGGGCGCGGGCAGTCCGGCGTCGGTCAGTACCTTGCCGAACTCGCCACGGTCCTCCGCGAGATCGATTGCCGCGGGGCTGGTTCCGACGATCGGGACCCCGGCGGCCTCGAGACGGTCGGCAAGTCCGAGCGGTGTCTGTCCGCCGAGCTGGACGATCACTCCCGCGACCGTGCCCGACTCCGACTCCGCGTGGTAGACCTCGAGCACATCCTCGAAGGTCAGCGGCTCGAAGTAGAGGCGGTCGGCGGTGTCGTAGTCGGTCGAGACCGTCTCCGGGTTGCAGTTGACCATGACCGTCTCGTAGCCGGCCTCCGACAGGGTCAGCGCCGCATGCACACACGAGTAGTCGAACTCGATGCCCTGGCCGATGCGGTTGGGACCCGAGCCGAGGATCAGCACCTTCGGCCGCTCGGTCTGCGGAGCGATCTCGCTGGTTGCTGCGGGATCGAGCTCGTAGGTCGAGTAGTGGTACGGCGTCTTCGCCTCGAACTCGGCAGCACAGGTGTCGACGGTCTTGTAGACCGGTCGGACGCCGAGCCCGTGACGATGGGCGCGAACGGCATTCTCGTCGGCGAAATCGTCACGCAGAGCGGCGATCTGACGATCGGAGAAGCCGTTCGACTTCGCGTCGCGGAGCAGATCCTCGGTGAGCTCGTCGGCGGCACGGATCTGCGCGCCGAGCGCACCGATCCCCGCGATCTCGGCGAGGAACCACGGGTCGATGGCGGTGGCGTCGTAGACCTGCTCGATGGTGGCTCCGGCGTCGAACGCGAGCATCACCTTGTAGATGCGACCGTCCTTGGGCGTCGCGATCTCCTCCAGCAGGGCGTCGAGGTCGACGGTCGCCGGATCGGGTCGGTTCGGCTCGGTCCAGAATCCGGCCGCCTTGGTCTCGAGCGAGCGCATCACCTTGCCGAACGCCTCGGCGAGGCTACGTCCTAGACTCATCGCCTCGCCCACCGACTTCATCGTGGTGGTCAGCGTGTCGTCGGCGCCGGGGAACTTCTCGAACGCGAAGCGTGGCGCCTTGACCACGACGTAGTCGAGCGTGGGCTCGAAGCAGGCCGGAGTCTCCTTAGTGATGTCGTTGGTGATCTCGTCGAGGCTGTAGCCGATCGCGAGCTTCGCGGCGATCTTGGCGATCGGGAAACCCGTTGCCTTGGAAGCCAATGCCGACGAACGGGACACTCGCGGATTCATCTCGATCACGATGAGTCGTCCGTCGCGCGGGTCCTGCGCGAACTGGATGTTGCAGCCGCCGGTGTCGACGCCGACCTCGCGCAGAATGTCGATCGAGAGATCGCGCATCTTCTGGTATTCGCGGTCGGTCAGGGTCATCGCCGGTGCGACGGTGATCGAGTCGCCGGTGTGCACTCCGACCGGGTCGACGTTCTCGATCGAACAGACGACGACCACGTTGTCGCGGTTGTCGCGCATCAGCTCGAGCTCGTATTCCTTCCACCCGAGGATCGACTCCTCGATGAGCACGTTGGCGGTCGGCGACGCCGCGAGGCCACCACCCGCGATGCGGTCGAGGTCGTCGGTGTTGTAGGCCATACCCGAACCGAGGCCACCCATCGTGAACGACGGGCGCACGACCACGGGATACCCGAGGTCGGCGACGGTCTCACGCACTTCTTCCATGGTGTGACAGACGCGCGACCGTGCGCTCTCTCCCCCGACCTTGGCGACGATGTCCTTGAACATCTGCCTGTCCTCGCCGCGCTGGATGGCGTCGAAGTCGGCACCGATCAGTTCGATGTCGTACTTCTCGAGAGAACCCCGATCATGCAGGGCCACAGCGGTGTTCAGCGCGGTCTGCCCACCGAGGGTGGCGAGTACCGCGTCGATCGGATGACCGGCGTCGCGCTCGGCCTCGATGACCTTCTCGACGTACTCGGCCGTGATCGGCTCGATGTAGGTGGCGTCGGCGAACTCCGGATCGGTCATGATCGTCGCCGGGTTGGAGTTGACCAGGCTCACGCGCAGGCCCTCGGCCTTGAGGACGCGGCACGCCTGGGTGCCCGAGTAGTCGAACTCGCAGGCCTGTCCGATGACGATCGGGCCGGAGCCGATCACCAGGACGTGATTGATGTCGTCGCGGCGCGGCATTAGGACCTCGTTCCGTTGGCGCGATCAGCCTCCAGCAGGGAGACGAATCTGTCGAACAGATAGGCGGCGTCGTGTGGACCGGCGGCCGCTTCTGGGTGGTATTGGACCGAAAACGCTCGGCCGGAGAGCAATTCGACGCCTTCGACGGTTCCGTCGTTGGCGCAGACGTGGCTGACGCGGGCACGTCCGAAGTCGGTGTCGAACTCTTCGCCCGCTTCGCCCTCGAGCGCGAAGCCGTGATTCTGTGCGGTGATCGACACCTTGCCGGTCGCAGCGTCGATCACCGGGATGTTGATGCCGCGGTGGCCGAACTTCATCTTGTAGGTGTTCCGGCCGAATGCGCGGCCGAGGATCTGGTTACCGAAGCAGATGCCGAACAGCGGCAGATCGGCGCCGAGGACCTGACGGGTCAGCGCGACGGCATCGTCGGCGGTCGCCGGGTCGCCCGGGCCGTTCGACAGGAACACGCCGTCGGGCTTCAGCTCGGCGATCGCGTCGAATCCCGCGTCCGCGGGCAGCACGTGTACCGCGACTCCGCGTTCGGCGAACATGCGTGGGGTATTGGTCTTGATACCGAGATCGATTGCGGCAACGGTGAATTGCGGGTCGGAGCCCGGTTCTACGAGGTAGCCGGTGTCGGTGCTGACCTCGCCAGCGAGGTTCGCGCCCTTCATCGACGGCTGGCTACGCACCCGGGAGATGAGCTCGTCGTCGTCTGCGAGCGCAGCACCGGAGAAGACCCCGGCCCGCATCGATCCGTGGTCGCGCAGCACACGCACTACGGTCCGGGTGTCGATACCCGAGATACCGACGATGCCCTGACGCTCGAGCTCCGCCTCCAGTGACGTGGTCGCGCGCCAATTCGACACGCGCCGTGTGGGATTGCGCACCGCGTACCCGGCAACCCAGATCTTGCCCGAGTCGCCGACCTCGCCCTCACTGCCCGCGCTGCCGGTCGATTCGCCATCCTCGTTGTTCCAGCCGGTGTTACCGATCTGCGGGGCGGTCGCGACGACGATCTGGCGGTGGTAGCTGGGGTCGGTCAGTGTCTCCTGATAGCCGGTCATCGCGGTGCAGAACACCGCTTCGCCGAGCGTCTCGCCGACGGCGCCGTATTCCCGGCCGCGGAACACCTGGCCGTTTTCGAGCACCAGAACCGCTGCGGTCATTGGTCTTTCCTCTGTTCTGTATCGGGCTGTGTGTCGAATGCGGCCACCCATCCCGGGTAGACGGTCTTGTCGTCGGCACGTATTCCTGAATCGATTTCGGTTCCGGTCGGCAGCACCCAGCGGATCACCAGCAGTCCGTCGGCCGTCATGACCTTGCCCGCGAGTCCGCGCTCGGTGCGGACGGCGGTGATCGACGAGCGCGGAATCCAGATATCGCTGGCACCACGCCGTTCGAGCAGCACACCGCCGGGGTAGGCCGAGATGGTCGCGGTGGCACGATCGCCGACGTCGCCGACGGCCACCCGGTTCTGCCAACTCGGCGCGAGCGTCGAACCGACGTACAGACCGGAGTCGGGGCCGAGCTGCGGCTCGCCGAGTTCGGCTGGGGCCACGGGCATCTCGCCGATCAACTCGGCCTGGCCACGGCCTCGGTTGCGCCATCCGCGCAGCACCAGTGAGATCAGTCCCAGCCACACCAGCACGACGACGATCACGATGAGGATCTCCGACGCACTCACCGTGTCACCTCGCCGTCGCGCGCCGTGACCACGCCGCGCAGCAGTGTCGCCACCACGGTGGCGGGCATCGACATCGACTCGTAGGGGGTGTTGTCGGAGAGGCTCGCGAGCTCGCGACCGTGCACCACCCACGACGTCTCCGGGTCGACCAGCGTCAGATTCGCGGGTTCGCCGACGGCGACCGGGCGGCCCTGATCGGTGAGCCCGACGATCTGTGCCGGACGTTCACTCATGACGCGGGCGACGCCTCGCCAGTCGAGCAGGCCCGGGTTGACCATGGTCTCGACGATGATCGGCAGCGCGGTCTGTAAGCCGAGCATTCCCGGCTTGGCCTGCGCGAACTCGCAGCACTTCTCCTGCGCGGCATGCGGCGCATGATCTGTCGCGACGCAATCGACGATCCCGTCGGCCAGCGCCTGACGCAGCGCGACCTTGTCGCGCTCCTCACGCAGCGGCGGATTGACCTTGTTGATGGCGTCGTAGGTCTGCAGCCGCGAGTCGTCGAGCAGCAGGTGATGCGGGGTGACCTCGGCGGTCACGTCGATCCCCTGCTCCTTGGCCCAGCGCAGCAGTGCGACGGTGCCCTCGGTCGACGCGTGGCAGATGTGCACCCGCGCCCCGGCGTCGCGTGCCAACAGGGCGTCGCGGACGACGATCGACTCCTCGGCCGCGCGCGGCCAGCCCGCGAGTCCGAGCCGTGCCGCCGTCGGGCCCTCGTGCGCGACGGCGCCGACTGTGAGGCGTGGCTCTTCTGCGTGCTGGGCGATGAGTACGCCGAGTCCCTTGGCGTATTCAAGCGCGCGCCGCATAAGTAATGGGTCGGAGACGCATTTTCCGTCGTCGCTGAACATGCGGACACCCGCGGCTCCCGACGCCATCATGCCCATCTCGGCGAGTTGCTTACCCTCGAGTCCGACGGTGACGGCCCCGACCGGGTAGACGTCGACGAGTCCGACTTCGCGTCCGGAACGCCAGACGTTGTCGGTCACCGTCGAGTTGTCGGCGACGGGCGCGGTGTTAGCCATCGCGAACACGGCCGTATATCCACCGAGAGCCGCTGCGGCAGAACCACTTCGGATCGTCTCGGTGTCTTCGCGGCCGGGTTCACGCAGATGCGTGTGCATGTCGACGAAGCCCGGCAGCACGATGGCGCCGTTGCCGTCGACGACCTCGATGTCGTCCGGGGCGTCGATCGACGTTCCGATCTCCGCGATCTCGCCGTCGGTGACAAGCACGTCGACCGGGTCGCCCTCGCCGTACGGGCGGACCGAGCGGATCAGCACCGATCCGGTGGCAACCGATCCTGCTGCCGAGCTGGGGCCGGTCACAGCGCACCTCCTGATTCTGTGCCCGCGAGCAGCCGGAAGAGCACCGCCATGCGGACATGCACGCCGTTGCGCACCTGTTCGAGAATGGTCGCGCGCGGCGAGTCGGCGACCGAATAGCCGATCTCCATGCCGCGCAGCATCGGACCCGGGTGCAGCACGACGGCGTCGTCGGACAGCAACCCCATCCGACGCTCGTTGAGGCCGTAGCGCACCGAGTATTCGCGCGAGGACGGGAAGAAACCACCGTTCATGCGCTCTGCCTGTACCCGCAGCATCATCACTGCGTCGGCGCCCGGTAGTTCGGCGTCGAGGTTGCCCGACGTCTCGACAGGCCACTCGTCGACTCCCACCGGGAGCAACGTCGGCGGCGCGACCAGCACGACGTCGGCGCCGAGTGTGGAGAGCAGGTGCGCATTCGACCGCGCGACGCGCGAGTGCAGCACATCGCCGACGATGGCGATCCGTCGTCCCTCGATGCTGCCGAGTCGCTGGCGGAGCGTGAGGGCGTCGAGCAGCGCCTGCGTCGGGTGCTCATGGGTGCCGTCGCCCGCGTTGATCACCGCAGGTCCGGTACCTTCCGCATCCGGGCCGTCGGGGCCGAATCCGCCGGATGTCCACGCGGCGATCTGATGTGCCGCGCCCGACGCGGGATGCCGCACGATGAGCGCATCGGCTCCCGCGGCCCGCAAGGTCTTTGCGGTGTCGCGCAGCGATTCGCCCTTGTTGACCGACGAGCTCGACGCGCTCACGTTGATGACGTCGGCGCTCATCCATTTGCCGGCGACCTCGAAGGAAACCCTTGTGCGAGTGGAGTTCTCGTAGAACACCGTCATGACGGTACGTCCGCGCAGCGTCGGGAGTTTGCGGATCTCGCGACCGGTCAGCGCTTGTTCGAAGCGTTCTGCCTCGTCGAGGAGATCGGTGGCGTCGTCGCGGGTCAGGTCGGCAGTCGAGAGTAGGTGGCGCATCACTGAGCCGCCTGCTCGTCGCCCGACCCCTTCGAGCCGAGCACAACCTCGTCGACGCCGTCGTGCTCGGTCAGGTGGACCGACACGGTCTCGTCACGCGAGGTGGGGATGTTCTTGCCGACGTAGTCGGCGCGTAGCGGTAGTTCGCGGTGGCCGCGGTCGACGAGGACCGCGAGTTGGACCGCGGCGGGACGTCCGAGGTCGCGGAGCGCGTCGAGTGCGGCGCGAACGGTTCGGCCCGAGTAGAGCACGTCGTCGACGAGGACGACGACCGCGTTGTCGACGCCGCCGGCAGGCACCATCGTGCGTCCGAGTGGGCGGTGCGGTTTGGCGCGGAGATCGTCGCGGTAGAGCGTGATGTCGAGGTATCCGACGGGAACGTCGACGCCGGAGAACTCTTTGATCCTCGCAGCCAGCCGATTGGCGAGAGTCGTTCCGCGCGTCGGGATTCCGATGATCACCACGCGAGGTGCATCAGGTGAGTCCAGAGCCGTCTTCTCGATGACCTGGTGCGCGACGCGCGCGATGGTGCGGGACACATCCGCGGCGTCGAGCAGAACACGTTCGCCCATGTATGGACCTCCTTCTCCGCCTCACGGGACGGATCGTTAAAGGATGTCTGTCGCCGAATACTCTACACGCCGGTAGGCATCGGGCTGTTCAGCCCTGCCCGTCGGACCCGGCCGCCTGCGCCGCCCGTACCTGCGGGGCGAGCTCGGCGATCTTTGCCAACACACCGTTGACGAACGCGGGTGAGTCGTCGGTGGACAGTTCCTTGGCCAATTCGACGGCCTCGTCGACGATCACGATCGGATCGACGTCGGTCGAGTTGAACAGCTCCCACGTCGCGAGACGGAGAATCGCACGGTCGACGGCGGGAAGCCGCTCCAGGGTCCAGCCCTTCAGATGCGACGCCACGACGGAGTCGATCTGCGTCTGGTCGTCGGCCAGTCCCTCGATCACCGTCGCGGTGTAGTCGTGGATCTCGCCGACGCTCTCGTCGTCGCGTACGAACTCGCGCCGTTCCGCCACGAGCTGTGCGGGGCTGACCTGCTTGGCCTCAGCCTCGAACAGCAGGTCCACTGCGCGCCGGCGAGCCTTGTGCCGGGTTCCGGGTTGCTTCACTGATCTACCTTCGTTGACCGAGATTGGTGATCAGCTGTTGACGCGGCCGAGGTAGTTGCCGTCGCGCGAGTCGATCTTCAGCTTGTCGCCGGTGTTGATGAACAGCGGCACCTGGATCTCGGTGCCGGTCTCGACCGTGGCCGGCTTGGTGCCGCCGGTCGACCGGTCGCCCTGCAGGCCCGGGTCGGTGTGCGTGACGGTGAGTTCGACGGTGACCGGGAGCTCGACGAAGAGCGGCTGACCCTCGTTCAGGGAGACCTGGACTGTCATGTTCTCGAGCAGGAAGCGAGCGCCGTCGCCGACGGTCTCCGGCGCGATCGGGTACTGCTCGTAGTCCTGGGCGTCCATGAAGACGTAGTCGGTGCCGTCGTTGTACAGGAACTGCATGTCGCGACGGTCGACGGTCGCGGTCTCGACCTTGACGCCCGCGTTGAACGTCTTGTCGACGGTCTTACCGCTGAGCACGTTCTTGATCTTCGTACGCACGAACGCAGGCCCCTTGCCGGGCTTGACGTGCTGGAACTCCAGGATCTGCCAAAGCTGGTTGTCCATGCGGAGTACGAGACCGTTCTTGAAATCGGCGGTGGTCGCCATGAATCAGTTCCTCAATCTTCTACGTCGGTATGTGTGCATCTCCTGCGCATCGGGGTGCGCGGGCCGTCAGATGACGGTAAAGGTCTTGTCGGTGGTGGTCAGCAGGTCGGGCTCGCCATCTGTGACGATGAGCGTGTCCTCGATCCGGACGCCACCTCTTCCGGGGAGGTAGACACCGGGCTCCACAGTCACCGCTGCGCCGGAAGGTAGTGTACCCGTCGCCAGTTTTCCGATGCCGGGCGCTTCGTGGATCTCGAGTCCGACGCCGTGGCCGAGTCCGTGGACGTACTGGTCCCCGTAGCCCGCGTCGTCGATGACCGACCTCGCAGCGGCGTCGATCGACCTCAGGTCGGCGCCCGCTTTCAGCGCCTCACGGCCCGCGGTCTGTGCCGTCAGGACCAGGTCGTAGATCTCTCGCTGCCAGTCCGCGGCGCGCGCGAGCACATAGGTGCGGGTCATGTCCGAGTGATAGCCGCCTGCGACCGCCCCGAAGTCGATCTTCACGAAATCACCGTCGGCGAGCACCGCCGACGTCGGGCGATGGTGTGGGATCGCGGAGTTGGCACCCGCTGCGACGATGGTCTCGAACGAGATCTTGTCGGCGCCGTGGCGGAACATCGCGTTCTCGAGTGCGCGTGCCACCTCGCGTTCGGTGGCCCCGGCGCGGATCACGCCGTCGGAGATGATCTCGGCGAGGGCGACGTCGCCGATGGCACAGGCCCGCCGCAGCAGCTCGACCTCTGCGTCGTCTTTGACCTCACGCAACTCGGCAACGAGTCCGGTCCGTCCGACGAGTTCGCTCCCCTGCGCGAGACCACCTGTGAGATTCGCGTGAGTCGCGACGGTGAGGATGTCCGACTCGAAGCCGACCCGCGACGCCCCCGACGCGAGCGCGGCTCCGACGAGCTCTTCGGTGCAGTTGCGCGCGATGACGGCGACGAGGTCGCCCGATTGCTCCGCGACCTGCGTGATGTAGCGCCCATCCGTGCAGATCCGGTCGCCGTCACTGCCCGAGGCGGAGATCGACAGCGCGGCGTTCGAGCCCGTGAACCCGCTCAGGTAGCGGATGTTGGTGAGATCGGAGACCACGAAGACGTCGACGGGTTCGGGGCCGGTCGAGATCAGTGCACGAAAACGCTCGCGACGACGCGCGAATTCATCGGGCAACGGAGCTGTGAGCATGCCACTCACGCTACTCGGAGGGCTGCGGCGTCACTTCTGCGCGGCGAGCCGCACGGGTGCGTTGTCGATGCCGTATCCGTCGTAGGCGTCGAACCGTTGGACGAATTCGAAGAAGACCCGGCCCACCGTGCGGGTATAGAAGTGCAGCAGGTAGCCGCCGGCCGGATCGGAGCTGCGGTCGTAGAGCACGCCGAGCTCGCGCAGGTGCGCCAGCAGATCCTCGGCGACACCGAAGCGCCCGCGAACGTAGTCGTAGTAGTTGTCCGGGACACGCAGGAACTGCAGGCCGGCGTCGTGTGCGCGACGCGCGAGTCCGAGCACGTCATCACAGGCGAACGCGACGTGCTGCGCGATCGCCTCGGAGTCGAGGACGTGCGGTGCGACGTTGAGCGGAATCCGGACGGCACCGTCCGCAGAGCGCAACACCTGGCTGCGGATCAGCCCGCGCGGTCCTGGCACTTCGACGGGGTCGTCGGCGTCGAGACCGAACACGCTCATCAGGAAGAGCCGTGCGTCGTCGGCGGTCTCCCACTGCTGGGTGAGGTTGACGTGGTCGATCGCGCGAATCGTCGTGCTTGTCGTCGGCAGTCCGTCGTCGAACTCGTCGACCCAGCAGGGCGAGTCGGCGGTCGCGCCCGTCCAGAAGATCTCGGTGCCGCCGGGCACGATCGTCGTGCCGAACGCGTGCTCCGACGCGTGTGTGCGCCGATTGACCGCAGGCGCACCGAGGATCGAGGCGCGTCTGCTCACCGCGTCCGGGTCGGATACCTGGAGTCCGATGGCCGCGATGTGCGGCGACTCGTCGCGCGCCTGTTGCTCGTTGAGAACCACCCGCGCCTGACCCGCCGTCCACAACGTGACCGGCTTGCTCCGATGTCGGCCGCGACTGACGAAGCCCAGCTGGTGCATCATGGCCTCGACCTCGCGGGTGTCCTCGGATTTGATCTCGACGAAGTCGAATCCTGTCGGGGGCTTGGGATCCGGGATGTCGATCAGGTCGAGCCGATCCTGCAACCACAGCAGCGACCGATGCGCGTGCGCCGCCGTCGGTACGGGGTCGGTCTGTCGGAACGTGTCGTTGAAGACCTCCAACGACAGCGGGCCGGTGTATCCGGCTGCCAGGACATGACCGACGAAGTCCTCGAGATCGAACGCGCCTTCGCCGGGGAACAGGCGATGGTGCCGACTCCACGACAACACGTCCATGGACAGGGCCGGGGCGTCGGCGAGTTGGAGAAAGAAGATCTTCTCCCCCGGGATCGCTCGGATCGCCGACGGATCGTGCCCGCGCGAGAGCACGTGAAAACTGTCGAGGCACAGGCCGACCGCCGGATGGTCGGCGAGTTCGACGATGCGCCATGAACGCCGGTAGTCGTCGACGAACCGTCCCCAGGCGAGGGCTTCGAATGCGATGCGAAGGCCGTGTCCGGCCGCGAGATCGCCGACGCGTCGGAGCTGATCGGCGGACACCGCGTCGTCGTCGATGGTCGCGGTGGCGACATTGCTGCACACGAGGACCGTGTCGATACCCAGTCGCGCAGCGGTGGCGAATGTCGCGTCCGCGCGTCGCAGATTGTCGGCGAATCTCGCCTCGCTGACACCTTCGATGTCGCGTAGCGGCTGATACAGGTACAGCGCCAGCCCGAGCCTGTGTGCGAGAGCTCGAATCTCCTCCGGGGACTGGTCGGCGGCGATCAGATCGGGCTCGAAGATCTCCACGCCGTCGAACCCCGCGTCGGCGCACGCGTGCAGTTTCTCGACGAGTGAGCCAGACACCGAGACGGTCGCAATCGAGGTCTTCATCACATCAATGTACCAATTGGTACATTGTGGTGGCAATGGTTCGTCATGGACAGACGCCTCGCAAGTAAGCTCCCACCGTGGCCGCCAAGCCGAAATCCGAACTCCAGCGCGATCCCGAGCGCACGCGTGCAGAACTGCTCGACGTTGCCACCGAGGTCTTCGCCGAGTCCGGATACTCGGGCGCCCGTGTGGACGAGATCGCCGAACGCACGCGCACCACCAAACGGATGATCTACTACTACTTCGGCGGCAAAGAGGGCCTCTACCTGGCGGTTCTGGACCGGGCGTACCGAGGAATCCGTCAGGCGGAACAGAAGTTGCGCGTCGACCACGCCGATCCGATCGAGGCGATCCGACGACTCGCCGAGGTCACCTTCGACCATCACATCGACAACGACGACTTCATCCGCCTGGTCTCGATCGAGAACATCCATCGCGGTGACTTCATCCGGCGACTCACCGATCTCCCGCAGTTGAGCGCACCCGCGACGTCGCTCCTCGACGAGATACTCGCCGACGGTCGTGCAGCCGGCCTGTTCCGGACCGACGTCAGCGCACTCGATGTCCACTTGGTGATCAGCTCGTACTGCGTGTTCCAGGTGGCCAATCGCTACACGTTCGGCTACCTCTTCGACGTCGATCTGACAGAGACGTCGCACCGCGCTCACCTGCGCAGAATGATCGGCGACGTCGTCGTCGGATGGCTCACGACCACCGCCTGAACCCACTTCCTCGAGCGAGGCCCGTCGGGGTCCTCTGCGTCTTCTTGTGCGATTCCAATCACACGAAACTGTTGACGAGACGCAGCGCACAGTGCTCTACTCGATTGCGAACGTACTAGTTCGTACATTACGGAGCAGCTCATGGAACCTTCCGAGACCAGCTATCTGGTCGGACTCATCGGCACCGGCGTCGGACCGTCGTTGACCCCGGCGATGCACATGGCCGAGGGCCGCGCGTTCGGCCTCGAGTACAGCTACCGGCCGATCGACCTCGCCGCGGCGGGCATCTCCCCCGAACGCATCGGCGAGGTGCTGTCCTGGGCGCGCGCGCTCGGATTCGACGCGGTCAACGTCACCCATCCGTGCAAGCAGTTGGTCATGGCGTATCTCGACCATGTCGATCCCGTCGCGGCCACGCTCGGCGCGGTGAACACCGTCCTGTTCACCGACGACGGCGACGTCGGATACAACACCGACACAACGGGATTCGCGCACGGCTTCACCGAGGGGCTGCCCGACGCCGACCTCGCCGACGTCGTACTTGTCGGCGCGGGCGGCGCGGGAACGGCGGTCGCGGACGCGCTACTGCGGCTCGGTGCCGCCCATCTCACCGTCGTCGACCTCGACGTCGACCGTGCCGGAGCCCTCGCACACGACCTCGCCACCCGCCACCCACTGCCGAGTGTCGACGCCGCGGCGTTCGACAAGCTCCCCGCACTGCTTCCGGAGAGTTCCGGCGTCGTCCACGCGACGCCGACCGGAATGGCCGAGCATCCCGGCATCGCGTTCGACGCCGGGCTGCTGCGGCCCGACCTCTGGGTCGCCGACATCGTGTACCGCCCCCTCGACACCGCGCTGCTGCAGGCCGCGCGTGCGGTGGGCGCACCAACCCTCGACGGAGGCCACATGGCCGTCTACCAGGCCGTCGACGCATTCGCGCTGATCACCGGGCTGAACCCGGATGCCGATCGAATGACCCGTCACTTCCGCCAACTCGTCGCAAACGCGTCCTGACCGCCCTGCCACCAGGCACAATCGCACCAGAGGAGTACCCAACATGACCACCACCGAATCCGACGGCACCGGAGCCGTCGGGAAACGCACACCACGACACGCCGCACTCGCGGGTTTCATGGGCAGTGCGGTCGAGTACTACGACTTCTTCCTCTTCGGCTCCGCCGCAGCGCTGATCTTCCCGCACGTGTTCTTCCCGTCCGACGACAACGCGGCGCTCGTGATGTCGTTCGCCACGTTCGGTGTCGCCTACATCGCGCGCCCGATCGGAGCGCTGATCCTCGGCCATTTCGGTGATCGCATCGGTCGCCAGCGCGTACTGATGTTCACACTCTTGCTGATGGGCGTGTCGACGTTCGTCATCGGGTGTCTGCCGACCTTCGATCAGATCGGCTGGCTCGCGCCAACCCTGCTCGTGATCTGTCGTCTGCTCCAGGGGTTCTCCGCAGCAGGTGAACAGGCAGGCGCCAGCTCGTTGGCACTCGAGCACGCGCCCGACCACCGTCGTGCGTTCTTCACGTCGTGGACGCTGACCGGAACCCAGGGCGGACTCATCCTGGCTTCGCTCGTGCTGATCCCCTTCATGGCACTTCCCGACGACGCGAAGTATTCGTGGGGCTGGCGTGTTCCGTTCTGGCTGTCGGCCGTCGTGGTTCTCGTCGCCTTCTTCATCCGACGTCGACTGCACGAGACACCGCAATTCACCGAGGCCCGCGAATCCGGCGACATCGCACGCATGCCACTGGTACCCCTGATGCGCGACCACTGGCGTGATGTAGCGCGAGTCGTGTTGTGCGCCTTCATCGCAGCGGTCTCGACGGTTTTCGCCAATCTCGCTCTCGCCTACGGCAAGCACGTCGGACTCGACGCCGGGCTCACCCTGTGGCTCGTGGTCGTCGCCAATATCGGCGCGTTGATCACCCAGCCGCTCTTCGGAGCCCTCGCCGACCGCATCGGACGCAAGCCCGTCTTCATCTACGGCGCGCTCTCGTCGGCCATCCTGATGCCCTTCTACATGCTCTCGATGAGTCAGGGCAATCATCTGCTGACCTTCGTGCTCGCCGTGCTCACCTTCTCGTTCGGGTATGCGGCTGCCAACGCCGTGTGGCCGGCCTTCTACGGCGAGATGTTCTCCACCCGGGTCCGTTTCTCCGGCCTCGCCATCGGCACGCAGCTCGGATTCCTCATGGCGGGCTTCGCGCCGTCGATCGTGACCGCGCTGGGAGGCGTCGGAGACGGCGGCTGGGTGGTGATCAGCATCTTCACCGCGGCCATCTGCCTGATCGCGGCTGCGGCCGCGCTCACCGCCCGCGAGACCAAGGATGTCGCGACCGACGACCTCGGAGCCGCGCCGGTGACGGCGACACCCCGCAGCGCCACGGCGCTCGCGGCCTGACATCGCAACGATTTCCCACGCGGGAGTGGGGTGGCGAACCACGCCACTCCACTCCCGCGTGTTCGAGATCACGCTACCCATGAGTATGCTGTCGGCCATGGTGTCCTGGTTGCTGCGCGGTGTCGTCATGACCGCGGTCCACGTCGTCGCTCGTATTCTCCTCGGTATCGCAGTCGTTCAATCACCACTTCACTCGACGGCATGGAAGACCATCGCGGTCGCGGCGGTTGTATTCATTGCGCTGGTCTGGGGCGGTTTCGACGGCATCCGCGACGCCCGGGCACACCCCGACCCCGACGACTACGACGACCTCACGATCCGTTGGCTCAAGGCCGGCGTGTTCGCGGGCCTGTTGTCGTGCCTGATCTGCTGGATTCTCGGCACCATCGGTGTTCAGGGAATCAGCGAGTCGAGCTTCTTCATCGAGATCATCGCCGGCGGCTCGTTCATCGCGCTTCTCATCTTCTTCCCGGCGTTCTTCGGCGCGTCCATCGGCCGCTGGCTCACCCGGCGTGATCAGCGCAAAGAGCAACGACGTCTCGACGACGAATCCAACCGCGAGACTTCCGACCGCGACGACGACACCGCCGTCATCGAGCGCACCGACGACCGCAGAGTCGCGAACTCGGGCGCCGATCCGGCCTGATCGGTATCCGCGAGATCAGAGCAGTGTGGTACCCGCGGTCGGACGCTCCGACGCGATAGCCGAGTAGGCCGCGACCAGCAGGCTCGGATCGGGACCCTCGAGCCTGCCCGGCTTGGCCAGCCCGTCGAGAACGACGAACCGCAGGACACCCGACCGGTTCTTCTTGTCGCCCGACATCCCGTCCAGCAGATCGGGAAATGCGTCGGCGTCGTAGGTGGTCGGCAATCCGACGAGTTCGAGGATGCTCCGATGGCGATCGGCCGTCTCGTCGTCGAGTCGTCCTGCGAGCCGCGCCAATTCGGCGACATAGACCAATCCGACGGCCACGGCGGCGCCGTGACGCCACCGGTAGCGTTCGCGACGCTCGATCGCGTGCCCCATCGTGTGTCCGTAGTTCAAGATCTCGCGCAGTGACGACTCTTTGAGGTCGGCCGAGACGACGTCTGCCTTCACCTGGACCGAACGTCGGATCAGCTCCGGTAGCACCGGACCGGTCGGGTCGGTGGCAGCGGCGGGATCGGCCTCGATGATGTCGAGGATGGTGGGATCAGCGATGAATCCGGTCTTGATGACCTCGGCGAGGCCCGCGATGATCTCGTTGCGCGGCACCGTCTCCAACGTGGCGATGTCGATGAGCACGGCGTCGGGTTCGTGGAACGAGCCGACGAGATTCTTGCCCGCGTCGGTGTTGATGCCGGTTTTGCCACCGACCGCGGCGTCGACCATGGCGAGCAGCGTCGTCGGAATGTGGATCACACCGATTCCGCGCATCCAGGTGGCGGCAACGAAACCGGCGAGATCGGTTGCCGCTCCCCCGCCGAGCGCGATGACCTTGTCGTTGCGCTTGAGGCCGATTCGCCCGAAGACGTCCCAGCAGAATGCGGCCACCGACAGGTCCTTACCTGCCTCGGCATCGGGGATCTCCACGCGATGCGCATCGACACCCTTGTCCGCCAAGAACTCTCGTACCTGCTCCGCCGTCTGCGCGAGCGTCGGCTGATACAACACGGCGATCCGGTCGGCGCCTGCGGCGGCCTGCGCGACCTCGTCGAGCAGTCCGCGCCCGATGACGACGTCGTAGGGCGACGCCCCGTCGACTCTGATCGAGATCGGCTCGGTCATGAGGTTCTCCCTGCTGTCAGTTCGTCGGCCAACGCCAGAATGATCAGATCGGCGACGGCGTCGGGGTCGCCGTGCGCGTCGACCTCGACGCCCGCCACCGCCGAGTACGTGTCCTCGCGTTCTGCGAGCAGAGAGCGGTAGCGCTCTGCCGGATCGTCTGAGGCCAGGAGCGGGCGATCCGACTCGCGGACCCTGGCGAATCCCGACTCCGCGCTGACCCGCAGGTAGAAGACACGATGCGTATCGAGTGCCGCACGCACGTCAGCGGTGGTGACCGCACCCCCGCCGAGGGCGACGATGCCGCCGTGCGTCGCGAGTACATCGGCGACGACGTCGGCTTCGAGTTCCCTGAACTTCTCGGGACCATCGGCGACGAAGATGTCCGGGATGGAGCGGCCGGTTCGTCGCACGATCTCGTGGTCGGTGTCGATGAAGTCGACTCCGAGCCTGTCGGCGAGCAACCGGCCGACGGTCGATTTACCCGCCCCCATGAACCCGACGAGTACGGCCGCGGGCTTGTTCGTCGATGTCACGCCCGCTGCCGCAGGAGTGTTCACGACCGCGCTCCGCGCTGCGCGACGCGCTTGAGGTATCCGGCCAGGTTGTCGGAGGTCTCGGTCGCCGAATCGCCACCGAACTTCTCGAGAGCAGCCTGCGCGACGACGAGCGCGACCATCGACTCGGCGACGACACCCGCCGCGGGCACAGCGACGACGTCGGAACGCTGGTGGATTGCCTGCGCCTGCTCACCGGTCGCCATGTCGATGGTCGAGAGTGCGCGCGGCACCGTCGAAATAGGCTTCATGGCGACGCGAACGCGGATGTCCTCGCCGTTCGTCATGCCGCCCTCGAGGCCGCCTGCGCGGTTGGTCGATCGGAGTACGCCATCGGGCCCGGGCACCATTTCGTCGTGCGCGGCGCTACCACGACGACGTGCGGTCTCGAAGCCGTCGCCGACCTCGACACCCTTGATCGCCTGGATACCCATCAGCGCGCCCGCCAGCCGCGAATCGAGACGGGTCTCGCCGCTGACATGGGAGCCGAGCCCGACAGGGACACCGGTCGCGACGATCTCGACGACGCCGCCGAGCGTGTCGCCCTCTTTCTTCGCGGTCTCGATCTCGGCGATCATCGATTCCTCGGCGGCCTTGTCGAAAGCACGCACCGGGCTCTCGTCGATCGCCGTGAGGTCCGAAATCGTCGGCGGCGGACCGACATACGGGGTGCTGCCACCGATCGAGATCACGTGCGAGATCACCTCGATCCCGAAAACCTGGCGCAGGAAGTTGCGCGCGACGGTACCTGCCGCGACGCGCGCAGCGGTCTCGCGGGCGCTCGCGCGCTCCAGCACCGGACGAGCGTCGTCGAATCCGTACTTGAGCATGCCGGAGTAGTCGGCATGACCCGGCCGGGGTCGGGTCAGCGCGGCGTTGCGCGCGCTGCCCTCGAGCTCTGCGGGGTCGACGGGATCGGCGGCCATCACGGTCTCCCACTTGGGCCACTCGCTGTTGGCGATCTCGATCGCCACCGGCCCTCCGAGCGTCAGCCCGTGCCGCACACCCCCGAGCACACTCACCTTGTCGGCCTCGAACTTCATGCGCGCACCACGCCCGTAGCCGAGCCTGCGGCGTGCGAGTTGTTCGGCGATGTCGGTCGAGGTGATCTCCACCCCGGCGACCATGCCTTCGACAATGGCAACAAGGGCCGGGCCATGAGACTCTCCGGCGGTTATCCAGCGCAACACAAGGATCAATTGTTCCATGTGACGGCGGCGACACCCCAACCACGTCTTCTCATCCCGAGCCGGCCACGAACAGCGTCGCACCCGAGGCGATCATCGGCGGCCCGTGCGGCCAGCGCTGCCGCCCTCGTCGCGTCAGCAGCCCGAGTACCTGAGCGGCGAGCACCATCAGCAACGCCGACGCCGGGTCGGCGAGCATGCCGCCGAGCACGAGCGCCAACTTCACGTCGCCACCACCGCAGAAACCGGCCAGCCACCCCACCAGGTAGGGACCTGCGGCAGCGACCGCTGCGAGCGCGATGGACGGCCGCACGCAGCACGAAACCCCGACTGCGACGAGACCTGGCCACAGCAGCACGGTCGGCAGCCGCGAGGTGCGACGGTCGATGTCGGCGAGCGCGACCAGCCACAGCGCAACCACGCAGCCGACGAGTTCCATGCACGACAGTCTCGGCGACGCGGCGCGATCCGACGCCCCGCGGCCGACATGTGCGGCGAACCTGTGGACAGGGCTGTGACTGGGGACAGAACAGGGCTGGGAAGGGATCAGTCGAGCGCCGCGGCCATCGCCTCACGCGGTGCGACACGTCCCGTGAACTGCTCCACCTGGCTGTAGGCCTGGTTCAGCAACATCACCAGACCCCCGACAACGCGCCCCCCGCTCGCCGACACGGCGTCGGCCAGCGGCGTCGGCCACGGGTTGTAGATCACGTCGACGAGCGCGCGCGTGTGCGTGAGCGAGTCGATGATCGGCTCGACCGCCGCGGCGGGGACCGTCGATACGACGACGCCCGCGTCCGCGCTCGCTTCGAGGAGTTCTCGGGACGGGCGAAACGGGAGGAAGCGCACGTCGAGATCGAGTCGCTGCGCGAGGTCGACCACGTCGGACGCGCGTGTCTCGTCGCGCGCGACCACCGTCAGTGCACCGAACCCGGCCTCTGCGAGGGCGGCGACGCTCGGTAGCGCGGTTCCGCCTGCCCCGACGAGGACCGCGTGCGGGTGCTGCGACGCCGCGACGTCGACCTCCCGCAGGGCACCGATCATGCCGTCGATGTCGGTACAGTCGGCGCGCCAACCGGTGTCGGTGCGCACCAGGGTGTTCGCCGAACCCACGAGGACCGCCCGCTCGGTGCGTTCGTCTGCGACCTCGAGTGCGACACGCTTGCCGGGCATGGTGACCGACAAACCCACCCATTCAGGCGAGAGCTCGCCCACCAGGTCGGGAAGCCGACGCTCGTCGCACTCGATCCGCTCGTAGGTCCAGTCGTCGAGGCCCAGCGACCGGTAGGCCGCGAGATGCAGGTCGGGTGAGCGCGAATGCGAGACAGGCGAGCCGAGGACCGCGGCGCGGCGTCCAACCGCGCCACCGACGGGAGCGCGCCGCGGTGGAGGTGTCAGATCCATCGACTCAACTACACCCGGTGGTCAGCAGCTTGTTGTTGCACGCCTGCTCACGATTGCGTTTGTGCTGATCGAAGGTGTCGGCGAACAGCGTCGTACCCTCGCGGTCGACGGTGACGAAGTAGAGCCAGTTGCCGTCCTCCGGATGCTCGGTCGCCTCGAGCGCACGCTCGCCGACCGCTCCGATCGGCGTCGCCGGGAGCCCCTTCATCTGATAGGTGTTCCACGCGTTGTCCGACTTGTACGCCTCACCGTCGAGGTCGATGTTGGTCACCGTCGCGGTGTAGTTGGCGGTCGAGTCCATCTCGAGACGCTGGTCTTTGTCGAGGCGATTGAGGATCACCCGCGCGACCTTGGCGTAGTCGTCGGGCTTGGCGACCTCACGCTCGACAACAGACGCCGACACCAAGGTCTGGTACGGCGTCAGACCCGAGTCGTTGGAACCCTGATCGCTCAGGCCCCACTGCGCGAAACGCTGCGCACTCTGCGAGATCAACTGCTGCAGGATCTGTGTTGCCGACATGTGCGGGTCGATCGTCTCCCACGTTCCGGGAGCGATCAGCCCCTCGATCCGCCGGTGATCACCATTGAGTTTCTCGACGTCGGCCACCGCCCAATCGGGAACACCGAGTTCCTGCGCGGAGGTGCCTGCTGCCGCCTTCTGCAGGTCGTCGACCGATACCCCGACCTTCTGTCCGTTGACGGTGACGGATGTGGCGTCGGAGATCATCTGGAAGATGCCTGGCGTCGTCTTGCCGTCGGCACCCTTCTTCGTGTCGAGCTGCAGACCCTCCGGAACCACGACCCGACCGACCCGGTGCGTCGTCCCATCGGTCAGCATCTGCACTGCTGTCGACGCGGGGATCTCGGTGCGCAGCTTGTAGTAGCCGCCCGAAATCGCCTGTCCATCAGCGGCATTGATGAACGCGCGCTGACTGCCGACGACGTTGTCGTCTGCGAGGATTCGCCCGAAATCCTTCAGCGTGGAGTTCTGCGGAATGTCGACGATCACGTCGCCGGTACCCGCGGCGTTGGTGTAGTCCTTGCGCGAGTCGAGCATGCCCGCCGCACGCAATCCGTAGTAGCCGACCCCGACCACGGCGACCAGCATGATGGCGATGACCGCTGCGAGCACGGTTCGTCGCTTACGTCGCCTGCGTCGCGATTCGGGAGTGTGGGCGCGAACCCGCCCCCTGCGCGTCGGCGAGATCGGCTGGTCGTGGTCTATCGAGTCGTACGACTCGTCGGTCTCGATCGATTCGAGTGCGACGCCTGCGCTCTGGTAGTCGCGCGCATCGTATGAGTCCTGTGAAACCGACGCCCTCGACGCCACCGGGGCTTCGACCGGAGTCGGCTCGACCGGTGCGGTGTCGAGTTGCTTGTCGACGGGAGGCGTCGGCGCGATCCGTTGCGGGCGGGCGCGACGCGGTGCGGCCATGTGGAAGGTGTCCACCGGCTCGACGTCGGAGACCGGTTCCGGACGGCGCACGGGCCGATCAGTAGGCCGCGGCGTCGTGGCGGGGGCCTGTGGCGCACGCGGCACCGGACGCGGAGCACGACCCTCTGCGACGTTCCGGGTCGGCTGTGGCGCCTGCGCGCCGTCGGGTCGCGGTCGTTCGGATCTCGGGGTGTCGGTTCGGACTACCGGGATCTGTCCCGTGGTGCCGGTGCGCCGACGCCGATGTCGGTTGTGCGGCTTGCCATCGGCCGGTTGGGTGAAGTACCGGAGTCGCTCGAGATCGAGACCTTCGGTAGGGTGATCAGAGGCTTCACGATGACGATTCCGATGCCGTTCGTCGGTCACCGAACGTCCCCTCCCTCACATCGAACGGCTCGCACGGCGAGATGGTCCGTGGACAGCGTTGAACCACTCATCGTCGCGAATCCAGCCACCCCTGAAGAATAGCGACCGCCGCCGCCTGATCAATCACCCCACGCGACGCCTTGACGCTGCGTCCACTGGCGTGCAGCGCCTGCTGCGCAGCTACGGTGGTGAGTCGTTCGTCAGAAAACACGACTGAAATCCCCTCAAGTTCTTCGGCGAGTCGGGCCCCGAAGGCGCGCGCCTTCTCGGCTGCCGGACCGTCCGTGTTGCGCAGCGTCTTGGGTAACCCGACGATCACCTCGACGGCTTCGTACTCTTCGACCAGTGCGCGCAGTCGCGCCACCGCGGCGTCGACATCGGCTCCGGCGACCGTCTCGACGGGTGTCGCGAGGATGCCGTCGGGATCGCTCACAGCGACCCCGATCCGCACACTCCCCACGTCGACGCCGAGACGACGCCCCCGAGTCAGACTCATCGGCCGACGATCTCCCGAATGCGGGTCCGCGCCGCGTCGATCCCCGCGGCGTCGGTCCCCGATCCCTGCGCGAGGTCGGGTTTGCCGCCGCCGCGTCCGCCCACGAGTGGCGCGATCTCCTTGACCAGATCGCCCGCTTTGATGCCTGCGCCTCGTGCGGCATCGGTGGTGGCGATGACGAACGGAACCTTGGTCTCGTCACCCTCACCCGTCGTCGAGAACAACGCGATCACGGCCTGCCGGTCACCGACACGGCCTCGCAGATCGGTCGCGATGCCGCGCAGGTCGTTCGCCCCGACTCCCGGGACCACCCCACCGACCACGAGTGTCGAACCGACGGTGTCGGCGGAATCGAGCAGACCTCCGGCCGCAGAGCGAGCGGCATCGGCGCGAACCTTCTCGAGCTGCTTCTCCGCGTCACGCAGGCGGGTGACAAGTTGCTCGACGCGACCGGGGACCTCAGCGGACGGGACCTTGAGCGACGAGGCCAGTCCCGCGAGCAACGCACGCTCCTTGGACAGGTAGCGGAACGAGTCCATTCCGACGTATGCCTCGACGCGTCGCACGCCCGATCCGACGGAGGATTCGCCGATCAGCGTGACCGGTCCGATCTGCGCCGACGACGCCACATGCGTTCCGCCGCAGAGCTCCATCGAGAAGGGCCCGCCGATCTCGACGACGCGGACGACGTCGCCGTAGTTCTCGCCGAAGAGCGCCATCGCGCCCATCGCCTTCGCCTCACTCAGGCCGGTCTCGAAGGTGTGCACCGGGTAATTGGACTCGACGGCGGCGTTCGAGATCTCCTCGATCTGCTGTCGCTGATCCTCGCTCAGCGCCGAGCCGGAGTGGAAGTCGAATCGGAGGTAGCCGGGCCGGTTGAGCGATCCGGCCTGTGTCGCACTGGGGCCGAGCACCTCGCGCAGCGCGGCATGCACCATGTGCGTACCCGAATGCCCTTGTGTCGCACCGTGTCTCCACGACTGATCGACGGAAGCGATGACCTCGTCGCCGTCGTGGATCTCACCGGCGTCGACAGTGGCCTTGTGTAGCCACACCGACTTGCCGACCTTCTGCACGTCACTGACGGTGAGGCGGGTGCCGTCGCTGGTGGTGATGGTGCCGACGTCGGCCATCTGGCCGCCCGACTCCGCGTACAGCGGGGTGCGGTCGAGGACCACCGTGGTCTGCTCCCCCGGCCCCGCCGACCGCACACGCGTGCCGTCAGTGATGAGGCCGAGCACTCGCGCCTCGGACACCAGCTCGTCGAAGCCGGTGAACTCCGTGGGGCCACGGTCGAGGAACTCGCGGTACACCGCGGCGTCGGTATGCCCGGTCTTGCGGGCGACGGCGTCGTCCTTGGCGCGCTGCTTCTGCTCCGCCATCAGTTCGGTGAATCCCTGCTGGTCGACGTCGAGGCCCGCTTCCGCGGCCATCTCGAGCGTCAGATCGATCGGGAATCCGTAGGTGTCGTGCAGGGTGAAGGCGTCGTTGCCGCTGATCGTCTTCTTGTGTGCGGCCTTGGTGGCCTGCGCGGCGTCGGCGAACAGCTTGGAGCCTGCCTCGAGCGTCTTGGCGAAGGACGTCTCCTCCCCGACGGCGACCGAGACGATGTGGGCGCGCTGCTCGGCGAGTTCGGGATAGGACGGCGACATGACGTCGATCACCGTGTTCACGATGATCTCCATCGTCGGCTTGGCATCGCCGAGTAACCGCATCGAGCGCACCACACGGCGCAACAGGCGCCGCAGCACGTAGCCGCGTCCGTCGTTGCCGGGGAGCACGCCGTCGCCGATGAGCATCACCGCGGTGCGGGCGTGGTCGGCGATGACGCGGAACCTCACGTCGTCGTCGTGATTGCCCGCCCCGTAGCCCCGACCGGTCAGCTCCGACGCAAGGTCGATCAGCGGCTTGAGCAGGTCGGTCTCGTAGACGTTGTCGACGCCCTGCAGCAGGCAGGCCACGCGCTCGACACCCATACCGGTGTCGATGTTCTTCTTCGGCAGCGGGCCGAGGATCTCGTAATTCTCCTTGGCTCCGCCGGGGCCTCGCTCGTTCTGCATGAACACGAGATTCCAGATCTCGATGTAGCGATCCTCGTCGGCTTCAGGTCCGCCTTCGACGCCGTAGTCGGGGCCACGGTCGTAGAAGATCTCCGAGCACGGACCGCACGGGCCGGGCACGCCCATCGACCAGTAGTTGTCCTTCATCCCGCGCCGCTGGATGCGCTCTGCGGGAACACCGATCTCGTCACGCCAGATCGCGAATGCCTCGTCGTCGTCGAGGTAGACGGTCGGCCACAGCTTCTGCGGGTCGATGCCGTATCCGCCGTCGTCCACCGACGAGGTGAGCAGATCCCACGCGAAGCGGATGGCCTCGCGCTTGAAGTAGTCGCCGAACGAGAAGTTGCCCGCCATCTGGAAGAAGGTGTTGTGGCGGGTGGTGATGCCGACCTCTTCGATGTCGAGTGTGCGGACACACTTCTGCACGCTGGTGGCGCGGTCGTACGGCGGGGTCTGCTCACCGAGGAAGTAGGGCTTGAACGGCACCATGCCGGCGTTGACGAACAGCAGGTTGGGATCGTCGAGGATCAGTGAGGCACTGGGCACCTCGGTGTGTCCGGCCTTGATGAAGTGATCCAGGAATCGCTGCCGGATCTCATGCGTCTGCACTGGGTTCTCGTCCTCGGTCGTCGTGGTGCGTCTGGAAGGTCTGCGTCGGACTGACTCGGGGCGTGCGCGAATCCGACGATCTGCGACATACCAGCCTACCGCCGCGCGACAAGGACACCTGAATTGCGTCGTCAGCAGCACGAGAAGGCCGTGCTGGACAGCGGTGTTGTGGCCGTCTGGTCGACTGTCACCGACAGGGACAGGCACGCCGCGGCCGATCGCGCGACCATGGATCGGTGACCAACGGATCCACCGCCGCCGAGCAACTCGCCGACTTCCTGCGCAGCCGCCGCGCCGCGCTCGTACCCGCCGACCTCGGCGTCGTCACCACGGGTCTTCGGCGGGTACCGGGGCTACGTCGCGAAGAACTCGCAGAACTCGCAGGTGTCTCGCTCACCTATTACACCCGCCTCGAACAGGGCGCGGCGTCGAATCCATCGACGCAGGTGATCGACGCGTTGGCACGTGCGCTGCGCCTCGACGAGGTCGAGCGCGCACATCTCTATCACCTCGCGGGCTCGGCGACACCCCGGCCCGTCCGGTCGCGGATGCGTCCCGGTCTTGCGACGTTGCTCGACGCGATGCCCGACGTCGCGGCGATCGCACTGTCGCCCGTGCAGGACATCGTCGGGTGGAACCGCCTTGGCCACGCGGTGCTGGCAAGTCACCTCGACCCTGCGGCCCCGACGTCCGACACACCACCGAACAAGGTGTCGATGCTGTTCACCGACCCGGCCACGCGTGCGCTGCACCGTGACTGGGAGTTCGAGGCACGCCTGGCAGTCGCCTCGCTGAGATACGTCACGGGGCCGCTGGTCACCGGACACGTGAACGCCAACGGCGCAAACGGTGCCAACGACGACATCGCCGATCTCGTCTCGGACCTCGCCTCCAGCAGCGCCGATTTCGCGCGCATCTGGGCGCAGCACCCCGTCGAATCCTGTTCGAGCGGCACCAAACGCTTCCGACATCCCATCGTCGGCGAGCTCGACCTCACCTACGACATGCTGCATCTCCCCCAGGAGGACGGGCATCGATTGATGCTCATGCACGCCACGCCCGGTTCGTCGCACGACGACGCGCTACGTCTGCTCGCGAGCACAACTCTCTCGGGCTGAGCCCCCGCCACCCCGTTCTCCCTTTTCCCACGCCGGTCACCCGACCGTGCGTCACTTCGTCGTGAAGGAAACACCATGAGCGAGACGACAACGCCCGCAACAGATCCCACCGCGAACGAGGACCCCGCGGACGAGAAAACCGCCGCACCACACGCCCGAGCGGCTCTAACCGCACTGGCTGTCGGCGGATTCGGCATCGGCCTGACCGAGTTCATCATCTCCGGACTGCTGTCCGACGTCGCCGAGTCGCTGCGCGTATCGGTGCCCACCGCGGGCGCGTTGATCTGGGGATATGCGCTCGCCGTCGCCGTCGGAGCCTTCACCGTCACCGCATTCCTCAGCAGGCGACCACCGAAACGCGCTCTGGTGGTGCTGCTCTGCCTGTTCATCGTCGGCAACGTGCTCACCGCCCTCGCGCCGACGTTCGACGTGGCGTTGCTCGGCCGCGTGGTCACAGCGATGTGCCACGGCGGCTACTTCGGTATCGGCGCCGTGCTGGCGGCCGACCTCGTGGCGCCGCACCGCAGAGCCAGCGCCATAGCGGTCATGTTCACCGGCCTGACTGCGGCGAACGTGATCGGGGTTCCCTTCGGAACCGTTGTGGGCCAACACTTCGGCTGGCGGGCGGCGTTCTGGATGGTGAGCGTCGTCGGGGTTGTCGCACTGGTCGGGATCGTGGCACTCGTCCCGTCACGACCCGCGCCGACGTCGAGCAGCGGATCGGCCTATCGCGTCCTGCTCCGACCGCAGGTACTGATCTCGATCGTCCTGACAATGGTGCTCTTCGGCGGAGTCTTCGGCGCGTTCATCTACGTCGAGCCCCTCGTCACGCATGTGACGGGCTATCCGGAGTCCGCGGTGGCCTGGCTGCTGATCATCTTCGGACTCGGACTGTGCGTCGGCAACGTCGTGGGCGGCTGGGCAGCCGATCGCAACCTCTCACTCACGCTGCGGACCCTGCCCGTGCTGCTGACCCTCACCCTCGTCGCCTACGCACTGCTTGCACACGTGCCGGTCGCCGTCGCGATCCTGCTCTTCGTCATGGGACTCGTGGGCTTCGCGACGAGCCCGCCACTGCAACTGCGCGTCATGCACTTCGCGGGCGATGCTCCGACCATGGCGTCGGCGGCCAACATCGCGGCGTTCAACGTGGGCAATGCGATCGGCACGTTCCTCGGTGGACTGACGATCGGTGCAGGGCTCGGTTGGGTGTCGCCGGTGTGGGTCGGTGTCGGAATGGCCGCGGCAGCAACTGTTCTGGCATTCGCAACACGTCACCGCTGAGTCGCGTCACGCCTTCTTGGTCCGGCGCGTCGCCCTTCGCACGATCGACCGCAGTTTGGCCACCCGCGGCCCGATCTCGCGCTCGAAACCGTGATCGGTCGGCACGTAGTAGTCGACACCGACGAGTTCGTCGGGTGGATACTGTTGCGGCACAACACCGTCGGGATCGTTGTGCGGGTATTGATATCCGACGCCGCTACCCAGCTTCTTGGCGCCGCTGTAGTGGGCATCGCGCAATCCCGGCGGCACCGCTCCGGCCTTGCCCGCTTCGACGTCGGCGAGTGCAGCGCCGATGGCGCTGACGACCCCCGCGGACTTCGGGGCGGTCGCGAGGTGGATCGTCGCCTGCGTGAGCGCCAGCTTGGCCTCCGGCATCCCCACGAGAGCCACCACCTGCGCCGCGGCGACCGCGGTCTGCAACGCCATCGGGTCGGCCATCCCGATGTCTTCGCTCGCGTGGATCATCAGACGTCGTGCGATGAATCTGGGATCTTCGCCCGCGGCGATCATCCGGGCGAGGTAGTGCACCGCGGCGTCGACGTCAGACCCGCGGATCGACTTGATGAACGCGCTGGTCACGTCGTAGTGCTGGTCGCCGTCGCGGTCGTACCGCACAGCCGCACGGTCGATGGCCGCCTCGACGTCGGACACACCGATCTCGGGGATGTCGCCCACCCCCTCCTCACCGATCTCCTCGGCACCGGGTGTCGGTTCGCGCAGCGCTGCGTCGGCGCTGGCTTCGAGTGCGGTCAGTGCTCTGCGCGCGTCGCCGCCCGCGACGGCCACGAGGTGGGCGTATGCGTCGTCGGTGACGGTGACGGTGCCGCCGAGTCCGCGTTCGTCGGCGACCGCACGGCGCAGCACCGTGCGAATGTCGTCGTCGGTGAGCGAACGCAGCTGCAGCACAAGCGATCTGGACAACAGCGGCGACACCACGGAGAACGAGGGATTCTCGGTGGTCGCGGCGACGAGGAGGACGATGCGGTTCTCGACGGCGTCGAGCAGTGCATCCTGCTGGGTCTTGGAGAACCTGTGGACCTCGTCGATGAACAAGACGGTCTGCTCACCCGCCGCCAGTCGGCGCCGCGCGACCTCGATGACCGCGCGCACCTCCTTCACGCCCGCGGACAACGCGGAGAGCGCTTCGAAGCGACCTCCCGCAGCGCTCGAGATGAGCGACGCCATCGTCGTCTTCCCGGTGCCCGGTGGGCCGTAGAGCATCACCGACGCCGCGCCCGATCCGCTGATCAGACGACGCAGTGGTGACCCCTCGCCGAGGAGATGTTGCTGGCCGACGATGTCGTCGAGACTCTGCGGACGCATCCGCACCGCCAGCGGTGCGGACGGTGACGGCGGTGATGTCAGCGATGTGGCGCCGCTCGTCGAACTCTGAGGCGGCGGGTCGAACAATCCCCCCACTGCGGTCAGTCCAGCCACGCACGCTGCAGCGCGAGGCCCACTTCGGTTGCGAACTCAGAGATCTCGGCGTTGCTCGTCGCCGCGGCGGCGAGATCGGACCAGCGTGCCACGAGGACGCGGGGATCGTTGGTGTGCAGCGCCCAGTCGTGGGCGTAGTGCGTCATCGGAACGGTGTCGGTCGACGAATCGGGCAGCATCCACACCGTCGACAACCACACCCACAGCAGCCGAGCCGTGAGCAATTGCCGTGCCATGTAGCGATCGCGCTCGAGTGCGGGCCAGATCGGCACCACTTCTGAGCGCCAGGCGTCGACCATCGACACCTCGAGGTCGAGGCGGTGGGCGACGCCCGCCGGCCCGAGTTGCGGGGCAAAGGTGACCAACCCGTAGGCGATGTCGAGTGTGGCGTCGCGGAATCCGCCCCACTCGTAATCCATGAACTGCACGCCGTCGTCGTTGAGGAGGATGTTCTCGGGGCCGACGTCGGAGGGACTGAACGCGCGGTGATCACCCTCGTCGAAGAGTGCGCAGGCCGACGTCAGCGCCTCCGCGACGGCGTCGGGAAGCGTCAGCCCGAGATCGGCAACCCGCGCCGACGCTGCGGACACCGCACGGATCGCTTCGTCGCGGAGGATGTCCCTGCCCGCGGTGCCTGCCGCACCGTGGCGCACGAGGGCGTCGAAGTCGCCTTCTCCGCCGACTGTTGCCGCATGCATCCGGCCGAGTGCCTGGCCCCACGCGCTCACCGCGCGGCTCATCTCGACCACATCGGCATCGGCGAGCAGCACCGTCAACGGGTGCCCGCGGCCGAGGTCTGAGAGCACCATCAACCGGTTGTCGGGGTCGGAGGCAATGAGTTGCGGACCGGGCCGTGACTCCGTCGGCAGTGCCGTCGCGTATTTGTACGATGCGATCTCGCGGTGAAACGCCTGCGGGTCCTCGTGACTCGGGAGCGCCTTGATGACGAGGGTGCGGTCCATCGACAGTGGGTTCTGCGCCACGCGTACCCGTACGACTGTGGTTCGGCCGCTCCCTCCGAGATCCTCGGGATCGGCGAGAACCACCGGCGACCCCGCTCTGCGGGACAACATGTTTTCTGCGGCACGCACCACGCTGGTGACGCGGCTTTCTGTGATGACCGTCATGGCACCAACCAACCTACTCGTCGGCGCCGACACGCGTCACCGGGTTATGCGACTGACTTGAAGAGCGAACTGCACGGCACGGCTTCGACCTGCAGTTTTCGTTCGCGAGATCCTTTTGCGTCGCAAAAGACAACAATTCGTTGCGACGACGGCTTTTCGACCGACCCGGCCCCACTCGGCTGCCTCGCGCAGCACTCACGTGATCACCTCTGACAAGGGACTGACATCGACCGAGACCTCGATCTCACTCTTGGACGCGTCGGTGTAGATCACGCCACGCAGCGGCGGGACGTCGTCGTAGTCACGACCCCACGCCACGGTGACGTGACGTTCGTCGACGAGTTTGTTGTTCGTCGGATCGAAGGCCAGCCACCGATCACCGGGCAGCCAGACCGCGGCCCACGCATGGCTGGCATCGGCGCCGAAGATGCGCTCGGTACCCGGCGGCGGGTCGGTCGCGAGGTAGCCGGACTCGTAGCGCGCCGCGAGTCCCACCGACCGTAGGCAGGCGATGGCTACGCGGGCGAAGTCCTGACAGACGCCCATCCGACGTTCGAGCACCGTATCGACCCGCGTGCTGATCGCCGTCGATCCGGAGCGGTAGGTGAAGTCGGAGAAGATGCGCGACGTCAGGTCGATGATCGCGTCGACGAGCGGACGACCCGGCGTGAAGACCGCTGCGGCGTAGTCGCGCACGGCAGGCGTGATCTCCGGTGGGTCGAGATCGAGCACGAACTCGTCGACGAGGACAGCGCCCGTGACGGCCGGTCGAGCGTCCTCCCACGG
This sequence comes from Gordonia jacobaea, assembly GCF_965344965.1. Lineage (NCBI taxonomy): Bacteria > Bacillati > Actinomycetota > Actinomycetes > Mycobacteriales > Gordoniaceae > Gordonia > Gordonia jacobaea. Next base: position 263,400 of record NZ_CBDRLS010000003.1, on the reverse strand, counting down.
CGCCCGTGCGGCGACGCTGTGCACGAGCCCCTGGTCGATGGGGTCGACCTCGACGATCGACGTCGTGGTCACCTCCAGCGCCCGGTGCGCGGTGCGGACATGGAAGTACGCGTCGATGTTGCCGTAGACGTCCACACCGACAGACCGGTCAGCGGGCTCGGGCGAGATCACCGTCTCGGTTTCACGGACGCGCTGATACGGGAGGTCGCGCGGGGTCAGATAGCACCGGCCGTACGACGACGACACCTCGTCGTCGTAGGTGTAGCAGGTGCGGTGGAAGACGCGGTACTTGCGCGTTGCGGGCGTCTCGGCGGGTGTCGTCACAGCTGACCTCCCCAGATCGGTTGCGCGGTACGAGGCGGAGCGAACCGCGTGCGGTTGAGCAGGTCGGACAGCGCCCGTGCGCGGTCGCGCAGAGTGCTTGTCAGTTCGACGAGGTCGGCGCGCTTGCCGTATCCGTCGACGCTACTCAGATCGGCCGGGTCGCAGCGACGCAATTCTGCTGTCATCTCCTCGACCGCGCGCTCGGCAGCGGCCGAACGCAACTCCTCGGGCAGCGACGTCAGATCGTCGTGCATCTTGGCGAGCTGGTAGATCATCGCGCGCGGGTTGGTCTCGTCGAACATCAGCAGCTCGGCGACGGCCTCGGCCCGGTAGAGACCGCGGTTGCGTCGGCGGTAGATGACCGACGACTCGGTGGCGCTCAGGTACGACTCCAACAGGGTCTGTTCCATGTCCAGCGGGTGCTCGTACTCGAACAGCGCGCGGGTGAGGTCGGCGAGCGTGATCACCCGCTCGATACGCCTACCGAGATCCATGAGCAGCCAGGCGGCGTCGTGCACCATCGATTCGGCCTGCAGACCGGACAGTGCGAGAGCGCCGTGCAGGATGTGCTCGTGCGTGCGGGCAAGATCGGGTCCGAGGTCGAGTGCGGCGTCGCCGAACACCCCGGTGCCCGCCCCGACGTCGTCGCGGGCGCGCTCGATCTGGCGTGTCATCGCCTCGAGCGCGCGCTCCATCGGGGTCAACACCATCCACGTACTCGTCGACATCTGGTCGCGGACGGCCCTGGCTGTGGCGACGAGGCGTTCGGTCGAGTGCGCAATCGTGCCCTGCGTGTACCGATTGACGGTCAGTTCGGCGATCTTCACGATCGCGGTGTTGACCTGCTCGATCGACGAGAGTGACGAGTCGTCGTCGAGCAAGGTCTCCCCCGTGCCGAGAAGGCCGGTGGTTCCGGTCACCTCGGCGACCGCGTGCAAGAACAGCGGAACCGCAGCGGTGCCCGACATCCACGGCCGGTACTGGAAGTCCTGGTAGCGCTCACGCGCGACCTTGGCCAGCCGCGTGACCGACTCGGTGCGCTCGCCGTATCGGCCGAACCAGAACATGTCGGCGAGGACGCGCGGACTCGCGGCGGCCGCGATGTCGGAGTAGCCGGTCGACGCCGGTCGCGCGATGATGGCGACCTCGTCGTCGGGTTCGCCGCGCAGCTCCGTGCGCCGCGAAACATGTCCTCCCACATCGGGATTGGTCACCCAGATGTCCTTGGCGGCGACCGATGCCAGCGACGCGCCGACAACTCCGTCGGCAAGGACCGAACCGAGACCGCCCGGCATCACCGCGTAGGTGGGACCCTGTGCGACCGAGAACGCGCGCACGGAGACGGGTGCGGCACGCAGAGTGCCGCGTCCCTGCGCGGGCAACGCCGCCTCGGTCAGGCTCGGCGCCACCGAGTACGCCTCGACCTCGCGGCCGACCCACTGCCAGGCGTCGGCATCGATCCGCGAGCGCAATACGTCGCGGGTCGCGGAATTCGTTGCGGGCCCGACGAATTCCTCGCCGGTGCGGAAGTTCGTGAGGACGAGTGAGTCGAGCGACGACACGATCTTCGACCGTGCCGAATCGTCGCCGGCCCAATAGGTCGGCACCGATCCGAGTGCGAGTTCCTCGTCGATGAGCATCGGCGCGACCTTGTGGAGGACGGCATTCAGTGCCGGGTTCTCCAGCACGCCACTGCCGAGGGTGTTGACGACGGTGATGTTTCCACGCGAGATGGCCTCGACGAGTCCCGCGACGCCCAGGCGGGAGTTGGTCCGCAGGTCGAGCGGGTCACAGAAGGAGGCGTCGACGCGGCGCAGCAGCACGTCGACGCGCTTGTACTTGCCGAGCGAACGCATGTAGACCGCGCCGTCGCGCACCGTGAGGTCGGCACCCTCGACCAGCGGGAAGCCCAGCACGGACGCCAGGTACGCCTGGTCAAAGAAGGTCTCCGACATGCTGCCGGGGCTGAACACCGCGACTGTCGGGTCGTCGACTCCCGGCGGCGCGTAGTCGGTCAACGCCAGTCGGAGAGTGCCCGCGAACGTCGCCATCGGGCGTGGCGCGCAGCGCTGGAACAGTTGCGGGAACGTCCGGGAGATCAGTCGCCGGTCGGCGATGGCGAACCCGACACCAGACGGCGCCTGCGTCCGGTCGCCGTACACGGCGAACGAGCCGTCGGATAGGCGTCCGAGGTCGAGTGCGTGTAGGAACAGCGCGTGCGGTCCCGCGACCTCGAGCCGAGCGGCCTTGCGCACGTAGCCGGGATGTCCGAAGACCATCTCCGGAGGTATCAGCCCCGCATTGATGGTCTTCTGGTCGCGGTAGATGTCACGCAGGATGAGATCGAGCAGCATCGACCGCTGGGTGATCGCCTTCTCCAGCTCGGCCCATTCGACGCCGTCGACGATCAGCGGGACGGCGTCGAGCAGCCAGGGCCGCGGGATCGTCGTGGTGCCGTCGACCTGGTTGTAGACGACACCTTCGTCGGATACCGCCGATGCCAGGCGCGCGGCCGACGCCTGCAGTCGGTCGTCGCCGCGCAGCGCATAGCCTGCGACGAGCTCGTCCCAGGCAGGACGAACAGCGCCCGCGGAATCGAGCACTTCGTCGTAATGGTTGCGTGCGGCAGCAGGTGCGGCACCGCCCGAATTGAGCTGCCCGAGATCGAACAGCGTGTAACCGTCGGATCGGTACCTGTCGAACACCGCGGGCACACCGCCGCCCGCTGAAACAGTCACCGAAGAACTGTACGTGCCCGACGCAGATCGAGGATCGCCGGGACCCCACTGTCCGTGGCCATGCGGGCGACGCGCTCCCGGAGCAGTCCGACGTCGACGGAGCCACTGGTGTGCCCTGCCGCCTCGAACCGACCGTTTCGGCGCGACTCCGCCTCGACCGCGTTGACCGGTGGGCGATCGTAGGCACGGCCGCCCGGATGCACGATGTGGTAGGTCGCGCCGCCGACGGATCGGCCCGCGAGCGTGTCGACGAGGTCGAAGGTCAGCGGGGTGTCGATGCTGATGGTCGGGTGCAGCGCGCTCGGCGGCTGCCACGCCCTGAACCGGATGCCTGCCACGCGTTCACCGGGCCTGCCGGTGCCCGTCAGCGGGATCGGATACCCGTTGCAGGTCAACACGAATCGGTCGTCGTCGGCACCCTGCACACGCACCTGCACCCGCTCGATCGACGAGTCGACGTAGCGCGCGGTTCCCGTCCCCGTCGACTCCTCGCCGAGGGTGTTCCACGGTTCGATCGCCCCGCGCAGTTCGACCTCGTATTCGCGGATCGCGACGGTTCCCAGCCGTGGGAAGCGGAACTCCGTGAACGGGTCGAGCCATGCGGTGTCGAACGGATACCCCGCCTCGCGCAGTTCCTCTGCCACCTGCGCGATATCGGCGATGACGTAGTACGGCAGAAGGTGTTTGCCGTGCAGGTCGGCGCCGTGGTGGATGAGCCTGCTGCGGTAGGGCTTTTCCCAGAACCACGACACCAGCGAGCGGACGAGCAACGACTGCACCATCGCCATCCGGTGATGCGGCGGCATCTCGAAGCCGCGCAGTTCCAGCAGTCCGAGTCTGCCGCGCGCGGAGTCGGGGCTGTAGAGCTTGTCGATGCAGAACTCGGCTCGGTGGGTATTGCCGGTGATGTCGGTGAGTAGGTGCCGCAGCGCCCGGTCGGTGACCCAGGGATTCGGTGGGGCGTCGGCACCGCGCGCCGGTTCGCCCTTCACCGCGAGCCTGTCGATCTCGGCGAACGCGATCTCCATCTCGTAGAGCGCGGAGTCGCGACCCTCGTCGGCGCGGGGTGCCTGCGATGTCGTTCCGATGAACTTGCCGCTGAACAGGTACGACAACGACGGATGGCGCTGCCAGTAGGTCAGCATCGACACCAGCAGATCCGGTCGACGCAACAGCGGTGAATCCGCGGGCGTCGATCCGCCGAGGGTGATGTGGTTGCCGCCGCCGGTGCCTCCGTGGCTGCCGTCGAGATCGAACGTCTCCGTGCCAAGCCTGGCGTGGCGTGCGTGCTCGTAGAGCGAGTCGAGCAGCTCGGTCTGCTCGGCGAAGCTGCTCGTCGGCTGAACGTTGACCTCGATGACACCCGGGTCCGGTGTGACGGTCAACGTGACGAGGCGGGCGTCCGCCGGGGCCCCGTAGCCCTCGATCACCACCGGTGTGTCGATCTCGGCGGCCGCGTTCTCGATCATCTCGACGATCGCCAGATACTCCTCGAGCTCTGCCGTCGGCGGTAGGAACACGTACAGGGTGTCGCCACGCTTCTCCGCGACCAGTGCGGTGCGTGGCACGAAGGCGGTCGGGTCGACGTCGGTCACGGTACGGCCCAACGAGTCCGCGACGTCGTCGGGCAACGGGTCGGCGCGGACAGACGGGTCGGCCTCGTACAGGACCGGCGCGGGTCCCCACGAGAGCGAGTTCAGCGGAAGACGCAGTCCCGCGGGAGACGTGCCGGGCGTCAGCACCAGACGCCCACGTCGCGTCGTCCACCGCGCGCTCTGCCACGCCGTCTTGTCCTCGGAGCGGCTCAGGGGCAGGACGAACGCCGTCGGATCGGTGATCGATGCGTCGAGCGATTCGAGCAGTTCACGCCGCGCCTTCGTCGAATCGTCGGCGGGCTCGATGTCGGCGTCGGCGTCGACGACTTCGGCGGCAGCAGCTGCCCATGCCGCCGCTCGCGCGGCAGGCAGCGTCGGGTCGGATCCCGGATCGCCGGGCGGGAGCGCAGACAATTCGCGCATCCGCACCAGCGGGTCCTCGAAGGCGGGCATCACCTGTGAGCCGGGCAGACCCAACGCGGATGCGAACGCGGACAACAACTTTTCGGCAGCGGGATCGCCGCCCGAGCCCGGTTTCGGTCCCGACGCCTCGAGTGCCATCGCCCCGGCGGCCTGTGCGCGCGTCGCCCAGGGGTCGGCCAAGAGGTCTCGCCGACGCCAGATCGGTTGGCCGTCTGCCCGCCACATGACGGCGATCTGCCAGCGCGGCAGCGGCTCTCCCGGGTACCACTTACCCTGGCTGCGCTGCACGAGGCCGGTCGGCGCGTAGTCGTCGGCGAGGCGAGCGGCGAGCTTCGACGCCAACTCCCGCTTGTGCGGGCCGTCGGCGTCGGTCGTCCATTCCGGATCGGTCTGGTTGTCCAGGGAGACGAACGTCGGCTCACCGCCCATCGTGAGTCGGACGTCGTTGTCTGCCATCTTCTTGTCGACCGCCGCACCGAGTTCGACGACCCGCTCCCACTGCGACTCCGTGTACGGCAGGGTGACCCGCGGATCCTCGTGGAAGCGGGTGACAGTGTTGGAGAAGTCGAGCGTCGCGTGGCACGGACCGGTTGCGCCGGTGATCGGGGCAGCACCGCCGGGGGTCGGCGTCGCGGCCAGCGGGATGTGGCCCTCTCCGGCGAACAGGCCCGACGTCGGGTCCATGCCCACCCAGCCCGCTCCCGGCAGGTAGACCTCTGTCCATGCGTGCAGGTCGGTGAAATCGGCGGTGGGCCCGGACGGACCGTCGAGCGACTTGATATCCGAGGTGAGCTGCACCAGGTAGCCGGAGACGAAGCGCGCCGCCAATCCCAGCTCGCGCAGGAGCGCCACCAGGAGCCACGCGGAGTCACGGCATGACCCGATGGCACTGGCGAGTGTGTACTCCGGCGTCTGCACGCCCTGTTCGAGCCGGACGGTGTACCCGACGGCGTCGCGGACGGCCTGATTGAGCGCGACGAGGAAGTCGATGATGCGTGTCGGCGATGTCGGCTTGTGTTCGGCCGCGAACTCGGCGATGGCGGGGTGTACCGGCGCCCCGGCGAACTCCCCCTCGGTGACCCCGACCGGTCGGAGGTAGATCTCGAGGTCTTCGCGCAGTTCGTCGGGGTAGTCGAAGCCGTAGTCCTCGGCCCAGTCCTCGATGAAGAAATCGAAGGGATTGATGGCGGTGAGGTCGGCGACGAGGCTCACCGTGATCGACAGAGTCGTCGAGGGTTCCGGAAACACAAGGCGCGCTTGGTAATTGCTGAACGCGTCCTGCTGCCAGTTCAAGAAGTGTCCCGCGGGTTCCACCGCGAGCGAATACGCCTCGATGGGGGTGCGTGAGTGCGGTGCAGGGCGCAGCCGCACCACGTGCGGATAGATCTTGACAGGCCGATCGAACGCATACGCAGTGCGGTGTTCGAGCGCCACCTTGATTGTCACCGGTCATCCTCCCGGAGGTCGTCGAGCAGATACGTCCCCATGGGTAGAAATCTCAGCACAGATAGCGCCCGTGCGCCCGACGTGCGGTCCCCCACGCACCCGTGTGCGACATGTGTCACGCGGACAATCGCCGGCCGTTCAGCTCGCCGGTTTCGCAGCACCCTGGTCGGACTCGCCGCCCTTGGGCTTCGGCTTGGCGTCGATGCCCGACTCCTTGCGCTGCGCAGCGGTGATCGGTGCGGGCGCGTCGGTGAGCGGATCCACGCCACCACCCGATTTCGGGAAGGCGATGACCTCACGGATCGAACTCTCACCCGCGAGCAGTGCGGTGATGCGATCCCATCCGAATGCGATCCCGCCGTGCGGCGGCGCACCGTAGGCGAAGGCGTCGAGCAGGAAGCCGAACTTCTCCTGCGCCTCGTCGTGGTCGATACCCATGATCGCGAACACGCGTTCCTGGATGTCGCGACGGTGGATACGGATCGACCCGCCGCCGATCTCGTTGCCGTTGCACACGATGTCGTAGGCATAGGCCAGTGCGTTGCCCGGATCGGATTCGAGGCCGTCGAGCGACTCCGGTTTGGGCGAGGTGAACGCGTGGTGCACCGCGGTCCATGCGCCGGAGCCGACGGCGACATCGCCCGACGCCGTCGCGTCGTCTGCCGGCTCGAACAGTGGAGCGTCGACGATCCAGGTGAACGCCCATGCGGCGGTCGACGGGTCGACGGGTTCGCCGGGTGCCGGGATCAGTCCGAGGCGGACGGCGATCTCGCTGCGTGCGGCACCGAGTAGTGCGCGCTGCGCCTTGGCCGGGCCCGCCGCGAAGAAGACGCAGTCGCCGGGCTTGGCGCCGACATGTGCGGCGAGACCTTCCCGCTCGGCGTCGGAGAGGTTCTTGGCGACCGGACCACCGAGGGTGCCGTCCTCGCCGACGAGCACATATGCCAGGCCCTTGGCGCCACGCTGCTTGGCCCACTCCTGCCAGGCGTCGAGGGTACGACGCGGCTGCGACGCCCCGCCCTCCATGACGACCGCGCCGACGTAGGGCGCCTGGAACACGCGGAAGGGCGTGTTGGCGAAGTACTCGGTGCACTCGACGAGCTCGATCCCGAAACGCAGATCCGGCTTGTCCGAACCGAACCGACGCATCGCGTCGGCGTACGTCATCCGCGGGATCGGTGTGGTGACCTCGACGCCGATGAGCCGCCACAGCGCCACGAGGACCTCCTCGGCGAGCGCGATGACGTCGTCCTCGTCGACAAAGCTCATCTCGATGTCGAGCTGGGTGAACTCCGGCTGGCGATCGGCGCGGAAATCCTCATCCCGGTAGGCACGAGCGATCTGGTAGTAGCGCTCCATACCGGCGACCATGAGGAGCTGCTTGAACAGCTGTGGGCTCTGCGGCAGGGCGTAGAACGTTCCCGGCTGCAGACGCGCGGGCACGAGGAAGTCGCGTGCACCCTCGGGCGTCGAGCGGGTCAGCGTCGGCGTCTCGATCTCGACGAAATCGTGAGCGGCGAGCACTCCGCGAGCCGCAGCATTCGCCTTCGAGCGCAAACGGATTGCCGCAGCGGGTCCTTCGCGACGCAGATCGATGTAGCGGTAGCGCAGCCGCGCTTCCTCGCCGGGGCTCTCGTCGAGCTGGAACGGGAGCGGCGCCGACTCGTTGAGCACCTCGAGTTCGGTCGCGTTGATCTCGATCTCGCCCGACGGCAGGTTCGGGTTCTCGCTTCCGGCGGGACGTTCCTCGACGAGACCGGTGACCTTCACGACGTATTCCGCGCGGAGCCGGTGTGCCTTCTCGGCGACAGCCTCTTCACGGAAGACGACCTGCACCAGCCCGGAGCTGTCACGCAGATCGATGAACACGACGCCGCCGTGGTCGCGGCGACGCGCAACCCACCCGGCGACGGTGACGGTCTGCGACGCGTCGGCGCGGCGCAGCGAACCGGCGAAATGCGTGCGAAGCACTGGAGTCCTTCCTGGTGGACGTACGAGCTCGGAAATCTCGCGCTCAATCCTACGGAGGGCGCGCCCGCCGTCGCCGAGTGGTATCCCGCCCGCGCCGAACCCGCCGCCCGCGCACCATTCCGAGACGTGATTGTTGGGCGTGGTTCACCCGTATCGGGACGTCCTCGCCGGTAGCCTGACCTGCATGACGTTCCAAGGCAGCGGGGGGCTGGACAACAGCAACGTGTCCGGCGGCGGGGGTGGCGGTGGTTTCGGCGGCGGCGGCGGTGGCCGTATCGCGCTCGGCGGTGGTGCCGGGCTGATCGTCACGCTGATCGCGCTCTTCCTCGGCATCAATCCCGGCCAGATCCTCGGCACCTCGTCGACAACAGGAGGTTCGTCGAGCACCTCGGCGAGCGAGATCGACGAACACCTCGCCCAGTGCACCATCGAGAAGGCCAACACCGACGACATCTGCCGCATCAAGGCCACGACGATCAGCATCAACAGGGTGTGGTCGGACCTCATGAAGGGCTACACCCCGCCGAAGACCGTCATCTTCAGCAATTCCGTCGACACCGGTTGCGGCGCCGCAACGTCGGCGACCGGACCGTTCTACTGCCCCGTCGACAAGACCGCCTACTTCGACCCGACGTTCTTCAACCAGCTCAAACAAATGGGTGGCAGCGATGGTCCGCTGGCCCAGGAGTACGTCGTCGCACACGAGTACGGCCACCACGTGCAGAACCTGACCGGGGCACTGCAGAAGGGGCAGCAACTCGGTTCCAGCGGACCCAAGTCGGGTTCTGTCCGCGTCGAATTGCAGGCAGACTGCTACGCGGGTGTGTGGGCGTATCACGCAGACAAGGGCAGCGACGCGATGCTGGAACCGCTCACCTCCGATCAGATCAACTCGGTCATCCAGACCGCGAAGGCGATCGGCGACGACACCATCCAGGGCGCGAACTCCAATCCCGAGGGCTGGACGCACGGCTCGGCCGATCAGCGGGTCCGTTGGTTCTCCATCGGATACAAGAACGGCGACCCACGTCAGTGCGACACGTTCTCCACCAATGACCTCTGAGACCATCAGGCGCACACCGACACCCGTCGACGCGATCGCCGACGACCATCTGGCGCGTAGTGCCGCACTCGACCCGATCCTCGCCAGCGAGTACGGCCTTGCAGGCCACGACCGGCTGCTGACCGACTTCTCCCCGGACGCCGTCGACGAACGGGCCGCTCTGGTGCGTTCGACGCTCGCACAGCTCGACGCCGCGTCGCCCACCGACCACGTCGACAGGGTCACCATCGCCACCATGCGAGCCGGGCTCAATCGCGAACTCGCACTCGCCGACGCAGGCGAACTGACCGGCGAGTGCAACGTGATTGCCTCACCGCTGCAGGCGATTCGCGACATCTTCGACCTCATGCCCACCGACACCGCCGAACAGCGCGCCGACATGGTTGCGCGGATCAGCGCGATCCCGGCGGCGATCGACAGCGTCATCGTCGGACTCGAACACCGCCGCGACGTCGGACCCGCGCTCGCACGACGACAGGTCGAACTGGTTGCCGCACAAGCCGACGGGGCGCGCGCTGCGATCGCACAGAACACCACGCCGATCGCCTCCGACGACGCGCTCGCCGTCGACCTGGCCGGCGCCCTCGACGGCGCGGGTGCCGCGTTCGACGCCCTGGCCGCACTCCTGAGGTCGACGGTCCTCGACTCCGCCGACCCCGACGACGCCATCGGGCGCGACAGGTATCTGCTCCGGTTGCCGTATTACCTCGGCACCGATGCCGATCCCGACGAGGCCTACGACTGGGCGCTCGGTCACCTCGACGCCATCACCGCCGAACAGCAGGCCATCGCCGCGGACCTCGTGCCCGGCGCGAGCGTCGCCGAGGCACTCGAATTCCTCGACGCCGCACCGCAATACCAGATCCACGACCGCGCGTCGTTTCTCGCGTGGATGCAGCAGACCTCCGACGCGGCGGTCGACGGCCTGGCCGGCACGCACTTCGACATTCCCGACCGTCTCACCCGACTCGAATGTCGGCTGGCGCCGTCGTCGACCGGCATCATCTACTACACGCAGCCAAGTGCCGACCTCTCCCGCCCCGGACGGATGTGGTGGGCGGTACCGCCGGAACAGACCGTCTTCCACACCTGGCAGGAGAAGACGACCGTCTACCACGAGGGCGTGCCGGGGCATCATCTGCAGCTCGGCGCCGCGATCGTCGATCCCGACCTCAACACCTGGCGCAAGCTCGCGTCGTTCACCTCGGGACACGGCGAGGGCTGGGCGCTCTACGCCGAGCGGTTGATGAGCGAGCTCGGTTGGCTCGACGACCCCGGCGACCGGATGGGCATGCTCGACTCGCAGCGCCTACGCGCGGCGCGCGTCGTCGTCGACATCGGAGTCCACTGCCGCAAGGCCGCACCCGCATCTGTCGGCGGCGGCACGTGGGATGCCGAGAAGGCGTGGCAGTTTCTCACGGCGTCGGTGGCGATGGATCGGGCGGTGCTGCGCTTCGAGCTCGATCGCTACCTCGGGTGGGCAGGACAGGCGCCGAGTTACGCGCTGGGACAACGGGTCTGGGAACAGTGCCGTACACAGGCTCTGACCCGCCATCCCGAGTGGACTCTCAAGGACTTCCACACCAACGCCCTCGCACTCGGCGGGGTCAGCCTCGACGTCCTGCGCGAGGAGATGACCCTCAGGCCAGCAGCTGGCTGACCTCTGCGACGACGCCCTCCAGCGATGTCTTGTGCTGCTCGCCGTTGGTCAGGTTCTTGATCTCGATGGTGCCCTCGGCGAGTTCGCGGTCGCCGAGTACCAGCGCCAGCTTCGCGCCGGACCGATCCGCGGCCTTCATCGCGCCCTTGAGTCCGCGGTCGCCGTAGGCGAGGTCGACGCTGACACCCGCGGCACGCAGTTGTCCTGCGATACTGACCAATTCGGCTTTGGCGTCGGTGCCCAGCGGTACCCCGAACACCTGGCACCGCGCGGCGTCGACGTGGGCGATGCCCTCGGCCTCGAGAGCCAGCATCGTCCGGTCGACGCCGAGTCCGTAGCCGATTCCCGAGAGATCCTGCTTGCTGCCGAGCTGACGCATCAGGCCGTCGTACCGACCGCCGCCACCGATGCCCGACTGCGCGCCGAGACCGTCGTGGACGAATTCGAACGTCGTCTTGGTGTAGTAGTCCAGGCCGCGGACCAGGCGCGGGTTGATCACATACGGGACGCCGAGCTGGCGCAGATGCGACAGCACGCTCTCGAAGTGGCCGCGCGCGTCGTCGGACAGATAGTCGAGCATGAGCGGTGCATCGGCGGTGGCCTCGCGGATATCGGGGCGCTTGTCGTCGAGCACGCGTAGCGGATTGATCTGTGCGCGTTGGCGTGTCGCCTCGTCTAGGTCGAGTCCGCTCAGGAACTCCTGCAGTGCCTCGCGGTATGCTGGGCGGCAGGAGTCGTCGCCGAGCGAGGTGATCTCCAGACGGAACCCCGACAGTCCGAGCCGTCGATATCCCTCGTCGGCGATCGCGATGACCTCGGCGTCGAGCGCGGGGTCGTCGACGCCGATCGCCTCCACCCCGACCTGCTGCAGTTGGCGGTAGCGGCCGGCCTGCGGGCGCTCGTAGCGGAAGAACGGACCCGCGTAGCAGAGCTTGACGGGGAGTTGTCCGCGGTCGAGACCGTGTTCGATGACCGCGCGAACAACTCCGGCGGTGCCCTCGGGACGCAGCGTGACCGAACGGCCGCCGCGATCTTCGAAGGTGTACATCTCCTTGCTGACCACATCGGTCGACTCGCCGACGCCTCTGGCGAACAGGCCGGTGTCCTCGAAGATCGGCAGTTCGATGTGTCCGTATCCGGCCCGCCGAGCGGCGTCGGTGAATGTGTCGCGGACGCGTCGGAAATCGGCCGACGCGGGCGGGTAGTAGTCGGGGATGCCCTTCGGTGCGACGAAGTCGGCGCTCACAGTCTCCTGCTTCCCTTCTGTCGGCTCGACTCCCCCAGCTCCGTCAGGAACGGGTTCGTCGCGCGTTCCTGCCCGATCGAGGTCTGTGGCCCGTGGCCGGGCAACACCTGGGTCTGGTCGGGCAACACGAGGAGCTTCGACTCGATCGATTCGAGCAGTTGCCGGTGGTTGCCGCCGGGCAGATCGGTGCGTCCGATGGACCCCGCAAAGAGTACGTCACCGGAGAAGCACACTTTGATGCTGGTCTCCTGACCTGCATCGTCGACGACCGGTACGTCGATGGTGAGTAGGACCGATCCCTGGGTGTGGCCGGGTGCGAGATCGACGTCGAATCTGATCCCCGCCACCTCGATCGGCTCACCGTCGACGAACTCGATGACCTTCTCCGGCTCACGGAAGGTCAACGGCCCGATCATCGCGCCGAGTGCACTGCCGAGGCCGACCGCCGGGTCGGCGAGCATCGGACGGTCCGCCGGGTGGATGTAGGCGGGAATCCCGTATGCGTCGCAGACATCCGCGGCGTTCCAGGTGTGATCGAGGTGTCCGTGGGTCAGCAACACCGCAACCGGGGTCAGGTCATGCTCGGCGAGAATCTCGGCGACCTTGTCGGCCGCTTCCTGGCCCGGGTCGATGACGACCGCCTCGCCACCCGGCTCGGGTGCCACGATGTAGCAGTTGGTCTGGAACATCCCGGCGGGGAATCCGGTGATCAGCATGTGCTCTCCTCGGCTTCGACATGACGCGGGCGCCGATGACGCGTCGCTCCTGACACTCCATTCTGGCGCACGCGAGAACAGCACTCGACGACACTCCGGTACACCTGCCTGGGGAACTCTCAGGGTGTCCTGGCACACTTGCGTGTCGATACAGCCGTGTTTCGAGCGCACCGTGTTTCGAACGCACCGTGTTCATCCGCACCGACAGACGTCTCAGGAGGGTTCACCAGCGTGACCACCAACGAGGAACGCCGCGAAGCCGCCAAGCGGAAGCTTGAGGACAGACTCGAACGCGAGCGTCAGGATCGCAAGCGTCGGCGCATCCTCATCGCATCGATCTCGACGGTCGTGGTGGTTGCGGTCGTGGCCACCGCGACCACGCTCATCGTGAAGAAGGTCCTCGACGACCGCGAGGCCGCCCGGTGGACGTCGTGTGAGTACCAGGATCAGCCCGACCGCCTCAAGCCGATCCCCACCGACCCGCCACAGGGCGTGCCTGCGGAGCAGCACGAGGAATACCGCAAGTACGCGGCTGAGATGAACAAGATGATCAACGAGGGCATCCCCAAGAAGCGGACTGCCCCCAAACCCGGTGACCGGCAACTGAAGTCCGGCGACGTCTCGGCGGTGTTCGACACGTCCCAGGGCGCGATTCCGATCACGCTGACCCGAGCCTCGGCACCGTGCAACACGGGCGCGATCGTTTCGCTCATCGGCGACAAGTACTACGACGACACCCCGTGCCACCGCATGACCACGAGCGAGGCGCTCAAGGTGCTGCAGTGCGGTGATCCCACCGGAACAGGTGCCGGCGGCCCGGGTTGGAGCAGTCCCGACGAGCCGCCGACCAACCTCAAGCCGGCGGGACAGGCCAACCAGATGACCGGCCAGCAGTCGGTGGTCTACCCCCGCGGCACCATCGCGATCGCCAACAGCAACCAGGGCGGCCAGAGCAGCAACACCGGCTCGAGCCAGTTCTTCCTCGTCATCTCCGACAGTCAGCTCCCGGCCGACTACTCGGTGGTCGGCAAGGTCGACCCCGAGGGCCTCAAGGTGCTCGACAAGGTCGCCGCGGGCGGCGTGACCCCCGGACCGTCGGGCGAGACCAACGACGGCAAGCCCAAGCTGCCGGTGGAGATCACCACGGCCAAGATCACCGGCGGAGACCTGGACTAAACGCACACTCGACGCGAGGAAGCGCCCAGTCGGCGGGACAACCCGTCGACTGGGCGCTCCAGAACGCCGAGTGGGCGCCCCAGAACGCCGAGTGGGCGCTTTAGAACGCCGACTGTGCGCAGCTACGCCGCGGAGGTCACGCGGTAGACGTCGTACACGCCCTCGACGTTGCGCACGACGTTCAGTACGTGACCGAGATGCTTGGGGTCGCCCATCTCGAACGTGAACTTGCTGACCGCGACACGGTCGCGGCTGGTGGTCACCGACGCCGAGAGGATGTTCACCTTCTCGTCGGCGAGCACCTTGGTCACGTCCGACAGCAGCCGATGGCGGTCGAGGGCCTCCACCTGGATGGCGACCAGGAACACCGACTCGGGCGACGGCGCCCAGGTCACGGGGATGATCCGTTCGTCCTGGCGGCGCAGTTCACCCGCGTTCGTGCAGTCGGTGCGGTGCACGCTGACGCCCCCGCCGCGTGTGATGAAGCCGAGGATGTCGTCTCCGGGAACCGGTGTGCAACACTTCGCGAGCTTGATGAGGACGTTGTCGACACCCTCGATGACGACCCCGGCATCGCCACCGGCCCTGGTCCGCGACGGCATCGTCGACAGTGTCGAACGCTCGGCGATCTCCTCCGCGGCGTCGTCGATGCCACCGAGGGACGAGACCAGCCGATTCACGACGTGGCGCGCGGACACATGGTTCTCGCCGACAGCCGTGTACAGCGCGCTGACGTCGGCGTAGCGCAGTTCCTTGGCGATCGCGGCCATCGACTCGGCGCTCATCAGGCGCTGCAACGGCAGCCCGCCTCGTCGAACCTCCTTGGCGATGGCGTCCTTGCCGGTTTCCAGCGCCTCTTCACGACGTTCCTTGGCGAACCACTGACGGATCTTGGCCTTCGCGCGCGGCGAGACGACGAAGTTCTGCCAGTCCTTGCTCGGTCCGGCGTTGGGAGCCTTCGACGTGAACACCTCGACGACTTCGCCGTTCTCGAGTTCGCGTTCGAGCGCGACGAGTCGGCCGTTGACCCGAGCACCGATACATCGATGCCCAACCTCGGTGTGCACCGCGTAGGCGAAGTCGACGGGCGTCGAGCCCGCGGGCAGTGTGATGACGTCGCCCTTGGGCGTGAAGACGAAGATCTCCTTGACGGCGAGGTCGTAACGCAGCGACTCGAGGAACTCGCCGGGGTCGGCGGCTTCTCGTTGCCAATCGAGAAGCTGACGCATCCACGCCATGTCGTCGATCTCGGTCGTATCGGACTTGCGCCCCTTGCGATCCCGGTAGCCGCCCTCCTTGTATCGCCAATGCGCGGCGATACCGAATTCGGCGGTGCGGTGCATGTCGTTGGTGCGGATCTGGATTTCGAGGGGCTTGCCCTCCGGTCCGATGACCGTGGTGTGCAGCGACTGGTACACGCCGAACCTCGGCTGAGCGATGTAGTCCTTGAAACGCCCGGCCATCGGCTGCCACAGCGAATGCACGACGCCGACTGCGGCGTAGCAGTCGCGCACGTCGTCGCACAGGATGCGCATGCCGACGAGATCGTGGATGTCGTCGAAGTCGCGACCCTTGACGATCATCTTCTGATAGATCGACCAGTAGTGCTTGGGCCTGCCCTCGACCGTCGCGGTGATCTTGGCCGACGACAGCGCGTTGTTGATGTCGGCGCGTACCCGGGCGAGATAGGTGTCACGCGAGGGCGCGCGGTCGGCGACGAGCCGCACGATCTCCTCGTAGCGCTTGGGGTGCAGAATCGCGAATGAGAGGTCTTCGAGCTCCCACTTCACCGTCGCCATGCCGAGCCGATGAGCAAGTGGCGCAATCACTTCCAGCGTCTCGCGTGCCTTGCGCGCCTGCTTCTCCGGCGGCAGGAAACGCATCGTGCGCATGTTGTGGAGGCGGTCGGCGACCTTGATCACGAGCACCCGCGGATCGCGGGCCATCGCGATGATCATCTTGCGGATCGTCTCGGCTTCGGCGGCGCTACCGAGCGCGACCTTGTCGAGCTTGGTCACGCCGTCGACGAGGTGTGCGACCTCGGCGCCGAACTCACTCTCGAGCGCGTCGAGGGTGTAACCGGTGTCCTCGACGGTGTCGTGCAACAAGGCGGCGACGAGCGTGGTGGTGTCCATCCCGAGATCGGCGAGAATCGTCGCGACCGCGAGCGGATGGGTGATGTACGGATCGCCCGACTTCCGGTTCTGACCACGATGACGTTCGTCGGCGACGTCGTAGGCACGTTGCAGAAGCGCGATGTCGGCCTTGGGGTAGATCTCCCGATGCAGCGTAACCAGTGGTTCGAGCACCGGACGGACCGAGCTGCGGGTCGCGGTCATCCGCCGTGCAAGGCGGGCGCGAACCCGCCGCGAGGCTGAGGCGTGGGTGGTGTCGGCGGGCGACGCGGGCTCGGCGGCCCGATTGCCATCGGGCGCACTCACCGGGGCGGGAGCAGCGGCACGGGCGTCTTCTGCGGTACGGACCTCTTCCGCTGCGGGGGCGGTCGGCGTGACCCGCTCACGAGCGACGGCCGCCTCGGTCTCATTCGCCATGCTGCCTCCTTCTCCCGGTGCGTCTTCTCCCGGTGTGTCCGTTCGACGAGCCACACCGTGCCGACACGCTGATTCACCGATGTGAACAAAATTCCGAAGACTTCAACACCGTATGCGACGAGTCTAATCCGGCCACGACGCCCGGCGCGGCGCGCGCTGCGAGACCGATGCAGCTCAGCGGTCGTCGGTGATCGCGTGCAGGCTCACATCCGGACCGAGTTCGGCAGCGATCCGCGCACGCCCGCCGAGATCGGCGAGCTCCATGATCACCGCGACCCCGACAACGGAGGCACCCGCCAGACCCATGAGTTTCGACGCCGCGACAGCGGTCCCGCCCGTCGCGAGGACGTCGTCGACGATCAGTACCCGTCGCCCGGTGATGTCGATGCCGCTCGCCGGGATCTCCAGCCGACCCGTGCCGTATTCGAGGTCGTAGTCGACGCCGTAGACCGGTGGGGGCAGCTTGCCGCCCTTACGGACAGCCAGGATGCCGACCTCCAACTCTTGTGCGACGGCACCACCGACGAGGAAACCGCGGGCGTCGATGCCTGCGACGAGGTCGACGCCGGAACAGCCATGCGTCAGCGCGGTCACGATCGACGAGAAACCCTCCGTGTCGGCGAGGACCGGGGTCAGGTCGCGAAAGAGGATGCCCGGCTTGGGAAAGTCGGGAACCGTGCGTTCGTGCTCGGCGATCGCAGCTCGTGCCCGTAGGACCGCCTCACGCGTGACCTCGTCGGAACCACTGCTCGCGTGCCCGCTGCTCACGCGCTCACTCACCACTAACCCACCGATCCATGTTCCATCCCGTTCCATTGCGGCCGAGTCCGGCCACCACGTTGTCGACTCGATCATTCCATCGTCGAACCCGCGGAGCAGCGAACAACGGAATCGACGGCACATCCGCCCACGCCGCGCCCTCGATCGTCCGGACAAGGCCCAGGTGTTCGCTTCCGAGTGCCCCTACGCTGCGGGCGGCGATGGCGTCGGAGACCGCCTGATCATCGAAGTCGTTGATGTCCAACGGATCTCCGTCGAACAACTGGTACGCATCTCGACTCGGATCGGCCGCGCCTGCCGCGGAGAACGACGTTCCATTGACCACCAACACCGCGTCGGCAGTCTTTCCGAGATCGCTGATATCGAACTGCGGCGACGACACGTCGGTGACCGCGATTCCTGCCGCGCGGCAGGAATCGGCAATCGCTGCGACCATCTGTCGTTGGCGATCGCCCGGCGCGAGGTAGCCGATGCGCACCCGGACGCCGGACTCCTGACCCGCTCCGGCGAGAAGTTCTCGTGCCTTGGCGGTGTTCGCGCGCAGGTATCCCTGACCGAACTCGCCGTTGATCGCTGCCGCGAGGCGGTCCGCAGGCGCGAGTGTCCGGAGGTTCCAGAGCTGCGCGCCCTGCCCGAATGTGCGCGTCAGCGCATCACGGGGCACGCAACTGGCGAACGCCCGTCGAACGCCGACATCGGAGAAGACGCCGCGCCGTGAGAGCACCACTTCCTCGACGCCCAGTGCGCGTCCGGGCGCATCCGGGGCTTGCACCTGCCCTGTGGCGTTCTGGTCGCTACGTTTGGCGTCGCCGTCGGTCAGGCCTGCGGTGACGTCGGCGACGCTGTACGAGCTGCCCGTGATGAGGCGGGCCGAGTCGGACCTGCCGTGCACGAGGATCCTCGACACCTTCGGTGCGTCTCCCCACCACTTCGGGTTGGGGACGAGCAGGACGCCCGCCTCGGTGACCTCGGAGATCTCGTAAGGTCCCGACGACGGTACGTTGTCGGCACCGCCGCCCGCTCGCAGCTCGAACGCCGATGTCCACGCCCTCGCGAGCTTCCTGATCGCGGCCCGATCGGCCGATCTGATCGACGTCAGCGCATCGGCGACGCCCGCGACGCGGCCAACCACCTGCGCGGGCATGAGCGTGCCCGCGCCGAACAACGAGAGCCAGTCACGGTAGTCGCGACCGCGCTTGAAGGTCACCGTCGCCGCCTTGGCACCCGCCTCGCAGTCGACCGCCTCGATGTCGCGGTAGCCGGCGGTGGTCGCGGCCCCGAACTCTGGGTACCGTCCGCTCATCGCTGTCCACGCCAGGACCAGATCGTCGCAGTCGAGGGGCGTGCCGTCGGAGAACGCGGCGTCGGGGGTGAACTGATAGGTCAACGTCTGTACCGGCCCGGCCTGCACACTGACCGTGCCGATGTCACGGTCGGGCGTCACCTGACCCGACGCCCCGAGGTAACTGAAACCAGGGAGCACTCGGCCGGTCAGCATCAACGCGCCGTCGGCGTTGCCCGTAGCGGTGTTCGCGTTGGCGGTGCTCAACCGCGCGTCGGTGAGGTAGTCGAGCGTCGGCGGCGGGTCGTCGCCGCATGCGGCAACGACCCCGACCATGACGAGGCCCGCCAACACCATGGCGAGCACTTTCGTGCTGCGCGCTGAGGTCACGGGGCGCCTAT
Source organism: Gordonia jacobaea (assembly GCF_965344965.1). NCBI lineage: Bacteria > Bacillati > Actinomycetota > Actinomycetes > Mycobacteriales > Gordoniaceae > Gordonia > Gordonia jacobaea. Next base: position 244,027 of record NZ_CBDRLS010000003.1, on the reverse strand, counting down.
CGGGAACGTCGACGCTTGCCGGTCGGAGCCTGTGGCTCCTCCCCCGCATCCTTTGCAGCGCGAGCACTCCGTGTGCTCGACGCCGCACTCGAACGTCCGCGAACCGGACGGTCCGCCGCGCTGACGTCTTCACCCGCCTCGACGGCGCCGCGCCGCGCCAGCACACGCGCGGTGTGCTTCTTGATGTCGGAACGACGTTCCTTGAGCGTGACCAGTAGCGGGGCCGCGAGGAAGATCGACGAGTAGGTACCGACGACCACGCCGACCAACTGAATCAGTCCGAGGTCCTTGAGCGTGCCGACGCCGAGCAACCACACGGCGATCACCATCAGCGCGATGATCGGCAGCACGGAGATGACCGTCGTGTTGATCGACCGCATGAGGGTCTGGTTGATGGCGAGGTTGGCCTGCTCGGCGTACGTCCGACGTGTCGTCTGCAAGACCGACCGGGTGTTCTCACCGACCTTGTCGAACACGACGACGGTGTCGTAGAGCGAGAAGCCGAGAATGGTGAGTAGACCGATCACCGTTGCCGGAGTGACCTCGAACCCGACGAGTGAGTAGATACCCGCCGTCACGACGATGTCGAACAGCAGAGATGCGAGTGCTGCCACCGACATCTCCCTGTCGAAGCGGATGGCGATGTAGACGAAGACGATCACGAGGAACACCGCGAGCGCGATGAGCATCTTCTCCGTGATCTCTTTACCCCAGGTCGAACTCACTTCGGAGATGCTCACATCACCGTTGGTGAGATCGGGACCGAAGCGGTCCGTGAGCGCTTGGGTCAGTGTCGATGCCTGCTGCACCGTCAGCGTGTCGGTGCGCACCTGAACGGTCTGGGCCGCGCCAGAACCCGCGGTCTGGACCGAATCGGGGGCGCTGCCGAGAGCCTTGGTGGTGACGTCTTCGACAGACTGGCTCGTCACACCCTGCGTGACGGGGATGGAGACCTGCGTTCCACCTTCGAAGTCGATACCAAAGGAGAAACCCCGGATCGCGATGGATGCGACGCAGATGACCACGATCGCCAGGCTCACCAGGTACCACATGCGCCTGCGTCCGACGATCTCGAATGCACCGGTACCGGTGTAGAGCCGAGACAGGAACGACCTGTTGGTGTCGGCGACGAAATCGGCGTCGCTTCCGGCAGACGGAGCCGACGTCGAGCCGTCGCGCGTGTCGTTGGTGGTTGTCATTTCGACGTTCCTTCTGCGACGGTCTGCTCGTTGTCGGTGCGCTCTGCGGCTGCCCGATCTGCTTTGCTCGTGCCCTGACGACGTTGCCGCGCCACCTCGCTCACCGCGCCGAGTCCGTTGATATTCGGCCGCGAGAGGAAGTCGTTTCTGCTGGCGAGCACGACGAGCGGATGGGTGACGAGGAAGACCACGACGACGTCGAGGATGGTCGTGAGACCCAGCGTGAACGCGAATCCTCGGACCTCACCGATCGCGAGCGTGTAGATCACGGCAGCGGCGATGAAGCTGACCGCGTTGCCCGACCAGATGGTCCGGCGGGCGCTGGCCCAGCCACGCGGCACAGCCGACCGGAAACTTCGTCCCTCACGCATCTCGTCCTTGATGCGTTCGAAGTAGACGACGAACGAGTCGGCGGTCATACCGATACCGATGATCAGACCCGCGATGCCCGCGAGGTCGAGCGTGAACCCGATCCATCGTCCGAGCAGCACGATGATTCCGTAGACCGCGGCACCGGCGAGGATCAGCGACAAGATGGTCAGGAAGCCGAGCGCGCGGTAGTAGGCGAGGGCGTAGATGAAGACTGCGATCAGACCGATCAGGCCTGCGATCAGACCCGCACGCAACGACTGCAGACCCAGCGTTGCCGAGACCGTCTCGGCGTCGGACGTCTTGAACGAGAGCGGCAGCGAGCCGTACTTCAGCACGTTGGCGAGGTCGCTGGCCTCGGCTTCGCTGAACGATCCGGTGATCTCGGTCTTGCCGCCGGAGATCTGCGAGTTGATCGTCGCGGCCGACACGACGCGGCTGTCGAGCACGAACGCCGTGGTGTTGCCGATGTTCTTGGCGGTGAACTCGCTCCAGGTCTGCGCCGCGTCGGGCTTGAAGTCGAGGTAGACCGTCCACGCACCGGTCTGCTGATTGGATCCCGAACTCGCAGAACTGATGTCGCGACCGTCGATGATCTGGGGTGCGAGCAGGTAGACCTGCTTGCCGTCCTCCGCACACGCCACGAGGTACTGATCGGAGAGGTCGTTACCGAGAAGTGGATCATTGGCGCCGGTCGAGCAGTCCATCTTGGACATGTAGGCCTTGAGCCCGTCGGTGTTCGCACCAGCGGGAACCTGACGCAGCTTGCGCTGCTCCTCGATCGCCTTGGCGGCCTGGTCGGCGGGCTGCTGGTCGGTCGGCTGCGCCGCCTGGTCCTTCTTCGGCTGCGGCGTGGCCGCCTGCACCTCGACCACGGGACGCACGAACAGACGCGCGGTCTGGCCGAGGGTCTTGGCCTGTGCGCCATCCTGACCGGGCACCGTGATGATCAGGTTGTTGCCGTTGACGACGACCTCGGATCCCGAGACACCGAGGCCATTGACGCGCTGCTCGATGATCTGCTTGGCCTGGTCGAGTTGTTCACGCGTCGGCGGGGTACCCGACTCGGTGCGCGCCGTCAGGGTCACGCGGGTGCCGCCCTGGAGATCGATACCGAGCTTCGGCTCCGGCGAGCCGCCGCCGGTGAAGAAGATGAGCGCGTAGATCACCGCAAGCAGCGCGAAGAAGACCGTCAGCGGACGCCACGGCGGGATCTCGCGCGCTGGCGACCGCCGCTTCTTCGCTGGCTTTGTGGTCGACGACCCTCGTGTCTTGGTCGACGATCCTCGTGTGTTGGTCGACGCCTCTGTCGCCCGGCGAGGGGTGGTCACGTTGTACTCGATCTCCTTCAGCGCGCGTCAGATGGCCGCAGGCCACTGTACTGATAGGCCATACGGCCGCACGCCACTCTACTGATCAGCCCTGACGCGTTCACACGACCCCACCGGGCCGTGTGACGCGCCAGCAGTGCTGCTCAGACCAGATGCGTTACTTGTCCGAGTCGGGGCTGCTTCCGCCCTGATCCTTACGCAGGTCGACGTCTACGTCGTCAGCGTCACGGACATCATCATGGCTGGAGATGCCGTCGTAGTTCACACTGCCGTCGATGGTCGAGAACTCGTCACCATCTGCGGTGAGCGGCGCGCTCGGCGGGACGTAACCGGCGTAGGTTGCCGCGGCATCCTCGGTGGGTACGACCTTCATGATCGCCAGGCGGTTCCAGCGTGTGACAACTCCGGTAGCGATCTCGACATCGACATAGTCCGACGACGAGGCGTCGATGATGGTGCCGAACAGGCCCGAGGTGAGCTGGATGCGCGTGCCGGTCTGAATCGAGTTCTGCATGTCCTGCTGCTCGGCAGCGCGCTTCTTCTGCTTACGCATGGAGAAGAACATGAAGCCGGCGAGGAGCACGAGCAGAAGCGGGAAAAGCAGAGATTCCATGAGAGAGCGATCAGTCCTTCGTTGAATGTGGAGGTTGCACGCCGTAGCTGTGCACTCCCTCTAGTGTGCCATGCCGCTAATTCGGACATTTTCGGCTCACTACCTGGGTGTCAGAGGTCGTCGAACAGCGATTCGCCGTCGACATCGCGCGGACGCACACCGAACGTGGCGTTCAGCGCACCCGCCGGCGGCGTCAAGCCGAGGTGGTGCCACGCCGCAGCCGTCGCCACCCGACCGCGCGGAGTCCGCGCGATCATCCCCGCACGCACGAGGAAGGGTTCGCAGACCTCCTCGACGGTTGCGGGCTCCTCGCCGACAGCAACGGCCAAGGTCGACACACCGACAGGCCCGCCGCCGAACGCCCTGATCAGCGCATTGAGCACCGCACGGTCGAGCCGGTCGAAACCGAGTTCGTCGACGTCGTAGACGGCCAGCGCAGCGCGCGCGGTGTCGACGGTGACGGTTCCGTCGCCGCGTACCTCCGCGTAGTCGCGCACACGACGTAGGAGCCGGTTGGCGATACGTGGTGTCCCGCGCGACCGACTCGCGATCTCCGACGCCGCGTCGCCGCCGAGATCAATGCCGAGAATGCCCGCAGAACGGCGGAGTACTCGCACCAACTCGTCGGTCTCGTAGAACTCCATGTGGGCGGTGAACCCGAATCTGTCGCGCAGCGGGCCGGTCAACGACCCCGACCTCGTGGTCGCGCCGACCAGAGTGAATGGTGCAACATCGAGCGGGATCGACGTCGCGCCCGGCCCCTTGCCCACGACGACGTCGACTCGGAAGTCCTCCATCGCGAGGTAGAGCATCTCTTCGGCGGGGCGGGCGATGCGGTGAATCTCGTCGATGAAGAGCACATCTCCCTCGACCAGATTCGACAGCATCGCCGCGAGATCGCCTGCGCGCTCGAGCGCCGGACCCGACGTCACCCTGATCGCGGCACCCATCTCGGCCGCGATGATCATCGCCAACGAGGTCTTGCCCAGCCCTGGAGGTCCGGACAGCAGGATGTGGTCGGGCGTCCCTCCCCGACCACGAGCTCCGTGCAGAACGAGTTCGAGCTGTTCGCACACGCGCGGTTGCCCGATGAAGTCGGCCAGTGACCGCGGGCGCAGACCAGCGTCGAGGTCGCCGTCGGACCGGACCGGCGTCGCGTTCACCTCGCGCTCGAGTTGCTCGTCGGAACTCATTACGACTTCCCTAGCAGCGCAAGGGATTTCCGCAGGGCAGCCGATGCGTCGGCATCGGGAGTCTCCGCGAGAATCGCGACGACCGCCTTCTCCGCGGGCGCCGCGGTGAAGCCGAGCCCGACGAGCGCCTCGATGACCTGATCACGTACTCCGCCGCTCACGACGCTCACGCCGGACGGTCCGTCTGCCGCGGGACGGTCGACCTTGTCGCGAAGCTCGACGACGAGTCGCTCCGCAACACGCTTGCCGATCCCGGGTACCGAGGTGAGCGCCTTGACGTCGGAGTCGGCCAGTGCCCTGCGCAGCGCCTCGGGTTCGAGAACCGCCAACGTCGCCATCGCGAGGCGCGGCCCGACACCGGTCACGGTCTGCAGCAGCGCGAACAATGCTCTGGCGTCGGGCTCGGTGAACCCGTAGAGGGTCATCGAGTCCTCACGCACGATCATCGAGGTCAGCAGGGTCGACTCCTCACCCCGATGCATCCGCGACAACGTCGACGGCGTGGCGAGAACCCGGTATCCGACACCGGCGCAATCGATCACCACATGGTCGAGCGCGACGTCGACAACCGGCCCACGGACAGATGCGATCATGCTCCGCTCCTCCCCCGTGCTGCGCCGGCAGTGCTGTTGTTGCGCTCGCGCGCAGCGGCGATCTTCTCACGGTGCCGGGCGGCCGCGGCTTCGGCCTGCTTCTGCGCGGCCATCATCCGCTCGGCCATCGGACCTCGCCAACAGTGGCAGATCGCGAGAGCCAGTGCGTCGGCGGCATCGGCTGGGCGTGGCTTGGTCTGCATGCCGAGAATGCGGGTGACCATTGCGGTGACCTGCGCTTTGTCGGCGCGGCCGCTGCCGGTCACCGCGGCTTTGACCTCGGATGGGGTGTGGAAGCGTACGGGAATCTCGCGCTGACCGGCGGCGAGCGCGATGACACCACCGGCCTGCGCGGTGCCCATCGCCGTGGAGACCTGGTTCTGGGCGAATACCCGCTCGATCGCGACGACGTCGGGATGGTGCGTGTCGAGCCAGTGCGAGGCCGCGGTGTATACGGCGAGCAGTCGTCGTTCGAGGTCCATGTCGGTCGGTGTGCGGACAACGTCGACGTCGAGCGCGGTCACCTGCCGACCGGCACCCGACTCGACAAGGGCGATACCGCATCGCGTCAGCCCCGGGTCGACGCCCATCACTCGCACACGTACTCCTCGGATTGCAGCGAACAGTTGTTCGAGATGTTACCGAGGGGTCCCGACAATGCGGGTGATCGACACGGCGTAAGAGTGGACTCGATGACGCGATTCGAACCGATCACTCCGCAGGGCCTGGTGCAGCTGTGCACCGAACGCTGCGCCGACCTCGACGGCATCGCGGTCGTCGGGGTCGACGGCGCGCCCGCAGCCGGCCCGGACCTACTTGCCTCGGAGATCGTCGACGGCCTGCGGGCACGCGGCCGGGCGGCGGCCGTGGTCCGCACGTCGGACTATCTGCGTCCGGCATCACTACGACTGGAGTACGGCAGATCGGATCCCGAGTCGTACCGGGAGAGCTGGTTCGACTTCGCCGCTATCGACCGGGAGGTGGTCGACGCCGTCCGGACGCACCGACGGTGGCTGCCCCGATTATGGAACCCGGTGCGCGACAGATCATTTCGCGACGAACACGAGCAAGCCACCGACTCCCAGATCATCGTCCTCGCCGGCCCGATGCTGCGCACGCAGGCACTCGAACTCGACTTGGTGATCCATCTGGCGATGTCGGAGGGCGCGCTGCGACGGCGGACACCCGACGCCGAGCAGTGGACCATCGAACCGCTGCTCGACGACGACGCGTACGCTCCGACCGCCGATCTCGAGGTGCGTTACGACCACCCGGACCGACCGGCGCTGGCGCGAACGAACTGAAACTCAGGCGTCGAGTTCCGCGAGTACCTCGTCGCTGACGTCAACGTTGCTGTACACGTCCTGGACGTCGTCGCAGTCTTCGAGCGCGTCGATCAGCTTGAAGACCTTTCGTGCGCCTTCGGCGTCGACCGGCACCTCGACAGAGGCGCGAAAATCGGCCTCGGCCGAGTCGTAGTCGATGCCTGCGTCGACCAGCGCGGTGCGCACAGCGACCAGATCCGTCGGCTCGCTGACGACCTCGAACGATTCGCCGAGATCGTTGACTTCCTCAGCACCGGCATCGAGAACCGCCATCAGGATGTCGTCCTCGGACTGTCCGTTCTTCTCCAGCGTCACCACACCACGTCGGGTGAACAGGTAGGCAACCGACCCCGGGTCGGCCATGTTGCCGCCGTTGCGGGTCATCGCGGTGCGAACCTCGCCCGCAGCCCGGTTGCGGTTGTCGGTGAGGCACTCGATCAGGATCGCGACGCCGTTCGGGCCGTAACCCTCGTAGGTGATGGTCTGCCAGTCGGCGCCACCGGCTTCTTCACCACCGCCACGCTTGCGTGCGCGCTCGATGTTGTCGTTGGGCACCGAGCTCTTCTTGGCCTTCTGGATCGCGTCGTACAGCGTCGGGTTACCGGCGGGGTCGCTACCCCCGGTACGTGCCGCGACCTCGATGTTCTTGATCAACTTGGCGAACATCTTGCCGCGCTTGGCATCGATGACCGCCTTCTTGTGCTTGGTGGTCGCCCATTTGGAATGGCCGCTCATACGCTGTTCCGATCCTTTCGCGTGCCCGCGGCGTCGTTGCCGCGCACGGTGTCGTTCGTCATTCGATCTTAGCGGCGACCATCCCGACGAAGTATTCGTGCACTCGTCGATCGCCGGTCACCTCCGGGTGAAACGACGTCGCGAGGACGTCACCCTGACGCACCGCGACGATCCGACCCTCCGCGGGACCCTCGGTGACCCGGGCCAGAACCTCAACAGTGTCGCCTGCCCGCTCGACCCAGGGTGCGCGGATGAAGACCGCACGCATCGGGTGTCCGTCGGTGATGCCGTCGACCTCCAGATCGGTCTCGAACGATTCCACCTGCCGTCCGAACGCGTTGCGTCGCACCGTGATGTCGAGCGCATCGAGATGCCGGGCATCGGGCCGCGTATCGAGGATCTCCGAGGCGAGCATGATCATTCCCGCACACGAGCCGTACGCGGGCATGCCGTCGCGAAGTCGCGCATGCAACGGATCGTAGAGATCGAACACCCCGAGGAGTCTGCTCATCGTCGTCGACTCCCCACCCGGGATGATCAGTCCGTCGACGGCGTCGAGTTCTTCGCGGCGACGCACACTGATCGGCGTGGCACCCGCAGCAGCGACGGCGGCGAGATGTTCGCGCACGTCACCCTGCAGCGCGAGGACTCCGACCTGTGGCGATCCGCTGTCCGCGGTCACCTGTCGTGCCGTGCGTGCTGGTCGGCGGGCATCTGACGACCGGTGCGGCTCAGGCCCTCCTGCGTGACCGCGGCGACGAGCCGACCGTCGCGATCGAAGATACGGCCCTGAGTCAGCGCGCGGCCACCCCCTGCCGACGGCGAATTCTGGTCATACAGAAGCCATTCGTCGGCACGGAACGGTCGCATGAACCACATGGCATGGTCGAGCGAGGCCGCTTGCGGTTCGATGCCGGGGTGCGGCACCTTCGACGACCCGAGCAACGTCATGTCGCTCATGTAGGCCAGCGTGCACACGTGGATGGTCTGATCGTCGGGCAGTCGATGTCGGTACCGAAACCAAACACGTTGCTGCGCAGCGAGATAGGGATTCGTCACCATCTCGTCGCGAGGCACCACCCGAAGGTCGAAGTTCTGCCATTCCTTGAGCACCGACGACTCGTCGTCGGACTCACTGTCGGCCCTGTCCGGCAACGACTCGGGGTCCGGCGCGGGAGGCATGCGGTCCTGGTGCTCGATCCCCTCGTCACCGCCCACGTGGAACGACGCCGACATCGTGAAGATCGCCTCGCCGTTCTGGATTCCGGTCACTCTCCGGGTGCAGAACGACCGTCCGTCGCGGATACGGTCGACGAGGAAGACCGCCGGAATATCGGGATTGCCGGGACGCAGGAAGTACCCGTGCAGCGAATGCACCGTGTAACTGTCGTCGACCGTGCGGGTGGCGGAGACCAGCGCCTGACCCGCGACCTGGCCGCCGAATGTGCGCTGCAGAAAGCTCTCGAACGCGCCGCCGCGGTAGATGTCCTTCTCGATCCGCTCGACCTGGAGGATCTCTTCGATGTCTGCCACTCGGACAGTATCTCGTATGGAGACGCCGCGGCAGACACACGGCCTTCTCAGAGCTCGTCGAGTTCGACGATCCCGTCCTGGACCGCTCGCGCGACGAGGCCGGCCTTGGTCGGTGCCGGACGGCCGATCTCGGCGTACTTGGCTCGAATCCGCGTGAGGTGGGTGTTCACGGTACCCAGCGAAATGTACAGCGCCGCAGCGGTTGCGGGCTTGGTATCGACCATCAGCCACGTCCGCAGCACCTCGATCTCCCGCGGCGTCAACTGCGGCTTGGGCAGTGCTTCCCGGCCGCGCCGGGGCTCGTCGGTCGTCGACGCCTCCCCCACGTTCGCATCGATCTGCGGCAACAGGTGCATGTGTCGTTCGCCCCGGCCGCCGGCCACGGTCACGCCCTGCCGAGGGCTTTCGCCGACAGCGACGGCCGCGGAGGGTCCGGGCAACGGCATCCGACGCGCCGCGAGTCGGGCCAATGCCTCCTGACGACGCGCTACCGACTCGGCACGACGTCGTGCGGCGTAGGCGTCGAGTTGCACAGCGGGAATACGGGGTGCGGTAGGTGCGGTCATGTCAGCATCTCCTCGGTCATCGCTTGTGCCGCATCGGTCTACGCCGTGTCGGCTCGGTCATTCGCGGTACTACGCACCGCGTGCAGATGACGTTATGAGTGCTCGGGCCGCCCGTCGATGGGGAGAACTCCCCTACGCATGGGGAGAACTCCCCATGCCGCATCGTCGCAGGTCAGAGCCGGCGTATCGGACTCAGCCGGCAGCGTTGCGCGCGGCCTCTTCGTCGATGAGGGGTAGGTCGCCGCGCGTCACGATGCGTGAGGCAACCGCGTACTCGACGAGCTTTGCCCGGCGATTGCTCGCGAGCTTTCCGCCGCCCGCTCGCATTCCGCTCACGCCGAGCTGATCGAGCTTGTCGCAGACGTTGTCGAGCTTGCGGTTGAACTTCGTGAGCGACCAGCCGAGCCGCCCCGCGGCCTGCGCCGACGAGGGGATCGCGCTGGCACCCGTGCCGTCACGACGCAGAATCTCCTCCGCCAGGACCACGATCAGCAGCTTCTGACTCTCGGTCAGCATCGGTACACCCTGCGTGATCATTCCGCCGACGACCTCGGGCGCGGTCACTGCGTCGACCTGCGGGCTCACGGTGTGGACGTCGACCTCGTAGGTGGTCGGCCCTGCCGTGAACACGATCGTGGTGTGTCCGAAGACCAGCGGCATCCGCGCGCCCGGTCCGAGTACCGCCGAGAATCCGACGTCGCCCGCAGAGACACTCGCCGAGAGATGCGCACCTCGGTTGCTCAACCACCACAACCCATTCACGTTGTGCAGCAACAAGAATCGACGATGCAGATACGGATTGTCGTCGACGGACAGATCCGCCTCACGCCCGATCCAGAACCGACGGCCCGCCAGGATTCCGAACCGCTCGCCGCAATAGTCGACGAATGCGCGCTCGGACTGCGTCTGCGGACCCTGTCCGGACGTCATCGGCGAGCGCACCTCGACGCGGTCATGTGGGCGTCTCGCCCGATGTCTCGGTGTTCTCCCCGTCGGCCTCGTCCGACTCCTCGTCGCTGCGGACCGCCACGACGACGACGGTGACGTTGTCGTGCGCGCCGACGAACAGCGCGGCGTCGACGAGGCTTGCCGCGGCGTCTTCCACGGAGTCGGAGCCCGCGAGGATCTCGGCGATCTCGGCGTCGGGAAGTTCTCCGGTCAGACCGTCGGAGCAGATGAGCAGTACGTCCCCGGGCAGGGCCGGCGTGGAGAAGTAGTCGGCGTCGGGCTCGGCCATGCCGGCTCCGAGCGCCCTGGTGATCACGTTGCGGCGCGGGTCGATTCGTGCCTGCTCGGCGGTGATCACACCGGCGTCGACGAACTCCTGAACCTGCGAGTGGTCGCGTGTGAGCAGTTGGAGCGTGCCGTTCTGGAACCGGTACGTCCGCGAATCGCCGATGTTGAGTATCAGCCAGTGGAGGACGTCATCGTCGGTGACGAGCACCGCGCCGGTGACCGTCGTGCCCGCTCGTCGGTCGGAGAATCCGTCGATGCCACCGATACGTTGCTGCGCGTCGACGAGCAGTTGGTCGAGTGCGTCTCGGGTGCCTGCGAGTTCAGCTCCCGGCTCGACCTCGGCCAGCGTCAGAAGTGCTGCTTCGCTGGCCAACTCGCCGCTTTCGTGCCCACCCATGCCATCGGCCAGCAGGTAGCGTCCGGGCAGCACGAGAGCGGCGTCTTCGTTGGCGTCGCGGACACGTCCGACGTCGCTGTACACCGACCAGTCGAGTCGCAGATCTCCGACGATGTCGCTGCCGGTCAGCGACGAATCACGGACGATGCTCACCGAGTCCATGGTCAGCAGATCCTACCGGCGGGCTCGACCTGCGCGGGTGACGAACTCACCGTCGGAGCGAACGTGTCCATGTCGTCGATGTCGACTACCAGCCACGCTCGGCAAGACGATGCGGTGCCGGGATGTCGTCGACGTTGATGCCGACCATCGCCTCGCCGAGTCCGCGCGAAACCTTCGCGAGCACGTCCGGGTCGTCGTAGAACGTCGTCGCCTGCACGATCGCCGCCGCCCGCTGCGCGGGGTTACCGGACTTGAAGATGCCCGAGCCGACGAACACGCCCTCGGCACCGAGTTGCATCATCATCGCGGCATCGGCGGGAGTGGCGATTCCACCCGCCGTGAACAGGGTCACCGGCAGTTTGCCCGCGTTGGCGACCTCGACGACGAGATCGTACGGCGCCTGCAATTCCTTTGCCGCGACGTACAATTCGTCCTTCGGCAGCGAGGTGAGGCGTCGGATCTCGTCACGGATCTTGCGCATGTGGGTCGTCGCGTTCGAGACGTCGCCGGTGCCTGCCTCGCCCTTGGAGCGGATCATCGCAGCACCTTCGGTGATGCGTCGGAGCGCTTCGCCGAGGTTGGTGGCACCGCACACGAACGGCACGGTGAACGCGAACTTGTCGATGTGGTTGGCGTAATCGGCGGGCGTGAGCACCTCGGACTCGTCGATGTAGTCGACGCCGAGACTCTGCAGGATCTGCGCCTCGACGAAGTGTCCGATACGCGCCTTGGCCATCACCGGGATGCTGACCGTGTTGATGATCCCGTCGATCATGTCGGGGTCGCTCATACGCGACACGCCACCCTGTGCGCGGATGTCGGCGGGTACCCGCTCGAGCGCCATGACAGCGACAGCACCCGCGTCCTCGGCGATTTTCGCCTGCTCGGGCGTGACGACGTCCATGATCACGCCGCCCTTGAGCATCTCGGCCATTCCGCGCTTGACGCGGGCGGTGCCGTGTCCTGCCTGCGAGTCAGCAGCGGCGTGTCCGTTGACCGACAGGGTTGCGTCCGTCGCGGGCTGCTCCCCTGATTGGAATTGACTCACTGATGTCTCCTGGTTTCGCGTTCACGGCCCATCGGCGATCCACTGGGCTCCTGGCCTTACAGGATAGGCGACCCCGAATTGTGTCCTAGCCGCAGGTTCGTCGCCTGTCAGGACGATTCGTCCGGTGCCACCCGCTCGGAGATCTCGAAGTACGCAGGCGGCGCAGCCGTGCCTCCGAGCTTGAGCCAGCGGACGGGTCTGCGGGTGGCAAGCGCCCGCGTGTCGCGAACGGCGTCGTTGTAGAAGCGCCGTGCCATCATCACGCGGGTCTCGGCGTCGGCGAGTTCGATCGACAACGACGCCGGGCGGGCGCCGTTGTCGGTACGGGCAAGCGCTGCGGATACGTCGTTCTCCGCGTCCTCGCGCTGCTCGGGTGTCGCGCGTTCGGCACGGTCGGCGACCGCGGTCAGCTTGGCTGCGGCCGTTCTGTCACGGTCGTCGGTCGATGTCTCCATCCACGCCGCGATGGCACGCGCAACGACGCTGCGTCGCTCGAGCGCGGATTCCAGCGACCGACGTGCCAGGTCGACGCGAACGTTCAGCCGGTCGAGGCGGTTGGCGGTTTTGTAGGCCCACGCCGCCGCCACGAGGACCAGTACCACCACGACGAACACGATCGACGCCACGGTTCCAGAGATCGTGATCCCGGAGAAGCGCACGGCGTCGGCAAGGCTCGATGCCACGTGTGGCCCAGCAACATTCATGTCGGGCCCACTCAGTCCGACACCACGACGGGTCCGGCGTCGACGGTGACCGTCTCGTACACGCGCAGGATCTGATCGGCCACCCGCGACCAGTCGTACTTCGCGGCCCTCGCCCGACCGGCCTCGACAAGGTCGGCGCGGGCGTCGTCGTCGGACAGGAGCTCGATCACGGACTCGGCGAGTTCATCCGCAGACCCGACGGCAACCAGCTTTCCCGCGCGGCCGTCGTCGAGGACCCGTCGGAAGGCGTCGAGTTTGCTCGCGACCACCGCTGCGCCTGCCGCCATGGCCTCGACCAGCACGATGCCGAAGCTCTCGCCACCGAGGTTGGGCGCCACGTACACGTCTGCCGATGCCAGCGCTCGCGCCTTGGTCTCGTCGTCGGCCTGACCGAGCAGGACCAGGTGGTCGGCGAGATCCCCTGCTCGACGCCTCAACGCACGCTCGTTGCCACCGCCGACCACGAGGATTCGGACGTCGGGAAAACTCTCGACGATCGTCGGCAGCGCACGCATCAGAATGTCGATGCCCTTGCGTGGTTCGTCGAAGCGACCGAGGAACAGCACTGATCGGCCGGGGTGCGGGTACCCGGGCAGGGGCGGAGAGTCGGCGAAACCCGCGCAGTTGATTCCGTTCGGGATCTCGACCGCGTCGGAACCCAGCGACTCCATCTGCCAGCGTCGGGCCAGCTCCGACACGGCGATCTTGCCCGCGATCCGCTCGTGATACGGGCGCAAGATTCCCTGAAATGTCTTCAACCACAACGACTTCGACGTCGAGGTGTGAAACGTCGTGACGATCGGCCCCAGGGCGACCATCAAGGCCAGCATCGACAGACTCGGCGAATTGGGTTCGTGGACGTGCAAGACGTCGAACTCGTTCTCGGCGATCCAGCGTCGAAGCGTCAGGTAGCCGTGCGGGCTGAAGCAGACGCGAGACACCGACCCGTTGTAGGGCAGCGCCACCGCGGGACCCGCCGACACGACGTAGTCGGGCAGCACCGTGTCGTCGGCGGCAGGCGCGAGGACGCTCACGGTGTGGCCGCGGTCGATGAACACCTCGGCGAGCTCGACCACATGTGCCTGCACGCCGCCCGGAACATCGAACGAGTACGGACAGACCATTCCGATCTTCATCCGGTGCTCTCGATTCGCGCACGACGCTCCGCCGACCAGTCGGATTCCCAGAGCGGCTGCAACATGTGCCAATCCGCGGGATGCGCCGCGATGTTCGTGGCAAAGGCGTCGGCCATGGCCTGGGTGGCCTGCTCGACGCCGCCTGAGACGTCGACCGACTCTCCGACCAGGATTTGCGACCTTCCGTCCGGGAGGAAGAAGTGGTGTACGGGCATGAGCGCTGCGCCGGTCTCGATCGCCAGGCGCGCGGGTCCGGCGGGCATGCGGGTCGGCTCACCGAAAAACTGAACAGGAACGCCGTGGCGGGTCAGGTCGCGTTCTGCGAGCAGGCACACCACCGACCCGTCACGAAGACGGTCGGCCAGACGCGCGAACGGGGGCTGTTCCCCGCCGGTAAGCGGAAAGATCTCGAACCCGAGGCTCTCGCGATAGGCGACGAACTGGTCGAACAGCGACTCCGGTTCGAGTCGTTCGGCCACTGTCGAGAATCGATGACCTCGGTTGATCAGCCACACGCCGGCCATGTCCCAGTTGCCGCTGTGCGGCAACGCGAAGATGAGCCCCTTGCCCTTCGCGATCTCGGCTTCGAAGCGGGCGACATCGTCGTCGGCGATGTGCACCGATGCCGCGGCGTTCGCCAATCCCATGGCTGGCAGCCGAAACGCTTCGTACCAGTACCTCGCATACGAGCGCATCGCGTCGGCGACGAGTTCGTCCGGCACATCCTGCGGCCGTTCGGCTCCGATCACGCGAGCGAGGTTGCGTCGCAACTGCTGCGGGCCGCCGTTACGGCGACCGACCATCGCGCCGGCGCCCTCGAAAGCAGTTCTGCCCCATCGGTCCGGCAGCAGACGCACACCCGCCCACCCGGCCCGGTAGCCCAGGTCGGAGACGTACCCGCCGAGGCGGCTCACCGGGTTCCGGTGCCTGCGTCGGGCCCAGCCTGGGTCTCGGTGTCGGTATCGGTCCCGGCGGCAGCGTCGGTCTCGGCATCGGTGTCGACGTCAGGGGCGCTCGGTGCAAGCGGGATCAGGTCGCGAGCACCAGGCGATCGGGAAATCGACCACATGCGCTGTCCGACGGTGATCACACTCCCCACCGCGAGGAGCCACATGGCGACGTGAATCGCCCACCACAGGCCCAGACCGGTGAACCCCGCTCCGACCAGCACGATGATCAGCCGGTCCGGGCGCTCGATGAGACCGCCGTCGCCGTACAGACCCGACGCCTCGGCGCGTGCCTTGGCATACGAGATGACCTGTGAGGTCACCAGGCAGATCATCGTGGCGACGAACAGCCACTGGTGCGGCACCGTCCACGCGCACCACCACGCGAGACCCGCGAAGATCGCGCCGTCGGCGATGCGGTCGCAGGTGGCGTCGAGAACCGCACCGAATCGGGTTCCGCCACCGCGTGCTCGCGCCATCGCGCCGTCGAGCATGTCGAACATCACGAACAGCCAAATGACCATCGTGCCCCAGAAGAGGTGGCCCATCGGGAACAGCGTCACCGCCGCCGCGACTGTCGCGACGGTGCCGATCACGGTCATGGCGTCAGGAGTCAGCCCGGTGCGCAGCAACGCGCGTCCGAGCGGCAACGTCACCTTCGACACCGACGCCCGGCCTCGAATGCTCAGCACCGCACCGCTCCTTCCCGACCGTTCAGTTCTGTACCTGCACTGCTCATGCGGTGCGGTCGCGCGCTCATGGGGTGTCGAGCTGCTTCCACGCGTCCGAGAGCAGCGCACGGGTGTCGCGCAGCAACTGTGGCATGACTTTTGTCTCGCCGACAACCGTGATGAAGTTCGCGTCGCCCACCCACCGCGGCACGATGTGCTGGTGGATGTGCTCCGACAGCGAGCCGCCTGCCGCGTAACCGAGATTCAGACCCACGTTGAACGCGTTCGGATTCGACACCGCCTTGATCGTGCGGATCATGCGCTGCGTGAAGCCCATCAACTCTTCGGCCTCGCCTGCGGTGAGCGCCTCGAGGTCTGCGACCTGCCGGTACGGCACGATCATCGTGTGGCCGGGGTTGTACGGGTACAGATTGAGCACGGCGTAGACGTGCTCTCCGCGCGCCACGATCAACCCGTCCTCGTCGGTCATCGTCGGGATGTCGAGGAAGGGGTGGCCGGTGAGGTCCGAACCGTCGGCCGCCTTCTTCACGACCGGCGGGTCGGCCGTGATGTAGGTCATCCGGTGCGGACTCCACAACCGTTGCAGCCGATCGGGATCGCCGGTACCGCAATCGCGGATCTCACCGGTCGATGCGTCGTCGGCCTCAGGCATCTCCCGCACCCTCGATCAGCTCCTTGGTCGGAGACTCGTTGCGACGCGCGGAGATCCACTCGTCGATGATTCTGACCGCGTCGGCAACGTATACGCCGTTGACCTGGGTGCCGTCTCGGAACCGGAAGCTGACGGCACCCGCCTCGACGTCTCGCTCGCCCGCGAGAAGCATGAACGGGACCTTGCCGGTGGTGTGCGTGCGGATCTTCTTCTGCATGCGGTCGTCGGAATAGTCGACCTCCGCGCGGATTGCCTTGGCCTTCAACTGATCCACGACGCCCTGCAGGTGATCCACGAACGCCTCGGCGACGGGGATACCGACGACCTGCACCGGCGAGAGCCATGCCGGGAAGGCGCCCGCGTAGTGCTCGGTGAGCACGCCGAAGAACCGCTCGATGGAGCCGAACAGCGCGCGGTGGATCATGACGGGTCGGTGCTTGGCGCCGTCCGGGCCGGTGTACTCGAGGTTGAAGCGCTCGGGGAGGTTGAAGTCGAGCTGGATGGTCGACATCTGCCAGGTGCGGCCCAGCGCGTCTTTGACCTGGACGGAGATCTTGGGCCCGTAGAACGCGGCGCCGCCGGGATCGGGCACGAGGTCGAGTCCGGACTCTCCCGCAACCTCTGCGAGGGTGTTGGTCGCGATCTCCCAGGTCTCGTCGTCGCCGACGGACTTCTTGGGATCCCGCGTCGACAACTCCAGGTAGAAGTCGTCGAGACCGTAATCGCGGAGCAGATCGAGCACGAAGGTCAGCAGCGAGCGCAGTTCGTCGCGCATCTGCTCACGAGTGCAGTAGATGTGTGCGTCGTCCTGAGTGAACCCTCGGGCGCGGGTCAGTCCGTGGATCACACCCGACTTCTCGTAGCGGTAGACAGTGCCGAACTCGAAGAGGCGCAGCGGGAGTTCGCGATACGAGCGTCCGCGCGCATCGAAGATCAGGTTGTGCATCGGACAGTTCATCGGCTTCAGGTAGTAGTCCTGAGCCGGCTTGCGCACCGAGCCGTCGTCGTTGAACTCGGCGTCGAGCTGCATGGGCGGGTACATGCCGTCGGCGTACCAATCGAGGTGTCCCGACACCTCGAAAAGGTTGCTCTTGGTGATGTGCGGCGTGTTGACGAATTGATACCCGGCAGCGATATGGCGCTTGCGTGAGTAGTCCTCCATCTCGGTGCGGATGATGCCGCCCTTCGGATGGAACACCGGTAGCCCCGAACCGATCTCGTCGGGGAAGCTGAAGAGGTCGAGTTCTGCACCCAGGCGTCGATGGTCGCGCTTCTCGGCCTCCGCGAGCATCTCCAGGTAGGTGTCCTGGGCTTCCGTCGACTCCCACGCGGTGCCGTAGATGCGTTGGAGGTCGGCGTTGTCCTGGTCGCCGCGCCAATAGGCAGCCGAACTCCTGGTGAGCTTGAACGCCGAGATGTACTTGGTGGTCGGCACGTGCGGGCCGCGGCACAGATCGCACCAGATCACTTCGCCGGTGCGGGGATTCAGGTTGTCGTATGCGGTGAGTTCAGCCCCGCCGACCTCCATGACCTCGCTGTCGTCGGCCGCGCCCTTGTCGTCGATCAACTCGAGCTTGTACGGCTCCTTGGCGAGCTGCATCCGGGCCTCGTCCTTCGACGCATAGACCCGTCGGGAGAACTTCTGACCCGACTTGATGATCTGCTTCATCTTCTTCTCGAGCGCGGTGAGATCTTCGGGGGTGAAGGGCTCTGCGACGTCGAAGTCGTAGTAGAAGCCGTCCTTGATCGGCGGGCCGATCCCGAGCTTGGCCTCGGGAAAGAGATCCTGCACAGCCTGTGCGAGCACGTGCGCGGTCGAATGCCTGATCACGCTGCGACCCGCGTCGGTGTTGGCTGCGACCGGTTCGACGTCGGTGTCGAGATCGGGAGCCCAGGAGAGATCCCGCAGTTGACCCGCGGCGTCACGGACGACGACGACCGCCTCAGGTCCCTTGTTCGGCAGCTCGTGCTCGCGCAGCGCCGTGCCCGCGGTGGTCCCGGCCGGCACACGGATCGTGGCTGGGCTGGTCACCAATGCGTTGTCGGGCACTTCGCTGCTCCTTGATGCGAGGCGGGTCGGTTACCCGCCGAGAGGTTTCGGTGTTCGTGCACGTCGATCGTATCTGCGGGCGCCCCGCCGGCCACCACCGCGGCCGGGATGTCTTACAGGATCGGGCTTGTCAGCCACGCCGCGTCGAGGTTCACCCAGTTCGCGGCCGTCCCCAGGACACCCAGGACCCACAGCGAGGCCAGCACGACGACGCAGGTGACAACACCAAAAGCACCTTGCACCGACCAGTGGCGCTGCTTCATCCATTCGAGCCAGGCGTCGTACTTGCTGCGCGCGAAGCGCAGTAACCGTTGGGCCCACGAGAATTCAGACGCGAGGATTCCGAGTCCGAGGAACACGATCAGCCAGCCCGGGCCGGGGTATGGGATCGCGACGATTCCGCCGGCGAGCACCAGCGCACCGACGACGCCGACAACGATCCGATAGGTGAGGTTCAGACGCGCGTCACGCCGGATGACGTACCTGCGTTGACGACTCCAGATGCGTATTCGTTGCCACCTCGGCACGCAGTACTCCACTCTCCGCATGTGCTGTGTCCGGCGCCGAGGGGTCCGCGGCGCCGGACGATTCGATATCTCCAGAGTACGTATCCGGCTGCGTCACCTCCTCAGACGCCTCGACGCGCCGCTGCCGGAACTCGGCTACCAACGTGACGATGATCGTGAGCAACAGGATCAGTGGATAGCACCCGGCGTACAGGATGACGGCGATGCGATCCAACACCCCCGGGTCGGGATATCGCGGCATCATGAACAGTCCGATCGCGATGATGTGATCGGCTCCGTAGCGACTGCCACTGCCCCAGTAGTTCCACCAGTACGAGAACGAGAGCGCACACACGGTCAGCGGGGCCAACCACCGCCACCAGTACCTTCGCCCGTCGATGCTGCCCCGGTACGCGAAGTCGAATGCGACGACCAGCAGTGGCACCACCCACACCCAGTGATGACCCCACGAGAACGGCGACACCGTCGCTGCCGTCATGCCGGCGGTGGTGACCGACAGCAGTCTGCGTCCGCGCCGATACGACACGACCGCCGCCCAGAGACCCAGGATCGCCGCGACGAGCGCAACGGGCATCCACAACCAATCGGGCGCCGAAAAAAGTGGCCCGACCGGTGCGGGTTGCGAGAACCGCCGGACGTCGAAATACGCCAGCATCTGAGAGATGAAGCCGTTGATCGACTGGTTCGCGGGCGAATCCACGCGCCCGATACGTGACTCGCCGGTGACATAGGTCGTCCAGTACTGCCGCGCATCGGACCCTATGACCAGAAAACCGATCGCGACCGTGATGGCGAACCCCACGAGTGCCATGACCGCAGCCCGCCACCGGCGCAGCACGAGCAGATACACGACGAAGAACGCGGGCGTCAGCTTCAGTCCCGCCGCGATGCCGACGCCGAGACCACGCAGTCTTGATCGCGGGTGGAGCAGATCGAGAAAGACCAGGTCGAGCAGGATGATGAACATCAGGAAGACGTTGATCTGACCCAGCCAGATCGTCGTACGTACGGGTTCGAGCACCGTGACACAGATCCCTCCGCTCATGGCGAAGACGGCAAGATTTCTGTCGGCCTTGTAGCCGAGCGTGCGCATGCCGAGGTACACCGTCGCGACGAGCGCGAAAAGTATCGCGGCCCACCACACGATTTTCGCCACCACCGCGCTCATCAGCGCGAAGACGGTGAACACCACCGCGGAGAACGGCGGGTAGGTGAAGCTCAGACGACCCCAGACCGGATATTCGTAGAGTGGTCGGCCGTCGAGCACGGCTCGTCCGCCTGCCCGGTAGACGTAGAGATCGGTGGCGTTGTCGAACAGCCCGTTGAACTGCGCGCCGATCGGGATCACGAAGATGTGCCAGATCACCGCGAGGATGGCGAGTACCCCGACCGCGAGCACCGGCTTGAACCCGATTACCAGCGGTGACGGTCGCTGATCGACGGAGGTGCTCGCAGACATGCACACACCGTAGCCAAGACTTATCGCAGGTCAGAAACCGAATCGCCGAAAGTGTCGATTGTCTGATTCCGAACCTGTTGACGACCAGCCGGGATCGCCCGTCGTCGCGAAGTCGACCCACGCTCGATGCATCTCGTCGGCGATCTGCTGGTCGGGTTCGGGACCGACGAGGGCGTGCGCCTGGTCGAGGTGATCGAACACGAACGGAATCTCGACGGCGTGACCAGCCCTGATATCGGCTCTCGGGCTGCGGTACCCGAACTCGTAGAGGTGCGTCGAGCCCGATGGACGCGACGCGGCGAGCGCGGTCGTCGGACCGGAGAACGCGCGTGCGGTGAGTGCCCGCGCGAGCGCGTCACCTGGGCTGTCGCCGGCGTCGAGTCGGGCGCGGAGGTGCTCGATGCCATTCGGCTGCCGACCGAGCACCGCTGCGGCGGCCTGCTCGGTGACCGCGTCGGCCCCACCCGAAGCGACGAGGAAGAAGCGGAACTCGTCGGCATTCCATCCGGCCAGCAGCGGTATGTCGGCGCCGGCACCCGACGCGATCGCCTCGTGCGGCACGGAGGTGAGGACGTCACCGTCGACGATCGGGAACTGGCTCATGATGCCCATCCCCTGGGCCACCGTCGACTCACCCCACACGGCGGGGTCGGGGTTCACCATGCACTCGAGTGCCAACTGCGACTGAGCCGCGAGCAACGCGGCGGGATCGACGTCGGCAAGCGTCTGGGCGTCGGCGTCGACACCGAGGATCTCGGACAGCCGCGCGGTGACGAGACGGGCATCGTCGATCTGCGCGGCCACCGACCCGTTGCCGCTCTGCATGATCGCTCGCCGGAACAGACCGCGCGCCAGCGGTGACGCCAGTAGCGACGCCACGCTCATGGCTCCCGCCGATTCGCCGAAGATCGTCACGTTGCCGGGATCGCCGCCGAAGCTCGCGATGTTCGCCTGCACCCACTCGAGAGCCGCGATCTGATCGCGCAATCCCCTGTTCTCGACGCCGCCGCTCACCGACGCGAAACCCGCTGTGCCGAGCCGATAATTGATGCCGACGCAGACCACACCGTCGCGGGCGAACGTGTCGCCCGCATACATGGCCAACCGGTTGGAACCGCGGGTGAACGCACCGCCGTGAATCCACACCATCACCGGTAAGCCACCCGCACCGTGATCCGGGGTCCACACGTTGACCGTGAGGTAGTCGTCGCCGGGTTCGATCACGTTGTCGAGCAGTGCGGCAATCGGCGCCGGATATGGGACCTGCGGTGCGGTCGGCCCGTAGTCGGTGGCTGTGCGCACCCCGTCCCAGGCGTCGACCGCCCGAGGCGAGTCGAACGCCGCGAGCCCGACAGGATGCGCCGCGTAGGGGATGCCGAGGAAGGCCGTCACGTCGTCGGTTCTGCGACCCGAGACCCGCCCGGACGAGATCGTGACGACGGGGGTCTCGAGGTGTGTTCGCGTCATGCTCGCGGACAGTACGCCGCGACGACGCCGGGTGGACCCGATCAGGAAGATATCTCGAATCATCGTCTCTTAATCTGATTTTGTGTCTCATAACTCCCGTACGAGTGTGTTTCGCGACTCGAATGCGTTTCTCGTGAATGCGCTTAGTTCGGGCGGGTCTCGCGCGCTGGATGGCCAGTCTCGAAACGCCGTCGCTGAATCTCATTTCGCGTCGAGTTTTGCGATAGGTTGTTGGACATGTCAGAGCCCCCTCCGTCATCCGCGCAGCACATGCTGCTCGGATACGCGCGTGCGAGTGCTGCGGCGCCGGCCCTCGACGAACAGGTCGACACCCTTGTTTCGCACGGCGTCGCTCAGCGTCGGATCTACACCGACGACGCCGACGCGGGAGTCCTTGCGGCACAACGACCTGGCTTCGACGCACTTGTCGACTACGCCCGCCCGGGAGACGTGCTCATCGTCGTGAGCATGGACCTGTTGGGACGCTCCGCCGACGAAGTCCTGTCGACCATCCGCACACTCACCGAACACGACGTGGGGATACAAGCCCTCCGCGAGGGTCTGAGCACGCACGACGACGCCGGTTCCACACTCGTCGGTGTTCTCGCGTCGCTCGCAGTCGCCAACGACGAGATGAGTGCCGTCGGGCGTCGAGCGCGCGGCCTCGGCGACCGTCATCGAACCGGGCACCTCGGGCGGCCACGAGCGCTGACCGACGAGCAGGTCGAACTCGCACGACGCCTTCGCGACAACGGCGATTCCGTCCCGACAATTGCCGCCGTACTCGGCGTCAGTCGCGCCACCCTGTACCGCACACTCGCAGAAAAGAGAGCCACCAGATGACCAGCGGCCGAATCGTGGCGTTTCCGTCGTCGACGCCCCCGACGACGCATCAGTCGTCGCTCGCCGACGACACAGTCGACGAGGATGCGTTCCAACGCGGATTCGACGATGCGACAACGTATCTCGCCACCATGCCGGACACCTGGGCACGTCACCACGCGTCGTCGGCGCTCGCTTCGGGCGATATTCCCGACATCGCACAGAGCTACGAACGCGGGTACCGCGCCGCACTGTACGGCTTCGTGAGGCGGGTCCGCCGCTGACTGTCGGGTGCACGTCCTGATTACCATCGATGGCGCAGACACCGCTTGCACATCCAACAGAGATAGAGACTCTTATGACCAGACTCATGATCATTCTCGGAAGTGTCCGCGAAGGCCGGATCGGCGGCCCCATCGCCGAATGGGTCAAGGCAGCAGCCGATGCCGACGACCGTTACGACGTCGACTTCGTCGACCTCGCAGAGCTCAATCTTCCTTTCATGGACGAGCCGAACCATCCGCGACTCAAGAACTACGTGAAGGACCACACCAAGGCGTGGAGCGCTCGCGTCGAGGCAGCGGACGGGTTCATCTTCGTCTTCCCCGAGTACAACTACAGCTACTCCCCCGCCATCAAGAACGCGCTCGACTACCTACACAGCGAGTGGGATCGCAAACCAGTCGGCTTCGTCAACTGGGGCGGCAACTCGGCCGGAACACGCGCCCAGGTCGCACTGCGGGTTGTCGTGTCAGCACTCGGGCTCGTCATGACCAAAGACAACGTCGAGATCAACTTCCCGCAGAAGCAACTGACCGACGACGGCATCTTCGAGCCGAACGAGCAGCAAAGCGCCGTGGTCAAGGCTCAGCTCGACGAGATCGTGAAGCTGTCTGAGGCATTGGCACCGCTTCGCGGATGACGGGCCTTGGCGCCGCTTCGCGGATGACGAGCCTTGGCGCCGCTTCGCGGATGACGGGCGTTGGCACCGCTTCAGAGCTGAGAGTCATTATTTCATTGCGGACCGAAACCGACCGCAATCGCTGAGAGGCTCTGATCAGAAGTTCACACCACCTCTGATCGGAGCATCTCGATGTATTCACCGCAGCGCGACAACGAAGCAACCGGTATCGCCAACTACGTGGATCAGCAGCTCGACGCGATCCGCGCCGCGGCGTTCGGCCTCACGGAGGCGCAGCTGCGCGAAACCCCTTGTCGGAGTGAGCTTTCCATCGGCGGCCTGATCAAGCACACTCTCGACGGCATGCGTGGAGCAGTCGAGCGACTCTCCGGTGAAGACGTCACGCCGACGGTCGACGCCGACGGCGTCGCCGACTACCTCGCCGGTTTCGTTGTGGGCGAGGACGAGTCGGTCGACGACCTGCTCAGCGACTTCGACACCACACGTGCGCAATTGCGTCGACTGATCCTGGCAAGCGACCCGGATGCGGACGCGATTGCGCCGCCCGCGCCGTGGTACGGCCAGCTCGAGCCGCAACCCATCCGGTTGCGCTACTTCCTCATTCACCTCATCGAGGAGTACGCACGCCATGCAGGCCACGCCGACATCATCCGAGAGCAGATCGACGGCATGGCCGTACCCGCCCTGGTGATGACCCTCGAGGGCGTGCCCGCGAATCAGTTCTTCACGCCCTACGAGCCTGCCGCGGGGACCATCGGAGCATGAAAGGGGTTGTCACGCAGGCGAGGTGCTCGGCAACACCGAGAACCGTGCTGGTGTAAATCTCATCTCACGTTTCAGCCCGCTGTCGCGACTACCCGGTGAGGGCGCTGGACGCGCTTGATAGTCGACCTGGGAGGACACGTGACCACAGCCGCGGAGAGGCAAGGAAGTCGCGGGGCTGACGCCGGCGCACACAGCAGCGTCGGCTCCACGAGGGCGACAGCCGGGGAGGCGTACTCGGAGCGTGTCGAGTCGGCCGACTGGCGAAGCGTCACCGCCGAGGTGAACGAGTACGGCGGTGCGCTTCTCCCCCGGCTACTGACCGCACCCGAAGTCGACGAGCTCCGAGCGCTGTACGACGCCGATGACGTCTTCCGCGCGACGGTCGACATGGGTCGTCACCGCTTCGGGGAGGGACAGTACAAATACCTGGACACTCCCTACCCGGAGCCGGTCGATCGTCTGAAACAGGCGCTCTATCCGCGACTGCTGCCCATTGCTCGGGATTGGTGGACCAAGCTCGGCCGCGACCCGATCTGGCCGGACACCCTCGACGAATGGCTGGCGATGTGCCACGCAGCGGGCCAGACGAAGTCGACGGCGATCCTGTTGAAGTACGGCGAGCGGGACTGGAACGCGCTGCATCGGGACCTCTACGGCGACCTCGTGTTTCCGTTGCAGGTGGTCATCAACCTCAGCAATCCCGGAGTCGACCACACCGGCGGGGAGTTTCTGCTGCTCGAACAACGCCCACGTGCACAGTCACGGGGAACCGCGTTCCTGCTGCCGCAGGGTCATGGCTACGTGTTCACCACCCGAGACCGTCCCGTCGAGTCGAAGCGCGGGTGGTCGGCAGCTCCGATCCGACACGGAGTCTCGGCCGTCCGCTCCGGCGAACGCATCACCCTCGCCTTGGTCTTCCACGACGCCGCGTAGGTGTGGAGGTGCAGGAGAAGACGTACGTGCTTCTCGGTGCGAATCGGAAGCCATACAGGAGCTCGACACCGGGAAGCCTTGGCGGACACCGACGTAGCCGCATCTACGGCGAGCTGGATTGCACCTCGGCGCTGCGGACGATAGCCCGGGGCGGCTACGTGAACAACCGCGTCTTCTTCCGCGACGAAGTGATTGCGATCGCAGCAGGTTACCGGCCGTGCGCGGTGTGCCTCCCCGAAAAATACCGGTCTTGGAAGAGCGCGCAGTGATCACGGCGCAGGTACTGCCGGTCAGGGAACCCTGTCGGGAACCATGCTCGGCGTCGAGACGACCCACCGAGCAGCGACATTCTTGTGGTCCCGGCTGGGATCGAACCAGCGACCTTCCCGGTGTGAACGGGACGCTCTTCCACTGAGCCACGGGACCGCGCGCGACGCGCAAAGGCGTCGGTGCACGAGGGCAAAGACTACACGGATCGACACCGGGAACCCAAATCGCGGCCCAAGGGTGCGTCGTGGTGCCATCGCGACACTCTCCGCCTGCACACTTCCCACTTTCCGAGGCTCTGACCAGGCGATTTGTTAGAAGCGTGTCGGTCGGATAATGTTCTGCATCGCATCGCGAGCAACAAATGGTCCACAAGATCTGCTCGCGAAGCATGCGGATGTAGCGCAGCTGGTAGCGCATCACCTTGCCAAGGTGAGGGTCGCGGGTTCGAATCCCGTCATCCGCTCGGCGCGAGTCGACTCGCATCTGGTGGTGTGGCCGAGTGGTGAGGCAACGGCCTGCAAAGCCGTGTACACGGGTTCGATTCCCGTCGCCACCTCCAAACCACCAATTTCATACCCGCGCGATTAGCTCAGCGGGAGAGCGCTTCCCTGACACGGAAGAGGTCACTGGTTCAATCCCAGTATCGCGCACCATCAGATCCCGCTGTTCGCAGCGGGATCTTTTTGTTCCCCGGCCCCTTGGCGCAGTTGTTTGGGATCCACGGGTACAAAAATGCCCCCGAGGATCCCACGCAACTCCGAGCGGTGCTTGCGTTCGCAACCCGAGTGCGGTCTGATTGCCAGACTGACACGGGGTGCCGACACAAGGTCGGCTGAGATCAGACCCGCAGAACCTGCTCCAGTTAGCACTGGCGAAGGGATGGTCCGAAAATGCCTGCAGCGCTGCCTCTTTCCGAGCACGTCATACTGATCACCGGCGCGGGCCGCGGACTGGGCGCAACGCTCGCACGCGCCGCGGCGCGTGAGGGTGCGCGTGTGGTCGTCAACTATCGACGCAGCGCCGACGCGGCAGTTGCGCTGGCAGCAGAGTTCGGCGACCGAGCACTCGCCGTCGAAGCCGACGTGACCGACCCCGACGCGGTTCAGACGATGATCGACACTGCGACAACCCATTTCGGCGCGCCTATCACGGCGGTGGTGAACAACGCCCTGCCCGACTATTCGTTCAACGGCGACGCCCGCTCAACCGCCGACACCATCACCACCGCAGAACTCGACGCGCAGTTTCGCGGAATCGTCGGCGGCGCACTGACAGTCGTACAGGCGGCGCTTCCGGGCATGCGCGAAGCCGGTACGGGGCGCATCGTCAACATCGGCACCAACCTCGTGCAGAATCCCGTTGTCCCCTACCACGACTACACAGCCGCCAAGGCCGCACTCCTGGCGCTGACTCGCACGCTGGCCGCCGACCTCGGCCCGGACAACATCACCGTCAACATGGTCTCCGGCGGACTCCTGCGCACCACAGACGCGAGCGCAGCGACACCCCCTGAGATCTTCGACGCCATCGCCGCGTCCACTCCCCTGCGGTCGGTCACCACACCAGAGGAATTCGCCGACGCCACACTGTTTTTCCTCTCGCCGTGGTCGCGAGCGGTCACCGGACAGAACCTCGTCGTCGATGGCGGCCTCGTCAAGGACTGAACACCGGCAGGCATACTGCGAGCATGAACATCGACTACCGCCCGGGCAGCTTCACCGTCGTCGACTCATCAGGTCGCGAGGCCGCATTCGACGGGGACCAGTACAAGTGGGAGATCACCGACGGCATGCTCATCGTCAACGCCATCACCACCGAGGGCCAGGGCGCGATGCCATATGAGGTGACCGAACTCCGCGAGATCTACGCGGGCTCGTGGCGACTCTCACTGGGGTGAATCCGGAGCTTCGTCGTGCATCTGAGCCCGCCGATCGCCTTCCGACGCCCTCGGCGCGGTCGTAGAATCGTATGCATGACTGCTGATATGACACCCGGCTGCGACAACCCCGACTGCACCTGCGGGCCCGAGTGCTCGTGCGGCGCCAACTGCACCTGCGGAAAGAAGTAGCGCCGCCTGTGCCACCACATCCGACCAGCCAGATGGCCGGCGATGCCGCACCCGAACAGCATTCCCACGGTGCCGTGGCCGTCGACGTCGTGGTCGACCCCTCACTCGCAGGCGTCGTCGCCGAGGTAGCTGCCGCAACCTTCCCCCTGGCCTGTCCGCCGCACTCGTCGCCCGACGACATCGCCGGGTTCATTACGACCAACCTGGCCGAAGCGAACTTTGCTGCCTACATCGCCAGCGACGAGAGTGACGTATTGATCGCACGCACATCCGACGGCACGACGGTGGGCTATTCGCTCGTGCACCACCGGCCACCGACCGACCCCGACGTCGCAGCGGTGGTCGTCGAGACACCGTCGTCCGAGCTGTCGAAGATGTACGTACTCCCCGACCATCACTCACGCGGTCGCACCGACCCGCCTGCACAGTTGCTGATGCGCGCCGCGATCGAGACCGCCCGTGATCGCGGCAGCGTGCTCGTCTGGCTCGGCGTCAACCAGGAAAACGTTCGCGCGCAACGCTTTTACACGAAGATGGGATTCGAGCGTGCCGGGGTCAAGACGTTCGACCTCAACGGCAGCATCGAGCACGACTTCATCCTGACCCGACGCCTTTAGACTGAGCGCTCCGGAACCGAGTCGGCGCGCCGGAACCGAGTCAGCGCGCCGGGATCGATTCAGCGCACGGGAACGTCGAGCGCCTTCGCGATCGTCGGCCATGCGCGGTGCAGATCCTGGTTCCAGTAGCCCCAGGAGTGCAGACCCTGCCGGAAGTTGTAGGTGATCTTCACGCCCGCCTGATCGGCCTTCTGCTTGAATGCCGTCGTGCACTCGAGCGCGGCACGCTCGAGTGCGCCACCGACCGGCGAAGCGATCCCAGCGAGTCCCAGCGAGAGGTCAGGAAGTCCGTCGCCCACAGCGACATAGATCGGCTTTCCGCGCAGTGCTGCGATGTGTTCTGCGGGGTCGTGTTCGGTCCACAGCGGGTCGGTGATCGGTCCCCACATGTTGTCCGGGTTGCCGCCGCGCGTCTGTACCGTCGCCGCTGTCGCGCGACGGAAATCCGGCGTCCCCTGATCGAGGCACCCGCTGAATGCCGCGACGCCCGCATACATCTCGGGGTTGCGAACCGCGATCGACATCGCGCCGAGTGCGCCCATCGACAGCCCACCGATCGCGTTCACACCGTTGGTGTCGAAGCGCTTCGCGATCAGCGGCGGGAGTTCTTTGGTCAGGAATGTCTCCCACCGGTTGTTCTTGAGGATGGGGTCGTTCGACCGCCAATCGGTGTAATACGAGCCCGTGCCTCCGATCGGGAGCACCACATTGACCTGCTTGTCGGCCATGAACTTCTCGATGTCTGTCTGATAGGTCCAGCCGCTCTCGGTGTAGTTGGTGTAGACACCGCCGTCGATCCCGTCGAGAAGATACAGAGTCGGACGTGGCGTCGAGCGATCCCGAGGCAACAGCACGCTGACAGTGATCCGCCTCTTCATCGCTGCGGAGTACGTCGTCACCTGAGCGCGCGTGGCGCTCGCCATGCTCACCGCTTCAATGCGCGACGCGTCGGTCGAGCCCAGGGGTTCGGCAGAGGCCGGAGCCGAAATCGCCACTCCCACAAAGAGTGCCGCGACCAACGCAGCAGCCGCCGTCATCACAATCCGCACAATTACCCCCAGGGTCGAGTCAT
This sequence comes from Gordonia jacobaea, assembly GCF_965344965.1. Lineage (NCBI taxonomy): Bacteria > Bacillati > Actinomycetota > Actinomycetes > Mycobacteriales > Gordoniaceae > Gordonia > Gordonia jacobaea. The sequence goes on along the minus strand of NZ_CBDRLS010000003.1, from coordinate 214,624 downwards.
ACGAGACGCCGACGCACCCCGCTCATGAGCGCAGATTCCCGTCCCCCGACACCGACTACACTACTGAGGAGTAAGTAAAGCACGACCGACTTCAGTGAACACTCGAACACTGGAAATCGGCTGACAGTCGGTGCTAGCCGATCGCCGTTTCCGACGACCGCGACAGCGCGAGAAGTCGCGACGTCGCACGGAGATACTTCTTGCGGTACCCGCCGGCAAGCATCTCGTCGGTGAAGATCTCGTCGAGCTTCCCACCCGACACCGTCACGGGGATGTCGGCGTCGTAGAGCCGGTCGGCGAGAACGACCAGGCGCAGCGCCACCGATTGATCCTTGGCCGGATGCACGTCACGGATACCGACAAGGGACACACCGTCGACCAGCGCTTTGTACTTCGACGGATGCAACGTACTCAGGTGCTCGCAGAGGGCGTCGAAATCGTCGAGGGTCGCGCCGGGCGTCGACTCGACGAGAGCGACGAGGTCGGCGTCGCTGCGCGGGTCGGGTGCAGGCGGGAGGTCGCGATGACGGTAGTCGGGTCCGTCGACTCGGATGGTGTCGAAGACGGATGCGAGCTTGCGGATCTCCCGCAGGAAGTCCTGTGCCGCGAAGCGCCCCTCACCGAGTTGCCCGGGCAGCGTGTTCGACGTCGCGGCGATCGACACACCCTGCGCGGTGAGTTCGGCGAGCAGTCGCGAGATCAGCATGGTGTCGCCGGGGTCGTCGAGTTCGAACTCGTCGATGCACAGCACCGAGTGGTCGGACAACCGCTCGACGGCCTGCATGAATCCGAGCGCGCCGACGAGGTGCGTCACCTCGACGAACGTCGCGAACGACTTGGGTTCTGGCATCGCGTGGTAGATCGACGCCAACAGGTGCGTCTTGCCGACGCCGAACCCGCCGTCGAGGTAGAGCCCGACGCCCTGCTGTTGCTTGTTGCGGGAGAACAGTCCCTTCTTACCGCCCCTGACCTTGCGTGCGCGCGTCACGAAGTCGCGAGCGGCGTCGACGGCCTGCGACTGCGTAGGCTCGTTCGGGTCGGGGATGTAGGTGTCGAAGCTGACCTCGTCAAAGGTCGGTGGCGGCACCATCTCATCGATAAGAGCGTCGGGAGACACGACCGGATTGCGGTCGACAAGACTGGCCACCATACCGGGAGCCTAGCGATAACCATCGGAGGGACGAGATGCTCTACCTGCAGAAAGCGACCCAGGTCACATTATCTCCCGACGACGACGTCGACGGGATCGCCGATCTGTACGCCTATCCCACCGACCTCGACGGCCCGTGGCTCAGAGCCAACATGATCTCCACGCTCGACGGCGCGGCGTCGTTTCAGGACAAGTCCGGGGGGCTCGGCGGCGCGGGCGACAAAGCCGTCTTCCGGGTCCTTCGTGGATTGTGCGACGTCGTCCTCGTCGGCGCCAGAACAGCGATCGACGAGGGCTACGGCCAACCACAACCCGACGCTTCGTTCGCCGCGCGCCGATCAGCCGCAGGCCAGACCCCCGCTCCTCGGCTCGCCCTGGTCACCCGGTCGCTGACGGTCGACCCCGACTTCGCTCCGCTGAGCGACCCCGCCACCGTCGTCATCACCACATCCCAGGCCGACGCCACCCGTCGCGCTCGCCTCGTCGACGCGGGTGCGACTGTCGTCGATTGCGGTGACGACGCCCTCGATCTCCACCAGGTGACCGACTACCTCACGGCGACCGGCAGCCCACGCATTCTGTGCGAGGGCGGCCCGAGCTTGCTCGGTTCGTTCGTCGACGCCGATCTCGTCGACGAGCTGTGCCTCACTGTCAGCCCCAACCTGGTATCCGGCGACGCCCCACGTATCTCACACAGTGATCGCGACGCCGCGACGCTGCACCAACTGCGGCTCGTGCACCTGCTGACCGACAACGACGGCTACGTCTTCAGCCGGTGGAGCCGTTGACTACGCTCGCCCACATGCGATCTGCGCGAGGCCGACACGGAGACCCCCGGCGACCCCGTCACTCCTGGAAAGTCGTGATCGGTGTCGTCTCCGCACTCGTAACGGTGCTCGTCGTGTCGTCATGCGCAGTCGGCCCCGACACCGGACCGGGGTTGGTACCCGCGGGCGATGGCGGGGGCAACCAGTCTCCGGCGTCGTCGAGTGCCGTGCCACAGATCCCCGCACTGCAGAAGCCGCGCAACGAATTCGATTGGCGCGAGTGCGGCAGCCGGGTCGCGCGGGACTACTCGACGTCTGCGCCGAGTGGCGTGACCATCGAGTGCGCCACTCTGCCCTCGCCCATAGATCCCGACCGGCCCGGCGACACCATCGAAGTCGCGTTGACGCGCGCCCGGGCAGCCGACACGCCCGCCGACGCTGCGCCTCTGGTGTTGACGTCGGGCTCCGACCTCCCGTCGTCGCGCACACTGCTGCTCCTCGCGGGCGGCGCGGGCAAGAAACTCCTCGCCAGCAATCCGGTGGTCGCAGTCGACAGGCGCGGGATCGAACGCAGCGGGGCACTCGACTGCCTGACGCGCGACGAACGCACGACGATCCGGAACAACGGCCTCGACGGTGGGTCGTCGGATACGTCTGCGCGGCTGACGCGACTCTCCGCCGCAGCGTCGTCCGCGGCCGATGGCTGCACCGAGACGCTGACCCCCAACCAACTACACTTCGGCATCTCCTACGCCGCCTCCGATCTGGAGTCGCTGCGCGAGCGATGGGGAGTCGACAGGCTCGGGCTGATCGGCGTGGGCGAAGGGTCCGATGTGGTCATCGCGTACACCGCCCAATACGGCGGCCGGACCGGGCGCATCATCCTCGACACGCCGACACCCTTCGGTGCGAACGCTCGTGACACCGCTGCCAGCGGGGCGACCGGAGTCCAGGCCGCGTTGCGAACCTTCGCCCAGCGCTGTTCCTCGTTGCCCTCCTGCGCCTTCGGGGCCAACGGAACCCAGACGATGCAGAGCGTGCTCGACAAGGGACGCAACGGTCAGCTGGGCGGCATATCCGACACCGATGCGCTCGCCGCGATCACCACGGCGCTCGCACTCGCACCCAACAACCCCGACGGAATCAACTCGGTGGCATCGGCCATCGCCTCCGCCGACCGCGGCGACACCCGCGCGCTAGCCGGATTCGCCGACGACGCTGCCTCGTTGCGCGAGTCCGACGGGCAGCTCGTGGCAGCCTGCAACGACGTCTCCGGACCGATCGGCCAGAACGAGATCCCCGGCCTCGCAACGACCTGGAGCAAACAGAATCCGCTCACCGGAAACAACTCGGCACTGTCGCTCGGTAGGTGCCTAGGCTGGGCGTCGACGCCCGTGGTCAATCCGCCGAACTCGTACCCGGTCCCGCCGCTGCTGCTCAACGGCACCGGAGACCCGGTCAATGGTGGCGGCGGCATCGCGACGGTCAACACGTTGCTGACCAAGGCGGGCGCAGACTCAGTCAGCGTGACGTGGGAGGGCCTCGGCTACTCGGTGCTCGCCCGCAGCGACTGCGCAGCCGACGCGGTCTCCGATTACATCAGGCAGGCACCGCTGAGCGGACCGTCAGAACGCGGCTGCCCGACCTGACCGAGTCCCGCCGAACCCATCACAGGATTCCGCCGCAGGCACGGCGGGGCCGACGCGGTGTCGGACACCACTCGTAGTACGGTTCGCGGGTGGCCTCTCTCGACAGGATTCTCTACCCGCAGATGACGGTGCAGCGGATCATCCCGCTGGTGCTGTGGCCGCTCACGATCATGACGGCGATTCATCGGTCGGTGATTCTCGCCATCAACGGCGACCGGACCGACGACTTCACGCCCGTCTACCAGGCCGCGTTGCGGTTCATGAACAACCAGCCGGTGTACAACGAGAACCTCAACACCGTCGACCCGCACTATCTGTATCCGCCGTCCGGGACGTTGTTGATGGCACCGATCTCGGTGCTCGATCCGCAGACCGCGCGCTGGACCTTCATCGGGGTCAGTGTGCTCGCGCTGGTGATCTCGGCGCTTCTTCTCACCAAGCTCTTCGGCTACTCACTCAAGTCGTGGGTCTTGCCGACCATCCTGTTCTTCTTCTTCATGACGGAGTCGACGGCCCACACTCTGATCTTCACCAACTTCAATGCTTTTGTGCTGCTCGGCATGTCGGCGTTCATGCTCCTGATGATGAAGCGTCAGGATTGGTGGGCCGGTGTACCGATCGGGCTGACGATCGCCGTCAAACCGGTGCTCGCCCCCCTCCTGCTGCTCCCGCTGCTCAACCGCCAGTGGCGCATCCTGGTCACCGGAATCGGCGTCCCGCTGGTCCTGACGATCATCGCGTGGCCGCTGTCCGCGGATCCGGGAGCCTTCATCGACCGAACCCTCCCCTACCTCGGCGAGGCGCGCGACTACTACAACAGCTCGATCGCGGGCAACGGAGCCTACTTCGGTGTGGCGCCGTGGCTGGTCCTCGTTCTTCGCATCGCGTTCGTCCTGATGGCCGTGTTCTCGCTGTGGTTCCTGTACCGCTACTACCGCACGACCAACGAACTGCTGTGGCTGACCACATCGTCGGGCGTGCTGCTGACCACCACGTTCCTCGTGGGCGCGCTCGGTCAGGGCTACTACTCGATGCTGCTGTTCCCGTTGATCATGACCGTCCTGATCCCGGGCTCGACCATCCGCAACTGGCCGGCATGGCTCGGGATATACGGCTGCATGACCTTCGACTCGTTCTACTCACGCGAATGGACGGCCTTCGGCTGGATGCTCGAGTACAACAAGGTCACCTACGGCTGGTCTCTGCTGATGATCGCCGTGTTCTGCTCACTGCTGTTCCGCTATCTCGACGTGCGTCGAGCCCGGATCGGGAGCGCCGAGGTTTTGCCGGCATAGTGTGAGCGCGGAACGGAAGTCCTCAACCGCGCCGTCACTCAGTCCCGTGACCATCCGTTCCTGTAGTGCAGCGACCGGGCCACGACAGTCCTCCAACACCTTTCGGCCACGGGCAGTGAGCGAAAGAACGAGCCTGCGACGGTCTTTGGCGTCTCTGTGCCGTTCTATCAATCCGCTGTCGGACAGTGCGGTGACAATGTCTGCCATGCTTTGTGCAGTGACGAACGAGCTGCGAGCCAGCCGCGCCGACGTCATGTCCGGGCTGCGCTCCAACACGGTCATCGCGGTGTACTGCGTGGTCGTGAGGCCGAATGGGCGTACCACGTCGTCGAGTTGAGCACGTACAGCCAATTCAACCTGCTTGACCTGATATAGCAGGCTCGGTTCTCGACTCATGGTCACAGGGTAGTGAGACCGCGCCATGGCAGGTCAGCTCAGCCCGAGAACTCCGGCTGCTGTCAGTTTGAGGATTCGCTCGTGCTTGTCGGCGTCAATCGGGAGCAGTTCAAAGTCAGTCAACCACCTTTCGGGCGTGATGAGCGGGTAATCGGTACCGAACATGACCTTGGTGCGGAGCAGCCCATTGGCGGCCTGAATCAGTTCCGGCGGAAAGTATTTGGGTCGCCAGCCAGAAAGATCGATAAAGACATTGGCCTTGTGTGTCGCCATCGAGATCGCCTCTGCCTGCCACGGGACCGACGGATGCGCCAGAATGACGGTGAGATGCGGAAAATCGGCGGCGACGTCGTCGAGGAGAATCGGGTTCGAGTAGCGCAGTTTGATACCGCGTCCCCCCGGAAGTCCCGCGCCGATACCGTTCTGACCCGTGTGGAACAGCGCGGGTACCGCCAACTCCTCGATCGCTTGCCAGAGCGGATAGTACCGAGAATCCGAGGGATCAAAGGCCTGCACGCTCGGATGGAACTTGAAACCACGAACCCCGTGATCGATCACCAGGTGCCGAGCGTGCTCCACAGCCTCGGCCCCTTGATGCGGGTCGACAGAGCCGAACGGAATCAGGACGTCGGCGTGCTCGGCTGCCTCGGCTGCAATCTCTTCGCTTGATAACGCTGGATGCCCCATCGCAGTAGTCGCATCGACGGTGAAGATCACTGCGGCCATTCCCGACGAGCGGTATCGGGCGGCGAGGTCGGCCACCGTCGGCGTGCGGTTCTCACTTCCCCGGAAGTATGCCTCAGAGGCCTCCATCAGCTCACCATCGAGGGAGAGATGGCCGTGATCGTCTTGCTCTACGTGCACATGCACGTCGATCGCGCGCAGTCCGGGCAGGTCAATGTTGGGTTCGTAGCGTTTCACCGCGTCCTCTTTCGATCGGGAACGCATCAATTCTCCAGATGCGTTGTGTGGCAATTGAAGTGCCTCAAGCCTCATCCGCAAGGCCAGAACGAGTCTTGAGCACGAGGAGTTGGCGTAGCGCCTCGTCACGGCGTTCCCGCACCTGCACCTCCTGACCGTCGAGTTCTGCTTCCACCCCGCTGACCAAGCGGTCTACCAATGCACGGTCGAGTATTGGACTGCCGAGGTCATCCCACCACTCCACCATCGGGGGTCCTAAATGGTCGAGTACATGACGCAATCCACCAGCGCCTCCGGAAAGGTGTTGCGTGGCAATCGGTCCCAGCAATGCCCACCGCAATCCAGGACCGTAGGCGATCGCTTCGTCGAGGTCCGAAACCGACACGACGCCCTGCCCGATCAGGTGGTAAGCCTCTCGCCACAATGCCGCTTGCAGCCGGTTGGCGACGTGCCCCGGAAGTTCCTGTCGCAGCCTGATCGGACGCTTTCCGAGGCTGGCCAACACTCGCATGGTCTTCTCCACTGCCCACTCGTCGGTGGCCTTACCCCCGACGACCTCGACCAAGGGGACAAGATCCGGCGGGTTGAACGGGTGCGCCACCACCACACGCTCGGGACGGGTGCAGTCACCCTGGATCTCACTTGGAGTGAAACCCGACGAACTGCTGGTCAAGACGGTCTCAGGGGGCGCGGAAGCATCCATCGCCGCAAATAGCGTTCGCTTGACGTCGATGCGTTCGGGTCCCGCCTCGAAAACGATGTCCACGCGGCGCGCGGCGTCGGCGGCGTCGTCAACGTAGGTCACTGTCGACCACTCGCCCACCACAGATCGGACCCGCTCGGGCGTCGCGGGGTCAGGATCGGCAACCACGATCGGAATCTGTTGGCGGGCGAGCAACTTGATCCAGCTCAGCCCGATCGCGCCCGCACCGACAACGCCGGCGGCCCGGATTTCCGCGCTCATCGGGTCAGCTCCTTGGAGAGCTCGACGAACGGATCAAGTGACGTTGGATCAGCCAGCGCGTCCGGCGCTGCGACCTCGCTGAGCGCCGTTCCCGCGAGAATGCGCTTGGCAGGAACCTCCAGCTTCTTCCCGGTGCGATTCCTTGGGACAACGTCGATTTCGTGAATCTCGTCCGGAATGTGCCGCGGCGAGAGCGATGTGCGTAGCTCACGCGAGATACGCTGCTTCACAGCATCATCGAGGGTCGCTCGCACGGCTGGCACAACGAACAGCAGGAGTCGACCGTTCCCACCTTCCGGGTCCTCGAGGTGCACTACGAGACTGTCGCGCACCTCGGGCATCTCTTCGACGACACGGTAGAATTCTGCCGTCCCCAGTCGGACGCCACCGCGATTGAGCGTTGCGTCGGAGCGCCCAGTAACCACACAGCTACCGTCGCCCGCAAAGCTGATCCAGTCTCCGTGACGCCAGATGCCTGGCCACCGGTCGAAGTAGGTCGATCGGAGTTTGTCACCGTCGTCGTCGGCCCACAACCGGACCGGCATCGACGGCATCGGTTCGGTGATCACGAGCTCGCCATCGCTGTCGAGGACCGGCTCGCCTGCGTCGTCGAACGCGTATGCCGCGACGCCGAGCGCCCGCCCAGAGATCCGACCTCGGATGACCGGAAGTAGCGGATTGCTCTGCACGATGCCCGTACACACGTCAGTGCCACCAGAACCCACATTGAGTACTACATCGGGACCCAACTGCTCATAGATCCAATCGAAGCCTTCAGGGGGCAGCGGAGAACCTGCACAACCGACAGTCCGGACGGACAGCTCCAGGCCTGCGAGCTCGATACCCGCTGCGCGGCAACCCATCACAAATCCGGGTGCAGCGCCCATCATTGTTGCGCCGGTCTCCTCGGCGAGTTCCCACTGCCAACGCAGGCCCGGATGGGCCGGATTGCCATCTATCATCACGATGCTGGAGCGGGTGAGAAGCGCCGACACAAGTGCGTTCCACATCATCCACGCTGTCGTGGTGAACCACAGCATCCGATCTCCCGGATGGAGGTCCCAGGACAGCGCATCATTCTTTAGGTGTTCGAGGAGCAGTCCCCCGTGGCCGTGAACGATCGCCTTCGGCTTTCCTGTCGTCCCCGAGGAAAACAGGACAACCAGGGGATGGCCGAACGGAACCGGCTCGAATTCGAGTGTCGCGTCTGACTCTTCCGCGAGCAAGCCTGTCCACGACAGGCTGTCATCTACCCGATACGGCCCGTATTCGATGTCGATCACCGTACGCACGCTGTGCAACTCAGAGCGAATCGTCGCGACGTTTTCCGTCAGGGCGATGTCCTTGTCGCCGAACCGATATCCGCCAGCGACCAACAATACAACGGGCTCGATCTGTCCGAAACGATCAATGACGCTGCGCGCCCCGAACTCGGTTGCGCATGTCGCCCACGTCGCACCGAGACTAGCTGTCGCGAGAAAAGCGACGAGAGTCTCGGGAATGTTGGGAAGGTAACCTACGACGCAGTCTCCTTTCTTCACTCCCAGCTTCCGCAATACTGCACGCGCCATGGCAACCTGGGCTCGCAGCTCGCCAAAGGTCAGATCGATATTCGACCTAGTCTGCGAACGGCCAAGCACTGCAACTGAATCCAGATCAGCATCGGCCCCAACCATGTGCTCCGCGTAGTTGAGCGTCGCGCCTGGAAACCACTCGACATTCGGCATGGTTTCGGTCGTGCGAACGGACGAGTAGGGGGTGTGACTGCGTATCGAAAAGAACTCCCAGATTGCCGACCAGAAACCGTCAAGATCATCCACCGACCACTGCCACAAACCCTGCGCCGAGCTGAACTCCAGACCTCGGTTCTCTCGCAGCCAGGCCATGAACCGGCCTATCTCGGTCTGGTCAATACTGTGTGCAGTTGGTGCCCAAAGAATGTCGAGTTCAGTTGTCATGGTCGTCACGGAAGTTCCACCTTCGCAGTTCGTCCGGCAAGGAAGTCCTGCATGCGGTGTTTGGCGTCGTCAGTTCCCTGCGCAAGCGCCGCCATCATCGACTCCATGAGGTACCCCTCGCGAGGGTTTGCCTCGGCAATCAGCGGGAGAGCCCGCGTGATGGCGAAATTGGTTTGCTCCGCGTTCTGCGCGATACGGCCGGCGAGTTCGACGGCGAAGTCAAGACCCGAATCGTCGTCGACAACATACTGACTCAACCCGATCCGCTCGCCTGTCTGCGCGTCGTATCGCCGTCCGGTAAGCATCATGTCCGTCATGCGCGACACTCCGATAAGCCGCGGTACACGCACAGATGCACCACCGCCTACGAACAGCCCGCGCTGCCCTTCCGGAAGCGCGTAGAACGTCGACTTCTCGGCCACCCTGATGTGAGCGGTTGCGGCGAGCTCCAGGCCGCCACCAATGACGGCACCTTTGAGTACCGCGATGACGGGCACTGGTCCGTCCTCGATCTCCGCGAAAGCGCGATGCCACATCTGAGAATGGGCTATCCCCTCGATCGCGGAACGGTCCACCATCTCGGACAGGTCCAGTCCTGCACAGAAATGGTCGCCCTCCGCGGTGATGACGACGGCACGTACGTCGGCGGGCAGATTGCGAAAGAACCCCTCGATTCCGACGATCGTCTTGTCATCGAGAGCGTTTCGCTTCTCCGGGCGTGCCAGGTGGAGAACAGCAACGTTGTTTGCGACTCGCAGACGCAGCGTGTCGGGCAAACTCAAACTCATCAGGTCTCCTTATATTCAGGTTTCCTGAGTATCAGTTACGTGTTGGCTTTAGTCAAGAGACCAACGACGTACCGTTGAGTCATGACATCTGAGACTTCTGGAAAGTCGGCTTCCGAGAGCCCCGAGCAGCTGGCGAACCTCACCGACGACCAATGGCGTGAGCGCCTCACCCCGCAGGAGTTCCGCGTGCTGCGGCAGGCGGGCACCGAAGCGCCGTTCGTCGGCGAGTACACCGACACCAAGACCACCGGCGTCTACCGCTGCCGGGCGTGCGGTGCCGAATTGTTCCGCAGCGACCAGAAATTCGATTCCCACTGCGGCTGGCCGTCGTTCTTCTCACCGTTGGCGGGCGACGCGATCATCGAGCGATCCGACGACTCGCTCGGGATGCGACGCACCGAGGTGCTGTGTGCCACCTGCGGCTCGCACCTCGGCCACGTCTTCGCCGGCGAGGGCTACGACACCCCGACCGACCTGCGGTACTGCATCAACTCGATCAGCATGACGCTGGAGCCGGACGAGAGCTGACCGGTCGGGCCGATCAGCAGCCGAGCTGATCGGCCAGGTCGTCGAAGCCCGTGGCGCGGAGGTCGTCGAGGGGATTCGGGGTTTCGTCCTTGTGTACCGGACCCCACTCGCGGGGACGTTCGATATAGGCGGTGCGCAGTCCGCACGCGCGAGCCGCGTCGAGATCCCACGAGTGAGTCGCGACCATCAGGACGTCCGACGGCTCCACCTGCATGAGGCGCGCGATCCCGAGGTAGACCTCTGGCGATGGTTTGTAGTGCCGCCACAGGTCAGCTCCTCCGAGGAAGTCCCAGTCGAATCCGTTGTGCTTGGCCATCTCGGCGAGTAGCGCCACGTTGCCGTTGCTCAACGCGGAGACGACGAACTTCGACGTCAGGCGGCGAATCCCGTCCGCGGCGTCGGGCCAGCCCGGGATGACGTGCCAGGCGTGGACGGCCGTGTCCAACTGCGTCGAAGTCGCCGTGATGTCGTACGAGTCCCGCAGCAATGCGTCCAATGACTCGCGGTGTAGATCGTCCAGCAGTGTCCACTGCCTGGCACCCGATTCGATCTGCTCCAGCGCCGGCGCGTAGGTGTCTCGCCAGTCGCGCGCGAGCTGCGAGCTGTCAACAGTCGGAAACTGTTCGGCCAGAACGGCGCTCACACCCGAATGCCAATCGGTGACGGTGCCGAAAGTGTCGACGGCCAGGACCTTGACCACGTGCCCTCCTTGTTCGGGAATTAAGGCAGCGCGTCGACGAGGTCGACGACCTCGACGCGTGGTCCCGTGAAGAACGGAATCTCCTCGCGCACGTGACGGCGAGCCTCGGTGGCGCGCAGATCGCGCATCAGGTCGACGATCCGGTGCAACTCCGGCGCCTCGAAGGCGAGCAACCACTCGTAGTCTCCGAGCGCGAACGACGCGACCGTGTTGGCCCTGACGTCCTTGTAACCACGAGCAGCCTTGCCGTGTTCCGCGAGGATCGCCCGACGCTCCTCGTCGGGTAGCAGGTACCAGTCGTAAGAGCGCACGAACGGGTAGACGCAGATGTACTTCCCGGCTTCTTCACCGGCGAGGAAGGCAGGCACGTGACTCTTGTTGAACTCTGCCGGCCGGTGCAGCGCCGCTGCGCTCCACACCGGATCGCACGCCTGGCCGAGCAGCGTCTCGCGACGGAATCGGCTGTAGGCGGCCTGCAACTGCTCGATGTGCTCGGCGTGCCACCAGATCATGAAGTCGGCATCTGCACGCAGTCCCGACACGTCGTACACGCCGCGCACGACCACGCCCTCGTCCTCCAGCGACTTGAAGAAGTCGGTGGCGTCCGACTTGGCCTGGTCACGGTCGTCGCCGAGCTCGCCAGGGCGCACAGCGAATACCGAGAACATCAGGTAGCGGATCGTCGAGTTCAGGGCGGAGTAGTCGAGGCGGCTCATGAGATCAATGGTGCCACCGGCGCGCGTCCGCGAACCGGGCAGGGTGGTCTCGACTCGGGTGCTCGCTGGCGCTCACGCCCGCTCGACCAGCGGGGTTAGGCCTCCAGGTCGCCGAGCAGGCGTTCGACGGCCCTGCCTGCCTGACCGATGCACGCGGGGACTCCGACACCCCGCACCGCGTTGCCCGCAAGGGCGAGCCCGGCGGGCAGCGACTCCTCGACCTTCGCCATCGTCGCGAGATGTCCTGGCGCGTAACGCGGTAGCGTCCATCGCTGCACGAAGGTGTCGACGACGCGTCCCGTCAACGGCTCGATGCCTGCCGCCGCACACACACGATCGAGATCGGCCAGTGCCCAGTCGCGCAGGCGTTCGTCGATCCCTGGCTCGACGTCCTCGCCGGGAATCGGCTGCCCGTATCGGCCGAAGGACGCACGCACCGACAACGCCCCGCCGGGCTCGCCGAGATGCGCCCACTTGCGTGAGCTGAGCGTGAAAGCCTTGGCGCGCAGGTGTTCTCCCGTGGCGACGAGCACCCCGGAGTTGTCGGGAAGTGCGGTGTCGGGCGCCAGCGTGATGGAGACGACCACCGATCCCGCCCGCTCGACCGCCAGCAACGTCGACGCGGCGTCGGGCACCTCACGGCGGAGCATGTGTCCCGTCGTCCACGCCGGCGTCGACAGGACGACGCCGTCGTAGCTCGCGCCGGCACCGGCCGGGCGATCGCCCGTGAACAGTGCCCATCGCGAGCCGTCGCGTCGGATATCGGTCACCGCCGCGCAGGGGCGGAGGTCGGGTCGCGCGGCGTCGAGCAGCGCTTCGACGAGGACTCGATACCCGCCGACCAACGTTCCGAAGACCGGCCCGGTCGCGGTCGGGTTGGCCAGCAGGGCGCCGACCGCGGCCGTCAGACTCGGCGCACCCGCATCGAGCTGTGCCGCCAAAGCCGGAAGCGCTTCGCGCACACCGATATCCGCGGCCAGGCTCGAATACACCCCGCCGAGCATCGGGTCGACGCTGCGCGACACCACCGACGGACCGAACCGGTCGGCGACAAGATCTCCCACCGAGACGTCGGCACCGGGAGCCCATTCCAACCGACGGTCGGGTTCGGTACCCATCCGCTCGAGATCTGCCCGATCGACCAGGTCGGCCACCGCGTCGGGCGTTGCGGGAATCCCCATCAGCGCGGGGCGGGGCATGTCGTGCAATCGGCCAGACGCCCACAGTGCGGGTCGACGCCCGGTCGGCGACACCACCCGATCAGCCAGTCCGAGCTCGGTGACCAAACCTAGCGCCTCTGGCCGTCGCACGATGAACGCCTCAGCGCCCACATCAACGAGCACCGACCCCCGACCGTCAGCACCGACGTCGACCGTCTTGAGAATTCCGCCCGTCCGCTCCCCCGCTTCGTACAGGTCGATACGTGCGTCGGGACCGAGCTGCTGCCGCAGCCGGAATGCCGCGGTGAGACCCGAGATGCCCGCTCCGACAACGGCGACGTCGATGGTCATGTCCTCACCTCGCGAGCGTTCAGATCGAATGGACCAGTTCGACGGTCCGCGTGATCACATCCGGATCGGTTCCCGGCAGCACACCGTGCCCCAGGTTGAAGATGTGCCCGGCCGCGCCGTGCACGACTGCACGCTCCCCCTCGGCGACGATGCGTCGAACATGTTGGTCGACCGCCGTGTCGCCGGCGAAAAGCACTGTGGGATCGAGGTTTCCCTGCACTGCGACTCGTCCGCCGACCCGGCGCGCGGCATCGTCGAGGGGTACGCGCCAGTCGACGCCGATCACGTCGGCTCCGACCTTGGTCATGGACTCGAGCAACTCCCCTGTCCCGACACCGAAGTGGATGCGGGGCACGCCGAAATCGGAGACCTCGGCCAGCACGCGCGCACTGTGCGGCGCGACGAACGTCCGGTAGTCGGCATCCGAGAGCGCACCGGCCCACGAGTCGAAGAGCTGGATCGCGTCGACTCCGGCGTCGAGCTGGGTGCGCAGGAAGGTGATGGTGATGTCGGCGAGACGCCCCATCAGCGCATGCCAGAGCTCCGGATAGGAGTACATCATCGACTTGGTGATGGTGTAGTTGCGGCTCGGTCCGCCCTCGATCAGATACGAGGCAAGGGTGAACGGCGCACCCGCGAATCCGATGAGTGCGGTCTCGTCGTCGAGTTCGTCGAGTATCAACCCGATGGCCCGTGCGATCGCACCCACCGATTGGGGATCGAGGGCTGGGAGGTGTGCCACGTCGTCGACGGTCCGCACCGGATGCGCGATGACCGGGCCGGTACCGGCCACGATGTCGAGGTCGACTCCGGCGGCCTTGAGCGGCACGACGATGTCGGAGAACAGGATTGCGGCGTCGACGTCGTGGCGCCGCACCGGTTGCATGGTGATCTCACAGACCATCGACGAATCGAAGCACGACTCGAGCATCCCGTGATCGGCACGAATGGCACGGTATTCAGGCAGGGATCGGCCGGCCTGCCGCATGAACCACACGGGGCGACGTGTGGGCGTGCCGCCGGTCGCGGCAGCGATGAGCGGCATCTGGGCATGATTTCGGCGCGTGCGGGCAGGGTGTGACATCACCAATCACTCTGCCATGTGCGACAACGGCGCAGGCCGACCAGGTCGGCGTTACTCTGAGAGCTCCCCGACTACCCGACACACCGCCGACCCGACACACCGCCGACCAAGGCCCCCCTTGCCCGGCGCGCCTCCCGTCGGCCACGCCTACCTCACTCTACCGTCGAGATGTGACCTCCTCTGGAGCTCCGACGGAGCCTGCTGACTTCCGCACCGCGGTCGAGTCGCTGCACACCGCCCAGATCCGACGCGATATCGAGGTCGGGCCGATCCGTCCCCCGCAGCGACTTGCCCCGTACAGCTACGCCGTAGGCGCCGAGGTGCGCGTACCCGATATCGACGACGACGTGCCGGTCGACTCGTCGGGAAGCGCATTCGGCCGATTGGTCCTGCTCTACGACCCGGCAGGCCAGGACGCCTGGAACGGCACCATGCGCCTCGTCGCCTACATCCAGGCCGAGGTCGAGGCCGCCCTTGCGATGGATCCACTTCTGCCCGAGGTGGCGTGGAGTTGGCTGTCCGATGCGCTGGGCGCAGACGTGGGTTCGACGTCGAGCGACGGCACCCAGATGTCGCGGACCGGCGAACCGATCGTCGTCACAGCGCTCGGCGGGACGGTCACGTCGACGACGTCGGTGCGCTACGGCGACATCGCGGGACCGCCCAGGGCACATCAGCTCGAACTACGAGCATCGTGGACCGCTCCCACTGCCGACGGCCTCGGCGGCCATCTCGAGGCGTTCTGCGAGGTGCTCTCGTCGGCTGCGGGTCTGCCGCCGGTCGGGATCACCGAACTCGGCTCGGTGTGAGTACATCGAGATGAGTACGTCCGACGATCGGCCCGCCGACTCCGGCACCGAGGTCGTTGCAGAGCCGGCCGTCGAACCATTGCTCGCACCCTCCGACGGTGTTCCGCCCGTGTTGTCGCGCGCGGCGGAGTTCGCCGACGCCGCCGAACGCCTTGCCGCGGGAACCGGCCCTATCGCCGTCGATACCGAGCGCGCCTCGGGTTATCGATACTCGCAGCGGGCGTACCTCGTTCAGTTGCGCCGCACGGGTTCCGGGTCGTTTCTGCTCGATCCGATCAGCGAGCCCGAGGCACTCGCCCCGGTGATCGAGGCCCTCGACGGCCCGGAATGGGTGTTGCACGCCGCCGATCAAGATCTGCCCTGCCTGCGCGAACTCGGTTTCCGCTGCGAGACGGTCTTCGACACCGAACTGGCCGGGCGCCTCCTCGGGGAGCCCAAGGTCAATCTCGCAGCGATGGTCGCCACCTATCTCGGACTCGGCCTCCAAAAGGGCCACGGCGCCGCGGACTGGTCGCGCCGACCGCTCCCCGACGATTGGCTCAACTACGCCGCGCTCGATGTCGAAGTGCTCGTCGAATTACGCGACGCCGTGCAACAGGCGCTGGTGGAACAGGGGAAGGACGAGTGGGCGCGCCAGGAGTTCCGCTACGTTCTCGACCGGCCGGCCCCTGCCCCACGCGTCGACAAATGGCGTAGGACCGCCAATGTGCACACGGTGAAGAGCAGCCGATCGTTGGCTGCGGTCCGCGAGTTGTGGACTGCCCGTGAACAACTCGCTCAGCGTCGTGATGTCGCACCCGGCCGAATCCTGCCCGATTCGGCCATCGTCACCGCAGCCAACGCCATGCCTACCTCGGAGGCGGAGCTGACCCGACTGCCCGTGTTCGGCGGCCCCAGGCAACGCCGTCAGGCCGGGATCTGGCTCGGCGCGATCGATCGCGCGCGTAGCCTCCCCGAATCCCAACTGCCGTCGAAACGCGGTCCGACAGTAGGACTCCCACCTATCAGCAGGTGGGAACAGCGCAACCCCGACGCCGCCGCGCGCATCGCGCAGGTCCGTCCGATCGTCAAAGAGATCGCCGAGAGCAACAACCTGCCCGTCGAGAATCTCCTCGCACCCGACCTGGTACGCCAACTCGCCTGGGACGGAGTGGCTTTGCCCGCGACACCGGACGCCGTCGACGCGTACCTCGCGGCGGGCGGGGCCCGACCGTGGCAGCGCGACCTGACCGACGTTGCTCTTGCCGATGCGTTGAACGCAGACCCGACGACGGCACAGTCGGGCGACTAGCGCTACTCCGGTTGGTCCACGTCGCGACCTGGGTTCATTCGATTGACGAGATCCAAACCCTCACGCGCCCAATCTATTTCCATGTTCGCTTGCGCTATCATGCCGTCGTACATGTGCACTTTGTACGCGATTATTCGCTCTCGATCTGACTGAGGTGCACTTTCTAGTCGACGACTGATGGCTGGGTCGGTGCCCGCCTTGATTCCGTCGCGTATGACAGTAAGCAATTCGACCTGACGAGCATGGTGAGCAGCGTGAGCAAGCAGGATCTGCCGAGCCGACTCGGGACTTGCCCATTCAAAATAGGCCGCTTGAGTGCGATGCACATCGCGGGTCGGCGAGTAGCCGAGTGGCGTGTTCACCCAGACACGAAAGCTCTCCACACCCGCGTCGGTGATTCGGTACTGCGTTTTCGTGCTGTTTGGTCCCCACCGAACCTCTTCGCCGACGAGAAGGCCCTCACGCTCCATCCGGCGCAGTTCGGGGTAGATCTGTGAATCCGGCGCACTCCAGACATGCCCGACTGAAGAGCTGAAACGCTTCGCGGCGTCGTATCCAGTCAGCGGACCAGCAGTAAGCACCGCCAGAAGTGCATATCGCAAGCTCACGACTCTCCTTACCCGCAGTGTCCGGCCACGGCTCTTGCGAATAACTATAGCCATAGTTATCGTGTGTCTCACATCACCTAATAACTATGATGATAGCTATTCCACAGCCTGGAAGGACGATCCCTTGACCGATCTAGGACCGGGCGGCGCGACCGCCAAGAACATGGAGTTCCCGCTCAACGCGTGGTACGCAGCGGCGTGGGACCACGAGGTCAACTCGTCGTCGCTGCTACCTCGCACCATCGCAGGCACTCCGATGACCCTGTATCGCACCTCAGATGGACGACCAGTTGCACTTGCGGATGCCTGCTGGCATCGACTCGCGCCTCTCTCGATGGGCAAGCGCATAGGCAACGACGAGGTTCAGTGTCCCTATCACGGCCTGCGATTCAACTCAGCGGGGCGATGCACGCAGATGCCAGCTCAGGAAACAATCAATCCCTCAGCAATGGTCGCTTCCTACCCCATAGAGCAGCGCTATCGCTACCTCTGGGTGTGGCCGGGAGATCCGACGCTTGCGGACCCCGCAACAATTCCTGATATGCATCAGATGGATTCCCCCGAGTGGGCAGGTGATGGACTCACTATCGATGTCCAAGCGAACTATCAGCTTGTTCTCGACAATCTGATGGATCTCACACACGAGGAGTTCGTTCACTCCTCCTCGATTGGGCAGGACGAACTCAGTGAATCCGACTTCGAAGTCACCCACACGCACAACACCGTGACCGTGAGCCGGTGGATGCACGACATCGACGCACCACCGTTCTGGCTCAAGAACATGCGCGACAAGTTCCCCGGTTTCGAGGGCAAGGTCGACCGTTGGCAAATCATCGAATTTCAGGCGCCGGGTACGATCTGCATCGACGTCGGAGTTGCGAAGGCAGGCAGCGGCGCCCCCGAAGGCGACCGAAGTCATGGCGTCAACGGCTACGTAATGAACACAATCAGCCCCGTGGACAAGCGGACGGCACTGTACTTCTGGGCCTTTATGCGGAACTACTGCCTCGATAGCCAACTCATCACCACGCAACTACGCGATGGTGTACACAACGTCTTCGGAGAAGACGAGGAGATGCTGACCGCCCAGCAGCGGGCGATCGAAGCAAACCCCGACCATGAGTTCTATAACCTGAACATCGACGCTGGCGGAATGTGGGTCCGGCGCATCATCCAGCGAATGATCGAAGCAGAACGTTCGACCGTCGCAAACATCGATGCACTCGCAAGCGGATCGGTGAGATAGCGTGACCGACAACAAGATCACGTGGATGTACGGGCGAATTAGCTCGACACGTCCGGCTGCCGACGGGATTGCACAGATCACCATCGAGACCGAACAGTCGCATCGTGCCGAGCCCGGTTCGCATATCGACGTCCGGATCCCCGACGGAACAACTCGGTCGTATTCCGTAGTGTCAGGCAGCGCCGACGGCCGAGCAGTGACGATCGGGGTACGACTGTCGCCCACAAGCAACGGTGGCTCGACCTTCATGCATGACTTGGCGCCGGGTGACGACGTCAATGTCACTGCGCCACTGCAGAATTTTCCATTGAGGGTCGGCGCACGGAGATATGTACTCCTGGCAGGCGGCATTGGTATCACGGCCATCGCGGCAATGGCTGCGGTACTACGTCGCGTGGGCGCCGACTATCGCCTCGTCTACGTTGGGCGTAGACGGTCAGCGATGGCATTTCTCCCCGAACTGGTTGCGCTGCACGGAGACCGCATTGATGTGGCCGTGGACGATGAAGGCTCCGGCCTCGATGTGACCTCACTTATCGCAGCGCTCGGCACCGGCACGGAACTCTATATGTGCGGCCCGATCCGCCTGATGGATGCGGTGAGACGCTGCTGGCTCGACCACGACCTGCCGGTTACCGACCTGCGTTACGAGACATTCGGCAACAGTGGATGGTTCGACGCTCAGGAGTTCGTCGTGTCAATCCCCAAGCTCGACCTGACGACGACCGTCAGCCCGGGCGACTCGCTACTCGCCGCTCTCGAGAAAGCCGGCGCAGACATGATGTTCGACTGCAGAAAGGGCGAATGCGGACTCTGCCAGGTCAAGGTTGTGGCAAGCGACGGCACAATCGACCACCGCGACGTCTTCCTGAGCGAGAAGCAGAAGTCGGCGGACGACACGATGTGCTGCTGCGTGTCCCGAGTCGTCTCCGGCGGCCGCCGTGCAAGCGTGACACTCGAAATTCCCTGACCCGCTCCACTATTGACGATCGCCGCACCCGAAATCGGGTGCGGCGATTTCTATGCGTGCGCCCTGTCCGTACTTGGCGCGCATTCGTGAGACCGATACAGCAGTACCGCCACCGCGAGTGCGGTGGCGGTACTGCCAGACGTCATGCGTCGGCCTCAACTACGAAGTGGACTCAGAACGGATAGCTCGCCAACGCCGACTGCGCAGTGACCCACTGGGTTTCAGTGAAGGCGTCGAGATTTGCGCCCACTCCGCCCACCCTGCCTCCATTGCCAGAGAAGCCTGTACCACCGAACGGGATCACTGCCTCGTCGCTGACGGTCTGATCATTGATGTGAACAAGCCCGGTCGGGATCCGGTCGGCCACCTCCAAGGCGCGGAGTCCGTCTGCCGCCAGAATCCCGAGCGATAGCCCGTACTCGCAATCGTTCGCGATCGCGATAGCCTGATCGATATCCGCGAACGACACGATCGGCGCGACCGGACCGAAAACCTCCTGCGCAAATGCAGGCGCAGATGTGGATACGTCGGTAAGAACCGTTGGCCTATAGAACAACTCATCGTAGGTTCCGCCAGCGAGCACACGTGCACCGGAATCGATGCTCGCGGACACCAGGGCATGCACCCGGTCACGTTGTCCGGCATCGATCAGCGGTCCCAGGGCCACCTGTTCGACGAACGGGTCGCCGACCGGTAGGCGCGACGCGTGCTCAGCCAGCGCGGTCGCGTAGTCGGCAGCGACCGACTCGTGCACGATGTGTCGGCCCACTGTCATGCAGATCTGTCCCTGATGCATAAATGAACCGAAGGAACCAATGGACGCAGCCTTCTCGATGTCAACATCGTCAAGGATGATGAGCGCGTTGTTGCCACCGAGTTCGAGGTGAGCACGTTTGAGGTGACGGCCCGCCAGCTCTCCGATCGCTCGTCCAGCCGCGGTTGAGCCGGTGAACGCGATGACCCGGACATGCGGGTGCACAACCAGTGCCTCGCCGACGTCGGCGCCGCCGGGCAAAACACTCAGTAGCCCTTCCGGAAGCCCGGCTTCCTCGAAGATCCGTGCGAGTACGACACCCCCACAGAGCGACGTACGCGGATCCGGTTTGAGCACAACGGCATTACCGAGAGCGAGTGCTGGGGCCACGGCTCGGATCGACAAGATCAACGGAAAGTTGAAAGGTGCGATTACACCCACCACACCAACCGGCATCCGCCGCGAATAACTGATCCGCGGTTGCTCCGAGCGCAGTACCTCGCCGTACGGATGTGCGGCGAGCGCCGATGCTCCGTAGCACTCCTCTGCGGCGACGTGCGTTTCGAGTTCGGCCTTGGCTGTGATCGCGCCGCTCTCCCGAACGATCCACTCGTTGATCTCGTCGGCATGTTCCTCAAACAACAAGCCGGCCCGTCGGAGGACCGCGGCGCGGACCGTATACGGGGTGTTGGCCCACTCCCGTTGCGCAACTGCAGCCTTCGCCACAGCAGCGTCGACGTCCGCGGGACTGGCACCTCCGACAGTGCTCAACTGCGCGCCAGTAGCAGGCTCGACGACCGGAAGATCCTTACCACTTCCCGGGTTCCACGTGCCGTTGAAAACTGCCGATTCCCACACCGGCTTCTCCAGTAGTTCAGTCATATTGTTCTCCTTCTTCTCGATGATGCTGGGTGGTCAATCGTCAAATGCTGGCGCAGGAGTCGCAAGAACGGCTCCAGTGGACTCAGTCGGCACATCATCGGCTTCAGATTCAGACAACCGGCCTTGCGCAATGAAAGCGATCGCAGATAAGGCCAGCACCACTCCGAAGAGTCCAAATACCATTGCACCGGAAAGGAAGCCAAGGAGATATCCCGCGATGATTGGCGATGCTATCCCCAGTACTCTGGATATGCCGAGAACGAAACCGAATCCCGTCGTGCGTATCTGAGTTGGAAATGCCGATGGAATGACGCCGTAGTACGCGCTGATTCCCGCATTCAAAAGCACCCCGATTGCTAGCGCTAGGACGATGGGGGCACTCCCTGTACTCAGCGCGTACGCCATCAGCAGCGTACATACGGCCGCGAGCGATAGCGCAACTGCCGCCAAGGGTCGAACTCTGACGACCGCAGTCAAAAGACCGAACGCCACGCAACCAACGATTCCACCGAGTGGCAGCAGAACACCAATTTGTATACCGAGGCGATCATCACCGATGGCATCGGACACCAGGTTGGGCGTCCAGCTGACAATAAAGTAGAAGGTCGTCATCAGTGCGCCATAACCGAGCGACAGCAGGATGGTGCTGACTACGGTGCTGCGTGCGAATAGGTCTCGATACCGCCCATTACTATCCACGCCGCCGGACACCTGGAGGTGCTCGGCATCGACTTGGAGACCCATCTTGGCCGCGATTCTGCGCAGTCGCCGTTGCGCGCGATCGTCGGTTCGGGTCGACAGGAATGCCAGCGACTCGGGCATCGCAACGAGAGCGACGACGAAGATGACCAAGGTTGCGCCGGCGCCGACTGCAAACACCGACCGCCAACCATAGCTAAAGATCAGCATGTCTGCCGCGAGGCCACCGAGGACTCCGCCTGTACCGTTCGCGGCGGCAAAGAGTGCCATTGTGAGACCTACCCGGCGACGTGACGAATACTCTGCGATGACGACGCCGACTGAGGCCATCACACTTCCAATACCGACACCCGTGATAAGGCGGGACAGCATCAGGTTGCCGAAATCGGGAGCAACAGCCGAGTACGCCATACCCACTGCGACGACTGCGAGTCCACTCAACCCGACCATCCGTCTCCCAATGCGATCGCCGATGGGGGCAATGCAGAGCGAACCCAGCGCCATACCTGCAGTTGACGCGCTCAGCCCGTAACCGAGAACACTCCGTGTCACGCCCCATTCATCTGCTATCGCCGACGCCGAGAACGACATGACGATCACGTCGTAGCCCTCGACGACAACGACCGCCAAGCATGTGATGACAGTGAGTATTTGGAATCGGCTCATGGACGACTCTTTTATCTGTTCGGCCAGACTCATGGTCACTGCCCCTTCGTGGATGGCGACGCGATACCCGCCGTGGCCGGTTCTCGTAATCCGAAGACATCTACCGCAATGGTCTCGAAGAACGCTCTTTTATCTGCGGCGGATATCGGCAGATTGTCTTGAATTTCAACTTCTTCCGGAACGTATTGGTATGGGTAATCCATGGCATACATGACTCTGTCGTTGCCAACGACCTCGCGCGCGAACATGATTGCCGGCTGCCACGGCATTCCGCTGGTAGTAAGCCAGATATTCGTACGGAAGTACTCACTCGGCTTTCGCTGCAGCGGTTTGATCGCCTCATACCGACCTGCCGCGACCTGTGCTGCGTGCATGTAATCGATCCGGCTGAGCCAATACGGGAGCGCCTCGCCGAGGTGCCCCACCACCAGCTTGAGGTCGGGGAAACGATCAAACACGCCGGAAGTGATGATTCGCAGCAGGTGCATGCCGGTCTCGACGCCGAACCCGAAAATTGCGCCGTCGATTCCACTGTCCAACAACGGGCCGATCATCTCGTTCGTCGGAGTGTTCGGGTGTAGATACACGGGCACACCGAGCGCTTCCGCCGCTTCTAGAACCGGCGCGTAGCGGGGGGCGTCGAGATAGGTTCCCGCGATGTGCGAGTTCGCGATCACACCTCGCAGTCCGAGGGTGTTGACTGCCCGATCCAACTCACGCACTGCGGCGTTGACGTCCTGAAATGGAACCGCTGCCAACGCCGAAAACCGGTCCGGATGCCGAGCGCAGGCCTCTGCGAGCCGATCATTGACAAGCGCAGCGATCTCACGCGCACTCGGGACATCCAGCACGTTCGTGGCAGGAGATGTCAGTGATAGCACCTGATGATCGATACCGGCCGCGTCCATATCGGCGAGCCTCTCGTCTCCGAGATCTGCCAATCGACGCCGGACAGCAACGGGTTTCGCTGCGTCACTGCGCAGGTAGAACCCCATCAAAGACTCGAACCCGCGATCATTGACCGCACCTGTGTCAAGGAGGCGGCGGTACAGATCGAGCATCTCGGTCGGCGCGTAGGCTTCCTCGACCGCGATCCTGCGGTAGCCGCGCTCCACGGCCTTCTGGTCATTCATGGTGGCTTCCTTACGATGTCGATGAAGAGGAGCGGAGGTGATTCCAGCGGGCGATCCCCGGTAGATCGCGCGCCGGATCAGCGAATCGCACGATGGCGTGCTCCTCGGTGCAGGAAAGCAACGAGTATTCGCCGTGTGTACGACCGAGCCCAGAGTGCTTGACGCCGCCGAACGGCGTCGAGGACACCGATGCGCCAAGTCTGTGGACGTTGATGAAGGTGCTCCCGGATTCGATCTGCCGGGCGACGCGCATCGCATGTTCGACATCGGTCGACCAGACCGAGGACGCGAGTCCGAATTCTGTGCCATTTGCCGCAGCAATAGCATCGTCGTCGGAATCGAACGCGATGATCGGAATAACCGGACAGAACTGTTCAGTGAGGATGAGTTCGTCGTCGGGTGCGATGCCGGTGATGATGGTCGGCAGAACGTAGTGGCCTTCATCGACACGAGCCGAATCTGCGTAGGTCCCAGCCACTCTCACGTCTGCTCCAGCGGCGCGCGCTTGCTCAATCAGTCGTACGGCTCGGTTTCGGCCCTCCTCAGTCGCAAGGGGGCCGATGTCGACGGAGGCATCCGTTCCCTCGCCAACGACAATGTGACCGGCCAGATCGACGAACAACTCGACAAAGGCATCGAAGTGCTTCCGGTGAACGTAGATTCGCTTCACGTTGAAGCAGATCTGGCCAGCACACCCCATCGAGCCGACAACGAGTTCGCGCACCATATCCTCGTTGATCACCGCAGAGTCGAGGACGACAGCAGCGTCGTTTCCGCCAAGTTCCATGGCGACCTTTTTTATGGTTTCCGAAGCCGACTTCAGAACCTCACGCCCTGTGCTGATACCGCCGGTGAAGAAGACGCCCCGGATGTCGGGATGTGAGGTGAGAGCCGCACCTGCCACTGCCCCCTCCCCAGGCACCACCGTCAGCACACCCTCGGGGAGCACTGCCGCGAGAGCAGCCACGAGCGCCGTCAGAGCCAGAGGAGCTACCTCCGGCGGCTTCACTACAACGGTATTGCCTGCGATGAGGTTGGGAGCAATGGCGTTGAATGCCAGGTGAATTGGGGTATTCCATGGAGAGATGACCACAACAGGCCCGAGCGCCACCCGACGAACGAGCACGTCCGTTGCGGCATACGAAGCCGGATCACTGGAAAGATCGGTCTCGCGGTCAGCGGCTGAGGCAAGGTCGGCAAATTCGCGCAGCAGTCGTGCGGCACCACCCGCGTCACCTCGCGACTCGCCTAGCGTCTTTCCTACCTCTGCGGTGAGGAGTGAAGCCAAGTCGTCAACAAGGCCGTCAGCGACCTCCGCTGCCGCGCGCATGCACTTAGCCCGCTTGCCCGCTCCGAGATCTCGCCAGGCGGGGAACGCTTGCTTCCCGGCTGCGACCGCAAGTTCGACCTCTGCGCGGCCACTCCGCGCGAATCGCCCTACGACTTCCCTTGGACGAGCGGGATTGGTGACCTCGCCGAAGTGCAGATCTCCACCACACACAGACGGCATTGCGGTAGACCAGTCGGCGACAACATCATTCGCTGCTAAACGTTTCATTACGTCCCACCGAGTCATTCTGATTCGGTCCACGCTTTGCCGGTGACCGGATGTGCGTAGTGAAAGTCGACGACATCTGTGTTCGGAAACAGCGCGAAAGGACGGATCTCATCGGGGCCGACTGGATCAACCGGATAGGTTTCGATCGGGATGACTGCGTTCATGGGCTCGGTCTGCGCCCAACCCTTGGCGTACTCGGCGTGCCAAAATGGCTGGTAATCGAGGCGTTTGATCTTCCACACCCCGTTCTCGCGAACGTAGGTGTTCTCGTACAGCGCCCCTTCCCACCACTGATCGTGGGTCGTCCGACCGGCGAATTGCTCACGTGCCGACGCGTGAACGCCTGCCTGCATAATGCACCGGAAGCGGCCGTTGGCTTCCGTCGCGTCGGAATTGACGCTGATGACATCCTGGAGCTGGGGATGGTCGAGCAGGAAACCAAACACTGGACCGTTGTGTCCCTGAGTAAACCGGGCACGAAAGCGGTCAAGATAGAGGCGGTTGATGCCGGCACGGCCACGGTAGACACCACCGCAGAAGATCGCTTCCGCATCGTCACTGAATAGGTCAGCGACTTCTTGATAGAGACACTTGTCGAGGTAGTAGCCGTAGCTATGCTGCAGCCGACGAACAGCGAGCTCGGCTTCGAGGCGATCAACGCGCCGCGTGAGCGTGGACAGCGCGTCGTCTGTTGTGGGAGTTGGAGCTGTCATCGTGTCGGTCATTGACATCGCTTTCGTACTCGTGGACGGCACCGAGGACGGGGCCTCGGCTTTCCGTGATGGACTTCACAGACTTAAGCTGGATGTGGCGCACATCGCCAAGAATCGCGGTGGCAGATTCTCCTATGTGGAAAGCTGATGACATGGCTCGATTTCCACATGGCGACAGCTTCACGCTGGCCGACCCACCTGACGGACCACGTCGGGCATCTGGCATGACCTCGGCCGAACTGGCACTGCGCACCGTCAAGCTCGTCGGCCAACGCGGATCGATTACGGTGGCCGAACTGTCACGGGAGCTCGGCGTCGCACCATCGACCGCGCACCGCGTGCTGAACAACTGCCGCAGAACAGAATTTGTTCGACAGGACGTCTCGGGCGGGCCATACGTGATCGGACCCGCTATCCACGAATTAGCGCTGACAGTGACCAGCGCGCGTGACCTGCGACAGTCCGCCGAGCCAGTGCTCGAGCAACTCCGCAGTTCCGTGGACGAGATGGTCTCGTTCTATGTCCTGGAAGGAAAGTCCGTGCGTGTAGTCCAGGCTCTGCCGGGAGGCCGGACGACGACTGTGGCGTCAGGACTCGGCGCACTACTGCCCGCCCATTGCACGGCGGGCGGAAAGGCCATTCTGGCCCACGAGTCTCAACGAGAATTACGCCACCGGTTTCCGGGCAAGCGACTTACACGACACACGGACCGATCGATCACCGACTGGGATGCGCTGTTGAACGAGCTCGACGTCGTCCGACGTCGAGGGTGGGCCGTGAGCGTCGGCGAGTACGACCCGAGCCTCACAAGCCTTGCCTCCGCCGTCCTCATCGGTAGTGGCGCCCCGGCTGGGGCGGTCGTGCTCACCGGGTTCGCGACGTGGTTACGCACGCGGTCTGAGATTGATGCGCACGTCGCACAGGTGATGCAGGCGGCAAACGACATCTCCGTCCGACTGCGCGACAACCGCTCCTGACGACCCCGTTCCATATAGCGGAATGCTCGGCTTGTTCTTTGGACTCGTCCAGCTCCGAGTGGTGTCGTGATTCACATCACCCCAGAAGTGCACTCCGTGATGCGTCACGTCGGGTGCCGACAAAGGAGTACGTGGTCGTGGACCGTTTTCCCATCACTGAGGACCCGTTCGAAGCGCCCATGCGTCTCGAAGCAGACATCACCGATCTCGAGTGCGTACAGGGAGAAGTCCCCGAGCATCTCGACGGTTCGTACTACCGCGTGGTCGTCGATAGGCACTATCCGTCGTTCATCCCCAACGATCTCGCACTATTCAACTCTGACGGTATGGTCATGTCTTTCACATTCCGAAGCGGCAGAGTCGATTTCAAGAGTCGCTATGTGCGCACACCTCGCTTCGTTGCCGAGGAGAAGGCGGGTAGGTCGCTATTCGGCGCATACCGCAATGCCTTCACCGACGACCCGACCGTCGCCGGCGTCCGTCGTGGACTGGCGAACACAAACGTCTTCTTCCACGGTGGCAGGTTGTATGCATCGAAGGAAGACAGCCCGCCCATCCTGATCGATCCGGTGACACTCGAAACCTTGGGTGAGTATCAGTTCGAGGGAGCGATGACCTCAGAGACGTCGACCGCACATCCCAAGGTCGATCCCAGGACGGGCGAGATGGTGTTCTTCGGTTACGCCGCGACCGGCGAGGCCACGCCCGATATCGCCTACTACGAGGCGGATGCGAATGGCAGCATCATTCATGAAACGTGGATTCGAGCCCCGTACTCGTGCATGATTCACGACTTTGCCGTGACCCAGAATTTCGTCGTCTTTCCAATCGTGCCGCTACGAAGCAGCACCGAATGGCTGCGCGAGGGCAACCCACAGTTTTTCTGGGACCCGAACGAGGACGTGTACCTCGGTGTCCTGCCACGCAAAGGCACTGCGCGACAACTGCGATGGTTTCGAGGATCGAATCGCTTCGCCAGCCACATCATGGGCGCCTACGATGACGGCCGCCGGATCTACCTGGACACACCGGTTGCGGAGACCAATTACTTCCCCTGGTTCCCCGACATCACCGGCGCAACCTACGACCCGGAGCGCAGCAAGACCCGCTTGAGCCGGTGGACGATCGATATGTCCGATGGGTCGGATGGATTCACCGAAGAAAGGCTGATGAGCGCTGCGGGCGAGTTTCCGCGCATGGACGACCGATACGAGACACTCCGCTACCACTGGGGTGTCATGGCAGTCAATGACCTTCCAGGACAACAGAAGTCAAGTCATGGATTCCGTTGGGTCGGCACTATCGATCACGCGAGCGCCACGACGAGATTCTATGATCCCGGCGAGAATTCGACGGTCGGTGAGCCAATCTTCGTGCCCGCCAACGAGACTGCACGCGAGGGCGAAGGGTACGTGTTCGTCGTGGTGGCACGGCGCGACCGCATGTACAGCGAGCTGGTGATCCTTGATGCCGCCCACGTCGACCGCCCCCCTGTAGCAACCCTACGGATGCCCATGCGTATCAAGTCAGGGCTACACGGCAATTGGGTGTCGTCGGACGAACTCGCCGGTCGAACCGCATGAGCCTGAGTGAGGTCGAGATGAAGGAGTCTCATATGTACCGCGATGACGTGGAAGATGTTTGTGGCTTTCGTCCAGGCTTGGCGACACTGTCGGAGCGACGCGCAGCAATGAGCGGCAGCGAGGTCGCCTTGGTCTACCTCGGTGACCAGATCACATATCGCGAGGTTCATAGTCGAGTTCTCATCCGCGCGGCCGCTCTCGCAGCGGCCGGTGTCGGCAAGGGAGATCGAGTCGCGTACCTCGGCGAGAACCACCCTGCTCTCATCGAGACTATGCTCGCCGTCGTGCGGATCGGCGGCGTGTTCCTCCCGCTGAACAACCGCCTGACATACAACGAACTTCACTATCAATTGACGGACTCGGCCGCATCTGCGCTCATCCTCGGTCCCGAAAGATGCGCCGACACAGAGTCTTTTGCAGATGCCGCGTTCATCGTTGACGTTGCCGTGTGGTCGCCCGATCCGGTGGCCGCCCCCGCCATCGGAGTGCCTGCAGCGCAAGTCGGTGGGACCGACCCCGCATTTCTGCTGTACACGTCGGGCACAACAGGGCGACCAAAAGGCGCAATTCTCAGTCACGAGAATCTGCTATGGAACAGCTTCAATCTGATGCTTGATGTCGACGTTCGCTCCGACGAGGTAGCGCTTGTCAGTGCTCCGATGTTCCACGTCGCGGCACTCAATCAACTCGTCGTGACCGTGTACCTCAAAGGCGGGAGGAGCGTGATCGCGCCGAAGTGGGATGCTGATCTCGCGCTGGACCTCATCGAATCACACGGTGTGACATGGATGTTCGGTGTCGCGACGATGTTCGCGGACCTGACCAACTCGGCACGCTGGGCCCACACCGACCTCGCGTCAATACGGAGCGTGATGTCCGGTGGCGCGCCCGTACCGCGACACCTCATCGACCTATACATGGAGAAGGGCATTACGTTCTGCCAGGGATATGGACTCACCGAGACGGCGCCAGGGGCGACGTTCCTGCCGCAGCATGAGTCCGTACGAAAGGCTGGATCGGCCGGCGCCCAGGTGATGTTCGATGAAGTCATGATCGTTGACGCCGACGGTACCGAATGTCCCCCTGGCACAACAGGAGAGATCATCATCCGAGGGCCTAACGTCAGCGCTGGCTACTGGCGCAATCCCGCCGCAACTGCCACAGCGTTCAGCGACGGCGGATGGTTTCATTCAGGAGACATCGGGTATCGCGACACCGAGGGATTCTTCTTCATCGTCGACCGCCTCAAAGACATGTACATCTCGGGTGGAGAGAACGTCTATCCCGCCGAGGTCGAGGCCGTGTTGTTCGAGCACCCCGATGTCGCCGAGGCGGCAGTGATCGGTATGCCCGATGACCGATGGGGAGAAGTCGGCCACGCATTCGTCGTCTCCCACGAGGATGCGCTGATCAACGTCTCCGAGGTACAAGAGTTTGCCAGTACCCGACTCGCTCGCTACAAGGTTCCCAAGCGCATCACGGTGGTTCCAAGGCTCCCGCGGACGGGCTCGGGAAAGGTCCGCAAGACAGCGTTGCGAAGCGACGCCACACACGAAGCATCGGTCCGTTGACTCCGAAATCGGTCGAAGCGACCTGGCTTTTGAGCGATGAGCATCGCGCCCTGCGAGAGACCGCCGCAGCCGTGGCCGACACGCAGATCGCACCCCACGCAGCAATGGTCGATGAGTGCGCCGAGTTCCCGGAACAGTCACTCAAAGCACTCATCGCAGCGAACCTGCACGCAGTCGGCGTGCCAGAAGAGTACGGCGGTCAGGGCGGAGACCACCTCGCCTCCGCGATTGTTGCCGAGGAGATCGCTCGAGCCTGCGCAACCACTCAGCAGGTTGCCGGTGGGAGCGAATTGTTCGCCACTCCAGTGCTGTTGGCGGGTTCGCCAGAACTGAAATCGAAGTATCTGCCTCGTATCGCGTCCGGAGAGTTTCTCGGCGCGTTCGCCCTTAGTGAGCCGGAGGCCGGCAGTGACGTAGCGAGCATGAGAGTCCATGCAAGGGCGGTACCCGGCGGCTGGACACTCAACGGGACAAAACGTTGGATCACGAACGCAGGTCACGCGGACGTCTACATCGTGTTCGCATCGACGGACCCATCGGCAGGAGCACGCGGGATCAGCGCGTTCGTCGTCGAATCGACCGACGCCGGAATCGTGTTCGGTGCGCTCGAACGCAAGATGGGGCTGCGAGGTTCGCCGACACGGGAGATCACGTTCGACAACGTATTTGTTCCGAGCGATCGCCTGATCGGCGAGGCCGGGCGCGGTTTACGGATCGCGTTGGGCACTCTCGACCGCACCAGGACGGTCGTCGCGGCGCAGGCGGTAGGTATTGCGCAGGCCGCCCTGGACGTGGCGACCGACTACGCCAAGCAGCGTGTGCAGTTCGGGTCGCCGATATCGCAGTTCCAAGGAATCCAGTTCATGGCTGCCGACATGGCGACCAATATCCGCGCAGCGCGTCTGCTCACTTGGGCCGCTTCGATCGCGTGTGATCACAATCACTCCGAAGTCGGTCTCGCTGGTGCAATGGCGAAGTGCTTCGCTTCTGACACCGCAATGTCAGCGACCACGGACGCCGTACAGATCCTGGGAGGTGCAGGCTACGTCAAGGACTACCCCGTCGAACGTATGATGCGTGACGCAAAGATCACCCAGATCTATGAAGGCACCAACCAGATTCAGCGGTTGGTCATTGCACGGCAGCTATTCAGCGAACGGCGCTGAGCCGCATCAGCTCGGCACTTTTGCAACCCACGGTTGGCGAGCTCAACGGGAAGGACACCACGGCGCTTGGCCTGGCAGGCAAGGCCGGACCGGTGATGGCCACCGCGACCCACGTCCTCGGCCAAACCGGACTCGGTCTGATCACGGTGTTGCAGCAGCGAGTCCAAGGAGTCTTCGGAAGAGGCGGGTTCCCCCAAGCCCCTCGACCACCTTAGCCGTGCGCCTGCCGCTGAGTCGGATTCGATGAGCTGACCGCGAGATCAGCTCGCACCGTCAGCCTCGGTCGACCTCGGGCGTGTCGACACCGGCGGCATCGCGCGCCACATCGACCGCCTCGTCGGCGTGCTCGAGTTCTGGCACCGTTTCCATCCCCGACACCGTGGCCGTGATCGATCGCGCGAGGTCCTGAGCCGTCAGGCCGAGCTCGGCCAGGATCTCGCCACGCGACGCGTGTTCGATGAAGCGCTGCGGGATTCCTCGAAGTTGCACGGGCACAGGCACTTCCGCATCGGAGAGAGCGGCGCTGACTGCGGCTCCCACTCCCCCGCTCACACCACTGTCTTCGAGTGTCACCACCAGTCGATGCCTGCGCGCGAGGTCGACGATCGACTCCGCGACGGGTAGCACCCACCGCGGGTCGACGACCGTCGCGTCGATGCCCTGCTTGGCCAGCCGGTCTGCGGTATCGACAGCGAGACCGCAGAACGCGCCGACGGCGACGATGAGCACGTCGCCCGCGGCTTCCCCGACGCCGGGTGACGACCGACGCAGGATGTCGACGCCGTCGTCAAGACGCTCCACCGCGCGAATGTCCTCGGGCACAGCACCTTTCGAGAATCGCAGTGCGGTCGGGCCGTCGTCGACGGCAAGCGCTTCGTCGAATTCTTCGCGGAGACGGACGGCGTCGCGCGGTGCGGCGACGCGCAGACCGGGAACCATCGCCATCAACGACAGATCCCACATGCCGTGGTGGCTGGGGCCGTCGGGTCCGGTGATCCCTGCACGGTCGAGGACGAGGGTGACCGGCTGCCGCAGCAACGCGACGTCCATGAGGAGCTGGTCGAATGCGCGGTTGAGGAACGTCGAGTAGATCGCGACGACGGGGTGCATCCCGCCCAGTGCAAGGCCCGCCGCCGAGGTGAGCGCGTGCTGTTCGGCGATGCCGACGTCGAACATCCGGTCGGGGTACTTCTCGCCGAAGGGTGCGAGCCCTGTCGGACCGGGCATCGCGGCGGTGATCGCGACAACGTCGGGGCGCGTCGCACCGGCTTCGAGGAGCGCCGCGGAGAACACCGACGTCCAGTCCTGCGCCGACACCGACTTGGCGCGGCCGGTCTTGGGGTCGATGACACCGGTCGAGTGCATTTGATCGGCCACGTGATTCTCGGCGTGAATGTAGCCGTTGCCCTTGCGGGTGACGGCGTGCACGATGACCGGACCACCGAACGATCGTGCCCGCGCGAACGCCGCTTCGAGCGCTTCGACATCGTGGCCGTCGACGGGTCCGACGTACTTCAGTCCGAGATCGGTGAACATCTGCTGGGGCGCGAGGAGATCTTTGATCCCGCTCTTCATGCCGTGCAGAACCGCGTATGCCGGTCCGCCGACAACGGGCAACATCTGCATCACACGACGACTCTCGTCGAGGAAGCGCTCGTAGCCGGGCTGTAGCCGCAGACCCGACAGATGTGCGGCGACGCCGCCGATGGTCGGTGCGTACGAGCGCCCGTTGTCGTTGACGACGATGACGACCGAACGGTCCGAATCGGCGATGTTGTTGATCGCCTCCCAACACATCCCGCCGGTGAGCGCGCCGTCGCCGACGATCGCGACGACCGTGCGGTCCTGACCGGTCAGAGCGAACGACTTCGCCAGTCCGTCGGCGTAACTGAGTGCCGCTGATGCGTGCGAGGACTCGACCCAGTCGTGCTCGCTCTCGGCGCGATCCTGGTACCCGGTGAGTCCGTCGCGTTGACGCAACTCGTCGAAGCCCGCGGCGCGTCCGGTGACGATCTTGTGCACGTACGACTGATGACCGGTGTCGAAGATCACCGGGTCGACGGGCGAATCGAAGACACGGTGGAGCGCGAGAGTCAGCTCGACGACCCCCAGATTCGGGCCCAGGTGGCCGCCGGTCGCCGATACCTTCTCGATGAGGAACTCACGGATCTCCCCTGCGAGCACCACGACCTCGTCCGGCGACAACGCCTTGAGATCGGCCGGGGAAGAGATCCGCTCGAGCACACTCATCGAGTCCTCCTACTACGCACACCGACCGCGCGGGCTTGTCGCGGTCGTGTCGAACAGTCTACGGACCTCGCGGCAGTGCACTGAGTCACCACAACCACGAATTGGTCACCACAACCGCGAACTGGTCACACACCGACGGCTGCGTTCGGCACGAGCAGCGCGATCGCTTCGACGTGGTGCGTCAGCGGAAAAGCGTCGAATGCCCGCATCCGGGTGACGGCGTACCCGCGTTCGGTGAACAACGCGAGGTCACGCGCGAATCGTGCGGCGTCGCACCCGACGTGCACCACCACCTGGGGCGAGGCGGCGACGATCCTGTCGATCACTCGGGTGCCTGCGCCGGTTCGCGGCGGGTCGAGGACGACGACCTCCGGGGCCGGCAACGACTCGATCACCTCGGCGACTTCGCCGCGGTGGGTCGAGACCGACGAGTCCTCCTCAGCGAACACCGCGTCCGCAGCGGCCAGTGCGGCGGCGTCGGAGTCGACGATATGGACTTCACCGGTGTCGAGCGTGTCGATCAGAGCGCCCGCGAAGACGCCCGCACCGCCGTAGAGGTCCCAACAGGCCGCGGGTCGCGAGACGTCGGTCGAAGCGACGAACTCGGCGACGGTCTGCGCGTAGCGGGTCGGCGCCATTCGATGTGCCTGCCAGAAGCCCGTCACCGGAATCGACCACTCCCGCTCCCCCACGCGGTGGCGTGCGGCGGCGTCGCCTTCGAGTACCGTTGTTGCCCTGCGTGATTCGACGCTACGTCGACGACGCTGCGCGGCACTTCTGCCTCGATCGCGACGGGAGTGCCGTTGGGGCGGCGTCGCCGGCGCGAGCTCGGTGACGTGCCTGCGGCCGGCGGCGTCGGCGACGATCGCCAACTCCGCACCTGGCGTGAAGCGGCGGTCGTCGAGTCCGTCGAGCAGACCTGCGACCGGCTGCACACAGTCGACCCCCACGACGAGGTCGCCGCTGTGGAATCGGTGCTGTCCGCTTCGACCGGCATTGTCCACCGCGAGACGCGTCCGCACGCGCCAGCCCGTGGCGTCGTCGGACAGCGAACGGATGCCGATCGCGGGTGGCGCATCGGGATTCGCGTCGTCGGCGCACCAGTCGTGGACACGATCAGCGGCGAAATGGCCGACCCGCACGAGGACGTCCTCGAGCGCCTGCGCCTTCAACGTCCGCGCATGGCCGGGTTCGATGAAGGCGAGGTCGCAGCAGCCCGCGCCGTGGGCGGCCGCCGGGCAGATCATGTCGACGCGATGCGGCGAAGGGTCGAGGATGTCGATCGCCTCCGCGCGCCAGAACGACTCCGCTCGGGTGTCGACGACCTGCGCCGCGACCGTCTCCCCGGGAATGGCGCCACGCACGAACACCACTCGCCCGTCGTCGAGTCGGCCCACAGCGTCTCCCCCGTTGGCCGGGCGATCAACCCGCACGGTCACGACGGGCGCGGTCAGGGGTGGTTGCGGCGTCGAACTCACTGGCCACCCAACGCTCGCCGAGTGTCGCCGGGAGCGTTGTACTCGAGGTCGTCGCGGCGTCGGTCCGACGACGTCAGCTGCCACGGCACCGACGTGACCATCACGCCGGGCTCGAACAACAGACGCGTCTTGAGTCGCAGCGCCGACTGGTTGTGCAGAATCTGCTCCCACCAGTGCCCGACGACGTATTCGGGGATGAAGACGGTGATCACGTCTCGCGGGTGCTCGCGCCGCACCCGACGCACATACTCGATCACCGGTCTGGTGATCTCACGGTACGGCGACGCAATCACCTTGAGCGGCACCTTGATGTCGCTTTCCTCCCACTGCGACACCAGTATTCGCGTGTCGCGGTCGTCGACGTTGACCGTGATGGCCTCGAGGACGTCCGGCCGCGTGGCGCGGGCGTAGAGCAACGCACGCTTGGTCGCGAGGTGCAGCGTGGAAATCAACACGATCGAGTGCGTGCGGCTCGGAAGAACCTGGTCTTCTTCTGCTTCGACCCGCTCGAGCTCTCGCTGCACCGATGCGTAGTGGTGGTGGATCAGCTTCATCAGTACGTACAGGATGACCATGGCGAGGATGGCGATCCATGCCCCGGCAGTGAATTTGGTGATGAGCACGACGACCAGGACGGTAGCCGTCATCACCAGGCCAACGGAGTTGATGATCCGCGACTGCTTCATCCGACGCCGCGCACGCGGATCGGTCTCGTGTCGCAACAGGCGCGTCCAGTGCCGAACCATGCCCGCCTGGCTCAGCGTGAACGAGACGAAAACACCGACGATGTACAGCTGGATGAGCGCGGTGACCTCGCCGCCG
Organism: Gordonia jacobaea; assembly: GCF_965344965.1. Lineage (NCBI taxonomy): Bacteria > Bacillati > Actinomycetota > Actinomycetes > Mycobacteriales > Gordoniaceae > Gordonia > Gordonia jacobaea. The sequence goes on along the minus strand of NZ_CBDRLS010000003.1, from coordinate 179,021 downwards.
AATGCCACGACGAATGCGATCGCCGCGACGGCGAGGAAGATGATGCCGTTACTGAACGCGAGGCGGTCGCCACGCGTGTGCAACTGTCGGGGCAGGAAGCGATCCTGCGCCAGGACGGAACCGAGCACGGGGAATCCGTTGAACGCGGTGTTGGCCGCGAGCATCAGGATGAGTGCCGTGGCGACGGCCACGAAGTAGAACCCCACGGGGAAATTGTCGAAGACGGCCTGCGCCAATTGTGCGATAAGCGCTTCCTGCTGATAGCCGGGTGGCGCGCCGATCAGGTCGCGAGCCGGGTCGGACACGTACTTGGCGCCGACCCGCTCGGCGAGCCAGACGATCCCGAGCAGCAGCACGATCGCGATTGTTCCGAGCATGAGCAGCGTCGTGGCAGCGTTGCGCGACTTCGGTTTCTGGAAGGCGGGCACGCCGTTGCTGATGGCCTCGACGCCGGTCAGGGCCGCCGAACCCGACGAGAATGCGCGCGCGATGAGGAAGATGAACGCCACACCGGCGAGATGCGTGTTCTCCGCCCGGATATCGAAGTCGGCGGTCTCGGCGCGGACGTCGCGACCGAGGATGAAGATCTCGATCGCACCCCACACGAGCATGGCGATGACGCCGAAGATGAACGCGTAGGTCGGAACGGCCAGCACCGAACCGGATTCCTTGATGCCGCGCAGGTTGACGGCGGCGAGCACCACGATCGCGGCCACACAGAACCACACCCGGTGCTCGTGCACGAACGGGATGGCGGAACCGATGTTCTCCGCTGCCGACGAGATGGAGACCGCGACGGTCAGCACGTAGTCGACGAGCAGGGCGCTGCCGACGACCAGACCCGCCGACGACCCCAGATTGACGGTTGCCACCTCGTAGTCGCCACCACCGGACGGATAGGCGTGGACGTTCTGTCGGTAGCTGGCGACAACCACCGCCATCACGACCGCGACGGCGATCGCGATCCAGGGGGCAAGGGTCATGGCGCTGAGGCCGGCAACCGAGAGCACCAGGAAGATCTCCTGCGGCGCGTAGGCGACCGACGACATCGCGTCAGAGGCGAACACGGGCAGTGCGATCCGCTTGGGCAGCAGCGTGTGGCCCAATTTGTCGCTACGGAACGGCCTGCCGAGGAGCAGTCGTTTCGTCGCAACAGACGCCTTTGACACGGTGGACACCACGCAACACTAAGACCTTGCGCTCGTTTAGGGCCACTACGGCCCCGGGGTGGTCAATCAGGTGGCCATGATCGCTGCGTGCGCGACCAGTTCGCGTGGCCCGATGTCGCCGGGCTGATGGTGCGGGTAGGTTCAAGTCGCGCGGACAATCGGCGGCAGTCGCCTGCGTCGACGCTCCACCGCGCCCGACGAGTAGTGAACCCACGAGAGGATCGATGTGCGGGTAGTCATCATGGGGTGCGGACGAGTGGGATCGTCCCTGGCGATGGCCATGCAGAAGCGCGGACATCAGGTGTCCATCATCGACCGCGATCCGGCGGCGTTCACACGACTGTCCGACGACTTCACCGGAGAGAGGATCGTCGGGGTCGGATTCGATCGCGAGGTACTCACCCGTGCCGGAATAGAGCAGGCCGACTCGTTCGCTGCGGTGTCGTCGGGCGACAACTCCAACATCATCGCCGCGCGCGTCGCCCGCGAGACCTTCGACGTCCCGCGCGTCGTCGCCAGAATCTACGACGCCAAGCGCGCACAGGTATACGAGCGACTGGGCATCCCGACCGTCGCGACGGTGCCGTGGACGACCGAGCGTTTCGTCTCGGCACTCGGCGAGACGTCGACCACGACGGAGTGGCGCGATCCGTCGGGAACCATCGCGATCGCCCAGCTCGACATCCACGAGTCGTGGATCGGCATCACGTCGGTGAAGTTTCAAGAGCTTTCCGGCGCTCGCTTGTCGTTTCTGAACCGACACGGCAAACCGATCCTCCCCGAAGCCAAAACCGTTCTGCAACAAGACGACATCGTGTTCGCGTCGGTCCGCCTCGACGATCTTGCCGGAGTACGTGCGCTGGTCGCAGCACCCCTGGCTCACGCCGATTAGAGGAGAGAGATGAAAGTCGCCATCGCCGGTGCAGGCGCAGTGGGTCGCTCGATCGCCCGTGAACTCATCGCGGCTGGACACGAGGTGACCCTGTTCGAACGCCTCGCAAGCCACATCGACGTCGACGCGGTCCAGGGAGCGACCTGGCTACTCGCGGACGCCTGCGAACTCGCCAACCTCGAACGAGCCGGTTTGCAGTCCTACGACGTGATGATCGCGGCGACCGGAGACGACAAGGCCAATCTCGTGGTCAGCTTGCTCGCGAAGACCGAGTTCGCGGTGAGCAGGGTGGTCGCCCGCGTGAACGATCCGCGCAACGAGTGGCTGTTCGGGGAGGACTGGGGCGTCGACGTCGCGGTCTCGACACCTCGACTCCTCGCCTCGCTGGTCGAAGAAGCGGTATCGGTCGGAGATCTGGTGCGCCTCATGACATTTCGTCAGGGCCAGGCCAACCTCGTCGAACTCACACTGCCGCCGGACACCCCATTGGCGGGAAAGCCGGTACGCAAGATCGACCTGCCGCGCGATGCCGCGCTGGTGGCCATCATCCGTGGCGGCCGCGTCATCGTGCCCGAGCGCGACGATCCGCTCGAAGGCGGAGACGAACTCGTCTTCGTCGCGGCAGTCGACGTCGAACCCGCTCTCCACGCGGCGATGCACGTCAACTGATCTGGGTCGGCTGATTTCGGTCGGTTGATGTAAGTGAGGCGCGTCGGACAAGCAACACCGTCACCACGACGGCGAGCGCGGTGAGAGGCCAGCCCATTCCGATCCGGGCCACTGCCAGCCAACCGGTGTCGCCACTGTCATAGAGCGACGACTGTGCGAGGTAGCGTCCCGCGAACACCAGCGCCCAGAACGCCGTGGCGATGTCGTAGGCGATCAACGTCCTGCGGTTGCGGCGCCACTGCGTTCCGGCGCCGTTGACGTAGTTCCAGGCCACTCCGATGAGCGGCCACCGAACCAGGATCGAAGCGAGCAGGACACCCGCGTACACCAGCGACGTCCAGATGCCGAGTAGAAAGTAGCCTTTCGCGTCACCGACGCGATGAGCGATGAACGCACAGATCGCTACGCCGAGAAAGCCGGAGACCGCCGGTGCGAGTCCATCGCGCCGGAGCAGGCGGACTACGGCAACCAGTGCTGCCGTACACAATGCCGCGACGATGGCCGCCGTCACGCCGAATGCGGCGTTGACGACCACGAACACGATGACCGGGATCGTCGACGAAATCAGACCGGATACTCCGCCGAGCTGGTCGAGAACGGTCGCGGTTGACCGTTCGGCTGCGTCGACATCCGACGCGGCGTGGGGACTGTCAGTCTTCTCCGTCGCCATGCAATTCGTAATCGGGGTTGTAGATCACCTTGGTGCCGTTGTGTTCGCCGAGACGCCCGCTCACGGTGATCTTCCGACCCGGCTCGATACCGGGGATGCGGTTGCGTCCCATCCACTTCAGAAAGACGACGTCGCTTCCGTCGAAGAACTCGGCCTTGACCCCACTCTTCGCGGAGCGGGAACAGGTCTCGACAGCGCGCAACTCACCATGCATCGTGACCTCGTCGCCGCGCGAACACTCCACCGCGCGCTGTGCGCCGGTGGCTGCCGACTCCGCCGCGATCTTCTCCGCGTCGGCTTCTCCGAGATCTTCGGTGAGCCGCCTGGTCAGTCGCTTGAGATAACCGGCTGTGGGCATCACAACCTCCAAGTAGGCGTCGTGCTTGTGACACGATCGGTGTTTCGGGCTCGATCGGTGTTTCGGACTCGGCGTATCGGGCTGAACCAACCGAGCCGCTCTGGGTCAGCCTAGACCTCTGCGCTCACCACTTACAACGCACGGCATCATCGGTTCATGCCCTTGGCTGACACCGTGCCCCCACCAGCACCGACCGCGCTGATCGCCATGCCCGGAACGGGGTCGGACGACGACTACATTCGACGGGCGTTCGGACCGGCTTCCCGACTTCTCGACGTCGAACTCATCGCAGTGATGCCGACTGCCGACCTCATCCCCGGATTCATCCGCGCACTCGACTCCGCGGCGCGCGAGCACGAGTCCCTCCTGGTCGGCGGCGTGTCCATCGGTGCGGTGACTGCGCTGCGTTGGGCGCTGGACGGGCAGTCCGCACATGCAGGGACCGGAACCTGTGCCGGGGTCTTGGCTGCCCTGCCGCCCTGGAGCGGCCAACCGTCCGGATCGCTCGCCGCGGCAAGCGCCCGCCTCACCGCCGACGCCATCGAGCGTGACGGTCTCGACGCAACGATCGCGACGATGGTGTCGACGAGTCCCGAGTGGCTCGGCGTCGAGCTGAGCCGGTCGTGGCGCGCGCAGTCTCGCGACCTCGTCGCACAACTGCGCGCAGCGTCGCAGTGCGTGGCGCCGACGCCGGACGAGATCTCCACACTGACTGTGCCGCTTGCGATCACCGCTGCGGTCGACGATCCGCTCCATCCCCGCGACATCGCCGAGGAGTGGTCGGCGGCCGCGCCGTGCGCGGAGGTCGTCGACGTCGGACTGACTCAGTGGGGCACCGATCCCTCGGTGCTCGGGACAGCGTGCGCACGGGCATGGCTGCGCCTGCTGGTCACTCCAGCACCAGCCCCCGGTGCTCGACGCCCTTAGTGGCGCGCAGTTGTCAGCGAGGTCAGCGGCGTCGACGGAAACGCTGCATGGCCGAGCCGGCAGAACGGGGCTGATCGTCGGCGGAGTCGACGTCGTCACCGGTGGCGAACGCGGCGTCGTCTGCCGCGCCGCTCGGTTCCGTGACGGTTGCCTGCTGCGCGGGCTGCACGTCGTCGCCCGCGCCTGTCACCGCGCCGTCGGGGACCTCGACGCCGGGCGGGACCTCGCCACCCTCTGCGGCGAACATCTGCTGCTGTGCTGCAGCGACCTGCTCGGCGAGCACCGGCGGGAGCACGAGCGGCAGCATCTCGCGTGGCGGTGCGGGCTCAGTGCCTCGACGTACCACCGACTCGGCAAGCACGGCACGGGAAAGTTGTGAAAGCTCGGAAGCGGTCTCGGTCGGTCCGCTGGCCACCAACCGAACCATCCAGCGCGGGCCGTCGACGCCGATGAAGCGGTGGCTGCCGCCGGGGACCTCTGCGACGATCTCGCGACCCCAATGGCCGTCTTCGATGCTCGTGGCCGCGCCGTCGTTCTTCAGTGAGTCGACGAGCTCACCGACCACCTCGCGCCACAGCCCCGGCGATTTGGGTGCCGCGAAGGCCGCGACGGTGAGCCGTCCATACGGAGTGACGAGGTAAACGGCCTCTGGCTGATGATCGGCAGTCATCTCGACGGTGACCTGCCCGCCTTCGACGACTGGCACGAGCACGGCACCGAGGTCGAGGTGCGATTTCTCCAGATCCTCGGCAGGGGTGTCGAGTTCGGTGATGTCGTAGGGTCCGCGCGCCTGTCCGATGAGCAGTGGCTGGTCGGATGCGTTCGACGTCGACTCGGGGTCTCGTGCCATCACGTGGGGTTCTCCTCGTTCACGTTGTCGCCTGCGGTATCCGATCCGCTGTTCGTGTGGACTGTGGCCGGATCGACAGGGCCCCCGCTCGTCAGTATGGCGTGTCCACCGCTCGATCCGTAGCCACCCTCGCCGCGTGCCGTCTCGTCGAGTTCATCGACCTCGGTGAAGTCGGCTAGTTCGATCCGCTGGATCAGCAACTGCGCGATGCGATCCCCGCGGACGATGCTGATCGTCTCCGACGGGTCGAGGTTGATGAGACAGACCTTGATCTCCCCGCGGTACCCGGCGTCGATGGTTCCCGGGGCGTTGACGATCGACAAGCCCGCGCGGGCCGCGAGTCCCGACCGCGGATGAATCAGCCCGACTGTTCCGAATGGCAGTGCCACGGCGATCCCCGTGCCGACGAGTTGCCTGCGTCCCGGTGGTAGTTCGACGTCGATGGTCGAGCACAGGTCGACTCCCGCGTCGCCGGGATGAGCGCGCGTCGGCAACGGAATACCCGGATCGAGTCGCTTCACCGGGATCGGACCGATCGCCGCAGCGCCGGGGGTGGATTCTACGGTCACGAACGCAGACTACGCTGAGCATGTGAGCTCATCCGAACCACCCGAGGAGACCGGGTCCCGGTCGTCAGGACCTGCCGATCCGGCAGCAGACCGCTACAGCGAACGCCTGCGTGTGCCCCTGTGGTGGTGGCCGGCGGCAGCCGTGGTGACAGCCGTCGCCGGATACGAGATCCAACTCTCGGCGCATCGCTCGTCGTGGAGCTTCGTCGGGTACATCGCGGTCGGTCTGCTCTGCGCATTTCTGCTGTGGTCGATGGGGCGTACCCAGATCCGGGTCGACGCCGACGGTGTCCTGCACGCAGGCAAGGCGCAGCTGCCCAATTCGGTGATCGCGCGCGGCGCGAGCATTCCGGCGTCGGCCAAGAGCGCAGCACTCGGCCGACAGCTCGACCCGGCCGCGTTCCTCATGCATCACGCGTGGATCAAGACAATGGTGTTGTTGGTGTTGGACGATCCCGACGACCCGACGCCGTACTGGCTGGTGTCAACGAGACATCCCGAGAAGGTGCTCGCCGCACTGGACATTCCCGATGCCAGCGCGACGAGTGTGGTGAGTCCCGAGCACTCGGACCGCGAACAGAGTTAACGCCGCGAGGCGATTCGACACCCGCGCCCAGTCCGCGACTCACCGACAGTTCGTGAGCGGCGCAGCGGTGCCGGAGACCGGCACGCTGCGCAGCACTCAGGCGCAGTCGACGCAGATGAGCGAGCTGCCGTTCTCCCGAGCCAAACGGCTGCGGTGGTAGACGAGGAAGCAGCTGCTGCAGGTGAATTCGTCAGCCTGCTTGGGGATCACACGAACGGAGAGCTCTTCTCCGGAGAGATCAGCGCCGGGCAGTTCGAACGACTCGGCTGTGTCGGTCTCGTCGACGTCGACCGCAGACGACTGGGCTTCGCTGCGACGAGCCTTCAACTCTTCGAGCGAATCCTCATTCAGGTCTTCGGTCTCCGTACGCCGTGGCGCGTCGTAATCAGTAGCCATTGTGTGCCTTACTTGGTTGGAGTTGGAGCCGAGGAAGACTGGCTTGTGGCCGGTCGACCAATGAGCACGATGCCTGTCGGGGGTTTGGATTTCACCGACGTCACAACAACTCGTGGCGCCTGCAATTCGTTACCCCCAACCAAACAGATTTATGTGATGTGCATCACATAATCCGTAGGCTGGTCCATCCACGTCTAGGACGGGGCGCCCGAACTGTAGTGCATCGCTTGTCCGCGGTCAACATCACGGCTACGCCGATTCATTCCCGAGTGATTCATCACCCGGGTACCGGTGAGCTCCGACTCGCACACACAGCGCTTGACACATCGGCGCCCGCGAACCCTCTACAGTGAACTCGTCCTGCTCGCTGGGCTCCCGGCGCCGGCAGGCGCAGGTATGCGTGGATACGAGAAGGAGCAGGGTCAACGGTGGTCTCGAGGATTACGGTCGGCTACCCGACCGACGACAAGGGACGCCCCTACCGACGTCGGCACGCGCGGCCGGCCATCATCGTCGCGGTCATCCTGCTCGTCGTAGGTGTGATCGCATGGGCGGTCGCGCTGTCGAATTCGACCGCGGACGCGACGCCGACCAGCTGCAACGCGCCCACCCCGGCAAGTTCATCGGTCGTGGCGCCACCTGCCGCCAACGCCCCCGCCGCGGCGTCTGCGAAAACACCGAAGCTCACCGTCGTCAGTCGTGACGACATGCTGAACGTCGCACCCGCCGCGCTGTCCACGTTCCAGGTGCGCGTGCTCAATGCATCGACTCAGCGCGGCGAGGCTCAGACCGTCTCCGACGACCTGACCGCCCAGGGTTTCAATCCCGTTCCCGATGGCGCATATGCCGACGACGCGCTGTACCCCAACCACGACCTCGACTGCGTGGCACAGATCCGATTCGGACCCGCGGGTAAGGCTGCCGCGGCGTCGGTCTGGGTCGCGATCCCCTGCGCTGAACTCGTCGACGATGGGCGCACAGGCACTTCGGTCGACGTCGCACTCGGCGAGTACTACAAAGCGCGTGAGCAGTCACAGGACACGCAGGCAGCCCTCGAAGCTCTCCGGTCAGCCGATCCGCACAACCCGAAGACCGGAGCAGATCCCGGAGTGGTACGAGCGGTTCACGCCCAACCCTGTTGACAGACAGGACAATTGGTCGCTCAGACGATGGGCTTGAGCGCACCGATCTCATCGAGCAGCGCAAAGAACTCCTCGCCGATGCCCGGCGCGACGGCAACCGTGGCGTCGCCGTCGGCTGAGCGCGAATCCGGCGGCGGGGTCCGCACGATCGCGCCCGCCTCTGCCGCCACAAGCGCACCGGCGGCCCAGTCCCAGGGACTCAATCCGTGCTCGATGTGCGCATCAACCGCACCCGAGGCCACCATGCACAGGTCGAGCGCCGCTGCGCCTATTCGACGTAGATCCCGAACCCGCGGAAGCAGCCGAGACATCAGTTCGCCCTGTGCGCGACGACGCTCGACGTCGTAACCAAATCCGGTCGCGACCAGCGCGAGGTCGACTCGCGAGATCGGATTGGCACGCAGCCTCGTGCGCACGCCGTCGCGAACCTCGTACGCGCCACCGGACAGCGTCGCCGTGTACACAACATCACGCGCGACGTCGACGACAGCACCGGCGACCGACCTGCCGTCGACTTGGGCTGCCACGGACACCGCGTATGCGGGAATGCCGTAGAGGAAGTTGACCGTCCCGTCGATGGGATCGATCACCCAGCGCACACCGGACGGGACCTCGACGGAGCCGCCCTCCTCCTCACCGAGAACAGCGTCGTCCGGGCGCAGCCGCTTCAGCAACGCGCGGATGAGTTCCTCGGATTCGGTGTCGGCGAGCGTCACCGGATCGGTCGGCGTGGATTTCGTCGACACCGCCGACGGGACAACGTCATTGCCCGTTCCCGGCGCCGTTCCGGTTCGCCCGAACAACTCCGGACGTCGCCTTCGGACATGGCGAGCCGCATCGGTGGCCACCTCGAATGCCACCTCACCGAGCTTCTCCACGTCGACGCCTGCAATGGTCTGGGCCGTATCGGCGTTCTCGCGTGGGATGTTCACCAGACCATCATGTCAGTTGACCTTCGCGCGACCATGTCGGTGACGTTTGCTCGACCCTGCGGGCAACTGTGCCCGACCCGGTGCCGGCATACCGTCACTCGCCGGTCACGTGATCGTCACCGTGCGACACGATTTCCGACAACGTCCGCCCGTTGCACGTCACCCCTCGATAGCCTGAATATCGCACGGTCGCGGACACCGCGATCCCCCGAGAGAGGAAGCCGCCATGACCGACTCATCCACCTCTGCGAAAGATTCCGCCGGACCCCGCGCGTTCGGCGTCGATGTCGGGGGGTCGGGGATCAAGGGCGGAATCGTGGACCTCACGACCGGCAAGCTCGTCGGCGAACGCTACAAGGTGCTCACCCCCAAACCCGCGACACCCGAAGCGGTCTCGAAGGGTGTCGCCGAGGTCGTCGGCCACTTCAACTGGGATGGGCCCGTTGGCATCACGCTTCCCGGAGTCATCACCGACGGAACCATGCGCACCGCGGCGAACATCGACAAGGGGTGGATCGGCACGAATACCTACGAGCTCTTCGCCAAGGACCTCGGGGGGCGTGCTCTCTCGGTCGTCAACGACGCGGACGCGGCCGGAATGGCGGAGGACGCACACGGAGCCGGAAGCGGAGTCGACGGCGTTGTCATGCTGCTGACGTTCGGCACCGGCATCGGATCGGCGATCCTGGTCAATGGCACGCTCGTACCGAACACCGAGCTCGGTCACCTCATCGTCGGAAAGAAGGAAGCCGAGCATCAGGCGTCCTCGCGCGTGAAGGAAGAAAAGGGCTGGTCGTACAAGAAGTGGTCCAAGAAGGTCAGCACGGTCCTCGAGGAGTACGAGGCGCTCTTCTGGCCGTCGTTGTTCATCGCAGGCGGCGGCATCAGCCGTAAGGCCGACAAGTGGATTCCGTACCTGACGAACGACACCAAGGTGGTTCCGGCCGCCCTGCAGAACACCGCGGGAATCGTGGGCGCCGCGATGGCCGTCGATCGGGGTCTCAAGCCCTGACCTGGCTGACGTCTGCGCGGTCTCCCAGCGCGAGCCGTCGGCGATCGGTGGGGGCTGGCGAGTCGACGTAACCGATGCTGCGACAACCTGTCTGACCTGGCATTTGTCACATTCGGAGTGATGTTGTCGTTACAATGGTTTCCACCGGTGACGATGCACCGAGAAACCAGCCCGATCCGCAGCGGTTCTCCGCTGTGAATCAGCGTGTCAGATTGTGTTCGGAAAGGTTGTACGTGGCAGCCACCCAGACCCGCCAGAGCGACGCCGAAGCCGAGGATTCGACGACGACGTCGGCCCCGGCTGCAGAGAAGGCGACGGCTAAGAAGACCGCCAAGAAGGCGGCCAAGAAGGCCACAGCTCGCAAGGCCCCCGCCAAGAAGGCGGCCAAGAAAGCCGCTCCGAAGAAGGCGGCCAAGAAGGCCGCGAGTCCTGCCGACGGGGCAGAGGAAGCCAACGCCGAGGAAGAACTCGACGGCGGCTCGATCGACGACATCGACGGTCCCGACGCGGAACTCGAAGAGGACGTCGAGATCGACGACGAGGATATCGACGTCGAAGATGAGGCCGAGGATTCGGCCGACGATGACGACGCCGAGGAGCCGGAGACTCCGGCCAAGACGACCGCCGGAGCCACTCCCCCGGTCGCGCCGCCCGCCGACAAGGCGTCCAAGGACGCCGACGCGAAGACCGCGGGAGACTTCGTCTGGGACGAGGAAGAGTCAGAGGCTCTTCGTCAGGCCCGTAAAGACGCAGAGCTCACCGCGTCCGCCGACTCGGTTCGTGCCTACCTCAAGCAGATCGGCAAGGTCGCTCTCCTCAACGCAGAAGAGGAAGTCGAACTCGCCAAGCGCATCGAAGCGGGCCTGTACGCCACCGAGCGTCTACGCCGGATCATGGAGTCCGGCGAGAAGATCTCGACCGCACAGAAGCGCGACCTGAACTGGATCTCCCGCGACGGCAACCGCGCCAAGAATCACCTTCTCGAGGCAAACCTCCGCCTCGTCGTCTCCCTCGCCAAGCGCTACACCGGCCGCGGCATGGCTTTCCTGGACCTGATCCAGGAGGGCAACCTCGGTCTGATCCGTGCTGTCGAGAAGTTCGACTACACCAAGGGTTACAAGTTCTCGACGTATGCCACATGGTGGATCCGTCAGGCGATCACCCGCGCGATGGCCGATCAGGCCCGCACCATCCGTATCCCGGTGCACATGGTCGAGGTCATCAACAAGCTCGGTCGCATCCAGCGTGAACTGCTTCAGGACCTCGGCCGCGAGCCGACTCCTGAAGAGCTCGCGAAGGAAATGGACATCACGCCCGAGAAGGTGCTGGAGATCCAGCAGTACGCGCGTGAGCCGATTTCGCTCGACCAGACGATCGGCGACGAGGGCGATTCGCAGCTCGGCGACTTCATCGAGGACTCCGAAGCCGTGGTCGCGGTCGACGCGGTCAGCTTCACGCTGCTCCAGGACCAGCTGCAGTCGGTGCTCGAGACGCTGTCCGAGCGCGAGGCAGGCGTTGTCCGGCTCCGCTTCGGACTCACCGACGGTCAGCCGCGCACACTCGACGAGATCGGCCAGGTCTACGGCGTGACGCGTGAGCGCATCCGTCAGATCGAGTCGAAGACCATGTCGAAGCTTCGCCACCCGAGCCGCTCTCAGGTGCTTCGCGACTACCTCGACTGACCGTCGTCACTGGGTTCAGGCACTTGGCCCGTCAAACGGCGCGAACGTGCCGTCTTCGCTTCGCGGATAGGGCGTGACGTCGACCACCGCGCTCAGCGGTAGTGGGCCGTAGAGGTGCGGGAAAAGCATCGATTCAGGATCGTCGTCGACGCCGGGCTCCCAGCGGATCTCGGCGTCGAGGCGTGCCGGCTCGACGTGTAGTGCGAGCAGGTCCTCCTCACCGGAGTAGAACCTGTTTGCCGGCAGGTGCACCTGTTGCGGGGTCGAGAGGTGAATGAACCCGACGTCGGCCAGCGATGGCGGCCGTAGTTCCGATTCGTGTCGGGCTGCGTCCCAGTCCGCACTCGACATCAGATGGATGAGGCGTTCGACGGTCGGCTCGTCGGTTGGTGACGTCACTGCAGCACCATAGCCACCAGAGGTCTCACCACTATCGAAATGTGAGCCAGATCGCCTCGCGCGTAACGGGGTCGTGTAGTTGTGTTGCACCTCGGGGAACCGATGTAAACGGTGAGTGACGACACACCCGGGAAACCGACGGAACAATACGGGGTCCCCAAACGTCTGACACAGTGAGGTTGACGCATCGTCCGGATGCGTTGGCTCTGAAGGGAAGGCGACCACACCGGCGCCGGACCGGGACGGAGGAAAATGTCTGACATCGCCACCACAACCCCGATCTCCATACCGCTCACCGCTGCCGATCGCTGTGATCGCTGCGGCGCAGCCGCAAAGGTTCGTGCCGTCCTGCCCAAGGGCGGCGAGCTTCTCTTCTGCCGCCACCACTTCAACGAGCACGAAGCCCGACTCGTCGAGCTCAGTGCCACCGTCGAAGAGTCTGCGGGAGAGCTGGTCTAGAGACCGATACACGTAGCGAACGCCCCGACCACTCGGATGTGGCCGGGGCGTTCTGCTATTCAGGTCTCACTGCCCAGGTCACCGCCACGCGCGGAGCGCCTTGATGCGCTCGCGGAGCTGGTCGGCCGTCGCCATGGCCGTCGGCGGGCCGCCGAGTTTGCTGCGTAGTTCGTTGTGCACCATGCCGTGCGGCTTACCGGTGCGATGGTGGTGCATCGCGACCAGTCCGTTGAGTTCCTTGCGCAGCGCGTGGAGGTTCTCCCCCGTCGCGGGCTGCGTCGGCACCTTATCTGCAGCGGGCACGATCTGCGTGACCGTCGAGCGCTGTGCCACCTGGTCGGCCTGCTTCTTCCGGAGCAGTGCGCGCACCTGGTCGGCGTCGAGCAGCCCGGGAAGGCCCAGGTAGTCCGATTCCTCGTCGCTGCCTGCGAACGTCGCCGTTCCGAACGACGAGCCGTCGAAGATCACCTGGTCGAGCTCGGCGTCGGCATGCAGCGATTGGAAGCTCTTCTCGTCCTCGCCCGGCTCGTCCTTCTGCTTGTTGGCATCGATCAGCAGGGCGTCGTCGAGACCGTCGCTGTCGCGATGCGGTTTGCCGAGCACGTGGTCGCGCTCGGCTTCCATCTGGCTCGCCAGATTCAACAGCACGGGCACGGAGGGCAAGAAGACGCTCGCGGTCTCGCCCGGGCGTCTCGAGCGCACGAAGCGCCCGATAGCCTGCGCAAAGAACAGTGGGGTCGACGCACTCGTCGCATACACGCCGACCGCGAGACGCGGCACGTCGACGCCCTCGGACACCATGCGGACCGCGATCATCCACTCGTCGTCGGATTCGGCGAACTGCGAGATGCGCGACGTCGACTTCGGATCGTCGGAGAGGACGAGGACTGGTTTGCGGCCGGTGATCGACTCGAGCAGTTCGGCGTAGTCGCGGGCGACGGTCTGATCGGTGGCGATGACGAGTCCTCCGGCGTCCGGAACGCCCGCCGCACGCAATTGGCCCAACCGTGTGTGGGCAGCCTGCAGGACTGACGGAATCCAGTCACCGTGCGCGTCGAGCGCGGTTCGCCAGGCCCGTGCGGTCTGCTCGGCGGACAGCGGCTCACCGAGTCGGGCGGTGTACTCCTCGCCCGCCGACGTGCGCCAACTCGCCTGCCCGGAGTACGCAAGGAAGACGACCGGACGCACGACCCCGTCGGCGAGCGCGTCGGCGTAGCCGTAGGTGTGGTCGGCACGCGATCGGAGCACTCCCGCCCCTTCCGGCTCGTACGTGACGAACGGGATGGGTGAGTCGTCGGAGCGGAACGGTGTTCCTGTCAGCGACAACCTCCGCACGGCGTCGGAGAACGCCTCACGGATCGCGTCGCCCCACGACTTCGCGTCGCCACCGTGATGGATCTCGTCGAGGATCACGAGTGTTCGACGATTCTCGGTGCGCACCCGGTGGCGCGACGGGTGCGCGGCCACCTGCGCGTAGGTCAGGGCGACGCCGTTGTAGTCCGAGCTCGTCTGACCGTCGGAGTTGCGGAAGCGGGAGTCGAGGGCGATGCCGACGCGCGCGGCGGCCTGCGCCCACTGGTGCTTGAGGTGTTCGGTCGGGGTGACGACGGTGACCTGTTCGATCGTGCGATCGTCGAGCAGTTCCCGAGCGACACGAAGCCCGAACGTCGTCTTTCCCGCACCTGGCGTCGCCACCGCGAGGAAGTCGGTCGGCCGGGTCGCGAGGTACTTCGTGAGCGCTCGACGCTGCCAGGCGCGTAGCGGCGGACCGGCGGGCGTTGCGGGCGATTGGGCAGAAGTCACGTAAACAAAGCTCCCGACGGCGCGAAGGCAAGAAACAACCCCTCGGCCAGATGGACCGTGCCGGAACACATTCACTCATCCGAGGGGACCTTCCGATCTTAGCGGCTCGCGCCGACGCGCCTTTCGCCAGACACGGCCGTCGAGGTAAGCCGGGTGATGGGCTTTGTGACACGCGGCAAGGGGTGTGTCGCACGTAACCTGCGCCGATCAGGGATGCTGGACCCATAGCCACGACACGCCGCAACCCTGTTCCGATGACCGACGACGCCGCCCCGTCGCCGGCTCTCGGAGAACGCGTGCGCAGAACACCTCGTCGGCCTGCGCCGGTGTCGATGGATCTTCCGCTGGGAGACGAACGCCAGCCGCTCGATTCTCCCGACGCCCCCAGGCGCGCTGCGCCGACACATGAGACCGACGACACCGGATCGACGAAAGACGGCACCGCATCGACGGGAACCGACGATCCGCAGGAGCACCAGACGTCGTCGCCCGGGCCTCCTGTGCTGCCCAATCTGCATCGGGTTGTCTGGCGCACGATCAAGAAGGCATGGGACGACGGGATCGTCGGCTGGGCCGCGCAGGCGGCATTCTGGCAAGCGTTGTCGCTACCTCCGCTGCTCCTCGGGCTCCTCGGCAGCGTCGGCTACATCGCCGGGTGGTTCGGTCCCGACACCGTCGAGGTGATCTCGTCGCGGATCATCAGCTTCGCCGAGCGCACCTTCTCGACGAACGTCGTGAACGACCTCATCACCCCCACCGTCGACAACGTCCTCGGCCGCGGGCGGGTCGGCGTCATCTCGGTGGGCTTCATCCTGTCGCTGTGGGCCGGTTCGTCGGCGGTGTCGTGTTTCGTCGCGTCGATCGTTCGGGCGCACGACCAGCACGAGGTGCGCAACCCGGTCTGGCAGCGGATCTTCGCGCTCCTGCTGTACGTGTGCTTCCTCGTCGTGTCGGTGTTCCTGCTGCCGCTGGTCGCACTCGGCCCGAACTACCTGCACGAGATCGTTCCCGACTCCTGGGACCGAGGAGTGAGCGCGCTGATCGACTTCGGATACTTCCCGTTCGTCGCGCTGCTGCTACTCGGGGTCCTCACGACGCTCTACCACCTGGCTCTGCCCAATCCGTTGCCCTGGCACAGGCTCGTCGGAGGCGCGGTGGTCGCCGGGGTCTTCTTCTGGATCGCCAGCTATGTTCTGCGCATCTACCTCGCCGCGATCACACGCGCCGGATACACCTACGGCGCACTGGCGACGCCGATCGCCTTCCTGCTCTTCACGTTCTTCCTCGGCTTCGCGATCGTGATCGGCGCCGAGTTCAACGCAGCGGTCCAATCACTCTGGCCCGCCAAACCGCCCGCCACCGCGCACGTCCGACACTGGGTACACGAACAGACCTCCGACTTCACCGGCCACATCAAGGCGATTCCCGAGCGGCTGGCCACCGGACCGATCCGCAAGGGCCCTCAACAGCCCCCAGACCGCGAATCGGGAGCTCAACGGCAACCGCCGCCCGGCGAGAGTCGCTAGCGGGCGGCGGTGGCTGAGGCGGGGAGGGTCACTCCTTGCGCATCCGACTGTAGATCTTCTTGCACTTGGGGCAGACGGGCGAACCCGGCTTGGCCGAGCGCGTCACCGGGAATGTCTCGCCGCACAAGGCCACCACGTGATTGCCCATGACAGCGCTCTCGGCGATCTTGTCCTTTTTGACGTAATGGAAGAACTTGGGTCTGTCGTCGTCTCCCCGATCGGTCGCATCGGCGTCGGGCCGCTCATCGGTCTTGGTGTCCGACCATTCGTCGAGGTCGGGCCGCTCGATAGTTTCGGTAGCCATGCACTCTATTGTGCTCCTCACGGGCCGATTCCGACACGGTGACCCGCCACGCGCGACGACCAGGGCCACCATCGCGGCCCCTGACACGCCCGAGCGCGTCACACCACGGTTGCCCCATCGGTGCAATCAGGAACTGAAAGTGGAACAGTGGAGACATGGGATTCGACGGAACGAAGCGCAGTCATGGTTGGCGCTGAGGGGCCACGCCGCGATCACGTGTCGCCCGAGGCCTTCCTCATCACCGATGCGCAGGAGTCCCTCGACGAGCAGCACCGGACACGTGTACGGAAATATCTGACGCTCATGTCGTTTCGTGTTCCCGCGCTGATCATCGCGGGCATCGTCTACAGCATGACGGGGTCGGGCTGGTGGGCGCTCGGCATCGTCGCACTGTCGATCCCACTCCCCTGGGTCGCCGTACTGATCGCCAACGATCGGCCGCCTCGCAAGCGCGGAGAGGTTGCCCAGTACAAGTACGGTCCCGACCACCACGTCGTGGGCCCGCAGGCCCTCGGCGGCGAGTCGAATGTCATCGACTCCACGGTCGCCGACGACCGACATCCCCACTGACGCTTCCGGATCGATCTACCGCGTCCGTACAGACCGACCGCGCGCACATCTCAGCCGATTCTCAGTCGGTTCGACATCCCTTAATGAGCGTTTATGCAGGTCAGGAGCCAGTAGCCCGAATCATCCTCCGGGGAACTTTCGAGGAGTGCATGTCGTTGCACCCTATGAACGCACTCGATTAGGAGGCCAGATGTCACGCTCCACCGTCACACGCTCCACATCCACCGTCGCTTCTGGCGACACCACCCCCTCGCGTCCGGCGATGACGGAACAGGATCTCGACGCACAGTCACCTGCGGCAGATCTGGTCCGTGTCTACCTCAACGGCATCGGCCGCACAGCTCTGCTCAACGCAGAGCAGGAGGTCGAGCTCGCCAAGCAGATCGAAGCAGGTCTCTACGCCAAGCACGTTCTGGCGACCCGCAAGCGGCTGTCCGCGGCAAAGAAGCGTGATCTCACGATCGTCATTCGCGAAGGCGAGGCAGCACGCTCCCACCTCCTCGAGGCCAACCTGCGCCTCGTCGTCTCGCTGGCCAAGCGCTACACGGGCCGCGGAATGCCGCTTCTCGACCTCATCCAGGAGGGCAACCTCGGTCTGATCCGCGCGATGGAGAAGTTCGACTACGCGAAGGGCTTCAAGTTCTCGACGTACGCGACCTGGTGGATTCGCCAGGCCATCACCCGAGGCATGGCTGACCAGAGTCGCACCATCCGTCTGCCTGTCCACCTGGTCGAGCAGGTCAACAAGTTGGCCCGCATCAAGCGTGAGCTGCATCAGCAGCTCGGACGCGAGGCCACCGACGACGAGCTCGCCAACGAATCGGGCATCCCGGCCGAGAAGATCGCTGATCTGCTCGACCACAGCCGCGATCCGGTGAGCCTCGACATGCCGGTCGGCAGCGACGAAGAGGCACCACTGGGCGACTTCATCGAAGACGCCGAGGCGACCTCCGCGGAGAGCGCCGTCATCGCAGGACTCATGCACACCGACGTCCGCGCGGTGCTCGCAACGCTCGACGAGCGTGAGCAGCAGGTGATCCGTATGCGCTACGGCCTCGACGACGGACAGCCACGCACACTCGACCAGATCGGCCGCATGTTCGGGCTCTCGCGCGAACGCGTCCGTCAGATCGAGCGTGAGGTGATGGGCAAGCTCCGTCAGGGCGAGCGCGCCGAGCGCCTGCGCGCCTACGCGAGCTGACCCGCTCCCGCCAACTCAATCAGCTCAATCGTCTCGGTCCGGTGTCCGCCTTGGTGGGCACCGGGCCGATTCGTATGCGGGCGTTGAGGATTGCGGCGCCCTCCGGCGAACACAGCACGGGATCGACGACGATCTCGCGGATCTCCGGGATGTCGTCTGCCATCGTCGAGATGCGGATCAGTAGGTCGACCAACGCTTCTCTGTTGACCGGGGCCTCTCCCCGATATCCGTAGAGCAGTGGGGCCGATCGTGGCTCGTCGATGAGTTCGTCGGCGTCGAGCGCGTTGATCGGGATCGCGCGGTACCCGTCGTCGCCGAGTAGTTCGAACGTTCTGCCCGACAATCCGAAGGAGATCAACGGCCCGAACGACGGGTCGTCGCGCATGCGGACCATGGTGCCGACACCTTTGGGTGCCATCTTCTGCACGTGGAGCACGTTGTCGCCGGTCAGCTCCGAGATCTCGGCGAACGCGGTCACCACGGCGGTGGCGTCGGGCAGATCCAGACGTGCGCCCTCACGGTCGAGTCGGCCGCGCCACGCCGGTGACGTTGCTTTCACTGCGACAGGGAATCCCAGGTCGCGTGCTGCGGCCGACGCCTCGTGCATCGTCGAGACCTCGCGGAAGGGCACCACCTCGACTCCGTACCACTCGAGCAGGCGGGCGGAGTCGACGTCGTCGAGGACCGTTACCGGATCGGCGCCGCCGACCGTGGAGCCGTCCGAATCGACGCCTGGATCGACGTCCGAATCGTCGTCGGGAAGTCCCCACATGGCTTCGCGCACCCATGTCCTCGCAGCCTCGGGGTCGATCCCGTCGGGTCTCTCGACGGGGACCTCCGGTCGTGCGCACCACCGCGCGTACTGCCATGCCCGTGCCAGTGCGGCCGCTGCACGTTCGGGGGACGAATACGACGGAATCGAGCCGCGCGCCGGCAGCCCCGATGGTCCTGGCCTCATCAGGCCGGGCGGGATGCCCTCGACGGCGAGGAAGGTGGTCACGATCGGTTTGTCGGCGTCGGCGTCCGGTGTGTTCGCGCCCGCGATCAGGGCGCGTGCGTGCCAGTCGAGGTCGACGGCGACCGGCGGCACGAAGACGACGATCACGCTGTCGACGCCCGGATCGGCCATGGCCTGCGCGACGGAGGCCTCGAACTCGTCCTCGGAGGCTCCTGCGCCGAGGTCGATGGTCGACTCGACTTCGAGACCGCCCGACCGCGCGGTGTCGGCGGCAAGACTGCCGAGCACCGACGAGTTGCCGATGATGCGGGTCCGCGGACCGCGAGGCAGCGGTTGATACGCGAAAAGTGATGCGCAGTCGAACAATTCGGGAATGGTGTCGACCTGGATGACGCCCGCTTGCTCGAGCATCATCTGGGCGATGCGATCGTCGAGGCTCGCCGCAGCCGTCCGTGCGGCACGCACCGGGCTCATCGCACCCTTGCCCGATTTGACCGCGACGATCGGCTTGGATCGCGACACTCTGCGAGCGATGCGCGAGAACTTGCGCGGGTTACCGAAACTCTCGAGGTACAGCAGCACGACGTCGGTGGCGGCGTCGGAATCCCAGTACTGCAGCAGGTCGTTGCCCGAGACGTCGGCACGGTTGCCCGCCGAGACAAAGGTCGACAACCCGATCTGTCGATGTGCGGCCGTGTCGAGGATCGCGATGCCGAGCGCACCGGACTGACAGAAGAATCCGACACGTCCCAGTGGCGGGATACGCGGCGCGAGAGTGGCATTCAGCGCAATCGACGGGTCGTTGTTCGCGACGCCGAGAGCATTCGGCCCTACCAGGCGCATGCCGTGCTCACGGACCTGCTGGACGAGGCGATGTTCGCTCTCCAGGCCCGCCTCGCCGCTTTCGCCGAATCCCGACGACACGATCACGAGCGCGCGCACACCTTTGACCATGCAGTCGTCGAGCACCTCGTCGACGCTCGCCGCGGGCACCGCGACCACCGCGAGATCGACCGGATCGGGAATGTCGCGGACCGTCGGGTACGCGCGGATTCCCCTGACCGACGGCGGCCGCACGCGGGGCGCCCGCGCCGGGCCGCGATGGCGTCGCTGTGGTTGGCGCGTCGCCCCGGCGCGCACCGCGTCGTGAGCCGATCCGCCCTGCTCGTCGTCGGGTTCACCGTCACGGTCGGGACCATTGACCGGGAAGACCGGTCCGGTGAATCCGGCCGCAATGATGTTGGCCAGCAGTGCGTTTCCCACCTTTTTGGGATCGGTCGACGCCCCGATCACGGCAACGGACGCCGGTCGCAACAGGTTGGCGACGCTGCGCGCCTCGGAGGCGCGCTCACGGTCGTTGCGCACCGAGAGCATCGCCTCGGTGGGGTCGATCGTGAACTCGACGTGCACCGTCGAGCCGTCGAATGCGCGCGAGATCTGGTAGCCGGCGTCGCGGAACACGGCGACCATGTTGGGATTCTCGCTGAGCACCTCGGCCTCGAAGCGGGTGAACCCGTTCTCGGCAGCGGCACCGGCGAGATGTTCGAGCAGAATCGGTCCGAGGCCGCGGCCCTGGTGTTCGTCGGCGACGACGAAGGCGACCTCGGCAGATTCGGGCTTGCCGTCGGCGGCGAGTCCCTCGTAGATGCCGATCGCGATGATCTCCCCACCGAGCACTGCGACGATCGCAACCCGGTTGCGGTGGTCGACCGTGGTCATGCGTGCGACCTCGCGCGGCGGAAGCGTCGGCGTCGGACCGAAGTAGCGCATGTACCTGGTGCGTTCGGACAAACCCGAGTGGAATCGGACGACGCGGTCGGCATCGTCGGGGACGATCGGACGCAGATGCACCACGCCGCCGTCGGACGCGAGGACATCGGCGATCCAGTGTCGGGGGTAATCCCACGGACCGCGCGGGCGCTCACCCTCCGCGTGGTCGTCCCGGGGAGCGGTCTGCACGGCTGAATCCGTCGCTGGGGTACCAGCGGCTGGGGAATCAGTGGCCGGGCTACCAGCGGCTGGGGTGTCGGTCGCGGGGGAATCAGTCACGGGGGTCCTCCGGGTCGAGTCCGTGTAGCGGATACACGGCACGGCGAGTGGCCATGATGGCGCGATCGGTTTGTCGTTGGGCGCTCTCGTCGATGCCGGGCGGTGGTTCTTGCCCCGTGTCGCCATCCCATTCGACGAAGTCGACGTCGCCATCGTCGCCCATCACGTGCACGGGCGCCTGCGAGTACTCCGAATGCACCTGCGTTGCGATCTGTTCGGCTGTGGCGCACCACGATTCGTTGATCGGGGTCGTTACGTCAACGTCACGATCGAGGACGACCCCGAGCAGGTGCGACCAACTACGCGGGACGACGTTCACCACGCCGTAGCCGCCTCCGCCGACCGCGATCCACCTACCGTCGCAATACTTCTCGGCCAGGTCGCGCATCGCGATCATCGCGGCGCGCTGCCCGTCGACGGTCAGCGAGAGGTCGGTCAACGGATCGGCGCGATGGCTGTCGGCGCCGCACTGGCTGATGATGATCTGGGGCTTGAACTCGGCGATCAGCGACGGAACGACCGCGTGGAAGGCGCGCAGCCACAGCCGGTCCTGCGTGTCGGGCATCAGAGCGATGTTGACCGCGGAACCCTCCGCGCCGTCGTCGCCGACCTCGGTCGGCCAGCCCGTTCCCGGCCACAACGTCGCCGGATGCTGGTGCAGCGACACCGTCATCACGCGTGGGTCGGACGCGAACGCCACCTGCACGCCGTCACCGTGGTGCGCGTCGATGTCGATGTAGGCGATGCGGTCGAAGCCGTTCTCGAGTAGCCAGTGAATGGCCACCGCGCAGTCGTTGTAGATGCAGAATCCGGCAGCCCGCGACCGCATCGCGTGGTGCATCCCGCCGCCGATATTGACTGCTCGACGCACGGCCCCGGAACCGACCGCCTGCGCCGCCGCCAGCGTTCCGCCGACCAACAGCCGTGCCGCCTCGTGCATTCCGTCGAACACGGGATTGTCGGAGTCGCCGAGACCGAACAGACGCTCGAGAAGCGGCCCCGACAACGACGCCGTCCCCGATCCGACAGCACGCACCGCGTCGATGTAGTCCTGACTGTGGACGACGGTCAGGACATCATCGCCGATCGCAAGTGGTTCGGCGACGTCGACATCGTCGAGCACTCCGAGGCTCTGCGCGAGCGTCATCGTCAGCGCCAAGCGCACGGGATTCATCGGGTGGGTGTGTGCCCAGCGATACGAGAGGAACTCCTCGCTCCAGATCACTGCCGCGCTCATTGATGTCTCCACGCACTACGCACACGACCAAGGCTAGTGCCTCGCCGCGCGGGCCGGACGCGTTCGGCATGTGACGAGGCAGTCTCGAACGCAGGTCAAGGTACTCTTGTAAAGACGGAAGGGACTGGCTCAAGTGAACGATCTGGTTGATACCACCGAGATGTACCTCCGGACGATCTACGACCTCGAAGAAGAGGGAATCGTCCCACTGCGCGCACGCATCGCCGAACGACTCGAGCAGAGCGGACCGACTGTGTCTCAGACAGTCGCGCGTATGGAACGCGACGGACTGTTACGCGTCGCAGGCGACCGGCACCTCGAGCTGACCGACAAGGGTCGCGCCCTCGCGGTCGCCGTGATGCGCAAGCATCGTCTCGCCGAGCGGCTGCTCGTCGACGTGATCGGCATGCCCTGGGACGAGGTCCACGAGGAAGCGTGCCGCTGGGAGCATGTCATGAGCGAGAACGTCGAGCGCCGTCTCCTTGCCGTGCTCGACAACCCGACGACCTCGCCGTATGGCAACCCGATTCCCGGCCTGGAAGAGCTGGGCGTCGAGACGACGACGTCCACTGGTGAGGCCGCTCGCCTGTCCGACCTCCCGCAGGGTGAGGCGGTTGCAGTGATCGTGCGTCGACTCTCCGAGCACGCGCAGTCGGATACAGAGCTGATCGCGGCGCTGCGCGAGGCGGGCGTCGTCCCGAACGCACGCGTGACAGTGACCTGCACGCCGCAGAAGGTGGAGATCAGCACGCCAGGACACGCCGGACTGACACTGTCTCCGGAGATGGCCCACTCATTGTTCGTCGAAAAGGTCTGAGCGACAACACAATTCGATGCAACACGTCAACCCGCATCGCGCAGGGTTGCGTGCGGCAAGACCAGGCCGAGCTCCGCTGCCGCGTCGTACGAGTCACCGATGAGGTGCCACAGGTTGTCCGGACGTAATCCGTTGCGCAGCGAGTGGTCGAGGAGTTGCGCGAGCTTCCAGTTGCGGTCGGCGTCGCGCGCGACGTCGAGCGCCACACCTGCGAAGCTTCCCTCACCTGCGATGTAGTGCAGGTGCGCGAGGAGTGTTGCAGCGCTGGCCCGTCCGGTACCGGTCAACCGTCGGGTCAGTTCGCGCCACAACATCTCGGCGCCTGAGCGAAGATCTGTGACGGCGAATGCCAGCGCGGCATCGCGAACCCGAACGTCGCAGATCGCGCGTTCGAGTTCGGCAACCCTTTCGCACGAGTAGTAGTCGGACTCCATCACGACCGCCTCGTAGATCGCTACCAGGAGTTCCTGTGGTGGTTCGTCATCGAAGCGGCCGTCGTCGGCGATGGTGCTGCAGGAGCCGTCGTCGCAATGAGGCGCCGGGGCGAGCATCGCTGCGATCTCCGCGCGGTTCGCCATGAGAAAGCGCCCTGAATGCACGGCACCGGACACCGCGGTCGGCGAGATCCGAGGGTCGGTGAGCACCCCGCAGTGCCTCGATGACTGCGCCGACAGCGCAGCGCCGTGCTCCCAGATCTGCGTCCACGGCTCCCCCTCGGCGAAGCGACTGCACACGTAGCCGCGACCAATGCCTCCGCACAGTCGCATCCGCCGATCGACTCTCGACAGAATCTCCTCATACGTGCGGGTATCAAGGTCGAAGCGGTCGTCACCGATGACCGCGATGAGGTCGGCGCTGCCGTAGCCCTGAAATATCCGCGCCAGATTGTCGATCTCGTTGAGCATCGGCCGCGCCGGTGAGCCGTCGGGGGCAAGGTCGAGATCGAGCCGTACGGACGCCTGAACCGTGCGTCCGTCCGGCGCGAGTGCCAGGAGAACAAGTGAGCGCTCGGGAATGAACCCGAAGAAGCCAGGGATAGCGGTGAGCAGCGCGGAGACGGTCCGGATCGGCCCGTTCGACGAATCGTTTCGAAGTGACATGTCGAACATCTTGGGTTCACCCGGAGACGCCCGAACCCGCGAGAAGCTCCGATGACCGACGTTGTGCACACCCTCGGACGGATGCACAAACTCACGAACCGAAAGCCGCCCGCAACGCCTTCTCGAACAGAGCCCCGAGCTGACCCTTCGCCTCGGAACTGATGTCACCCGCTGATGGCCACCGGTACTGGCAGTACACGCGCACCGTGCCCTGCTGTCCGATGTAGGTCATCGTGCGCGTCAAGAGCGGCGCCTGGTCGCCACCGGTCTCGACGGTCCGCAGAACGGCAGCGGTATCGACCCCCGCAGGATGTTCGGGGGCGTCGGACACCCTTGTCTGCACCTTGCTCGTCGCCGTCGTCGCGTTGCCGGTGGTCGCTCGAGGACACGCACGCGCCTGATCGACCACCGTGCTCAACGCGTCATCGACTCCGACGACGGCGGAGGTGAAGGACGCACGGTCGGCTTCGACGATTCCCAGATAGACGACGGCTCCGTCGGAGCCAACCGCCGCGGGCTGACACTCGGGTGGATCGTAGGGCGAGTTGGCTGGTCGGCCGATGAGGTCGCCGATCGCGTACGCGACGGAGTTCTGCGGAACGCGAGTAGCACCCGAAACCGGGAAATCGGCTGCGGTCACCGATCGCGAGGAGAGATCGGCAGTGTTCTGCGTCGCATCACCATCGACCGAACACGACGCCACGAGAAAAGCCGCGGCCAACCCCATCACCACACCGACACTGCGTACACCCACGAACTTCGACTGTGCCACCGCAAGGCCGAGGCACCGGTCACGACACTCCGACGGTCTCCAGATCATCTCGGGGAATCGAGAGGTGGGCGCGGTTGTTGAACACACAAAGATCCGCTAACACACAAGGATCCGCTGCAAGAACAACACAGATGCGTCACGCGGACGCTCGACGAGCGACACCGATTGGTCACGAGTGGTGTGGATGCGGGACAATTCGACGAACAGGTAGGACAGGCACGTGCCGATCTTCAAGAGGAGGGACGACATGGATTCCAATCCGGACGAGGGCCGTCAGCTCTTCGAGCTCGCCTTCCCCGCTCCCCAGGTCTCCGACGCTGCGGGAACCGGCCCCGTACTGATCCACGCGCTCGACGGCTTCGCCGACGCGGGACATGCCGTGGCACTCGCCGCGCAGAATCTTCGCGACTCGCTCGACTCCGAGGTGGTCGCGACCTTCGACAACGACGAGCTGATGGACTATCGCTCTCGCCGTCCGACGATCACCTTCAGCGGCGAGACCTTCACCGACGTGCAGATGCCAACGCTGACGCTGCACGCGATCCGCGACAACGCCGGTAAGCCGTTCCTGCTGCTGTCCGGCTCGGAGCCGGACCTGCGGTGGGAGCAGTTCACCGAGGCCATTCGGCGCCTCGCCGACCATTTCCGGGTCACCGACGTGATCGGTCTCAACGCCATCCCGATGGCCGTTCCGCACACCCGCCCGTCGTCGTTGACCGCGCACGGCAACGAGCCCGAATCGTTGGGCGACCTACCGACGTGGGGTTCGCAGATGAAGCTCCCCGCGAGTGCGTCGATGCTCTTGGAACTGCGCCTTGGTCAGGGCGGACGACGCACCTCTGGACTGTCGGTGCACGTGCCGCACTACCTCTCCCAGACCGATTACCCGGCTGCGTCAGCACGTCTGCTGGAGGCGGTGTCGGGACTGACAGGTCTCGAATTGCCCACCAGTGCACTCGAATCCGCAGCAGCGGCAGTGCGTGAGCAGGTCGACGCCGAGGTGTCGGGCAACGGTGAGATCGAGTCCGTCGTCGCGGCGCTCGAGGCGCAGTACGACAGCTTCACCGAGGCACAGACTCAGCGCGCATCGCTGCTCGCCGCCGACGAACCGCTGCCCAGCGGGGATGAGCTCGGCGCTGAACTCGAGCGGTTCCTGGCGGAGCAATCGCGTGGCGACGTCGATCCGGACGGCACCGGAGATCTCCACGACGGGGACGGCAACGGCGGTTCGTCATCGCCGAACTGATCGACGAGTCCGTTTCGGGGTCGGCGACGACGCTGACCCCCGTCGCCGACGATGACGACGCCGCATTCGACACGTTCACCGGATGGTGGGCCGACCGCGGCATCGACCTGTATCCACATCAGGAGGAGTCGCTGCTCGAGTTGATCTCGGGTAACAACGTCATCCTGGCCACACCGACTGGTTCGGGCAAGTCGCTCGTTGCCTCCGGCGCCATCTACTTCGCCCGATGTCGGGGCCAACGCGCTTTCTATACCGCGCCGATCAAGGCGCTGGTGAGCGAGAAGTTCTTCGATCTCTGCGCTCAGTTCGGGGCCGACCAGGTCGGACTGATGACCGGCGACGCCTCGGTCAACGCCAATGCTCCGATCATCTGCGCGACCGCCGAGATCGTCGCGAACCTCGCACTTCGCGACGGTCCGAACAGCGATATCGGGGTTCTCGTCGCCGACGAGTTCCATTTCTACGGCGAGTCTGATCGCGGATGGGCTTGGGAAGTCCCGCTGATCGAGCTCCCGCACACGCAATTCCTCCTGATGTCGGCGACGCTCGGCGACATCACATTCTTCGTCGACGACCTGTCACGACGCACCGGTCGCACCACCACCGCGGTCACCGGAACCCACCGACCGGTCCCGCTCGAATACACGTATGCGATGACACCCATCCACGAGACGATCGAGGGACTCATCGATGCGGGTCGGGCACCGATCTACGTCGTGCATTTCACCCAGGCAGCAGCCGTCGAGCGCGCGCAGGCCCTCCTGTCGGCACGAATCACCACCAAGGAGGAGAAGGCTCAGATCGCCGAGGCGATCGGCGACTTCCGCTTCTCCACCGGATTCGGCTCCACACTGTCGAAGCTGCTCCGCGCGGGCATCGGAGTCCACCACGCAGGCATGTTGCCGCGCTACCGACGTCTCGTCGAACGCCTTGCACAGCAGGGACTTCTCAAGGTCATCGCCGGTACCGACACCCTCGGAGTCGGCATCAACGTGCCCATCCGTACCGTTCTGTTCGCCGGTCTGAGCAAATACGACGGCACGCGCGTGCGTCGTCTGCGCGCCCGCGAGTTCCACCAGATCGCCGGCCGCGCAGGGCGAGCAGGCTTCGACACCATCGGCTACGTCGTCGCACAGGCACCCGAGCACGACGTCGAGAACGCCCGCGCAGTCGCCAAGGCGGGCGACGACCCGAAGAAGCTCCGAAAGCTGGTGCGCAAGAAGCCACCCGAGGGTTTCGTGTCCTGGGGCGAGAAGACGTTCCTGCAACTCGTCGACGCACCCGACGAGCCGTTGCGCTCGCACTTTCGGATGACAACGGCGATGTTGCTCGAAGTCCTCGGCCGGCCGGGAGATTGCTTCGCGGCCACGCGACATCTGTTGGAGGACAACCATCTTCCACGCAATCGGCAGCTGGGACAGATCCGCCACACCATTCGTCTCTACCGTGACCTGCGCGACGCGGGCATCGTCGTGCAACTACCCGAACCCGACGACGAGGGCCGATACGTCGCGCTGAGCGTCGACATGCCCGAGAACTTCGCGCTCACCAACCCGCTGTCGGCGTTCGCGCTCGCCGCCTTCGAGCTACTCGATCCGGATTCGTCGACGTACGCGCTCGACGTCGTCTCGATCCTCGAATCCACTCTCGACGATCCCCGCCCGGTGCTGATGGCACAGCGCAAGGAAGCGCGCGACGCCGCGATCGCCGAGATGAAAGCCGACGGCGTCGAGTACGAGGACCGCATGGCGCGTCTCGAGGAGATCACCTGGCCGCAACCGCTCGCCGAGGAGATCGACTATGCCTTCGGTGTCTACCGTCGCACCCACCCGTGGATTGCGGGGTTTCCGCCGTCGCCGAAATCGGTCCTCCGGCTCATGCTCGAGCGAGCGATGACGTTCACCGAACTGATTTCTGCCTACGGTCTCGCCCGCAGCGAAGGAGTGGTACTGCGGTACCTGTCCGACTGCTATCGCGTGTTGCGCCAGGGTGTTCCGACCACGGTGTTGACCGACGAGATCGTCGAACTGACCGAACGCGTCGGCGACATGGTCCGCGACGTCGACTCCAGTCTCCTCGACGAGTGGGAAGAATTGGCCCGCACTGCCGCCGCCGACGCGCTCGCCGAGCAACACTGAGACGCCGACCGAATCATGCTCACATGGCGGGAGTTTTCTCCACACGCACCGCGCCCGTCTGTTCGACAAGACCGGCGATGATGGACGCCAGTCGCCGATACGACTCGCCTCTGCCCGACGACTCGCGGTAGACCAGCCCGATTCGACGCCCCGGCCGCGGCGTCGTGAACGTCGCGGTCGCGAGGTCGCCGCCCGCGGTTTCGGCGGCAACGGCAGTCCCTGGGATCAGCGTGACGCCCAGACCACCTTCGACGCACTGCACCGCGGTCGCCAACGAGGCGGCCCTGGTGTGCCCTATGTCTGCGCGTACACCCGCGAGTCGACACACCTCGAGTGCCTGGTCGCGCAGGCAGTGCCCCTCGTCGAGCAGCAGGAGCGGAAGGTCGGCGAGCGAACTCGGGTCGACGCGCTTGCGTCCGGCCAGCGGATGATCGGACGGCAGCGCCAGCACGAAATCCTCGGCGTACATCGGTATCTCGGCAAGGCCGGGCACGTCGGCGGGTAGCGCGAGACACGCGGCGTCGAGTGAGCCCTCACGCAACTGCGCCACCAGTCGCGCCGTCTGGTCCTCGACGACCCGCAAAGCGAGAGAGGGCAATTCGGCGGCGAGCCCGCGCAGTACGGTCGGCAGAACGTACGGCGCGACCGTCGGGATCAGGCCGAGTCGCAGGGTTCCCGCAAGCGGATCGTCGGAACCCGCGGAGGCAGAGAGGAATTCGTCGACGGCGTCGGTCACCGCGATCGCTTTGGGTAGGAGCATCTCGCCCTCCGGCGTCACGAAGACACGCCGCGTTGTACGTTCGATCAGTTGCTTGCCCAACCCGGCCTCGAGGCCTGCGAGTGCTTGCGACAGAGACGGCTGACTGACGCCGAGTTCCGTTGCCGCAGCACCGAAATGACGTTTGCGAGCGAGTGCGACGAACGCCCGCAGACCTGCGACGGACGGCTGATAACTTTTATCACTCATGCCTATCAGTCTAGTGCTAATCATCACGTTTCGCTTTTGGTGGCTTTTCGGCAGAATTGAGAGGCAACTGCAGAACGTGAGTTCGCGCGCCACCCACGAACGCAATCGACACGAAGGAGCGAAAACACACATGGCTCTTCTGACCATCGGAGACCAGTTCCCCGCCTACAGCCTGACGGCGGTCATCGGAGGCGACCTGAGCAAGGTGGACGCCCAGCAGCCCGACGACTACTTCACCCAGGTGTCGAGCGACGATCACCCCGGCAAGTGGCGCATCGTCTTCTTCTGGCCCAAGGACTTCACGTTCGTGTGCCCGACCGAGATCGCCGCTTTCGGAAAGCTGAACGACGAGTTCGCCGATCGCGACGCCCAGGTCCTCGGCGCGTCCGTCGACAACGAGTTCGTCCACTTCCAGTGGCGTGCACAGCACGAGGACCTCAAGACCCTCCCCTTCCCGATGCTGAGCGACCTCAAGCGTGAGCTCGCCACCGCCGCAGGCGTTCTCAACGCCGATGGCGTCGCCGATCGCGCGACCTTCATCATCGACCCCAACAACGAGATCCAGTTCGTCTCGGTGACGGCCGGTTCCGTCGGCCGCAACGTCGACGAGGTGCTGCGTGTTCTCGACGCACTGCAGTCCGACGAGCTGTGCGCCTGCAACTGGAAGAAGGGCGATCCGACCATCGACGCCGGCGAGCTCCTCACCGCAAGCGTCTGAGAGGAATCGGCATGAGCATCGACAATCTCAAGGAAGCCCTCCCCGAGTACGCCAAGGACCTCAAGCTCAATCTGAGTTCGCTGGCGCGTTCGACCGAGCTCTCCGAGCAGCAGCTCTGGGGCACCTTCCTCGCGTCGGCTGCGGCATCTCGCAACGCGAAGGTGCTGGCCGAGGTGTCCGAGGAAGCAGCCGACACCCTCTCGGCCGAGGCCTACAACGCAGCGCTGGGCGCGGCGTCGATCATGGGCATGAACAATGTCGCGTACCGCGCCAAGAGCTTTCTCGGCGACGACTACGCGCAGGTGCGCATGGGTCTGCGGATGAACATCATCGGCAACCCCGGCGTCGACAAGACCGACTTCGAGCTGTGGAGCCTCGCCGTGTCGACCATCAACGGTTGCCACGACTGCACGGCAGCACACGCGAAGGTCGTCCGTGATGGCGGCCTGACCAAGGAACAGGTCTGGGAGGCCGTCAAGGTCGCCGCAACGGTTACCGGTGTGGCGCAGGCCATCACCACCACCGAGGTGCTGGCGAACGCCTGATCTATCACCCCACTGCACTGCCCCGGTCTCACGAGACCGGGGCAGTGTGTTGTTCGGGTCAGCTGCCGACCACACCGACCCTGGCAGCGGCGTCGAGTCGTGCGAGCTTCTCGGCGCTGCCGGTGCCCTCGACAGGCTGGTATACCACGACCCTCTGCCCCCGCGCACCGGCGACTTCGAGAGTGTCCCAACGCAATTCGACGACGCCGACGTCGGCGAGCACTATCCGCTTGGCGCCGCTGGACTTCACCTGAACCTCGTTGCGCGCCCAGATCTCGGCGAACAACGGGCTGTGCAGCGAGAGTTCGCCCACGAGGTCGCGCAGACGCGGATGATCAATGTCTGCTCCGGTGAGCGATCGCAGGTTGGCGACGGTCTCGGCCGCCAGCAACTCGTAATCGGGATAGATCGACGGAGCGTGCGAATCAAGAAAAAGCTTGCGCAACATGTTGTCTCCGGGCACGGTCCCGATCGCCTGATGAAGTGCTGCTCCTGCGTCGTTGATCGCGAGGAGGTCCATGAACCGATTCATCACGATCGCAGGCTGCTGCCATTGAGCCATCAATACTCTTATCGGTTCGACCACCTCGTGATCGGCGAAGTCGACGTCGATGCGCACATCGGCGAGTGCGGCGAGATGCTCACGCTCGGCATCATCGAGTCCGAGTACATCGGCCAGCGAGGCCACGACCGCAGCCGACGGATTGCGGTCGCGTCCACGTTCGAGCCGCACAAGGTATTCGACGCTGATGCCGGCGAGACTGGCAACCTCCTCACGACGCAGACCGGGCGTACGCCGCGGGCCGACCGTCCGCAGACCGAGCGTCGTAGGGTCGACGCGCTCGCGGCGGGCGCGCAGGAACTGTCCGAGTGCGGTCATAGCGAAAGTCTAGGCTCGCGGCGATCGACAGCCAGGTAGTGCGAGGACCCCTCACGACGCGGTCTGTTCGTGCCGTCCGAGCCGCTCGATCCTTGTACTCATGACACAAGAAGCCCAGACACAAGAAGCACTCGCACAAAATGAGAACACCGCGACTCTCGACGGCCGTATCGCGGTGGTGACCGGCGCGGGCACGGGTATCGGCGCCGCGACGGCGAGGACGCTGGCGGCGCGCGGAGCACGCGTCGCGCTGCTCGGTCGTCGAATCGACAAGCTCTTCACCGTCGCCGAGGAATTCGACGGCCTCGCCATCGCGACGGACGTCAGTGACCCCCGTGCCGTCGCCGCAGCGTTCGAGGAGGTGACGCGGCGCATCGGCGCACCCGATCTCGTCGTCGCCAACGCCGGTGCGATGCTCGCGGCGCCGTTCGACGACGCCGACCGCGACGAGTGGCGTCGAATGCTCGATGTGAACGTGATGGGCGTGCTCGACACCGCTCGCGCCGCCATCCCGGGCTTACGCGCGGCCGCGGCGGACGGACGATCCGCCGACCTCGTGCTGATCAGTTCGATTGGTGCGCACATCGTGCTACCGACGTACGCGGTCTACACCGCGACGAAGGCCGCCGTCTCGCACCTCACACGAACGCTCCGAGCAGAGCTGGGCCCCAACGGTATCCGTGTGCGGGCCATCGAACCGGGAATGACGGAGTCAGACCTCGGCCACGACATGACCTACCCGGGTTCGAAGGAGTTCCTGGCGGGGTTCGCCGTACAGAACCCGCCGATCCCCGCGTCCGCGATCGCGGAGGCGGTCGCCTGGTCGGTGTCGCTTCCGGCTGCGGTCAACGCCGCGTCGATCGAGGTCTTGCCGACGGCACAGGGCTGAGCGACCGGCCGAGCGCTTGACCGACCGGCGCAGCTTGTGACCGGCTCAGCCCAGCGCTGCGCCGATACGGTCGGCCAGCTCGCCGACCTCGGCGGTCGTCATCACGAACGACGGTGACACCTGCAGCGCGCCCTGGCCTGCGGCGCGGGTGCTCACGCCGTGCTTGCGCAAGGCACCGACCGCTGCGGGCGCCTGCGACGGGTCGGCGAGTTGGACGGCCGTGACCACACCGAGTCCGGTGCGCACCTCCGACACCGCGTCGAGGTCGGCGAGCGGCGCGAGCTTGTCTGCCAGATCGCCCTCGAGCCGTGCCGCCTCGGCAAGGAGTCCCTCCCGCTCGATGATGTCGAGGTTGGCCATCGCGGCTGCCGCAGCTCCCGCGTGGCCGCCATAGGTGTAACCGTGACGCCACCAGACGCCACCGGCGTAGAAGGGTTCGGCGACGCGCGGCGCGATGAAGACCGCACCCATCGGGACGTACCCCGACGTCAAGCCCTTGGCCGTGGTCATCATGTCGGGTTGAAGATCGAAGCGTGCCGAAGCGAACCAGCTCTCGCCTCCGATACGGCCGAAGCCGGTCACCACCTCGTCGGCGACGAACAGCACATCGTTGTCGCGGCAGATCTGTCGGACCTCGGCCAGATAGCCCTCGGGCGGAAGGTAGATGCCGCCTGCACCGATGATCGGCTCGCAGAAGAATGCGGCAACCTTGTCGGCACCGACGCGTTCGATCAGTCCGAGCAGGCTCTTGGCGTCGTCCCACTCGACGGTCTGGGCGTCGGGCATCAGGGTGCCGTAGCCGTCGTGGTTACCCGGGATGCCCGCAAGAGAAGTACCCGCGACATGCATGCCGTGGTAGGCCTTGGTCCGGCCGACGATCATCGTCTTCTCCGGCTTGCCGACCTCCACCCAGTAACGCCGCGCGAGTTTCGCCGCAGTGTCGATCGAGTCGCTTCCGCCGGAAGTGAAGAAGATCTTGCTCCCGGGAACCGGCGCGATTGTTGCGAGCCGATCGGCAAGTGCGTCGGTGACGTCGGCGGTGAGATCCCCGAATCCCGAGTAATGCGCGAGCGTCGAAAGCTGATCGGCCACCGCCTGTGCGACCTCGGTGCGCCCGTGACCGATATTGGTGAACCAGAGACCGGCGGTGGCATCGAGATATTCGTTGCCATCGCGGTCCCACACGCGGGTGCCCTCACCCCGCGTGACCACAAACGGGCCGCTTGCGCTGACCGACCCCATATCGGCGAATCCGTGCCACAGTGAACCTGACATGCGCTCAATGATGCCCGGCGGCATCGCGGTCAGGGCACTCAGGGTCAGGTCAGCGCGCCCAGGGTCACGCTCTGGGTCATCGGTCGGAGGTCAGACTGCGTTGACCCATGTATCGACACATATCCTTGAGTGATCATGTCCGTCTCCCCCGAATCACAGCCCAGCGAGTCCACCGCCGAGGCGACGCAACCTACTCCGACGGACCAACGCTCACTTCGACGCCGGCTCGCCGACCTGACGATCGTCGACCAACACCGCCTTCGACGCCGCGTCGACAAGCTCGGCGCATCGTCGAACGCGGATGCGGTGGCGGCACTCGCGCGCGACATCGACGCCGCATCACGCCGCGTCGAGCGTCGTCGAGCATCGGTTCCGGTGCTCGAGTTTCCACCGGAGCTACCGGTGTCGGAGGCCCGCGACGAGATCGCCGCCGCGATCGCCGCTCACCAGGTCGTGGTGATCGCGGGCGAAACCGGGTCGGGCAAGACCACACAGCTCCCCAAGATCTGTCTGGAGCTCGGGCGAGGCGTGCGGGGCGCCATCGGTCACACCCAGCCGAGGCGTATCGCCGCCAGTTCCGTGGCGCGACGTATCGCCGACGAGACCAACACCGAGATCGGCGACGCCGTGGGGTATTCGGTCAGGTTCTCCGACCGCTCCGGCGCCGACACCCTCGTGAAGGTGATGACCGACGGCATCCTGCTCCGCGAGATCGCAACCGATCCGATGCTGCGCGCCTACGACACGCTGATCATCGACGAGGCGCACGAACGAAGCCTCAACATCGATTTCATCCTCGGCTACCTGCACCGACTGCTCCCGCGTCGCCCCGACCTGAAACTCATCATCACCTCGGCCACGATCGAACCCGACAGGTTCGCGCGGCATTTCACCACACCCGACGCCGAGGTCCCCGTCCTCGAGGTGTCGGGGCGGGCATACCCCGTCGACGTCCGCTACCGCCCGCTCATCTCCTCCGACGGCCCCGACACCGGTGACGAGCGCGGTGGCGGCGAGCACGCCGACCTCGACCAGATCCAGGGCATCGACGCCGCCATCGACGAGTTGTGGGGACGCAGTAACGCCGGTGGCGACATCCTGGTGTTCCTGCCAACCGAACGTGACATCCGCGAGGCGGCGGACTCGCTGTCCCGACGCGTCGCGGCGGGCGCCGAGGTGGTTCCGCTGTACGCACGATTGTCGATCGCCGAACAACAGAAGGTGTTCACACCGTCGCGCGGCAATCGAATCGTGTTGTCCACCAACGTCGCCGAGACGTCGCTGACCGTCCCGGGTATCCGCTACGTGATCGACACGGGCACCGCACGTATCTCGCGATACTCGGCGCGCACCAAGATCCATCGACTTCCGGTCGAACCGATCTCGCAGGCGAGCGCCCGCCAGCGCGCCGGGCGATGCGGGCGAGTCGCCCCCGGCATCTGCATCCGCCTGTATAGCGAGGCCGATTTCGACGCCCGCCCCGCCTTCACCGACCCCGAGATCCTCCGCACCGACCTCGCGTCGGTCATCTTGCAGATGGCCTCGCTGAAGCTCGGCGACATCGCCGACTTCCCCTTCGTCCAACCTCCCGACGCACGCGGTATCCGCGACGGAATCGGAGTTCTCACCGAACTCGGCGCGATCACGACGACCGACAAGACCGACACCACCCCGCGGTTGACACCTGTCGGACGCACGATGTCGCGCATCCCGGTCGAGCCGAGGGTCGCGCGCATGCTGATCGCGGCACACGAATCCGGTTGTCTCGCCGACGTTCTGGTCATCGCTGCCGCACTGTCGATTCCCGACGTCCGCGAGCGGCCCGGCGATCATCGCGAAGCCGCCGACGCAGCCCACAAGCGGTTCGTCGTGCCCGGCTCCGACTTCATGGGCTACCTCGCACTGTGGCGCTACCTCCAGGAGAAGCGACAAGAACTGTCCGGCAACCAGTTCCGCCGCACCTGCGAACGCGAGTTCCTCCACTACCTTCGCATCCGCGAATGGCAGGATCTGCACCGACAACTGCGGCGCATCGTCGACGATCTCGGCTGGTCGACGAAGGATTCTGGCGAGGCCGAGGCGTCGCACCGCACCGATGCGATCCACCAGGCGATACTGTCCGGGCTCCTGAGCAACATCGCCGCCCGCAACGCCGAGGGTCGGGAGTACACGGGCGCACGCAACACCACCCTGATGATCTTCCCCGGCTCATCGCTCTCCAAGAAGCCGCCCGCGTTCCTGATGGCCGCCGAGATCCTGGAAACGTCCCGGCTTTTCGCGCACACCGTCGCGGGAATCGACCCGCTGTGGGCCGAACGACTCGCGGGCGACCTCGTCAAACGCACATACAGCGAGCCGCACTGGTCGTCGAAGCGCGGTGCCACGATGGCATACGAACGCGCGACGCTCTACGGCGTCCCGCTGGTGGCCCGACGCCGCGTCGACTACGGACCCATCGACCCTGCCGCCGCGCGTGACATGTTCATCCGGCACGCCCTCGTCGAAGGTGATTGGAAGACGAATCATCCGTTCTTCGAACGCAATCGAGCACTGCTGTCCGACGCCGCCGAGGTCGAACACCGCGCTCGACGCCGCGACGTGGTGATCACCGAGGACCAACTGTTCGACTTCTACGACCATCGCATCGGCGCCGCGGTCACCTCGGCGCGCCACTTCGACACGTGGTGGAAGAAGGCGCGCCGAGCCGACTCGACGATGCTCGACCTCACCCCGGAGGACGTCGCCGCCGACGTCCACGTCGCCGATGCCGACTACCCCGGCGAGTGGCAACAGGGCGATACCCGTTACCGCCTGCGATACCGATTCGAGCCCGGCGCACCCGATGACGGTGTGTCCGTGCTCATTCCACGCCCGCTGTTGCGACACGTGCGCCCGGCGGGCTTTGACTGGCTGGTCCCGGGAATGCGGAGCGAACTCGCCGCCGAGTTGATCAAGACGCTGCCCAAGACGATCCGCAAGACGATGGCACCGGCCGGGCGATTCGCCGATCTCGCCCTGTCTCGTCTCACCCCACGTCGCGAGCCGCTCATCAACGGCCTCGCGCGTGAGCTGTCGACGATCACCGGGCAGACGATTGCGGCCGACGACTTCGCTCCGGAGCGACTCCCCGCCTACCTTCGCATGAACTTCGTCGTGATCGATGACCGAGAGGAGACGGTCGCCACCGGCAAGTCCCTCGCCGAGCTCCGCCGACGCATCGAGGGTGAGGCGCCCGCGCCGACGCCGCGTCGGGTGTACACGACGTGGACGGCCGACGGAATCGGAACACTTGCAGAGTCGAGCGTCGATACCGTTGCCGGACAACAGATCACGCGTTATCCGTCACTCGAGGTCGTCGACGGAGGGCGCAACCGTGGGGTGGCACGGACGCTCGCGACGTCGGACGCCCAGCGGCGTGCGCAATTGCACGGTGCCGTCATCGAACTGCTCGACCACGCGATCCCGCCGCTCTCACGCAAGATCAGCGCCGGGCTCGACCCGGCCGGTCGGCTGGCACTGAGCCAGAGTCCCTATGCGTCACCCGACGCGCTGTATGCCGACTGCACGCGTCGGGCGATTCGCGACATCGCTCCCGCAGCAGTCGATTTGGGATCAATCCGCACGCCTCCGGCCTTCGACGAGCTCGTCTCGACACTGCGACCGCGCGTATCGGCTGCGGCGCCGGAGTATTTCGCTCTTGCTGTCGATGTGTTCCGTGAGGTGGCTCCCCTGCGCGCCGAGATCGACCGCCACTCGGGTCAAACAGCGGCCGACGACGTCGCCGAACAGTTCAACAACCTGGTCTTCGACGGATTTGTTCTCGCAACGGCTCGCGAACACCTGCAGCACGTTCCGCGATACCTGACCGCCGCACGACAGCGCCTCGAGCAGCTTCCTGCCGCCGCGAACCGCGACCGCGAGGGAATGGCCGCCATCGACAGGGTCACCGAACGATGGAACCAGCGCCTGACACAGCTTCCCGAATCGCGCCGAGACATCGTCAGCGAGGAAGCTCAGTGGATCGTCGAGGAGCTGAGGGTCAGCCTCTTCGCCCAGAAACTCGGTACCGCCTATCCTATTTCGGAGAAACGGGCGCTACGAGCTCTTGACCGACTCGGTTGACACCGGACCCGCTGGACTCGACGCAGCATCGACAGTGTCGTCGCGGGTGGCGGGCGTGTCGAGGTCGTCGGCGCCTTCGTGCGAACCGGTGAGGTTGCCCTGGAGGTCGTCGATCTCGCGTTGGAAGTCTTCGAGCGAATCGAACGACCGGTAGACCGAGGCGAAACGTAGGTACGCCACCTCGTCGAGGTCGCGGAGCGGGCCGAGGATGGCCAGACCGACCTCGTTGCTGGGGATCTCGGCCGAACCGGACGACCTCACCGCGTCTTCGACCTGCTGAGCCAACTGTGCGAGATCGTCTTCGTTCACGTGACGTCCCTGGCATGCGCGTCGTACCCCGCGCATCACCTTTTCTCTGCTGAACGGCTCGGTCACACCGTTGCGCTTCACGACTGCCAGAACAGCACTCTCGACTGTGGAGAACCGCCGCCCGCACTCGCTACACGCGCGACGACGCCGGATCGCCTGCCCCTCATCGGCGACACGCGAATCGACGACCTTGGTGTCTTCGTTCTTGCAAAACGGGCAGCGCATGTAGTCCTCGTGCAGATCTCGGGACGCAGCGGCTCCGTCGGTCTGGCTCGGTCCGATCGTCTGACGACCGGCGGAGGCGAGACCGCAGCGGTGACCGTGTCGGTTTCCGACTGGACCCTGTGACATCGAGAATACCGCCAGCGCTCAGCGGTACGCGGGTGTGACAAGCGGTTGGCCAACGCGCAGCCCACTCGACGGCAGATCGTTGAGGTCGATGATCTCGTCGATGACGGTCTGACGCGGCACATCAGGCGCGACGCGTGCGGCGATCGAGCTCAGCGATTCGCCGGAACGCACGTGGACCACCTGCGTGGAGGTCGACGACGGCATGCTCGCCCGCTGGTAGTCGGCGCCGACGGTCCCGACCACCCACACGGTCAGTGCCAACCCGACTCCCGCGAGTACCGCCAAGAACGCTGCCCGGCGCCGACGGGCAGCCACCAGCTCGCCGACGCCACCGGCGCATCGCGTGCCCGCTGGCCGCGTTGAGGTTCCGTGATCGAACGCGATCCGACGCCGAGGTTGCGGCATGACGTCTGCGCCGGCGGTCCGTCGGGACTCAGTCGTTCGAACGTGCCCCGCCACACGTAGCTCGTCGCTACGCACGGGATTCGACGGTGCACGTCCACTGACCACCGTGGCGCGGTGAACTCGGGGACGCGTCGTCGATGCAGGTCGCGGCGTTGCAGATCGGGTGGTCGGCGGTGTTGCCGCGGATGCACTCGACGTGCTGGGAATCGTGCGGGTCACCGGGTTGGTCATCAAGCTGGTCATCGCTACCTCCAATGGTCGATCAAGCGTTCGATGAACTGATGTTCGAGTTCTACCAGAGGGGTCCGACAAAGTCCTGCGACACGTCGAACAAATGTTTGATGTTGTCAGTGGCCTCCGCTACTGTCGGCGCCAGACGATGGAAGAAAGACGCACCCCACCCCGCTTCACAACAGCACCCGGTTCACAACAGCACCCGCTTCACACATCAGGAAGGACGGAACCGATGACAGAGAAGTCACGACGCGGCCCGTCGTCGCCCAAGGGCAACGGTCGCAGCGTCGAAGGCAAGAAGAGTGGAGGCGGCGAGGAGGCACCGATCCATCCGGCCGTCGCCGAGGCAACACTCACCGATCGCCAGCGTGGCGTCCTCGATGTGATCCGAAAGTCGGTGCGCGAGCGCGGGTATCCGCCGAGCATCCGAGAGATCGGCGACGCCGTCGGCCTCACGTCCACGTCATCGGTCGCACACCAGTTGCGCACCCTCGAGCGCAAGGGCCTGTTGAAGCGCGACGCCAACCGTCCGCGGGCGGTCAACGTCTCCGAGGCTCCCGACGCACATCACTCCGATGCCATCAACGGAGATCTCCCGACCCCCACGTTCGTTCCGGTACTCGGCCGCATCGCGGCGGGCGGTCCGATTCTCGCGGAGGAGGCGGTCGAAGACGTCTTCCCGCTTCCGCGTGAGCTCGTCGGTGAGGGCTCGTTGTTCCTGCTCCGCGTCGTCGGCGAATCGATGATCGACGCCGCGATCTGCGACGGCGACTGGGTTGTCGTGCGTCAGCAGAATGTCGCCGACAACGGCGACATCGTCGCAGCGATGATCGACGGCGAGGCGACGGTGAAGACCTTCAAGCGCAAAGACGGCCACGTCTGGCTGATGCCGCACAATCCGCTCTTCGATCCGATCCCCGGAGACGACGCCGCCATCCTCGGCA
Source organism: Gordonia jacobaea (assembly GCF_965344965.1). Taxonomy (NCBI): domain Bacteria; kingdom Bacillati; phylum Actinomycetota; class Actinomycetes; order Mycobacteriales; family Gordoniaceae; genus Gordonia; species Gordonia jacobaea. The sequence goes on along the minus strand of NZ_CBDRLS010000003.1, from coordinate 138,949 downwards.
AAGTCGTCACGGTGATGCGCCGGGTCTGATGCGCGGAACGGGCCCCGCAGGTCGCTGACCAGCGGGGTCTGCGTCAGCCGTCGAGTTGCTCGGCAGCTGCGCGTCGGGCGAGTGCCGGACTCGAGGTGGCAAGTGCGGCAGCGGCGGCAGCCCGGCACTGCTCCATCGTCGCCGTCGACAGCTTCGCCCCGACTGCGGGCGTCGCCGCCGGAGCCGCCGACAGCGAGGTGACTCCGAGCCCGACGAGCACACATGCGAGCGACGGGTCGGCCGCGGCCTCGCCACAGACTCCGACGGGTTTGCCCTGCTGGGCGCCGGCGGTCGCAACCTGCGAGATGAGTGCGAGCACCGCCGGTTGCCAGGGGTCGGTGAGTTCGGCGAGTTCTGCCGACATCCGGTCGGCGGCCATCGTGTACTGGGTGAGGTCGTTGGTTCCGATCGACACGAAGTCAACCTCGGCCAGAATCGCGGGCGCCAGGATCGCCGCTGCCGGGATCTCGATCATCACGCCTGCCGTCAGACCACGCTGACGGACGAGTTCGGCGAACTGTGCGGCCTCCGCGGCCGTGGCGATCATCGGTGCCATGACCCACGGCGTCGTGCCGGACTCCTCTGCCGCGCGCGCAATCGCGTCGAGCTGAGTTCGCACGATGTCGGGGTGGTCGTCGCCGATGCGGTTGCCTCGCACGCCTAGTGCGGGATTCGCCTCGTCCGGGTGCTCGATGAACGCCAGCGGCTTGTCCGACCCGGCGTCGAGCGTCCTGATGACGACTTTTTGGCCCGCGAACGCCTCGAACACGTCGCGGTACAGCCGCGTCTGCTCGTCCACATCGGGCTCATCCGCCCTGTCGAGAAACGCCAACTCGGTGCGGAACAGCCCGATGCCCTCGACTGGTGCATCGGCAGCGCTGCGCGCGGAGACGCCGTCGGCAACATTCGCGAGGATGGCGACGGCGGTGCCGTCGGCAGTCCGGCCGGGGCCACGCCACGCAGCAACAAGCGCGGCCTCCGCAACGCTGCGCTCGACGAGTTCACGCGCTTCGGACCCCTCTGGTTCGACGGTGATCGACCCCGCGCCTCCGTCGAGCAAAACCATTGTGCCGCTGGTGATCTCACTCAGTCGCGCCACAGCGACCACGCACGGGATGCCCAACTGCCGCGCGATGATGGCGGTATGACTGGTCGGTCCGCCGAGACGCGTGGCCAGCCCGACGATCACCGCGGGATCGAGCCCAGCGGTATCCGCGGGAGCGAGGTCGTCAGCGAAGAGAATCGACGGGTGACTCGGCGTCGGAATTCCCGGCTCCGGCTGGCCGAGCAACTCGGCGACCACTCGGTCACGAACGTCGTTGAGGTCGGTGATCCGCTCTGCCATCAACCCGCCGAGTTTGGCGAACATCTCGGAGAACTGCGCCGTGGCCGCGACCGCGGCGGCGGGCGCCGACGCGCCCTTCGCGACACGCGATTTCGCCGCACCGATCCATCCCCGATCCTCGGCCAACCCGGCGGTCGCAGCAAGGACCTCGGCCGCAGCTCCCGACGCGTGTGATGCGCGATGACGCAGCCTGCCCGCGACGACTGCCGCGGCGGCGACGAGGCGTTCCGCCTCCGCGTCCCGCTCGCCCTCGGCCAGAACGTGATCGGTGCCGAGTGACGTCTCGTCGTAGGTGACGCGCCCACCCGGCCACAACACCGGCCCGTAGGCGAACCCCGCGACGACGGGTGTTCCCGACAACTCTCCTTGACCGTTCATGGTGACCCGATTCTCCGATACCAGGTGATTCTCCATTGCGTCTGCTGCCTTCCGGGTCGATCGGCCGGGTGCGGTGATCTGTGAGGGATACCCGGCATCGTGAATTTCTGTGATCAAAGTTACTCGAAACACTTGACTTGTCAACACACACGGGCGTAAACACAGATATATCAACATCGAATGCCACACAGAACCAAACTCACGATGATCCGCAGAAGCCAGATCCACAGCAGCCGGATCCACAGCACACAGACCCACAGATGGTTCGCCGAAGCGCGAGCCACACCACAGATCGGAGTCGACAGGTGTACGCCGAAGAGCGACAGCGAGCAATAGCCGATCAGGTGCGCGCGCACGGCCGCGCATCCGTGACCGCCCTCGCCGACAGGTTCGACGTGACGAGCGAGACGGTGCGCCGCGACCTCGCGGTCCTCGAGCGCGCAGGTAGCGTGCAACGCGTCCACGGCGGAGCAGTCAAGGCCGGGACGGTCGAGGTAGTCAACGAGTTGGGACTCGACCAACGCGAGTCCTCCCACACCGCAGAGAAGGCCGCGATCGCACGCGCTGCGATACGGTTTCTGCCCTCGGACGGCGGATCGGTCATCTTCGACGCCGGAACCACCACCTACCAGGCCGCCAAGCTGCTGCCGGCGGATCGCAGGCTCACGGTGATCTCCACGAGCCTCCAGCTCGGGCAGGCACTCACCGCGCACGAGCGGGCCACCCTACTCATGGTCGGCGGTCGAGTCCGCGGACTCACCCAGGCCGCAGTCGGAGCCGAGACCGTCGCAGCGCTGCGAAAGATGCGTGCTTCGGTTGCCTTCGTCGGCACCAACGGGATCAGTGAGGGCCACGGCCTCTCCACCCCCGACGCGGAGGAAGCCTCGGTCAAGTCCGCCATCGTCGCCGCCGCGCAGCGTGTCGTAGTGCTGGCCGACTCGTCGAAGATGGAACGCGAGGACTTCAGCTCGTTCGCTCCGCTCGACGAGGTGGATGTCCTGATCACCGACGACGGGATCGACCCCGAGTTCTCGGCGGCGCTCTCGGCACACGGCATCGAGGTCGTGATCGCATGATCCTCACAGTCACAGCCAACCCGAGTCTCGACCGCACCCTGGAGATCGCAGGACCGTTGATGCGGGGCGAGGTGCAACGCAGTACCTCCACCCGGGTCGAGCCGGGCGGCAAGGGAGTCAACGTGTCCCGCGTCGTCGCGGAAGCCGGCATCCCCACCGTCGCGGTACTACCCGCGCACGCCGACGACCCGTTGCTCACCGCCCTCGACGCGGTCGCACTGCCCTATCGCACGGTCGATATCGACGGCCAGATCCGCACCAACATCACGGTCGCCGAAAACGACGGGACGACCACGAAGATCAATGCGCCCGGCCACACCCTCACATCTGCCGAACTCGACGATCTGACAGCGCTCGTACTCGGCAGCGCCGAGGACGCGTCGTGGGTGGCACTGTGTGGCTCGCTTCCGCCGGGAGTTCCCGACGACTGGTATCGACGCATCTCCGATCGCCTCGTCACGAGCGGACGCCGCGTGGCGATCGACACTTCGGGCGCACCCCTGAGCGCGGCGATGTCGGGGCCCATCGACCTGATCAAACCCAACGACGAAGAACTCGCCGAGGTCAGTGATATCGCCCCGGCCGAACTGGCCGCTGCCATCGCCTCGGGCGACTACCTGCCCGTCGTGGCGGCGTCGCGCACGCTGATCGCCACCACGCAGGGAGCGGTACTCGCGACCCTCGGTGCGGCGGGTGCGGTACTCACGACCGCTGAAGGCAGTTGGCTGGCCACTCCCCCGCCGATCGTGCCGCGCAGCACCGTCGGGGCAGGCGACGCGTCGCTGGCCGGATACCTCATCGCGTACACGGCAGGCGCCTCCGAACCCGACCGTCTCCGCACGGCAGTCGCCTACGGATCGGCGGCCGCCGGACTTGCAGGGACGCAACCGCCGCTTCCAGCACAGGTCGACGTCGACTCGGTCGATGTCGTCGAACTCTCGGGAGCCGCCCCGATCACGTGACCCCACAGCCTCCAGACCCTGTACGCGAATCGCCACGAAGCTCACCGACCAGAACCGGAACACCCCCTCCGGCCGCACAGAAGTAGAAGGAAAACCCATGTCCGACAACATCATCACCGCAGCGACGGTGCATCTCGATGTCGACGCCGGTAGTGATCCCGCCGCCGTCATCACCTATCTCGCCGAGAATCTCGGCGAGGCCGGGCGCACGACCGATCCATCCGAACTGAGCCGCGCCGCCCTGGCCCGTGAGGCGAAGTCGGCAACCGGGCTGCCCGGTGGGATCGCGATTCCTCACGCACGGGCCGCATCGGTCACCACTGCCAGCCTTGCGTTCGCCCGACTGTCCAACAACGTGGACTTCGGTGCCCCCGACGGCCCGGCCGACCTGGTATTCCTCATCGCAGCACCCGAAGGCGCTGCGTCCGACCACATGAAGCTGCTGAGCTCGCTCGCACGAGCGCTCGTGCGTCCCGACTTCGTCGCCGCCCTCCGCGAGGCGCCGAGCGACGAGCGCGTCGTCGAACTCGTGGATGAGGCCATCAACCCTGCCCCGGCAGGCTCCACGTCGACATCCGCCGCGCCTGCTGCGGGCGCCGCCGCTGCTGCCGCAGTCCCGGCAGCAGGCACGAAGACCGCGAAGACACTGAGTCCCGATTCGCAGAAGCGCCCCTCGATCGTCGCGATCACCGCGTGCCCCACCGGAATCGCACACACCTACATGGCCGCGGACGCACTCAAGTACGCCGCGGAGCGGGCGGGCGTGGACTTCCACGTCGAGCCGCAGGGATCGTCGGGCACGACGCCGTTCACCCCTGACGTCATCGCAGGCGCCGACGCCGTCATCTTCGCCACCGACGTCGGGGTGAAGGGCAAGAGCCGCTTCAGCGGAAAGCCGGTCATCGAGTCCGGGGTCAAGCGCGCCATCAACGAACCCGACAAGATGATTGCGGAGGCCGTCGAGGCGTCGCGCAATCCGCACGCCTCGCGCGTCGACGGGTCGGCAGACGACGGTGCCGGCGCAGCGGAGGGATCGGCGTCGAGCCTGTCGTTCGGCAAGAAGATCCAGCAGGCACTCATGACCGGTGTCAGCTACATGATCCCGTTTGTCGCGGCAGGCGGACTGTTGATCGCGTTGGGCTTCCTGCTTGCCGGATACGAGATCGCCAACAAGACGCTCGATTCATCCAAAACCCTGTCCGACGGCGCCTACATCGCGCTGAACAACAGCCTCTGGGATCTACCCGCGGGCGGTCTCGGCCAGTACCTCGGCGGTGTCAGTTTCGCGATCGGCGCGCTCGCCATGAGCATGCTGGTACCCGTCCTTGCGGGTTACATCTCGTTCGCGATAGCCGACCGTCCCGGTATCGCACCCGGTTTCGTCGCAGGCCTGGTCTCGGTTGCTGTCGGCGCGAGTTTCATCGGAGGTCTGATCGGTGGACTGATCGCAGGCGCCGTGTGCCTCGCAATTTCCCGACTTCCGTTGCCGCAGTGGGCACGTGGACTCCAGCCGGTCATCATCATCCCGCTGTTCGGCAGCCTGATCGTCGGCGGTCTGATGTTCATGTTGCTCGGCAAGCCGCTCGCCTGGGTCACCACCCAGCTCACCGACGGTCTCAACAGCATGAGCGGCAGCTCGAAGATCGTCCTCGGCGTGGTTCTCGGACTCATGATGTGCTTCGACCTCGGCGGACCGGTCAACAAGGCCGCGTACCTCTTCGCCACCACCGGTCTCGCGATCGGCGACACACCCCAGCTCGAGATCATGGCAGCGGTCATGTGCGCGGGCATGGTTCCGCCGCTCGCGATGGCACTCGCCACCGTCATCCGCCCCGGACTGTTCACCGAGCCCGAGCGCGAAAACGGTAAGGCCGCTTGGTTCCTCGGCGCTGCATTCATCTCCGAGGGTGCGATCCCGTTCGCCGCGAAGGACCCGATCCGCGTGATTCCGTCGATGATGGCGGGCGGCGCACTCGCAGGCGCACTGATCATGGCCTTCGGAGTCACGCAGCGTGCTCCGCACGGCGGCATCTTCGTCTTCTTCACGATGAACCACTGGCTGCTCTTCCTCGCAGCACTTGCGGCAGGTACGGTCCTCGGCACGGTGTGCGTCGTCGCGGCCAAGCAGTTCGGGCGATCGGCCAGCCGCCAGACAGCTGCACCCGAGCTCGAGACCATTCCCGCCTGAAATCACCAGTCCCGACATAACCCCATCTGCAAAGGAGCAAATAATGCCAAGCACCACCGTCGAGGTCGGATCAGCCGTCGGATTGCACGCACGACCAGCAACGATCATCGCCGAGGCAGTCGCCGACGCGGGTACACCCGTGACGATCTCGGTCGTCGGAGGCGAACCTGTCGACGCGGGATCGGCACTGCTGATCATGACGCTCGGTGCCGAGAAGGGAACCGCGGTCGTCGTCGAATCCGACGATCAGGCAACGCTCGACGCCATCGCGAAGCTCGTCGCCGCCGACCTCGACGCCGAGTAGACCCCTACTGGGCCAACGAGGCCAGTTCTCCCGCCAGCGCCGAGGGCACACGGACACGCATCCGGGTGCCCTCGGTGCTGTGGTCTGTGGTGAGAACCTCGCCCTCGCGGTGAATTCGTGACACCAGATCGCCTCGCGTGAACGGGATGTCGACGGTGAGTTCCACATCGTCGCGACCCACGAACTCACGGACCGCCTCAAACAGTTCGGGCAGTCCCTCACCGGTGCGCGCCGAGACGTACACGACGCCCGCTGAGTTGGGTCCGTGCGTACTACCGCCCGCGCCGAGCATGCCGCGCAATTCGGTGAGCCGGGACGCATCGATGGCATCGATCTTGTTGATCACCAACAACTCCGGGGGTGGCGCGACTCCCTCTTCGGCCACAACGTCGTTGATGACCCGCCGGACCGCCGTGATCTGTTCCGCGGGGAACGGGTCGCTGCCGTCGACGACGTGCAGTACGAGATCGGCATCGACGACCTCCTCCAGCGTCGACCGGAATGCCTCGACGAGTTGCGTCGGGAGATGGCGGACGAAGCCGACGGTGTCGGTGAAGACCAGTTCGCGGCCGTCCTCGAGAGTCGCGCGGCGCGTCGTGGGATCGAGGGTCGCGAACAGCGCATCCTGCACGAGCACACCCGAACCCGTCATGGCGTTGACCAGACTCGACTTACCCGCGTTGGTGTATCCCGCGACGGCGATGCGCGGCACAGCGCCCCGCAGTCGCGCAGAGCGCTTCGTGGTTCGGGCGGTGCGCATTTCGCGAATCTCGCGGCGCAGCTTGGCCATTCGCTCACGGATGCGCCGACGGTCGGTCTCGATCTTCGTCTCACCCGGTCCGCGTAGACCGACGCCGCCGTTGCTGCCGGCGCGGCCACCGGCCTGACGGGACATCGATTCACCCCAACCACGCAGGCGCGGGAGCATGTACTCCATCTGCGCGAGGGCGACCTGCGCCTTGCCCTCACGCGAACTCGCATGCTGGGCGAAGATGTCGAGGATGAGGGCAGTTCGGTCGATCACCTTGACCTTGACGACCTTCTCCAGCGCGGTCAGCTGCGCAGGCGTCAGCTCACCATCGCAGATGACGGTGTCGGCGCCGGTGTCGGCGACGACGTCGCGCAGCTCCTGCGCCTTGCCCGAGCCGATGAAGGTCGCGGGATCGGGTGAGGATCGTCGCTGGATCACCGCTTCGAGGACCACGGAACCCGCGGTCTCGGCGAGTGCCGCGAGCTCCTCCATGTTCGCCTTCGCGGCGGCCGCGGAGCCCTCGGTCCAGACGCCGACGAGCACCACGCGCTCGAGGCGCAGTTGTCGATACTCGACCTCGGTGACGTCGGTGAGCTCTGTCGAGAGCCCGGCGACGCGCTGCAGCGAGGCGCGATCGGAGAGTGCGAGCTCGCCGGTCGTCGGGGTGTGGGCACGGTCGCGGGAATCGTCGTGGTCGCCGAAGTTTGCGGGGTCGACGAGATCGTCGGGATCGATCAGATCGCGGGAGAGGTCGATCGCGGGTGCGTTCGCGTCGACGGGACGGGTGTCGTGCAGGTCATGTACCTGTGGTGATGTTTCGGTCATACACCATCCATGGTGACACGCCGACGCCCCGTCGAGCACGTGGATATCCGCCGAGCCGCCGTACAGCGGGCCTGCGGCACGTCAGTCGACGCGATACCAGCCCGCCCGGAATCGGCCGTCGGCCACCAGTGCGGACGGTCCACGCAGCGTCGCGTGACCGTCGGCAACGGTGACCGTCACCCTTCCGCCGGGCACGTCGATGACCATCTCACCTGCGTCGCGGCCGAGGGTCTGCAGACCCGCTGCCGCCGCCGCGACCAGCCCCGTTCCGCAACTTCTGGTCTCGCCGACTCCGCGCTCGAAGACACGCATCGTGGCGTGCAGACCACCGTGCGGGCCGTCTTCGGGAGACGTCAGCAGTTCGACGTTGGCGCCGTGCGGAAAGACGCCGTCCGGCAGGACGACGCCGCTAGAGAAATCGATCGCGGCGAGGTCGGCCGTCGACATGTCGGGCACCACGCACGCCAGGTGAGGGTTGCCGACGTCGACCGCGACACCCGGGTAGAGGTCGTCGCCGATCCGCACGGTCGCGTCGTCTCCGAGTGTCACCGGCCCCATCCGCACACTGACGTCGGCGTACAGATCATCGAACGAATGCACCACCACCGGGCGTCCGCCCGCGCGCGAACCCACCGTGAACTCGTCGGAATCCGTCAGCCCGGTAGCCCGCAGGTAGTGGGCGAAGACGCGGACCCCGTTGCCACACATCTCGGCGATGGAGCCGTCGGCGTTGCGATAGTCCATGAACCAGTCGTCGGGGTCGACGCCGTCGGGCAGTTCGTCGAGGACGCCGGCGCGCACGAGGGCCACCGCCCGCGCGACGCGCAGCATGCCGTCGGCCCCGATACCGCGTTGGCGATCGCAGACCGCCGCCACGAAGTCGGTCGTGAGGTCGAGTTCGACCGCCGGGTCGGTGAGCACGACGAAGTCGTTCTGGGTGCCGTGCCCCTTCACGTAGGTCACTGCCTCGCTGATCGTCGTCACCCGTCCAGAATACGTGCGAGTCGTTCTCAGACTTCCGCCGTGGCAAGCGCGGCGTCGAGGAGTGCGGGTGTCGCGGCGTCGAGCCAATGGATGCGGTGATCGCGACGGAACCACGAACGCTGCCTGCGCACATACCTGCGGGTGCCGATGAACGTCAGTTCTTCCGCGGTCGCAAGGTCGTACTCGCCGTCCAGCGCGGCAAGTGTTTGCGCATATCCGATGGCTCGACGAGCGGTGACGCCCTCGCGCAGACCCGCCTCGACGAGCGCGTCCACCTCGTCGACGAGACCGTTCGCGAACATCAGCCGCGTCCGCAGGGCGATGCGTTCGTCCAGTTCGGCAGTGTCGCGGTCCAGCGCGAGAATCCTTGTCCCCCAACGTGGTTCACCGATCTTCGGCGCCGACGCCGCGAACGGCTCCCCGGTCAGTTCGACGACCTCGAGCGCGCGCACGATCCGTCGTGCATCGGTAGCGAGGATCGACGACGCCGCCGCAGGGTCGACAGTCGCGAGATGCTGATGCAATGCCGCGACTCCGATCTCGTCGAGCATCGCCTCGTAACGGGCCCGCACCGCGGGGTCGGTTGCCGGGAAGCGCCAGTCGTCGAGTAGCCCCTGGATGTACATCATCGACCCGCCCACGATCACCGGCGTGCGACCGGCGGCGAGCAGAGAGTCGATGTCGGCGGACGCGGCCTCCTGATAGCGCGCGACGGTGGCCGTCTCGGTGACGTCGAGGACGTCGAGTTGGTGGTGCGGGATGCCCCGACGCTCCTGTGGTGGCAGCTTGGCCGTGCCGATGTCCATGCCGCGGTACTGCTGCATGGCGTCGATGTTGACGATGTCGCCGTCGAGTCGTTCCGCGAGGTCGAGCGCGAGGTCGGATTTCCCGGTCGCGGTCGGGCCGACGACGGCGATGGGGGTCGCCCCGGATGACCGAGCACTCACCGCGCGTCCTCGGGGGTCCACGACGCGACGACGTATCCGACACCGAACGGTGCGTCGGCGTAGGACACCTCGGCGGCCGTCGGGGTGTCGCCGACGATCGCCGCGGCGACCTGCCACGCCGCTCTGCCGTCGACTCCGTCGGCATCGCACGCGGCAACGTCGAGTCCGCGAAGCGCGCCGATATCAGCCGCCCCGAGTGCCTCGACTACACGCTGCTGGAGTTCGACGGCGCTATCGCGTCGGCCCCCGCCGGGAGCCTTCGGCGCAAGCGCGGTTGCACCGTCGGCGACGATGAGTACCCCGATCGGCTCGGGGTCGGCGGAGATCTCGGCCGCCAGTGCACGACCGAGCTCGTGTGCGGCGTCGGGTCGTACGTCGGGGTCGACGACGATCGGACGCACCGACTCGGCGTCGACCTGTTCGCGTAACCACCCGGCGATCAGCATCGCCAGCGGCAGACGTCCCGATGCTCGCTCATCGCCCGCTCGTTCCAGGGAGACCGGTACGTCGACGCCGAACCTGCCGAAACCGCCCGTCGTCGGTATCGAGCGCGATGCCTGCGCCTCGCCTGCACCGGACCTCGCGGAGGCGATGCGGTCGTCGGCCCCCACCGCCACCCAGCGTGACGCATGTCGGGCGAGCAGCGCGCCCGCGTCGCGAACAGCCGAGCGCACCTCGAGGGTGTCCACCGCATCCGGTCCCGCCAACTCGGGAACGACCAGTGGTGCGCTCGGGACGAAAACCACACACGCCAGCACACCGTCGACGCTAGCCGACGGTGTGCCCAATGCCGCGACTAGCTCCGACACACCCCCGCGACGTCGGCGATGTTCCGCAGGCCGCACATCGAGAACCCTGACCTGCTTGAATAGGTGGAGTCCTGAGGCCAGTTGCGCAGGACGTAGTGACAGGCAGCCGTGACGCGCGGCACCACTGACGCTGTGAGGGGACCACACCATGACGAGCGACGACACCAGCGGACCGGCCACACCCGCATCCGAGCCGACTCCCGGCCCCCGGCCTGGCCCGCCGAAGCCAGGTCCCAAGCCCGGCCCCCGGCCTGGTCCCGGACCCAAACCTGCCGCGCAGGCACCGACCCCTGTCCCTGCAGTTGCCGTCGGTAAGCATGAGTCGTTCGATCCCCGCAAGTTCGGGCGGATCGATGAACAGGGCGTCGTCTGGCTCATCACGGCCGACGGTGAGCGTGAGATCGGGTCGTGGCAGGCGGGAACCATCGACGAGGGTCTCGCCCATTTCGCGCGTCGATACTCCGACCTCGAGACCGAGGTGGAGATTCTCGAAGAGCGCCTCGCCGCACGCACCGGCGATCCCCGTAAATCGCAGGCCGCAGCCAAACATCTGCTCGACACCCTCCCCGAGGCCAGCGTGATCGGCGATGTCTCTGCCATCGAGCAGCGATTGACCGTCATAGTCGGAAGTGCCGACGACGTCGCCGATTCGCTGAAGGCCGAGCGCGAACAGGCTCGCGCCACTGCCATCGCGCGCAAAGAAGAACTCGCCACCGAGGCGGAAGCCATCGGAGCAGAATCCACCCAGTGGAAGACCGCGGGCGATCGGCTGCGCGCGATCCTCGACGAGTGGAAGACCATCAAGGGCATCGACCGTAAGACCGACGACGCGCTGTGGAAGCGGTACTCGAAGGCGCGCGACGCGTTCAATCGTCGACGCGGCGCCCACTTCGCCGATCTCGATCGGGAACGCGCTGGCGCCAAGGCACGCAAAGAGGAGCTCATCGCACGGGCAGAGGCGTTGTCGTCGTCGACCGACTGGGGTCCGACCGCAGGCGCCTTCCGCGAGCTCCTCGCCGAATGGAAGGCATCCGGTCGGGCGCCGCGCGACGCCGACGAGGCACTGTGGCAACGGTTCAAAGCCGCCCAGGACGTCTTCTTCGCGGCTCGAAACGCGGCATCGTCCGAGCGCGACGCCGAGTTCAGTGCGAACGCGACGGCGAAGGTAGCCCTGCTCGACGAGGCGGAGAAGTCCATCGATCCCGCATCCGATCTCGACGGTGCGCGCCGCGAGTTCCGGACGTTCCGGGAGAAGTGGGACGAGATCGGCAAGGTGCCGCGCGAACAGATGCACAGCCTCGAGGGCCGTGCGCGTGCGTTGGAGAAGCGGATTCGCGACGCCGAGGACGCGCAGTGGCAGCGCACCGACCCCGAGGCGCTCGCGCGCGCCGCGCAATTCGCCGACCGCGCAGCACAACTCGAGGACCAGGCAGCAAAGGCGGCCGAGCGCGGCAAGAAGCGCGACGCGGAGAAGCTCCGCGAGCAGGCGGCCCAGTGGCGCGAATGGGCGCAGGCCGCGCAGAGCGCCATCGCAGACCGCTAGCCGGCCCGGGCCGAGCTCGATCAGGTACTGATACCCAGATCAGATACAGATACTCAGAGCTCGCGCGGGCGCTGCTGAAGTTTGCGTGCGGCCTCTTCGCGTGCCACCGCTTCCCGACGACGCTCCTCTTCGAGCGCCAAGTGGTAGGTGCTGCGCGCCCACACGACGCGTGACCAGTGGAAGGTGAGCACGAGCAGGGCCAACCAGCCGAGGACGAGCCCCGCGCCGACACCCGACGGCGGTGCCACTCCCCCGACGCCAGGGGTGTTCCGCGACCACCACGCGAGCATGCCTGCAACGCAGCCGATCGCGCACCCGCACAACGCGATCCACGCGATCACCCATCGGCGGGTGACCAGCGCGAGCATCGACCCGAAGATTCCGAACACCACCAGGAACCAGACGAATACCTTCGAGACCACTGCGACACGTTCGGTCGCTGCGGCCGCGGACGAGGTCAGCACGTCGAATCCGTTCGCAGAACCCGTGTGCGGCAGGAGCAGCGAGCCCATCGCGACGAGCACCGCGACGGCGACCACCACGGCGCGAGCTCCCGGATCGATCTCGCCTGCGACCTTGCGTTCGGCCTTGCGGAGATCGTCTGCGTACTGCGCGAACTCGGCGTCGTCACTTCCGGTGCCGCCGTCGGCTGTGCTACCCCCGCTGCTACCACCGCTGGCTCGTTGAGCCGTCGGCAGTCGGTCGTCGGTGTTGTCCTCGCGCGGTTCGTCGCTCATCTCGCGCCTCTCATCTCTCGTCGCTGGGTGCTTGGCAGTTCAAAAGGCCCGGCAGATCCACGGTGCCCGGCAGGTCATGCCGTCATGGTTCACGAACCACAGGCGCCCGAAGAACATCCGGTCGAGGCCACGGCGGGCATCGGCGCCGGACCCAGTCCCGGCATACCCAGTCCGACGCCGACCGGCGCCGTCGTCGGGGTGGCGTTGATTTCGTGCGCGTCGCCTGCGCGGGTTCTGCGATGCGACGCAATGGACCCGTCGGCGATGAGGTGATGCGGCGCGGCGTCGGTGACGGTCGTGACCACGACGTCGCCGGGCCGGATCGCCGCGGCGGCGTCGCCCGCGCGGAAGTGCACGAGACGCCCGTCGCGGGCGCGGCCGGTCAGCCGTCCGGTGTCGGCGGATTTGCGCCCGGAATCCGCGGCTACGAGCAGCTCGACGTCTGACCCGATGAGGTTGCGGTTCTCGGTGAGACAGATGCGCTCCTGCAGCGCGATCAGTCGTTGGTAGCGCTCGCTGACGACCTCTGGCGGCACCTGATCGGGCATTGTTGCCGCAGGTGTACCGGGCCGAGGCGAGTACTGGAAGGTGAACGCACTCGAGAAACGCGCACGCTCGACGACGTCGAGCGTCGCGGCGAAGTCCTCTTCGGTCTCACCGGGGAATCCGACGATGATGTCGGTGGTGATGGCGGCGTGCGGCATCGCGTCGCGCACCTTGTCGAGGATGCCGAGGAATTTGGTGGTGCGATAGCTGCGTCGCATGGCCCGCAGGACGCGATCCGAACCCGACTGCAGCGGCATGTGAAGCTGCGGGCACACGTTGGGTGTCTGCGCCATGGCATCGATGACGTCATCGGTGAACTCTGCCGGGTGCGGCGAGGTGAATCGGACTCGTTCGAGACCGTCGATGTCGCCGCAGGCGCGCAGGAGGTCGGCGAACGCGCCGCGGTTGCGGGGCAGTTCGGGGTCGGCGAACGACATGCCGTAGGCGTTGACGTTCTGCCCGAGCAACGTCACCTCAAGCACGCCCTGGTCGACGAGCGCCTTGACCTCGGCGAGCACGTCGCCGGGGCGTCGATCAACCTCTTTGCCACGCAGGGACGGAACGATGCAGAACGTGCAGGTGTTGTTGCACCCGACCGACACCGACACCCACCCGGAGTAAGCCGAGTCGCGTTTGGCCGGCAGCGTCGACGGGAAGGCTTCGAGTGAGTCGAGGATCTCGACCTGCGCCTCCTCGTTGTGCCTGGCGCGGTCGAGCAGTGCGGGCAGCGAACCGATGTTGTGCGTACCGAACACGACGTCGACCCACGGCGCCTTGCGCAACACCGTGTCCTTGTCCTTCTGCGCGAGACATCCGCCGACCGCAATCTGCATCCCCGGTCGTTGCGTCTTCACCGGCGCGAGGTGCGAGAGGTTGCCATAGAGCTTGTTGTCGGCGTTCTCGCGGATCGCGCAGGTGTTGAACACGACGAGATCGGCATCGCCGTCCTCGTCGGCGCGCACATATCCGGCATCTTCGAGAAGCCCCGCGATGCGCTCGGAATCATGCACGTTCATCTGGCAGCCATAGGTACGCACCTGATAGCTGCGCCCCGATCGCGGCAGCTCATGCCGCTCCGACAACTCCGTACTCACTGGATCCAGGGTACGGTGCCGGTGCAAATCGCCTTCACGGTCACCACACGCGCAACGCCGAGGTTCTCATTCAGCGCGCCTGTAAGGGTTGTCGGCATTAGTGTCGACGGTTATGACCGATTCACCGACAGGGGGTTCGGCGGTCGGACCCGCGACCCCGGCTCCCGCCACCGGAACCAACATGATCGTGCTCAAGAACGTGCAAAAGCACTTCGGCGAGCTGCACGTCCTCAAGGACATCGACCTCGAGGTCCCCGCCGGACAGGTCGTCGTCGTCCTCGGCCCATCCGGCTCGGGCAAGTCGACGTTGTGCCGCACGATCAACCGGCTCGAACCCATCGATTCCGGCGAGATCCTCGTCGAGGGACGGTTACTTCCCGAAGAGGGCCGCGACCTCGCCACTCTGCGCGCCGACGTCGGAATGGTCTTCCAGTCGTTCAACCTGTTCGCGCACAAGACAATTCTCCAAAACGTCACACTCGCGCCGACCAAAGTCCGTAAGAAGAACAAGGCCGACGCCGAGAAGCGCGCGCTCGAGCTCCTCGAACGCGTCGGCATCGCCAGCCAGAAGGACAAGTACCCCGCGCAGCTTTCCGGTGGTCAGCAACAGCGCGTCGCCATCGCACGCGCACTCGCCATGGAACCGAAGGTGATGCTGTTCGACGAGCCGACCTCGGCCCTCGACCCGGAGATGGTCAACGAGGTGCTCGACGTGATGGTCTCGTTGGCCAAGGAGGGCATGACGATGCTCGTGGTGACCCACGAGATGGGCTTCGCCCGCAAGGCGGCCGACCGCGTGATCTTCATGGCCGACGGCGCGATCGTCGAGGACACCGATCCGGACAGCTTCTTCGACAGTCCACAGTCCGAACGCGCCAGGGACTTCCTCGGCAAGATCCTGGGCCACTGACATGGCCGACACGTCGCCGACGACGCGTCGGCGTGCCTCCGGGCACCTAGCTGTCGACACCCCTGCTGCGAGGAAACGGTCGCGCCGACGAACCATGGCGCTCACGGTATTTCTCCCCGTCTGTGCGCTGTTCGTCTCGCTCCTCGCGGGCTGCGGAAGTACCGAGCCGAAGAACCTGCTCGACTCGATCCGCAGCGGCGAGGTGGTACTCGGCACCAAGTTCGATCAGCCAGGCCTGGGCATCTACAACCCGGACAAGTCCATGAGCGGGTTCGACCCCGCCGTCTCCGAGTACGTCGTCAATCACATCGCCGACTCGCTCGGAGTGCCCCACCCGAAGATCTCCTGGCGCGAGACTCCGTCGGCTCGACGCGAGGCCATGATCGAGCACGGCGAGGTCGACATGATCGCCGCCACCTATTCGATCAACGAGAACCGCGCCAAGAAGGTCGACTTCGGCGGCCCGTACCTGATCACCTATCAGGGACTCATGGTGCGCAAGTCAGACGAGTCGATCCAGAATCTCCCCGACCTCGGCAAGGGCAAGAAGCTGTGCTCGGTCACCGGGTCGACATCGGCCCAGAACGTCAAGGCGCAACTGCCCAATATCGAACTGCAGGAATACGATTCGTACTCCGCGTGCGTCGAGGCGCTACGTCGGGGCAAGGTCGACGCACTGACCACAGACGAATCGATCCTCGCGGGCTACTCCAACTTCTGGAAGGGCGAATTCCGTCTGGTGGAGATGACCTATCTCAAAGACGCGTGCGTCAAGAAAGCTCTGAAGGCGGCGGGAACGCCGTTCTCCACCGAGCGTTACGGGATCGGTTTGGCCAAGGGCGACTCGGAGTCGGTCACCAAGGTGAACGAGGCCCTCGACGCAATGTTGAAGCCAAGCGCCGACAACGGTCCGTCACCGTGGATCAGCGCACTGCGCGAAAGCCTCGGCGACGACTACGTCAACCAGATCGAGCAGCGCGCCGAGAAGCCGGGATCGAAGTTTGCGTTCACACCGAAGCCCGGCGACCTCGCATTCCTCGAATCGAAGTCCACACCGTGCCCCGCGGGCCTGAAGTGAGGAGGTGACCAGTCGTGAGTGAACTCTGGGAAGACATGGGGCCGCAGTTGTGGCCCGCGTTCTGGGTGACGATCCAATTGACGTTCTGGTCGGCGATCGGTTCCCTCATCTGGGGGACCATCCTGGCCGGAATGCGGGTCTCCCCCGTGCCTGTGATGCGCGGCTTCGGAACCACATACGTCAACATCGTGCGCAACACGCCGCTGACCCTGATCGTGCTGTTCGCCGCGATCGGGCTGTATCAGAATCTCGGGCTGACGTTCTCGTCGACCATCAAGACCAACAACTTCTGGCTCGCCGTCCTCGCATTCATCGTCTATACGTCGACGTTCGTCTGCGAAACGCTGCGCTCCGGTTTCAACACTGTGCCACTCGGGCAGGCCGAGGCCGCGCGGTCGCTCGGGCTCTCCTTCACCCAGGTGTTCGGCATCATCGTGCTCCCTCAGGCGATCCGAGCGACGATCGGCCCGATGGGCAGCGTGCTCATCGCACTCACCAAGAACACCACCATCGCCTCCGTGATCGGCGTCGCCGAAGCCGCGGCACTGATGAAAACGGAGATCGAGTCCTTTGCCGACCAACTACTGGTCATCTTCGCGGTGATCGCCGTCGGATTCATGATCATCACACTCAGTGAGGGCGCCGTCTTCGGTTGGCTCGCAAAGCGATGGGCGGTCAAGCGATGAGCGACAAGGCAACCGTCCTCTACGACGCTCCCGGACCCCGTGCGCGCGTACGCAACGCGATCGTGGCCGTCGTGTTCATCGCGATTCTCGTCGCGATCTTCGCGTACGTGATCGCGATATTCGCAGGCAACGACCAGTTCACCGCCGAGAAGTGGAAGCCGTTCGTCACGTGGAGCACCTGGACCGGCTACATCCTTCCCGGTCTGTGGCGCACCCTTGTCGCGGCAGCGCTCTCGATCGTGCTCGCACTGATCCTCGGTTCCATTCTCGGCATCGGACGTCTGTCGGATCACGCCTGGGTACGCGGGGTGTGCACCGTGCTGGTCGAGGTGTTCCGCGCGATTCCCGTGCTGATCCTGATGCTGTTCCTCTGGTTCTTCTTCGCCCAGTACGGAGTGGTGCCGTCGTCACAGCTGGCTTTCGCGGCAGTGGTCTGCGGCCTGACGCTCTACAACGGCTCGGTGATGGCGGAAATCCTGCGCTCGGGCATCAAGTCGCTGCCCACGGGGCAGACCGAGGCGGCCAAGGCGCTCGGCATGCGCAAAACACAGATGATGCTGTCGGTTCTGCTCCCGCAGGCCGTCACGGCGATGATGCCCGCGATCATCTCGCAGATGGTCGTGGCCCTCAAGGACACCGCGCTCGGTTATGTCATCGGCTACTCCGAGATCATTCACATGGCGCAGCTGTCCGCGGCCCGGTACGGCAACTACATTCCGGTTCTCATCGTGATCGCCATCATCCTGATCATCATCAACTTCGCACTGTCGTCGTTGGCGACATACATCGAGCGAAGGCTGCGGCAAGGTCGCGGTGGTAACACCGACGACGTGCCGCCCGCCGATCAGGTCGACCAGGCGGCCATGGAGAACATGCCGGTGCCCTCGCCCAAGCCACGGGCCTGACGTCAGTCGGCGGAGGTGATCTCATCGATCGCCCCGCCGACGACGTCGATCGCCATGGATTGCGGGTAGCCGCGTCGGACGAGCATGCCGACCAAGCGCCGAAAGTGCTTGTCGCGCACTGATCTGTCGTTGGTTTCGGCGGCGTGGACAAGCTGCTCGGTCACAGTCGGTGTGAGCTTGCGGTCGACCAGGTTGCGGGCCGCGGCGCGTTCGTCGTCGGGATCGATCTCGTCGAGCGCTCGCTGCACGATCGCGACGTCGACTCCCTTGGCGGCGAGTTCGTGCCGCAGCGCGACGCGCCCTCGCCCCGAGTAGGTATGGCGTGAATGCACCCACTCGGCGGCGAACTCCTCGTCGTCGAGCAGCTTGTGGGCGTCGAGGCGAGTCATCACCTCGTCGACGGTGTCGGCATCGAATCCTCTGCGCGCCAGACGCTGAGCCATCTCAGAACGGCTGCGAGCACGAACCCCGAGGAGCCGGAGTGCTACATCCCACGCGGACGGGCCTTTCCGCTCCGTCGTGGACTCACTCGGCTCCCCGGGGTCATGGGGTGAACTCATCGGCGATGCGCGCAGATCAGAATTCCACCGGCGCGGGCGCGATGTCGTCGGCGTCGACGACCGCACCGATACCCAGCTTCTCCTTGATCTTCTTCTCGACCTCGTCGCGGATGTCGGTGTTCTCCAACAAGAACTTTCGGGCGTTCTCCTTGCCCTGGCCGAGCTGATCACCCTCGTAGGTGAACCACGAGCCGGACTTGCGGATGAATCCCTCGGCCACACCCATGTCGATGAGTGAGCCCTCCTTGGAGATGCCCTGGCCGTAGAGGATGTCGAATTCGGCCTGCTTGAACGGCGGGGCGACCTTGTTCTTGACCACCTTGACGCGGGTGCGGTTACCCACGGCGTCGGTGCCGTCCTTGAGGGTCTCGATACGACGTACGTCGAGTCGGACCGACGAGTAGAACTTCAGTGCCTTGCCGCCCGTGGTGGTCTCGGGTGACCCGAACATCACGCCGATCTTCTCGCGAAGCTGGTTGATGAAGATCGCGGTGGTCTTGGAACTGCTCAACGCCGACGTCATCTTGCGCAGCGCCTGGCTCATCAGGCGAGCCTGCAGACCGACGTGGCTGTCGCCCATCTCGCCCTCGATCTCGGCGCGGGGCACCAGCGCGGCCACCGAGTCGATGACCAGGATGTCGAGAGCGCCGGAACGGATCAGCATGTCGGCGATCTCCAGAGCCTGCTCACCGGTGTCGGGCTGAGAGACCAGCAGTGCATCGGTGTCGACACCGAGCCTGGCCGCATAGTCGGGATCGAGAGCGTGCTCGGCGTCGATGAATGCGGCAATGCCGCCCGCAGCCTGCGCGTTGGCCACCGCGTGGAGAGCGACCGTCGTCTTACCCGACGACTCAGGGCCGTAGATCTCGACGACACGGCCACGAGGCAGACCGCCGATACCGAGCGCGACGTCGAGTGCGATGGACCCGGTCGGGATCACCTCGATCGGCTGCCTGCTCTCCTCACCGAGGCGCATCACAGAACCCTTGCCGAAGTTCTTGTCGATCTGGGCCAGCGCGAGGTCGAGAGCCTTCTCGCGGTCCTGGGGAGCTGCTGCCATGGGATCTCTCCTTGTTCGGGATGGTTGAGGTTTGTCTGTGCCGTCCTGCGTGCTGCGCGCTGAACGTGTTGTCTTCGAGGCCGTTGTTCGTTTCATGTTGCGTTGGACGCTAGTCGGTGGGTCTGACAAAACCGGGTCTGACAAAACCGGGTCTGACAAAACCGGGTCTGACAAAACCGTTCTGACAGAATCTCTGACGCATCCGGGGTCGCTGTGGTTCCACTGAATACAGCATGGCGCGAACAAGTGTTCGACGGCAAGCGCGACACGCGGGCAGAGGTCGATTCGCACCACCGAACAGGCCACGCCGCGGCAACAGCGACATTCGGCCGGAATGTGGATCGCCGGCTACGCGAATGCCAATGGCCTGCGCTACACCCGCGACTGGACCACGTGAACGGGACGCCCCACGCTCACCGCGTGGCCGTCACCACTGCGAGCGCGGAACGTCGAAGTCACGACAGATCGCCACCCAGATGTCACGGGGATCGACGCCGTCCTCTATGGCTTGCGCCCCGGTCCGGCCACCGAACTCGATGAGCACGTGATCGGCCAGGATCGCATCAGCCGACGACACCCCGAACTGGGTTGTCATCAGTTCCGTGAACTCCGTGAGACGCACTCGGCCAGCCTACGTTCCCGCCGATGCGAGCACGTCGCGCAGCACGTCGGTCGGGTCGGTCACCGCGTTCGCCGACTCTCGAGCTCGGGCAGCAGCAGCGGCGTGGCTCGGATCGCACAGCACCGCCTCGATCGCCTCCGCAATCGCCGTCGCGTCAGCGGGCCGAACAAGCACACCACTGCCCTGCCTGCTGACCCGATTTGCCAGTTCCCACTGATCGCCACCGCCGGGGACGACGACGACCGGGACACCGGCCAACAACGACTTCGCGAGCATCCCATGTCCACCACCGCAGACCACGAGATCCGCATCGGCCAGCAACTCGTCCTGGCGACCGAGTCCGAAGCTCACCGTCGCGGCCCCTGCGCGCGCGAGTGTGTCCGACGGAGGTGGGTCGAGGGAGGAGATCACCGCCCGTACCGGCGTACGTGACGAGATCGCGCCGAGTGCACCGAGCGTCTCGTCGAGCAGACCCTCGCAACCGGTGACCGCGGTCGACGGCGCCACGACGATGAGTGGCCCGTCGCCCGACGGTCGCTCGAAGATGCGGTCGGTCGGCTCCCAGAGCAGCGGACCGACCAGATGGGTATCGCGTGGCCAGTCCGGGCGCCAGACTTCCAACGCGGGAAGGGTCGCGATCAGTCGGGCGGCAGGCGCCGGTCCCTGATCGCCGAGCCCGATGCCACGACGAGCTGCAGCGCGCTGACGCACGCCGAGTGCGACGGAACGATTACTCGCGGTCCGCATCGCGGCGTCGCGTAACCGACCACGGAACCCGCGGCCGGGCGTCAGACCTGCGCCGACCGGCGGCAGACCCTTCGACGGCGCATACAGCGGGTGCGGCGACAGTTCGACGAACGGTAGCCCGGTCAGCTCCGCGGCCCACGACCCGGCGACCGTGATGACATCTGAGACCACAAGGTCGGTACGTCGGCTCGCCAACACAGGTGCGAGACGAACGGCCATCCGCGCTGCCCGTCCGCTCAGCTTCTCCCCCGCGTCGAGGTCGTCGTCGGAGTCGTCTGGTCGCAGTTCCGGGAGCTCCGCGATGTCGATATCCCGCCTACCGGCCGCGGCGTACCACTGCGTGCCGGTGAACACCGTGGCTTCCCAGCCGATGTCGCGGCAGCGCTCAGCGAGAGCGAACGCAGGAAAAGCGTGACCGGCGTCTGGTCCGGCAACGATCCCGACTCGGGGCGGTGAGCCCGTCAGTTGCTGGTGGGGGGCTCGGTCGCGGGCTGCGTCGGCTGCTGGGCAGGAGCCGCGTTCTGGGCGGGCTGGGCCGCGGTACCGCCGGACGGCAGCGCTCCGCCGTTCATGCTGGCCCTGATCTGCTCGAGGCGAGAATGGCCTGCCATTTGAACGCTGGCCTGCTGCACTTCCTGCATGCGCCCCTGAACGCTGTTCTTTGCCAGTTCAGCTGAGCCCAGGGCGTTGGCGTAGCGGCGTTCGATCTTGTCGCGCACCTGATCGAGGTTCGGGGTGTTTCCGGGGACCGACAGTTCGCTCATCTGGTTGAGCGACGCCGAGACCTGCTCCTGCATCTTGGCCTGCTCGAGCTGGCTGAGGAGCTTCGACCGCTCGGCGAGCTTCTGCTGCAGGATCATCGCGTTGCGTTCGACTGCGTGCTTTGCCTGCTCCGCGGCCTGCAGCGACTGATCGTGGAGGGCCTTGAGGTCTTCGACGCTCTGCTCCGCAGTGACGAGCTGCGCGGCGAATGCCTCAGCAGCGTTCGTGTACTCCTGGGCCTTCTGCGTATCGCCCGCCGCGGTCGCCTGATCGGAAAGAGTCAGCGCCTGGCGGGTATTCGCCTGGAGCTTCTCGATCTCCTCGAGCTGCCGGTTGAGCTTCATCTCGAGCTGACGCTGGTTGCCGATGACCGCTGCCGCCTGCTGCGACAGCGCCTGGTGCTGACGCTGAGCGTCTTCGATCGCCTGCTGGATCTGGATCTTCGGATCCGCGTTCTCGTCGATCTTCGCGTTGCCTGCTGCCATCAGGTAGCGCCACAGCTTCACGAACGGATTCGCCATGCTCTTCGTCAACTCCATTCAGCGGTCGTCGAACCTCGGTCCGACAGGTCTTATCGATTCGCCAGGTTTATCGATTCGCCAGGTTTACCGATTCGCCAGGTTTACCGATTCGACGGGTCTTGTCGATTCGGGTGGTTTTGCCGATTCGAGGGGTCTGTCGTTGGTGCTGAATCCAATCTAGCGCCTACCGACCGACAAACAGGCACTTGTCAGGCAGCGGCAAGCGCAGTGGCCCGGTGGGCGTCGGGCGATGGGATGACGACCTTCGGGGAACCGAGACCCGATTCGCCCGCCAGTGCCATCGCATCGGCGTCGGCTGCCTCAGGTCGCATGGCCGTGCCGACGTCGAGAAGCAGATCGGCGATCTCGACGTCGAGAGCATCACAGATCGAGGCGAGCAGTTCGCTCGACGCCTCCTTCTGGCCGCGTTCCACCTCGGACAGATATCCCAGACTGACCCGTGCATTGGTGGATACTTCGCGCAGCGTTCGGCCTTGCTGGGTACGCACCCGGCGCAAGCTGTCGCCAAGCGCCTCGCGCAAGAGCATCGCCATCGAGTCTCCTCTCGGTGTCTGTGTCGTGTTCTGTCTCTTGTGTCCGTTCGGCTTCAACGCCGGAGACAGCCGATACGTTCCCGAACCTTCAAATCCCGACCTTCGCACACCGTCCCCCGTGTGTCTGCACGACACTAGTCCAAAGTTCCGACAGTCGCCGTACGCCGTTCGTCCGCGCGTCGCGGCGCCAACCCTTGGCCCGCGCCAGATCACACGGTGTCGGAATGGCGGCGCGGCGAAGGACGAATGACGTCAGGAGCCTTGCGTGCGTCAGAGGTCTTGCGATCGTCAGAGGTCTTGCGGGAATCAGGAGCCTTGGGGGAATCAGGAGCCTTGCGTAGCGAACCGGTCGTCGAACCCGACCGAGCGGCCCGGACGCGCACACGCAGCGCCTGCCAGGTGTAGTCGACGCCCGTCACCACGGTCACGACGACAGCGGCCCACATGATCACCATCGCGATCGTGTGCCATACACCGTTCAACGGAAGCACCAGGAGCCCGATACCGACCGACTGCAGCAACGTTTTCAACTTGCCGCCCCGACTGGCAGGAATCACCGCGTACCGGATCACCCAGAAGCGCAGAAGCGTCACCCACAACTCGCGGACCAGAATGATGCCGGTTACCCACCAGCTCAGATCACCCAGAATGGACAGGCCGATGAGTGCGGCACCGATCAGCGCCTTGTCGGCGATCGGATCCGCCATCTTCCCGAAGTCCGTCACGAGTCCGCGTTCGCGGGCGAGTCTGCCGTCGACCCTGTCGGTGAACGCGGCCCCCGCGAAGATGACCGCGGCGACGATCCGCCACACGGTGTCGTGCCCACCGTCGATGAAGAGCACCGCGACGAACACGGGAACCAGCAGAATGCGGAACACCGTCAGCGCATTGGCGATGTTGACCACCGGCACCGGATCGACCGGGTCGGTGATGTGATCGGGAGTCCGCACCCCTTTAGCGTATCTGTCGCGACTAGGCTCAGATGCCGTGCCCACTGCCGAACAGGAAACGGTGCCCCTCATTCGACGCGCCCGCACGTCCGACGTGCCCCGCATCAAGGAACTCATCGACCTCTACGCGGGCAGGATCCTGCTCGAAAAAAACCTCGTCACGCTGTACGAGGCGGTCCAGGAGTTCTGGGTGGCCGAGGTCGACCACGTCGTGGTGGGTTGCGGCGCGCTGCACGTCCTCTGGGCCGATCTGGGCGAGGTACGTACCGTCGCGGTCGACACCCGCTTCTCCGGTCGCGGGATCGGGCACCTCCTGGTGGGACAGCTCATGTCGGTTGCCCGGGAACTCCAACTCTCCCGGGTGTTCGTGCTGACCTTTGAGACCGCGTTCTTCGGTAGGCATGGCTTTCGCGAAATCGAGGGCACCCCCGTCACCCGCGAGGTCTATGAGGAGATGTGCCGCTCGTACGACACCGGCGTCGCCGAGTTCCTCGACCTGAGCTACGTGAAGCCGAACACCCTTGGCAACACACGCATGCTCGCCCACCTCGACAAGAATTCGACCGAACAGACGCCGTAGCCGACCGAGCACCGGTCACCGGCTACACAGTCACCCGCTGGAGACCACCCACTGCACACCACCCAACCAGACACAAGGAGCGACATCGTGGCGATCTTCGCAGTCCACTACACCTACGGTCCCGCCAAGGCGGCCGTGCGAGACCAGCACCGGCCGTTGCACCGTGAGTGGTTGGCAGAAGAGTTCAAGGCCGGCAACGTGCTGATGACCGGCCCCTACCCCGACGGCTCGGGAGCGCTGATCCTCATCCGCGGCACCGACCTCGACGAGGCGGAGGCGTTCATCGCCAACGATCCGTTCAACGCGCACCAAGCCATCGACGGCGTGCGGGTCGTCGAATGGACCCAGGTGTACGGCCCCTTCGCCGAATAGCTCGGGACGCCGCACACCTGAGCGACTCGTCTGCGCTATTCGTCGTGTCGGACCGCCGGTTCGCTCGTCGACGCGCCCTTGCGCTTGGACCAGAGCAGGCTCGCCACCGTGGTGATCACGAGTGTCGCGAGGATGACCGACAGCGACACCACCGTCGAGATCTCCGGTACCGCAACGTGCTCGCCGCCGTTGACGAACGGCAGCGTGTTCTCGTGGAGTGCGTGCAGCACGAGCTTCACGCCGATGAAGCCGAGGATGAACGAGAGACCGTAGGACAGGAACACCAGGCGGTCGAGTAGGCCGCCGAGCAGGAAGTACAGCTGGCGAAGGCCCATCAACGCGAACGCATTCGCGGTGAACACCAGGTACGGCTCCTGCGTGAGGCCGTAGATCGCGGGGATCGAGTCGAGCGCGAACAAGACGTCGGTGAAACCGATGACGATCAGGACGAGCAGCATGGGCGTCGCCCACCGCTTGCCGTTGATTTTGGTGAAGAGCTTGTCGCCGTCGTACTCGTCGCTGGTGCGCAAGCGCTTCTTGAGGAAACGCTCGAGCCTCGTCTCGCGCTCCTCCTCATGCTCGACGGGGTCGTCGCTCTCGCGGAGCAGCTTGATCGCCGTGAAGATGAGGAACGCGCCGAAGAGGTAGAACACCCAGCTGTATGCGTTGATCGCGGCGGCGCCGACAGCGATGAAGGCGCCCCGCATCACCAGCGCCATCACAATGCCGAGAAGAAGTACCTTTTGCTGGTACTCCCGTGGCACCGCGAACTTGCTCATGATGATCACGAACACGAAGAGGTTGTCGACGGACAACGCCTTCTCGGTGACGTAGCCCGCGAAGTACTCACCGCCGTAGGTTCCGCCCCACTGCCACCAGACGAACAGACCGAAGATGACGGCGATCGAGATGTAGATCGCCGACCACATTCCGGACTCGCGGAGCGAGGGGGCGTGTGGAACACGGACGTGTGCAAAGAAGTCGAAGACGAAGAGGCCGAGGATCACCACACAGGTGATCGCCCAAACGGTGGGCGAAACATTCATAGAAAGATCTAACCTCCAGCGCGCAGCACAGAATTGTTGCGATGCCAGAGGTCTCTCCCGCCCGGCGCCGCCTCATCACGGGCAGCGATATTTCCGGACCAGCTACCCGGGCCGGGGGTGTCGAGCGATGATCCGCATCGTCGACCTCCCGACCGTATTGACGGACAGTCTGCGAGGTTGGGGATACTCCCCTCTTCGATCTGCCGACCACTTTAACAGTCAAATGAAACCGAGGGCGATCCGGTTCATCCGTTATGCCCGAATCGGCTATTCGGGGCTACTGTCCGTGTCGCCACCGCCGGTGATCGATGCGATGACCCCTGCCAGATCGTCCGGCTTCACCAGCACCTCACGTGCCTTCGACCCTTCGCTCGGGCCCACAACGCCGCGCGTCTCCATCAGGTCCATCAGTCGTCCTGCCTTGGCGAACCCGACACGCAACTTGCGCTGCAGCATCGACGTCGAGCCGAACTGGCTCGACACCACGAGTTCGATGGCTTGCAGCAGATCGTCGAGATCATTGCCGATATCGCCGTCGATGTCCTTCTTGTCTCCGGCCTTGGCTGTTGTCACGCCCTCGGTGTACTCGGGATCGGCCTGCTCACGCGTGTAGTCGACGACGGCGGCGATCTCCTCGTCGGTGATGAACGCTCCCTGCATACGCACAGGCTTGTTCGCGCCCATCGGAAGGAACAGTCCGTCGCCCATGCCGATGAGCTTCTCTGCGCCGGGCTGGTCGAGGATGACGCGGGAGTCGGTCAGCGACGACGTCGCGAACGCCAATCGCGACGGCACGTTGGTCTTGATCAAACCGGTGACGACGTCGACGGACGGCCGCTGCGTCGCCAACACGAGGTGGATGCCGGCCGCACGTGCCTTCTGCGTGATGCGGACGATCGCGTCCTCGACGTCGCGGGGGGCGGTCATCATCAGGTCGGCGAGCTCGTCGACGATGGCGAGGATGTAGGGGTACGGCTTGTAGACGCGCTCGGAGCCCAGTGGTTTGGTGATTTCTCCCGAGGCCACCTTGGTGTTGAAGTCGTCGATGTGGCGCACCCGCGACGCCTTCATGTCCTGGTAGCGCTGCTCCATCTCCTCGACGAGCCACGCGAGCGCGGCCGCAGCCTTCTTGGGTTGCGTGATGATCGGCGTGATCAGGTGCGGAATGCCCTCGTACGGCGTGAGTTCCACCATCTTCGGGTCGATGAGGATCATTCGCACCTGCTCGGGAGTGGCGCGCGTCAGCAGCGACACGAGCATCGAGTTCACGAAGCTCGACTTACCCGAACCGGTCGAACCCGCGACCAGCAGGTGCGGCATCTTCGCGAGGTTGGCGCTGACGAAGTCGCCCTCGATGTCTTTGCCGAGACCGATCACCAGCGGATGCGAGTCCTTGCGGGTCGACGGCGACTTGAGGACGTCGGCCAGACGCACCATCTCCCTATCGGAGTTGGGCACCTCGATACCAACCGCGGACTTACCCGGGATGGGCGCGAGCAGCCGAACGTTGTCGGTGGCCACCGCATACGCGATGTTGCGCTGCAGTGCGGTGATCTTCTCGACCTTCACACCGGGACCGAGCTCGACCTCGTATCGCGTGACGGTAGGTCCGCGGGTGTACCCCGTGACCGCCGCGTCGATCTTGAACTGTTCGAGCACCCCGGTGATGCGATCGATCATGTCGTCGTTGGTCTGGCTACCACGCTTGGGCGGGTCACCATCGACGAGCAAGGTGGCCGGAGGCAGGCGGTAATCGCCTTCGACCTCGGCGACGACGAGCGCGTCCGAGTCGGCGTCGGAGTCGGCGTCGGAGTCGACGACCGGCTCCGGTGCTGCCGGCTTCGCGGACGCAGTCGTCTCGCGACTACGCGTCTTGGCAACCTCGCCCGCACGTTTGCGGGTTCTGGCAGCGGGCCGCGCGATCTGCTCGGTGACCTCGTCGACGACGGGTTCGGTCAGCATGTCGTCGAAGTTGTCGGTCGGCAGGTCGGCAACGTCGACGGTCGGTGTCGGCACAGCGATGGGTGCGCTGCGTCGATCCGAGCGCGTGCTGCGTCGACGAGGGCGCACCGTCGCGTCGTCGTCGGGCGGGTAGTTCTCGTACGGGTCGTCGGAGCGGCCACCCACAGACCACCGAGACCATCCACCGGTGGCGTAGGAGCCACTCCGGTTCTCGTCCTCGAAGTCGTCGTCGGCGTCGACCAGGTCGTCGTCATAGGCTTCATCGTCGACGTCGTCGTCCCACGGGAGATCGTCGTCGACGACGTGCCCGCCGCCCAAGCCGAGCCAGCCCGCGGCCGCGTCGACCACCTCGCGGATCGTGCGACCGGAGAGAATCAGGACACCGAAAGCGATGCACAGCACCAAAATCGGCACCGACACCCATGCCGTGACACCCGCGGTCAGCGGCGTCCCGACGACGTAGCCGACGAACCCGCCCGCATGTGAGCGGCCGGGAAGGTCTTCGGGCGCCCCGGCCACCAGGTGCATCAGACCGAGCAACGGCAACACGATCAGCAACGCGCCACCGATGTATCTTGCGCGCTTCTCGGGGTTCGGACCCCGTCGCATCAGCACTACTGCACCTGCGGCGAGCGCGACGGGCACCAACAGCGCAGCGGTTCCGACAATGGCCCGCACCAGAGCGTCGATGAACGCGCCGACCGGACCGGCCGCCCCGAGCCAGACACCAACAGAGACGAGGAGAGCCAGGGCAAGCAGCGCCAGCCCGATCCCGTCGCGCCGATGCGAATGGCCCTGCGCGCCGATGGCGTGCCGATCGGCCCGACCCTCGAATCCGTCGACGTCATCGGCGGTCAGGTAGTCGTCGTCGACGTCGCGCAGGTCCTCGTCGACCACCGACGCCGACGTCGAGTGCCCACCACCCGCACGTGCGACAGAACCGACCCCCCGCGCGAGCAGCGACCACGCACCACCGAGACCGCGGCCCACTCCCCGACCGACGACGGCTCCCGCGGAGCGTCGACTGATATCGGCGGATTGTTGCTTACGGACCGGTTGCTGACGGCCTGAACTCTGCTTTCGCCCCGAACCCTGCGTGCTGGTCGACGATGTCGACGCTGTGCGTGTGCGTCCGGTACCGCTGGTGCGCGACCCTGCGGCACGACTCCCCGACCCTGCCGCGGGTCGCCGTCCGCCCGTGCTCTGCTGACGGCTCGACGCCCGTCCCCCCGTTGCACCCCGTCCCGCCGCTGCGCGCTGTCCACCGCTTGCGCGTGACGCGGCCGCGGCCGAACTCGTGCCTGCCTTCGAAGCCATACGGACAGACTAGTGGTCACCCATCACCTGAGTCACATACACAACACAGGCAACACAACTGTGTGTCGAATTCGTAACCCGTGCCCGACTCGAGCGTTCCTGCGATTTTCGCGAACCCGCAGTTCAACGCCCGAATCAGCTGAATCGTACGGGGAGATTCACACTGGGAAATTCATACGGAGCGGGTGGTTGCCAACACCGCCGCGATCGCATCGGGGTCGCCGGACCATGTGATCGCCACAGGTGCGCGGCCGTAGGCGAACAGAAGCAACTCGCCGACGGTCCCCGTGGCCGTTACCGGTTCACCCGACCCCGCGACCAGCACGTTCTCGCCGTCCGGTGTCGCGAGCGTGAGCTGAGCAGGCATCGACCGCAGCGTGAGCTTCCCCATACCCTTCAGCGGGGTGCGCAGTGCCTGCGTCATCTCGGCGCTCAGCTCGCGTGGAGTCCACGGTCCGTCCGGATCCGCGCCACCGCGCAGTACGTCCTCGTGGTGGATGAACATCTCGGCGAGATTGGCCCACCTGTCGACAAGGCGGAACATCGAATACCACGGCGGGCCGTCGGCAACCTCCTCGACGAGGTCGGGCCACGGGTGGGCAGCGGTCTGCGCCTGCACCTTCTCGGTGTGCCCGGCCAAGGGACTCACGACGATTCCGAGCGCTGCGTCGGGTCGACGCTCACGGATCACCAGGTGCGCCGCGAGGTCGCGGGCATCCCAGTCGCCACACATCGTGGGCGCATCGGGTCCGACGGTCCGTAGCGTCGCGGCCAACTCCGCGCGTTCCGACTGTGCAAGGCTCACCACCCCACCCTAGCCAGCCCGCGCGGAACGCTGTTCAGATCGACGGCAGCAGCAACGCCTTCTTGAGTCCTGCGACGTCCGAATCGGAGAGCCGAAGTCCCTTGTGGACGTAGTTCTCGAAGCTGCCGTACGTCTTGTCTGCCGCTGCGAATGCGGCGTTGAGCAATCCGATGTTCACACCGTTGAGCGGATCGGTGGGCGATGCGTGGCGGAACGAGTTGCTGGCGAGGAAATCGGCGTCGACGACCTGGCGATCGACGCCGAGAACGGTGAGCAGGACCGCCGAGAGCCACCCCGTGCGGTCCTTGCCTGCGCTGCAATGGAACAGCACCGATCCGCCTGCACCGACGGTGTTCTTGATGTCGAGCAGCGACGCGCGGAACGCCTCGCGTGCGTGCGCATCGGTGACAAAGGCGCGGTAGGCGCTGGGCAGATCGACGAGGTACGACACCGGGACCGCACCGAGGACGTCGAAACTGCGTCGCGTGGCACCGGGAACCACTTTGTCGGGCTGCACCGTCGACTCGAGCTGAGTGCGCAGATCGATGATCGAGCGCAGGCCGTGTCGCTGGAGGACACCGATCCCGGCGGGAGTGAGCCCACTGAGATTGGCACTGCGAATCACCTTGTCGGAGATGCGCATTCCGCTGTGCGTCGTGTAGTTGGCGAAGGTGCGGGAGTTCTGGACACCGGGCACCGAGATGGCCAGCGGCGCCGGGGCGGCGTGCGCGGTGATCGCAGCGGGAGCGGCGTGCGCCTGCGCTGCCGTCGCGACGCCGATCGGGATCAGCGTGGTGCTCAGCACCGTTGCGGCGATCGTGATCTTCCTGGCTGCGGCTGTGGCACGCGACCGGGCGTCGCTACGCGTATTCGAAGTCACTTCGGGGCTGGCCTTTCGGGGCGTCATCTCAGCTCACAACGAGACACCACGCCCCGTCGCCCACCCGCGAAATCGCGGGCCGGAGTGAGCATAACGACTGGCACCTCTCGGCTGGACGTGAGACCGCCCACAGGAGCTACGAACCGACCGCGAGCACCGTCGGCACGATCATCGGGCGTCGACGATAGGTGTCGGCAACCCACCGTCCGACAACTCGTCGAATCGTCTGGGCGATCCGATGCGCGTCGGTAACCCCTTCTGCGGCAAGCGAATCGAGCGCCTGGTCGACCAGGCTCGCCGCTTCCTTGAGCGCTTCCGGGTCGTCGGAGAACCCGCGTCCGGAGACCTCGGGAGGGCTGACGGCACGACCGGTGGCGGCGTCGATGGCGACCGTGATCGCGATGAATCCGCCCTCCCCGAGGACGAGGCGTTCCGACAGCGTCGACTCCCCCACGTCGCCGACCGACAGGCCGTCGACATAGACGTGGCCGACGGGCACCCGTCCGACGATCTCGGCTTGGCCGTCGACGAGGTCGACGACGACGCCGTCCTCGGCGAGCATCACGCGGTCGGGGTGCACACCGGTCGCCACCGCGAGAGCCGCGTTGGCACGTAGATGCCGCCATTCCCCGTGCACCGGCATGGCATTGGTCGGCCGCACGGCGTTGTAGAGGTAGAGCAACTCGCCCGCCGAAGCATGCCCGGAGACGTGGACCTTCGCGTTCTGCTGCGTGATCACCGTCGCGCCTCGCTTGGCGAGTCCGTTGACCACCGCGAACACCGAGTTCTCGTTACCCGGGATCAACGACGACGCCAGCACGACCAGGTCGTCGGCGCGGATGTTGATCTGACGGTGTTCGCCACGAGCCATCCGGGACAATGCCGAGAGCGGCTCACCCTGCGAACCTGTCGAGATCAACACGAGCCGGTGATCCGGGAGCGTCGCCGCGGTATCCATGTCGACGACGACACCGTCGGGCACGTGCAGGTATCCCAGGTCCTGGGCGATCTGCATGTTGCGCACCATGGACCGTCCAACGAAGGTGACGCGCCTGTTGTGGGCGTGCGCGACGTCGATGATCTGTTGGATGCGGTGTACGTGGCTCGCGAACGATGCGACGATGACGCGCTGTTTGGCCTTGCCGATGACCTGGTCGAGGACCGAGCCTATCTGGCGTTCCGGCGTGACGAATCCGGGGACCTCGGCGTTCGTGGAGTCGACGAGGAAAAGGTCGACGCCCTCGTCGCCGAGACGGCTGAATCCTGCGAGGTCGGTGAGGCGGTTGTCGAGTGGAAGCTGGTCGAGCTTGATGTCGCCGGTGTGCAACACCAGTCCCGCGGGGGTGCGGATGGCAACCGCGAGCGCGTCCGGGATCGAATGGTTGACCGCGAAGAACTCGAGGTCGAACGGTCCGTAATCGAGCCGATCACCCTCACGTACCTCGACGAGCTTGGGCCGCAGGCGGTGTTCCTTGCACTTGGCGTCGACGAGCGCGAGAGTGAACTTCGCACCGACGACCGGGATGTCGCTGCGCAACCGCAGCAGGAACGGCACGGCGCCGATGTGATCCTCGTGGCCGTGGGTGAGTACGACCGCCTCGACGTCGTCGATGCGATCCTCGATGTAGCGGAAGTCGGGCAGGATGAGGTCGACGCCGGGCTGCGCGTCCTCCGGGAACAAGACTCCCGCGTCGACGATCAGCAGCCGACCGTTGTACTCGAAAACCGTCATGTTGCGGCCGATTTCGCCGATTCCGCCCAGCGCGACCACGCGTAGTCCGCCGCGCGGCAGCTTGCGCGGGGTGCCGAGCCTGTCGACCGCCGGGTCAACGGGGATCGACTCTCGACGACCGGCCTGTCCTTGCGCCCCCGATTGCTTGCCGTTGCCGGAGGCCTGCGCATCGTCGCGACGCTCATGCTTGCCGCGACGCCGACCGCGTCCCGGGTTCTGTTCGCCCGATGGTTTGGAACCCTGCTTAGCTGGTGCCTGCTTCTGCGCCGGCGCCTGCTGTGCCGGTGCTTGCTGGACGGGCGCCTGCTGTGCCGATGCTTCTTGGGCCGGTGCTTGCTGGGCCGGTGCTTGCTGGGCGGGAGCTTCCTGGGCTGGTGCCTGCTTCTGCGCGGGCGTCGGCTCGGGACGTTCGGCGGCCGGCGTGGGAGGACCCGCTTGGCGTGAGGCGCTGCGTCGACGCTGGGTGGCCATCAGGCGAGCACCCCCGCCGCGCGCAGGTCGGTGATGAGCGCTTCGATCTGCGGGCCCGTCGCGGGCACCTGCGGCAGACGCGGATCTCCGACGTCGAATCCCAGAACACGCAACGACGCCTTGACCATGGTCACCCCACCGAGGCGACCCATTGCATTGACCAACGGCAGGATCGACGTGTTGATCGCACGTGCTGCGACGAGATCGCCCTTCTCGACGGCGATCTGCATGTCTCGCAGACGGTCGGGCACGAGATGTCCGATCACGCTGACGAACCCGGTCGCCCCCACCGAGAGCCACGGCAGGTTCAGTGCGTCCTCGCCGGACAGATACTCGAGTCCGGTCGTCGCGATGATGCCAGCTGCCGAATGCAGATCTCCCTTGGCGTCCTTGACGCCCTTGATTCGCGGGTGCTCGGCGAGCGCGATGAGTGTCTCGTTGGCGATCGGAACGACAGAGCGCGGCGGAATGTCGTAGAGCAGAACCGGGAGCGACGTCGAATCGGCGACGGCCCGGAAGTGCGCGAGCAGCCCGGCCTGCGGCGGCTTGGAGTAGTACGGGGTGACGACGAGAAGCGCATGCGCACCGGCCTGCTCGGAGGCCTGCGCGAATCGGATGCTCTCTGCGGTGTCGTAGCTTCCCGCGCCCTGCGTGATGCGGGCGCGATCGCCGACTGCCGAGAGCACGACGCGCAACAGGTCGAGCTTCTCCTGCGGCGTGGTTGTGGGAGACTCGCCGGTCGTCCCGGAGACGACGAGTCCGTCGCATCCCTTGGACACCAAGTGATCTGCCAGTTCAGCGGCCTTGTCGAGATCGAGCGAGCCGTCGGCGCGGAAGGGGGTCACCATTGCCACCACGTTGGTCCCGAAGGGGTGCGTGTGCAGCTGCTGCGCTCCTGCGTTCATGGTGGTCAAGGCTACCGTGGCGCCGGGAGCGGGAGCGAGCGGGCCACATCAGCGCCGTGGCGCCGGGAGCGTGAGCGAGCGGGCCACATCACCGTGGCGCCGGGAGCGGGAGCGAGCGGGCCACGCCGTTTAGGCCCTGCCTGCTCAGCCTTCGAGCACGAACGGCGATGTGGCGACCTCGGTGCCGTCGGCGAGCGTGCCGATCTCGAAGTCGCCGAACACTGTCGGCGCGACATCCATGAGTTGACGCAGGCATTCGACGGCGAGCTGGCGGATCTCGACGTCGGCGTGTTCGGTGGCGCGCATGCCGACGAAGTGTCGCCACGCACGGTAGTTGCCGGTGACGACGATCTTGGTTTCGGTCGCGTTGGGCAGCACCGACCGCGCGGCCTGCCGTGCCTGCTTGCGGCGCAAAATCGCGTTGGGCACGTCGGCGAACTTCGCCTCCAGGGCGTCGAGCAGTTCGCCATACGCCTTGCGGCTCGCGTCGGTGGCTTCGGTGAACAACGCCTCGAGGTGCGCGTCGCCCTCGATTGCCGGTGGTGCGACCACGTTCGAGTCGTGTTCGGGGACGAACCGCTGCGAGAGCTGCGAGTACGAGAAGTGGCGATGCCGGATCAGTTCGTGCGTGCACGACCGCGAGATCCCGGTGATGTAGAAGGTCACGTTCGCGTGCTCGAGAAGCGACAGGTGACCGACCTCGAGGATGTGCCGCAGGTAACCGGCGTTCGTCGCGGTTCGGGGATTGGGCTTGTCCCAGCTCTGATAGCAAGCGCGGCCCGCGAACTCGACGAGCGCCTCGCCGCCGTCGGCGTCGGTGCTCCACGGGACGTCCTCGGGCGGGTTGAACGTGGTCGCGGCGACCATCTGCACCTTCAACGGGACCATGTCCGACATGCCGCCTCCTCTCACCTAGTGGGCATCCATGATTGTCCATCAGCGCGACCTTCACGACCCGAGCACCCCGTCGTCCGAGGGAGCTCTCGGCAACACCTGCGGAGTTTCAGCACCCGCCCCGGTGCCCGACGGGGGACGATGGGTGGCATGCCCGATCTGCACTTCAGTTCTGTTCACAGCCAGCGCTCCTGGGTCGTCGACGGCCAGGTCACCTCTCGCGAACTCGTCGAGCACAGCTTGGCCGAGATCGCTCGCCTCGACCCCACGCTCAACGCGTTCTCCACCGTTCTGCACGACGAGGCGCGAGCCGAAGCCGATCGACTCGACGCCGCGTTGCGCGACGGCATCCCTGCCGGCCCGCTGCACGGGGTACCGATCGCGATCAAGGACGAGAACGACGTCCGCGGTGTGCCCACGGCATACGGCGGAGCGTCTGTCACGACGCCGGCACAGGCCGACTCGGAGGTGGTGAAGCGTCTGCGCGACGCCGGCGCTGTGATCATCGGCAAGACCCGGATGCCCGAGTTCGGCATCTGGCCCTTCACCGAAACCGCTGCGAACGGCTGGACTCGTAATCCGTGGGACACCGACCGGTCCCCCGCCGGCTCGAGCGGAGGCACCGCGGCAGCGGTCGCGTCGGGGATGGTGGCCGCAGGTATCGGCGGCGACGGAGGTGGGTCGATCCGCCTCCCGTCGAGCTGGTGCGGCCTGTTCGGGCTCAAACCGCAGCGAGGTCGGGTCAGTACCGCACCCAACCCCGACCTGTGGCGAGCGCTGGGCACCCTGGGGCCGTTGACCCGCACCGTCGCAGACAGCGCACTCATCTATGACGTGATCTCCGGCGCGACGTCGACAGACAGATTTCATGCCACTGAGCTGGCCGGTTCATTCGTCGACGCTGCGGCCACACCACCCGGCCGTCTGCGGATCCGGCTGTCGTTTCGCAATCCGATGCGGGCGGGCATGGTCGACGACGAGTCGGCCGCGGCGATACGCGCGCTGGCCGACCGACTACGGGACGCGGGACACGACGTCGTCGAATCAGACCCCGACTACCCGCTCCTTTCGGGGGTGTTCTCCGTGCAAACCGCGTCGGGTGTCTCCGAAGAGGCTGCGCGCGTGGAACATCCGGACCGGCTCGAGCGCAATACTCGACGCATCGCCCGAGTCGGACGTGTCCTCCACGCCCGTGCCGGATGGGCCGAGCGACGCGCGGAGCAGTTCGCGGACGAACTCCTCGCAACGATCTTCGACGACTACGACGTTCTGCTGACCCCGACCACGCTCACCACCGCCGTCGAAGCGGGGCAGCTCGATCGGCACGGGTTCGTCGGCCTACTACGTGCGGCAGCCGAGACCGCGTCGTACACGGCGGCGTGGAACGTACTGGGCAACCCCGCGGCAGCCGTACCCATAGGAGTGGATCGGTCGGGCCTGCCGCAGAGCGCTCAGCTCGTCGGACCGGCGAACAGCGAGTTGTTGCTCGTGTCGCTGGCCGCTCAGATCGAGCAGATGGTTGGGTTCGCCGAGCATCGGCCAGACGTCACCGGACGGTGAGCACGCCGGCCGGGCTCACTCGTCGAGAAGCGCGGTGAGCTTGGCGAGCGTGTCGGTCCAATCGGACACGCTGATCGACGTGATGCCCAGTTCCATCACGGGACGGTCGTTTCCGCCCTCGTCGAGACGGTCGCCGTAGAAGAGGATGTCGTCGACGGTGAGGTCGAGGATCTCCATCAGTCGGCGCGCGCCGTAGGACTTGTCGATGCCCTTGCGGGTCACGTCGACCGACGTCGATCCGCCGCTGCGCACCTCGAGGTCGGGAAGTCGTTCGGCCGCGTACGCGCGCAGCGACTCCTTCTTGCGACCGTCGGGATCCCATGCCTTCTTGGCGTCGACAGGAGCGGCCTGCCCCAATGCGCTGAACGTGATCTGGCTGCCCCGGTCCTCGAGAACCGGCCCCCACGTCTCGGTTTCCCACAGGCCGAGTTCTTTCGCGCCGGTCTCGAGCGTGGTCAGGGTGCGCTGCTTCTCGTCGTCGGTGAGGTACTCGGCGTACACGGTCTTCCACTCGGAGCCGTCCCACCGCACGTACTGCGTGCCGTTCGTAGGCATCAGATGCAGGTTCGCGCGATTCACGCCGTCGCCGAGTCGGTCGAGCACCTGCACCTGGAACTGATCGAAGTTGCCGCCCGAGATGATGCACGCCATGCTGCGGTCGAGTAGTCGGCCGAAGACCTCGACCATGGAATCGTCCATGGGGCTCTTCGACGGTGCCAGGGTGTCGTCGAGGTCGAACATGACCAGTTGGTAGGTGCGCCCGTCGTGCGTGACCGTCATCGGTACCTCTCGTGAACTCTTCGATGTGGTGAATGCCTGCTGGATTGTCTCAAAGCCGGAAACAGCATGTCATGCCGAAGCCCCGACGGTGGCATGAGCCAAGGTGGCAGCCAGATCGCCCCGAGAGCCGACCTCGACGCCGTCGAGTCCGAGCCACTGCGCCGTCGTTGCGAGGTCGGTTGCGAGGCGCTCGGCGACCATGCCTGCGTCACGCCCCTCCTCGAGGTGGGCCGCAGGCACCCGGAGTACACCCGCGGCGCGGTCGGCCTTGAGATCGACGCGTGCGACGATCTTGTCGCCGAGTAGATAGGGATGCACGTAGTAGCCGTGTACGCGTTTGTGTTCGGGTACGTAGATCTCGATGCGATAGCGGAAACCGAAGAGCCGTTCGGCACGCGGACGAAAGAAGACCAGCGGATCAAAGGGTGACAGCAGCGCCGACCGTTCGTCCGCATGGGCGATGCGACGCGGAATCACGGTGTCGGCGTGCACGAACGCGGGGTCTTTCCAGTCACGCACCGAGACCTGTTGCAGCACTGCATCTTCCACCAACTCGGCGACGACACCGCGAACCTCGGCGGGCTTGAGTCGGTAGTAGTCGGCGAGATCGGCGACCGTCGCGACGCCAAGCGCCGCAGCGGCATTCGTCACCAACTGTCTGTGCGCATCGACCCTGTCGATGCGGCGCTGCGCGACCTCGCCGACGACGCGCTCGGTGAGGTCGTAGTGGCGTCCGAAGTTGGCGTCTCGCACAGCCGACAACTCACCGGAGGCGAACATCGCTTCGCACAGATGCTTCACGTCGCCGCGATTCCACCAGCCGCCGGGCGCACTGGGTTCACGCTCGATTCCGAGATGACTCTCGATCAGACGCGGCGTCGACGGTCCGATCTCGGCGATGAGCGCCCGAATGTCTCCCGCGAGAGCCCGATTGTCGCGCATGAGTTCTCGTGTGTGGAGATACCGTCCGTCTCGGTACTCCTCCATGCGCCACCCAAACAGCGGCCAGTCGTCGACCGGAATCAGCGCGGCCTCGTGCGCCCAGTATTCGACGAGCATCCGAGTGGCCCGCCCGGGATGCCACGCGGCGCGGTCGAGCAGGGTTCGGTCGTAGGTGCCGAGCCGCGAGAACAACGGCAGGTAGTGCGCGCGCACCGCGATGTTCACCGAATCCATTTGGATCAATCGCGTGCGTTCAACGATCCGCGACACCTGCTTGCGTGTCACGGTTCCCGCGAAGGGTCGAGGACCGAATCCCTGTGCGGTGAGGGCGATTCGGGCCGCCTGCGCGGCTGTGAGCTCGGGAGACGCCATCGCGGAGGCTATCAAGCTCCCCGACGCACATCCGACGTCGCGCCGTGACGCGAGTAGTCGACGAAGCGATAGCGAAGTCCGCCCGACGACGTCTCCCACGACGTGGTCTCCGCGACCTCCCACCCGTACGGGTCGATCTCGGGTGCGAACGCGTCGGCGCCCTCGACGAGGAGGTCGATCTCGGTGACGTGCAATCGCGTGGCGTGTTCCATCGCGGCCTCGTAGATGGCCCCGCCACCCATCACCGTGACGGCGCCGACGATCCGATCGAGCGCTTCACGCAACGAACCCGCGATCTCAGCACCGGGCGCGACGTAGTCGCTGTTGCGGGTGATCACGACATTGCGGCGCTCCGGCAACGGCCGAAATCGCTCGGGCAGCGACTCCCACGTCTTTCGTCCCATCACGACCGGGTCGGTGCCCGTCAGTTCGCGGAACCGGCGCATGTCCTCGGGAACGCGCCACGGAATCGCATTCTGACGCCCGATGGCGCCGACGCGGTCTTGCGCCCAGACGAGTGTGATGACGGTGGCCATGGACAGAGACTACCGCCGCGCTCCGACAGGCTCTCCGAGCGTCGACGCGCCCCGATCTACCTGTGACGAATCATGCGGTACCGCAGCACCTTCGGTCGCCTGAGTACCGCCCGCCGGTGCTGTTGCCGGGGCGGTGGTACTCGGCACGTCGTCGACAGGGCGGCTATCGCTTGCGGATCCGCCACCCACATTCGGCGGATCTGCCGACTCGCCCTCCGAAGGCACCTGCGGTTCATTGACAGGGTGCGGCGGTGCCGCCGAACGACCGGAGGGCTGCGTGTCCGGCTTGATGGAGCCGGCCCCCGCCGCCGAGTTGTTCGACGGCTCGCCCGATTCGGCGGCGCGCGGCACCGACGTCTCCGGGTCGCGCTGACCGGGAAGTGTCGCGGTCGAATCGTTCACCTGCGCGGATCGTGCCTGAGCGGCGACAGGAGCCGTCGACGCATCGACTGTCGCACTGAGCGGCAAACCTGCTGGACTGTCGGGATGCGCGGCGTCGAACCAGTCTCGGAAGCTGAACTCCGGCACCCCGAATGGTCCGTTGATCGCGGTGGTGCCGAGTGGCCGGTTGGACGGATCTCCGGTCTTCTGCGCGACAGCGTCGTCGATACCTGTCGCGATCGCGATCGCGACGGTGATGGCGTCACGTACCGGCGAGAACCGGAACCACTGCGCCGCAAGCGGTTCCCCCGGGCTGATGTCGCGGCTGTATCCCATTTCGACGATGGTGCGTAACGGCATATCGAGCGCGGTGATCCACGTCGCGGGTAGCACGCCCACCAGTGGAACGAGGATCGGCAGAACCTCTGCCGGAATCAGGTAATAGTGCGTGTCCCCGTACTCGCCCTGATCGACGGTGCCCGGCGCGCCCAGCGGTGATTCAAATGGATAGAGGCCGTGCTGATAGGCGATGCCGAGAACCGCGTTCATGTCAGCGATCACGTTGAGAGGGTGTGACGGGAAGTCCGAGAAGCCGTCGTACTGGAAGCTGATATCGGTTGTGCGGAAATGACATTGCTCGTCGACGCAACTGTTCGTCGGCGCCGCGCCGTCCATGCTGATACCGAGGAACGGAATCGACAATCCTGCGAACCTCGCGAGGATTCCCCCGTTGGGCCTGTTCACGTCCGCGGCCAGAACGAAAGACACGTCGGGAGCCGACGCCCAGCCGACGCTCGAGTAGTAGTCGATCAGCGACCGTTTGGTGATCGCCGCGATCCTGGTGCTCTGCGAGTATCCGAACACGACGAGCTGATCGCCCGCGGCGGGCGTGCCGAACGAGAGATTGCGCGGACACGCGTTCGCACCCGATATACAGGCACTCAGATTCGCCACGCCGAGCGCGACCGAACGATCGAAACTCAGGTCGCCCGCGGTGAATGGCGCGAACTCCTCCGGCGTGTACACGGCGACCTTGTTGAGGTCGGCCGCGTTCACACCACTGGCCTGCGCGAGGTAGTTCGACGCGATGAGGTTGAGATAGGTATCGACAAACTCGTCGGTTTGCGCTTGAGGACCGAAGTCCACCAACGGATTCCAGGTACCACCCATGATGAGCGCCGTGACGGTCGCCGCGTTGGCCACCGTCATGACGGCAGCCGCCCAGACAGCTCCGATGACGCCACCGATCGCCGACGCCATCGCGGCGCAGACGCGCTGAATCGATCCCATATGTAGTTACCAACCGATCGGGCCGACCGCTCCCGACCCGACTTCGAAAGTCAGCCCGTCGGTAGCGAGGGCACTCCCGACCGACGAGACCGGCAGAGTGCGGTAAGGCCCATCAGATCTCCGCGCGGTGACTCATGATGTAACACACATCACACTTCGATACCGCCGGTACTGAAAAGTAGGCCACGATAAACACTCCGTTCGAAGGACAACGGATGCTGCTCGTGATCAGACCGCGACAGGCGCCTTGATGCCCGGGTGTGACTGATAGTCGACGATCTCGATGTCGTCGAACTCGTAGTCGAAGATCGACTCGCGCGGATTCAGTCGGAGCGTCGGATACGGATACGGCTCACGCGAGAGCTGCAGGTTGACCTGGTCGACGTGGTTGTCGTAGATGTGGCAGTCTCCGCCGGTCCAGACAAATTCCCCGACGTCGAGGCCCGCCTGCTGCGCCATCATGTGCGTGAGCAACGCGTACGACGCGATGTTGAAGGGCACTCCGAGGAACAGATCCGCACTGCGCTGATAGAGCTGACACGACAGCTTGCCGTCGGCAACGTAGAACTGGAAGAACGCGTGGCACGGCGGCAACGCCATCTGCGGGATCTCCCCCACGTTCCACGCAGACACGATGTTGCGTCGCGAGTCGGGGTTGGTCTTGAGCATCTCGAGCGCCGCGGAGATCTGGTCGATGTGCTCACCCGACGGAGTCGGCCAACTTCGCCACTGCACGCCGTAGACGGGGCCTAGTTCGCCGTTCTCGTCGGCCCACTCGTCCCAGATCGTCACGCCTCTGTCCTGGAGCCATCGCACGTTGGAATCGCCGCGCAGAAACCACAGCAGTTCGTAGATGATCGACTTCAGATGCACCTTCTTGGTGGTGACCAGCGGGAAACCCTGAGCGAGGTCGTAGCGAAGCTGGTGCCCGAACAGACTGCGTGTTCCGGTCCCGGTGCGATCGGCCTTGGGCGTGCCGGTGTCCATCACCAGACGCAGCAGGTCTTCATATGGCGTCGGGATCGTCTCTGTCGAGCTGAGGTCGCGGATGGCCGTACTCACGCCTGCCAGTCTAGGGCCGTCGCACCTTCCCCCGGTCTTCGCGACACCCCCGTGGGTTGCGTGTGGCTCGTGTGATGTGTGGTGACAAGAGACTAGGCTCGCTACGTGCCACCCCGCCCGCGTACCCGCGCCAACCGCTACGCACGACGTCGCAGGTCACGAGTCGCGGCGAAGTCGCACGACCTGACTCCCCTCCAGTGGGCAGCACTCCAAGAAGCGTGGGGCGGCTGCGCATACTGTCGCGCCGATGGTGTTGCGCTGCAACGCGATTGCATGTTGGCGATTTCCCGCGGTGGTCGCTACACGCTGGGGAATGTGGTGCCGTGCTGCCGATCGTGCAATGCCAGTAAGTGCAATACCGAGGTCACCACGTGGATGCGTCGCAAGAAGCTCGACGAACGCTTGTTCCTGGTCCGGCAGGCCCAGATCATCGCTGAACTGACCGACGCCTTCGAAGAGTCGCAACCGACGGAATGACCGGCCCTCACGAGAACACTGCGAGTCCCTTGCCGACGAAGTACACACCGACGACGAGACACGTGATGATGGTGATCGGCGAGATGTTTGCCTCGAGCCACTCCCGGAAGTTGTTCAGCGCCGGATCGAGCCGGTGACCTCCCACTATCGCAATGAGCAGCGGAAGCAGGATGCCGAGACTGGCGATGAGGACATAGATCACCAGCACTATCCACGCCTCTGACGGGTTGCCGGTGTCCTCGGCTATTCGCGCCCCCGCGCCGAGACTGAGTGGCACGTTCTTCACGACTGCCACCGCTTCGACAAGCCCGAGCCCCAACACCGACAGCCCCGACATCGCCGTCACCCTGGCCAGGAGTTTCGCTTCGCTTGCCGGCTCACCGGGCGCGGGTCGCCTTCGCCAGGAAATCACTGCTAGTCCAAGGAAGATCAGCCCGAGTATCAGGGTGAAGATCTTGACTCCGTCATCCGTGGCGGCGGGTGAATCCTCTTCTGCCACGTCCGTCACCGCGACCGCGATGCCCGTCACGACGAGCAGACTGACGATCCACCCGACAGCAAAGAGCACCGCTTTGGCGCGGCCGTGTTCGGACAACAGGAGCACGACACCCGAGATGATCGCGACCGGACTGATCGCGACCGTCACCGCGATCGGCAACACATCCCCCACCGCGGTGGCGATCACGCCGCTGCTCCTGTCACGATTGACGCCTTCCGCACTCGCCGACGATTGTTTGCGCAAGTTTCCCAGCAGTCGTGCATTTTCGTCGTAGATGGCCGCAAAGTCGGCACAAAATGCGCGGTGGCGTCGGCCCGTGTCCTCACGTTCCAGACGCGGCTCGAACTGGCAGACGCGGCTGGTGCACCAGCCGCGTTCACCGACTCGAGCCGCGTTTGCGATCCCTGCCGGCCTGCCTAGGTCGATAGCCCGGCGGCCACGGTCGCGCCCAGCTCCCAGCACGCCTCCAGCACAGCCTTGTCCGGCTTGTTCGACGCGATCACGTACTCCGCGGCCTTCTCCCAGCCGAGCCCCGCGGTGATCCGGTCGACCGCGTTCTCCGCGCCCTCCGTCCCCTCGTTGCCGTGAAGGTAGAGGCCGAACGGGCGGCCCCGCGTCGAGTCGAGGATCTGGTAGTACGAGCAATCGAAGGCGTGTTTGAGGGCACCTGAAATCGAACCTAGGTTGGCGGGACTGCCGAGCACATACCCGTCGGCGTCGAGGAAGTCGCTGGTCGACACCGACAGTGCCGCACGACGCACGACGTCGACGCCCTCGATCTCGGGGTCCGTTGCACCGCTGACCACCGCCTCGAACATCGCCTGGCAATGCGGCGACGGCGTGTGGTGGACGATCAGCAGGCGACTCATGCGCTTGGCCGCTGCTCACGTCCATGGAACTGCGCCACAGCGCGTTTCATCATCTCTCTGGCTCGAGAGCGATCGCCCGCGTAGTCATAGGCGCGGGCGATCCGATACGTGTTGTGCCAATCGGACGGGTTCGCTTCCCACTCCTGCTTGACCTGGGCGAAGAGTTCGTCCGCGGCCTCGCGTTCGATGCGGCCCGACGCTCGACGCGGCAGGTCGGAGACGTTGAGTTCACGTCCCTCCTGCGCCATGATCCGCGCCAGTTTCTGATGTTCGATGCCCGCACGCAGCGTCGACCAGATCAGCCACGCACCGAGGAACGGCAGGATCAACACTCCGATACCGAGCCCCACCGCCACGACGCCGCCGTGCGCGATGAGCTGCACACCGGTCCTGCCAAGTAGCACGAAGTAGACGATCATCGCGACGACGAGAAACGCGATCATCCACACGATCGGGCGGGCGTCGCGCTGCGTCGGATCCTTCTTTTGCTTCTTGCTCGGCTCGGCAGACATCGGCAGTTACAGGTCCATCAGTTCGTCGAGTCCGACGGTCAGGCCCGGGCGGGTGCCGATCTGGCGGACACCGAGCAGCACTCCTGGCGCGAACGAACTGCGATCGATCGAGTCGTGCCGGATGGTCAGCGTCTCACCCTGCGTGCCGAGGAGGACCTCCTGGTGTGCGACGAGACCGGCGAGTCGGACAGAGTGCACACGCACGCCGTCGACAACAGCCCCGCGCGCACCGGGGAGTTCCTCGGTCGTGGCATCGGGGCTCGGCCCGACGCCCGCCTGGGCACGCGACTCCGCGATCAGCGCCGCCGTGCGATACGCGGTGCCCGACGGCGCGTCGGCCTTATGCGGATGGTGCAGCTCGATGACCTCGACGGAGTCGAAGAAGCGTGCGGCCTGCTGCGCGAAACGCATTGACAGGACGGCTCCGATCGCAAAGTTGGGTGCAATCAGCACCCCGACGCCAGGCGCGTCGGACAACCACTCGCGCACCTGCGCAAGACGTTCCGCGGTGAACCCCGTCGTACCGACGACCGCGTGAATTCCGTTCTCTATCAAGAACTTCAGGTTGTCCATGACGACGCTCGGATGCGTGAAGTCGATGACGACGGAGGTGTCTGTGTCGACGAAGGCGACGGGATCGTCGCCCTTGTCGACGCCGGTGGTGAAGACGAGATCCTCGGCGGCCTCGACAGCGTCGACCATGGCCTGCCCGACCTTGCCCCCGCTGCCGAACACGCCAACTCTGATCTCGTCGCTCATCGGTGCTCCCTCTTCGTGCG
Organism: Gordonia jacobaea; assembly: GCF_965344965.1. Lineage (NCBI taxonomy): Bacteria > Bacillati > Actinomycetota > Actinomycetes > Mycobacteriales > Gordoniaceae > Gordonia > Gordonia jacobaea. The sequence continues at coordinate 94,052 of NZ_CBDRLS010000003.1, read as the reverse complement.
TGCTCGGTCGAACATTCTTGTCCGAGTCTAGTGGGCGGCACTTTCGTGCCGACCCTCAGTAGATCGGCGCATCGCCGCGCTGGTGGTCGAACACCAGCGACGTCGTGGTCCCTGCGACCTCGCGTCTGGCATTGAGCATCTCGACGAACGTGCGCAACGCCTCGGTGTCGGCGGTCGCGACGTGCAGCAGGTAGTCGTCGGCACCCGCGAGAAAGAAGACGTCGATCACCTCGTCTCGCTGTGCGATCTCGCCGACGAACTGGCGGATCTGCCCGCGAGCATCCGACTGCAAGCTCACGGCGACCATCGCCCGCAATGGCCGTCCGACCGCGGCCGGATCGACGTCGGCGAAGAATCCGCGGATCACACCGGCGTCGACGAGCCGTCGGAGGCGCCCGTGCGCTGTCGACGCCGCGATCCCCACTCGTGCCGCGAGCTCACTGTTGGGGATGCGCGCATCGAGTTGCAGGACACGCAGCAGTTCTCGATCGGTCGCGTCGAGCTCGACTGCCCGAACATCCTTCGGCGTGGCGGCCATCACAACTCCTCGATCTGACGATTCTTCATCCAGATACACAATCTACAGAACTTTCCTCATCAATGTTGTGCGCTTGTCGACGTTCCTTCACGCTTGAAGGTGTTCAGCGCAGAGCAGCGCCTCCGCAGCGCCACCACGTGACCACACCCCAACACTTTCGAGGAGTTCCCGATGCGTATCGGCATCCCCACAGAGATCAAGAACAACGAATACCGCGTCGCCATCACGCCTGCCGGCGTCGCCGAGCTGACCAAGCGCGGCCACGACGTAGTCATCGAAGCAGGTGCAGGCCTCGGGTCCGCCATCGACGACACCGACTTCAAGGCTGCGGGCGCACAGATCCTCGACACCGCGACCGCGGTCTGGGAGCAGGCCGACCTGCTCCTCAAGGTCAAAGAGCCGATCGAGGCCGAGTACGGACTCATGCGCGAGGGCCAGACGATCTTCACCTACCTGCACCTCGCGGCCAGCCGCCCGTGCACCGATGCGCTGCTGGCTTCCAAGACGACGTCGATCGCCTACGAGACCGTCCGCGCCGCCGACGGCTCGCTGCCCCTGCTCGCCCCGATGAGCGAGGTCGCCGGCCGACTCGCTCCCCAGGTGGGCGCCTACCACCTCATGCGTTCCGAAGGCGGCCGCGGCGTGCTGATGGGCGGCGTCCCCGGCACCGAACCCGCCGACGTCGTCGTCATCGGTGCTGGTGTCAGCGGCGTCAATGCCGCGACCATCGCGATGGGAATGGGCGCACAGGTCACCGTCTTCGACCTCGACATCGCCAAGCTTCGCGCCGTCGACGCCCGCTTCGGCGGACGCGTCCACACCCGCTACTCGACGTCGCTCGCACTCGCCGAGGCCGTCAAGCAAGCCGACCTCGTGATCGGCGCAGTGCTCGTCCCCGGCGCGAAGGCACCTGTGCTCGTCCCCAACAGCCTTGTCGCGCAGATGAAGTCGGGCGCGGTGCTCGTCGACATCGCCATCGATCAGGGCGGCTGCTTCGAAGACTCGCGCCCCACCACCCACGACGACCCGACGTTCACCGTGCACGACACCGTGTTCTACTGCGTCGCCAACATGCCCGGCACCGTTGCCCGCACATCGACGCAAGCACTCACCGGTGCCACGCTCCCCTACGTGCTGCAGCTCGCCGACAAGGGTTGGGAGAAGGCGCTGGCCGACAACGCCGCACTCGCAGGCGGCCTGAGCACCCACGCGGGCACGTTGTTCAATGCCGAGGTCGGCGCAGCGCTCGACATCCCGGCCGAGCAGAATCCGTTCGCCACCAACTGACCACGACCTCCATCGCGAGACCGCCGGACCCGAGATCGCCTCGGGCCCGGCGGTTGTCGTATAGGTCGCGCCTGCAACTCAGGACGCGAGCAGGGCATCGATGCCGTTGGTCGTCACGACGGCGCCCAGAATGATCAGCACGGCACCGACGATCACTGAGTTGTATCGCGTGATCACCTCGTCGACCCGCGCCAGCGTCGCTCCTGCGCGGTCTCCGGCCAACTGCGTTGCCACGGTGGGTGCGGCCACTCCTATGCTGCCGACGAGGACGAACACCACGATGCCGACGACCTGAGCGCCGATATTGTCCGTCGCCTCGGCGACGGCGACACCGGCCGCGACAGCGAGGAACAGGTTCTTGGGGTTCAGCGCCGCCATACCGATACCGAAGGCGAAGACCGTTGACCCGCGCATACGCTCTATCGACTCGTACCACGACGGCACCTCGCCCTTGTTCGGGTTCCGCCACGCGCCGTACCACTTCCACACGCCGAGGCCGAGGAGGATGACGCCCACGACGACGCCGACCACCCCGCCGACGGTCCCCGTGTCACCGGCGATGGACACCAGATCGGCAACAGCGACCACTACCCCGCAGACGATTGCGAGCCCGAGAATCCAGCCGAGCAGAAAGCTCCAACCAGCCCCCACCGACCTTCTGATCACCAGCGCCATGCTGACCATCACCAGGGGCGCCGACGCCATCAGTAGGCCAAGTGCAATGGGCAGGACGTCGACTGCAGCGCGAATCACCTGAGCAACATAACCGGACCGCGGCTGCGATGCGGACACTCGGGGGTGCAGCGCGATGGACCGTGTCGCTGACAGACACCAGTCACTGCGGAGATCACCAGGACAGCACCGTGGTCGCGGCGGCCTTTCCCTCATGGAAACGACGTTCGGTCAGGTCACCGTGTCCATCTCGACCCATCCGCAGCACCGACGACGCCCGGGTGCCGTAGCCATCCATGTCGACGAACATCGCCGAGAGCTCGTGTTCACGCTCGGGATCGATGCCCGTGTCCGGCAGTCGCGCGGGGTCGGCCAGGCGCCGATCGTCGAGCATCGCAAGGTAGTCCTCCGGCAGCGCATCCACGTCGGCCGCGACGTGCTGGAACCGTCGAACACCGTCGGTCACCTTGGGCCAGTCGCTGTCGAGCACCCCATTCGACAGTCCGTGCCAGCCGGGCGCCACGGCCCTCGCCTCGGGCACGGGTGCATTCGTCGCCCACCAGACGTCGACGCCGTCGGCCACCAGCAGGTTGACCGGCGCGTATTCGTCGGCGTGTCGCACAAGATGCTCCGCCGCTTCCCGCGGGGTGGCCTCACCGACGAGGAAGTCGACGGGCAGGTCGCCGCGTGATCGTTTGTCCGGCAGCACTTTCGGCTCGCCGATGCGCACATTTGTTACCGCTGCCATCCGTCGTGGCGACGTCGTCGACACGCCCATCCACGTGCCGCCGGCCGTCAGATCACGACCGCCGATGATCGGGGCGTCGGCCCACCGGTGAATGCCGTCGGTCGGTCGCGAGTAGATCTCGTCACGATTGGCGGCCAGGAGAAACTCGTATCTCGGGTCGGCGTCGACGGCGAACAGAATCAGACACACCGCGCGCGACTCCTTCTCACCGACCTCACTGCACAGACCTCACTACACCGAACCTACCGGCAGATAGTGCGCGCGGTTGGCGGCCCGGCGCTGCACCCCGGCGATCTCGCGGACGGCCTGCGCCACCATGCTGCGGTCGAGCGGCGACAACCGTTTCATGTCCAGTACGTCGCTCACATCCTCGCCCCGATCGAACTGTGCGACTTGGTAATTGAGGCGTATCCGTTGCAAGATCTCGAAGACCTCGATCAGGGTGTCGGCCTGGTCGTCGGACAACAACTCGGTTCCCGACGCGGCGCGGAGCCGACCACGTGTGTCGAGTTGCGTCGACCCCACCGACAACGCCGCCCAGCGGGCGAAGTTCACCAGGGGACCGATCGCATGTTCCTTGACGTCGAAGTCGTCGCCTCGACGAGTCAGCACGTCGCGCATCGACCGCATCTTCGCTCTGGTGGCAAGAGCTTCCGCCAGTAAGAGATTCAGCGTTCCGCGATGGCGTCGAAGGTCGGCGAACACCTCGCCGACCGCGGGGAGTCCTTCATCGCCCCAGATGGGACGGGCGTCGATCAACAACGACGTGAGGATCATGCCCTTGTTCTCCAACGGCTCGGCGAGCCACCGTTCCGCTGCCGCGCGCCATTTCGCGTGAGTGCGCGAGAACAACGGCATCGAGGCAATCGCGCCGTTGTCGTCGACGTCCATACCCGCTCCGCGGAGCACGGTGTCGACCTCACCGAAAGCCACTCGATAGGCCTGCACCTGCTCGTCGCTGACATCGTCGGAGAACGAGGCGGCCGAGTCGATGTCGGAACTCAACACTGTCTCCCGACGAGCGTTGCTGCCCAACGACATCCACGTCAGCTTGGTCGGGTCCAGCTCCGGATGGAAGGCGAGAACGAGTTCGAGCGCACGACGGACCACCGCATCGACGACAAGAGAAGCCATCGTGGTAACCGAGTGTGCGGGTTGCTCGCGACGGACCAGATCAGCGATCAGGTACGGCACCCGAGACGCACGCTCCTGCAATTCGACGACGTCACGTGCACGTGAGATCTGCTCGCGCAGAGCAACACTCGGCCCTCCCGGCGCTGACACGAAGTCCGACGGTGCGACGACGCCGCGCACCACTCCCCCCGCGTCGACGACGGGCAGAGCCGTCAGGTCGTTCTCGAGGATCGTGGTGAGCGCGTCGGTGGCCGCGACGTGCGGCGCGACCACGGTTGCGCGACGCGGCGTCAGCTCTGTCACCGGGGTATCGAGCGATGCGCCCGCTGCGACCACTCGTTCGCGGAGGATCGCATCCGTGAGCACTCCGAAACCGCCGTCACGCAACGGAATCAGCACATGGTCACGATTGCGCTCGGTCATCAGTTGGGCCGCCTCCCGCACCGACATGTCGGCCGTGCCGACAACCGGGGCGGAGCGGATGAGGCTCTCGACGGTGTGGTCGACCGATCCGGCAGGCTCACGCCGGTGCGCGACGGTGAGTTTGTCTGCGAAGGCGCCGACCCCGCCGACCTCACCACCCCGCTCATCCTCCGCCATCGTCACTCCCCCTCACCGAATTCCTCGCGAACGTACGTACAAGTCCACACCGACGACGGCGGCCCGCCGTCCACTCCATTGTGGACGACGGGCCGTCGAGTTCTCGCGGCGAGCACGCCGCGGCGTCAGCAGATCAGGCGTCTGCCGAAGCCTTGTCGTCGGACTTCTCCGCATCGCTGCCGGACTTGTCACTGTCGTCCACGGGGACGAGGCTGATCTTGCCGCGCTCGTCGATGTCGGCGATCTCGACCTGAAGCTTGTCGCCGACCTTGACGACATCCTCAACCTTGTTGATGCGCTTGCCCTTACCGAGCTTGCTGATGTGCACCAGACCGTCGCGGCCCGGCAGCAGCGACACGAACGCGCCGAAGGCGGTGGTCTTCACCACGGTGCCCAGGAAGCGCTCGCCCACCTTGGGCAGCTGCGGGTTGGCGATGGCGTTGACCTTGTCGATCGCAGCCTGTGCCGACACGCCGTCGGCAGCACCGATGAACACGGTGCCGTCGTCCTCGATCGAGATGTTGGCGCCGGTGTCCTCGGTGATGCCGTTGATCGTCTTGCCCTTGGGGCCGATCAGCTCGCCGATCTTGTCCATCGGGATCTTGATGGTGGTGATCCGCGGGGCGTACGGGCTCATCTCGTCGGGCTCGTCGATGGCCTCGGCCATCACATCCAGGATGGTCAGGCGCGCGTCCTTGGCCTGGCTCAATGCGCCGGCCAGCACCTTCGACGGGATGCCGTCGAGCTTGGTGTCGAGCTGAAGCGCCGTGACGAAGTCCTTCGTGCCCGCGACCTTGAAGTCCATGTCGCCGAAGGCATCTTCGGCTCCGAGGATGTCGGTGAGCGCGACGTAGCGGGTCTCGCCGTCGACGGTGTCGGACACGAGGCCCATCGCGATGCCGGCGACGGGAGCGCGCAGCGGCACACCGGCGTTGAGCAGCGACATGGTCGACGCACAGACCGAACCCATCGAGGTGGAACCGTTGGAGCTCAACGCTTCCGAGACCTGACGGATCGCGTAGGGGAAGTCCTCGACGCTCGGGATCACCGGCACGAGGGCACGCTCGGCGAGCGCGCCGTGACCGATCTCGCGACGCTTGGGCGATCCGACGCGACCGGTCTCACCGGTCGAGTACGGCGGGAAGTTGTAGTGGTGCATGTAGCGCTTCGACGTCTCGGGTCCGAGCGAGTCGATCTGCTGCGCCATCTTGACCATGTCGAGCGTGGTGACACCGAGGATCTGGGTCTCGCCGCGCTCGAACAGTGCCGAACCGTGGGCGCGAGGGATCACGGCGACCTCGGCCGAGAGCGACCGGATATCGGTGATGCCGCGACCGTCGATACGGAAGTGGTCGGTCAGGATGCGCTGACGCACGAGCTTCTTGGTGACCGAGCGGTATGCCGCACCGATCTCCTTCTCACGACCCTCGAACTGCTCGCCGAGCGAGGCGAGGATGTCGGCCTTGAGCTCGTCGGTCTTCTCGTCGCGCTCCTGCTTACCCGGGATGGTGAGGATCTGCGAGAGACGCTCGGTGGCGGCAGCCGAGACGGCGTCGTAGACGTCGGACTCGTACGCCGGGAAGAGCGGGAACTCAGCGGTCTCCTTGGCAGCAGCCGCGGCGAGCGACTTCTGCGCCTCACAGAGACGAGCGATGAACGGCTTGGCAGCCTCGAGGCCCTCGGCGACGATGGCCTCGGTCGGTGCCTGCGCGCCGCCTGCGACGATGTCGATGACGTTGTCGGTTGCCTCGGCCTCGACCATCATGATCGCGACGTCTGCGTCATCGCCTTCTCCGACGATGCGGCCGGCGACGACCATGTCGAAGACAGCACCTTCGAGCTGCTCGACGGTCGGGAACGCCACCCACTGGCCGGCCTTGTTCTCCTCGGTCGGGATGAGCGCGACACGCACGCCACCGACGGGACCGGAGAACGGCAGACCCGCGAGCTGGGTCGACGCCGATGCCGCGTTGATTGCGACGACGTCGTAGAGATCCTTGGGGTCGAGGCTCAGGACGGTGACGACGACCTGGATCTCGTTACGCAGACCGTCGACGAACGACGGACGAAGCGGACGGTCGATCAGACGGCAGGTCAGGATGGCGTCGGTCGACGGACGGCCCTCACGGCGGAAGAACGACCCGGGAATGCGTCCCGCGGCGTACATTCGCTCTTCGACGTCGACGGTGAGGGGGAAGAAGTCGAAGTGCTCCTTGGGGTGCTTCGACGCCGCTGTCGTCGACAGCAGCATGGTCTCGTCGTCGAGGTAGGCGGTTACCGAACCGGCTGCCTGCAGGGCGAGACGTCCGGTCTCGAACCGGATGGTGCGGGTGCCGAAGCTGCCGTTGTCGATGACGGCCGTTGCCTCGGTGATCGCGTCGTCGAACTCCTCGACGACCTCAGTGGTGGTGACATCTGTCATGTGGGCTATGAATCCCTTCGTGCCGGTCGCATTCGACGCGACCGTGGTGGTGGCCGCTCATAGCGACCCGAATATGCGGATTGGGACCAGGAGCGACAGACTGACGTGCGCTCCCGATGAACTGCGCGAATGAACTCGCGCACCGGGGCGCGCGTAGCGCCACTACCGGCCCAGAACATCGCGCGAAATGGCCACTGCATGCCAGGGCCGCCGTAGTGCGACCCGTGGGTGCTCAGACGGCCTTCGATCGAAGCGGCCGGAATCATCTGGCAATTCCGGCGGCCACTACCGAGGACCGATCTGACTCTGCGACATGTGTGTGAGCACACAAATCCGCAACGTTCCGCTTGTCAGCCTATCATTCCGGCCCCTGAGACCAGGAAGCGACGAGACCGGAAACGACGAACCGGCCACCTCCCGTGGGAGATGACCGGTTCGTTCAGTTCGTGTGTCGCTCAGCGACCGCAGCTCAGGGTCGCTCAGCGACGCAAACCGAGGCGCTCGATCAGCGAGCGGTAGCGTGCGATGTCGACCTTGGCGACGTACTTGAGCAGGCGGCGACGACGGCCGACGAGCAGCAGCAGACCACGACGGCTGTGGTGATCGTGCTTGTGCTCCTTGAGGTGCTCGGTGAGGTCGGTGATGCGCTTGGTCAGCAGCGCGACCTGAGCCTCGGGCGAGCCGGTGTCGGTCTCGTGGAGGCCGTACTCGGTGAGGATTTCCTTCTTCTGCTCGGCAGTCAATGCCATGGAGATACTCCTGTTGTTTCAGTCCCGCGTCATCTGTGACCAGCGGCAATCCCACCCGGGATCGTCAACGCTGATTCGGTGCGCCACCGCGGACTGCAGCGGCACCGACATGTCAGGTTACCAACCGCGCAGGTCCCAACCCAAATCGCGCCAAGGCGTCCGTGGTCCTACGAACCGCTCTGGTTCGCGGCGAGGATGCCTCGGGTCTTGTCGACGTCTCCGCTCATTGCGGTCAGCAGATCGTCGATGCTGTCGAAGTTCTCCATGCCGCGGATTCTGTCGACGAAGTCGACGGCGACGTGCTGACCGTAGAGGTCGGCCGTGGTGTCGAGCACGAATGCCTCGACAGTCCGCGTACGCCCGGAGAACGTCGGGTTGGTACCCACCGACACAGCGGCCTGGTAGCTCTCCCCCGGAATCACCTGGCCCACAACCGGTCCGGGTCCGAGAACCGTGAACCACGCGGCGTACACCCCGTCAGCCGGAATGGCCGCGTACATCGGCGGTGCGACATTGGCTGTGGGATAACCCAATTCGCGCCCACGTCCGTCACCGCGAACCACCACTCCCTCGACGCGGTGGGGCCGTCCGAGGGCTTCTGCCGCGCGCTCGACGTCGCCCGCAGCAACGCACGAGCGGATGTAGGTCGACGAGTAGGTCACCGCGTGCTCGCCGAACAGCGAGATGGCCTGCACCTCGAACCCGAAACGCTGACCGAGCTCTGTGAGCTTCTCGACGTTGCCCGCGGCCTTCTTCCCGAAGGTGAAGTTGGCACCGACCACCACCTCGGCGGCATGCAGGCTCTCGACGAGGACGTTGTGCGCGAAGTCCTTCGGAGAACGCGACGCCAACTCGGGGGTGAACGGCATCACGCAGAACACGTCGATCCCCAACTCCTCGGCCAACTCGGCTCGACGAGTCAGCGTCGTCAACTGTGGTGGGTGCGTTCCGGGGCGAACCACCTCGGCGGGGTGCGGGTCGAACGTCATCAACACCGACGGAATGCCGCGCTCGGCCGCCGCAGAGGTCGCGGCGTGGATCAACTGCGCGTGCCCCCGGTGGACCCCGTCGAACACACCGATGGTGACCACACACCTGCCCCAATCCGCGGGCACCTCGTCCAGACCTCGCCATCGCAACACGCCGACAAGCCTACGGCGACCGACGCCGGTGAACCAGCACCCGCGCCCGCCCGATGCCGATCCGAAGGCGCATCGTGAATCACGCACGTCCACACAGTGAATCGCGGCATGCCACCACACCAATGACAGTTGTCCATGCCGCGATGGCGCCGGGTTCGGTCGGCCATGGGGCTTCGGCGTAGGTAGGCGGGGCTAAGCTCGTTTCATGCCTCAAACCCGAGCTGCCGGTCCCGATACGTCCGTGGCCGAGTTGTCGACGGTCACCCAGGACTACCTCAAGGTCATCTGGACCAGCCAGGAGTGGGCCGAGGTCAAGGTGACCACCAAGATGCTCGCCGACAAGATGGGCGTATCGGCGTCGACGGCGTCGGAGGCGATCCGCAAACTCGCCGATCAGGGCCTCGTCTCACACGAGCGGTACGGCGCAGTCACCCTCACCGACGAGGGTCGGGCGGCCGCGGTGCTGATGGTGCGACGCCACCGTTTGATCGAGACGTTCCTCGTCCGCGAACTCGGCTATGGGTGGGATGAGGTGCACGACGAGGCCGAGGTCCTCGAGCACGCGATGTCCGACCGCTTCATGGCGCGCCTCGACACCAAACTCGGTCATCCAGACCGCGACCCGCACGGCGACCCCATCCCGCGTGTCGACGGCTCGATACCCGCACCGGAGGCGTTCTCACTCGCCGATCTCGACACGGGTGAGGGCGGCAGAATCGCACGAATCTCCGATACCGATCCCGAGGTGCTCCGCTACTTCGACCAACTCGGAGTCGCTCTGGACTGCGTGGTCCACGTCTCCGAGAAACGCCCGTTCGCCGGCACGATCTCGATCTCGATCGACGGCGCCGAGCCGATCGTGCTCGGCGACATCGCCGCTCGCGCGATCTTCCTCGTCGCCGAGCACTGAACACGACGCACTGTCGGGAGCGCGTCAAGCCACGCGTCGCTATCGCAGCGTTGCAGGCCGCACGACCATCACAGAACTCGCCCGACGCCCCTTTTCCTGCACCAGCGCGATGGCCTGCCCGGCGGGGTCGACAACCACGTAGATGCCCTTGCGCCCGATCGGCGTCAACCACCGTCCCTGACTGATGGATTCGGCCTCGTCGTCGTCGATATCGCGGTGCGGGAAGGAGATCAGGGCAGCCTCGTCGATCGTGAGACTGAGCTCGGGGCGTTCGGTCAACTGCTCGAGTGTCCGTGCGTGTTCCAATGTGAACGGGCCGACCGCGGTTCGACGCAGCGCGGTCAGGTGTCCCCCGACTCCGAGTGCCGCGCCGAGATCGCGTGCGAGAGAGCGGATGTAGGTTCCTGCGGAACAGTCGACGACGACGTCGATGTCGACGAACTGCCCCTCGTCGCGACGAGCCAACACGTCGAATCGCGAGACGGTGACCGGCCTCGCGGCGAGCTCGAACTCCTCGCCGGTCCGTGCCAGCGCGTGCGCGCGCCTGCCGTCGACCTTGATCGCGCTGACCCGCGCGGGTATCTGCTCGATGTCGCCGGTGAGTGTCGCGACCGTTGCCGCGATCTGCTCGTCGGTGATCGACGACGCGTCGGCGCTCGAGATGACCTCGCCCATACGGTCGTCGCTGTCGGTTGCGGCGCCCAGTCGGATGGTCGCGGTGTACGACTTGGTCGTCAGCGCGAGCAATCCCAACAGTTTTGTCGCCCGCTCGACACCGACCACGAGCACTCCGGTCGCCATCGGATCGAGTGTGCCCGCATGACCAACTCGTCTGGTGTTGAACAGCTTTCGGCAACGAGAGACCACATCGTGACTGGTGATGCCCTCGTTCTTGTCGACGATGACCAACCCGGCGTTTTCGATCGATGAGTCGGCCATTTCAGCTCATCACGATCGTCGTGGTGATGTAACCGTCGTCGACCAGCCAGCGTCCGGAGAACTCGGTGATCGGTGTTCCCCCGTCGATGACCGAGCCGTCGATCAGGATTCGGGAGCGGAAGGTACCCATATTTTCCGCAGTCTGCTCGAACGTGATGTGGGCATCCTCGAAGCCGAGCCATCGTTGGGTCAGCGGGAACCACGCCTTGTAGGTTGTCTCCTTGGCGCAGAACAGAAGTCGATCCCAGTGCAGCCCCGACGGCCGCTGCGCGATGACGTCGCGTTCGGCAGGAATGCTGGTGTGCTCGAGCACGCCGTCGGGCAGCACGTCGTGCGGCTCGGCGTCGATTCCCAGTGTCCTGACGCCCATCGCGTACGCGACGATGGCGGCACGATATCCGTCGCAGTGTGTCAGGCTGCCCACGATCTGGTTGGGCCACAACGGCATTCCCTTGTCGCCGCGCATGATCGGCGTCGGCTCGATCCCGAGCTGGCCGAGCGCCTGACGGGCGCAGTGTCGCGCCGTGATGAATTCACGACGACGCTTCTCGACGGCGCGCGAGATCAGCGATTCCTCTGCGGGCATCGGCTCGAGACCCGGTGGGTCGCCGAAGGATTCGGCGGAGGCGACGCCGGGTGGGAGGAGTCGTTCGATCACTGGTCGCCCTCCTGACCCGAGCTTGTCTGACCCGAGCTTCGCTGTGCTCGACGCTGCGCCACGCGTTCGGCGAACTCGCGGGCACGCTCGGCGTAATCCGGTGGCAGTGTGAAGCGCGCGCCGTGATCGGGTAAATCCTGTTCGCGCACACCGGGATCGGGTGCGATCTGACGTAGCAGCGGTTCGGGCAGGCCGCGTCGCTTCCACTCGCGCGGGTATCCGACCGACACCTCCTCGAACCGCACGTCGTCGTACCAGGTGGTGCGCGGGATGTGTAGATGTCCGTAGACGCTGCATGCGGCGTTGAACCGCGTGTGCCAGTCGGCGGTGAGTTCACTGCCGCACCACAGTGCGAATTCGGGGTAGAACAGCGCGTCGGTCGGTTCGCGCCGCAGCGGCCAGTGATTGATCAGGATGGTCTTCTCTGCCGGGTCGAGTGCCTCGAGACGCTTGCGTGTCGACTTGATGCGGGCCCTCCCCCACGCGTCACGGGTCGGATACGGCTCGGCGGACAGCAGGAACTCGTCTGTCGCCACCACGTTGCGTTCCCGTGCGACAGCGAGCGCCTGCAGCGCCGTCGAAGTGCCCTCCGGGCGGAATGTGTAGTCGTAGAGCAGAAACATCGGCACGACGCGGACGGGTTCGCTGCCATCGCCTGCGTCGAACAGCGGGTAGATGTCTTCCGGCGTGACCACCCCGATGTCGCGGCACGCCTGGACGAGGTAGTCGTAGCGCGCGACACCGAAGATCTGCAGCGGGTCCTTGGCGGTGGTGTAGAGCTCGTGATTGCCCGGCACCCAGATCACCGTGTCGAATCGAGCCTTGAGTCGACGCAGGGTGTCGATGATGTCGTCGGTGCGTTCGGACACGTCGCCCGCGACGATCAGCCAATCGTCGGGAGCCGACGGTCGAATCTGGTCGACGATGCTCTCGTTGCCGCGGTGCGCGACGTGAAGATCGCTGATCGCCCAGAGTGTAGCCACGAGGATCCATCGTGCCAGATGGCCGCGGCGCCACTGTTTTCAACCGAATGAATCACCGGTGACCCACTCGATGTGGCGTTCCACCGTGTGTCAGGATGCGCACGTGTATCCGAGCCAACCCCAGCCGCCTATTGCACAACCACCTGGGCCTTCGTACCAGCCCCCGTACCCGATGTACCCGGCACGCCGCCGAGCCCGCACACCTCTCGGCGACCGCGGCCCGTGGTGGGCACAAGCCCTGGTCAGCGCAGCGATCGGCGGGTTCTTCTTTGTTGTGAGCTGCGCGCTCCAAATCGCTCTGAGCGAGTTCGGCTTGCACGATTGGTGGAGATTCAGCGTCTGGACGTTGGCAGCCCTGTTATACGTGGGCGTCCTCGCCGTGTGGGCCCGGTCCACTCCGCAACGAATCCTCGGTCCCGGCGCCGCCTTGGTGCTCCTGGGATTGCAACGTGTACTCGACGCACTGTGGGCTGTCTCCGGCCCACGCCTCTACTCGGGCTGGACCTACGCCGAATTCGAATGGTGGTACAGCGCCAATAACGGACTCGTCATTCTTGGCGTCGTGGTGGGGTGGTCACTCGCACGCAGAAGAACTGCCTTCGCGTTGATCGGCATCATCCCGGCGCTCGCGCTCAGCGCGGCGGGGGGATGGATCGAGCAGGCAATCCACTACCCGAAGTCGTACATAACTGCGTCGCTTCTCGACGGCGTCGTATTCATAGGCTTTTGTGTGCTCGGCATCCTCAGTGTGTGGGCCTGCGACGGAATCGGCCTGGCCATCCGACGCGGACGCACTCAGAGCAGACCGCGAACTGCGTACCCACAGCCCGGCTACTGAGTGGACGCCGCGCGAGCCATCGACATTGGTGCCGTCGATCAACCGCGCTCGTGTCCGACCCGCTGCCACCGGCCCGACCGAATCCGCCACACGACGGTCAGCATGCGAATCACCATGAACACCACGAGGCCCGTCCAGATGCCGGCCAACCCCCAGTCGAAGGCCAGAGACAGCCAGATCAGCGGTAAGAACCCGACGAGCGCTGCCACCAACGTCGCAGTCCTCAGGTAGGCGGCGTCGCCGCTGCCCAGGAGCACGCCGTCGAGCGCGAAAACGACACCCGCGATCGGCAGCATGGCCACGAAGAACCACCAGGGCGTGCCGATGGCGTCAAGCACACGGGCGTCGCTGGTGAACAGCCGCGGCAGCACGCCGGCGCCGAGGGCGAAGACCGCTGCCATTGTCGATGCGGCCACCACCGAGACGATGGTGACCCGGCGGGCGACGTTCTGCGCCGCTGTGACCGCACCCGCCCCGAGCGCGGCACCGACCAACGCCTGGGCTGCGATGGCCACCGAGTCGAGGAACAGCGACATGAACTCCCACAGTTGAAGTGTCAACTGATGAGCGGCGACGGCGGCCACCCCGAAGCGGGCGGCAACGGCAGCAGCCGAGAGGAAGCACACCTGGAACGAGAGGCTGCGCGCAACGAGGTCGCGCGCCATCACGAGTTGGGCCCTGATCACGGCCCATCGAGGACGTAGCGCGCGACGCCCACCGTCGGGAAGTACCTCACGGAGGAGTCGCACCGCGAACAGCAGACCGGTGATCGACTGTCCGACGACGTTGGCAACTGCGCTGCCCTGCAAGCCAAGCCGTGGGAAGAACCACATCCCGTGAACCAGCCCAACCAGCAGAACCGCCCCGATCGACAACCCGATCACGACGTACACGACCGGTCGACGGGTCTCCTGGACGCCACGCATCCAGCCGTTGCCCGCCATCGACACAAGAATGAGCGGCACGCCGAAGCATGCGATTCGCAACCACGACGTCGCTTCCGCCGCAACGTGACTCGCATCCGGACCCGACGTGCCGACCATGAGTCGCATCACCCACGGCGCGAGCGGATAGATCACGGCGACGATCACTGCACCGACGCCGAGCGCGAGCCACGTGGCCTGCACGCCCTCTCCCACCGCACCCGCGCGATCGCCCGCGCCGAACCGTCGAGAAGATCGCGCGGTTGTCCCGTACGAGAGAAAGGTGAGCTGGGTGCTGATCACGGAGAGCACCAGAGCGCCGACGCCGAGCGCGGCCAGTTCGTCGCCGCCGAGGCGTCCCACGACGGCGAGGTCGAGGAGTAGATAGAGCGGCGGCGCGGTCAGCACCGCAAGCGCCGACACCGACAACACGGCGATGCGGCGTATCCCCGTGTCCGGGGCGCTCGCCTGGGCATCGGCCTGTCGGGCGGGCTCGGTCAGAGCAACCCCACCAGCCGGTCGACGACCTCAGACGCGCTCCCGGTATCGCTGTACCCGGAGGCGTGTCGATGTCCGCCGCCGCCGAGTGCGCGTGCGATCGGAACCAGATCGACCGAGGCCTTCGACCGCAACGAGACCGTCCAACTCGCCGGTTCGATCTCCTTGAACACCGCCGCGATCTCGGCGCCTGCCGTGGTTCGCACGATATCGATGATGCTCTCGGATTCTTCCCAGCTCATGCCGACCATCGCGTCGTGATCGACGACGGCGTAGACGAGTCCCGCACCGTCGGCTGCTTCCGGGACGAACGTCGCCGAAGCCAACACCCCGGCCACCATGGACAGCCACGAGAAGGGGTGGGTGTCGAACAGCGCCCGACTCCACCGTCGACCGTCGACTCCGCTGTCGAGCAGTCGCGCCGCGACCCGAAACGAGTCGGGGCGCGCCCACTTGAACGATCCCGTATCTGTCGCGAGACCCGCGTACAGGCACGTCGCGATGTCGGCGTTCAGCGGAACGTCGAGTTCGTCGATGAGTCGCAGGACGAGCACCGCGGTGCAGTCGGCGTCGGGGTCGACGAAGTCGAGGTCGCCGAAACCCCCGTTGGACATGTGATGATCGACGACGACCGATGTGACCGCACGCTCGAAGACCGCGGCCAGCTCGCCGAGCCGATCAGGTCCTGCGGCGTCGACCGACACCGTCACGTCGTGACCCTTGAGTGCATCGGGTTCGACGAGCAGGTCCCGCGCCCCCGGCAGGTCGCGCAGGGCAACGGGCAGGCTCTCGGGACCGGGATAGGAGACCTCGACGTCGAGGCCGCGTGTCTTCAACGCAAGCCCCAGCGCTAGTCCACTACCGATGGTGTCTGCGTCGGGTCGCACATGGCAGAGAATCGTCACCGCCGATGCCCCACCGAGGGCATCTGCGATCGCCGCAGTGGAGGCAGTGGTCACCCGCGTGAACCGTCCTCGCTGTCTTCGTCCTTGCTTCGATACGGGTCCGCGTCACCGGCGGGTTGCGCTTCCTTCGCCTGACGCGCGACGAGTTCGTCGTTGGCACGTGCGCGTGCCACGAGTTCTTCCATGTGCCGCGCGGCGTCGGGAACGGTGTCGAGGACAAAACTCAATGTCGGGGTGAAGCGCACGCCTGTTCCGGCGCCGACCTTCGAGCGGAGAATCCCGGTCGCCTTGGCGAGTCCCGCGGCAGCGGCCTCGTAGTCGGGTTCGGCGTCGATCGATTCGCCCATGACGGTGTAGAAGACCGTCGCGTCGTGCAGGTCGTTGGTCACCTTGGTATCGGTGATCGTGACGTGGGCCAGCCGCGGGTCCTTGATGTCGTGGGCGATCGACGACGCCACGATCGACGAGATCCGCTTGGCCATTCGCTGTGCCCGTGCCGGGTCAGCCATGGGATGTCCTTCCTCCAGAATCGAACCAGCGAGAATCGAACCACTGAGAATCGAACCACGCACTGTGAATGAGGAACGTACTCCCCTTCCGGGGCCGTTGAGCACCAAGTGCCCTCAGGCCCCGGAAGGGGAGCGTGTTCGACGATCCGCGCGTCAGTCGCGCGGCTTCTCCTGCAACTCGTAGCTCTCGATGACGTCGTCGACCTTGATGTCGCTGTACGTCAGCGTGAGACCACATTCGTAGCCTTCGCGAACCTCGGTGACGTCGTCCTTCTCGCGTCGCAGCGACGAGATCGTGAGATTCTCGGCGACCACCACGTTGTCGCGCAGCAGACGAGCCTTCGCGTTGCGGCGGATGAGACCGGACTGCACCAGGCAACCGGCGATGTTGCCGACCTTCGAGCTCTTGAAGATCGCGCGGATCTCGGCGCGGCCGAGCTCCACCTCTTCGTAGATCGGCTTGAGCATGCCCTTGAGCGCGCTCTCGATCTCGTCGATGGCCTGGTAGATCACCGAGTAGTACCGGATGTCGACGCCTTCGCGGTTGGCGAGCTCTGTGGCCTTGCCCTCCGCACGGACGTTGAAGCCGATGATGATCGCATCCGACGCCGCGGCCAGGTTGACGTTGGTCTCCGTCACGCCACCGACACCACGGTCGATGACGCGCAGCGAGACCTCGTCGCCCATGTCGATACCGAGCAGCGCCTCTTCGAGCGCCTCGACGGTACCTGCGTTGTCGCCCTTGAGGATCAGGTTCAGCTGGCTGGTTTCCTTCAGCGCCGAATCGAGGTCCTCGAGGCTGATCCGCTTGCGGCTACGTGCGGCCAACGCGTTGCGCTTGCGCGCGTTGCGCCGGTCGGCGATCTGCCGGGCGGTGCGATCTTCTTCGACGACGAGCAGGTTGTCACCTGCACCCGGCACCGACGTGAAGCCGATGACCTGGACGGGTCGCGAAGGCAGAGCCTCGTTGACGTCGTCGCCGTGCTCGTCGACCATGCGTCGCACACGACCGTAGGCATCGCCTGCCACCACGGAGTCGCCGACACGCAGCGTTCCGCGCTGGACCAGCACTGTCGCCACAGGTCCGCGACCGCGGTCGAGGTGCGCCTCGATGGCGACACCCTGGGCGTCCATGTCGGGGTTGGCACGCAGATCGAGCGACGCGTCGGCAGTCAGCAGCACCGCTTCGAGCAGCTGCTCGATGTTGGTGCCCTGCTTGGCCGAGATGTCGACGAACATCGTGTCGCCGCCGTACTCCTCGGGGATCAGCCCGTATTCGGTGAGCTGGCCGCGGATCTTCGACGGATCGGCGCCTTCCTTGTCGATCTTGTTGACCGCGACCACGATCGGCACATCTGCTGCCTGCGCGTGGTTCACGGCCTCCACCGTCTGCGGCATGACGCCGTCGTCGGCGGCGACCACGAGGATCGCGATGTCGGTCGACTTTGCACCACGGGCACGCATGGCGGTGAACGCCTCGTGACCCGGGGTGTCGATGAACGTGATCAGACGATCGTCGCCGTTGAGGTGCGTATTCACCTGGTAGGCACCGATGTGCTGGGTGATGCCACCGGCCTCGCCCTCACGCACATTCTCCTTACGGATGGTGTCGAGCAGGCGAGTCTTGCCGTGGTCGACGTGACCCATGACGGTGACCACCGGCGGACGCTGTTCGAGATCCTCTTCGCCGCCCTCGTCCTCACCGTAGGAGAGATCGAAGCTCTCGAGGAGCTCGCGATCTTCGTCCTCCGGGCTGACGACCTGGACGTTGTAGTTCATCTCGGAGCCGAGCAGCTCCAGCGTCTCGTCGTTGACCGACTCGGTCGCCGTGACCATCTCGCCGAGGTTGAACAGCGCCTGGACCAGCGATGCCGGGTTGGCGTCGATCTTGTCGGCGAAGTCGGACAGCGAAGCGCCGCGGGCGAGACGGATCGTCTCACCGTTGCCGCGCGGCAGCCTGACGCCACCGACGGCCGGAGCCTGCATCGAGTCGTACTCTTGCCTCTTCTGACGCTTGGACTTGCGACCCTTGCGGGGTGCACCACCCGGACGTCCGAACGCACCGGCTGCGCCGCCACGACCGCGACCGCCGCCACCGGGGCGTCCGCGGAAACCTCCGGGAGGACCTCCCGGTGCTCCGCCGGGCGCGCCTCCGCCGCCACCGCGATAGCCTCCGCCACCGCCGCCACCGCGACCGCCTGGTCCGCCGCCGCGGCCCGGTCGGCCTGCGTCGGGACGTGCCGCACGACTGGGCATGGCACCCGGGTTAGGGCGAGGGGGCATGTTGCCCGGGTTCGGGCGGGGTCCGCCCTGACCCGGTGCGGGACGTGCTCCAGCACCGCCGGGACCGGGGCGCCCTGCACCCTGACCTGGTCGGCCCTGTGTGGGACGTCCGCCACCCGGGCGGGGTCCGCCCTGGCCGGGTCCGGGACGTGGTGCCGCCGGGCGCGGAGCTGGTGCGGGTGCAGACGAATACGGATTGTTTCCGACGCGAGGCGCACGCGGACCGGGCTTGGGCCCGGGACGTGGACTCGTCGGCGTCGGCGCGGAAGCCTGAGCTGCCGCGGGCGTCGGCTTCTGTGCCGGCGCCGGGGTGGGCGCGGCGGCAGGTGCCGGGGTGGCTGCAGGCGCGGGCGCTGGTGCCGACTGTGCGGCAGCAGGCGTCGGTGCTGGTGCAGGTTTCGGAGCCGCCGGCTTGGGGCCGGGGCGAGCTGCGCCGGGCTTGGGCGCAGCAGAGTTGTCACGAGCCGCGGCACCCGGCTTGGGTGCTGCCGACTTCGTGGAGTCGTTCTTGGTTGCTCCCCCGTTAGCTGCGGGGAAGGATTCGCGGAGTCGGCGGGCCACGGGGGCCTCGACGGTCGACGACGCGGATTTGACGAACTCGCCCTGTTCTTTGAGACGTTCGAGCACTTGCTTGCTCGTCACGCCAAGTTCCTTGGCCAGTTCATGCACGCGGGCTTTGCCTGCCACTGCTCTCCTCACTTGGAGGCCGAGCGGCTTGCCCGCCACGGCCTCGGATTACGTCCGATACGTGCTCATCGTGGTGACTTCACGGTGTGCTCATGTCTTCTGCTACCTGTTCTGGCCCGTTAGGGCCGCTCTCGTCCGTGCTGTCTCCCGAGCGGGTGTACAGCACTTCTTTGAGGTCGGACTGGTCTACGACCAGTCCCGGACTCCTCAGCGCCCGGGCAAACGCGTGGCGTCGAACCGCGGCGGACACGCAGTCCGCCATCGGATGCAGCCAAGCACCTCGCCCAGGCATGGTCTTCGCGGTGTCGACCGCGATCCTCGGGCCGCTCGCGCCGGTGACGACGACGACACGGACCAGATCTGCGATGCCGGCTCGTTGCCGACATCCCAGACACATACGGATCGGACCTTGCGGAGAATGACTCTCGGAAGAATCGTTCCGCGGACCGGACCGGTCACCACCATCGGAAGCGTGTCCACAGGGGGCGGCCGGCCGCATTCGCGTGACCATCGATCAGTCTAGCGCGCCGAGCACCGAACTGGACAACCGGACCTCATGACGCGCGTCCGGTGCCCGGCCCGCCCGCCTGTCCGGCGGGTGCACCGGGAGCGTCGTCGGCGTCGGAACGGATGTCGATTCGCCAACCCGTCAGTCGAGCGGCCAGGCGGGCATTCTGACCTTCCTTACCGATCGCGAGCGAGAGCTGATAGTCGGGCACCACGACACGCGCGGCTTTCTGTGCGGCGTCGACGACCTCCACCGAGACGACCTTCGCAGGCGACAGTGCGTTCCCGACGAACACGGCGGGATCGGTGTCGTAGTCGATGATGTCGATCTTCTCGCCGGACAACTCGCTCATCACGTTGCGCACGCGCTGCCCCATCGGACCGATGCACGCGCCCTTGGCGTTGAGTCCGCTGACACCGGTGTGCACGGCGATCTTGGAGCGGTGACCCGCCTCGCGCGCCACGGCGACGATCTCGACCGACCCGTCCTCGATCTCGGGGACCTCGAGGGCGAACAGTTTGCGGACCAGGTTCGGATGCGTTCGTGACAGCGTGATCTGCGGTCCGCGCGGGCCCCGCGAGACCCCGACGACGTAGCACTTGATGCGCTCGCCGTGTTTGTAGCTCTCCCCTGGCACCTGCTCAGCGGGAGGGATGACTCCCTCCGCACTATTGGCGTCGCTACCGATCTGCACGACGATCATGCCGCGTGCGTTGGCGCGGGCGTCCTGCTGGACGACGCCGCCGACGATCTCGCCCTCGTGGGTGACGAAATCGCCGAAGTTCTTCTCGTTCTCCGCATCACGCAGACGCTGCAGGATGACCTGACGGGCGGTGGTGGCCGCGATCCGGCCGAATCCCTCGGGGGTGTCGTCGTACTCGTGGACGACGGTGCCGTCCTCGTCGACCTCCTGGGCCATCACCCGGACCGCCCCGCTCTTGCGATTGACGTCGATGCGCGCGTGCGGCGCGAACCCGTCGGTGTGGCGGTATGCGGTGAGCAATGCGGTCTCGATGGCGGTGATCACGGTGTCGATCGAGATTCCCTTGTCGGCCTCGATCATGCGCAGTGCATTGATGTCGATGTTCATTGGGCGCTCCTATTCACTTGTCGGCTGCTATGGAATTTTTCGGCTGTGTCGTTCGGTTCTGAAGTCAGTTTCGTCGCCCCGGTTTGTGTCGTCGGCCGCGTTGTCGGGTCGCTACGAGGTGACGGTGTCGCGACGTTGCGCGATCTGTTCGTCGTCGAGCCCGCACAATCGCAGTTCGGCGACTCCCGGCCGCGAGAAGTCGACGTCGACCACGGCGCGTGTGACCGCGTCGAGTTCGACGGCGCGCACCCGGAAACGCCCGCGGTCGTTGCTCACGATGTCGACCTGGCCGTCGTGTAACGGTCCGACCCTGCCGGCGACACGGGCAGGCCCGTCGTCGTCCACGAGATCGATGAGCACCTTGCGTCCGGCAGCGCGACGCCACTGGCGTTCGGTCGTGAGCGGCCTGTCGACGCCGGGTGAGGTGACCTCGAGCGTGTCGATGTCGGAGTAGGCGGGATCGGCGTCGAGCGCGTCCGACAGTTCGCGACTGAGGTCGGCGAGCTCGTCGAGGGAACCTCCCCCGTCCCGATCGACGATCACGACGACAGCGTCGCCGTCCGCACCCTGGGTGACCGCGACGTCTTCGACGTCGAATCCGCGGTCGGCGACAAAGGTGTCGACGAGTGTGCGGAGTTGTCGTGTATCGATGCTCATTGCTCCCCTCACTCCTCGTCTTCGCTTGCCGCGCAGCGTGTTCAGTTGCGGTCGTCAGTTGTGTTCGTAGCCATCGGTCGGCTTTCGCGACGATTGCTCTGCCGCATCCGACGGCACCCCATTCTAGTCGATCTTCGACCCTGTCCCGACCACCTTGCGACCGGCCTCGGACTCGGCAGGCTACTTCAGACCGCCAGACCTCTCGCGGCCCGTGCGGCGCCCGTGTGTCGGGCTGGCATCATGTGTCGGGTGAAGCCAGCAGCCACCGATGTACTCGACGCCGTGGATCGTCGTGCCGTCTTGCGAGGCGGCCTCGCGCTCGGTGCCGGAGCACTCGTGATCGGCGCGTCGAGCGCATGCGACAGCGGCCCGACGCCCAATGAGATCACCGCGACCGCCCTGCTCCCCTTGGCCAAGGCTGCCCGCTCCGACGCTGCGGCAGCGCGTTCCCTCGCCCCTCGCCTTCCGACATACAGCGCGGCGCTCGGAGTGATCGCCGAGCAGCGTGACGCCCACGCGACCGCCCTCTCGCAGGAGGTCCAACGCCTCGACGCCGACACGGCCAACCAGTTGTCTGCCGCACCGTCGGCATCCGCGACTCCCGGCTCGACCGGTGCGGGGGCGTCGTCGACGTCCGCACCGGAGTCGTCGTCGACGGCGGGCACGCTCGACGAGCTGCGCTCGGCGCTGCGTGCGTCGACCCGCGCGGCACACGACGCCGCGATCTCACTGAAGGGCTACTCGGCAGGATTGGCCGGGTCGGTCAGCGCTTCGGTCGCAACACTCGTGGAGGTGCAGCTCGCATGACCGCCACAACCGACGCTCTGGCCGCGGCGACGCAGGCCGAGAATGCCGCGATCTTCACATACGGGGTCACGACGGCCTTCGTGTCCGCGACTCGACGCACCACTGTCGCCGACTACACCGCCGCCCACCGCGCCGCGCGAGACGCCCTGAACGCCGCCATCTTGGCAGGGGGTGCGACGCCACCCGACATGGCCTCCGGGTACACCTTGCCGGTGCAGGTCACCGACCCCACCAGTGCCGCCCGCGCCGCGCTGGCTGCCGAAAATGATTGCGCCACGGCATATCGCTCCGCACTCGAGCGAGCCGACTCCGAATCAGCGCGCCGCCTGGCCGTCGACCAACTCACCGACTGCGCGCAGCGAGCAGCCACCTGGCGTGCCGCGCTCGGCGAGCGGCCGGTGACCGTCGCGTTCCCGGGCCAGCCGCAGTAGTCCGAGCGGCCGCAATACCCCTCAGCCGCAATAGGTCCGAGTGGCCCGCGGAAAGCTACCCGCGCACCGCCGCGACGATCGCCGACACCGCGTTGTCGACCGGCACCTCTGCGCTCTCGCCGGTGAAGCGGTCGCGGACCTCGACGACGCCGTTGGCGTAGCCGCGGCCCACCACGACGACGATGGGCATGCCGAGCAGTTCAGCGTCCTTGAACTTCACGCCGGGCGACGACTTGCGGTCGTCGAGCAGTACGTCGAGACCCTCGGCGTCGAGTTCCTCGGCCAGCGACGTCGCGCCGCCGATCGCGGCCTCGTCCTTGTTGGCGATCACCAGGTGCACGTCGTAGGGCGCCACCTCTGCCGGCCAGCGCAATCCCTTGTCGTCGTGCTGCTGCTCGGCAATCACCGCGACGAGGCGTGACACGCCGACGCCGTAGGAGCCCATGGTCAGGCGGACCGGCTTTCCGCTTTCGCCGAGTACATCCACCTCGAAGGCATTGGTGTACTTCTGCCCCAACTGGAAGATGTGACCGATCTCGATGCCCTTCGCGGCCACCAGCGGCCCCTTGCCGTCCGGCGAGAGATCGCCGTCGAGAATCTCGGCGGCCTCGATCGTCCCGTCCGGCGTGAAGTCGCGCCCGGCGACGAGTCCGACGACGTGCCGGTTGGGCTGGTCGGCACCCGTGATCCACGCCGTGCCGTCGACGACGCGCGGATCGACGAGATAGCGAACACCGTTCTCCTGCAGCGCTTTTGGCCCGATGTAGCCCTTCACCAGGAACGCGTTGGCCGTGAAGTCGGCCTCGGTGAGCAGCTCGACCTCGGCAGGCTCCAACGACGCCTCGAGCCGCTTGAAGTCGACCTCGCGATTGCCCGGAACGCCGATGCCGAGCAACTCCCACTCGCCTCCGGGTTCGCGGACCTTGACCATCACGTTCTTGAGTGTGTCCGCGGCGTCGAACGTCCCGTCGAGGGTCTCGTTGGCCCAGGCCACGAGCGTCTCGATCGTTGTGGTGTCGGGGGTCTCGTGAACCTGCGCCTCCGCGAGGCCGTCGAACGGAATCGATTCGGGCGCAGGCGTGACGACGGCCTCGACATTGGCCGCGTAGCCCGACTCCACGCATCGTACGAACGTGTCCTCGCCGACCTCGCTCTCGGCGAGGAACTCCTCCGAGGCACTGCCGCCCATCGCGCCGGACGTCGCGGCGACGATGACGTATCGCACCGCGAGCCGCGCGAAGATGCGCTGGTAGGCGTCACGGTGCGCGATGTAGGAGGCCTTCAGACCGTCGTCGTCGAGGTCGAACGAGTACGAGTCCTTCATGACGAACTCGCGTCCACGCAGGATGCCTGCGCGCGGACGTTCCTCGTCGCGGTACTTGGTCTGGATCTGATAGAGGATGACCGGCAGATCCTTGTACGACGAGTACTCACTCTTGACCAGTTGCGCGAAGATCTCCTCGTGCGTCGGACCGAGGAGCATGTCGGTGCCCTTGCGGTCCTTCACACGAAACAGGTTGTCGCCGTACTCGGTCCAGCGGGCAGTCGTCTCGTACGGTTCACGCGGTAGCAGCGCGGGCAGCAGGATCTCCTGCGCACCAATCGAGTTCATCTCCTCGCGCACGATGTTCTCGACCGCCCTGAGCACACGCAGTCCCAGGGGGAGCCAGCTGTACACGCCCGGCGCGACACGCCGAACATATCCAGCGCGAACAAGCAGCTTGTGGCTGGGAACCTCGGCGTCTGCCGGGTCATCGCGCAGCGTACGCAGGAACAGCGTCGACATCCGTGTGATCACGGTCGATCAGTCTAGTCGGCCACCGCACACGGTTTTCGGTCCCGTCCGCATGGCCGGATACAGTGTTCGACGTGCTCGTCATCCTCCCGCCCTCGGAAACCAAGTCCGACGGGGGTTCCGGCGCCCCACTCGACCTCGACGCACTCTCGTTCACCGAACTCAATCCGGTCCGCAAACAGATCGCCGACGCCGTCGTCGACCTCGCCGGTGATCTCGACGCGAGCGTCAAGGCACTCGGACTCGGCAAGACACAACTCGCCGAGGTCGACCGCAACGCCGACCTCTGGCTCTCCCCCACCCGCCCTGCCATCGAGCGCTACACCGGCGTGCTCTACGACGCCCTCGACCACCGATCACTGACCCGCGCGGGCAAGACGAAAGCGGCAGACCGCCTCGCGATCGGGTCGGCGCTGTTCGGGGTCATCCGGGCGGGCGACCGGATACCCGCGTACCGCCTCTCGGGCGGATCCACACTGCCCGGCTTCGGCACACTCACCTCGGCGTGGAAACCAGCTCTCTCGAACGCGCTCGACGCGGTGGACGATTTCGTCGTCGACCTGCGCTCGGGGATCTACCAGCAGTTGGGCCCCGTCTCTGGCGCGGTGACCGCCACGGTGATGACAGAGGCGCCCGACGGCACCCGAAAAGTGGTGAGCCACTTCAACAAGCACTACAAGGGGTTGATGGCCCGCGAACTGGTACGGACGCGCCGAAACGTCCGTGACATCAACGCCCTCGCCGCCGTGCTGTCAGACGCCGGGCAGCGCGTCGAGATCCCCCGACGCGACGAGATCGTCGTCCTGACCGACTGATACCGATCCCCATGACCTCTGCCGTCCCCGCGCACGAATTTCCAGACGTCGTCTTGTCGCATTCCGGCGGCGATCCGATCACACCGGTCTGGCTCAATGATGTCGGCGGCGTCACCTATCGGCTCGGCGAAGGCCCGTCCGCCCGGTACCTGAAATGGCAGCCACCGACAGACGAGGTCTCCCTGGGCGCCGAAGCTCACCGACTCTTGTGGGCGGCGCAGTTCGTCGCGTGTCCCACCGTGCTCGACGCTGGATACGACGAGAGCGCAGAGTGGGTGCTGACGGCCGCAGCGCCGGGGGATTCGGCGGTGTTCACACCGTGGCTCGAACACCCCGAGATCACCGTCCCAGCGCTCGGTCGAGGTCTTCGCCGTCTGCACGACACGCTGCCCACCGACGCGTGTCCGTGGACGTGGTCGCCCGCCGAACGCATTTCCGACGCACGGTCGCGCGGCATCGACGTCCAACTCGAGGCCACAGATGCCCCCGCGATCGACCGCGCGGTCGTGTGTCACGGCGACGCGTGCTGCCCCAACTTCCTGCTGTCAGACCCCGGACAGGTGACGGCGTACGTCGATCTGGGCAGTCTCGGCGTCGCAGATCGCTGGGCCGACATCGCCGTCGCAGCCATGAGTACGGTGTGGGACTACGGACCCGGGTGGGAACGACCGCTGGTCGAGGCGTACGGCGTCGACTTCGACGAGGAGCGAATGAGCTTCTACCAGCGTCTCTGGGACTCCACCTGAGACCTGATCAGTGGTCGCGGATGTTCTGCGCGATGTCCGCGTCGAGTCCGGCGTCCGCGGCTTCTTGCGCGGCCTGCCCCTCGGCCACCTGCTCGGGGGTGAACCGCATGAACAACACGACGACCGCGGCAATCACCGCGATGCCCGCGCAGCACGCGAAGGCCAATCCGTAGCCGTTGGCCTGCGCTGCGAGTTGCGTCGCGTTCATCGTTTCCACGGGCGCGGTGGTGCCGCCGAGTGACAACGCGCGGGACGTCACGAGCGCGCCGACCGCGACCAACCCGATCGCACCGCCGAGGTTCTGGGCGACCTGCGCGAGCGCCGTGAGCGGCCCGATCTCATTCGGCCCGACGCCCGCGACAACCGAGAGTGTCAGCGGGATGACAGCGAAACCGACACCCACGCCGATCACCACGACAGGGATGAGGATGCTCGGGAAGTACGCGGGGGCCTTCGACGCGACCGACGCCGCGTACAGGCAACCGGCCAGAATGATTGCGCCGCCGCAGAGCACCAGCCACCGCGGCTGAACATGCAGCGCGAGCTTCGACGCGATCGCAGCCGCGATTCCGAGGCCGAACGCGAACGGCACGACCGCGAGACCGCTCTGAACGGGGCTGTACTTCAGGATTCCCTGGAGGTACAGCGAGATGAAGACCGCCATACACATCATGATCATGCTGGCGAAGAAGATGGCGACCAGCGCGGCCACGCGACTCGTGTTGTCGAAGAGAACGAACGGCAAGATCGGGTTGCTGGCACGTCGCTCGACTATGACGAACGCAACAAGAGCAAGACCGCCGAGAATGAACGAGCCGATGACGATCGGACGGCCCCAACCGCTCGGGCCCTCGTTCACCGCGAGCACCAGCAGCGAGCATCCCAGCGTCGCGAGCACGGCTCCCGGTAGGTCGAGGGACAATCGCACACCCTGGGATTCGCGCAGGACGAAGTAGGCGCCGACAGCGACGAGAAGGCCGATCGGGACGTTGATCAGGAACACAAGACGCCAGGAGACCTGGGTCAGCACACCACCGAGGATCAGACCCGCGACAGAACCGATACCGGTCATCGCCGCGTAGATCGCGAACGCCTGACTGCGCGGTTTACCCGGCGCGAACGTCGTGGCGACCAGGGCCATCGCGGTCGGCGCTGCGACGGCCGCCGAGGCACCCTGCAGGGCACGTCCGACGATCAGGCTCGTCTCGTCCCAGGCCAGGCCACACAGCAGTGAGGTCACGGTGAAGGCCGCGACGCCGATCACGAACATGCGCTTGCGCCCGAAGGTGTCGCCGAGTCGACCACCGAGGAGCATCAACCCGCCGAAAGCCAGGACGTAGCTGCTGATGATCCAGTTCGCGCCGGACTCTGACAGTTGCAGCGACTCGCGGATCTTCGGAAGCGCCAGCGCAGCGACCGTACCGTCGAGCACCATCAGTAGCTGCATTCCGGACAGCACAAGGATCGCGAGTCCGAACACCGGCCGGTACTGATTGGTGTCCGACGCCCCGGCCGCGAAATCCAGCCGGTGTGCTTGCCCAGGTGACGACGACATAGGCTTCGACGCTACCGCGCCCCTGCGCGTATGTGCCAATTCTCGTTGGCGGATAGGTTGTATGCCCACTCGGCTGGATACAGCGCCCAGTCGGCTGGATACAGCGCCCAGTCGACGGCCCGGCGCCCTAGCGTCGCGCTGATCGAGACTCGTCCCCCGCTGATCGAGCTCTGTCGAGATCACCGAACGCCGCGACGGCATCGGCATCGTCGAATCCCGCGACGGCGCCGATCACGACGATCGCGGGTGGCTTGAGTCCTTCGCGCACGGCGGTCTCGCCGGCGTGGGCGAGGTCGGTGCGGATGAGGCGTTGGGTCGGCAGCGATCCGTTCTCGATCATCGCGACCGGGGTGTCGCCGGGCTTGCCGCCTGCCAGGAGCGCGTCGGCGAATACGTCGACACGTTCGACGGCCATCATCAGCACCAGCGTTCCGCGTAGCTGTGCGAGCACCGACCAGTCGATGAGCGAGTCGGGGTGCCCGGGCCGCACGTGCCCCGAGGCGATCACGACCTCATGGGTGACGCCACGATGCGTGACGGGGATGCCGGCAGAACTGGGCACGGAGATGGGGCTGGTGATGCCGGGGACCACGGTCACCGGAACCCCTGCGGCCACGCATGCCTGCAGCTCCTCGAAGCCGCGACCGTAGACATACGGGTCGCCACCCTTGAACCGCACGACGAACTTGCCCTCCTTCGCTTTCGAAGTGAGGACGTCGTTGATGGCCTCCTGCTTCATCGCCCGCCCGTAGGGCACCTTCGCGGCGTCGATGATCTCCACCTGCGGACCGAGTGAGGCCAAGAGCTCCGGTGGCGCCAACCGATCCGCGACGACGACGTCGGCCGCCATCAGCAGTTTGAGTCCGCGCACGGTGATGAGGTCGGGGTCGCCCGGGCCACCTCCGACGAGCGCGACGCCCGGCGGGTGCGGCTGCTCGTCGACGTCGAGTGAGCCGTCGGCCAGTGCCCGCGAGATCGCGGCGCGCAAGGCCGCCGACAACCTGTGGTCGCCGCTCGCCAGCACCCCGAACTGCACGTCGCGGTGTCGCCCCGACGCCGGGGTGACAGCACTGCCCCACCGCGCTTCGTCGGCCCGCACACAGAACGTGTGTCGACGCTCCGCCTCGGCGACGACCGCTGCATTCACGTCGGGATCGTCGGTGCACGCCATCGCGTACCACGCCCCGTCGAGATCGCCGTCGACGTACGCACGCTTGTGCACGACGACCCCGGGAAACGACTCGACGGCGGGCGTCGGATCAATCGCGACGACCTCTACCCGCGCGCCGGCGGCCACAAGATTCGGAAGTCGACGCTGCGCAACCGACCCACCACCGACGACAACCACCTTTCGTCCGTGCAGATCGAGCCCGGCGAGATAGTGGACGTTGTCGCCACTCTTGTCGTTATCGCCACCGGGGACCGCGGACGCATCGTCTGACATGGGTGCTGATCCTACCGACGAGACGCGCGTGCGTCCGGATCGCGACGGGTCGGCCCCGCAAGAGGCGGACCGCCCCCTCGCGATCGTCGAGGATCACCCATTCACGGGTTCACCAACTCAGAGCGGTAGCTCACCGACGCGTCGGACGTAAGACCACACGTCGGCGGCGGGCACCCCGAGCCGGTGCGCCGCGGACTGCAACAACGCGCCGAGGAGGATCGACGAGCAGTACTCGCCTGCAGCGGAATCCGTTGCGTGGGTGCGGATCTCATTCCACCGGGTCGGGTTGTGCAACGTGGCGGCCTCGGCCATCATGATCGCCTCGTCGAAGCCTTCGGGGACGTCGCGCTGGTCGGTGGTCTCACGCTCGCACGCACCGCAACACCCGTCACAATCCCGTGCCCCGGCGTCGTCCGCGGGCGAGATCGCCAGTGCCAGCCTGTTGTCGATCACGGTCACGCTCCCGCCCTCGCCTTCTTCGCCTCGCGTTCGAGTGCGCGTTCGCGGGCGCGCTCGAACTTCTCGACCTTGACGTTCATCTCTTCGAGGTAGTCGGCCAGTTTCTCCCGGTACATCTCACCGAGCGGCCCGAAGTCGTCGCGTTCGAAGATCCGCCACTTGCGCAGGACCGGCATGACGACCTCCGAAAGATGTTGCGGCAGATCGTAGATGCCGCCCTTGGCGATCAGCACTGCATTGCGCCGGAAGTTGGGCATCGTCGCGCCGGGCATCTGGAAGTTCGACACGATGCTGTAGATGGCGCACATCGCCTGATCGGGAACCAGGTCGAGGGCGCCCGCAACGACGTTGCGGTAGAAGAGCATGTGCAGGTTCTCGTCGGCGGCGACCCGCTGCAGCATGCGGTCGGCGATCGGGTCGCCGCATGCCTTGCCGGTGTTGCGGTGGCTCACACGCGTCGCGAGTTCCTGGAAGCTGACGTAGCTGACCGCGAAGAGCATGTCGAAGCTGTGGTCACGCTGACCGTCGTCCTCGGGCAGCGGATTGAAACCCGACGTCATGTGCGCCATGCGGGTCTCTTCGAGTTCCACCGGGTCGACGCCGCGGGTCACGACGAGGTAGTCGCGCATCACCGTTGAGTGACGCATCTCCTCGGCGGTCCAGCGCCCCACCCAGAAGCCCCAGGCGTCGTCGAGGGAGAAGTTCTCCGCGATCACCCGGTGATACGACGGCAGGTTGTCCTCGGTGAGCAGATTGGTGATCATCGCGGCCTTCGCGACGTCGGAGAGCTGCGACTGCTCCGGATCCCAGTCGATGCCACCGAGAGCAGCGAAGTTGCGCCCCTCGTCCCAGGGCACGTAGTCGTGTGGATGCCAGTCCTTGGTCATCTTCATGTGCCGCTCGACCTCGGTCTCGCACACGGGAAGCAACTCCCGCAGCAGATCCGAACCGGTCATTCCGGTGTCGCTGATTCCTGGCCCGATGAGGCTCGTCACTGTCTCTCCTCGCTCTCGTCGTCGACGCCGCGCGTAGCGGTGCGTCGTCCGGTTCCGCTCGGCCCGACCACCGACCTCCACCGACAGATATTCACTCTCGCGTGTGACGCAGGGGGCGTGAGTGAGACCAAAGTCCCGAGTGGATGGGGACCGACGTCGCGAACTCAACTTCGACCTGCGGTAATTTCGGTACATGCATTCCGAAGGTCAGCCGGCCCCCGCGGCGTCAGATCCCACGGCGTCGGACACCGCGCCGGACGAGTCGAGGGTGCGCGTCTTCCTCGTCGACGACCACGAGTTGGTGCGTCGAGGTCTCCGTGACCTGCTCAGCACGGCCGACGACATCGAGGTGGTCGGCGAGGCCGCGTCGGTCGGCGAGGGCCGCGTGGGCATCCTCGCCGCCAAGCCCGACGTCGCGGTCCTCGACGTCCGGCTCCCCGACGGCAACGGCGTCGAATTGTGCCGCGACGTGCGTGCCGCCGAACCCGAGATCCGATGCCTCATGCTCACCAGTTACGCCGACGACGACGCACTTCTCGCCGCGGTACTCGCAGGTGCGTCCGGCTTCGTGCTCAAGCAGATCCTCGGCCATAACCTCATCGCGGCCGTACGGACCGTCGGACGGGGCGGCTCACTGCTCGACGACCGTTCGACCGCCGCACTGCTCGCCAAGCTGCGCGACGGCAAGAACAAGCCGTCCGACCCTCTCGCAGAGCTCACCCATCAGGAACGCGAGGTGTTCAACCTCATCGGCGACGGGCTGACGAACCGCCAGATCGCTCAGCGAATGTTCTTGGCGGAGAAGACGATCAAGAATTACGTCTCACGTATCCTCGCCAAGCTCGACATGCAGCGACGCACCCAGGTCGCGGTGATGGCCACCAAGATCCGCGACGGCAAGGCCTGAGCCGCTAGGTGAGCGGCACCGACCAGGTCAGCGTCGTCCCCGACGAACGGCCGGGCGCCACACGAGGATTGGTGACGACGGTGAACGTGCCGTCGCATTCCTCCG
The DNA here is from genome assembly GCF_965344965.1 of Gordonia jacobaea. Classification (NCBI taxonomy): domain Bacteria; kingdom Bacillati; phylum Actinomycetota; class Actinomycetes; order Mycobacteriales; family Gordoniaceae; genus Gordonia; species Gordonia jacobaea. The sequence continues at coordinate 62,313 of NZ_CBDRLS010000003.1, read as the reverse complement.
CGCGGCGCGTGAGGTTCTCCAGACCGCGGTAGGTGACGTCGGTACTGATACCCACCCCGTCGTCGGTGATCTCGACCGACAGCACGTCGTCGGCGCTCACCGACACCGAGATGTGCTCGGCGTGCGCGTGGCGCAGCGCATTCGACAGTCCCTCGCGCAGCACGGCGTCGATGTGTGGCCCCAGCGTGTCGGGGACAACGGTGTCGACCGGGCCGTCGAATTGCACGCTCGGCGCGATCGGCGCGTGGACCGAGAGTTCGGACACAATGTCGAGGACGCGGCGCCGCAACGTCGCGGTGTCGTGATGCCCGGGGACGGTCTGCAGGTCGAAGATCGAGGTGCGGATCTGCGCGATCGTGCGGTCGAGGTCGGTCATCACCTGTTCGAGCCGCTCGGCGCGCGCGGCGTCGTCGAATCGCACCGACGCACCGCTGCCGCCCGCCGCGAGCATCGTCTGGATCGACATGCCGATCGCGAACAGTCGCTGGATCACGTGGTCGTGCAGGTCGCGGGCAATTCTGTGGCGGTCGGAGAGCACCTCGAGGTCGCGGGCGACCTGTTGCTGCTCCGCATAGACCATCGCCAACGACGCCACTTCGGAGACGCCGGCCAGGCCCGAGGCCTCCTCGGCCTCCCACACCGGCTCGTCGACATGTGTGATGACGATCCACCCGAAAGCCCCCGAGGCGCGCGCAAGCGGTTGCACCGTCGCCCAGCGAGCACCGCGCCGACCGAGTGCGGGCGAGAGATCGGCGATCGGCACGATCGACATCCCCGTCCCCGTCGGCGCCGAGAACTCCGCGGGATCGAACTCGATCGGCCCGCCGGTGTGGCCGCTGAGCACGATGTCGTCTCCGCTGTCGCTCTCGTCGCTCAAGATGAGGACGTCGGAGGCGCCGACCAGGTCGGCCACGTCGGTACACATCCGAGACAGCGTGTCCTCCAACGCGATTCCCGAGAGCGGCTCCGAGCCGCGACGCACCAGCACCTGCATCCACCGCTGCCTCGTGCGTGAGCTCTCGAACAACTGGGCATTGTCGACGGCGATCCCGGCGGCCACCGCGAGGACCGCGATCAGCGCTTCGTCGAGCGGCGAGAACTCGTCGGCGCCACGCTTCTCGGTCAGGTAGATGCGGCCGAAGTTGGAGCCACGGATGATGATCGGAGCACCGAGGAATGTCGTCATCGGCGGATGGTTCGCCGGAAAGCCCACCGACGCAGGGTGTTTCGCCAGATCCGGAATGCGCAGGATGTGGGGGTCGTTGATCAGGACCCCCAGCACTCCCTTGCCGACCGGCAGCGACCCCATCGCAGACCGCTCGTCCGGAGTGATCCCCGTGTACACGAACTCCGACAGCCCACCGTCGGGACCGCGCACACCCAGCGCGCCGTAGCGAGCATCGACGACTCCGACAGCAACTTCGACGATCCGCTGGAGGGCTTCGTCGAGGTCGAGTCCCTGCCCGACGACAAGCACGGCCTCGAGCAGATCACGCAGGATCGCAGGATCGTCGACGCCGTGCTCACGCAGGATGTCGAGCACCTGCGCAACCTTGCTCTCCGCCATCACGTCTCCTTCGGCTCGCACGCGCGCACGAACCGCGCAATCGATGTCGGCACCGCCGCCGGGTGCACGTGCAGATACGACGCGTGGACATTCGACGTCGCCACGCCGTGCACCCCTGATGCGCCATGATGGTCACGCCACGCCCACGCAGGCGCCCCGGCATCGAGTTCGACAACGCTGCGGTGGAACTCGTGCCCGGTGACCCGTTCGCCTGGCCGATAGAGCACCGAATCGGTGACCGCCACGGCGTCGCGATATCCGAGGGTGAGCGAGGGACCGAACCGACCGACCGCGTCGATCACCCCGGTCATGTGATGCCCGTCGAGCTCTCGCGTGAGGTACAGCAGGCCCGCGCACTCCCCGTGGATGGGACCACCTGCGCGGTTCAGCGTCGCGATGTCTTCTCGCAGTTCATGATTGGCCGCCAGCTTGTCTGCGTGTTCCTCGGGGAATCCCCCTCCGACGACGAGTCCTGCTGCGCGCTCGGGCAGGCGGTCGACCAACGGATCGAACTCGACGACCTCCGCACCGGCCGCGCGCAACAGTTCCGCGTGCTCTGCGTACCCGAAGGTGAACGCAGCACCCGCGGCGATCGCAACGACTGGGCGTCCGGAGTGGGGACGAGCAGAGTGCGGACGTTCGGATCGCGCGCCCTCCTCCGCGTCTGCGATGGCGTCGGCCGCCGACCACGGCGCCGACAGCGTGACGCCGCCCAATTGCGCAAGCGCGACGATTGCGTCGAGATCGAGTGCTGCGCCGACCATTTCCGACATCGCGTCGACGGCCTCGACAGCCTCGACCGACCTCTCCGCGGCGGGGATCAGCCCCAGGTGACGAGAGGGCACCTGAAGGCGCGAGTCGCGACGCAGCACCCCGAGCACGGGCATTCCGACACGCGCACAGGCTTGTCGCAGCACGGCTTCGTGTCGCGGAGAACCAACCCGATTGAGCACGACACCCGCGATCCGCACCGACGGTTCGTAGCCGACGAAGCCGTGCAGCAGCGCCGCGAGCGACTGACTGTGACCCGCGGCGTCGACGACAAGAACGACCGGCGCGTTCAGCAGTGCTGCGACGTGCGCGGTGGAGCCCGTGCCGATCGGGTCCGCGTCGGCGACGTCGTCAGCGGTGATCCTGCCGTCGAAGAGCCCCATGACACCTTCGACCACCGCGATGTCGGCGTCGAGACTTCCGGCCGCGAACAGCGGCCCGATCAGGTCGGCTCCGACCAGGTTGGGGTCGAGGTTGCGACCGACACGTCCCGCGGCGACCGCGTGATAGCCGGGATCGATGTAGTCGGGCCCCACCTTGAACGGCGCAACCCGGTGCCCGGCGCGGCGTAGCGCACCGATCAGCCCGGTGCTCACGGTGGTCTTGCCGCTGCCCGACGACGGCGCGGCCACGACGACTGTGGGGATCGACGTCATGTCGCCCTCGCCACGCGGCTCACCACTCGATTCCCTTCTGGCCCTTACGTCCCGCGTCCATCGGGTGCGCGACCTTGCGCATCTCAGTCACCAGGTCGGCGGCGTCGATGAGTGCCTCGGGAGCACGACGTCCGGTAATGACCACGTGTTGGCGGCCGGGTCGGTCGACGAGTGTCCGCACCACCTCGTCGGTGTCGATCCATCCCCAGTCGAGGGGGTAGGTGAACTCGTCGAGCACGTAGAAGTCGTGCTGCTCGTCGGCGAGACGACGGGCGATCTCGGCCCAACCGGCACGTGCCGCCGCGGCATGGTCGTCGGCGACGTCGGCATTGGCACGCAGCCACGACCATCCCTGGCCCATCTTGTGCCACTCGACGGGCCCGCCGATGCCCTGTTCGGTGTGGATCTCGCCGAGCGCGGCCATCGCCGACTCTTCTCCCACACGCCATTTCGCGCTCTTGACGAACTGGAAGACCGCTATGCGCAAACCCGCATTCCATGCGCGCATCGCCATCCCGAACGCCGCCGTCGACTTTCCTTTGCCGTCACCGGTGTGCACGGCCAGTACCGGCTGCTGTCGACGCTGCCGGGTGGTCAACCCGTCGTCGGGGACCGTCTGCGGAACACCCTGCGGCACAGTAACTCTCCCTATTCTCGCGCGGACTCGGATCAGGCGGCCGACGTGCGCGACTGACGCCGGTCGGCGGCGGGGGCCGACAACGCCGCCACCGACAGCTCGTCCATCCGCATCGTCTGCGCCCCGAGGCGCACGGCAAGATCCGCGGCGAGTCCGAGTCGAACCGCGCCCTGCTCGCAGTCGACGACGACGCTGTCGATTCCGTTGCGCCGTATACGCTGCGCCGCAACCGATGCGCGTCCGGCGGCGTCGGGGCCCGCAGTGGCCCGACCGTCGGTCAGCACCACGAGCAGCGGTCGACGTCGCGGATCGGCTCGTCGGGCACGCTCGATGACCCGCTGCGCCTCGATCAGCCCTTCCGCCAATGGGGTTCGGCCACCGGTTCTGATGTCGGCGAGTCGCCGCACAGCGATATCGACCGATTTCGTCGGGGGCACAGCGAGTTCTGCACGCGATCCGCGCGCCACGATCACCGCGACCCGATCGCGCCGCGTGTACGAATCGCGCAGCAGGTCAACGCATAAGCGGCTCACAGCGCTCAGTCGCCTGCGTGCCGTCATCGACCCGCTGAGGTCGACGACGAACACCACCAGGTTGCCCTCCTGCCCGATGCGTTGTGCCCCACGCAAATCGACCGGTGCAACTGATAGCCGCTCGGACGTCGTCGATATCTCAGTAGTGGCCACCGAACGCCCTGCGGCGCGCAGCACTGTCCCGAAGAGGTGGACCGGACCTCCCGGCGCGAAGTCGGTGTCGGACACGGTGTGCCCGCGACGACTTCGTGCGCGTGACCGCTTACCCGGATCGCCGTCACCGACGCCGTCGGCCCGCAGGCGCCGCATGCGGACACCGGAACTCGACGCCGCGGCACCGAACATCTGGCCGCGCGGCGGTTGCTGCGACTGTCCGGAGACGTCCTGCTCGACAGGCTCGTCGCTGGAATCCTGTTGCGGGCCAGTGGGATCGGAGTCAGCAGGATTGAAGTCAGCGGAAGACTCGTCGCGTTGCTCGGGCGCAGGAGCACCGTCGGGTCCGTCCGGGTCGGGCTCCGGTTCTTCCGGAGGGCCCGCGGCGTCGTCGCCTGCCGACAGCGCGTCGTCGAGTTGCTGCTCGGACATGCCCGACTCGTCGAAGGGGTCGCGTCGACGACGGTGTGGCAGAGCGAGTTCGACGCCGACGCGCACATCCTCCTCGGTCACCGACGTGGCCCCGCGCAGTGCCGCATGTGCGGCCGCGGTACGTGCGACGACGATGTCGCCGCGCAGTCCGTCGACGTCGAGGTGCGAGCAGATGCCTGCGATGCGTCGCAATTCTCGCGCGCTGATCTCGACACTTCCCACGGTTGCGCGAGCGGCGGCGATCCGGTCGGAGAGTGCTCGCTCGTCGTCGGCATACCGCTCGACGAAGCGATCGGGATCGGCGTCGAAGTCCATCCGGCGTCGAATGACCTCGACGCGGTCGTCGACCTCGCGCGCCGCGGTGACGTCGACGGCCAGCCCGAAACGGTCGAGCAGCTGCGGACGTAGTTCTCCCTCTTCGGGATTCATCGTTCCGACGAGCACGAAGTCGGCGGCCTGGGTATGTGAGACGCCGTCGCGCTCGATGGTCACCCGCCCACTGGCCGCGGCGTCGAGCAGCACGTCGACGAGGTGGTCGGCGAGGAGATTGACCTCGTCGATGTAGAGCACACCCCCGTCGGCACGGGCAAGCAGCCCGGGCGTGAACACCGCCTCACCGTCGCGCAGTACGGCCGTCAGATCCAGCGACCCGACGACGCGGTCCTCGGTGGCACCGATCGGCAGTTCGACGACTCTGCCTGCGGACGGCTCGTCGCCGCCACCGTTTGCCGTGTCCTCGTGAGCGATCAGTGGTCCGAGTCCGCGGACGATGGTCGATTTGGCCGTGCCCTTCTCGCCGCGGATCAGCACACCGCCGATGCCCGGCGACACCGCGCACAGGATCAACGCCAACTTCAGCCGCTCCTGCCCCACCACGGCGCTGAACGGATACCGCGCAGGCGTGGCGCTCACCGGAGCCGCGACAGCGTGCCTACCGCTCATGAGCGCGTGCTTCTGGCGGGTCGGAGCATCGAGACGTGCGGAATGCCGTCCTCGAGGTACTCCTCGCTGTCGACGACGAAACCGAACTTCGCGTACATGTCGATGAGATAGCTCTGCGCCTCGATGCGGCACGGATGCTCGCCGACCTCGGCGAGCGCTGTCTCGATGAGACGCGCGGTCATTCCCTCGCCTCTGCGGGACCGGTCGGTGCACACTCGCCCGATCCGATACATCTCGCCGTCACCAGGTGCCCCGGAATCCTCGAGGAGCCGCAACGTCGCGACCACACGGCCCTCGTCGTCGGACACCCAGAGCTGGCGGGTAGCCGGCTCGAGATCCCGACCGTCGAGTTCCGGGTACGGGCAGGACTGCTCGACGACGAACACATCCACCCGCAATCGCAGGATGTTGTACAGCGTCTCGACGTCGAGGTCGGCTGTGAAGCTGCGATGAAGCTGCCCAGAGGTCATGGTGTCGTGACTATCACACCGACAGCACGCACGTCACAACTCAGCCTGCCGGCGCGGGCTCGACGTCGGCGTCGGCTGGAGCGTCGACGGTGTTGCGACGCAGTTCGAGACTGTTGCTGGTCCAATCCCAGACCTGGTGGAACAGGTCGGCGTTGTCGGAGAGCTTCTTACCGAACGACGGAATCATCTCGGTCAGCTTCGGCGTCCAGCGCTCGAAGTCGGCCGGGAAGCACTGTTCGAGAACCGAGAGCATCGCCGGAACCGCCGTCGACGCACCGGGCGACGCTCCGAGGAGGCCTGCGAGTGTGCCGTCTCCGGCGGCGACGACCGCCGTGCCGAACTCGAGCTTTCCGCCGACACCGTCCTTGTTCTTACGGATGACCTGCACGCGCTGACCCGCGGTGATCAGCTCCCAGTCCTCGCCCAAGGCGCGGGGAACGAACTCACGCAGGGTGTCGACGCGGTCGGCGGGACTCGCGGCGAGTTCGCCGATGAGGTACTTGAGCAGACCGAACTCCTGCGGTGCGATGGAGAGCATGGGCAGCACGTTTCCGGGCTTGACCGTGCTCAGCAGGTCCGTCATCTTGCCGCTCTTGAGGAACTTCGGCGACCATCCGGCGTACGGACCGAACAGCAGGCCCTGGCGATGATTGATCACACGGGTGTCGAGGTGGGGCACCGACATCGGCGGCGCGCCGACGGCCGCTTGGCCGTACACCTTGGCGTGGTGCTCCTCGATGAGCTCGGGGTTGTTGCAGCGGAAGAACTCGCCCGAGACCGGGAATCCGCCGAAGCCCTTGGCTTCCTTGATGCCGGACTTCTGCAGCAGGTGCAGCGCACCGCCGCCCGCGCCGACGAACACGAACTTGGCGTGGACGGTCCACTTCTCGCCGGTACGGACGTTGCGCACCTTGACGATCCAGCTTCCGTCGGACTGCTTGTCCAGGTTGGTCACGGAGTGACCGAAGTAGATGTCGCCACCCTTGCCCACGAAATTGAGGAGCTTCTGGGTGAGCGAACCGAAGTCGACGTCGGTGCCCTCGGTGAACCAGTTCAACGCGACCGGGTCGGAGAAGTCACGTCCCTGCGACATCAGCGGGAGACGCGCACTGAATTCGCTCGGATCGGTGATGTACTCCATGCCCTCGAAGAGAACTTCTTTCGAGAGCGCGTCGTAGCGCTTGCGGAGGTAGTCGACGCCCGCGTCACCGTGGGTGAAGCTGACGTGCGGAATCGGATTGATGAACTCCGAGGGGCGGGAGATGATGTCGTTGTCGACCGCGTAGGCCCAGAACTGTCGAGAGACCTGGAACTGCTCATTGATGGCGATCGCCTTGGTGGTGTCGACGCCACCATCCGCGGTCTTCGGTGTGTAGTTGAGCTCGCACAACGCCGAATGGCCGGTGCCCGCGTTGTTCCACGGGTCACTGCTCTCCGCGGCCGCGGCATCGAGCCGTTCGAAGAGGCTGATGGTCCAATCAGGCTGCACCTGCCGCAGTAGCGCACCGAGGGTGGCACTCATGATGCCTGCACCCACAAGCGCAACGTCCGTCTTGATCACCGATTCAGACAACTCGGACCCCACTTCAGACTCCACTCGACAACACTGTCTTGTGTTGCGGAGGACGAATCTTCGTCCACGTCGACCATTGTTCCCCATGAGTGTGTAGCCGCCCGAATCGCCTCCGAGAAGTGTGGGCCGGATGACACTTGCGTGCCTACCTCGGATGCGCCTTTACAGTGGAAATCGTGACTGTGTCCCCAGAGTCGACTAGTCAGCAGTCGACCTCCTCGGTGCAAGATGATCCCACTGACCGCGATTCCGGTTGGCAACCCGACGGCTTCCTCGACCACTACGAGGTGCGGACCTTCGACCTCGGCCCCGACCCGGACGGCGAGGACCCGATCACCGCAACCCTGGTTCGCAAACCCACCGCACCGGCGGCCGCAACCAATGGCGCGGTGCTCTACGTCCACGGATTCACCGACTACTTCTTTCACGAGCCCCTCGCCGATCACTTCCACGACCGCGGGTACGCGTTCTACGCGCTGGATCTACGCAAATGTGGACGTTCGCTGCTCGACGGGCAGACGCCCCACTTCGTCCGCGACCTCGCTGCCTACGATCTCGAGCTCGGGCTCGCACTCGATGCCATCGCCGACGACTTCACCGCCGACACACCGGTACTGATCGCCGCCCACTCGACGGGTGGATTGATCACCCCGCTGTGGCTCGACCGTCTACGCACCGCATCGCCGGAGCGCCACGCGCGCGTGTCGGGGCTGCTGCTCAACAGCCCGTGGCTCGACCTGCAGGGCAAGCCCGTGCTGCGCTCGTATCCGGTGACGATGGTCGTCAAAGGCCTTGCGGCCGTGCGCCCCTTCGAGACGCTCACCCGCGAACTCTCCGCGGCCTACGGCGAGAGCCTGCACGTCGAGTCCCACGGAGAGTGGGCTTACGACCTCACGAAGAAGCCACTCGGCGGTTTTCCGGTCACGTTCGGATTCCTCAACGCGGTCCGCTCGGGCCAGCGCCACCTCCATCACGGCATCGATGTGGGCGTACCGACACTCGTGTTGCGCTCGGACGCAACGAAGTTCGCCAAGAGTTACTCGCCTGCGGTCGACGCAGCCGATGTCGTACTCGACGTCACGCAGATCGCGCGGTGGAGCGGCAGTCTTGGCGGTCACGTCACGATCGCGCCCATCGCCGGTGCACGCCACGACGTATTCCTGTCCGTCGAGTCGGCGCGTACACAGGCATACTCCGAGGTCGATCGGTGGCTCGACACCGTCGTCGACCCGTCGCCAGCAAGGAGCGCATCATGACCGCAACTTCCGACACTCGATCCGCTACGCAGACAGTCGATCTCGCGATCATCGGAAGCGGCAGCGGCAACTCGATTCCCGACGACCGCTTCGCCGACAAGCAGATCGCCATCTTCGAAGAGGGCATCTACGGCGGGACCTGCCTGAATGTCGGCTGCATCCCGACGAAGATGTTCGTCTATCCGGCCGAGGTCGCCGACATCGCCTCCGACGGTGACCGTTTCGGCGTTCATTCCCGGGTCGACGGCGTCGACTGGCCCGCGATTCGCGACAGGGTGTTCGGCCGGATCGATCCCATCTCGACCGGCGGCCTGCAGTACCGCGAACTCGAATGCGACAACATCACCGTCTACGCCTCCCACGTCGAATTCGACGGACGCGACGACGACGGGCTCTACCGGCTCGTCACCGCCGACGCTCTGGTGCTCGCCCGCGAGGTGGTGATCGCAGCGGGTTCGCGCCCGGTGATACCGGCAGGCATCACCGAATCGGGCGTGACCTATCACACCAACAACGACGTGATGCGACTCCCCGACCTTCCGCGCCGCATGATCATCCTCGGAAGTGGTTACATCGCAGCCGAATTCGCACACGTCTTCGGCTCGCTCGGCACACAGGTCACGATTCTGGCGCGCGGCCCGCGGCTGCTCCGCAAGCTCGACACCGAATTGTCCACGCGGTTCACCGACATCGCGAGCGGCAAGTGGGACGTGCGGCTCGAGCGCGACCTGGTCTCCGCCGAGAATCTTGCAGACGGCGGGATCCGACTCACCCTCGGCGACGACGAGATCGTCGAAGCCGACGTCCTTCTCGTGGCGACCGGGCGCGTATCCAACGGAGACCGCCTCGGCATCGACACGATCGGCCTCGACCTGACCGACGACGGCCGCGTCGAGGTGGATTCCCACGGCCGCACCGGTGCGCGTGGAGTGTGGGCACTCGGCGACGTGAGTTCGCCGTTCCAGCTCAAGCACGTAGCCAATCACGAGGAGCGCGTGGTGGCCGCCAATCTGCTCAAGGGTTGGGACGCACCAGATCTCGACACCTTCCAGCACGACGTCGTGCCCGCTGCGGTGTTCACCCACCCGCAGGTCGCTGCGGTGGGCTTGACCGAGTTCGAGGCGCGCGACGGCGGCCACAACATCGCGGTCAAGGTGCAGGAGTTCGGCGACGTCGCTTACGGCTGGGCGATGGAGGACACGACCGGCGCATGCAAGGTCATCGCCGACCGGGAGACCCACCGACTACTCGGGGTCCACATCATCGGCCCGCAGGCACCGACGCTGATTCAGCCTGCAATCCAGGCGATGAGCTTCGGCCTCGGCGTCGAAGAGATGGCGCGCGGGCAGTACTGGATTCACCCGGCCATGCCGGAGGTTTTGGAGAACGCTCTGCTCGGGTTGGAATTCTGACGCGAGAAGTCCCGCTCAGAACACCACCGAGCGCAGCGAGGTTTGTCAGAACACCGCCGAGCGCAGCGAGATCTCGCTGGCCAACTCCTTCGCTGCCTTCTGCGGAATCCAGTGGTCGATGCCGGACAGTTCACAGAACCGGTAGTCGCCGTAGACGTAGCGGCCACTCCCCTCGGCCTGCGCCCGGCCGAGCGCGGTGTCGCCGTCGCTCCACACCAGGGTGGTGGGGATTTCGATCGGTGGGCAGGAGAGGGTCGCGGCGACGTCGCCGGTGAAGTTGGCGCGGTACCAGTTGAGTCCTGCCGTCAGCGCCCCCGGTTCGCGCAGCGGAGCCAATTCCTCGGCCGTCACACCTGCGCGACGCAGCAGCACCCCGTCGCGCGCCAGGAGCATCTCCTCGGCACCCTCGGCGATGAAATCCTTGATGTACGCCGACTTCTCGCGCTGATCGTCGACGGCGTCCGGATCTTTGATCGCATCACGCATCGCCGAAGGATGGCCCGTGCTCGCGACGACCAGGCCGGTGAACCGGTCGGGGTGCTTACCTGCGAGGTGCCAGGCGACGATTCCGCCCCAGTCGTGACCGACGAGAATCGCGTACGGAACGTCGAGCGCATCGAGTACGCCGAGTGCGTCGTCGACGAGTGCCTCGAGCCGGTAGGCCTCGACCCCCTCGGGACGCGCCCCCGGGCTGTAGCCGCGCTGGTCGACCTGGATGGTGCGCAGACCGGACTCGTGCAGGCGGTCGGCGACGTCGTCGTAGCAGGAGCTGTTCACCGGGAACCCGTGCAACAGCAGCACCCAGGGGCCGCGGTCAGGACCGCCGACGCGAACGTCGAAGGTCAGGTCGCCGACTGTGATCTCGCGCCGCTCAGTTTCCACTCCACCAACCCTAGCGGCGGGATCGCCGCTGAATCAGCGGGTTGAGCCGGGTCACAGGTTGCAAATCTCACTACTCACCGATGCGTCGGCAACCACTTACCGGTTCTCGCCCAGGTAGTGGGCTATTGTCGGCGCCCGTCGCGGTGCGCCGCTGCCGATGATGTCGCAGATCGCGGCCATGTCGAGCTGTGCTGTCACCAGGTCTGCCATCAGATCGAGTTGCCTGCCCCGGATCGCGGCGACGTCGGTGTCACCTGCCGGTTCAAAGTGTTTACCCGCGACGGCAGCGACCTCACGCAGGTAGTGGCGCCTGAACTCGTTCGACGCCAGCAGCCCGTGCCAGTGCGTGCCCCATATCGCGTCCCGGCGGGCACCCTCCGGACCCTGCTCGTCGTCATCGATCCACGACGCTTCCGACGAGTCGACGACCCTGCCGTGGTGGATCTCGTACCCGGTGACCTCGACGCCGTCGACGACGCCGGTCGACGTGCGCAGCACCTTCTCCGGCTCGAATCGCACGTCGACGTCGAGCAGACCGAGACCGTCGACAACGGCCCCACCCGAGGATTCGACCGAGTCGACGATCCGTCTGCCCAACATCTGGAAGCCACCGCAGATACCGAGGATCGCGCCGTGCCGCGCCGCGCGTTCGGTCAACGCGACGTCGAGGCCGCGTTCACGAAGCCACGCGAGATCGGCCACGGTTGCACGCGTTCCCGGCACGACGACCAGGTCTGCGGTGCGTACCGACGTCGGATCGACGACCCAGGTGACATCGACACCCGGCTCGCACGCGAGTGCCTCGACGTCGGTCGAGTTCGAGATACGTGGCAACCGGATGGCTGCCACCGACAGCCGCTCGGACGCGCCCGGCCCTGTTCTGAACGCACCGGCGGCTTCCGGCGGGCCGACCCTGCGCCCCACCGGCGCGGCCAACGAGTCCTCGGCGTCGATCCACAGGTCGGCGACAAACGGGAGCACGCCGAGGGTCGGGCGACCGGTCAGCGCGCCGAGGGTGTGCAGGCCGGGGTCGAGGATCGTCTGGTCGCCACGGAACTTGTTGATGACGTACCCGGCGACCAACGCCTGGTCGGCAGGTTCGAGGATCGCGGTGGTGCCAAACAGGTGCGCGAGCGATCCGCCGCGGTCGATATCGGAGACGAGAATCACCGGAAGGCCTGCCGATCGCGCGAGGCCCATGTTGGCGATGTCGGAGGCGCGGAGGTTGATCTCGGCGACCGATCCTGCGCCTTCGCAGATGACGACGTCGAATTCTGCACGCAGAGAGGCGAGTTCGTCGGCGACCACCTCGCGCAGCTCCGCCCGTCTCGTGAGGTAGTCCCGCGCACCCACATCGCCTGCAGGTCGGCCGCGGACCACGACGTGCGAACGTCGGTCGCTGCCGGGCTTCAGCAGCACCGGGTTGAATCGTGTCGACGGTGCGAGTCCGCATGCTGTGGCCTGTAACGCCTGCGCACGACCGATCTCACCGCCATCGAGCGTGACGACCGAATTGTTGGACATGTTCTGCGCCTTGAACGGCGCGACCCGCACACCCTCGCGCACGAGCGCCCGACACAATCCGGCGACGACGAGGCTCTTACCCGCGTCAGAACTCGTACCCCCGACGAGGAGCGCTCCGCGTAACTCCGTCACCGGCTCACCCTATCGGGGTGCTCCGTCGGCCCGTGTCGGAGTGAGATCACCGTCGTCGAAGCGTCGATGCGCGTCCTCGACGTCGGGTACGTGATCCTCCGCCCACGCCCGCACCGCGGCCAGCGGCACCAACAATGACCGACCGAGATCGGTGAGTTGGTACTCCACGTGTGGCGGCTGGCCACCGAGGTCGAGGCGGTCGACGAGTCCGTCGTAGTGCAGGGCCCGCAGCGTCTCCGTCAACACCTTCGGGGTGATGCCCTCGATATGCGCCTTGAGCGCACTGAAGCGCATCGGGCCATCGGAGAGCGCGGTGATGACGAACACCGTCCACCGCGCCCCGATCCGGTGCAGCACAACCCGACTCGGACACGTCGCCGCCATCACGTCGTACGCCTTGGCCATCTCTTTCCCCTTCCCGCAGTTGTATCTCCGCGCAGTCATCTCTTCCGGCACCGCTAGACGCCTCGATCTGCGCTGGTCGTCGACGATTTCGTTGAAGATACCGGTATCAAATCCATACCGTGGTCGGTGTTCAGCTTACCGATCTGAAGGGACCACGCCATGAGCGCACACCTGTCCGGAACCACCGTCCTCGTCGTCGGCGGTGCCAAGAATCTCGGACTGGCGATCGCACGCCGAGCCGACGCCGCCGGAGCGTCGGTGATCATCGGCGCGCGCGACATCGATTCCGCGGAGAAGGCGGCCGCCGAACTCCGTGACGGGCGCGGGATCGCGATAGACGTCACCAACGAGCAGTCGATCGCCGCGGCCGCCGCCGAACTCGGGGCCGTCGACCACATCGTGAGTACCGCTGCGGCACATCACAATGTGCCCGTGGCCGAACTCGACCACGATGCGACAGTCAAGGCATTCGACGCCAAAGTGATCGGGCCGATGCTGCTGGCCAAGCACTTCGCACCGAAGCTGCCACCGAGCGGATCGATCACCCTGTTTTCGGGCGTCGCCGCATGGAAGCCGGCGCCGGGCTACTCGGTCATGGGCATCACGAACGGGGCGGTCTCGTTCGCGGTCAGCCATCTGGCCAACGAACTGAAACCCATTCGCGTGAACGCGATCTCGCCCGGAATCATCGACTCCGGAACCTGGGACGCCATGCCCGAGGCCGACCGAAGCGCGTTCTTCGACGGTGTCGCCGGCGGCAACCTCGCCGGGCGTGTCGGCGCCGTCGACGACATCGTCGACGCTGCCGAATGGCTGCTCACCGCGGGATTCGTGTCCGGGGAGACCATCCACGTCGAAGGCGGGGCACGCAGCGCGTGATCGCTACGCGTCGGGGATCGTCAGAACCTCGGCGCCGTCGTCGGTGACGACGAGTGTGTGCTCGAACTGCGCGGTCCACTTCTTGTCTGCGGTGACAACGGTCCAGCCGTCGTCCCACATCTCCCAGGGCAGCCCGCCGAGGTTGATCATCGGTTCGATCGTGAACACCATGCCGGGTTCGATCACGGTCTCGACGTTGGGTTGGTCGTAGTGCAGCACGACGAGCCCGTTGTGGAAGGTCTCGCCGATCCCATGCCCGGTGAAATCGCGAACGACGGTGTAGCCGAACCTGTTCGCGTACGCCTCGATCACCCGTCCGATGACGTTGAGCTCGCGACCTGGCTTGACCGCCTTGATCGCTCTTTCGGTGGCGATTCTGGTGCGCTCCACCAGATCCCGCACCTCCTGCGAGACATCGCCCGCCAGGAACGTCGCATTGGTGTCGCCGTGCGCGCCGTCGATGTATGCGGTCACGTCGATGTTCACGATGTCGCCGTCTTCGACGACCGTCGAATCGGGGATTCCGTGACAGATGACCTCGTTGAGCGACGTGCAGCATGACTTGGGAAAGTCTTTGTAGCCCAACGTCGATGGGTATGCACCGTGGTCGATCATGTACTCGTGTGCAATACGGTCGAGCTCGTCGGTGGTCACACCGGGAGCCACGGCCTTACCGGCCTCGGCGAGCGCGTTGGCGGCGATCTTCGACGCCACGCGCACCTTCTCGATGACCTCGGGGCTCTGCACCCACGGCTCGTGGCCCTCGTTGACGGTCGGCTTCCACACATATTCGGGGCGCTCGATGGAGTCGGGCACCTGACGGATGGGTGTCGGCTTTCCTGGTCGAAGAGCAGTGCGCACGGTCATACCTCCAGACTAGGCTCCGTGATCTCGATCAGTTCGTGGGGCGCCCACGACGGCCACTGCGCCGTGCCCGCGTGGTCGCCGTCGACAAAGCGTGCGACGATCCGCGTGACGTCGGGAGCCGAGTTGTCGTACACGGTCGCGTGATCGACCATGCCGATCGCGGCGGACACCAGAGCCCACAGACGCGCATACCTGCCGCGGATCTTGTCCTCCGGCACGAAATGCCCGCCTTCGACGACCCGTTCGGCGACACGCGCCACCGAGAGTTCGACTGGTACGAGCACGACGTGGAGGACCACGACGTAGCCCGATCGTCGCGCGCGGGTGATCAGGTGCAGCTTCGACGGGTGGGAGAACACGGTCTCGGCGACGAAGGACTCGCCCTGCTCGATCAGCGTCTCGCGGATCGTCGAGGCGATGCGGGCTGCCTCGTAGGAGTGCGCCTCGGGAGCCTCGGGCCAGCGATCGCGGGCGATCACGTCGGCGTTGACGAACACGCTGCCGGGCAGCAGCGGCGCGAGGCGCTGCTCGACGAACGTCGTCTTACCAGAACCGTTGGGCCCGACGACGAGGTCGAGCCGCCTCACAGAACGATCTGCGTACCGTCAGGCAGATGCTTCACGACGCGTCCCTGGTCGTCTAGCGCGACCGTCGCGAGACCACGAGCCGCACGATCGGCGACGTGATTGCCGGTGGCGAGCGACTCTTCGAGGGATGCGGCGATCTCTGCGTTGAACACCGCCCCTTCCTCGATCGACAGCTCACCGAGCGGGAGCCGTCCGGCGAGCGCGGCTTCGACACGACGTCGGGCGACCTGCCGCTGGTCGGACACCTCACGACCGACCCGCACCCAGTGCTCGAGTTGCTGTCGCGCAGAGCGCTGTTCTCGTCGGCCCTCCGACGCCGCGGCGTCGACAAGCTCCGACGAGAAACGAGTTACCTTGTCGGCAACGTTCGTCATGACTCCTCCTGACCACGAACCTCAACCCAGTGTAGCAATCTGCTACGGCCAGAGCCGGACGAGAGCCAGATCCCTCGGACGTCGCAGCCGATGCGGCGACTAAGGTGAGACTAAGCCGACGCATTGCCCCAGGTGGCACAGATGGCATGTCGGGGAAAGCGGGAGGTCGCGGGCGATTGAGGTCTTCACGGGTGCTCGCGGTGTTACTGGGAGCGCTGGTCGCGCTCGTCGCGGGCTGTAGCACCGCACCCATCCAACAGTCGACGAGCAGTTCGGTTGCCGCGACCGCACACCTGCGCAACGGACCGTCGACGGCGACACTCCCCGACTCCGACGTCGTGCCGGTCACCGCGACACCGACCATCACATTGCCCGCGACGGTCGACTCCGTCGGACACGGCAAGGTGACGGTCACCGATACCAGTCGCGTCATCGCGATCGATCGCAACGGAACGCTGTCCAACACCGTGTTCTCACTTGGTCTGGGTTCTCGGGTGGTCGGCCGCGATAGGTCGACGACCTTCCCGTCAGCGTCGAAGCTCCCCCTCGTCACGACCAACGGACACACGCTCAGCGCCGAGGCGGTGCTCGCGCTGAACCCCACGGTGGTGCTCGTCGACGAGGACACGACGCCGCCCGGCGCCGTCGATCAGATTCGAAACTCCGGTATCCCGGTGGTGGCGTTCACCTCCACTCGAACGATTGCCACCACTCCGGCCCTCATCCGCGACGTTGCCGCAGCCCTCGGTGTTCGGCAGGCCGGCGAGCAACTCGTGACACGGACCGAGAAGGAGATCGCCGACGCCCGAGCAGCGGTGCCCAATCCGTCGGGCAATCCGCGCATGGCGTTTCTCTACATCCGCGGCCCACGACTGGTGCTCATGTCCGGACCGCAATCGGGGGCCGATGATCTGATCGCAGCACTCGGCGGCACCGACGCCGGAACCGCGTCGGGACTCAAACCCGGGTTCACTCAGGTCACCACCGAAGCACTGCTCAGCGCGAACCCGGATGTGATCCTCGTGATGACCCAGGGCGCCGACTCGGTCGGCGGGCTCGACGGCGTCCTCGCGCTCCCCGGTGTCTCGCAGACCAGTGCGGGCAAAGCGCGTCGTGTGGTCCAGATGGACGAAACCGAGATGCTCTCGTTCGGACCCGACACCGGGAAGGTGCTCGGCGCACTCGCCCGGGCCATCTACGTATGACCCTGCAGACCTCACCGTCGCGATCGCGACACCTCACCACCCACGGCGGCCGCGTATCCGGCGTCGTCGTGATCGTGGCACTCCTGGTGTTGACCGTTCTGGTGGTGATCACCTCGGCGGCCGTCGGGCAGGTCAGCGTGTCACCCGTCGAAGTCCTCGGCAGCCTCGCACACCACCTCCACCTGTCGATCGGACCGCTTCCGGCCGACATCGGCGAGTACACACTGTGGAACGTTCGCTTCCCCCGAATTGTCATGGGCCTCATCGTCGGCGCCGCGCTCGGTGCCGGCGGGTGCCTCATGCAGGGTGTCCTGGCCAATCCCCTCGCCGAACCCGGCGTCGTCGGAGTGTCGTCAGGTGCCGCCGTCGGCGCGGCTCTGATGATCGTCGTCGGCGGCGTCGGAGTGAACGGGTGGGCACTGGCTGCTGTCGCGTTCGTCTTCGCGCTCGCCACCTCCGCAGCGGTGTACGTGCTCTCGCTGCGCGACGGCTCGTCGTCGCCGATCATGTTGGTGCTCACCGGGATCGCCGTCAACGCCTTCGCTCTCGGCATCATCGCCTACCTCACGTTCATCGCGTCGACGACGGCCCGCGAGCAGATCGTGTTCTGGCAACTCGGTTCACTCGAAGGCATCGGCTGGGGACCGGTGTGGGTGGCGCTGCCGCTCGTCGTGGCGGCCGTCGCGGCGTCGTTTCTGTTGGTGCACAAGCTCGATCTGCTCGCTCTCGGCGAGGTGCAGGCTGCGTCGCTGGGCGTGAACGTCGAGGTGGTGCGTCGGCAGGTCATCGTCCTGGTGGCCATCCTCACCGCGGCAGCCGTCGCGTTCACGGGCATCGTGATGTTCGTCGGACTGATCGTGCCGCACCTCATGCGGCTCATCGTCGGACCCCGACATTCGATCCTGTTGCCGACCAGCGTCATCGGCGGCGCACTGGTGCTCGCCGCCGCCGATCTCGCAGCGCGGACCGTCATGCCTCCCGCGAGCCTGCCGCTCGGCCTGTTCACCTCGATCGTCGGCGGACCGGTCTTCTTCCTGCTCCTACGCCGGAGTCGGAATGCGGGAGCCGGCTGGTGAGCGCTGACACCCCGACAACGGCCGGGCTGCTCGGAGAGCACATCGACGTCGAACTCGGCGGGCGAGCCGTGGTCCGCGACGTCACGCTGGAGGTCGCACCCGGCGAACTCGTCGTGCTGGTCGGCCCCAACGGATGCGGAAAGTCGACGCTGCTCTCGGTGATGGCGGGTCTCCGAACTCCGCAGGCGGGCCGTGTGACGGTCGGCGGCGTCGACATTTCCGGAATGCACGCACGGGATCTGGCGCGCGCACGCTCGCTGGTGACCCAGCAGAATCGTCCGGATACTCCGTTCACGGTCGCCGAGGTCGTCGAGATGGGTCGGTATCCGTGGCTGCGCACTCCGCAGGCCGCCGAGTCACCGCAGATCATCGCCGAGTCGATGCGTCTGTGCCACCTCGACGAGATCGCCGAGCGCCCCTTCGGACAGCTCTCCGGAGGCCAGCAGGCACGCGTCTCGCTGGGTCGTGCACTCGCACAGTCGACCCCGATCATGCTTCTCGACGAACCGACCGCCGCCCTCGACATCCACCACCAAGAGGGCGTCCTCGACATCTTGCGCAACCACCGCGACAACGGCGCAGCCATTCTGCTTGTGGTCCACGACCTTTCGCTCGCCGCCGCCTACGCCGACCGCGTCGCCCTGATGAAAGAGGGCCACCTGCTGGCCGTCGGCTCGGTGCGCGAGGTGATGACCGCGGACCGACTGTCGGAGACCTACGACCACCCCGTCGAGATCTGGGACCACCCCGAGACCGGCCAGCCGGTGATCATCCCGCGGCGACGCTGAGGACGATCTACCCACTCGACGCTCAGAAGCGCACAGTCGACGTTCAGAAGCGCCCACTCGACGGGCCGCGCAGCGTCGACTGTGCGCTCGAGCGTGCCGAGTGGGCGTTCGAGCGTGCCGACTGGGCGCTCGAGCGTGTCGACTGGGCGCCCCAGCGTGCCGAGTGGGTAGCGCGGCTAGGGGCGGGTCGCTGTCGCGTAGCCCGGCGGCAGGAAGTTGAAGAAGTCACGAGTCACCGCGACGGCGTTGTTCGAGTCGGCGCCGCGGACGACGAGCGTCGCGAAGGCGAGGTCGCCGCGGTAGCCCGCGAACCAGGCGTGCGATCCGCCGTCGAATTCGGCTTCACCGGTCTTGCCGTAGATCTCGCCCTGTTCGGCGATCGTCGTGCCCGTTCCCTCGGTGACGACCGCACGCATCATGGGGCGGAGCTTGTCCACGACGCCGGGTTCCAGCGCAGGCGTCGGTCCGGTCACGGTGGTGGGCTTGCCGAGGATGAGTTGCGGGACAGGACGTTTGCCGTCGTTGGCGACGGTCGCCGCCACCAGGCTCAACCCGAGAGGGCTGACCAGCACCTTGCCCTGACCGAAGCCGTCCTCGCTGCGGGCCACGAGTTCGTTGGCGATCGGAACAGACCCCGACACCGCGTCGAGGCCAGGGATCTCGTACTGCTCCCCCACGCCCATCGCCGCTGCAGTGTTGGCAAGATCCGACGGCCCCATCATGCTGGCGAGATGGGCGAACGTCGTGTTACACGACGACGCAAAGGCTTTCAGCATCGACACGGTGCCGAGCGAGAATCTGTCGTAATTCGGGATGGTTCGCGGCCCGATCTCGATTTCACCGGGACACGGAACGAGCGAATCCGGTTGCGCCAGATCACGTCTGATCGCCGTCGCCGCGGTGACCATCTTGAACGTCGAACCGGGCGGATACAGGCCGGTGGTGGCGATCGGTCCGCTCGCATCCGCCGACTGGTTCTGCGCCACTCCCAGGATGCGTCCGGTCGACGGTTGAACCACGACCATCGCAATCTGAAAACGGTTGGTGGCGTTGACTGCTCGCTGTGCAGCCTCTTGGACGGCTCGCGACAGACTCAACGAGATCGACGGCGCAGGCGTTGCCGCATGGTCGGTGAGGACGTCCGCGTCGAGTCCGTTGGGGTTGACTGTCACGACTCGCCACCCAACGTGTCCGTCGACCTCACTGTCGACGACCTTCTTGACCTGAGACAGCAGCGCGGGTGCGAAATCCGAATCCTTGGCGACAAGCTCGGCCTGCTCGTTGGTGACGACGCCGGGAATCGCCAATTGATCACGCAGACGGTCGAACTGGGCTTGGCTGAGACGCGTGATCGGATACTCGCCGTCCGTGGCGGTGGAATCCTCGGCAATCTTCTGCGCGTCGAGCGACATTCCCGTCGCGTTTAGTGCCGCAGTCAGCCGGGTCACCGAATCGGCGACCGACCCCTCCTCCGCAGCCTTCTTCGCGTCGAAGTTGACCCCGACGACCGTTCCGTTGACCATTACCTGCGAGCCGTCGGCCTCGTTGACCGTCGCCCGCGGCGCCTCGACGATTCGCATCGACAAGCGTTGATTCGCACCGAGATCCGGGTGCACATCGGTCGACGTCCAGCGGACCGACCAGCCGGAATCGCTCCGCCCCATCTTGACCGTCGCCGGATAGCTCCATTCGCGGCCGCGGGGCAACTTCCAGCGATAGGTGACGTCGATATCGGCCGTGTCGCCGTTGATGTCGGCACGACCGGCCTCCGCGGTCATCGACGTGGCACCCAACCCCGACCACGCGCCCTCGAGTCCCTGCGAAGCCTGACTGGGATTGTCGGTCAGCGCCGCCGCGGCGTCGACATCTCGTTTGCCGAACTCCGCGAGAAAGTGCTGTGCGGCCTGACGCGGACCGTCGTCAGCCGAGGTGCACGCAGTGGCCCCGAGGATGAGAGCAGCACTGATCGCCACGGGAATCAGGGAAGTGACGTGACGTCTCAGAAGCACCATCGGTAGCCGATGATAAGCCCGCGAAGACCACCCGCCGGGGAGGCTCGCCCTAGTCGACGAGGACGGTCGCGAAGGTACCCACCTCGGTGAATCCGATCCGCTGATAGACCGACCGTGCGGGAAGGTTGAAGCTGTTCACATACAGACTCGGGATCCGACCCTGTGCCTGCACTGCCGCGGCGACCGCGGCAGTGCCACCCGCACCGAATCCCTGTCCGCGCCGCGTCGGATCGACCCAGACTCCCTGGATCTGGCCGACTCGGCGTGAGAGAGAACCGATCTCGGCTTTGAACACCACCGCTGCGCCGTCGAATCGTGCGAATACTCGCTGCGCCGAGATCAACGCGGCCAGACGTCGACGATACGACCGGCCACCATCGCCCGCACAGGGGTCGACCCCGACCTCGCCGATGAACATCTCGACGGCAGCGGGCAGGTAGACGTCGAGATCGTCGAGAGTCACCAGTCGCACGCCCGGATCGGGTGCGACAAGGGGCGGTCCCGACAGCGCGAGCAGCGGCTGCGCCGGGCGGACCTCACGAGCAGGACCCCATGCGGGGCACAGCCGATCCCACATGGCGAGGACGTGATCAGAGTCGCCGACGATCGACGAACAGACTCGCGAACTCGACAGTGCGCGCTCGGCAAAGTAATTCATGTCGCCGCTCGTACCGATCAGCGGGATGAGATTGGCGCCGGAGAAGCACAGTGACGTGGCGGGATCGTCGGCGGTCCACAGTTCGCCGCCCAGCAGCCGCGGGTCGATACCGTGCGTCTCGAAACGGGCCGCAACCATGCAACAGGCGACCGGGTCGGCATTGAGGACGCGCGCCACCACGGGGGCGTCGCGTGCGCCGAGCGGTTTGTCGCCCAACAGCCTCAGCACGTCATTCCTCCATCGACCCTGGTACCTCTTCCGACGACTTACCGACACCACGTGTCAACGAAACCGGGGTGCGGACTGTCGTCAGGAAACAGTCACGGTGGGTGATCCCACCGCTCCATCACCAGTTTCTCCCGATTCCTCCGCAATCCGCAGCGCTTCTTCGATCAGCGTCTCCACGATTTCGGCTTCGGGCACCGTTTTTATGACCTCGCCCTTGACGAAGATCTGGCCCTTGCCGTTGCCCGAGGCGACGCCGAGGTCGGCTTCGCGAGCCTCTCCGGGACCGTTCACGACGCAGCCCATCACGGCAACACGCAGCGGAACCTCCATACCCTCGAGCCCGGCGGTCACGGCGTCGGCCAACTTGTAGACGTCGACCTGCGCGCGCCCGCACGAGGGGCACGACACGATTTCGAGCTTGCGTGGGCGCAAATTGAGCGACTGCAGGATCGCGTCGCCCACCTTGATCTCCTCGGCGGGCGGTGCCGACAACGACACCCGGATGGTGTCGCCGATGCCCTGACTGAGCAGCGAACCGAACGCCACCGACGACTTGATCGTCCCCTGGAATGCCGGACCCGCCTCGGTCACACCGAGGTGCAGCGGATAGTCACACTGCGCGGCCAGCTGCCGGTATGCCTCGACCATGATGACCGGGTCGTTGTGCTTGACCGAGATCTTGATGTCGCCGAAGCCGTGCTCCTCGAACAGCCCCGCCTCCCACAGCGCCGACTCGACCAACGCCTCGGGCGTCGCCTTGCCGTACTTCTGCATGATCCGCTTGTCCAACGACCCCGCGTTCACGCCGATCCGGATCGGGATGCCGGCGTCGCCCGCTGCCTTGGCGACTTCCTTGACGCGGCCGTCGAACTCCTTGATGTTGCCGGGGTTCACCCGGACCGCCGCGCAACCGGCGTCGATCGCGGCGAAGATGTACTTCGGCTGGAAGTGGATGTCGGCGATCACCGGGATCTTGGACTTCTTCGCGATGATCGGCAGCGCCTCGGCATCCTCCTGCCGGGGACACGCCACCCGGACGATGTCGCATCCCGACGCCGTCAGTTCGGCGATCTGCTGCAACGTCGCGTTGATGTCGTGCGTCTTCGTGGTTGTCATCGACTGCACCGACACCGGGTAGTCGCTGCCGACGCCCACCGAGCCGACGTGGATCTGACGGGTTTTGCGACGCGGCGCCAGTACCGGCGGAGGACCCGCGGGCATACCGAGGCCGATGGCGGTGGCCCCACTCGTGGCAGGTGCGTTCATCTCGTACTCCTCGAAGCGGATTCGGTTGTCTGCGCGGCCGTCGAATCCGGGCCGCTCGCGGCCGTCGTATCTGGGCTGACGGGGCCGCGCATCAGAAGATCTTGATCGGGTTGACGATGTCGGCGGTCAAGGTCAGGACCATGAACCCCGCCATCACGATGACCACCGCGTAGGTGATCGGCATCAGTTTGTAGTAGTCGACGACGCCCCCTGGCGCCTTGCCGAACCACCGGCGCACGGTGTCGCGGCCCTTCTCGTAGCCGACGATCGCCATGTGCCCACCATCCAAGGGTAGTAGCGGGACCAAATTGAACAGCCCGAGGAAGAGGTTGACGCTGATGAGCAGCAGCAGGAAGACGCTCCACTGCCCGCGCTCGACCGTCTGCCCGCCCATCACCGACGCGCCGTAAACGCTCACCGGCGAATCGGTTGCGCGTTCGCCACCGGTCACCGCGGCCCACAGCCCGCTGACCTTCGACGGCAGCGAGACCAACGCCTTGAACGTCTCGACGAGTAGCTGCCCGGTGAACGAGAACGTTCCCGGTACCGCCGTCGCGACGTTGTAGTGGTTGATCGGCTCCGGAGGCGTATTGAGCTGCACACCGATGGCCCCGACCGTGATCGGCTTGAGCGACCCGTCGTCGGCCCTCTGCATCCGCTGCACCTGGGTGACGGGCACGTCGAGCGTCAGGGTCTTGCCATCGCGCAAGACCTCGAGCTGGGCGGTGCCGGAGGTCTTCCACGTGGTCATGATCAGGTCGGCGTTGTTGTCGACACGATGCCCGTTGATCGCGACGACCTGATCGCCCGAGCGCAGCCCTGCCTCCGCGGCGGGACTCGGTCCCGAACAGGCCACCGGCTCGCCCTTGGCGTCGGTACTCGGGGCCACGCACGTCGCTTTGTCGACGTAGACAGGTGCGTTGTTGGCATCGGGGCCGATCTTGGGCAGGCCGAACGCGATGGCCACGATGAACACGAGCACCAGGCCGAGCAGGATGTTCTGCGCCGGACCTGCGAGCAGCACCACGAACCGCTTCCACGGTTTCTGGCGGTACATGGCACGGTCACGCTCGTCGTCGGCGAGTTCGTCGTAGGGGGTCATGCCCGCGATGTCGCAGAAACCGCCAGCGGGAATCAACTTGATGCCGTATTCGGTTTCGCCACGCTTGGTCGACCACAGCGTCGGGCCGAATCCGACGAAGTAGCGTCGGACCTTCATGCCGGTGGCCTGCGCGGCCCACATGTGACCGCATTCGTGCCAGGCGACCGACAACACCAGCGCAACCGCAAACAGCACGACGCCGATCGCGAAACTCACGTACTCAACTCCAATTCGACGTCCCCGCAGCAAGCTCTACGGGCTGGTCTCCCTATCACGCGCAAGCGTGTGCGACGAACTGCGCAGCGCGCTCTCGTGCCCATGCGTCGGCGGCAAGGATCTCCTCCACAGTACCTGGCTGCACACGCCATTCATCTGCGACGGCGAGCACATCGGCGATGATCTCGACGATGCGCGGGAAGCCGATGCGTCCAGCGAAGAACCCGGCGGCAGCCGCCTCGTTTGCGGCGTTGTACACCGCGGTGAGGCTTCCGCCCGCGCGACCGGCCTCCCGGGCGAGCTCGATCGCGGGGAACACGGTGTTGTCGACCGGTTCGAACGTCCACGACGACGCCGTCGAGAAGTCACAGGGAATCGACGAGCCGGGAACGCGGTCGGGCCAGCCGAGAGCCAGCGCGATCGGCAGTTTCATCGACGGCGGGGATGCCTTGGCGATCGTCGCGCCGTCGACGAAGGTCACCATCGAGTGCACGATCGACTGCGGGTGCACCGTCACGTCGATCCGGTCGTAGTCGACGTCGAACAGCAGGTGGGCCTCGATCACCTCGAGGGCCTTGTTGACCAGCGTCGCGGAGTTCAGCGTGATCAGGGGTCCCATCGACCAGGTCGGATGTTTACCCGCCTGCTCGGGCGTGACGTCGACGAGTTGCTCGCGTGTCCACCCCCGGAAGGGTCCACCGGAGGCGGTCAGGACCAGCCTCGACACCTCCTCGGCCGTACCCGCCCGCAGGCACTGCGCGATGGCCGAGTGCTCCGAGTCGACGGGGACGATCTGCCCCGGCGACGCGGCGTCGAGGACCAGTGACCCGCCCGCGACCAGCGACTCCTTGTTCGCGAGCGCCAGCCGAGCGCCGGATTCCAACGTGGCGAGGCTCGGCCGCAGCCCGATCGATCCAACGATCGCGTTGAGCACCACATCGGCGTCGACGCTCTCGACGAGCCTGCACATCGCCTCCGCCCCGCCGAGGACTCCGTCGCCCAGTTCGGCCGCGAGTTTTTCCGCCGCGCCCGAGTCGGCGACGGCGACGCGATCCGCTGTCAGGCCGGTCGACCGCGCCTGCTGCGCCAGCAGGTCGAGGTTGCCGCCGCCTGCGCCGAGTCCGACCACCTCGAATCGCTCGGGATGCTCGGCGATCACCTCGAGGGCCTGAACCCCGATCGAGCCGGTCGATCCGAGAATCAGTACACGTGTGCTCACTCGACCATTGTCGCTCACAGGGCAACTCAGGCAGGCGGGTGGACCTTCTGCCAGTGCTCGGCGATCTCGATGCGTCGAGGTATCCAGACGCCGTCGTGAGACTGCACGTGGTCGAGGAATCGCTCGAGCGCCGCCAACCGTGACGGACGTCCGACGACCCGACAGTGCAGGCCGACCGACAGCATCTTCGGTGAACCCTCGAGTCCCTCGCGATAGAGCACGTCGAATGCGTCACGCAGCTGTGCGTAGAACTGTTCCCCCGAGGGAAAGCCGCCGGGCGACGCGAACCGCATGTCGTTGGTATCCATCGTGTAGGGCACGACGAGATGGTCGACGTCCGCGATCGCCCCGTCGGTGCGCCTCGGCACCTTGACCCAGTACGGCAGATCGTCGGCGTAACTGTCGGAGTCGTAGGCGAATCCCCCGTACTCGACGACCAGATCGCGAGTCTTCGGCGAGTCTCTGCCGGTGTACCAACCGAGCGGTCGCGACCCGGTGATCTCGGTCAGCAGCTCGATCGCCGCACGCATGTGCTCGCGCTCGACGTGCTCGTCGACCATCTGATAGTTCAGCCAGCGATACCCGTGACACGCGATTTCGTCGCCGCGCTCGACGAATGCCGCCGCGACCTCGGGATTGCGCGCCATCGCCTGCGCGACGGCGAAGATCGTCAACGGCAATTCGCGCCGAGAGAACGTACGCAGGATGCGCCACACCCCCGCACGGGAGCCGTACTCGTAGAGCGACTCCATGCTCATGTGCCGATTCGGAAATGACTGCGCGCCAACCATCTCGGACAGAAAGGTCTCGCTGCCGCGGTCGTTTTCGAGGACGTTGTTCTCGCTGCCCTCTTCGTAGTTGAGGACGAACTGCACCGCGATTTTCGCGTCACCCGGCCACTGCGGATCGGGGGTGGTGCGTCCGTATCCGATCATGTCGCGGGGGTATGCCTCTGTGCGGTAATCGTTCAGCGAACGTGTCGTCGGGAGCATGGCGGCATTCTCTCCTACATCGCGCGTGGCCGTGCGACGGGGCGACGACGCGGCCGCTATGCTCATCGTGAACTACTACTGATCGTCGTCGGACATCGTAGTTGGGCAGAAGTGTCAGTCGTTTCGCAGTGAGGAGCCACCGTGGCAAGCACCGAGGTCGAGCACGAGCAGCACAAGCAGATCGACACCGGCTGGAGGCACGAGCCCGAGGATGCGCCTTCGGCACGATTCGGCTGGCACGGCACCGCGACGAAGTCGATGTATGCCGCCGGCTGGTTCTGCGTCGCAGCGTTGCTGTTCATGCTGATCGGCAACCAGGTCGGCCACGTCGAGGACATCTACCTGATCGTCATCGCCGTCGCGCTCGCGTGCATCCTGCTCTACAAGATGTTCAAGAAGAAGAAGTGGAGCTGAGCGGCTAACCGCTCGTCTCCTCGGCAGCGAGCTGGCCGCATGCCGCGGCGATCTCCTGCCCGCGCGTGTCGCGGACGGTGCACGACACCCCCTGCGCGCGCACGCGACGAACGAACTCGCGCTCGACGTCCTTCGGGCTCGCATCCCACTGCGAGCCGGGCGTCGGGTTGAGCGGAATCAGGTTCACGTGCACCAAGGACCCGAGTGCCTTGTGCAGCTTGCTGCCCAACATGTCGGCTCGCCACGGCTGATCGTTCACGTCACGGATCAAGGCGTACTCGATCGAGACCCGACGCCCCGTGGTGTCGGCGTAATACCTGGCGGCGTCGAGAACTTCCTGCACCGACCAGCGGTTGTTGACGGGCACCAGCGTGTCACGCAGTTCGTCATCGGGAGTGTGCAAAGACACAGCCAGTGTCACCGACAGACCCTCGTCGGCGAGGCGTCTGATCGCAGGCGCCAGACCGACGGTCGACACGGTCACCGAGCGAGCCGAGATTCCCAGCCCCTCCGGACTCGGCGACGTGATCTGTTTGACCGCGGACACGACACGCTTGTAGTTGGCCAGCGGCTCCCCCATGCCCATGAAGACCACGTTCGAGAGCCTGCCGGCATCGCCGAACTCGCCGTCGCGCAACGCTCGCGCTGCGACACGCACCTGATCGACGATCTCACCGGTCGACAGGTTGCGGTCGAGTCCGCCCTGCCCGGTCGCACAGAACGGGCAGGCCATTCCGCATCCCGCCTGACTGGAGATGCACAGCGTGTTGCGATCGCTGTAGCGCATCAAAACGCTCTCGAGCAGGGTGCCGTCGTGCAGGCGCCAGAGGGTTTTGCGTGTGCTGCCGTCGTCGCAGGCGATATGGCGGACGGGTGTCAGCAGCTGCGGGAACAGTGCCTCCGCGACCGCGGGACGTGCCGACGCCGGGAGGTCTGTCATCTCCTCGACGTCGCCGTTGAGACGTGAGTAGTACTGCCGCGCCAACTGGTCTGCGCGGAATTTCGGCAGGCCGAGATCGGTGATGACCGCGCGCCGACCGTCGACATCGAGATCAGCGAAGTGCGTCGGCGGCAGTCCCTTCTTGGGCGCGGTGAACACGAGCGGCAATGACGTCATGAATCCATTGTCGCATGTCATCATGGGTGTATGAACCACGGCGACAAGCGCAGGGCCAACCACGACGTGACCGAACCCGACGTGACGCCCACCGTCGACCCCACCGAACATCAGGCACTGCTCGCCGAACGACAGGAGTTGCGCACCAAGATCGAGAAGGTCGAGCACACGCGCGCTCGCGCAGCGTTCACGGGCCTGGTCGTCGGGGCGATCATCACGATCCTGCTGCTGGTATTCATCCTCCAGAACCTCGACTCGCAGCGGATCGACGTTCTGTTCTGGGAGGTCAACCTGCCCGTCGGGGTCAGCTTGCTGATCGCCGCGATCGCAGGAGCGTTGATTGTCGCGATGGCGGGAGGCGCACGCGTGTTCCAGCTCAATCGGGCACTGAAGAAGGCCAAGAGTGCGACGGAGCCGCCACCGGAGTAGTGCCCCTCACGCACCCACCGATCGCGGTGCGACGCCGCCGTCGAGGTGCCCGACGATCCGATGAATCGACGCGTCGCGTGTGAGCTTCTCGTCGAGCAGCGGATTGATGAGTCCTCGAAGCGCCGAGTACACCGACCATTGCCGGGGCGCGATCACCTGTCCCCTCCTGGACGCGATTGCGTCGACCAGGACTCTGGCGGCGTCGTCTGCGGTGATCCGACGATTCAGCGGCCACGGCAGTTGCCCGCCGATCTCGCGCCCGATCGGGTCGTCATCGAGCGTCGCCCGCGTCATGTCCGTCTCCACGATGCCGAAGTACGCGATGCCCGCAGAGGCGCCGTACGCCGACAGTTCTATGCGCAGCGCTCGCCGGAGTTGTTCCACCCCCGATTTGGTGATCATGTACGCCGAACCTCCCATCCCGGGAGCGAACGCAGCGCACGAGGCAACCAACTGCATGTGCCCACGCGCGGCGATCACCGGCTCCATACACGCGCGCACGGTGTTGAACACGCCGCGCAGGTTGACGTCGATGACGCGGTCGAAGGCCACCGGATCAACGCCGCGCAGCGTTGCCGTCGGTGGCGTGATGCCCGCGTTGGCGACAACGTGATCGAGATGGCCGAACCTGCCGATCGCCTTGTCGACGGCGGCGGCCATCGAATCCAGTTCGCGCACATCTGCTTCCACCGTGAGGATGGCGTCGTCGGCGAAATCGGCACTGGCGGATTCGAGTGTGGCAGCGTCGACGTCGGTCAGCACCACGTGTGCACCCGAGTCGACGAGGAGGCGCGCGGTGCGCAGCCCGATCCCCTGTGCCGCCCCGGTGACGAGAACCACCGACCCGCGAATGTCCGTCCTGCTCATCCGACTACTACCTCCTGCGTCGTCGTCGACGCCGCGGGTCGAGTCGGAATGCCCGTTCGGACGTCGAAGTCATCCCAGTTCACGTGTTTCATCGCGCGCCTGAAAGTGAAGACGTACCCCGGCCAGAAGGTGAAGTTTCGTCCAGACGGACTGAGGTAATAGCTCGAGCAGCCACCGGTGTTCCACACCGACTCCTCAAGGCCTTTATCGACCTCGTCCACAAACCGATCCTGCGCCGCCTGCGTGACATCAAAACTGCGGATTCGCCTCCGGCGCATGGCCTTCAGCGCATCGACCAGGTAGTCGACCTGCGCCTCGATGGTGACCACCTGCGAGGTGTAGACCACCGAGTTGGGTCCGAGGATCATGAAGAAGTTCGGAAACCCCGCCACGCTCGTTCCCATGTAGGCCTTCATCTCGCCATTGCCCCACACTTGCGACAGGCTGCGGCCGTCAGCACCGTGAATGCGCGAGAATCCCTGTCCCGCCGCGAGTTTGAAGCCGGTACCGAGGAGGATGGTGTCGACCTCATGAACGCGACCGTCGGCCGTCTCGATGCCCTCGGGCCGTACACCGACTATCGCATCGGAGACGACCGAAGCGTTCGGTGCGGCCAGCGCCGGGTAATACCTGTTGGAGAAGGTCGGTCGCTTGCACCCGAAGGAATATGTCGGCGTCAGGGCTGCCCGGAGCTTGTCGTCTGCCACCTGCCGGCGAAGATGCCACCGGCCCAGTGCCGCAGCAGGTTTCAGCAGCACAGGATGGCTCACCAATCCGGGCACCATCATCTCCTGCACCATTGAACAGACTCCGCGCAGCGCACGCTGGGTGACGGGCACCCGAGCAAACATCGACCGCACGCGCTGCGGGATCGGCCGGTCAGGGTGCGGCAGAATCCAGGTGGGCGTGCGCTGGAAGAGGGTCAGATGAGCCACCCGCGGCTGCAGCTGGGGAACGAATTGCACTGCGGACGCGCCTGTTCCGATGACGGCAACCCGCTTACCCTCGGGCGACCACGCGTGATCCCACCGCGCCGAGTGGAAGACATCGCCGTCGAAGTCGTCGAGTCCGGGAATGTCGGGTCGGGACGGCTCGCTGAACGGCCCCGTCGCGCCGACGAGAACATCGGCGGTGAATGCCGATCCGTTGACCGTCAAACGCCAGACCTGAGCGAGGTCATCCCACGACGCATCGCTGACGTCATGGCCGCACCGGACGTGGGAGGTAACCCCGAAATCGTCAGCGCACCGGGCGATGTACGCCTGGATCTCACGCTGCAGTGGGTACAGGCGTGTCCAGTCCGGATTCGGGGCGAACGAGAACGAGTACAGCGCCGATGGGATGTCGCACTGCGCTCCGGGGTACGTGTTGACCTCCCACGTTCCCCCGACATCTGCGGCGCGCTCGAACACGACCAGATCGTCGAATCCGTTCTGCAAGCATCGAATCGCGGCGCCGATGCCACCGAACCCCGCGCCGATGATCGCCACGTGAAAGTGTCGTCGGGCGGGGTCGTGGAGGGTTGGGTCGTGCTGTTGGGCTGGGCCTTGTGGGACTGAAGAGTGCACTACGGTTCCTCCTAGAGATCGACGACAACGTGGTCGCCTGCTGCGCGCGAGACGCAGATCATCATCGAATCGTCACGTTCGTCACCGATCAGCACGCGGTCGTGGTGCTCGACGGCTCCGGCGAGCACGCGCACCCGACACGCCCCGCAGAAGCCCTGCTGGCAGGAGTAGCGCACGTCGGGTCGCACACGGCGGATCGCCGCGAGGGCGGTCTCGTCTGAGGCGACCTCGACAGAACCGCCCGAGGCGAAGTCGATACGGAACGGCTCGCCGTCGACGACCGGTGGTGGACTGAATCTTTCGCTGTGTAATTCGCGGCGGGGAGCTCGCTGCACCACGAGGCGTCGTGCCGCGGCGAGCATGCTCGACGGTCCGCACAGGTAGATCGGCCCGGCCTCTCTGTCGCTGCCGATACCGATACCGAGGACGTCGGCGATGTCGGGAGGGCCGTCGACGTCGTCGGTATGAACGCGTACCCGGTCGCCGTCGAGTGCGAGCAACTCGTCGAGAAACGGCATCGTCGCCCGTGATCGGCCGGTGTAGACGAGTCGCCAGTCGAGACCGCGCGCATGTGCCTCGCGCACCATCGGCAGGATCGGGGTGATGCCGATCCCACCGGCAACGAAGAGACACCGTGTTGTGGCAGCGAAGTTGAAGGCGTTGCGCGGTCCCCGAATCCGCAGCTGATCACCGCTTCGCAATACGTGCATCTCCGCGGAGCCGAGCCCGCCGGGTATGCGCCGCACCGCGATTCGATAGGTGGTGGTGTCGGCGGGATCGCCGGTGAGCGAGTAATGGCGTTGACGGTCGGTCGAGGTGAACACGTCGATGTGAGCGCCGGGACTCCAGGCGGGCAACGCCGAGCGGTCAGGTCGGGCGAGGGTGATCAGGCGCACCCCGTCGACGGCCTCGACACTCTCGACCACGTCGAGTCGCATGTCGAATCCGACGCGACGGACAGGGTTCGGCCGCGAAAGGCGTTCGGCGAACCGCGCCTGCGCGAAGACGCGAGAATAGCCCCGCGCCAACCGGTGGATCTCACGCAGGACCGGCGTCGGATTGTCGACGTCGGTGGTGGGCGGCGGAAGGTAGTTCACTGCTCTGCCGCTCGCGCCGCGGGCGAGATCGCAAGGTAGCGAACGGCTTTGTCGATGTCGCCCATGGTCGACGGGTGGAACCCCGGGCGGAGGTACAGGTAGATCTGCTCGAACAGGAACGAGACTCCGGGAATCATGTGCCGACGTGCCGCTCGCGCGAACGCCACGGGCCACGGGCGGCGTCGAGCGATGGTTGCGTCATTGCGGTAGAGGTACGCGGCTGTCGAAAACCACAGTGCGGCAAGACCTGTCGACGCGATCAGTGCAGTCCGAGCACGACGGAAGTAGCCCCCGTCGACATACTGGAACGCATCGAATGCGACGTTTCGATGTTCGAGTTCTTCAGCACCGTGCCACCGGAGCAGGTCAAGCATCGTCGGGTCGACGCCGATATCGTCGAAAGCCGTGTTGTCGAGCAGCCACTCACCCACCACCGCTGTGAAATGCTCTGCAGCCGCGTAGATTCCGAGGCGCTCCGACAGCCACGCCCTGCTGGCACGGCCGTCGGTGATGCCGTGGTCGCCGAAGATCTTCTCGACGGCGAACTCGATGCGCGCCATCACCGGTCCGATCTCGACGCCGTTGGCGATCAGGTACTTTCGGAATCCCTCGTGCGACGACGCGTGCGTGGCCTCCTGACCGACGAATCCGACGACCTCCTCCCGCAATCGTGGGTCGTCGATGAATGCGAGCGCCTGCGCGAAGACGTCGGCCATGGCTCGTTCACCCTCGGGCAAGACGAGGTGCATGACATTCCAGAAGTGCGTCGCGTACGGCTCGCCGGGGATGTACTCCAGCGGCACGCCGCTCCAGTCGAATCGAACCGGACGAGCATTGATCGCCAACGCTTCCTGCTCGTACTCGCGTGTGCGCGCCCGGTGTGCCTGCTCCTGTGGATGTGCTTGCGTCACGGACCCTCCTCCTCGTGCCAACTCGGGGCGACGCCTGCGTGAGTCACGTCACCTTCCTGACGCGAACAGTGAAACATAGATTGACTCAGTGTTTCAATAGCTCGGTCGTTTAGGCTGACATCATGTCCGTGCCCGGTTTGTTCACCACGGGGGCGGGCGTCGACACCGCATCCGACCCGATTCTCGACGCCGCCCTCGACGTCTTCGCCGACATCGGAATTCGTCGTGCGACGGTCGACGACATCGCGAAGCGAGCGGGCGTCGGACGCGTCACCGTGTACCGCCGCATCGGCGGGCGGAACGAGGTCTTGACCGCGGTTCTCATCCGCGAGGCGTCGCGACTGTTCGCCGACGTACGCGCCGCGGCCGACGCCGCGGAGACCTATGCCGACAGGGTGGTGACCGCATTCGCCACGACGGTGACGACGGTGCGCGGCAACCCGGTGTGGAATCGGCTCATCGAACTCGAGCCCGCGTCGGTGCTGGAGCAGTTGACGCTCAACGGATCGTTCATCCTGGCCGCCGCCGTCGAGGCAACCGCCGACATCTTGCGCACCCCCGATGTCGCACTCGACGACGACGAATTGGCATCGCGCGCCGAAATTCTGGTGCGCATCACGCACTCCATCCTGCTGACGCCCGAGGTGCGCGTACCACTGACGAACTACGCCGACGTCGAGAAATTCGCACGCGACCACCTACTCGCGATCGCCGGCCCGGGCTGAAAGGCCCCCAGGGACCACTGAAACGACGTTGCGGCGGAGGCTGTCAGAGCAGTGCGGTGAGTACGCACCACACGATGAATGCCGACGGGAGCAGCGAGTCGAGACGATCCATGATCCCGCCGTGTCCCGGCAACAGCGTGCCCATGTCCTTGATGCCCAGGTCCCGTTTGATCTGGGACTCGACGAGGTCGCCGAGTGTCGCGCAGACGACAAGAACAGGCCCGAGGATCATTCCGATCCACCACTGGCTGTCGAGTAGCAAGACCACGCAGCCGATCGCGCCCGCCGTGCCGACCACGAGCGAGCCGGCGAGGCCCTCCCACGATTTCTTCGGGCTGATTGCCGGTGCCATCGGATGCTTGCCGAAGAGCACTCCGGCCGCGTAACCGCCGACGTCGGAACAGACGACGACAACCATCAGGGTGGCGACGCGGGCCGCGCCGTGGTCCTGGACGACCATCATCGCGCCGAACGAGGCCAGTAGCGGCAACCAGGCGAGCACGAGCACGCTCGCAGACAGATTCTTCAGATAGTTCACCGGCGCGTGAGTGATGCCCTGCGCCAACAACATCCACACCATCATCACCAGGAGCGTGCCCACAAACGCGACCAGGACGCCGGTCGTCCCCCATGGCCAGCTCGACCAGATGATCGCCTGCCCGCCGACGAGTAGCGGCGGCAACGCAACGTCGTACCCGCCGTCGCGTAGGCGTTTGCTCACCTCCCACGTCGCGATCGCGAATGCCACCGCCACGACGACGTACCAGAGTTTCGGCGCGAACAGCAGGATCAGGATGATCCCGATACCCAACGAGAAACCGACCCCCAGGGCTGCCGGGAGATCACGCCCCGCACGCGACTTCTTCGGCTCCGCCTCTGCAGAACTCGTCGGCTCCGCTGCGCTGGTACTGCCGTCGTCGCGATTCGTCGCTGAATCGTCGGACATGGGATGCGTCGGCTCCTCGGTCACACCTCGAGCAATTCGGATTCCTTGTGCTTGACCAGCTCGTCAACCTGGTGCACATAGCCTGCGGTCGTCTTGTCGAGCTCCTTCTCGGCGCGCGACACCTCGTCCTCGCCCGCCTCGCCGTCCTTCTGGATGCGCTTGAGCTCGTCGACGGTCTTGCGGCGGATGTTGCGGATCGCGACCTTGGCGTCCTCACCCTTGCCCTTCGCCTGTTTGACGAGTTCCTTGCGGCGATCCTCGGTCAGCTGCGGGATGGCGACGCGAATCAGGTTTCCGTCGTTGGTCGGGTTCACGCCGAGGTCGGAATTGCGGATCGCGGTCTCGATGTCGCGCAGACTCGACGGCTCGTAGGGCTTGATGACGACCAGTCGGGCTTCGGGAGTCGTGATCGATGCGACCTGGGTGACGGGGGTCAGAGCGCCGTAGTACTCGATGTGGATCTTGTTGAACATCGAGGGATTCGCGCGACCGGTCCGGATGGACCCCATGTCCTCGCGCGCCACGCCGACCGCCTTCTCCATCTTCTCCTCGGCGTCGAACAATGCGTCGTCAATCATGTCGGTTCCTGGTCCTCGTCGTTGTTGCCGGTTCTCGTCAGTGCCTGGCTGGCCGCGTCGGGGGGTTTCCCGTGGGTCGGCTTACGTGCTGACCAGTGTGCCAATACGCTCGCCGGCAACCGCCCGCGCGATGTTGCCCTTCTCCAAGAGATTGAACACGAGCATCGGCATCTTGTTGTCCATACAGAGACTGAAAGCAGTCGCGTCGGCGACCTTGAGCTCCTTGTCGAGCACCTCGCGGTGGGTGACCTCGCGATACAGCGTCGCATCCGGGTTGGTGCGCGGGTCGTCGCTGTAGACGCCGTCGACGGCCTTCGCCATGAGGACGACCTCCGCCTTGATCTCCAGCGCCCGCTGAGCCGCGGTCGTGTCCGTCGAGAAGTACGGCATGCCCATGCCTGCCCCGAAGATCACGACCCGACCCTTCTCGAGGTGTCGTTGCGCACGCAGCGGGAGGTAGGGCTCGGCGACCTGGCCCATCGTGATGGCCGTCTGCACGCGGGTGCTGATCCCCCGCTTTTCCAGGAAGTCCTGCAGGGCCAGGCAGTTCATCACCGTGCCCAACATGCCCATGTAGTCGGATCGGGCGCGGTCGAGGCCGCGCTGCTGGAGTTCGGCACCTCGGAAGAAATTGCCGCCACCAATGACCACTGCGACCTGAACGCCCGAATTGACCACCTCGGCGATCTGATCTGCGACTGTGCTCAGAACGTCAGGATCGAGACCGACCTGACCACCCCCGAACATCTCGCCGCCGAGCTTCAGCAATACGCGGTGGTAGCCGGGGCGTGCAGATTCCGGGGACTCAGGGGTTTCGCTCATCAACATCCTCAACTCGTCGGTTCGCCTCGTTCATCTTATGGGGACGTCGCCGTCCTCGTGATCGCGGTCGCGGATCGAGACCCGTTCGTGCGCGGCTCGAGCCCGCCGGACGCGGGCAGAGCCGGGTATCAGGCAGTGACGTGAAGGTGAACGAGCAGCTCAGCGACGATGAACAGCGGCGAACAGGCTCCGCAGCGCAGGTCTGTCGTCGAGAACCGGATACGAACGACGCGGACTGTGTACGCCGTCGCCCTCCATCACGAACGCGACGAGCGGACTCCCGGAATCTCCGATTCCCACTCGCGACAGGAAAGTGGCGACGATCTGGCGCGACATCGGCCCCAGTTCGTGGAGAGGACGATTGCGATGTATCCGCAGCCCGAGGTTGACCTGACCGATGGCATCGATGCCGTGACGGGCGAGGGTGTCGAGCACGATTCCGATCTCGACGCCGTAACCGGGAGCGAACGGAATGGACGTCAGCAGCTCTCGAGTTGCTGCGTACTCGCCCGCGAGGGGCTGTATCAACCCGCACAGCGGCGGACACAGTGCCGCGATCAGCGGTCGCACGGTGAGTTCGGTCACCCGTCCTCCGCCCGACGGATCGACCCCGTCGACACCCATGAGCGGTCGCCGGTAGTAGCCCTTCACCAGGTGAAGGTCGGGCGTGGTGAGGAGCGGGCCGACCAGCCTGGGCACGTACGTCGGATCCGGGTCGACCAGGTCGCTGTCGACGAACACGACGATGTCGCCGGTCGTCGTCGCCAGCGATCGCCACAGCACCTCGCCCTTGCCGTCGACGACCGGGATGCCCTCGAGTGCGGACTCCCGCGTTTCCACCCTGGCTCCCGCCGCCCGCGCGACCTCGATCGTCGCGTCGGTGGACCCGGAGTCGACCACGACGAGCTCATCGACCAGCGTGCCTACCAGCGGCAGGATGGCATCGACGACGCTGCCGACCGTCCGCTCTTCGTTGAGCGCGGGCAGCACGACGGAGATCGTCCTCCCTGCTTTCGCATCGATGAGTTCGTCGACCGAGAAATCCGGGCGCTCCCACGTGTTGGACTCCAGCCAGGTGGCCGCACCTTCCGACGTCGAGATCGTCATCGACGGCTGGGAGTCGGAACCCGACGCCCCGTTGATCGACCGCTGCCCGCTCATCGCTTCAGCGCCGCCCTGAACTGCGGCCATGCCCGGTGCAGTTCGTCCTGCCAGTACGGCCAGGCGTGCGTGCCGCCCTCATAGAAGTGGAATGTCGCGGGCACCCCGACCTCGCGCATCCGACGCGCCAGGTTGCGCGAGCACTGATCGGTTGCCGTCTCGATGACCGCGCCGACCGCGAGTTGCTCGGCGAGCTTCTGCCCGTTGCCATCGATACCGGGACCGTTGATCGTGTCGTAGCGACCGGGAACTCCGGAGCCGTTGGAGACGTAGACCGACTTGCCTCGGAACTGCTCGACGTGCAGGTAGGGATCGTTGTCGCGCCACGCCGGTGCCGATGGCGGCCCCCACATGTTCACGGTGTTGCCGCCACCGCGGCCTTCGACGACCAACCGCACCGCCGCCTGGCCCGCCGGATCGCTGGTCTGTGCGCAGCCGCTGAACGACCCGAGTGCGCGGTACAACGTCGGCGCGTGCAAGGACAACTGGAACACCGACGTTCCCGCCATGGAGATTCCGGCGATGGCGTTACGACCGTTGCCGTCGAATCTTTTGTCGACGACCGAGGGAAGCTCCGCGGTGAGGAAGGTGGCCCACTTCTGCACACCGAGCTTGGGGTCGGTGCGCTGCCAATCGGTGAAGTAGCTCGCTGCTCCACCCATCGGCACGACCACATTCACGTCCTCGTTCGCAAAAAATGTTCGGATGTCGGTCTGGTCGAACCAACTGCTGCCGTCGTCGCCGCCCGCGGCGCCGTTGAGGAGATAGAGCGTGGGAGCCGACGAACCGCTGCGAGCGGGAATCACTTTCACCGGCACCGACCGACGCATCGCCGGCGAAGCCACCTCTATGTCGATCTCGGTGGGCGCGACGACATTCTCCGACACGATGCGCGCACCGCCCGGTTCGGCGATCGCCACCGGAGCTCCGACGACGCCACCACCGAGCGCACATGCCGCGGCTGCGATCACGACGACGCACGTGCGCCACGATCGCGCGCCGAGTGCCCTGTCACGACATGCTCCCGCGTCGGACTTCGAACCTGCTGACTTCACTCGCTTCTCCCCACATCCACCGTCTGGCCAGATTCGATGTCCGTCGCTGGCCGACGCCACGCTCCACGTCTGACTTTCCACGTCGCCTGGCGCGTGACAACCCCGCCTTCGCCGTCCGGACATCTGCGATCACGAAAAAGCAGCGAAGGAGCCCCGATTCGGCAGTGTGCCGTACGCGATATCCGGTTGTCCACCTGTTGAAGAAAGACACAAGAAGCTGGTCTATCGACCCAATACCCACGGTCGCGAAACAGCCGCATTGGTCGTTTGACCCAGTTCAGTTCTCTTGGCGACCAACGGTTTTCACACTTCAATCGCGAGTCCCAACAATTGCGGCAATTCACTTGTTACGGTACCGTCGGTTCGATATTGCGTGACGTGACAATTTCCGTCGTGAGATGAAGGGAAGTCGGGGCCCCTACTCATCCATCACCAAAGTGAATTGAGGTTTTATCGATGGTCAAGTTCGGCCTGATCGACGAATGGCAGCCACGCGCAGGCGCGGTGACGAGTTGGACACTCTCCCCCGAGGCGGTCGCCGCGGGATCCAAGGCGCCGGTACATCCGGTACCCGCGTCACACCAGCAAGAGGAATACCTCAACGCCGCACTGCGCAACGAGTCGGCCGGATTCCGATTTTCCCGACTTTGCTTGGAAGCCTTCGATTTTCAGACACCGCTCGATCGCGGCGCACTCGAGCGCGCGGTCACCACGTTCCTGCGCAGGCACGACACCTACCTCTCCTGGTTCTCGGCGGAGGAAGACGGATCGATCGCCCGGCACGTCGTCGAGCCCGAGATCGTCGAACTGTCGGCCACCGATCACGGCACCGTCGGGACGGCAGAAGAGATCCGGACCCTCATTTCGGACATCACACCCGGACCATTTCACTGGAACTGTTTCACATTTGGAACAATCGAATGGGATGGCGGTTTCACCCTGTATGCAGCCGTCGACCATCTCAATACCGACGGTATTTCGCAGGCGCTCACGTGCGTCGAGCTGATCACGCTGTATTCCAACGAGGCATTCGGACTCAAGAACCCACTTCCTGAAATAGGAAGCTACCTGCGTTATTGCGAGCATGAGCGCAGCGTGTCCCGGGACCTGACCACCGACTCACCCGAGGTGCGCCGGTGGGTTGAGTTGATCCAAAACAATGGTGGCGAGCTACCGCATTTCCCGCTGCCTCTCGGTACCGAGTCCGAAGGCTACACACGCAGCGGTCATGTGACGGAGAACG
Source organism: Gordonia jacobaea (assembly GCF_965344965.1). Taxonomy (NCBI): domain Bacteria; kingdom Bacillati; phylum Actinomycetota; class Actinomycetes; order Mycobacteriales; family Gordoniaceae; genus Gordonia; species Gordonia jacobaea. Next base: position 22,566 of record NZ_CBDRLS010000003.1, on the reverse strand, counting down.
TGTTCGACGAGTCCGCCGCACAGCGATTCGAGAAGATCTGCAAGGAGAACGGCGCCAACATGACCGCGGGACTCCTCGCGGTGGCCGCCATCGCCTACTGCGAATTCACCGGTGCCGCAGAGTATCTCGCGATGACACCGAAGAGCACTCGCGCAGTCGGCGCCGAGCTGAACTCCGTCGGTTGGTTCACCAGCCTCATTCCCGTGCCAATCGCGGTTACGCCGGGTGCGAATTTCACCGACGTCGCCGCCCTGGCAGGACAGAGCTACACGGCGGGTAAGAATCTGACCGACGTGTCGCTGCATCGCGTGGCACAGTTGGTCTCCGACGACGACGCCGTCGACATCCCCGTGGGATGGACGGTGCCGATGTTCTCCTACATCGACGTCCGCAAACTACCCGGAGTCGACCTCTTCGATGCCATCAACGGCTGCCTCTACGGCAATCGCGGCAGTAGCGAAGAGGTGTTCATGTGGGTCAACAGGTTCAACGACCAGACGTCGATGACCTTCTTGTTCCCCGACACCGCCGAGGGCCGTGACTCGCTCGCGCTCTACACCGAGAAGGTCAAGAAGATCATGCGGGCAGTGGCCGACCAGGGCGACTACCAGCCCGAGCTACCCGCCGCGAACTGACCGGTCGTAGCCGGATGGCTGCCAACACCACCCCGGTGGTGTCGTCGAGTACGGCACCCGACACCCCGACACGTGCCGCATGGCTGGCGCTGGCGGGGTGTCTGCTCGGCGTGTTCATGCAGATGTTGGACACGACGATCGTCAACATCGCGCTTCCCGACCTCACAGTCGACCTCGGCGCGTCGACGTCGGAGCAGTTGTTCGTCCTGAGCGTCTACACGCTGGCGTTCGCCTGCACACTGCTGACTGCCGCGACACTTGGTGGCCGGCTCGGGCGACGTCGGATGTTCATCTTCGCGATGGTCGCGTTCACGGTCACCTCGGTGCTGTGCGGGTTGGCTCGTAGCCCACTCGAGCTGATCATCTGTCGCGGTGCCCAGGGTATGAGTGCTGCGCTGATGTCGGCGCAGACCCTGGCGTTGATCGCGGCGTTGTTTCCCAAATCGCGCCACGGTGCCGTGTTCGGCATCTACGGCGCGGTCGCGGGGCTGGCCGCCATGTTGGGTCCGGTGCTCGGCGGACTCCTGGTGACCGGCGACCTGTTCGGCTGGGGCTGGCGAGCGATCTTCTTCGTCAACGTCCCGATCGGACTCGTCGCATGCATCCTCGCGGGCCGTCGACTTCCACAGATGCGCGACGACAACCCGCCGCGGCTCGATCTCGTGGGTGTGGCGCTGTCGACCGCGGGCCTCTTCCTGCTGCTCTACCCGTTGGCGGTGGGCCGCGAACAGAACTGGCCACCGCGCCTGTGGGCGATGATGGGGGCGGCCGTCGTCCTGCTGGGGTTGTTCGTCGTCGTCGAACGACGCCTGCTGCGCAGTGGCGGCGCTCCCCTGCTTCGTCTCGACCTCTTCGCGTCTCGACGTTTCTCGGTGGGGCTGCTTCTGTCGCTGCTCTTCTTCAGCGTCTTCGCGGGATTCTTCTTCACGGTGTCGGTCGCGACTCAGTTCGGGCTCGGCTACTCGGCGCTGCGCACGGGCCTGCTTGCGCTGCCGTTCGCCATTGGGGCGGCCGCGGGTTCTATCGCTTCGCCGCTCCTGGTTCGTCGACTCGGTCCAGCACGCACACTGTGTATCGGTGTCCTGATCCTGTCGGCCGGACTTGCCTGGCTCGCAGCAGAATTGGAACCACAGTCCGCGTCGTTGTCGGTGGCGGCCGTCAGCGCACCGCTCGTCGTCGGCGGTATCGGCACGGGATTCTTCATCGCACCACTGCAAACGGCGATTCTCTCCGACACGAACGAACAGAACATCGGTTCCGCGTCGGGCTGCGTACCGACGGTGCAACAGATCGGCGCGTCGATCGGACTTGCCGTGGTCACCATCTTCTTCTTCGGTCAGGTGTCGGCCCAGTCGGTCGAGGCGGTTCCCGCCGCGCGCGCCGAACTGTCGTCGGCACTCGAGAGCACCGACGTCGACCCGATGTTCCGCAGCGCGGTGGCCGACCGTTTCGCCGACTGCGCGTCGGCTCAACTGAGTTCGGCGCATCCCGAACGTCCCGCACCGGGTTGCTCGACGTCGGGGTCTGCCCAGCAGGGCGTAGCGGCCACTGTCGCACGGCAGGCGGCACCCGAACTCAAGATCGCGGGCAGGCACGTCGCGGCACAGAGTTTCATGGGCGCATTCCGAGCAACTCTCTGGGTCCTCGCGATCCTCGGCTGTGTCATCGCCGTGCTGTCGCTCGCGCTCGGGCGTCGCAGGGCCGGCTGACCACCCAGGGTCGACCAACAGACCGGACCAGGTCCCCGAATCACCAACGCCCGCATCCGAATTCGGATGCGGGCGTTGGTGGTCGTGCCTGCGCCGGTAGTTGGCGCTAGTGCTTTAGGACTGGCCGACCTCGAAGCGCGTGAACGCCTTGACGGTGGCGCCCGACTCGTCGAGAACGTTCTTGACGGTCTTCTTGGAGTCCTTCACGAAGGGCTGGTCGATGAGGACCGAGTCCTTGAAGAATCCGGTCAGCCGGCCTTCGACGATCTTCGGGAGAGCCTTCTCCGGCTTGCCTTCTGCCTTGGCGGTCTCCTCGGCGATACGACGCTCGTTCTCGACGACGTCCGCGGGGACCTCGTCGCGAGTGGCGTAACGCGCCTTCAGAGCAGCAACCTGCTGAGCGGCATTGCGCGCAGCCTCGGCGGCGGCTTCGCCGTCACCGTCGTAGGACACGAGAACGCCGACAGCGGGAGGCAGATCGGACGCACGCTTGTGCAGGTACACGGCGACGGGTCCGTCGTAGTAGACGACGCGGCGCAGTTCGAGCTTCTCGCCGATCTTGGCCGAGAGAGCCTGCACGGCATCGGCAACGGTGCCGTCACCGAGCTTGGCTGCCTTGAGCTCCTCGATGTCGCTGGTCTTTGCGACCAGTGCGGAATCGAGAACCTGGTCGGCGAGCGCCTGGAACTCGGCGTTCTTCGCGACGAAGTCGGTCTCGGAGTTGAGCTCGATCATCGCGCCGCCCTTGGCGGCGACGAGGCCTTCGGCGGTGGAGCGCTCGGCGCGCTTGCCCACGTCCTTGGCACCCTTGATACGGAGCTCCTCGACAGCCTTGTCGAAGTCGCCGTCGTTGTTCTCGAGAGCCTTCTTGCAGTCCAACATGCCTGAACCGGTGAGCTCACGGAGACGCTTCACATCGGCTGCGGTGTAGTTCGCCATCGTTGGCGAGCCTCCTTCAAGTGGGTTAAACGGTGCAGGTGCCCGCAGAATCCGGAGGGATCCTGCGAGCACCCGCCGGTGACTATCGGCTACGCGCGTCAGGCGGTAGCGGGCGGCTCCGTCGCGGCGGGAGCCTCGGCAGCAACCTCGGCTGCCGGTGCGGCAGCCTGGGTCAGCAGCTCCTGCTCCCACTCGGCGAGGGGCTCGCCTGCGGCGGCGTCGGGCTTGGCGTCCGAAGAAGCCTGGCCCGCACGAGCCTGAACACCCTCGGCGACGGCCGAAGCCACGACGCGGGTGAGCAGAGCAGCACTGCGGATCGCGTCGTCGTTACCCGGGATCGGGTAGTCGACGAGGTCGGGATCGCAGTTGGTGTCGAGGATCGCGATGACCGGGATGTTGAGCTTGCGTGCCTCACCGACAGCAATGTGCTCCTTGTTGGTGTCCACCACCCAAATGGCAGAAGGCACCTTGGCCATATCCCGGATACCGCCGAGTGTCCGCTCGAGCTTGTTCTTCTCGCGGGTCAGCATCAGGATTTCTTTCTTGGTGCGACCCTCGAAACCGCCGGTCTGCTCCATGGTCTCGAGTTCCTTGAGACGCTGCAGACGCTTGTGAACGGTCTGGAAGTTGGTGAGCATGCCGCCGAGCCAGCGCTGGTTCACGTAGGGCATGCCGACGCGGGTGGCCTCAGCAGCGATCGACTCCTGAGCCTGCTTCTTGGTGCCGACGAACAGGATGGTGCCGCCGTGGGCGACGGTCTCCTTGACGAATTCGTAGGCCTTGTCGATGTAGGTCAGCGTCTGCTGCAAATCGATGATGTAGATGCCGTTGCGGTCGGTGAAGATGAAACGCTTCATCTTCGGGTTCCAACGGCGGGTCTGATGCCCGAAGTGTGCGCCGCTGTCAAGCAGCTGCTTCATGGTTACGACAGCCATGAGTCTTCTATCCTTTGTGTGCAGTTGACATCGCCATCGGGTGATGACGATCCTGGCGCCTGCGTCGCGCGGACCCGGGTGTCCGGGACCGCCCACGCGAGTTTGTCGGCTCTCACACGCGACCGTGGTCGCCGTGGTGCATTGCCTGATGCAGGCGCGCGAAGTCACCTCATCCGCAGATGAGATGCCCCCTCAGCTTACGCCGCCGCAGTTCAGAACCCAAAACGCCCCCTGTACAGCCCACCGCGGAAGAAATTCTCGCGCCGATGGACCTTTCCTCCTCGCGCGTGCGTCAGAGTCAGCATGGACACCCGCAGAGTCGACATGACCACCGACGTCACGCCGACCCACTACCACTCAGACGACCCACCGGGGCGTCTCCCGATTGTCCGACGACTGCTCGTCGTCCTCACCGACATCGCCCTGACCAGCGCACTCCTGATCGGCGTTCCGTCGTTGGCCTCCGCCCGTCCGCCCACCTACACCGCCCCGCTCGTTCCCAAGCCAACTGTGGTCACCGGATTCGACGAGCCGGATCAGCGGTGGCATGCAGGCCACCGCGGCGTCGACCTCGCCGTCGTCGACGGCGCGCAGGTTCTGGCGGCAGGCGACGGCGTGGTCCGGTTCGCGGGTGAGGTCGGCGGCAAGTCGACGGTGTCGATCCAGCATCCCGACGGCCTGATCACCACGTACGAGCCGGTCCGTCCCACGGTTCGGCGCGGAGATCGCGTGAGTCGAGGGACAGCTATCGGCACGGCTCTGGCCGGTCATCCCGGATGTCGGGCGATCGCCTGCGTGCACTGGGGCGCACGACGCGGCGCGGGGCGGAGCGCCGACTACGTCGACCCGCTCGGACTGCTCGGTGCCGTGAGGGTGCGCCTCAAACCGCTCGACGGCTGATGGGCCACGGCTTTGCGGGACCCTCGCCGATCACGCCCGAGGGTGCGCCTGACGGTGGGCCGCACGCAGACGTTCGACGCTGACGTGCGTATAGAGCTGCGTGGTCGCCAACGACGCGTGGCCGAGGAGTTCTTGGACCACACGAAGATCGGCGCCGCCTTCGAGGAGGTGGGTCGCGGCGGAATGTCGGAGACCGTGTGGGCCCATCGACGGTCCGCCCGCGGCGTCGACTGCCCGGTGCACGACGCTGCGAGCCATGCGCTGATCGAGGCGTCCACCGCGCGCGCCGAGGAGCAGTGCTTCTCCTGATCGTGGCCCCACCAACGCCGGTCGACCGTCGCGAAGCCAGCGGGCAACGGCTTTCGCCGCGGGCGCGCCGTAGGGCACCGTTCGCTCTTTGTTGCCCTTCCCGATCACGCGCACCACCCGACGGTGGGCGTCGATGTCCGCGATGTTCAGCCCGCACAACTCGCCGACGCGAATCCCCGTGGCGTACAACAACTCCAGAATCGCGACGTCTCTGAGCGCGATGGGGTCGTCGCTGTCACGGAGGTCGCGTCGAGCGTCGGCGTCACCCCCGCCGACATCGCCCCCGTCAGCATCGCCATCCGCCACAGGGCTCGGGCGCCCTGCAGCGGCGATCGCGGCCACCGCCTCGTCGGGCGCGAGAATCGGCGGCAGCGTGCGATGAGCCTTGGGCGCCTGCAGCCGGGTGGACGGGTCCTCGCCGAGGATCTGTTCCCTGAAGGCCCACGCGCAGAACGTCTTTGCCGACGACACCTGACGCGCGACGGTGGTGCGGGCCGCGCCCCGTCGAGTGTGTTCGGCAAGCCAGGACCGCAGCAATGCCAGGTCGATGTCGCCGACCCGAACTCCCCTCGCACCCGCGAACGCGATCAGGCCCCGCACATCCGACACGTACGCGCGGATGGTGTGCTCACTGCGGCCGCGCTCGTGTCGCAGATGGTCGGCGAACTCGTCGAGCACGGACATGGTCATCGATCGATGACAACGAACGACGCGCGTGTACGCAACCGCACACGCGCGTCGTTGTCAGATCGTCACTGGGTCAGATCGTCACTGGGTCAGATCGTCACTGGGTCAGATCGTCACCGGGTCGGGTTCTTCGATCCCGGCGTCAGTTGCCGGCACGCAGTCGAGAGAGCCGTCCGGCCACCCGACCGGCCGTCGATCTTCAACCGGCGACGCCCGCGCCCTCCTCCTCGGCACGCAGATCGGACTTCCATTGCCGGAAGCCCTCTTCCGTGCGACCACGTCGCCAGTAGCCGGAGATCGATGCCCGTGCTGCGCTCACGCCGCGCTCCTTGCGCACATAGCCGCGCAGGTTGTGCATGACGGCCTGCGCCTCGCCGTGGATGAAGACGTGCGGTTCACCGTCGAGCCACTCGGTCTCGCGCACCGCCGCAATCAGCGGGGCGTTGTCGCCTGCGCGGTCATCGGACACCTCGCCCGCGGGTCCGCCACGATGGACCCAGGTGATCTCCACGCCGGACGGCACGTCGAGCGCGACCTCGTCCTCGGGTCCGGCAACCTCGATGAACGCTTTCGCGATCGCACCTTCGGGCAACGATTCGATGGCTGCGGCCAGCGCGGGCAGGCCGGCTTCGTCCGCGGCCAGCAGATGCCACGCGGCGTCGTTGTCCGGCCGGTACCCGCTGCCCGGACCGAGGAAGTGCACGTCGGAACCGGGAGCAACCGTCGCGGCCCAGGGTCCGGCGATGCCCTCGTCACCGTGCACCACGAAGTCGATCGCGATCTCGCGCGCGTCCTCATCGACGGTGCGGACGGTGTAGGTGCGCAACACAGGCTGCTGTTCGGGCGGTAGCGACCGGGACGCCCTCGGATCGAAGTCGGCCGGGAAGTCGACACCGTCGGGCATGAAAATCAACTTCACGTACATGTCGGTGTCGCGTTCGTTCCGCGGCGGCAGTGCCGCGGCGAAATCACCGAAGCCGTCACCACCCAGATAGAGCCTCACCATGTGGGGTGTGATCTGCTCTCGCCGGAGCACCGTCATCGAATTCACGCGCTTTGCCATGAAACCTCCTAATGCGTTCCAGCCTACGCCACTCGAATTAGGGTTACCTAAATCGCGAGTCTCCATCCGGCGCCGTCGCCGGCGATCAGACCCGCGATCTCCAGCCCCGCGAGCGCAGCTCGCACGATACCGACGTCGAGGCCCGCGGCGAACGAGATCTCGGTGATAGTGGCACTCCCCTGGCCTGGAATCGCGTCGTGGACCCGCTTTTCGTCGTCGGTCAGTGTGTCGGTGGGGCGTTCGCGACCACGACCGGGGTCGCCGCCTCCGTCGGGTACTGCCAGTGTGATGACCGACGCCGCGTCGGTCACGAGCACGCCGAGCCCATCGGCGATCAGGCGATGGCAGCCCACTGACGTCGCCGACGTGACGGGCCCCGGAACCGCGCCGACCGGGCGGTCTATCGCGCGTGCCCATGCCGCCGTATTCGCAGCCCCGGATCTTTTGCCTGCCTCGACGACGACTGTTGCCGACGACAGCGCCGCGACCAATCGATTCCTTGTCAAGAACCGGTGGCGTGCAGCCGTGGTGCCCGGCGCGTACTCCGAGACGACAGCTCCGCTGCTCGCGACCTCGGCAAGCAGCCGAGCGTGTCCCGCCGGATAGTCACGGTCGATCCCGCACGCGAGCACCGCCACGGTGGTGCCCGCCGACGCGAGTGCCGCACGATGCGCGGCGCCGTCGACGCCATATGCACCTCCCGAGACCACGGCCCACCCCTGCGCGCACAACTCGCTCGAGAGCTTCCCCGTGACGTGCTCCCCATACGACGACGCTGCGCGCGATCCGACCAATGAGATCGAGGCGGCCGCGACGTCGTCGAGGTGCGCTGGGCCGCGCACCCACAGTGCGATCGGCTCGTCACCGTGCGCATTCGGATCGAGTCGCGTCAACGGGAGCAACGGCCAGGCGGGCCATTCGGCGTCGTCGGATGTGATCAGGCGAGCATCGACCGCGCGTGCGGTGTCGAGATCCTCGGCGGGAGTGCAACTCTCGGCTCGAGCGCTTGTCGGACCCAGAACAGCCTCGTGACCGCTCGGCACCCGTCGACTACGGATAGCGTCGGCCGCGGCCTCTGCTCCGAGGTCGTCGACGAGGCGTCGAATCGAAGAACACGGCGGTTCGGCCACAGCACTCAGATAGGCCCACGCACGCAGTACTTCGTCGTTGTGGTGTGTATCGGCGTACGCAGTCATCGGAATCCCCCTCGGTCTCGGTACAGCAGTGCTTGCGCCACATCGGTCTCGGTCGGGACATCGCCACCTCGCAGGTCGTTGAGTGTCCACGCGACTCGCAAGGCTCGATCGACGCCCCGCGTGGTCACGCGCCCCTCCCGAACGCAGACGTCGACAGGCCGAAGAGCTTTGGGTGATAGCCGAAACTGTTGTCGCAGTGCCGAACCGGGCACCTCGGAGTTGGTTCGCCAGCCGTGCTCACTCCATCGTTCGATCGCGGCGGAACGCGCAGCGGTCACCCTCGCCCGAATGTCGGCGCTCGACTCCTCCGCCGCCATCATCAGTGCGGCGTTTCCCGGCGGCTCCATCTGTACCCGCAGGTCGACACGGTCCATCAGCGGTCCCGACAGTTTTCCCAGGTAGCGCCGGCGGACGACCGCACTGCAGACACAGTCGACGTCGTGCACCGGCGCGCACGCGCACGGATTGGCGGCGAGGAGCAGTTGGAAGCGCGCCGGGTAGGTGGCCACCCCGTCGCGACGACTGATCCGCACCTCCCCTTCTTCGAGTGGTTGTCGCAGGGAGTCAAGCACTTTGGGTCCCATCTCAGCGCACTCGTCGAGGAACAGAATTCCCCGATGTGCCAGCGACACCGCGCCGGGCCGCGCGATACCGGTGCCGCCACCGATCAGCGCTGTCGTCGAGGTGCTGTGGTGCGGCGCGACGAACGGTGGTGAGGTGATCAACGGCTGGCCCGGACGCAATCGGCCCGCGATCGAGTGAAGTGCGGTGACCTCGAGCGATTCTTCCTCCTCGAGAGGCGGGAGTATGCCGGGCAGCCGTCTCGCCAGCATCGTCTTCCCGATACCCGGCGGGCCGGTCATCATGACGTGATGCGCACCGGCAGCGGCGATTTCGAGTACGTGGCGCGCCTCGCTCTGACCGATCACATCGGCCATGTCGGCGACCGGATCTGCGGGAATTGCCCTGATCTCACACACCGTGTCCAGCACGCACTCGCCGCGCAGCCACGAGGACACCTCCGACAGCGAATGCGCACCGCCGACCTCGATATCGCGCACGAGCGTCGCCTCACCAACCGACTCGATCGGCACCACCGCACGAGCGAAACCCGCGTTGCGCGCCTCGATCACGGCCGGAAGCACGCCGCGCACCGGTCGGAGACGTCCATCGAGTGCGAGCTCGCCCAGGAAGATCGTCCCACCCAACTTCGCTGTGGGAACAGCGTCCGTCGCGGCGAGTATCGAAACAGCAAGCGCGAGATCGTGTCCCGACCCGCTCTTGGGCATCTGAGCAGGCGCCAGGTTGACCGTCACTTTCTTCTCGGGGAACTTCACCCCCGAATTCGAGATGGCGGCCCGCACCCGGTCGCGCGCCTCACGCAACGAGGAATCGACGTTGCCCGACAACGAAAACCCCGGCAACCCCTGGCTCAGAGATGCCTGCACCTCGATCACGCCTGCCTCAAAAGCGTTCAGGCCAACCGAATGACAACGCCCCAACGACATCGCGCGTCCCTACTCGAACACGCCGGTGTGGTGGCGCACCGCAGCGAACTCGGTGCGATCGGGATAGTGCGTATCGAGTTGCACCGAGATGACGTCGAATCGGATATTCGGCCAGAACATCTCCTGCTCGGTGAGCCAGATCCGTGTCAATCGGCGCAGACGCGACAACTTGTCGGCGGTCACCGCCTGCGCGGGATCACCGAACACCCGACTGGCCCTGGTCTTCACCTCGACGACGACCAACGTCGGGTCAAGGACAACGTTGTCGTTGGCGATCAGATCGATCTCGCCGTACCGACAACGCCAATTCCGTTCCAGGACAGACCAACCCAGACCGACGACATAACTGGCTGCCAGATCTTCACCCAGCTGCCCGATGAATGCCCGCCGATTCGGACGCCCTTCCGACGACTCGCTTCTCATGCCACAACAGTGGCCGACAGCGACGACGAAACAGCGAGAGAACTCAGATCAGTGCGCGAGTTGTGGAAAGACCGCCGCCTGTGGACAGACGACGGTCATGACACTCACGGCTCGTCGGGTAGCCGTAGTTCGGGCTTCTCGAGCTCTTCGATGTTGACGTCCTTGAACGTGATGACCCGGACCTGCTTGACGAATCGGGCAGGACGGTACATGTCCCAGACCCACGCGTCGCTCATGCGGAGCTCGAAGTACACCTCGCCATCGGTGTTGCGAGGGACCATCTCCACGGCATTGGCGAGATAGAAGCGCCGCTCGGTCTCCACCACGTAGGTGAACTGGCCGACGATGTCCTTGTACTCCCGATACAGGGACAACTCCATCTCGGTTTCGTACTTCTCGAGATCCTCAGCGCTCATCGGTCAAGCCTATCGCGATCGGGTTCTGACGGGAGGTCTGGTCGGGGTCGGCGACGTCGGGCGGCGACGTTGCGATACGACATCCGGTGCTGGTGGGAAGGGCCATGCGCGTCGAGGCACGCCATGTGGTGCGCGGTGCTGTAGCCTTTGTGGATGGCGAAGTCGTAGCCGGGAACCTCGTCGTCCATGGCGACCATGATGCGGTCGCGTGTGACCTTCGCGAGGATGCTGGCGGCAGCGATACACGCCGCAGCGCCGTCGCCGCCGATCACCGGGAGCGACGGGGCGGTCAGCCCCGGCACCGCGAAGCCGTCGGACAGGACATATCCCGGCGTCACGTCGAGCTGGGCGACCGCGCGTCGCATTCCCTCGATATTGGCGACATGGATACCGATCCGGTCGATCTCGTCGGCCTCGATGACAACGACCGACCAGCTCGCGGCATACCGCGTAACCGCACGGTAGAGGGTTTCTCGCGTGGCCTCGGAGAGGCGTTTGGAGTCGTCGAGATCAGCCAGAGACGCCAGCTGAGTTGGTTTGAGGACGCATGCCGCAACCACCAGCGGGCCGGCACACGCACCCCGACCTGCTTCGTCGACGCCTGCGACCGGACCAAGACCACCGCGGTGCAGCGCGAACTCGAACGTACGCAGGCCCGAGGCCCGGCGAACCGGCGACCTCGGCGGCCACGAACCCACGATGCTGCGACTGGTCACTGCTGCGGGTTGATCGAGCCGACACCACCGATCCGTGACACGGGGTAGATGATGAAGCGCACCTTGCCGCGGACGTCGGACACCGGAACGGTGCCCTGCAGCTCGTCGGTGACGTGATAACGCGAATCCGCCGAGTACTCGCGGTTGTCGCCCATGACCCAGAGGTTGCCGTCGGGCACCTTGATGGGGCCGAAGTCGGGACCGTAGCAACTGGTCACCTGGTTGTCGGGCTCACCGGACTGACCCGACGCCACGTCGCGCGACTGAAGGCTCTTGTCGATGTAGGGCTCGTTCAACGGCTTGCCGTTGACCTTCACGCCCACCCCTTCAAAGTTACGACATTCGACGGTCTGGCCGCCGGTGGCGATCACGCGCTTGACCAGATCGTTCTCGTCGGGCGGCGCGAAACCGAACCACGACAGTCCGTTCTGCAGCCCGTGAATGACCGCATTGCTCGACCGCGGCGACTCCCAGTCACCGTCCCACGACGAGGTCGGGGCACGAAAAACGACCACATCGCCGGGCTGGGGATCGCCGAAGCGATACGCCAGCTTGTCGATGACGATGCGGTCGTTGGTGCAGCCCTGACATCCGATGAGCGTCGACTCCATCGACTCCGACGGGATCACGTACTGACGACCGATGAAGGTCTGCAGAATCCACGTCACCAGGAGAACGCACGCGACGATGATGATCGTCTCACGTAGCCATGAACCACGTTTTGATCGCGGTTCGGCGTCGTCATCCTTGGTGCGCCAGGGGCGCTCCTCGGAATCCTCGGACCGGCCGTCGGCAGTGTCTGCCGGACGTGAATGGGCGTCGTCTGCGTCGGAGTGATTTGCCGCGCTGTGTTCGGATGCCACGTCGTCAGGGTAGACGCGTCAGCGCTTTTCCTTGATCTTGGCTGCCTTGCCGCGCAGATCGCGCAGGTAGTACAGCTTCGCGCGACGCACGTCGCCGCGAGTCAGAACGTCGATCTTCGCGATGTTGGGGCTGTGCACCGGGAAGGTACGCTCCACGCCGACACCGAACGAGACCTTGCGAACGGTGAAGGTCTCGCGGACACCGCCACCCTGGCGACGGATGACGACACCCTTGAAGACCTGGACGCGCTCCTTGGAACCTTCGATGACCTTGACGTGAACGTCGAGGGTGTCACCGGGGCCGAACGCGGGGATGTCGTCGCGCAGCGACTGCTTGTCGAGGAAGTCGAGGGTGTTCATGATGTCGTTGTTCCTTAATGTGGCTACTGGTGAACAGAGGAACCTGGCGGCCCACGCCATTGGCGTCGGTGTTCCGACGGTGTGGCGTCAGGGATCGAACCGGTTCGTGCTCCGAGTCATGCCCGAGGGCCGATCGACGGCCTCAGGCAACCCGTCCATTGTGCCAGAGCACCAGGCAGGAAGTGAAATCGCGCATCCGAGGCTCGAGTCGGCGCTCGTATCCGCGTCTCACGTTCGCGACGATGGCGGCGACGCCACCTCGACACCCTCTGCCACCAGCACCGATGCGATTCCCTGCGGCATCGTCATAGCCGACGCCACGATCACCGGTGTCAGCCCTGCGCGTGCCATCTCGGCGACGATCGCGTATTCAGGAGGGCCTCCGTCGCCGGCGAGCAACTCACTGTGGGCGATCGCGAAGCCCGGACGCTGATACGGCTGCGGGTCGCTGGTTGCGACGACCCTGACCTTGCCACCGTCGGCGTCGGTTCCGACACCGATCGCGACGCGCATCCATTCGGAGAAGGGCGATGGCAGCGATGTCTGCAATAGCGCTGCGCGCTCGATTAGCCATGCCGGGTCGATGTCGGGTCCACTGGACAAGCCTCCGACAGCACCCACGCCCTGCAGCGCACCACCCGCCGCCACCCCCATCGCGCCGAGGCCGGCGAAGCCACCCGCTGTCATCATGCCGCTGGTCGCAGCGGGCGGAGTCGAGTCGGTTCGCTGTTCTGCCTCGTCCCTGAGCACTGCATTGTCCGAGTGCACTGCATTGTCCGAGTGCACTGCATTGTCCCAGGGCACCGCGGAGTGGCCGGCATCCCCGGCGCGCTCGGTGTACTCGTCCCCGGCGGCGGAGAGCGCGTAGCGACCGGCACTCGCCGCCGACACCCGAGCGGAGTCGTCGCCGAGTGCCTCGGCAACCGAACCCGCCAGGCGGTCGCGGTCGGCGATGGACGCGAGCACCGTCATCTCCGATCGCGCGTCGACTGTCGCCAGCGCGAAAGTGTCGAGCGATTCGGCGAACACGGCGAATCGATCGGCGACACTGCGCATGCCGTCGACATCCGACGTCACCTGCGTGAGCGCGTGGATCAGCCCGTCGTGAAAGCGTCCCGACCCGTCGTGATCTCGCCGGAGCGCGTCCACGATGTCGGCGAGATCGCGCAGTTCGTCGCCGATTCCGCGGAGTCGACGGCCGCATTCGACGAGCGCGGTGTCGTCGGCGGTCGGCCAGCACCCCGGCGCGAGCGACTCGGCAAGCCGTCGAAGCTCCTCTGTCGCAGCGACTGTCGGGTGCGCGACGTTGTTCACGGCGTGCGCCCGTCTACTCCGGCGCTCTGGCCGGAGGTGCGGAATTGGGCGTCGAGTTCGCGGTCGGCGTCGACTACCTGCCTCGCCCCGGCCGCGGCGTTGGCCGCGATGACAGCCAGCGCCTTGGACACCGATTCGACCCCGCGCAGGCACCCCCGTTCCGCACGCGATGCTCCGGGACGAAAAGCCTCGGCAGGTGCACCCTGCCCCGTGGACGCATCGACGACGAGCCCGACGGCGATCAACTCGTCGCGCATCGTGTCGACACGTCGGGCGATCTCGGACAGCCGACGACTCAGCTCGGCGTTGGCCAGTCCGTCGACACGCATGGCCGACGTGTCGTCGGAACGTGAGCGCGACGGCTCGCTCATCGGGGCACCCGGCCTCGGCCCGCTGGCACCTCGTCACCGTTACGGCGTACGTCGGAGTAGTCGGGCCTGAGTTCGGACACGGTGTGCAACAGGCGCTCTCGCTGATCGCGAAGCTCTGAGTCTGCGCGCGCGGCGAGCTCGACAATGGTCGCGGATAGTTGATCAGCGCGGTAATGGCGCAATGCGGCAGGTCGAATGTCGACGTCGCGCACGAGTCCGCGCGACCCGACGGTGACGCTCACCAACCGATCGGGAGTCGACGCCTGCGCGGTCAGCCGATCGAGTTCGCCTGCGACTCTTGCCAATTCGACGCGCTGATGGTCGACGTCGTCGAGCATGCGTGTCCATCGATCCCGCACAGTACTCCCCTCCCCACCCGGCCAACCGCTTCGCTGTCGCTGCCCGGGTTGCGGAGATCATAACCGGCCATTCGCCGGCGCACGCCGCCTCGACGCACACCTGTGGATATCTCGGCCGCCGAGGAACTCCGGAGGGTCAGTCGTCGAGGAGGTCGGGTCTGCGCTCGCGGGTTCGTTCCAGCGACTGTTCGTGACGCCATGCGGCGACTTTGGCGTGGTCGCCACTGAGCAAGACGGGGGGAACGTCGAGTCCGCGCCACTGCACGGGTCGCGTGTAGCTCGGACCTTCGAGCAGCCCGTCGGAGAACGAATCCTCCTCGTGTGAGCGCGGATTGCCGAGGACACCGTCGATGAGCCGCACGGTCGCCTCGATCATTGCCATCGCGGCGACTTCGCCACCGATCAGCACGAAGTCGCCGAGGGAAACCTCTTCGACGCGCACGCGCCGCGCGGCGTCGTCGAAGACGCGCTGGTCGATTCCCTCGTACCTACCGCATGCGAACACGAGATGCTTTTCGCGGCTGTACCGCTGGGCGGTTTCTTGCCGGAACGGAACTCCCGCGGGCGTAGGGACCACGAGGAGGGCGCCATCGGGACATACCTCGTCGAGACACGGTCCCCAGACGTCGGGTTTCATCACCATGCCCGGTCCGCCACCGTATGGCGAATCGTCGACGGCGCGGTGCACGTCGTGGGTCCAGTCGCGCAGATCGTGAACCCCGACCTCGATCGCACCCTTGTCGATTGCCTTGCCCAGCAACGCCATTCGCAGGGGATCGAGATACTCGGGAAAAATCGAGACGACATCGATGCGCATGGGATCGGCATGAACCGAATCCGTACGCGGTGAGTCGCTCATGACTCGCCGACGTCGAGCAGCCCGTCCGGCGGGTCGATCACGATGCCGTCGAGTCCGACGGTCGGCACGATCTCGCGCACGAACGGCACCAGAACCTCGCGCCCATCAACCGTCTTCACGGCCAGGAGATCGTTGGCGGGCAGATGCAGTACCGAGCCGACGACGCCGACTCGTTCACCGTCGACGGTCGTGACCTCTACGCCCTCGAGTTCGTGGTCGTAGAACTCGTCCGGATCGTCGCCCGAGTCGACGTCGGCGCTGTCGATGAGGAAGAGGGTGCCGCGCAAGGCGTCGGCCGCGGTGCGGTCGGACACCTCGGCCAACGACAGCAACAACCGCCCGGCATGCTGCCGGGCGGCTGTCACTGTGTAGTTCTTCTCGTCTCCCCCACGACCGGGGCGGCCGCGGACGACCGAGCCGACCACGAAGCGTTCCTCCGGAACGTCGGTACGCACGTCGACGACGACTTCACCACGGATACCGTGTGATTTCGCGACACGTCCGACGACGAGATCCATCGTGGAGCGTCTATTCAGCGGTCGGTGTCGACGATGTCGACGCGCACACCACGGCCACCGATTCCGGAGACCAGGGTGCGCAGCGCGGTTGCCGTACGACCGTTGCGACCGATGACTTTGCCGAGATCCTCGGGGTTGACGTGCACCTCGACGAGGCGGCCACGGCGACCGGTGATCAGCTCGACGCGCACGTCGTCGGGGTTGGCCACGATTCCGCGGACGAGATGTTCGACCGCGTCGGCGACGACAGCGCTCACGCCTCGTCCTTGGCGTCACCAGCAGCAGCCTCGGCCGGAGCCTCGTCTGCGGCAGGCGCATCGTCGGCCTTCTTGGCGGCCTTCTTCTTCGGGGTGGTGGCCTCGGCGACAGGCTCGCTGTCGGCGGCTGCGAGTGCCGCGTTGAACAGGTCGAGCTTGGAGGTCTTGGGCTCGGCGACCTTCAGCGTGCCCTCGGCACCGGGAAGACCCTTGTACTTCTGCCAGTCACCGGTGATCTTGAGGATCGCGGCGACAGGCTCGGTCGGCTGTGCGCCGACAGTCAGCCAGTACTGCGCGCGCTCGGAATCGACCTCGATGAGGCTCGGCTCTTCCTTCGGGTGGTACTTGCCGATGGTCTCGATCACCCGGCCGTTGCGGCGGGTCCGAGAATCGGCGACGACGATGCGGTACTGCGGGTTGCGGATCTTGCCGAGCCGCGTGAGCTTGATCTTGACAGCCATGTGTTGCTTCTCCAGTGGTCACTGCGCAATTCAGCAGCCCGCCGGAACTGGCGGACCCGGTTTTGCGATCTATTCGGGTGTGACCGTCGGGCGGTGCGTAACCGGTCCGACGAACCGAGGATCCATTGTGCCAGACGCCACCGAGGAGGCGAAATCGCCGCAAGTGCGGGGCCGACCACGCGTATGGAGCATGCGGATGCCCACCCCGCGACAAGGCACACGCATGCTCCATACGACACCTGACGGACCCACGGACCACACGACCACGCCCGGCCCCCCAACACGAGCGTTGCGCTGGGCCATAACCGAGATCAGGACCGCCGACGCGCCTTAATGCAACGTGGGTGCCACGCTACTAGGCGGTAACAACGGAGACCATGGCCTAAAAGGTGGTGTACCTCACACCGGATGCGTCTCAGACGACGTGCTCGCCCGCGCACACCACAGCGCGTGGGCGTCGAAGCGTCGAGAGCCCCACCCGTGGATCGTCGTCGAGGACGAGGAAATCGGCGCGATCGCCGTGCTCGAGCGTTCCCGCGCCGAGCCAGCGTCGCGGTTCGGTGGTCGCCGATGCCAGAGCGCCAGCGGCGCCGAGTCCGATACCTGCGAGCCGCTCGATCTCGTCGACGATTCGCCCGTGCTCGATGAATCCACCGGCGTCGGTGCCCGCGTAGATCGCGACGCCCGCCTCCCGCGCCGCGGCGAAGGTGTCGGGCGCATCCGCGTGCAGTTTGCGCATATGTGCGGCGTAGGTCGGGTACTTGTCGGCGCCCGAGGCGATCTCGGGAAAGTTGTCGACCTGAATCATGGTGGGCACCAGGGCAATCGACTTCTCGACGAGCGCATCGATCTGATCGGCGTGCAAGCCGGTACCGTGCTCGATGCAGTCGACGCCTGCCGCGATGAGGTCGTCGAGCCCGTCACTGCCGAACACGTGCGCGGTGATACGAGCACCCGCGTCATGCGCCGCCGCGACCGCACCGTCGAGTTGGGCTCGGGTCCACAGCGGGGCGAGGTCGCCCACCTCACGGTCGATCCAGTCACCGACGAGCTTGACCCAGCCGTCGCCCGCGGCGGCCTGTCGCGCTACCTCCGCGGCCAGGTCGTCGGGGTCGTCGAGCTCGATGCCGTACCCGCGCAGGTACCGCTTCGTGCGCGCGATGTGTTTGCCGGACCGGACGAACAGTGGTCCGGCGTCGGCGTCGAGGGGGTGGGTGTCGAGCGGTGACCCGACCTCGCGGATGAGCAGCGCCCCGGCTTCGGCGTCCGCGCGGGCGAACGCGCGAGCCTGCTCGATGGTCACACCGAGTCCCGGCGCGATCCCCACATGATTGTGCGCATCGACGAGTCCCGGAACGATCCAGCCGTCGGTGGCGACGGTCGTGGCGTCGGACACCGGCTCGCGCGAGATGGTGTCACCAACCACCCACAACTCGACGAGCTCATCGGTCAACGGATCGTGACCGCGATAGTGACGTGCCGTCGACGACCCGCGACCGCTCACGGCTGCTACTTCTTCTTGGGCTGCTGGAACTGCGAGATATCGATGCCTTCGAGGCCCGGGGGCAGTTCGTCGAGTCCAGCGGGCATGCTCGAGAGATCGGGGAAACCGCCGGGCATGCCGGGGAAACCGCCGCGCACCTTCGGTGGTGTCGGGCCGCGTCCCTTGGCCTTGCCCTTCTTGCCCTTGCCCTTTTTCCGGTTGGTCTTGCGAGAACCGCCGCCCAAGCCCATGCGACCGGACATCTGGGCCATCATCTTGCGCGCCTCGAAGAACCGGTCGACGAGCTGATTGACCTCGCTGACCGTCACGCCCGAGCCGTTCGCGATGCGAAGTCGGCGTGAGGCGTTGATGATCTTCGGGTTGTCACGCTCGGCGGGCGTCATGCCCCGGATGATGGCTTGCACGCGGTCGAGCTGCTTGTCGTCGACCTGCGAGAGAGCGTCTTTCATCTGGTTGGCACCCGGCAGCATGCCGAGGATGTTGCCGATCGGCCCCATGCGACGCAGCATCTGCATCTGCTCGAGGAAGTCCTCGAGTGTCAGCTCGCCCTGGCTGATCTTCTGTGCGGCGGCCTCCGCCTGCTGGGCATCCCAGTGCTGTTCTGCCTGTTCGATGAGGCTCAGCACGTCGCCCATGCCGAGGATGCGGCTCGCCATGCGGTCGGGGTGGAAGACGTCGAAGTCCTCGAGCTTCTCACCGGACGACGCGAACATGATCGGCTGGCCGGTCACCTCACGGACCGACAGTGCTGCACCGCCGCGAGCGTCGCCGTCGAGTTTGGTGAGCACGACACCCGTGAACCCGACGCCGCTCTGGAAGGCTTCCGCGGTGGCCACCGCGTCCTGACCGATCATCGCGTCGACGACGAAGAGCACTTCGTCGGGCTGGGTTGCCTCGCGGATGTCGGAGGCCTGGCCCATCAACTCCTCGTCGATGCCCAGGCGACCAGCGGTGTCGATGACCACGACGTCGTAGTGATGGTCGCGGGCCTCGGCGACACCGGCGCGCGCGACGGCGACGGGATCGCCGTGGCTGACCGTGCCGAGGTCGCCCGTCTGGCCGATGCTCGTCCCCGGGTCGGGAGCGAACACCGGAACGCCCGCGCGCTCGCCGACGATCTGAAGCTGCGAGACCGCACCGGGCCGCTGAAGGTCGCAGGCGACGAGCAGCGGAGTGTGGCCCTGCTGCTTGAGCCAGTGGCCGAGCTTGCCCGCGAGAGTGGTCTTACCCGCACCCTGCAGGCCCGCGAGCATGATGACGGTCGGTGGGTTCTTGGCGAACTGCACGCGCCGCGTCTCGCCGCCGAGGATGCCGACGAGCTCCTCGTTGACGATCTTGACGACCTGCTGGGCGGGGTTGAGTGCCTGCGAGACCTCGGCACCCTTGGCGCGCTCCTTGATCCGGGCGATGAACGCGCGCACCACGGGAAGAGAGACGTCGGCCTCGAGGAGGGCCAGACGAATCTCACGTGCGGTGCGGTCGATGTCGGCGTCGGACAGGCGTCCCTTGCCGCGCAGATCCTTCAGCGCACCAGTCAAGCGATCGGAGAGGGAGTCGAACATTGTTCCAGTGTCCCATGAGCCCGCGTGTGCTCGCCGCAGCGGTGCGTCTCGCCGTCACCCCGACCGCAGGCGAGGCGAACCGGTCGTCAGCTGATCGGCACGCCCGAACGTCCAGAGCCTGTCGCACCCGCCGCGCCGTCGCCCTTGTCGTCGTCGGATCGCGGCTGCGGCGGTGGACATGCCGCGATCACGGCATCTGCCAACGCGGTACGCGCCTGTGGTGTGTCGTCGGCCAGACGCAGACAGAAGTTGTCGACGACGGTCGGCCCGAGTGTCGTCACCTTCGCCCACCGGACGTCGGCTCCCTGTTGCTCGATGACCTTGCTGACGCGACTGAGCAGACCCAGGCGGTCGTCGGTGCGCAACTCCATCAGCACCTCGTCGTCCGACGGCGCCGGAGCCCAGAGGACCCGTGGCGGCGCGATGGCAAAGAGTGCCGGTACCGCGTTCTTGGGATGCCCGGCACCATCGACGGCCGGATCGGTGCTCCCCGCTGCTGCACCGGCGCCGATCCCCGGTGTGGCGTTGACCGAGCCGATCGTCGGGATCGGCGAACTGCTCTCGCGTGCATCGAGTCGCTCGATGACGTTGATCTTGCCCTCGACGGCTGCAATCAACTGCTGGCGAAGCAGGCCGGCCTCCGGCGGCGAGCCGAATGTCGGGACCACGACGAACGTGTTGACCGCGCGGCGTTGTCCGTCCGACGTCTCGATTCCCTGAACCGTCGCGGAGTGCGACCGCAGCCCGTTCAAGGCGACGACTCCCGCCATTTTCGACAGCAGGCCCGGGGTGTCGGGTGCAACCATCACCACGGTGAACGTGTGCGGTCCCTCGCCCGGGGTGAGGCTGACCGCGTACTCACCGGATTCTGCGAGCGCACGCGTCTGCGGGCTGAGCGGTTCGGGCTCTTCGGGGGTCTCGCCGTCGATCAACCGCATGGTGCGTCGGACGAGGTCGTTGATCAGAGACGCCTTCCACTCACCCCACACACCGGGACCCGTTGCACGTGAATCCGCCTCGGCAAGTGCCGCAAGGAGTTCGAGCAGCACCCTGTCGTATCCGAGGGTCTCTGCGACCTCGGTCGCGGTCGCGGGGTCGTCGAGGTCGCGTCTCGTCGCGATCGTCGGAAGCAGGAGGTGGTGGCGCACCAGGTCGGAAAGCACGTCGACATCCTGCGGCCAGAGTCCGAACCTGTTGCCCACCTGTACGGCGAGTTCGGCCCCGACGACGCTGTGGTCGGCACCGCGCCCTTTGCCGAGGTCGTGGATCAACGCCCCGAGCACCAGCAGGTCCGGTCGCGAGACGCGGGTGGTCATCGAACTCGCGTAGGCGGCGGTCTCGACGAGGTGCCGGTCGACGGTCCAGGTGTGCACCGCGTCTCGGGGCGGTAGGTCACGCACCGCACCCCACTCCGGCAGGAGCCTGCCCCACAGCCCGGTGCGGTCGAGTGCCTCGATGGGATCGATCATGTGATGTCCGGAGCCGAGCAACACCAGCAGGTCGCTCAGCGCCTCCGCAGGCCACGGTTCGCGCAGTTCCGGTGCGTAATCGGCGAGCCGGGAGAGCGTCGACGCACTGATCGGCAGCCCGGTACGCGCCGACGCCGACGCGACCCGAAGGATGAGCCCTGGATCTTTGCTCGGAATCGCGTTGCGCGCCAACACGATCTCACCGTTGTGCTCGACGACGCCCTCGTCGAGCGGACGTCGGATGGGCGATCGCCGCAGCTTGGAAAGACCGCGGCGCGGTAGTGCATTACCTGCGGTTCGCAAGCCGACGTCGATGGAGTAGCTGATCGTGCGAGCGGAGTCACTGATGACGCGCGCGAGGTCGAAGCGGTCGCCGATCCGCAGTGACGCACCCATCTCGTCGGCGTCCTGTGCGCGGACCTGCTCCCGCGGGCGCCCGGCGATGCGGTGCAGTTCGGTACGGATGTCCAACAACCGGTGATAGGCCATCTGCGGCCCGGCATTCGGCGAATCGGGGCGCAGGCCTCCCATGCCGTCGGTGAGTTGCGCGATGGCGAGCGCGCCGAGGAGCTGCACATCGCGCAGGCCGCCTCGACCGTTCTTCAAGTCGGGTTCAGCACGGTGCGCGATGTCGCCGGCGCGACGCCAGCGATCCTGTGCGTGCTCGACCACTTCGGGGAAGCGGTGTCTGATCTCGGTGCGCCACTGCTGGCGCACTCCCCCGATCAGCAGCGACGACAGATCCTCGTCGCCGACGATGTGGCGCGCCTCGAGCAGCCCGAGCGCGGCCGTGGTGTCCTCGGCGGCGACCTGCAGCGCCTGAGGGACGGTGCGCACACTGTGATCGAGCGGAATGTTGGCGTCCCACAACGGATACCAGAGCCCGTCCGCAACCTCCGAGAGCCGTTCGACGGCGAGGTCGTCGTGCAGCAGGATCAGGTCGAGATCGGAATGCGGGAGCATCTCCCCGCGTCCGAGTCCGCCGACGGCCACGATCGCGAGTCCGCTGTGCGGCTTGATCCCGAGCTCGGCGGCCTTACTCGTCAGCCAGAATTCGTGCAGGTCGACCAACACCTGCCGCAGCCCGGCGGCGTCGAGTCTCCCGGCACCTGTCGCTTCGGTGAGTTGCCTACGGGTACGTGCCAGGTCGGTCGCTGCGAGGGGGCCACCGCCCGGTCCCATGCCGGGCCGGGGGGGGGGAACCACCCAAAACACAGGCAAAAAACACCCACC